>NZ_CP071139.1:7751110-9022916 GCF_017639205.1 Streptomyces nojiriensis | reverse complement strand
ACGGGGGTGCGGGAGTACGACGACGGCTGGCAGTGCGCCAACTCCGTCGCCCCCCTGATCCGTGACTGGGTGATGCGCCACGGCGGGACCCATCGCATGGCCGCGCCCGGAGACCGGCTGTTTGGGTAGGGCGCGGGCAGCGCGGCCGGCCGCATCCGGGGGCGGGGGCGTGACGCTCGCCCCGGGGTCGTTGGACGGGTAGGTCAGCGAAGTGCACGAAGGCCCCGGGTCGTTGTCGGGCCTTCGTGGTGTGCGGCGGCCGTCCGGGGCGGGGCGGGGCGGGGCGGGGCGGGGCGGGGGTGGTGTGTCAGCCGGGGGCGTGCGGGGCGATCGCGAGCATCGCGACGTCGTCGTGGAGGGTGCGGGTGTGGCGGGCAGGTCGGTGTTGAGGAAGTCGACGACGTCGGCGGGTCCGGGTGCGGGCGGCCTTCGAAGCGGTGGCGCAGCCGCTCCACCAGGGGGTAGAAGTCGCCGCCGGTGTCACGGGCCTCCACCAGCCGTCCGTGACCAGCAGCAGTACGTCGCCCCGGGTGAAGGGGTGGGTGCGCGCCACCGGCCGTCCGGCCCGTCCGGTCTGTCCTGCCCGTCCGGTGCGTGTGGTGCGGCCAGCCGGCCCAGGCCGAGCGGGAGCGCCGGCGGGCCGTCCAGCGTGCGTACCCGGCCGCGGGAGATCAGTACCGGCTCCACGTGCCGTGGTTGGCCACCGTCACCTGGTGCGCCAGGCTGTCGTACTCGATGAGCACGGCGGTCGCGAACAGTTCGGCGTCCCGGGTCTCCTCGGCTCGCGGACCAGCCCCCGTTCCAGGCGGGCGGCGACGGCCGGCAGGTCGTGCGCCTCGTAGGCGGCGTCGCGGAAGCTGCCGAGGAGGGCTGCGACGGTGCGGACCGCCGGGAGTCCTTTGCCGCGTACGTCGCCGATGATGGCGCGTTCCCCGCCCGGGTGGCGCGGATGTCGAAGAGGTCGCCGCCCACCATGGTCCCGGCCTCGCTGGGCCGGTACAGGCAGGCCGCGAGCACGTTCCCGACCTGGTGCGGCACCGGGCGCAGCAGGGCCCGCATCAGGGCTTCGGCGACGGAGTTGGCGTGGACGAGGTGGCGTTCCTGGCTGCGGCGGTGTGCGGCGAGTGCGGTCGCGAGGATGCCGACGACGGCGGTGGCGATGTCGGCGGTGACGTGGTGGGTCTCGCCGAGGTGGTGGGCGGTGGCGGCGAGGGAGCCTTCCAGGAGGATCGCGAGGGCGGTGAACGCGGCCACGGCGGCCGGGCCGAAGGCGTACGCGGCGATGGCGGGCAGGGCGATGAGGAAGAAGCTCACCGCCATTCCTTGTGCAGGGCGGCTTCCAGGAGGAGGACGAGGGCGGTGTAGAGGAACGGCAGCCACCGCGTCCAGGCCGGCGGCGCGGCCGGCCGGAAGCCGTCGTCGCGCGGCCGTCGGGGCGTGTCCGGGCGGGTGCCTCTCACCGCCCGCTCCCGGTGCCGTGCGGAGGGCCGCGCGCCCACGGGAGCTGTGCACACGGGCCTCCTGACATGGGCGTGATCGACTGTCACAGCGTGAGGAGGAAGCCGGGCCGAAGCGTCGATTACGCCGACCGCGGCATGTTGCCCGCCGGGTGGGGCCGCGGGGCCGTCACCCGGCGCGCAGTGCGGCCAGCCTCTGTTCGAAGGGCACCGGCCGGTGGCCGTGTGCGGGATCCGCGGAGGTGATCGCCCCGGTCACCGAACGGGGTGCGATCGCGGCGGCGGTGTCGGGGGCGGTGTCGGGGGTGGCGGGGTGCATGGAGCGGGCCAGTTCCGTGCCCGCGCGGGTGATCCGCTGTGCCAGGCCCTGTTCGCCCCAGTCCTGCGAGGCCGCGTACACGGCGGTGGGCAGGACGAGTGCGCGCAGGTGGGTGAAGAGCGGGCGCATGGCGTGTTCGGTGACCAGGCTGTGCCGGGCCGTGCCGCGGTCGCGCCGAGGAGGACCGGTGTGCCGGTGAGGGCGTCTTTGTCGATGAGGTCGAAGAACGACTTGAACAGGCCGCTGTAGGAGGCCGCGAAGACCGGGTCACGGCGATCAGGCCGTCCGCGGCCGCCACCGTGTCGAGTGCGGCGGCCAGCCGGGCGGGCGGGAATCCGGTGACGAGGTGCTGGGCGATCTCCGTGGCCAGTTCCGCAGTTCGACGGTCTCGGGTTCGGCGTCCAGGCGGGCGAGCGTGGCGGCCGTGAGCCGGTCGGCGAGCAGGCGGGTGGAGGAGGGCGAGCTCAGTCCTGCCGATACGACGGCGAGTTTCATGCCTGGGTCCGCTCCTTCGGGCCTGCCGGGCGGCCGCCACGCGGGCGGGTGGGTCGGGCGTCCGGTACGCCGGCCGGGCGCAGGTTCGCGAACTCCTTGCGCAGGACGGGTACGACCTCTTCGCCAGGAGGTCGAGCTGTTCCAGGACGGTCTTCAGGGGCAGGCCCGCGTGGTCCATCAGGAACAGCTGGCGCTGGTAGTCGCCGGCGTAGTCGCGGAAGGACAGGGTGCGTTCGATGACCTGCTGGGGCGAGCCGACGGTCAGCGGTGTCTGGGAGGTGAACTCCTCCAGGGACGGGCCGTGGCCGTAGACGGTGCGTTGTCGAAGTAGGGGCGGAACTCGCGTACCGCGTCCTGGGAGTTCTTGCGCATGAAGACCTGGCCGCCGAGTCCGACGATGGCCTGTTCGGGGGTGCCGTGGCCGTAGTGGGCGTAGCGCTCCGGTAGAGGCGGACCATCTGCTCGGTGTGGGAGGCGGGCCAGAAGATGTTGTTGTGGAAGAAGCCGTCGCCGTAGTAGGCGGCCTGTTCGGCGATCTCCGGGGAGCGGATGGAGCCGTGCCAGACGAAGGGCGCGACGTTGTCGAGGGGGCGCGGGGTGGAGGTGAAGGACTGCAGCGGGGTGCGGAACTTGCCCTTCCAGGTGACGGTGTCCTCGTCCCACAGGCGGCGCAGCAGGGCGTAGTTCTCGATGGCGAGGTCGATGCCGTCGCGGATGTCCTTGCCGAACCAGGGTAGACCGGTCCGGTGTTGCCGCGGCCCGTCATGAGGTCGACGCGGCCGTCCGCGACGTGCTGGAGCATCGCGAAGTCCTCGGCGATCTTCACCGGGTCGTTGGTGGTGATCAGTGTCGTCGAGGTGGACAGGATCAGGTGCTCGGTGCGTGCGGCGATGTAGCCGAGCATCGTGGTCGGCGAGGAGGGGACGAACGGCGGGTTGTGGTGCTCGCCGGTGGCGAAGACGTCGAGGCCGACTTCCTCGCCTTCTGTGCGATGGCGAGCATCGCCTTGATGCGCTCGTGCTCGCCGGGCACGCGTCCGGTCGTCGGGTCGGCCGTGACGTCGCCGACGGTGAAGATCCCGAACTGCATGGCTTCCCATCCCCTTCCAAGATTGTTGATGATTCAACCACACTGGGAACGGGGGGTGCGCCCGGGGTATTCCCGCCCGGCGCGGGGCCGGGGCACGGCGGCCCCGGGGTACGGGGTACGGGGTACGGGGGTACGGGGGTACGGGGTACGGGGGTACGGGGGTACGGGGCCGCCCCGCCGCGCCCGGCGGCAGGGGCCGGCGCGGCGGGGCGGGGAGCCGGGGCCCGGAGGCCGGGACGGCGGGGGCGGGAGGCCTGGGGCCCGGTGGCCTGGGGCCTGGGGGCCGGGGCCGGGGGCCGGGGGCCGGGGGCCGGGGGTGTCAGGCCTGGCAGAGGCCGCGGGCCCAGTCGTACGTCGCGGTGGCCTGGGAGTAGCGCCACTGCGGGTCCAGCAGGTCGCTCTTGATCTGTCCGGCCGCGGCCGGGCTCTCGACGACGTACCCGAAGTCCTGGAGCCAGGAGGGGTAGAGGTTCTTGGAGCCGACGTAGAAGGCGGATCCGTCGACCGAGACCAGCTTGTGGTGCTGGGCGTAGGGCTTGCCGTCCGCCCAGGTGGGCCGGTCGGACGCGCGGAAGGTGGCCAGCTGGAGGTTCTCGCACATCGCGGTGCGCGCCCGGCCGCCGTCACCGGTCAGGGCCGCCACGCGGCCGCGCAGGGCGTCGCTGACCTCGTTGAGCGACTTGATCTGGGAGTAGCCGCCGCTGCCGATCGTGCCGCGGTTGGCCGGGTCGCTGACGACGATGCGGACCTTCACGCCGGAGACGAGCTTGGCGGCGAGGGCGTCGTAGAGGCGCACGTCGTAGCGGGGCAGGGGCGGGCAGGTGGCGTGCACGTCCTGCTGGGAGATCTCGATGTGCGAGGTCGCGCTGGAGACCAGGGCGCGCAGGGCGCTCTCCTCCGGGTTGACGGTGTCGTAGTCCCGGTCGGCGTTGGTGTTGTCGTGGACCCCGATCCCGCACTTGGTGTCGCCGGCCGTGGGCAGGACGGGGCGGAAGGAGGAGGCGGGGTCGCTCTGGCGGATGCCCACGCCGAGGCCGCCGACGGCGAGCGCGGGCACGTCCCCGCCGCCCGCCGGGGCGGCGGGCCTGGGCAGGGAGGGCATGCAGTCCGCGCCGGGCGAGGCGGCGAACCAGACCGAGGCCCAGTTGCTCCTGTTGCGGCAGGTCCAGTCCCACAGGGAGTCCAGGTAGCGGCCCGCGGAGCCCGCGGCGGGCCCGGTCAGCGCGAGGTCGACGTCGGCGACCGGGTGCGAGGTCTCCAGGTAGTCGTCCTTCCAGCTGTTGATGCCGCGGTGATCACCGAGGTGCCGTCCACGACGACCAGCTTGGAGTGGTTCCAGGAGAACGCGGTCTTGGAGGTGGTCATCGAGGCCACGTTCAGGGTGATGGCGCCCGCGGCGGCCGGGCCCAGCTTCGCGAGCAGCTCGTCGCGGTAGGACGACGGGATCACCGTGGAGTGGTAGACGGGCGCGGCGCCCACCATGACGCGCACCTTCAGCCGGCCGCCCTTCTGCACGGCCTCCTTCAGGCCCGCGACGATCGCCTCCTGGTAGCCGCCGTTGGGGAAGGGCGCGAGCGTCGATATGTCCACCGTCTCGCGGGCGCCGGCGATGTCCTGGCGCATCTTCTCCAGGAGACGGCGCGATCCGGGCCGCTCCGCGCACGCCGGGTCGCCCCAGCAGCCGGGGGTCTGCAGCAGCCAGTCGGCGCCGCCGGGGACGGAGGAGCCGAGCCGGTTGCCGGCGGTGCGCTCCCACACCGAGCCCTCCAGGCCCGGCGAGACCTGGCGCAGGGTCTGCTCGACGGAGTCCAGGTGCGGTGTGGGGGCGTCCGCGGCGGACGCGGGGGCGGCGCCGAGGAGGGAGAGGCCGAGTGCGAGGGCCGTGGTGGGGACGAGGGCCGCCGCAGCGACGGTGCGTGCCAATGTGGTTCCTTGACTGGGGTGGGGGTGGCTCGGGCCGGGAGCGTGGCCGGCCACACCCCGACCTTGATCAACTCGCGTAAGTTACCAGCACGTAGCTCTTTGTTCACCCGCCCCGGGCGAGTTCCGGCCACCGGGAGCCGGGCCGCCCGCCGCGGGGCCGGGAGCGCCGACCGGGCCCGGGATCCGGGGAGTTGGCCGGGGAACCCCCGAATCCTCCTCGCGAACGGAGCCGCCCGGCGGCTAGGGTGGGCGACCATGACTCCCGGGACGGCATCGCGCCACACACGGATCGGTGACCCGGTGCTCCGCTGAGCGCCGTACGGGCCGGTGCGGACTCCCGGTCCGGGCGAGGAGCCCGCGCCGCCGCCCGAGCTCCGCCTCCGCCGTGTTCGACCACAGGCTCGCCACATCGGCCTTACCGACCACGACGGAGACAACTCATGCCCATCACGACCCTGTCGATCCCCACCCCTGACGGCCCGGCCGACGCTTTCGCCGCCTTCCCCGACCGCGGCGGACGGCAACGGCACCCGGGGTGCTGATGTACCCGGACGGCTTCGGCATCCGGCCCGTACTGCGGGAGATGGCCCTCGAACTCGCCGGGCACGGGTACTACGTACTCGTCCCCAACCTCTTCCACCGGCACGGCCCGGCACCGGTGATCGACCTCCCCGAGTACATCGGGGAAGAGGCCCGGCCCGCGGTCTTCGCCCGGCTGATGCCCCTGATCGAGGCGCACACCCCCGAACGTGTCCTGAGCGATGCCGACGCCTACCTCAGGTTCCTCACCACCCGGTCCGAGGTCGGGGCCGGCCCGGTCGCGGTGACCGGCTACTGCATCGGCGGGCTCCTGGCGATGCGCACCGCCGCGGCGCACCCCGGCCTGGTGGCCGCCGTCGCCGCGTTCCACGGCCCCGTGGGCGCCGACGGGCCCGAGGACCTTCGCCGCCTCCTGTCCACGCTGACCGCCCAGGTCCACCTCGGCCACGCCGAATCCGACATGACGCCCGAGGCCCTCGGCGAGCTCGAACGGGCCCTGGACGCCGCGGGTGTCGGCCACACCTGCGAGGTCTACCCCGGCACCGTCCACGGCTTCACCATGTCCGACACCGACGCCTTCGACCCCGCCGGGCTGCAGCGCCACTGGGACCGGCTGCTGCCCCTCCTCGGCCGTACCCTGAGCGGCGGCTGAGGCACCGGGCCCGGTGCGGGGGTTGTCCGGGCGGTCTCGTAGCCTGCGGCCATGAGCACCGCCGAGCCGGAGGCCGCTGAACCGGAGGCCGTTGGGCCGGAGGCCGTTGGGCCGGAGGCCGTTGGGCCGGAGGCCGTCCCGGAAGAGGCGCCCGGGCGATACCTGCCGGTCATCGACGCGATGATCGCGCTGCCCTTCCCGGCGGCGGACTTCGCGGACGCCGCCGGCTACGGCGGCCCGGACTTCCGCGTCCGTGTGCTGCGCGCGAGCGAGGACTTCTGGGACGACGAGTACCACCGGGCCCTGAACCTGGCCGACGCGCAGATGAGCGCCGTCCTCGGCACTCTGGCCGCGGCCCTCACGGTGCGCTGGGGCGATCCGCTCACCGTGGACCTTGGGCCGTACCTGGAGGTCGGCTTCGACGGGGAGTGGGTCCCGGAGCCGGTCGGCAGCCTGTCCCAGTGCGCCTGCAGCATGCAGGTGTGGACCGTCCCGGACCGCGGCCGCTGGATCGGCCTCACCGTCGGGCAGCACGACACGGAACTCCCGCTCGAACTCATGGCCGTGGTCGCCCGCACCCCCCTGCCCGCCCCGGGCGCCGGCGTCGCGGGCTGAGCACGAAGCCGCGTATGGGCCCCCGCCGCAGGAGTACGGGCGGGGGCGCGGTCGGGGGCAGGGGTGCGCGCTCGCCGGGTCTGTACGGCCGTCCCCGGCCGGGCCCGGCGGCCGTACTGATCCGGTATGCGCTCCTCAGGAGGCGGCCAGGGCCTCCAGGGCGGGGACCGTTTCGGCCGGGGTCGGCAGGGCCGCGTTCTCCGCGCGGAGGCGGGCGGCCGCCTCGCGCAGGGCCGGGTCGGCGGTGAGGCGGGTCAGCAGCGGGGCGTCGACGGCGTCGGAGGCGGAACGCAGGGCGGCGCCGGTGGCGGTGAGCGCGTCGGCGTTGGCGAAGTGGTCGGCGCCCTGGGGCAGCAGGAGCTGGGGCAGGCCGGCCTGCAGGGCGGTGAGCAGGGTGCCGGAGCCGCCGTGGTGGACCAGTGCGTCGGAGGCGGTCAGCAGCTCGGCGAGCGGGACCCAGGGCAGCGGGCGGACGTTGTCGGGGAGGGTGCCCAGCGGGCCGAGGTCCGCGTCGCCGACGGCGAGCAGGAACTCGGCGTCCACCGACGCGGCGGCCTCGATCAGACCGACGATGGCGCGGACGCCGTCCAGCTCGGTCAGCACGGTGCCCAGGGTGACGGCGACGCGCGGACGGCCGGCGCGCCGGAGCAGCCCGGCGGGGACGGTGCCGCCGCCGTTGTAGGGGAGGTAGCGCACGCGCAGGCCGCCCGGGTCGCCGCCGAGCGAGGCGGGGACGATGTTCAGCGCGGTGGGCTCGGCCGGGCCGGCCACCCCGTACGTCCCGTACGCCTCGGTGAAGTTGGCGGCGAGCCGGGCCACCATGTCCAGGCCGGAGGTGACACCGAAGTTGTGGACCACCGACGGGATCTTGAGCTTGGCCGCGACCAGCGGGGCCGAGGCCTGGAAGGAGTCGTAGACCAGCAGGTCGGGACGCCAGCTGTCGGCGGCCTCCAGCAGGCCGTCCACGGTGGAGCGGGAGACGAGCGCGAAGCCGTGGGCCGCCCTGTCGAGGATCTGGTCCGTGGTCAGGTCCGGTGCGACGTAGCGCACTTCTTGGTCCGTGGACTGCTCGAAGACGTCCCGGATGCTGCGGCCGTCGCCGATCTCGACGATCGGGAAACCGCTCTCGCGGAGCGGGCCGAGCGGCTGCGAGCCCGCGAACAGCACCTCGTGGCCGGCGGCACGCAAGGCCTGCGCGGTCGGGATCATCGGGAAGAGGTGACCGGCCGCGGCCGGTCCGGTGAAGAGTATGCGCACGGTTTCTCCTTGCCATCGGTCTGCCGGCCGGGGCGAGTCGTGCGGGCCCGACCCGGTTCCCTCCGGTGAACCGACGGGAACGCACGCGGCGTTCCCTCCCAAGGGGTCGATAATCGGACGTTCTGCGGTGCGGCTGTCCGGAAGAACACGACACACCCCCCGGAAGCCCTACCGGGGGCCGTGGCGGGGGGCCGTGGCGGGGGGTGCCGTGCCGGGGGGGTGCCGTGCCGGGGGGGCGGTCTGGGGGTGTGCGGCACCGGTACGATCCCGGGGCGGGCGGAGCCGTAGCGCAGAGGTCGACGCGCGCGGTCTCCAACACCGCGAGGACGCCGGTTCGATTCCGGCCGGCTCCGCCCGGCGAGTACCCCTCCCCCACGGCCCCCTTCCCTGCCAGGATGGGCCCGTGACCGGATCTCGTGCATGGACGGACCCGTGGCGGCGCAGGGACGGTTCCCTTCTGTCCCTCTGGTCGAAGGACTCGGTGCTGTCCATCGGCTCGGTGGGGTCGGTGCTCTCGATCGGCTCCGTGGGCTCGGTACTGTCGGTCGGCTCCGTGGGCTGCACACTCTCGGCCGCCTCCCTCGGCTCCTGCCTGTCCGCGCTCTCCGCCGGCTCCTGGCTCAGCACGGGCTCGCTGCTGTCCGCGCAGTCCCGCTGGTCGGTGCTGTCCTGGCGCTCACGCAACGGCTTCATGACGGCCGGCACCGCCACCGCCGTAACCGCCGCCGCCGTAACCGCCGCCGTAAGCGCCGCCGCCGGGCTCGCGCTGCACCGGGGCGGGCGCCGCGGCCGCTGAGGTGCGTACGGCGGCCCTGGCGGCCGGCGTCAGACGGCGGGCGGGGTCCAGCCGGCGGGCAGGCCGGACTGGGCGAGGACGGCGGCCAGGCTGTAGCGGTCCTCATCCGAGGCGATCCGGCAGTGACTGCCGTCCAGGCCGAGCCGGGTGGTCATCGGCACGGCGAAGGACCTGGGCGCGCCCTTGAGATGCCGGAGTAGACGGCCCGGACGGTGATGCGGTCACCGTCGAGGCGGGTGCTGCGCACGGTGACACGGACGTTGTCGATGAGGGTGCCGGCGCGGGCCTTCCACCCCGCGATCTCGGTGCGGCCGCGGAAGGTGACGCCGACGGCCCCGTCGGTGTAGGTGCCGTCGGCGGTGAACAGGGCGCCGAGCGCCCGGGGATCGGTGCCGTTCCAGGCACGGGTCCAGGCGGCGGCGATCCCCGGCACGCGCCGCCCGGTGTCCTGGGCGGCATAGGCGGTGGAGCCGGTGACGCAAAGAGCGGCGCCGGCAGTGGCGGTGGCGGTGAGCACGGTGAGGGTGCGCAGGGCGCGGGACGTCATGGCGGATGCTCCCGGGAGTGCGGATACGGGTCTCGTGCCGGCCGCCCGGGCAGGTGCGGCCTTCATGGGGCACAGACTCGTGCCCGGCGGTGTCCACTCTCCAGGCCCTGCGGGGCCGGTGACTGTCCGGCACTGCCCGCTCCTGTCCACCCGGCCCGGCGGGAGCGGGAGCGTTCCCTGCTGTTCCCGCGCCTGTACCGCGGAGCGCAGGATCGCAGGATTACAGGAAGGCCGCCGTGATCAGGTCCGGACCGTGTACGGAGCCGGACGTCCGGCCCCGGGTGGCCCGTTGCGTGCCGTCAGCCGCAAGAACCTCGCCGTACGCATGCAGAGCGGGCGGGCGCCGGTGGCGGGCTCCGGTCGCTCGAGGCCGGCGTGGAACGCCGGGCCGTGCGTCCGCGCGCCGCCGGTGACACAGCCGCAGAAGGCGCGGATGCCGTAGTGCCGGGCGCGGACGGCGCGGCGGCGGGGTCCGTCCCGCGGACGGCGGCGTTCAGGGCCGCCGTCGCCGGGAACGGCCCGCCGCGCTTCAGCGGGGCGGGGATCGCGGCGAATGTCCCCGACACGCCGTTCAAGTACCGGAGGAAGGTGTGGCACAGGACCACGCCGGATCCGCGTCAGCGGATCCGGCCGACGGCGCGGCCACGCCGGCCCGCCGACAGGTGATCGGCTCCGTCAATCCGGGCGCCGCGGCCCGCCCGGCCGCGGCGGCGGGCAGGGCGGGCGCGGCGGCGGGCAGGGCGGGCGCGGCGGCGGGCAGGGCGGGCGCGGCGGCGGGCAGGGCGGCCTGCGATGGTGACGTGGTGCCCGCGGGCGGTGCGGCGCACGCCGTCGCCGCCGTCGCCGCGGCGACGTCCAGTACGCGCGGCGGCGCGTCCCCCCCGGGCTGTCGGGGTGCGGGGGCGGGTTCGCTCGGCGATCGCGCGGCGCAGGCGGCCCCCCGGGGGGCCGGCCCTTCCTGCCAGGCGGTCATCGCGGCGGCGGACTTCCCGGGAGCTTCGGGCATCCGGCGACGACAGCCCGGACGGTGTCCCGAACGGGTGCGCCCCACCAGGGAGTTCGGCCGGCGGGGACGGCAGTCCCGCGTGATCCCGCGCACCGTCCGCAGCGCGTCCCGCCTCGCCACCACCGGGACCGGGACCGGTGGTGGCCGCCCCCACCGGCAAGGCCCCGGCGGCGCAGACCTCGGCGGGGCGGTCGTTCGGGCGGGGGTGCGGACGGGGGTGCGGGGGTGTGGTGCCCGGCGGCCGGGTGCCCTCGGTGTTCTGCGTGCGCGGGCTCCGTGCGCGGGACGCGGGCCGGGAACGCGTAACCGCCCGGAGCCCGCCGGCCGTACGCGCCCGCGGCTGCGGCCCGCGGCAACCTGCGCCCCGGCGACGTCCTGATGCTCTTCACCGACGGCCTCGTCGAGACCTCCGACCGGGAGATCAGCAAGGCGGCGGCAGCGGCGGCCGGTGCGTGCCGGGCGGTGAGTGCGGCGGGGCGGCGGAAGCGGGCGGGGGCGGTCGGGGCGGACGCGCCGTCAGGGCCGGCGGCCCGGCTCCCGCGCGGCGGCGGCGGCGTCCGCCCGCAGGGACAGGGGCGGGATCCTGCCGAGCACCACGAGCCGGTGGCGTACGGCCATGACGGCCGCCGCCGCCGCGACGATGACCACCCCGCCCAGCCGCAGGATCGCGTCGTAGACGTCCTCGGGCGGGTGCTGCGGGGTCATCGCGGAGATCGCCGCCGCCGTCCCGGCGAGGGCGATCGCGCCCAGCGTGACCAGGAACGTCAGCAGTACGCCCGAGGCCTCCCCCGCCCGCTCCGGTGCGACGACCTGCTGGGTCGCCACGCCGGAGTAGGTCCAGCCCAGCCCGAGGCCCAGGCCGCACCACGCGAACACCGGCACGTACAGCCACCACGCGCCGGCCCCGGCCAGCGCGTACATTCCGGTGCCCGCGATCGCGCCGGCGAGCGCCATGACCGCGGTCGGCCGCATGTGCCGGCCCAGGCGCGCGCCGAGCGGGCCGCTGACCGCGACCAGCAGGGCCGGGGCCAGGAACACCGTGCCCGCCAGGAGGGGCGAGAGCCCGCGTACGTCCTGGAGGTAGAGGGTGGCGAGGAAGACGGTGACGCCGTAGCCCATGTTCGCGAGCGAGCCCATCCCGGTCACCAGGACGTACGGGACGTTGTGCAGGAGCCGCAGATCGACCAGGGGGTGGCGGGCGTGCCGTTCGCGTACCGGGAACAGGGCGCCGGCCGTCACGGCCAGCGCGAAGCACAGGAGGGTACGGGCGCTCCCCCAGCCCCAGGCGTCCCCGCGTTCGACGGCCAGGGTGAGCGCGGCCAGCGAGCACACGATCAGGGCGCAGCCGGCAAGGTCGAGCCGGCGGGGTGCCGAGGTGTCGCGCGAGTCGGGTACGTACACCAGGGCGGTCAGGAGCGAGAGCAGGCTCAGCGGTGCCATCAGCCAGAAGATCCAGCGCCAGCCGGGGCCTTCGGTGAACCCGCCGCCCACGAAGGGCCCGAGCGCGGTCCCGATGTTCGCGACGCCGAACACCGCGCCGAGGGCTGCGGCACGGGACTCGGCGGGGAAGGTGTTGGTGATCACGGACACGGACACCGGGAAGACGAACGCCGCGCCCACCCCCTGCACGATCCGGGCGGCCACCAGCGGGCCCAGGCCCGGTGCCAGCGCGCAGCCCGCGGAACCGGCCGCGAACAGGGCGATCCCGGCGAGCAGACTGCCGCGCCGGCCGAAGACGTCTCCCACCCGGCCGCCGATGATGAAGAAGCAGCCGATGGCGAGCATGTAGGCGGACAGGGTCCACTGCGCGGCCGAGACGGTGACGCCGAGTTCCGCCGCGATCTCGGGGATGGCGAGGTTGAGGGCGAAGAAGTCGAGCTGGATACAGAACAGCGCGACGGCGACCGCGGCGAAGGCCCCCGCCCTCCTTGCGGCCGGTGACGTCTCAGCGCGCATGAACGCGTTCCTCTCAGCCGGCGCGAGCCGGGGGGGCACCGCCGCGGAACGGCCACGCGCATGCCCCGGTCCCATTGTGGGACCGCCCGCCACCCAGCGCAGTCCAACCGGGACCGGGGACGCGGTACGCGGCCGGGGGCGCGGTGCGGGGCCGGGGGCGGGCCGGGGCCGGAGGCGGGGCCTAGGCCGGGGGCGCGGTGCGGCCGGGCGCGGGCCGGGACTGAGGGCAGGCCTGGGCCGGGGACGCGGTGCGCGGCCGGGACCGGGGGCGGGGCCGGAGGCAGGGCCGGGACCGGGGCGCGGGCCGGGCGCGGGCCGGGCGCGGGCCGGGACTGAGGGCAGGCCTGGGCCAGGGACGCGGTGCGCGGCCGGGACCGGGGGCGGGGCCGGAGGCAAGGCCGGGGCCAGACCAGGGGCCAGGGGCCAGACCAGGGGCCAGGGGCCAGACCAGGGGCCAGGGGCCAGACCAGGGGCCGGGGGCCGGCCTGGTCCTGGGGTTCGGCCACGGGGCCGGACCCCAAGGGGTGTCTTGCCGGTCAGGCCGGATCAGGGAGCGGTGGCCGGTTCCGTGGGTCTTTCTCCCCAGGCCCGCCAGGGCCGAGGGGAAGCATCGCAAGGCGGACGAGGGGGCGACGCGGCGAGGCGCGGTGCCGGCCACCGCGAGCCCGGCATGATCGGCAAGACACCCAGGCCGTCCCTTTCGGATCCCGCCGGGCCCGCGGCGACCGGCACCGCACCCGGCCGCGTCGCCGGGACGCCCGAGTACGTCCGGTACACGGCGCGCCCCTCCGCCATGCCATGCCATGCACGGCACCGGACGCCGCGGGCCCGGCCGGCACGATCCGAAAGAGACCGCCTGTGCCGGGGGCGCGGCGCCCCGCTGCCGTGGCCCCTGCGTCCGGTGCCGCCCGGGCGATGACTCAGGCGGGCAGCGGCCCGTCCTCCAGTACGCCGCGGGGCAGGCCCAGGCCGAACCGGGTCTCCGTGAATGCCAGTGTGTGGCGGTCCCGGCCCCGGCCCGGCCCCGGCCCGGTCCCGGTAGGACCCGTCTTCGGGCCGTGCACACCGGCCGTCCCGGGGTGCGGGACGCCGGCCGCCACCGGTCCGGGCAGCAGGAGGTCCCGCCGCTCACCCCGCCGCCCGGGCTCTTCCCCGGTTCCGGAGCCGCAGATGTCCACGCCGTCCCCCGGCACGGGAGAACACCGCCGGCGGACGGTCCGCGGCGGACCGTCTCCACCGCGTCACGGGGCATGCCGGCCGGTCGCGCCACACCGTCCCCCGGCCCGTGTTTCGGCGGCGGAGGACCATCCGCCGAACGCGCCGGCCCGCACCACGCCCTCGCCGTCCGCCGCCGGGCCGAACACCCTGCGCCATCCCTGCGTGTCCGTGACCGGCGACGCGAGGATCCGCGGACACCCCCGCACGCGGTCCCGGCTCCCGCGGCGTGATGCCGTGCACGAAGACCACGCCGTGCCGCCGGCCGTCCTCCCGGCCCGCACACCACCGGATGCCGGATGCCGTTTCCGCCCGGCACGCCCGGTGCCGCCGCCCGGTGCCGGCCGGCGGGTGCGGCAGGGCCGCGTCGGCCGGGCTCCGTCCCTGTGACCGCCCGCCTCGCCGGGCCTTGGGGAAGACGGCGGTGGCCGCGGACGCGACGACGCCCGGCCGGGGTGTCCGGGCCGGGCGTCGTCGTATGCGTGCTGTGCTGTCCGCTGGTGGCGGCTTAGTACCAGTGGTTGGCGGACCAGAAGTTCCAGGCGCCGACCGGGCTGCCGTAGCGGTCGTTCATGTAGTCCAGGCCCCACTTGATCTGGGTGGCCGGGTTGGTCTTCCAGTCCGCACCCGCGGAGGCCATCTTCGAGGCCGGCAGGGCCTGGGCCAGGCCGTAGGCACCGGAAGAGGCGTTGGTCGCGGTGTAGTCCCAGCCGCTCTCATGGGAGATGATCTTGTCGAACGCGGCGAACTGGGCCGGGTCCTTGATCATCTGCTGCGCGATCGCCTTGGCGCTCACCGGGGCCGCCTGGGCGGGAACGGCGGCGAGCATGGAGCCGGCGACGCCCAGGGCGACGACGGAGCCCGCGAGGGCCTTCTTGGAAGCGGCGATGCGGCGGATGACGGTGTTGGACACGGATTGACCTTCCACAGGGAAACAAGGGCGGTCGCAGGCATGCCGAAGACATGCGTGAGCCACTCACGCGGTGGAGAGGGGTTCGTCGGCGGCGGGTGAAGTACCCCTGCCGCCTGGCGACTCATCCAGTTCTACAGACGGCCCGACCCCCTGGCAACGACCCTGGTTACTAAGCGCCCTCGCAGCCGGACACCAGCCGCCCCCCGCCGGTGCCGGAGGGATCCGTGCAGGTGGAGGCCACCACCAGGGGCCGGTACAGGGCCTGCGGGGGCTACTACCCCGGCTCGTATGTGACGTGGGCCCTATGGGGCGGGTCACCCCCCAGACGCCCGGATCTCACCGGCTGTCACCAGCCGTACCCCCTTCCGGGACAGCCGGCCGCCGGCCGGAACCGCCCCAGAGGCCGGGAAAGCCGCCGGCCCAGGACCGGAACCGCCCCGCAGGCCGGGAAAAGGGGGCGGGCCGCAGGCCCGGCACGGCCGGAGCGCGCCGTGCCCGTACCCGGCACGGCCGCAGGGGCAGTGCACCGCCCGTACCGGGCCGGAGAGTCCGGCCCGGTACGGCCGTACCGCGCCGGGCCCCTCCCCCGTCACGGTCCGCCCGCCCCGCCCCGCCGCGCCCGTCCGCGTCCGTCCGCGTCCGTCCGGGTCCGTCCGCGTCCATGTGGGCGAAACCGTGGGCGAAACGCTGCCCGCCATGCCTGCGGGGGGCCATGGTCTCCTCACCGACACCGGCCCGGAGAAGGGAACGAGACATTGCTGCTGAGGCGTACGGGAACGGTCCTGGGCGCGGCCGCGCTGGGCGTGCTGACCGTGCTGGCGGTCCCGGCCGGCGCCCGCGCCCCGGCGGTCGCCTGCGGCGGGGGCACCTCCACCGGCCGGGTGGCCGTCAACGGCTGCATCAGCGCCGAGCGGGGATCGGCCGGCCGGTTCCCCACACGGGAGATCACGGCGCACATCAGGGCACGCAACACCGGAACGAGGGGGGTGGACGTCTCCTACGAGGCGTTCTTCCGTGTCGTCGACGGCGGCCACTGGGAGAAAGTGGGCAGCGGCCGCACCCATGTGCGGGCGGGCGAGTCCGTGGGCCCCCTCGAGGTGGGGAGCACGACACGGGTGTGCGGCCCGGTGAAGGTGGAGATCCGGGTCCACGCCCGGGCCGCCGGCGCCGCCTGGAGCGGCTGGTCCCCCGCGGCAACAAAGCAATGCCAGACCTGAAAACCCCCACCCCCAAAACCACAAGCCCGGCCCATCGACCATCGACCGTGGACCGTGGCCAGCCGGCCATGGGCGGTAGGCGGTGGGCCCTGGCTCGCCCGCATTGAGCCGCCCGCCGCGGCCGTCGGCCATGGACGGTGGGCGGCAGGCCGTGGCCCGTCGGGCGTGGCCGGTGGGCCGTGGCCCGTCGGGCGTGGCCGGTGGGCCGTGGGCCATCGGGCGTGGCCGGGTAGGCCGTGACCGGCAGGTGGCGGCCGGTAGGTGGTGGCCGGTAGATGGTGGGCCGCAAGCCCGTGGGCCGTGGGCCGTGACCGGGCCACGGACCGTGGGCGGTAGGCCGTGGGCCCTGGACGGTGGGTGGTGGGCCCCGCAGGCCGTGAACGGCAGGCGGTAGGCGGTAGGTGGTGGGCCGTGGCTCGCCCGCATTGGCCGCCCGCCGCGGCCGTCGGCCATGGCCGGTGGCCGTGGGCCGTGGCCGGTGGCCGTGGGCCGTGGCCGTCAGGCGTGGCCGGTGGGCTGTCGGGCGTGGCCGGTGGCCCGTCGGGCGTGGGCCGTGGGCCATCGGCGTGGACGTGCAGGCCGTGACCGGTAGGTGGCGGCCGGTAGGTGGTGGGCCGCAAGCCCGTCGGCCGCCGGCCGTGACCGGGCCACGGACCGTGGGCGGTAGGCCGTGGGCCCTGGACGGTGGGTAGTGGCCCCGCAGGCCGTGAACGGCAGGCGGTAGGCGGTAGGTGGTGGGCCGTGGCTCGCCCGCATTGGGCCGCCCGCCGCGGCCGTCGGCCATGGCCGGTGGGTGGTAGGCCCTGGCCGGTGGGTGGTAGGCCCTGGACGGTAGGTCGTGCGCCCTGGACGGTGGGTGGTGGGCCCTGCAGGCCGTGGACGGCAGACGGCAGGCGGTGGGCCGTCGGCGTGGGCGGTGAACCGTGGACGGTGGCCCGCCGGCCGGCGGGGCGGTGGTGGTGGGGTGGTGGTTTGCTGTCCGCCGTGGTGTCAGGGGGACGGCGGCGTCCAGGCCGGGTCGCGGCCGCTCAGGCCGATGGCCCGCTCCAGCAGCGGGGCGCCCTCCGGCACGGGCACGACCGCACCGAAGATGCCCCCGCCGCGGCCCGCGTCCTGCGCGGCCTCCCGCAGGAACCCGTACGAGGCACGCAGCGCGGCCGGGTCGGGGACGTACTCCAGGCCAGTGGCCCGGGCCAGATCCCATCCGTGGACCACCAGCTCGTCGGCGGCCACCACGGCAGCGACGGACCCGGGCAGGTCCACACCGCCCGCACGGGTCATGCCGCTCCAGGCCGCCGGGTCCCGCCAGGCCTCGGCCAGCTCACCCAGGACCCCGGGCAGCTCCTCACGCCAGCACGCAGGCAGAACGGGCACGGCCGTGCCGGGAGGCGTGTCCGTCGTGGCACCCAGGTCCTTGCGGGCGGCGTCACGGAAAGCAGCAGACAGGCCCGCGAGGTGACCCACCAGACCGGCGACCGTGTACCCGGGACAGGGCGTCGGGCCGGCAAGCCCGGCGTCGGGAACAGCGGCCACCAGACCGGCCACGACCCGGGCCTGCGGCCGCAGATCCAGGATCGCCGTACCCGTCATCTGCCACTCCTCCCGGACCGTGGACCTGCAGCGTAGACCGGCAACGAGCCCCGCACCCGACACGACGCGTACACACAGCCACACCCCCCACCCGAGAGGAACACACGACAGACAGCACACCCGACCCGACAAACCGAAACCGACCAGCCCACCACGACACCCACCGCCCGACACACCCCAGAACGACACCCACAACCCGACACACACGGCCCGACACACACGAATCGACAGACCCCAGCCCGACAGACCCGGACCGACCGACCCCAGGTCGACAGACCCCAGGTCGACAGACCCCAGGTCGACAGACCCCGGATCGACAGACCCGGACCGACCGACCCCGGCTCGACAGACCCCAGGTCGACGGGCCCGCTGCCGCGGCGGAGGATGAGGGACTGTGATGACAGTCCTGCTCGCCGGCATGGCCGAAGGCCCGGAGCTGGACCTGCTGCGGTCACGGATCCAGCGCAACCCCCACTTCCAGGTCATCTCCCACGCCCACACACCCGCCATCGCCCTGGCCCACGCCCGGGCCCTGCTCCCCGACATCACCGTCCTGACCCTGACCGGCAACTTCCGAGACGACCCCACCGCACTCGGCATCTTCCACGCAGTACGCGCCCTCGACCCGCCCAGCGGCGTCGTACTCCGCACAAAAACAGAAACCACCCCCGCCGACCTCGGCATCACCACCACCGACGGAGCCGTCCACCTCGTACGCGCAAACGACGAAGAAGCACTCATACGAGCCCTACACACCATCGGACTACACCGCGCAACCTGCGACCCCGACACCACGCCCTGACCACACACCAACCCACCCCGCCGCCCACCGCCCCGCCGGGAACGGGGGGCGGTGGACGGCTCGGGGTGGCGGGCGGCCCGGGGTGCCGTCAGGCGATACGCAGCACGCTCTTGCCGCGGGTGCCGCCCTCGGCGAGCCGCTGCACAGCAGTGGCCAGATCCTCCAAGCCGTACTCGGCGGTGATGTCCACGCGTACGCTGCCGTCCGCGACGAGGGCGAGAGCGCGGCGGGCGCTGTCGGCGAGGCGCTCGGGGTGGGTGTCGGCGAGGAGGCTGCTGTTGTACGTCACCAGTGACCTACCGTTCATGAGCAGGTCGCCGGGGTCGGCCGGGACGCCTTCGAAAGGGGCGAGGCTGCCGAACACCGCGAGCCGCCCGTGGGCCGCCGGCTGCTCCAGGACGGCACGGCGGGTCGCGCCCCCGACCGGGTCGAGGATCACGCCGAAGCGCTCACCGCCCAGCACGGCCGGGAAATCCCCGCGCAACACGATCCGGTCGTATCCGAAACCGGCCGCAAAACCCACCCAGGCCAAACCCCCGGCAACACCGACAAACCGACCAGCCCCAGCTGTCGCGGGGCTGGGTTTGCGGCTATCAGTAGGTTCGGTTCCAGCACTCTCGGGTGTACCAGGATTGCCTTCCAGGCGTTCTGGCCCTTCGCCCGTACGGCTTCCTGACGCACGGGCAGGTGGTGTCGCACCGCCAAAGCCACACTGTTGGTGCGCCCGTAGCGCCTGCGGCGAGGACGTGAGCTCTGGTCAGCGTCCCCAGGGGCATCGTTTGCGTTTGACGACCGTTAGCCACAGCTGAGGCTTCTTGACGCCCGCCAGGCTGGTCAAGTGCTCTTCAGAAGCACGGGTTTCAACCAGGTGCAGGAGTTCACTTTCGTCGCGGCGCGCCGCCTCACACAGTGCTTCCCGGGAGGTGATACCCGCACTGAGGAGAACGTGCAGCATGCGGGGGTCGCTCAAGTCTTCGTGGACTTGCGCGAGCAACGCAACGTCGCGCATTTGCTGCACGATCGCGGCCGAAACCTCCAAATGTGCAGCTAGCTGTTCCTGAAGCTGAGTGGTGCGGGTGTGGCGAATAACTTCGCCAACAGTGGTAACACCAACTTCCTCAAGCTTCACACGACGACCTACGAAAGCAGGCAGGTCAAGGAATTCCTGAGGCGGCTGATCATGCACCAGCTGCCTGAACCTTTCATCGGACCGCAACTCTCGAAAGCACGGATCTGCTGCGGCGTCCTTCCTGTCGCGTTCTGTGACGAGCGCGAATTGCAAATCGTCCAGAGCATTCTCACGCTGCTGCTTGCGCTTCCTGCGAGGAAGCTGGCTGGCCAGGAACATGTGCAGGCATGCGTGATCGTAGGTCAGCCTCGGCGATGGATTGGCGCCCTTGTGGGAATGCCCTTCTGGAACATTGTCCAGATTCACGCCGTTCAAGGCGTCGATACAGAGCTGAAGATTCTCAGCGAACGGGCGCATTTCCTCGGCTTTGCGCTGCAGCTCCTTACGATTCCAAGATACCGTACACAAGCGTTGAAGCTCGTCTGCGGATTTCTTCGCATTCTGCAGGTAGGCGGCTACTCCGACGTCCACGTGGGTCCCCTTTTCGCGGGCGGCCTCGTAGGCGTTAATCCATTGCGTGGTGCGACTGTATAGAACGCGGATCTTCAGCGGCACCCACCCTTCCTCTTCATCAAGCTTTTCTTGCAGGCCACCTGCTCTTTCGTATTCTGTATCGAGTGTCCGCGCAAATGACGCGTAGTTCGTTTCTTCGTGCGGGATGTTCGCGTAGCCTGCCCACAGGTACTCGAAGCGTGCCAACACGTTCCCGGGGTCCTTGTCCGTGGCTCGGGACAGAAGATCCACACGGCGCGTGCTTCGATCCTCATTTTCCAGGAGAGACTTGCTCTTGGCGATGACCAGCAGCGCGACGCTCTTCCATTTCCGAGCCCCGCACAGATCCTCCTTCAGCTCTTGGTGCACTTCGCTGAGGTGCACCAGCACGAAGGCGGCAGCACCGGTGAGCATCTGCGCCCTTGCCCGGTCCTGGTCAGTGTCCACGGGGAGGCCGAGTTCCATCCTGCTGAACACCGCGCTTGCCGCATGCCGACCGTTGCGGGAGACAGCGGTCGCCACCCTGTTGTCATCCACGAGCGTCACGCGTGCCCGCCAGGTGAGACCGGGTCGAAGGGCGAAGAACAGACGTGACAATGCCCCGACGACGTTGCCGGCGGGCAGCACGCTCAGCTCTTCGTTGGAGATCTTGCTCAAAGGGGTGGTGGCCAGGGCGGAGTCGGCTCGCTCGAGACCCTTCGGTGTTTCCGTGCCGAGCCCCTTCATGCGAGCCAGCAGATAGTCGGTGGCTGCAGCGTTCACGTTCCCGTCGGGCTGCTGTACTTCCACCTGCAGGCGCAGGTTCTGCCCGAACGCTGCCGAGGTCAGAACAACACCGATCAGGGCAAGAGCGATGTGGGCCGCCATCAGACGTGTCTCGTAAGCGATGGGCACCATCAGAATCACGATCGCTGCCACGACCAAAACGCCGAGTGAGACGAGCAAGGCCAGCCAGTCCAGGAAGCGACTCTGGCGCGTACCCCACCACAGCAGAAAGCCTGCAACCAACCCAATGACGAAAATGACCAACGCTGCGATCCAGCACTGCATCCACGTCGGAGTGAAGGGATTGAACATGGCGAACAGAGGCGTCATGATCGCCGCGCTGACCAGCAGGGCGCAGCCGACACCTTTCGCAGTGCGCCTGGCCCCGGTCGGCCAGGCAACTGAGCCTACTTTGACCCAGAGCATTGACGACAGACCAGCGATCGCACCGAGCACCAGGAGGCCGATAGTACTGAAGAGCACGAGTCTGCCTACGGGTAGGACCCAGTCTCCGTAGAACCGATCCCAGTTCGATGCCGCCGTCGGCAGGGGGCGACTTTCCAGATCTGCCACCCTGGCAATACCCGCCACTGCGCCCGCGTTGGCTGCATCAACCTTGAGCGCGACGCGGAACATCCGCTCCGCCCTATTGAGGTGTCCCGAGCGAATCAGCTGCTCGCCATCTGTTACCAGCTCCGCCGCCGCATGCCGCGCCGCCGCCACGAGCTGAAGGCCTTTCACAGCACAGTTGCGCTCGTCGTCGGCCGGCTTCACGGATTCATAGAGCTTCTTCGCACGGTCGAGCGAGCCGGCTTCCAGATGTCCTTCCGCCGCAGCGCAGACCCTGTCCGCCGCAACATTCAGGGGAGCAGCAGCCACCACCATCAAGACGGTGATTGTCAGGACCGATACGGTCCGGCCAACGCGTGTCCACATGCCCGCAAGTCAACCGACTCTTGGAATGGGCGGCTCTCTGAATGAGTTCAAAACGGTGTCATTGGCCGCTGTGCGGCAGCGTGGCCCGGCGCGAAGTCCCCAGACAGGGGCTTCGGAGCCTCCCGTGAGTGGAAGCGCAGTGGGGCTGGTGGAGTGGTATTCCGGGCGGGTGGGCCAGCCGGGTGGTCAGCGATCCGGATCCCCCGGCTCGGTGTTAGCGCAGGCACTGGCCAGGCTGCCGGTGGTCGGCCCTCACCCACGAGCAGGCCGGGTGCGGTGCGGTGGGTGGTGGGGTGGTGTCGACGGCCTGGTCGGAGACGCTTCCGCGGCTTGCACCAGGCTCCGTTGAAGGCCTCCCGCCGTCGCACATGCGCCCCAACGTGCTCGCAGTTGAGCGCATCCGAGTCCGGCAGCGGATGTGCGTCGCTGCAACGCAGCCCGGCCGCCTGGCCCGCCGCCCGCACACGGTCGCGGACGAGCACCGGGTAATGGGGCGGCCGCGACGGCCAGGAGATCGCCGAGCGCGGCGACATCGCCCGCGCCCAGTCGGCCGGGACAACGTGCACGGTGAAGCGCTCGCGGATCCGGGGCAGGGACAGGGACAGGGACAGGGACAGGGACAGGGACAGGGACAGGGACAGGCCGTAAACGAGGGTCGAACCAACGAACCACACCGGACCGGAGCCGTCGTCCGCCCGGTCACCGGACCGCGCGGCCTCGTACCGGGCGAGCACACCGTCGTCACCGAACCGCTCGCGTACGCGCAGTCTGGCGTCGCGGAGCCGCTCGAGGAAATCGGTGTCGCCGTCGGCGAACGCCGCGGCGGCGCGGACGGTGCGCTGCAGGGACTCGCGGCCGGTCTCGACCAGGCCACGGCGGGCGGCCTTCTCCGCCTCCCCGCGGTGACGACGGGGTGAGGCCCCGGCTGGCTTCGAACACCTCGAAGCCGCCGAGGGCGGCAAAGCCGACGGTCATGCGCGCGGCGCAGCAGCCCGGACCGATCCGGGCCGGGACACAGCCCCCGACCCAACCGAGAGTGCTCCGGCTGATGGCCCCGCCGGGGCCGGTGACGAAGGCGGCAGCCGTGCCGCCCGGGCCCGGCGAACAGGCCGACCACCACCAGCAGCACGGCCCGGAAACCGGAAACCCGCCGACCGGACCACAGAAAGACAACCCCGAGCCCCCGGCCCGGCACGCCCCAACCAGCACGCCCCAACGCGACAGCCCGGCAGACGAGAACACCCGCACCAGCCACGGCCAGGATCCGACGAACCGCCCCGCACACATCCCCCAGAACTGCCGCGCGGACGTAAAGCTCAAGCGCGGTGACGTGCCGGCGGCGGGACGCGTCCAGCGCGAAGCCCTCCGCGACGCCCGCACGCATGCATCCCGACACCGACATCGGAACTACCGCCCGCGAACGCAGGCAGCCGACCGATACAGGCGAAAATATGCACGGGCTCGCCCGGACCCAAGCCCAGACCGCCACCACGGACACTGGAACGACCAGTCGGGCCGACGCACGGGCCACGCCCGGCCAGCAGGACCACCGGCCGGCCTCGGCCGCGATGGTGCGCAGCACCGTGTGCTGCGCCTTCCTGGACGCCGCCGCGGCCCGGCGGCGAGGTCTGCGGCCGTACCGTCCCGCACCAACTCCTCCCCCGCACGCTGCCAGCTGGCCGACGAGGAGGGGGCACAGGGCTTGAGGCCCGGCCGATCAGTAAGCGCACCAGCATCGCGTCCTCGGCGCGTCGCTGCTGCGACGCGCCGGAACGTCCGGTGCGGCTCCGGTCCTTCTGTCGTTGCTGCGCCAGCGCACCCGCCACAGGGATGCCGGCCATCACGGCCGTCAGTGCCACTCTCGCCGACTCCTCGACCACCCACGCCCACAGATCCCCGTACACCCGCACACCTCCCGTATCCGGACACACATGCCCGTACCGGGTTGAATGAAATGTCACGACATGAGAAACCCCCGAACGCCGCAGCGTCGGGGGCGCGGTGTGCCAGGGTCAGGCCTCTCGGCCGAAGATCCGTCCGAGCATCAGCAGCATGCCCATTTTCGGCGCCAGGAGCAGCAGGTGGAGCGCGGAGACCATCGCTTCTTGCGGACTCAGCTGAGCCATCTCGTTGACCCACTCTTGCCTGTAGCGCTCGCGGTGCTCCATCGGCACGAAGATGAGGGCCAGAGCTATGCGGCGCTCAGCCCTTTCAGGTAGCGGACTCCCCATGTGAATCACCTGGGGAGTCATCGGGACGGCTGATCGACGGGCCGCCCACGCACGGATGGCGGAGCCGTACCAGTAGGGCTGGTCGCCCTCTACGTAGTCGTGAGGGGGCAGAAGACCGTGCTCGTGATAGGAGCGCACGGTGTCCTGCTGTACACGGAGATGGGCGGCGATCTCCTGATAGGACCACAGGTCCTTGAGTCGCTCCTGATGCATTCGAGCGGCACGAGCAATGGATCTCTTGATGACGTATTCATCAACCTGCCCCTCAGCGGTGATCTCGATGCTGCTGTGGCTGACGGACGAGCGAGGAGACTCATCCTGATCTACGGCAACTGTGATCTTGAAGCTGGGGCGCGGTTCGTCCATCAGGCGGGCCTCCGACCGAACGTGTGCTTGAGCCACAACATCGCTCCCGTCCTCGGCGCCGACCAGAGCAGTTGGAGAGCGAACGCGGACGCCTCCCGCGCGTTCAGCGAGTCCATCTCGGCGTTCCACTCCCGCTGATAGCGCTCCCGTTGGCCTGCCGGGACGAAGAGAAGCGCCAGCGCGATGCGCCGCTGGGCCTCATGGGCTGCCTTGCGAGCCGATTCACGGGCGGCCGCCTCCGCAAGGGACGCCTTGGACACGGCGGAGGCGTGCCCGAGATTGCTTTCCCTGCTCGCGCGCGCTTCTGAGAGGTGCGCCTCAAGCATCGCCTTCTGAGCCCCGACAGCATCCCCGAGGTCTTCCAGTTCCTTTGCTCGTACCCGCCACAGGACCGCGTGTTCCGTCAGCATTGACTGCAGGGGCCCACGGGCGGGCACCTGGCTTCTGGCCCATGGCCGGGTGTTCCCGTGGCCCTTCGTACGGCCCGTCCGCGCCATGTTGAGCAACATGACCAGTAACAGCGTGATGAGACCGGCGGTGCCGACGAAGTCGTTCACACCCCTCTGGATCACGCAGTGCCGCCCTGGGGGCGCGCGGACAGGAACGTACGGCGCTTGCGGTCATTCGCCTTGGCCATCGCCGCAGTAGCCGCCTGCGCTCCGCGATCGCTCAGCCGGTAGTAGCGGCGCTGCGGACGGCCCTCTTCCTGAGGGTCGATGTCCTCCCACCGACTTTCCAACCATCCGCACTGTTCCAGGCGGATCAGAATCGGGTAGATCGTGCCGCCCGGGAGTTCGGCGACTTCGGCAACCTGGAGACCGTAGTGCTCATCAGCGGGGGCGGCCAGGAACGCGGAGAGCACGGCCCGCGTGGCCAGTGTCATTCTCGGTTCACCCATACCCACAGGCTACTACTACCTAGCTAGGTAGAGATAGACATAGTCCCCTAGGTAGAGTAAGACTATGGCCGTCACCTTGGACGGCTACGCCTCCCATCACAGAGGCCGGCCCGCGAGATCGGCACGCCATGATCACTTGGGCGCTTATAGCCCTGCTGTGCGCCATCGGACTCCTCCTGGCGCTCCTCGTCGGGGTCGTCTCCGCAGCCCTCCCCCACTCGACAGCGCCCCACTGGACAGACCGGGTCCGCCGTGGCGCCGCCGCCTTCGGCATCACCCTGACTCTCTACATCGCCCTTGTCGGCATGGTCGTAGGCCTGCTTGCTCTGCTCAAGATGCTCAACACCTGAACCCCCGAGCAGTCGGTGAGGGTCCGAAGCCAACTCAGCCGCACACGGCAGGAGACCCCGACACATCAAGTGCCGGGGCCTCCCGCATACCGGGCTCAACTCATGCTTCGCCTGTTCCGCAAGCTGGCAGGTGACGCAGCAAGGCGGTGGGCAGGATCACGCCTCATGCTTCCGGCGACACGAAAAGTGCTCGGCAAGCCCTTCGGGTCCTGGAAGGCTTGCGGGCCGACCGCAGCCGACGCGGCAGAGCGGGATGACTTGGCCCGACGCGCCGACCGGAACTCTGGCGGCCTCGGCTTCCTCGGGGCGGGCCTCAAGGACCATCGCGCGGCTGCCACGTCACTGCTTCGGTTCAGCCCCCATCTCCGAAGCCGGACGGTCCGCGGTGCACCCGTCGCGCCGGTAGGCCTGCTCGACGAACCTCGCGCCCGGCGTCGTCGCCCGGTGGGCCTAGGTCGTCTTTTTCGGATCTTGTCGGCCGAGCCCGCGGCGTCCGGTGCCGTACATGGCAAGGCGGAGGAGCGCACCGTGTACTGGACGTACTCGGGCGCCCCGACAACGCGGCCAGGTGCGGTGCCGGGCGTCGCGGGCCCGGCAAGATCCGGAAGAGACGGCCTAGTCCAGGACCGTCTGCCTGGTGGAGCCTCGTTCCAGCTCGCCGGCACCTGCTCGCTGACAAGCCACACCCCGCCCCGGCATCCATGGAACCATCGCCACCCCCGACAGCGCCCGACGCCGCTCGGACGTACCCGCGACATCACCCCCGACACCGGACGGACACGGACGGCGGACACGGACGGCGGACAGGGCGAGCGCCCCAGGCGGCGCCGGACCCGGGGCCGAAGTACCGGCCGAACTACCGGCCGGACCGCGGGCAGGGCCTGCGGGCCGGCCGGGGGCGTACAACCCTGGCGGTAGCCGGGAATCAACTCCTGGCGGGCCGACAGGGGCGGTGACCGGCCACTACGTTGTCGCCCGTTCCGCAGCATCCGTGACGGAGGAGCTCCGTATGACCCGTTTGGCCGACGACCCCCGCAGGCGCGTGGTGTGGGGGATATCCCTGGTCCTTATCGCCGTCACCGCTCTCCTGGGGGGAGCGCCCGGCACCGCCGGAGCCGCCGGGGCGCCGCCCGTCCCGGTGCTGTCCTGGGGTCCCTGCGACGGGGCGGCGGACGGCTTCGAGTGCGCGACCGCCCGGGTGCCGGTGGACCATCGCCGGCCCGCCGGACCCACGCTCGCACTCGCGGTCACCCGCCGGGCGGCAGCCGACCCGGCCCACCGCACCGGTGTCCTGGTACTGCACCCCGGCGGACCCGGCAACTCCGGTGTGAACTTCGCCCGCAGCAGCTACGAGGCGCTGCCCGCCGCCCTGCGCGACGCCTTCGACGTCGTCGGGTACGACATGCGCGGGGTGGCGCGCAGCGGGCAGGTGGAGTGCTGGGACGACAAGGAGTACGCCGCCGCGGTCGACGGCGCGCGCGGGGTGCCCGGGTCGGGGGCCCTGAGGGAGGCCGTGCGCCAGGGTGCCGACTTCGCCGCCGCCTGCCGGGAACGCTCCGGGGAGCTGATGCCGTTCATCGGCACCGCCTCGAACGCCGGCGACCTCGACCTGCTCAGGCAGGCGCTCGGCGAGGAGACTCTGTCTTTCTACGGCCGTTCCTTCGGCAGCTACGTCGGCACCGTCTACGCGGCGCGGTTCCCGGCGCGGGTGCGTGCCATGGTCCTGGACGGGGCCTACGATCCACGCCGCTACGCGGATGTGCCCTACGCGTACGACGCCGCGCAGTTCGCCGCCCTGGACGCGGCCGTCGGCCGGTTCCTGGACTGGTGCGGGCGCAACGCGGCGGCCTGCGGGTTCGGCGAGGGCCGGCCGCGGCAGGCGTTCGAGCAGCTGAAGCGGGATCTGGACGCCGACCCGGTGATCACCGCGAGCGGACGCCCGGCCACCGGCTACACCCTGGCCTACCGCCTGATGTTCAACATCAACGCGGGCAAGGAAATCTGGCCCTACCTGGGGCAGGCGCTGCGGTCGGCCCAGGCACGGCAGGCCTCGTTCCTGCTGTCGCCTCCCTCGCCCGCGTCGTTCGATTTCCTCAGCGCCAACGTGGCGGTCGAATGCGCCGACCGCCTCTACCCGGGCAGCGGAACACTTCTGGGCGCGCTGGTCGGAGCCGAGGCCTCGTCCGCGCCGCTGCTGGGACCCCCGATCGGTCTCGGCCCGCCGACCTACGACCACAACCACGCCCCGGCCTGCACCCAGTGGCCTGCCGAGCGCCCGAGCCGGTACGAGGGCTCCTACCGTGCGGCGGGCTCCGCCCCGATCCTGGTTCTCGGTACGACCGGGGACCCCGACACCCCCTACAACGACGCCGTGACCCTGGCCCGGACGCTCGACGGCGGACGGCTGCTGACCTTCGACGCCGAAGGACACACCGCCTACCACCGCAGCGCGTGTGTCAGCGCCCTGGTCGACGACTACCTCACCACTCTGTCGCTGCCAGCTGGGGGCACCGTCTGTGCGGACGAGGCTCCCCCGGAACCGTTCGGCCGCCGCACCGCGGTCAGCGAGGTCGATGAGACACGCGACGTGATCCCGACCCTCCGCTGAGCGGACCCGGGCAGACACACCCGACGCACATACCGGCATACGTGCACGGGCCGCAGTGGGCCGCAACGCCCGCTGCGGCCCATGCAACGCCACCAAACACCCGCCGACACCCGCCGACACCGAACCAGACACAACAGGCCAGCCCTGGCATACACCCACCTGACGGACCACCCATCACACCCGGAGCGGGTGTCGGAGATCGTCATCGCCGGCGTCGCCACCACCCGGCGCTCCGAGATCGACCGGCTCTACCGAGGTGCGGGCCGGTTCTTCCCCGAGCAGTGGGAGCGCTTCCTCGACGGAGCCGGCGGTACACCACGGGACGGTGACATCGTCGCAGCCCACGCACGCCTGATGGGACATCCGGATCCCGCGGTACGGGAGAAGGCCATGGCCGACTGGTGCGCCCCGCCAGAGCAGTCCCCCCTTCCGCCGGGGCGGTCGTACACGAGCACCTCGTCGGCGCGCTCGGCACCTCGATGTCGTTGTCGAGGGCGCTGGTAAAGCGGATGTCGGGCTTGGCCAGGGTGGCGAAGATGAGGTTGCGCGGTCGGCGTGCGGTGCCGCAGCCGTGCTCGTCGGGCAGGACAGCGGAGGATGCCGCGCCCTCGAGGAGGTGGCCGAAGCAGGGGTTCGGTACTTCGAAGGTGCACCGAGCTGCTCGAAGAACTGCTCGGTCGTCCAGTCGTCCGGAAACCGGATTCACGTGGCGCTCGATCTGGCTTCGCAGGCTGTGGACTTCGGGGTCGGCCGCGCCGGCCTCCTGTCGTTGACCATTCCCGCCGACCACACCACGCCCTAGACTGCGACCGCTCCAAAACCTGGCGATCATCAGGAAGGCGCGCAAGATGAACCGAGCACTGATCAGCGCATTAGCGGCCGTCATATTAGTCGTGTCCGGGGGTGGTGCCGCCACCGCTTCCGACGGCGCTCCGCCGCGCACCACGCACGGCCCTTGCCAGTACACACAGACCCCGGACGAGCCGCCCGCGCGTCATGTTCCGCTGCCGCCTGACCCGCGGCGCACCCCTAGCCGTGGCACGGTCGACATGGCTGTTCCGACCAGCCAGGGTCCGCTCCCGCTGCGTCTGGACCAGGCCAAGGCGCCGTGCACGGTCCAGAGTTTCCTGCACCTGGCACGGCATGGGTTCTACGACCGAACGGTGTGCCACCGTCTGACGGCGTATCCGACGCTGAAGGTCCTGCAGTGCGGCGACCCGACCGGTACCGGTGAGGGAGGGCCCGGGTACAAGTACAAGGACGAGCTGCCGGTGGATTTGCCACCCGCACCGACCGATCCGACCGGCACGCGCCGCCTGTACGGGCGCGGCCTGCTGGCGATGGCCAACGCCGGTCCGGACACGAACGGCTCACAGTTCTTCGTCGTCTACGGCGACTCCGCACTGCGCCCGAACTACACGGTGTTCGGCACGGTCGGCCCCGACGGCCTGGCAACACTCGACAAGACCGCCGCCGGAGGAATCGAGCCGACCGCGGAGGACCCGGCACCGGTCGACGGCACACCCGTGCTGCGGACCGAGCTGCTCCGCGTCCGGCCGTCCTGCCGGTATTGACTCCCCGCGGCCCGCGCCGAAGCCGCGGCCGCTGCGGTGGCGTCTGTCCAGGGGGGGGAGAGCGGGAGCGGGCCGCCATCGGCGAGACCCACAGCTGGGAAACGGACGCGGGCGGCGCGGAGGGCGGCGTGGTCAAGGGGGTGGAGGGCCGCGTCCGCGAGGCGGCCCTCCAGAGCCATGCCGGTGGCCTGCTTCCAGGATGTCGGCCGTCAGGCGGTTCAGGTGCCGGGCCGCACCGTGTGCGCCCTCGCTCTCGCCGGTCCTCTGCGTGCGGGCGGCCAGCAGCGGCGACTGATATGGGCCGATCAGGAGGCCCGTGTCGCGCTCCGACAGGACCTCCCACACCATCGACACCATCTGGGAGTGCGCGGCCAGCTGCACCCTCAGCTGCTTCAGGGCGCGCGGCCGGTTGCCGAGGTCGAGGTCACGGGGGACGTCCAGGCCCTCGGTCTAAGGGCCCCAGGAGCACTTCACGTCCGTACTCGCGGGCGCGGGCACGGCGGCCGGAGCGGGACCCGGCGGGGTGCGGCGGCGGTCAGATGACCACCATCTCGACACGAGGGTGTGTGGGTGATCCCCGATCAGCGGCGGCCGGTGGCCAGGATGACGAGGAACTGGCCGCCGCCGGCCTGGATGTCGGCGGTCACCAGCATTCCCGGTACCAGTCGGGAGAACCGGTCCACCAGCCAATCCGCCGCCTCTTGGGCGTCCTTCCTGGTCGGACAACGGCCCACCATCTCGCGGCCGCCCTTGCGCTCCAGCCTCTCGGCGACGGCGATCAGCGGCGCGGGTTCGACTACGTACAGGCGCTCCGGCCAGGCGATGACCACCTTGACCGCACCCTTGCGGGAATTGCACCCGCGGTGCGCGAGCCGCTCGGCCACCTTGGCCTTCCGGTCGGCGGTCCGGCTGTCGACACTGGGTCCCCGCGGGTCGTTCACCGACTCGTCGGGGTCGACCGGTTCGTCACACACCCAGCACTGCCAGCCGTCGCGCTCGGCCACATCATCAAGGAGACTCATCCGAGCAAGGTAGCCTGCCCGGCCGCCACCCGCGCACCACAGCCATGGGCTCGGGCGGCGTCGTCGTCGCGGGGATCTCCTCGTGTACGGCCGTGCGCAGGGTGCCCGCGGCCCGCAGCGGCCAGAGCTCGCGCAGCCAGCGGTCGTAGAGTTCAGGCTTCCCCACGGCGATGGCCCGTATCTGGAAGGCAGTGAGTCCCGGCGCCCCGGAGCCGGAGCCCACCGTGCTGCTGATACGTGGACGCGTCCCACGGTGTCGGGGTCAGGCCTGCCCGCGAACAGGCCGGCCGGCGACCTGTTCAAGGAATTCTTGAAGCGCCTGCCACAGGATCTCGGGGTGTTCCAGGTGTACGTCGTGCCCCGCTTTGGGAACGCTCACGGCCACTGTGTCGGGTCGCTGTGGGAGCATGGCTTCCGTCTCGTGCGCGGGGATGATGCCGGATCAGGGTGCCGCCGAGCACCGTGCCACCGGCCGCAAACGGCGGCTCCGCTTTGCCGACTTTGCAGGTCGGCGCAGTTTGAATGTGAGGAATGCCCCGGTGAGCCCGGGCACCACGAGCGGCAGATCCGCCTTCTCGGAGTCGGGCGCCTCGAGACCTGCCCTTACCGCGCCCCGGATACACGCTCCGCGTGCTGGACGAGGTGGTCCGCCGCAGGCTGGGGACATGGCCGACCAGGCAGGGATTGCCATCAATCCCGTGCTCTGGCGAGAGGTCGGAAGATCACCACACACGACCCGCTGGCCGTGGGCCCCGGCCATCCTTCTGGCGGACAGCTCGGCAGCGACGCCATCGAGGCGACGTCATCGGTGGTTCGACACCCCCAGGCGTCTGCGGGAGGCCTGATCCGGCCCCGACAGAGTGTCCGGTTCCGGGGCTATAGCGGCCCCTGACACATCGGTACGCTGCCATCCCTCCGGCCCCAACACTCATCCACACGGGGCCTCTTCGACAGGGGACAAGCGTGCGATTCCGCATACTTGCGGTGGCCGCGGCCACCGCGGCGATGCTGCTGGTCGCCGGGGCACCGGCGGCAGTGGCAAGTCAGACCGCGCCCGCCGGCAGCGACGATTGCTCGTGGCCGTTCTGCGGGGTGGTCTACAACCGCAGCGGCCACACCATCCTGATCATGCGCGACGCCAGCGGTCCGAACGACTCAGACTGCACCGGTGACCTGATCGCGTACCTGCCCGACGGCCGGGCGTCCGACAAGGTCACCGGCTGGAAGGACACGGACTGTTGGACGGAGAGCTTCGGCACGCCCTGGCACCGGTTCAGCTCGCACCCCATTTGGGTCTACTGACCGAGGGTCGGCCACACCTCCACACTGTTGCATGCGGGATCCCGACCCTGGTCCGCGAATCACCCTCCGGTTACCGCCGCCCCTTCCTTCGGGGGCCGGCCGCCTCTCCGCCGCGATGACGGTGAGCCTTTTCCAACCTCAGATAGAAGCGTGGTGGAGGACAAGGACGGCCTTCACGATGCTGGTGATCCGGTTGGGGCTGCAGCCGGGCCTCCGCAGTAGCGGCCGGCCTTTCAGGCGGCCATGGCCTGCTCGCCGACGCACCGGATCTTGGCGTGGCTGTTGTTGTGTCATCGCTTCCATCGCTTGAGCCGGCGGCCACGGAAGGGGACTCGGATGTGTCGGCCGGCGCCTCGGTACGCCTTGCCCGCCCAGCATTTCAGTCCCGCGGCGGCGAGCGCGTCGACGATCTCATGCGTTCGTGCCGCAGTGGAACCTCGCAACGCTCCTGCGGCATCGCACCGAGGACTTCTGGTTGTACTACGCGCTGCGGAACGGGGCGGGTCTCCAGCAGCTCCGGGTCTGTGAACGCAGCGGCCACGACTTCGCCCGGCTCACCTGGCAGTCCTGTGCCGGGTGCCACCGAGCTCACATCGTGAAGGTCCGGGTGACGAGCGAGTGGCAACGCCAGGGCTACGGCACGCGCATGATCACTTCTCGACCTGCGGAGACCGTCCGCTCCAGGCCGGTTAGTCTCGGGACATGCGGATCTCCGTTTCCTCGGACATGGACGAACCCGTGGCTCGCGCACTCCTCGGGCAACTGCGCGACCGCGGACACGATGTGATGACGTACGGCGCGCTGAACCCCGGCGACGATCCACAGTGGGCAGCCTGCTCGGAGGCGGCGGCCCGCGAGGTCGCCGCCGGGAACGCCGACCAGGCCGTCGTGTGCTGCTGGACCGGTACGGGTGCGTCGATCGCCGCGAACAAGGTTCCCGGCGTACGCGCGGCCCTGTGCACGGACGCCTACACGGCGGACGGTGCGCGCCGCTGGAATGACGCCAACGTGCTCGCGCTCAGCCTGCGCCTGACCTCGGAACCGCTACTCAAGGAGATCCTCGACGCCTGGTTCGCCGCCGAGGCGAGCACGGACGCCGAGGACCGCGAGAACGTAGCGCGCGTCAAACGGCTCGACAGCACCGGCACCATCCCTGAATGAAGGCGGTGACGCCGGCGGGTGGGACGGTGTTCCCGGCACCGCGGTCGAGGCCGCTCATGTTCCATCGGAGGAGTGCCGTCGGCCAGCCGCAGCCGTCCGGGGCTCCTAGGGCCTCGGTCCGGTAACCGCGGATCCCGGCCGACATCCCCGGGTGGCGGTCAGCTCAGGCCACTCGTCCCGTGTGTGTTTCGACGAAGCGACGCAGCTCCTCTCGCGGATCGGGGCCCAGCCCGTCCCTCCAGATCTGGTTGGTCTGCACCCCCGCGGGTATTCCGGCGAGCAGCATGTCGCGCATGGCCGAGGTGGCGGCCCGCTTCGCCGCCGTGACGCGGTGGCGGCTCTCCTCGCTTCCGTCGTCCGCGGCCAGCACCTCTGTCAGCTGCCGCTGCCAGGCGCCTACCTTGTTCCAGGCGTACATCTCCCCTTGTCCCGAGCCCATGTGCTGAAGGCCGACAAGCGTCCATCCCTGACTTTCCGTCAAGGGTGTGCTCACCGAAACCCATTCGGTGGCCAACTCGGCCGCCTTCCAGGCAAGTTCAGCATCCGCGTCGGCGTTCTCGTCTCTGACTTCACTCATGAGCCGACCATAACATTAATATCGTCATCGCGACGATAAGAGTGTCTGTTCAGTCCCCCATCGCTCCCACGGCCGCCTGCCTGAGCGCAGCGGCCGGGACCCGGGCCGGCCCGGTCAGCTGATTGCGGGGCAGGCTGAGGGGGCGGACGGTGCGGTCGGCCGGCGGGGTTGATGCCGGGCGAGCAGGGCGACGGCGGCGGCAGGCGCCGGCACGATATGGGTGATCAGCGAGTCGCACGGGGGGGCAGCGGCCGCTGCGGTTCGGTGAGCAGCCGGCTGAGCTCGGTGAGGCGGTCGTCGATGTCCCGCCCGCGGACCTCGGCCAGGCCGTCGGTGTACAACACGGGGCGGCTGCCCGGGAGCAGGGTGACGTCGGGGGTGGTGACGGTGGTGCCGCCGACGCCGACGGGTCCGCCCCACGGTGTCCATGGGAGTTGCGCCGGTGGCCGGCCGGACGGTGCGGCTCGGCCTGCCGTCGCGCGACTGTGGCGCCTTGCCGGCAGAGGTCCTGGTTCGTCACACGTCATCGGTGGCGCAGCAGCGGCTGCGGCGGGGCCTGCCGGCCTTCCCCCGCTAGCTGACGGTGTCATCGCAGGCGGGCTTCGGGGGGGCCTTCGCGATCACGCTCCGCCAATAGTCGGCCTCATCGACCGCACCGCGGTGTGCGGGCTGGATCAGGGTGGCGAACGTCGTCGTCCCAGGGCGGGCTTCCAGGTCTCCGGGGCCGATCGCGACCACGTACCGCTCCCCCGGCTTCATCATCACCTCTCGGTTGGAGGTGGCCACCTTGAACGAACCGGGCGCCCCGCCGGGCTCAACCCGCTGGGACACCCCGATGACCGGGGCGAACTTCCCCTTCATCGACTCCACGATCCGTACCGGCGTCGTGACGAGCTCGGGGTTCTCGGAGCCGACGGCCTGCGGGTCGTGCGCGGCCTCGCCTGTGGCCTCCACCACGGCGATGCCCTGCGCGCTGGTCGCCACCTCGGCATCAGTGCCGCCGGACGGGGTCCCGCACAGGCTCTCCGTGTGCGATGCGCCGCTGTTCTCCCAGGCGTACCAGCCGCCGCCGAGGAGCACGGCGGCCGCAGTCCCGGCCAGCGCCCACGTCTTCACGTTCATGATCAGCCCCACAGCTTGGAGTAGTTGGCTCGGTCGACGTCCTGAGGGAGATCGAAGTATTCGTGGGCGGTCGGCCACATCACCGACCGCACGTAGCCCGGGCCGCCCGCGTCCGACTTGTGGCACAGCCCCAGGGCGTGGCCCAGCTCGTGCGCCGCGATCTGTCGGCGCTTTGTCCGGCTCGCATTCTTCATCGCGGCCGTGTTGAACCGGATGTAGTCGGTCTGGCCGGGGCCGCCCCGGTAGTTCCACTTCGCGGCGGCATGGTCCTTCGGGTCGTTGTAGTCCACGAACTCGAGGTCGTTGACGGTAGTCGCCGAGTCCGGGGCCAGTTTGATCTTGTGGCCGGTGTACTGCCACGCCTTGAGCGCGTGCTTGTACGCGTCGGAGTAGGCCGTGTTCGCCGTCCATCTGATCTCGCCGTCGTCCACCGAGCTGCGCGACCGCGACTCGGCCTCGCCCCTGACGCACGGCGCCGCAGCGACAGCCGCCGCCGGAGGCGGGGCGGTCAGGAGCAGGGCTGCGGCCACCGATAAGCCCGCTGACAGACGCTTCATCCACTCCACGCTAGGGCTCCGCGCGGCGGGGCCGATCGTTTCCTCTCCCCCGGGTGGAGAGGTTCCCCGGACCGGGCAGACCCGACGCTCGAACGCATTCGGGACGGTGCTGGTTCGCGCGTACGGTCGTACGACTCCTCCGCCTCGCACAGCTCCTGCAGGGCCTCGGCAGGCTCCTGGCATCGGCCGAAAGGCGCCGGGCATGGGCGCGGACGGCCGCCTTCGGCCACGCGGACCGCGATCCGGGCTGCTTCCCCCCGAGAGTTCGTTCGCTGGGCCGACAACCACCGCACCGGTTGCATCGGTGGAACGCAACTGCTCACCGGAGTCACGGAAGGGGCGGGTGACGCGTGGGCGACGTCCTGCGCGGGCGCGGCATCGAGGCCGCCTTCCACGGTGGGCGGTGGCGCGCCGCCATCCCCAGAACAGCGAGCGCGCCGCAGGCGGGCGCGCAACGGATCCGGCTGAACTCGCCGCGGTCCGTGCCGGCCTCATGTCATACGGGTAGGCGTGGAGGGTGTCCGGCGTGAGCGCGGCTCAGAAGTTCTGTCTGGTTAGTCTCGGGCCCAAACTGCGGATCGAACCCCTTACGGACCAGGCGGCCTGGCCGCCGCCACGGTCACGTCAAACGGGGTGTCCGCTTCCTCACCACTTCGCGGCGAGTTCGTCGAGGGGGTCCTGGACGTGGGCACGGTTGATGCGGTCCGCGGCCGCTATGGCGTCGGTGATCCAGGCACGGGCACGCAGGGTACTGCCAAGATGTGAGGCGAGGGCCGCAGCGGTGTCCTTGAGCCGGCCGTCGCGGTTGAAGACGTCGAGGACGAACTCGGCGAGCGGTTCGAAGTCGCCGTCTTGAGCCTCCTGGACGGCGGAGGACATGGTCGAGCGTATGCGGTAGATGCCTGCGGCTTCCTTGAGACCGCGCCAGAACCGGGCGTCGTCGTGGCCTGGAAGGCCGTTGAGGAGGGCGGCGAGCTGCTGCTCGTCGTCGGTCACGGTCGGCTCCTTCACATAGACGTCCGGCCAGTGTCGAAGCCGAAGAACACGGAAGGAGCCGTTTTCGGAAGTGGGTGTACCTGACCGAGCGAGTTTGGCCAGGTACAGCCACCCGCGAAGCCGTTCAGCGCTGAAGCTGATAAGCCCCTGCTGGGACGGTCAGTTCATCCGCTTCAGATCTCGGCGGCTCATGCCGAACAGCACATTCGGCTGCTCGTACTTGAAGGTATAACCAGCGATGAGCGCTGCGGCGATGAACACGCCGTTGGCGACGTACGTGCGCGTCGTCCGTTCCATCACGTGTTTAGACGTCGTTTCTTTTGGCTGTAGGTCCTGTTGACCAGCTCGGAGGTCTGTCAGTGCGGCATGAGAGCCTCCGGGCATGAGCTACGACCTTGCTGTCTGGGAAGGCGAGCGGCCGGCGAATGACAGGGCTGCCCGCCGGGTCTTGAGCGACTTGTACGACCGCTACCTCGACAGTGAGGACCTGGAGCCTCCGTCCGAACTCATCACGGCCTACGTGACCGCGCTTCTTGAGCGGTGGTGCGATATCACCGAGGACGAGGAAGGGACCTCGCCCTGGTCGGTCGGGCCGCTGATCAGCGGTGCAAGCGGTCCGCTCATCTACTTCGGGATGGGCTGGAGCAGGGCTGAAGAAGCGTCGGCCTACGCGGCAGATCTGGCGGACAAGATGGGGCTGATCTGTTTCGACGTGCAGCAGGACTGCCTCAGGACCTGAGCGGCGTGGCCAATCGCCGGTAGCCGATCAGGGCTGCGGCTATGCCGACGAAGGCGAGGAAGTGTTCAGCCTTGCGTTCGTACCGCCGGTGCAGTCGGCGGCAGCCGGCCAGCCAGGACACGGTTCTCTCGACCACCCAGCGATGACGGCCCAGCCGCTGTGAGGACTCGACGCCCTTGCGGGCGATGCGGTGGCGGATCCCACGCTTACGGAGCCATCGGCGCAGGTGGTCGTAGTCGTAGCCCTTGTCGGCGTGCAGTTTCGCCGGGCGTCGGCGACGGGGCCCGCGGCGGGAGTGGATGGGCGGGATGCCTCGCACGAGTGGCTCCAGGCCCTGGCTGTCGTGCATGTTCGCGCCGGAGATGCCCAGGGACAGCGGCAGTCCGTTCCGGTCGGTGATCAGGTGGATCTTCGATCCCAGTTTGCCGCGGTCGGTCGGATTCGGTCCGGTCAGTGGCCCCCTTTTGCAGCCCGCAGGCTGACGGAGTCGATCGCGCACCGCGACCAGTCCAGTTGTCCGCGGGCGCCGAGTTCGTCGAGGATGACGCGGTAGAGCCGGGCCCAGACGCGGGCCTGGGTCCACTGGGCGAAGCGTCGGTAGACCGTTTGCCAGCTCGGACCGAACACCGGGGGGAGCTGGCGCCAGGTGCAGCCCGAGGTCGCCACGAAGATGATCGCGGCCAGCGCCTCCCGGTCACCTGCTCGCCGGCGGCCCCCGCCCTGCGGACGTATCACCTCCGTCGGCGGCACCACCCGCCGGAACAGCACCCACAACTCGTCCGGCACCAACCGCTCAACCAGATCCGTCATGCACGGTTCAACGAACGACCACGCCATAAGAAACGATGTCTTAACGGAGTAGCTGCTGGCGGTAGGAGTCTTGATCGGCGTGATGTTCTCTCGCAGCCAAGCGACCGTCTCCATCACCATGGCCTCGTCCTGCGCCAATCGCTCGCGGTCGGCGGCGAGCTCGGCCTTGCGCTGCTCGGTCGTCTTGCGCAGAGGGTCGTAGACGCCGATACCGAACTGGCTGAGCAGCGGGTGCTGCTCCATCACCTGGGCCAAGGTAAGCACCTGTCGGCATGCCACCAGATACGGCGTTCCGGTGGCTGCCTGATGGGCGCGAACCTCAACCTTGCGGCGACGGTCCCTGGTCATCGTGTGCTCCATTTTGCGGGACGTCCCACGTCCAACCCGCCATGGGCAATTGGATGACCTGGCGTGCAGCGCGATTCGGGGAACCTTGTCTTCGCCGCCACGGTGGACGTGGGCCACCATGACTCGGAGCGGGCAGGCGTATCTGCCGTGCGCAGCATACGCCCTTCCGGTCCCAAACTCCCCAACGGCCATGGTGAGCCCGGGTAGACCGCGCGAGCCTCGGAAGATCGGTGTGCGGATCTCGGGGAGGAGCGCGTGGAGGCGCTGCTCCACCACCTCGAGCCGGGACAGATCCGGTGGGAAGCGCGCGGATCGCGCCCGGCCACGGCAGCTACCCCCAGCCGACTCGTGGGCCCGCTTGAGCGTCATCCGGGCGGCCACGACCAGCGGGAGCAGACGGAGGCGTGTCAGGAGCGGGCCAGCAGCATCGGGGGGAGGTGCCGACCCTCCGTACCCCGAGTCAGGAGACGGAGCGGGGCACCGGACGTCTCTTTCGAGTGCTGCGGGCCGAGGGTGGGGTGTCCGGAGGTCCCGTGTCATCAGCCGTAAACGACGGCATGCTGGTGACTTCGCAGACAGAGACAAGAGCAGCACCGCGTTGCCGCGCGAGCGCCGCACGCGACAGGGCTGACCTGCACACGCCGGGCCGGCCCTGTCGCCACTCCCGGCTGCCTGTGCCCCGGTCGCTCCGTAAGGAGCCTTATGGACCCGCACCGGCCCCTCGGCCGGCGCGGGAGCTGACAGCCGTGACCCCACGCGGGTACTCGCGGCCCGGGAGCCCGGATACGCCGAGGAGGACGATCCGCTCGACCTCCGGCCCCTCCCCCGGCAGGCCGCCGGCATGCAAATCCAGCAGAAGAGCCGCGTCGCCGACCGCGCTGTCGCTGCGCGCCCAAATACTGACGGTCGGCGTCCGGTAACGGCCACGGCGGTTGGAGCTGAAGTCGCTTCTTCCAGGCGCTACTCGATCTCGGCGAAGTCCTCGACGTCGGCGGTGAGCACGTCCTGCTCCGCTCCAGGACCGCCCTCGGGGGACATCGCGGCAAGGCGGCTGTTTCTCTGTCCGAAGGGCCGGGAAACACCGTGGCACCGGTTGCGTTCCTGGTGACAAGTGAGCGAGCTCCTGCCCTGGCGGCCCGGGTCGGACGAAGAGGGGGTGCTGTGACACAGGGATGGAAGATCACGGTCGTGGTGCTGGCGGTGGTGGGGGTCGTCTCTACGCCACTCATTTGGATGCTGAACAGTCCTGGTACTGGGGAACTGGCCGGGGCGTCCTTGCAGGTGGCCGTTGGTATCGCTGCCCTGTTGTGGGCGCTGTTCCAGCGGCAGTCCCCTGCCGGACCGACCGACAGGGCTGACCGGACGGGAAAGGCGAGCCGCGGGGGCATCACGGGTATAAGGCGGCGTGGCGGCCGGAGCCGTGGTGGCTCCGCCACCGCCAGGAGGACGGGAGATGCGAGCGGCCCAGGCTCGGTCTCAGGCATCGAATACACGGATTAGGCCCCGTACATCCATGAGAGAACCAGCATCAGGCAAAGAGCACGATGTGGGGCCCAAGTTGGGCGCAACGGTATCGCACAGCGGCCATGCGGTGTCCGAGGACGGGGGTACGTCTGTAACCGGCTACTGCGGCCCGGCCCCGGCAGCTGGCGACGGGCCGCAGAACCCGGTGCAGGTAGTGCATTCCGGAGCCTCGATCGCCATCAACGGCGGGACGTCCGTATCCGGTTACGTGCACAGTCTGACAGTCCAGCAGCAGCTGCAGCAGCAGTCCGTGCAGCAGGTCGCCGCCGCATCGCTCGCGAGGTCGGTGCTGGGCACCGAGGAGGATGCCTACAACCAGCTCGTGGGCCGGGACATCCATGCAGTCATCGACCTGACCTTCACCGCTGAGATCCTCGGCCAGGTTTCGGCACTCGCTGCAGAGGATGCAGCGGGCGCCGTGCCGGGACACACCATGAAGGAGGTGACCGCCTTCTACAGGGGTCTGCGGCCGGGACGTCTGGTCATCACCGGGCCGGCGCCGTCCGCCGCGGGGGCGTCCGAGGACGCAGGTACCGGCAAGACCGTGATCGCCCTGAAGCTGATCATCGGGCTGGCGCATGCCAGAGCGAATGGCGAGGACGTCAAGGTTCCCGTCCGACTCTCTGCTTCCTCCTGGCCCGGCGGAACAATCAGGGAATGGCTCACCGAACAGCTCGACCGGGTCTGGAATCTGTCGCGCTCGGACATCAGGCTGCTGCTTGATTCGTACTCGGTGCTACCGGTCATCGACGGTGTGGACGAGATGGACCAGGACAGCGCCCACGGGGTCGTCACCCGTGCGGCGGCCCTGATGGCGGAAGTCAACCGGTACCAGGAGAACGCAGAGGCGGGGGCGGTGGTGCTGACCTGCCGTCGGCCTCAGTACGACGCGTTGAGTGCCGATGCCCCGGTGCGTACCGTCGCGCTGCTGACTCTCGACCGGGTCGGGAGTACCCAGGCCCACGCATACCTCAAGGCCCGGGTCGCTCAGACGAAACGCGGCATGGATCCGTGGAGTCTGGTACTGAGCGTCCTCGCCTCCGAACCCGGATACGAAGGCGTCGCCCGCCCGGGCGATCTGCAGCCGGGCACTCTGCATCGCGCCCTGGACACCCCCTGGCGCCTGGCCCTCGCCGCCACCGTGTACCACCCCGACACGGGGCGAGACCCCGACGCCCTGCTGGCCCACGCGAAGGACGGCACTCTCGATCACCACCTTCTCGATCACTACATCCACGCCGCGCTCAAAGTCCATGACCGAGCTGGTGGCCCGTCCTTCGCCGGGGCCGCCAGGACGAGTCGATACCTGGGAACCCTGGCCGACCACCTCCGTACCAATGCGGACACCCCCGGCCCCAGCGTCACCGGGCGCGTACCGTCCTCCACCGATATCGTTCTGCACGACCTGTGGCTCCTGGCCGGCCGCGACAGGGTCCGGCGCACCGAGCGCGCACTGCTTTGGTCCGTCGTCACCCTGCTGGTTGTTCCCGCCGCCGTGGTGGCGTTCTCTCTGCAGCAGCACATGCCGGTCCTCCAGGCGAGCATGTTGGCCTTCGCGCCTCCGGCGTCACTGGCCTTGATGATCGCTTTGAACAGCGCGTCCGACTTCTGGGAGGAATGGCCGCAGCCAAGACGAATCCTGTTCGCCCGGCTGAGTGCCGCCCACATCCGGTTCCTACTGCTGCCCGGGTGGGTTCTGTTCGGTGCCGGCTCGGGATTCTGCTGCGCGTGGATGCTGCACGACGGTGTCAGGGACCGGGTTGAACTGGCACTCGCGTGGGGCGTGGTGGCCGGATTGCTCGCCGTGCTCAAGTTCGCGGTACGGACCGAGGAAGAACACACGTTGGCGCTCTTGTTAGGGATGCCGACAGATCGGGACGAGCCCGTCGCCGATCCCCGGCAACCGCTTCGCGACGACCTCGCGGTGGTCCTGCTCCGGTTGTTCGCGATCATGTTCGCCGTCGCTACCACGCTCTGGATCGTTCCCGGCGTCGACCCCGCGGCCTGCCTGGCCGCCGCGGCCGTTTGCGGGATATGGCTCACGCTCTCACCCAAGCCGTGGGACTTCTCGACGCCGCTGCCGACAGCCCGGGGCTCCTACGATCCCCGCCCTTGGCTCGCCGGGCGAGCCTGGTTGCGCTACTGCGCGTTCCTTCTGTGCGTGCGAGGCCGTCTGCCCTGGAGGCTCGGGAAGTTCCTCGAGCACTGCTGGCGGTGCGGCCTGCTCCGCAGAGCCGGACCGGGCTGGCAGTTCCGCCATCGGGAACTCCAGGAACATCTCACCTCCTCCCCGTCCAAACGATGATCCGGGGCTCGGCGGAAGTGCGGAAGGACCTGCCAATACAAGTTGACAAGCTTCCATCCGGCGCAGCATCACCACGTTATCCCCCGGCCCCGCCGACCGGAATCCGATGTCAGCGCAGGAACTGGGTGATCCGCGGGGCCAGGTCCTCGTCTCCCGCAACCGGGACACGCCGTCGCCGCCGCTCGTGGCAGCTGCCTACGGGTGCACGTCCCGCTCCCCTAGCCGGTGCGGCTGCTGCCGGTGAGTGGGGATCGCAGCCTCGGCCGGGGCCGGCCGGGCCGCCGCTGCACGGGGCAGGGGTCGGGGCGGGCGCGGCCCACGTGTCACCGGCCGCACCCATGCGCGCGGCCAGCCCATCCCTCGCCAGTACCGCGGCGCCGGCTGCGGGTGCAGGAGCGGGAGTAACAGTCGCCGCCGGGGCGGGGGCAGGTGTGGGGATCTTGGCGGCCGCGGTGACGGCGGCGACGGACTGGTCCACGCCGGCACCTGTTCGGTGAGCGTCGGTGAGGTTCCGGGCGACGTCGATGCCCTGGACGTCGAGGCGGCCCATCGCGGCCGCGATGTCCGGCCAGGCCGGGGAGGCCAGGATCGCGTCACGCACCTGACCTGCGGGCATCTTCGCCTTGAGGAGGTCGGCCCACTGGTCGGTGCCTTCCGCCTTCGTCCGGGCCGGGATCGCGGTGACGGCCTGGTGGACTCCTGCGGTCATACGGCCCATCTGGGCAGGAACACCGAGAGGTCGACACCGGCCTGCTGGAGGGCGAGCTGGCAGGCCGACTGGGGCCAGTCCGCGCCTTGCATCAGCTCGGCCAGGATGTCGTCGCCGAGGTGGCCGCGCAGCTGGTCGGCGGACCAGCTCGGGTCCATCTCCTCCGCGTCCTCCCCGAGTTCCTCTTCCTTGCCGGTGAGGCGCTATTGGGTGGCGCGGCGGACCGCGTCGGAGATGGTCATCACCAGGCGGTAGGCCATCGCCGCGGTCTGCGCCGCCTCCCCCAGCGCCTCGGCGAACGGCTCGGACAGCGGCGGGTATCCGGACGTCATCAGCAGGGACTCCCTGGGGGTGGAGGCAGCGGGTCTCCGCACATCAGTCCGCAGTTCGCACACAATTCCCACTCTTCGGCAGGCATAGGGGAAGTCCCCACTGGGGCGGTGGTGTCCGACCAGCGGGGCACGTTGCGGGCCGGGGCCATGACAATGGCAGGCCAGTCGGGACCCACTGCGGAAGCGCATCTCCCCCGCCGCATGACGGACCTCCACGGACTGCGCTTCGTCGTCGAACAGCCCGGCCAGGACCATCAAGGCCCTGGCCTCGGAAGCGCTCAAGATTTTCAGGCCTGGTTCGGCGCCCCCTTCGAGGGGCACATCCACCAAGTCTTCGATCATTGCTGGACAACGCTCGACTGCCCGTCACCCCCGGACGGGAGGGCGGCCCACGATGACCGACCACACCCTGAGGAATGCCAGAGGGGCGGGATGGGCTTGCCCCGCCCCTCTGGGTCATTAGCCGAGCCTGGACGCCTCGACGCTGTTCACGCCTTCCCGAACTCACCGACGGCGATGTCGGCCTGCTGCGAGTTCACTGCGGCCGGACGTCTGCTTGGTTTTGCCGGCCGGGGAGGGTGGCTTGCGTCCCTGCCTAGTACGACAGGTCCTTCTGCTCTGTGATCAGGCGACCGGCGATGTGTAGGTTGCCGTCGGAGTCGAGTACCGCGATGACCTTCTTGGTGGAACCGTGGTGGGTCGTGAAGTAGATCTTGTCCGCCTCCTGTGAGGTGGAGTAGTTCGTGTTCACCGAAAGTTCGATGCTCACCGGAGAGCTGATGAGCACGTCCTTTGAGGTCGGGATGATCTGGTTCTGCCGCAGTTTGATACGGCCGTGATTGTCACCCTCATCCCAGTCCGACGCCACTCCGAGATCGATCTCAGCCATGAGATTTCCCCTCCAGTTCCGGCGGGCCGTTTCCTCCTGACGAGCTCCGACAGCGTCGTTTCGTACACGTAGCCCGACAAGACGCGCCCACTCCCGAGTGAAAGAACTTCCTCGTTCGGATGACATGTGGCATCACCCGAACCACTTAGGAGCCTACGCAGCTCGGTCACCTGGCGGGGGGCAGATTAGAAAAATGTTCACTTTGTATTGAAGAATGACTATTTTTGGTCAAGTTTGCCACAGTAGTTGGAATGCCGAATGCGCTGAAGGCTCACCAGACGCCCGCTCCGTGCCGAGCCGGGCGAAGGCCGCGAGCCGGCACACGCTGAGGAGGCGACTCGTGCCGGGTCGACTCGTGGATGACCGCCCACAGTCGAGAACCCGCGAGGGCTGGATGACCGGCACCTGCTTCGGCCGACACCGTCGCCGACTGCGGTACGTACTCGAATGGCAGGCTGGGTTCTCGGCTGGTCACCGACGGTTGTCGGGCGGCATGACAGGGGGTCGGTGAATTCGGCCAGGGTGCGGTAGAGGGTGGAGCGGCCTAAGCCGAAGTGCTTGGCGATGGCGGCAGCCGTTGGCGAACATACGGCACGGGCACTGCCGGAGCTGCGCAGGCGCCTGGGTTCGGACGTGATGCCGGTGCCGTGGCTGGACGCGGCGATGGACGCGGACCGGATCATCGCGGCCGCCCTGGACGGCGAGGCGGCGGTCCGCACCCACCCGCTGGCCAGGTAGGTGCACACCCGGGAAACCGCGCACCTGCCGGCATGCGCGCTGAACGGCCCCGTCCCGCCCGGCGCGCGCCGGGCGGTCACCCCGGCCAAGGCTCGGTCCGGTCGCCGTCGCGGCCCAGCTGGCGGCCTCGGATCGGGCGGTGCCCTTCGGTCACCTGCGGCGCCACGACAGAGGCGGCGGCCCGGCAGGGTGAGGGCGGGGTGCTGCACCGTCAGGCGCTCTGCCTCACCTCGTACGGCCGGGAGCCGGATGTGCCTGCATGGACCGCGCAGACCGTGATCGCGAACTACTGGGCACTGTGGCTGGCGTTGCCGATGCCTCAGCCGGACGCGTTCATGCGGGTCCGGGACATTTCGGGCTGGGATCCGGTGACCCTGCTCCGGGGCCTGGCTGGCGGGCTGCACCTCGTGGGCGTCTTTCCGATCACCGGATCGCTGGTCCGGTCGTGTCTGGTGCCGCGTGGGCGGTGATCGCGCCGTTGCTGCCGTCGGCGGGCCGGGCTCATGGGCGGTGGCGTGATCACCGTCAGGTGCTGGAAGGCATCGTGTTCAAGTTCCCCGCCGGTGTACGGGCCCGAACCTGGTGGTGGTAGACGTCGCGGCCGTACCCACGGCCCGCGCAGACGGACTGAAGCTTGCGGCGGAGCCAGTCGGGCCTCCCCTTGACGGACGGGATGGCGTCGAGCAGGAGCATGAGCTGGGTGACGTCCTTGGGAAGGCGTTCAGCCGCTCCTGGTAGCCGGCCGACTCCGGGCGCCCCAGCGCCTGACCGCGCTCCTCATAGTCCCTTCCCGGCACCGGGCCGAACATGAAGATGGTCAGCTCCGTGCCGACAGAGGGGCCCACGCGGGGATACCGGGTGCGCAGTGACTCTGCGACGCGCGCCACCGATCCAAGGAAAGCGAGGGTCTGCTCGGCGTCCTGGTCGAGCTGGTGGCCGAGCAGGAGAACAGCATTGCCGTGTAACTGCTCCTGGACGGCCGCGATCTCCCGGCGCACGTACTCCGTCCGCCAGACCTCACGGTCCGTGTCGAAGTTGACCCCTTGTAGGTGAGCGAAGCGGGTCTCCGCGAGGATGCCGTGGTGACACGACAGCCACGAGCCTTCCGAGCCGTGGGTGTAGGTGACCTCGAAGTTCACCGCCTGAGCGGTACCCGCACCCGAAGCTGCGTCCTGATGAAGGCTCGGCAGTGGACCGGCACGGCCACCCTCCGGGAATCCCGTCCCAGCCAGGCCTCGCACCGGCCCACCCGCCGACCCGCCGGTCAGGGGGCGTCGATCAGTACCCGGCCGCCGGTCGGCACGGTTGCCGCGAGCCGGTTCGCGTACGCGTTCTGCACGCGGGACCGCTCCGTCGCGTTGGGCACGGCGTTGGTGCAGGCCGTCCCGGCGCTGGACCCGGACATCAGCTGGGAGCACGGCCCCGGCTTGGTGTCCGGGAGGCCCAGGCTGTGGCCCAGCTCGTGCGCAGCGATGCGCGTCTTGTCGTACCCCTGGCTCACGGCCTGCGCGCCGAGTTCGACTCGGACCTGTCGCCCCGGACGGACCGGACCGAGGGTGGCTTGCGGCCAGTCGGCGGTCGCCACGATGACGATCTCGGCCCGGGCCCCGGGCGCGGCCTCCACCAGCCGTACGTTGGTGACGTTCGCGTTCCAGGAAGCGACCCCGGCCGCGATGGCCGCTTCCCAGCCACCGGCCCGGCTGCCGTCGTAATGGAGTGTCACTATCGCTGCGGTGGCGTCCGGTATGGGCGCGGGTGCCGCGGTCGCAGCGGTTGCCGCCGCGAGGACCAGCGCGGCAGCGGAGGTGCCGACTTTTCAGCCAAGTGCCCAGAGACATGGTCGTCTTCCTTCATGCGTGGGGGGGGGACCCGGCCCCTCGGAGGAGCCGGGGCACTGGAGACGCCGCCACCGCCCGCCTGTGGCACGCGAGTTCGGGCAGCCGCCCTTCCGAAGCCCTAAGAAGGTAGCCCCGCACCCCACCAACCCGTCATGCACCTGCTAGCCAATTCCCGCAGGCACTCCGGCCGATGACTGATCAACGGGCGGCACCATCCAGGGGCTCGCCGGTCAAGTCGATTCGATCGGCGGGTTCTTGGTGGATCAGTCGTGCCGAGCGAGGTTGACTGCGGAGACGAGCGGGGAGAGACTCCCCGCGGTCTTGATGTGACTCCGATCGCGGCCCCGGCGCCGAAAACGACAAGGGCGGGATGTTCCGCACGCTCGACGCTTCGGAGATGACGAACCCACGGGATTCGATCCTCATCAGGCTGTCAGTCTCCGGCGGTTCATTCCTGACCTACGCCAAGGGAGCGGCAGGCCCGAAAACCCGTTACGCGAGTCCTGGCGGGAGCGCATAGGGTGCGCGTACCGCGGCGGGGGAGCTGTAGCGCAGAGGTAGACGCGCCCTCTTGGCAAGAGGGGAGGACGCCGGTTCGAATCCGGCCGCTCCCCCGCCGTGCAGTAGCCACGAAACGGCTGGCGCCGGCATGGATCCCGAACCCCCAGCGGCGGGTTGTGGCCCGCAGGTCAGGCGCGGCGCGCTTCCCGGCACGGGTCGTGCGGCGGCCGGTGCGGGCGCATCGACACTCCCGGCCGCACCCGGGATCACACGTTCCTGCGGGGCGACGAGGCCTTCGTCCTCGCCCGGACGCAGGGCATGCCCGGGGATCAAGCGGTCCAGGCCCGCGAGGAGATGTCGGGCCGCTGGATGCGTACGGAGGCCTCGCACCCCTCCATGAAGGGATTGACCAGCCTGTGCGACCCTGACGGCCTGCTCAGGGGCATGTACAGCATTCCGGGCGCGGAGAAGGGTGCACTGACCAGGATCGACGGCCAGGAGGTGGTCACGGTCAACACCATGCAAGGGGTCTTCCTCGTAGCCACCAAAAGCGAACCGTTTCTGCTCAAGGCGACCACCAACGGCCCGAACGCGATCGATCTCGCCTCCACCCGCGTCAACAACCCCGTAGAGGTGGACGCCCCGGCCACAAGGGCGTTTACGACCCGGACGACAACGGCTGGCATCCGCCCGCGCCTACTGCCTTCGATGCGTTCCCGACCTGCCGGCCGGGAGGCAGGGACCGCGGCTGTCCCCCGCGCTCCATTCCGGCACGGGCAGGGATGGAGCGCAGACCGTCACGTAATTGCAGTTCACGGAGTTTCGGTCACACGTACGATGCCGGGCGTGATCGTTGCTTCCATCGACCCCACCTCGCAGGCTTTCGCCGTCGGCGAGGTCATCGGGGGCATGTCCGCCGCCGCCACAGCCATCGGCGCGCTCTGGTGGCTGACCCGCTCCTGGCGCACGCAGTCAGCCCCGCCCGGCAGCGATCCGGCACAAGCTGTGCGCGGGAAGAGGAAGCGGACCTGGTTCATCGCGGGTGTGAGCGTGTTCATCTTGGCCGCCGCGAGCGTCAAGGCCGCCGTCTCCTACCGTCCCGAGCCCCGCGCGATCGAGGTGCGCGCCGCGGACGGCAGCGAGGAGTCCCTCGTCATCGTCCTCCCGGAGCTCTTCGACCGCTTCCGCCTCCTGACGGGCGAGGACGCCAAGCGCGCCGAGACCGAGGTGCTGGCCGGCCGTGAACTCCCGCACAGCATGCGGACCGGCTACTACGACCAGGACGCCGACGGGTCCTACGACCTCTTCGTCCTGGTCAGCAGCGCCGATTGGGACCCCAAGGTCGCCGAGTCCAAGGCGACCAAGTCCATCGAGCAGGAGTTCCGCAACTACTTCGCCGGCGCGAAGGCCCGCGACGTGGCCCGCTTCGACGCGGGCCAGCACGGCGGCGGCCTCGCCTGCGGCTTCGTCGCGGGCCCCGCCGGCGACCAGGTCCTCTGCGCGTGGAGCGACGCCGCCAACCTCGCCGGCGTACGCCTGGCCCGCGAGACCGACCTCGCCACCGCCGCCCGGACCACGCTCGCACTACGCAACGCCGCCACCCGCTGACGTACCTGCCCGGCGAGCCTCTGAACCGGCCGGGGACTTCGCAGGGAGGGCTTCGTTCGCAGGTGTCAGGACGCCGATGTAGGTCCGCTCAGGCGTCATCGGCTCCGATCAGACGTGGCGATGTGGTGGGGTGGTGCCATGTGGACGCGTGGCGGATGGATCCGACGTCCGCGATGTGCGAGGCGCTGGTGGCCGGCATCCGGCCCGAGGCCAAGGACGGCTTCCTGCTGAACGAACTCCCCTGGACGCGCTTTCCCCAGGGAAATCAGGTCAGGGAGGCCATGCACCTCCTGCTCGTGCCGTTCCTGATCCGGATCGCCGCCGACCGTCTTCGCCGCCGTCCTGACGGCCCTCGCGGTGATCGGCGGCCTCGTGGTGATCAGCACCCGCCGCCGGGCCCCCGAGCCCGCCTGAGCCCCTCGACCGCAGACCGCCGTACGGCAGTGCACCGCAGCCCCCTGCGGTGCACTGCCGTATGCCGGTACGGGCGGATGCCCCGACCTGGCCCCCGGCAACACCGCCCGCCGCGCACACACCGGACAGGATCAACGCACCCAAGAACGCGGCCGACGTGTCCGAGGTCGCCGAACGGGCCGGACTCCCCCGGTCAGCGGCCCATTCCGCTTCCGGGGCGAGTCCAGCCCGTTCGGCCATCGCCCTGCCCCGCACGGGGCCGGCGCCGGCGTCTCCATCGAGGTTCAGGACAGCGGTCCAGGACACCCGACGGAGCTACGCGACTCGGCGCCCTGCACCCCGCGCGCTTTCACCCCCCGAGAAATCCGCTCATCACCGGGCAGACTGCGGCACCTTCCCCGCCCGCACCCGCCCGCTGACCTTCGGCACCTGGATCGGCAGCGACCGCGACGGCACCCCCAACGTCACCCCCGAGGTCAGCCGCGACGTGCTGATCCTCCAGCACGAGCACGGCATCACCGACGCCCTCGAACTCATCGATCCACTTCGGGGACCAGGCCTTCGGCCGTGCCGTACTGGACCGTGCCGGAGCCGTCCAGTGGCACCCGGTACCGGCCCGCATGCTCCTACCCGCCCCGATCCGCCTCCCCTGACCACGGCCGCGACACCGGACGCACGACGCGGGGTCGCGCCTTGCTGCGGGTGGCGCAGCCCGGCTCGGGAGGCGGCCTTCTCACAACTGCAGTCCGGCCTCGCTGAAGGCGTCGGCGACCCACTGGGCAGCCCTGCGGCACTCCTCCGGCGGCTGCTGGAGTGGGTCGGCAACGGAGGGGATGGCGACGAGTTCGGCGAGATCGGCCTTGGCCCGGGGCATCGCGCCGCGATGGCGTCCGCAATGAGCGCGGACGCCGGGTCTTCGCAGACGATGCCGCCGTCACTGGTCGTCATCAGTGCATCCTCCAGGACGGGAGTTGCACCGAACGATTGCGGTCCTCCGCGCAGCCGCGCGGGAAGGGATGCGGCAGGCTGCACGGGCCGAGGAGTTCGACGGCCCAGTCGTGGAACTCGGCCTCCGAGGAAGGTGCGAGTACGGCGCCCGCCGGCTCGGCGGCCCGTCCCACGGGTGGCCGCACGCCGGGGGCCGTGGCCGGGGTCGGGTAACGGCGGCCGTGAATCCACTGGCCGCTGTCATGGGGTTCGGCGGGTCGTCCGGCTGCGCCGGCCTCCACCGCGTCCCGTTGAGGAGCATCGAACGGGCGATGCCCCATCCGCGGAGCGGGTGCCGGAGGCCCGGTGGCGGTGGCGCTGTCGGCCTGGGTCGGACGGAGTCCGCAGGGCGTACCGGGCTCGCCGCCGCTCACCTCCTGGGCCGACTCCGGTGCGCTGCGCGGGAATGGTCCTGCAGATCAGGTTTCGCGCGCAGTGTTCCTGGCGATGTACTTCCACCATGGGCTTATCACCGGTTGCCGGTCATCCTGCTGTCGCTGTCTTCCGAGAGCCTCGCGGCGGGCGGCCCGTCCCGGTGTTGGGTCCACAGGTCGATGCCGAGGCGAAGCGCACCGCGCGTGTACTGGCCGCGCTGTCGACCCATGCCGGACCTGTCGAGCGCACCCTCGCGCTGCGGCAAGCCGCCACTGCTGCAGGCGAGTTGGTGGCCGAGCTGGCCGATCTGGCTCCGGCCGTCGTCGGTGAGGGACTGCCGGCGGAGTCGACCAGCCAGTCGTTCTTCCGGGTCCGTGAGGGGGAGCTGTCGGATCAGCAGGCTGCCCTGCACGGTGTCCTCGTCATCCACCGTGGTCTGGAAGATCTGTGCGATGCTCCGCTGTCGGGTTCCGACCTGGCGCTGGAGGTGGCCGGGATGCGGCGGTCGGTGCTCGATCTCACCGGCGCAGCGCCGGGCGCAGGCCATGGCTCCGTCCCGCCGGTGGCCGTCCCCGAGGCCGGTGCGGGATCGTCGTTGGAGAGTGTGTGGAGTGCTCGGTGGCTCATCGGCCACCAGGTCCATGTCCTGTTCAACGTCTGCGCCGCAGTCGCCGTGGCCGACGCCGCCCACCATCTGCGGCTCGGCGACGGCGATGCCGCGCTCACGCGGCTGGCCGATGCGACGGTGTATGTGCGCGGCTTCCCGGCGGCGATGGCTCACGCCAGTACGATCCCGGCCGACTACTACATGGCGGCGATACGCCACACCATGGCGCCTCCTTCGGTGGACGTCCCGTTGAGCGGGCGCCAGCATCGCGGATACAAGCTGTTCCGGGCGGCGATGAAGGACCTGCTGTCCGTGGTTCCGGACTCCTACGAGCACTTGGCGGCCCGCGCCCCGGAGCTGGCCGAGGCACGGGGCGCGCTCCTGGAAGCCGACATCGTGGACGGTGAACGGCACGTCACCCTGGCGTACTCGATGGTGCATCTGCGTCGTTCCATCGCTCAGAAGCCCGAGGGCCCCGACAACGCGGTCGCCGAACTGCGGCTGATGCGGCATCGCCGCGCGGCGCAGTACGCCTCACTGATCCGATTCGGGGACCACTACATCGCCGACGCCGTGGCCGGCCTGCGCCACTCGTGAGTCCGCGCGTCCGCCGCCCACGCACCCGGCAGGAGACCCCGATGCCCGAGACGACGCCCGACACCACCCGAAGCTCTGCCGTCGCCGCCGACCGGGCGCTCGGCCCGGCCGATGCCGGCGCGTGCGAGCGGGTGGCCCGCACCCTGTGCAGCCGCGGGCACGACCAGGTCGACAGCGCCGAGTGGGTGGCGCGGGCCCGGGACGCCTGGGAAGACCTTCCGCTACCGCTGCGCCGTGAGGTGCGCCGGTTCCGAAGGCATTCCGGCCCGCACGGCACCTTGGTGATCGGCGGCCTGCCCGTCGATCAGGCGGCCTTGCCCCCGACACCGACCGTACCCGGCTCGGTCCAGCGGCGGGCCACCATCTCGGCCGCGGTGCTCACCATGGTGGCATGCGGGCTCGGCGAGCCCCTCGCCTACCTGGCCGAGAAATCCGGCGCCCTCGTGCAGGACGTCGTACCCGTCCCCGGGCAGGAGACCTTCCACGGCAACGCCGGATCGGTGCCACTGTCCTTCCACACCGAGAACGGCTTCCACCCCCACCCACCCGACTATGTGGTCTTCCTGTGCCTGCGCGCCGACCACGACCGACGCGCAGGCATGCGCATCGCCGGCATCCGCCAGGCACTGCCGCACCTCACCCTAGCCAGCCGTCAGACCCTGTTCGAACCGGAGTTCATCACCACACCACCACCCTCCTTCAGCCCCGACGCCGCCAGTGAGCCGGGCCGCAAGCCCCGAGCGGTGCTCTCCGGGGCAGTCGAGGATCCCGACATACGCATGGCCCAACTCGTCACTGCTCCCCTCACCCCCCGGGCCGCCGCGGCACTGACCGAATTCGGCCGCGCCTGCGAGGCGAGTGCCCGCACCCTGCGTCTGACACCCGGCGACCTGGTCGTCATCGACAACCGCGTCACCGTCCACGGCCGGACCGCCTTCCACCCTCGATACGACGGAGCAGACCGCTGGCTGCAACGCACCTACGTCACCACCGACCTGCGCCGCTCCCGCGACCACCGCCCCCACGACGGCCACGTACTCGCCCGCTGACCAGGCACATCTGCACCGTCGCCGTGTCGCCGAGGAGAACGCCCCAACGGGAGGATCAGGTGGTTGGCCGTAGGGCAGTCGGACCCTTGTGCCGCCGGGAAGCACCTGCCGGCTTGATGTGCGCGTACGCGGGCAGCGTATTCGGGCTGGTCTGCTCTGCTGTGTGAGTGGGCTGAGACGCGGTGGGCGGGCTCGCGGGGCGCACGCGGTGCATCTCTTTGATCATCTCCAGCTCGTCTTCATCGAAGGCAACCGAAGCGCCGATCTTCTGGTGCGGCAACCGTGACAGGTTGTCTCGGAGATGGCTCGGACGGCATCGAAGGATCTCAGCAGCCTCATCAACGCTGTAGTTCTGCACGAGTAACCAACGTCTGCGAACTGCCGGGGTTTGGCGTCCTCGATCTCCTCCGGCGGCAGCCGGTGATGTCGAGCCGCAGCCCGTCCAGCGGCCCGCCGAGCAGGACGGCGTACGTCTGGTGCGGCAGCGGGCCCGGGTTAGTGGCGTCGTGGTCGTGGCCGTGCACCCGGCCTCTCAGCAGCTCCTCGTCATCGGCGTTCATCCGACCAGGCTCCCGGCCACCACCGACAGCGTGAGGCCAGCGGCGCCCGGCCCCGTCCCGCCTCTCCCGTACGCGGGCGTCAGGCGCAGGGCAGACGGGCGGTGACGGGCCAGTCGATGCGCACCCCGCGGCGGATCAGCGCGGTGATGCTGCCGACCTGGCATGTGGGCGGCTGCTCCTGGGTGAAGCGACGCAGCGCCCGGTGCACGCCGTCGCGCAATTGGCCGTCGGTCATCGTGGGCGCCTGCTCCTGCAGTTCGTCGAGAAGATGCCCGGCGCGGGCAGCACGGGACAGTGCGGCGTCGGCGAGCGGTCCTTCGCCGAAGCCGTTGCGTACGGACATGCCGGGCTCGATGAAGGTCATGGTGACGGTCCTCTCCAGCCCGGCCGCGCGTAGGCTCCCGGGTGGAGACGTGGTCGCGGGACCGAGCGAGCGGGAGCGTAGAGCACCGACTTCGTTAGCGTCGCGTCGTGGCCGCCGGCCCCGGGCAGTGACGAGGACCTCTCCCCCACGGCTATCGCGTGGGAAGGAGGTGTCGTCGGCGCGAACAGGCTTGCCCAGTAGGGCTGACCAGGGACAACGGGCCGTGTCCGGCTTGCCGGGCTCCCACTCCCGGTCACACCCTCGGTCCCCCGCCGCGAGCAACCTTCCAGGCAACCCTTCAGCCCCCTTCCGGTGCAACCCTCTCCGCGGGGTGCCGTAGGCCGGGGAAGGCGCGGCGTTGGCCAGGCCGGCACCCACCTCCAGGCCGCCCACCGCTCGGCCTGCGCAAGGATCCCGGAGCGTTCGGCGAGCATCGCCAGGACCTCGCCGCGGGCCGCGTCGACGGCCTGGTGCTCGGTGTCGGAGACGATGCCGAGCCGCCGCACGTGGGCGTACTCGTCTTCGTCCTTACACTCCCAGCGGCTGAGGTCGGGCGTGACCACCAGGTGCACGGTGAGGTCGAGGGTGTCGAACCCGTCTGCGGTACGGCGGCTAGGGTGCTCGAAGTTGACATATCAGTTCCGCAGCCAGCGCCTGTCCCCGTCGGGCGTGTAGAAGGCGTTGATGCTGAACATGGCCGTGGGCGGCTTCCACAGCAGCAGGTCGGTCTCCTGCCACACCGCGCCCGCAAGCTCCCACCGGTCGGCCGCCATCGCTTCGAACGCCTCCATGCGCGCACCGACCGGTCCCCCTCCGCGCGGGCCTGCGCGTACAGGGCGGGCCAGCGGGCCTGTGCTCCGGGCGCGCAGGCGGTCACCAGCGCCTCGCCGGTGTCGTAGACGACCCGCAGTGCCTCCTCGCTCCACACCCGGCCCGATCGGTGCACGTCACGCCGTACGACCGCTTGGCCCGTCCCGAAACCACGCACCGTGCCCTCCTCCTGTTTGGGGCCTTGCTGTCCGGCCCGGCTTGCCGACCTCAGCCCGTCCCGGCCGGGGTGGGCAAGCCGCCGTCCGGGGGTGGCTTGCCCAGCCGAGCCTTCGGCTTGCCCGCCCGACAGAGCGGTCTCCGGGGCAGGCGTGACCGATTTCTCGGTCCATCGGTCAAACCGCACGTCAGCGGCGTGACCGATCCATGCAACTCACCCGCCGACCGATCACCGGCCCTCGGTCAGCCGCAGCCTCACCGGGCAACTCGGACGAGGCACGGGCGTAGGCCGCGCGGACGGTACGGATCGCGTCCTTGTCCGGATCGGTCTCGGTGTCGATCGTGAATCTCAACGCCCACCCCTCGCACTCAGCGCACAGTGGCCGGAGGCTACCCGGCGTGCACTGCCGCAATGGGGTGTTCCCGGGAGTGGGCAAGCCCAAGGGGACCCTGGGCAAGCTGTCTGGACCGGTGGCTTGCCCACCCTGGCCGGAGCACGCCGGGCGGGGGCGGCGTCGATCACGTCCCCGCCCCGGGTCTCTTTAAGCTCATACAACGTCCACCGATGCCACCGAAGTTGATACCGGATCGTGTTGACGTGTGGTTCGTGCCAGTGGGCTTGTTCCTGCTACGGTCGCCCGTTTGCCGAGGAGGTCGTGATGACTGGATCCCCACCCGTTGCCGCCCAGGTGGACCTGCGCCAGCAGCCAGTGGAAGACGTGCTGGAACGGGTGGAGCAGGCCCTGCACGTACGGCTGGACCGGCAGGCACTGGTTCGCAGGCGCCGTTCCTTGGGCGGCCGTACGGACCGGGGCACCTGGGTGCGTATCGAGCGCCGGGGATTCGAGCAGATCGGCCCGCAGGGCTGGAACGGGACCGAGGCCGCAGCCGTGCTGCAAGGGGTCGCAATGCCCGAGTGGTACCAAGGCGTCGCATGGCGCGAACAGGGCGAGCCGGTCATGTGGCGTGCTGATGAGCTGGAGTTGATGACGTCACCGTCTGTCGCAAGGAGCGCCCTGGTGCTCGATGACCCGGGCCTTCCGGATGCATGGTGGGAGGTTCTGAATGCTTCTCTGGACGCGCTTGCCGCACAGCGGACGCCGCGGATCGCGGCCCCGGACACGGTGACGATCACGCAGGAGCAGGTGACACAGATCCTCGGGGAGTCCTTCCCCGGGCTCGCCGACACGCGAATCGAGCGATGGGCTCCGGCTCATGCGGACCTGACCTGGGCCAACGTGATGGGACCGGAGTTCTCCGTTATCGACTGGGAGGACTGGGGCATGGCACCCCGAGGCCTGGACGCCGCAACGCTGTGGGGCAACGCGCTTGCCGTCCCGCCGCTCGCGGACCGCGTCCAGCAGGAGCGACGCGCGGACTTCGAGAGCCGGGACGGCAAGCTGATGTCGCTCTTCTTTCTCTCGAAGATCGTCGGATCCCTCTCCTACGAGGGAGATCCGCTGCTGGCGCCGGCTCGAAAGGAGGCCAAGCGTTTGGTGGGCGAGCTTCAACACACCCCGGACAGGTGAAGGTCAGCCGCACGCCTGCGCCGATCTACGGACAGACGAACTGATCACCGCCCACGCTTTGGGCAGTCCCTGCCTCCACCGGCCCTCGCCTACGGCTCAGTTCCTGTATCAAGTGGAGGTTGCCGCTGTGCCGGAGAAGGTCACGAAGGAAAAGGTCCTCGTCTACGTCGTCCGTGACGGGCGCCTGCTGGTGTTCCGCCACACCGACTACTCGTACGAGGAGGTCGGCATCCAAGTGCCCGCAGGCAGCATCCGCCCCGGTGAGACCCCGGAAGCCGCCGCCCTGCGCGAGGCCCGCGAGGAGACCGGCCTGTCGGAATTCAAGATCGTCCGCAAGCTCGGCGAGACCGAGTACGACATCAGCCCGTACCGGTTCGAGATCCAGCACCGGCACGTCTTCCATCTGGAGCTCGCCGAGCCGACGCCGGAGCGGTGGATGAGCCAGGAGGACCACGACGGTGAGCAGGAGCCGACCTACTTCGAGTGCTTCTGGGTCCCGCTGGAGGCCGCGCACATTCTCCAGTCCGGCCAAGGCGCGCTGCTGGCACGTCTGTCCGACTAACCACTGAACGGGGAGCCGGAAGTACTCGCAGCAACCAGCTGCCGCAGCCGGGGCACACCGTAGGTGCCGTCGGGGCCGACGCACCTCGGCGTTGGTCCCGACGGCAAGTCCACAAAGACAGACGGCTACTTCGCAGCCTCTGCTTGAAGGGCGCCTGCGCCGATGGCGCCCCGGAGGACGTGGGCGATCTCCTCGGGCTTGAGGTCGATGCGGTCGAGCGCCTCCACGGTCAGCGGGATCTCCTCCAGCGCGTACTCGCCGCGGCCCTCGGCGCTGAACTCGGGCCCGGTGCGGTCCTCGAAGGACCAGGTGGCGATGCGGGCGAGGTAGAAGAGCTGACGCTCGTCCTCGGACTCCATCGTGTGCAGGCGTCGGACGATGTCGGCCTTCCCCGCAATCTCCTCGTGGATCTCCCGGTGAAGGGCGGCCTCCCGCGACTCGTCGCTGGGTTCGACGCCGCCGCCGGGCAGGACCCAGTACACGGGGATGCCGGGCTTGGTGCGACGGATGACCAGCATCGTGTCGTCAGCGGTGACGAGGACGGCTCGGACTCGTTCGATCATTTCGGTCTGTCTCCTTGCTTGTTGACGGTCTCAGTGCAGCAGCCAGCCGCCGTCGACGTGGACGGATGGCCGGGTGATGAACGACGCGGAGGGGCCCCACGAGGAACGCGACCAGGGCCGCGACGTCTTCGGGTCGGCCACGGCGCGGGACGCATTGGCGCTTGATCTTGCCCTCCGGCCGTGCACTTCCAACGGGTAGCGCCAACGGTAAGGTTGATGCGCTCTGTGTTGACGGACGGATCGCCAGCGGCTCTTCTTCTGCTACGTTCATCCGTTCGCCAAGGAGGTCGTGATGACTGGTTCCCTGCCCGTTGCTGCCCAGGTGGATCTGCGTCGTCAGCCGGTGGATGACGTGCTGGAGCGCGTGGAAGCAGCCCTGCAGGTGGAATTGGATCGGCAGGCTCTGGTACGCAAGCGTCGTTCCTTGGGCGGTCGTACGGAGCGGGGTACGTGGGTGCGCATCGAGCGGCGGGGATTCGAGCGGATCGGCGCGCAGGGCTGGAACGGGACCGAGGCGGCCGCTGTACTGCAAGGGGTCGCGATGCCCGAGTGGTACCAGGGCGTGGCGTGGCGCGAGCCAGGCGAGCCGGTGATGTGGCGCGCCGATGAGCTGGAGCTGATCGCGTCGCCTTCGGTCGGCAAGGCTGCCCTGGTGCTCGAAGACCCGGGCCTGCCCGATGCGTGGTGGGAGGCGCTGAATGCTTCGCTGGACGCGCTTGCCGCACAGCGGACTCCGCGGATCGCGACTCCGGACACGGCGACGATCACGCAGGAGCACGTGACACAGAACCTCGGGGAGGTCTTCCCCGGCGTCGCCGATACGCGGATCGAGCGGTGGACGCCGGCGCATGCGGATCTGACCTGGGCCAACGTTATGGGGCCGGAGTTCTCCATCATCGACTGGGAGGACTGGGGCATGGCGCCCCGGGGCCTGGACGCCGCAACGCTGTGGGGCAACGCGCTGGCCGTCCCAGCGCTCGCGGACCGCGTCCACCAGGAGCGACGTGCGGACCTCGAGAGCCGGGACGGCAGGCTGATGTCGCTGTTCTTCCTGTCAAAGATCGTCGGACCCTGCGCGTACGAAGAGGATCCGCTGCTGACCCCTGCCCAGAAGGAGGCCGAGCGCCTGGTGGCCGAGCTTCAACTCTGACGAGGTGAGTGAAGGCACAGAGGTACTGACTGACAGTGGCAGCGCTTACCTCGGCACCCAGCCGGGCCCGGAAGAAGGCTCTGGCTGGCATACGGACCCGGGGGATTCCTCATTTCGGGGGCTCCCGGGACTTCTACGCCGCCGAGGTCAACCCTCAGGTCCCTCCCAGCTGCTGGGCATCGACGAGTGGTGTTCCACCGGCTTCTCCGTACCCAGCGCCGCCCAGATGAGGAAGGCGCAAGCACCCGCCCCCAGCAGACCTATCGGAATCAGCACAGCGAGCAGCCATTCAAGCATGACGTCCCCCAGACACCTTGACCGCATCCTGCCTAGCCAGCATAGAAGCCACCGCTGACACCGCCTCGGTACGAGTCACAGCCTCGTCGACGGGGCTTCTGCATGGTGAGATCCCTTGGCCAAGGCCCACCGTCTGCCTCGCCACGGCGGTACCTTCGCGTCAGAAGCGGTCACAGATCGGGGTGGTGGGTGTGAGCGGGTACATCGAAGAGCAGGAGCGGATCGGGCAGCGGGTCCGACGTCAGAGGCTCTCGGTCGGGATGACTCAGGCCGACCTCGCCGCCGCGCTCGGGCGCACCCAGGGATGGGTGTCCAAGCTGGAGAAGGGCCGGATCGAGCTGGACCGGGCCGGTCTGATCAACGCGGTGGCCGCCGCCCTGCACTGCCACCCGAACTCCCTGATCGAGCGCCCCTACACAGGCGGCGGAGCCGAGACCAAATGGCAGGTCTCGGCGGCCTCCATTCTGCGCGAGCTGCGTCGCTACGACCTCGCCCCCGTTTTCGACGGCACCCCCCGCCCGTCCGAGGTGCTGTGGCACGACATGAAGCGCCTGCTCCGCCTGCGTGACGCGGCGGCGAACGGCGCCGTCCTGAGCGAGCTGCCGGACATCCTGCGCGAGGCCCGGACCCTCGCCGAGGTATCGACCGGCCACGAACGTGAAGAAGCCTTCGCGATCTACTCGGTGGCTTGCAAGTTCGCCCACACCGCCGCCCACGCGCTCGGACATCCCGAGCTTGTCGCCATGGCCTGCGAACGCGCCACTTGGTCCGCGCAGTTCTCCGGCGACCCGGTCATGCCGGCGATGGCGCTGTGGATGCGGATGTGGGACACCTGGGCCTCGGCCGACTGGGACGACGCCCTCGCCCTTGGCGACAAGGCCCTTGCCGGCATCGAGGCGGAGTACGAAGCCGGCGACCCTCTCGCCCTGCGCATGTGGGGCGCCCTCCACCTACGGGCCGCGATCTCCTCCGCGCGCAGCGGCAACGCTGCCGGGTCCGATGAACGCCTCGCCTTGGCCCGTACGGCTGGAGAGCGGGTCAACGCCTATGTAGGGCCGGAGATCCACGATCGGCACTCGGTCACGTTCAGCCTCGGCAACGTCATCATCCACAGCGTCAGCGCCGCCCTGGAGATGAGCGACCAGACGAAGGCCCTGCGGCTCAACCGCGAGGCGGACCCCGCGCACATCGCGGTCCTGCCGAACTCCCGGCTCGGTCACCATCACATGGACCTCGCCCGCGCGTGGCTGTGGGACGGCAACCGCGACCAGGCCCTGACCGAGCTGGAGACAGCCGAGCACATCGCCCCGCAACTGGTCCGCAACCACCCCGTCGCGCGGGCGACCTTGCGGAAGATCGTCTACGCCGAGCGGGTCGCTACCCGCCAGCTTCTGCGTGGCATGACCGGGCGTTTTTCGCTGGACTGATCTGCGGGTATTCCGCGGAATCATATTCGTGCGTAGCGGGATGCATACGGTCCGCTACATGACCTCGACCCGTCGCACTGACCATGACCGCGTACGACAGCAGGCGGACGACTCCGATCCCCGCTGGCCCCTACGCGGCGATCTCGCGTACGACACCGCAACCTCTCGCACGGGTGTGGTGATAGACGTCCCCGGGGACACCGGCACCACGGTCTGCCGCCTGTGCCCCGAGGGCGGAGGTGAGCGTGGCTGGACCGCCTCCCTCGACACCCTCATGCCCACGGAGGACGCGCCCGCCCCGCTGCCTCACAGGACCCCCGGAAGCACGGTGCAGAACCTGCCGAAGTACGCCCCCTGGGACGCCCCCTTCGGCACCCCCGACCCCAGCTCCTCCCTGCGGGTCCGCGCCGAGCGCGGCATGGAGCGATTCCTGAGGTCGACCAGTCCGGACGGTGCGGCATGAACAGCCGCCCCTCCTGGCTCTGCGAGGGCGCCCGCGTCCTGGACCCCGCCAAGGACCGCGAAGGGATCGTCCAGTTCATCGGCCAGTGGGAAGACCCCCAGACCCGTCGTGTCATCCCCGAAGCCGTGTTCCTGCGCCCCGAAGGGGGCGGTGTCGAGTGGGTCGTCTCCGACCATCAGGCGCTCCGCCAAGCCGACGTCCGCTGAACCTGCCCGGCACATCGCACAGCAGCGCCGCCCCAGCCGGGGCGCGCCACTCGGACCCGATCGAGAGGAGCACGACACGATGCAGAGTGCATTACGGCTCGCGGCCAGGCCCCGGTCTGTGATCATGCAGCCGACCACGAAGTGCCTGCCCATGGACTGCACGTACTGCTACCTGCCGTTCCGCAAGATGAACCACTTGATGCCGGTAACGGTTGCCGAGGCTGTGGCCACGTCCGTCAATCCGTGGGCAGCCGACGGTCCGGCGTTCGAGGTCGTGTGGCACGGCGGGGAGCCGTTGGCCACCGGCCGTGAGCACCTGGCCGCGCTCATGTCCCCCTTCAAGGGCGCGAGGCACAGTGTCCAGACGAACTCGGCTCTGGTGGATGACGCCTGGTGCGAGTTCCTGCTGGAGCGCGAAGTGAACGTCGGCGTCAGCGTCGACGGCCCCCAGGACATGAACACCCACCGCGTCACCCTCGCCGGCCACCCCGGATTCCGCGTCACCATGCGAGGCATCGAGCGCCTGCGCCACCACGGCATCCCGTTCTCCGCCATCGCGGTCGTCTCCGACCCGGCCCCCGAGAACGCGGCCCGCTTCTACGACTTCTTCGCCGAGCTGGGCGTCACCACCCTCGGCGTCAACGTCGAAGAGGAAGAGGGGGTCAACCGCGGAACCAAGGACTCCGACCCCATGCGTGCGACCGAGTTCTGGGCCGCCCTCGCGGACGCCTGGCGGGCCAATCCCGTCATCCGGCTGCGGGAGATCCAGCGCGTGCTCAACTTTGCCGGTGCCGTTCTCGGCAGCCACGACACCGCCCCCACGCCAACCTCTGCGCCTTGGGATCCGATGCCCACCATCGCCTACGACGGTGGCGTGGTCATGCTCTCCCCAGAGCTGGCGGGGTTCGCGGACGCCCGGTTCGGTGATTTCACCACCGGCAACGTGCTGAGGGAGGACCTGGACGTCCTGGTGGCCGAGGCCGAGGAACGCACCACCTGGATCCCCGAGTTCTGGCTGGGCGAGGACGCGTGCCGTGCCACCTGCCCCGCCTTCGCATTCTGCGGGGGCGCCCACGCCGCGAACCGTTACTTCGAGCACGCCGGCCGGTTCGACGGGACCAGGACCCGATACTGCACCACCGCCAAGATCGCCCTACTCGAAGGAGTCACGCGACATGTCCGTTCACACGCCCACTGACGCCGCCAGGCTCGTGATGGACTCGGCGGAGGGACACCCACCACCCGCACCGTGCCGACGCGCCTGCCGACGACTCTTGCCCTGCCCGCGCCCGCCACTTCGGCGTCACCTCACGCGACGAACTGCTACGCCATCGCGCCGACATCCAGTACGACGACCTCTACGACGACTACGGCGTCGAGGTGACCCGCTACCCGGCGGGCTGGTCGGTCGCCGCCGCCCGGGCCGCGATCACCGCCGACACCGCCCTCCCACAGCCCTTTCTCGCTCCTGCGTGAGGTGGCTGCAGCGGGCGTACCCGATGCGGATGTCCGCGCCCGGGATGTCCGTCTCGGGGGCGGCCGACGGCGGGGTGCCGGGCCTCCAGAGCCGGCCTGGGCCGCGGTCGGCCGGGGTCGGCACCCGCGGCAGCTTGGCGAGCCGGGCCACCTTCTTGCACCAGCCGGGGTGGTAGATCCCGGCGACCGCGCCCGCGCGCGAGCGGCAGGGCGAGCCGGGCTGGACGCCGCAGCGCGGGCAGTCATGGCGCTCGGCATCGTCCGCATCGCTCTCGGTAGTGTCCTGAGGGTCCGGCACGCCCGAAATCCGCTCGCAAACCATTCCCGGAACAGAGACCCGGCACCGCTTGAGTGAGAGAGTTCCGAGAACCGATCGGGCGTCCGGGCGGCCTCCGGCGACCGCTTCCGATGTTGCTCCCGGAAAGGGTCGTTCTCGAGAAAGCGTGATGCCGGACGTCACGCGTTCGACGGCGCGGGGCGCATTCCTTCGAACAGGGTGTCAAGGTAGCGGTGGGCGGTTTCGGTCTTGTCGGTGGGTGTGCCGCCGTGGACGTTCACGGCGTGGGCGATGCCGCACATGAGCGGGACCAGGTCGCGGGCGGCGAGGTCCGGGCGGACGGCTTCCGCAGCGTGGGCCCGGTCGAGGAGCGTGGTGCCGGCCGATGCGAGTGACTCTTTGAGTTCCGTGGTCCGCGGCAGGGCGTCCACGGCGGCGGCGGCGACCGGGGGCAGGGCGGCGTCGGTGAGCTGTGCTTGGAGGACGCGGGACAGGAAGCTCTCCAGTGCCCGCCGGGGGTCGGCGTCGGCCAGGGCTTGCTCGCCGTGCGCGGCGAGGGCTTCGAGGCAGGGGGCGGCGACGGTCTCGAGCAGTGCCTCGGGGGTGGGGAAGTGCCGGTAGACGGTGGCGACCCCGAGGCCGGCCCGGCGTGCGATGTCGTTGAGCTGCAGGGGGGTGCCCTCGTCGACCAGGCCGCGGGCGATCGCGACGATCCGCTCCCAGTTGCGGGCGGCGTCCTTGCGCAGCGGTGTGGTCGTCATGGGGGAAGTATCCAGGTTGCTCGTCTTGGTTCGCGGGCTGGTCAGATGATCATATGTTGGTGCTCCCGGGTAGGCGGTGGCTCCGGGTGGTGTGCGGGCTGGCTGGCCCGCCCACCGGAGGTGGGTCAGCGGGTGTCGTACTGCTTGGCGAGGAAGCCGGTGATGGTCTCCAGCCATTGCTTCGGCTGTTCCAGGAACGGCAGGTGCCCGGTGGCAAGTTCTGCGGTCTGCGCGCCCGGGATGGCGGCGGCCAGTTCGTACTGGAGGGCGGCCGGTATCAGGGGGTCGTCGGTGGTCACGACGACAAGGGTCGGTGCGGTGATGGCGGCGAGGCCGTCGCGGATGTCGGTCCGGCGGACGAGGCCGACCTGGTCCGAGGTGCCGGGCGGGAGTTGGGAGGCGGTCTGCTCGGCGGCCGCGTGCACCTGGGCGGGTGTGAGGGAGTTCAGCACCGGGGCGCTGAGGGTCAGCTGGGCCAGGTACTGGGCGAGGATGAGGTGCTGTCCGGCGTCGTAGAGCTGCTGCCAGATCGCGGCGGCCAGCTCGGTGCGGGTGTCCAGGCGGGCGAAGGCCGCACTCAGCACCAGTGCGGTGATCCGCTGCGGGTGGCGCGCGGCGACGCGGAGGGCGACCGAGCCGCCCAGCGAGTACCCGCAGACGGCGAAGGTGTCGAGCCCTTCTGCGTCCGCTGCGGCGACGAGCTGGTCCGCCAGGTCGTCGAGCTCCAGGGGCGCGGCGGGGGCCGGGGTGGTGCCCGAGCCGGGGTAGTCGACGCCGATGACGGTGTGCCGGGCGGCGAGACCGTCCATGATCGGCCCGAAGTTGGCCGCGATGCCGCCGCCTGCGCCATGGGCGAGGAGGAGGCCTGGGCCGGAGCCGTGCACGGTGTGGGCGTAGGGAGCTGGGATTGCGTTGGTCATGATGGTGTCCTCATGCGGGAGAGGCGAATGTGCGCGGCGGCGGTGGCGGGCGGGGCTGGTCGTGCGGTCGGCATCGGGCCTGGGCTCATCTGCGGTGCTCATGTGTCCGCTCGGGCGGCCACGGGTGCGTGGGTCTGGCTGAGCCGGCGCACGGCGTCGGCGACGCGAGGGTCGGTCGCGGCGCGGAACGGGGCGACGGGATCGGCCTGGGGGCCGATGACGAGGCCGGTCCGGCCGGTCAGCGCGGGGTCCGTTGCGGCGGTGATCGAGGGCCGGGCAGCCACGGATGCCGGGCCGGACGTGGAGCGTTCGAACCGGCGGCGCACCAGCGGCCACAACAGCCGCAACGGCGGGGAGACGATCTTCGGGTCGGCCAGGGTGCCGTTGGTCATGTCGGTCGCTGCGCCACCGGGATCGGCGGCGAAGACCGACACGCCCGTTCCCTCCAGCCGCCCCGCCAGGTCGAGCGTGTAGGCGAGGTTGGCGAGCTTGGCACGCCCGTACCAGTGGAAGCCGTAGTAGCCGCCCGGCGGCTCGACAGCGTCGAACGCCCGTCTGGCGACGCCGACCGCGGCTGAGGTCACGTTCACGACCCGACTGGGCGCCCCGGCCGTGAGCGTGGGCAGCAGCAGCTCGGTCAGCAGGTACGGCGACAGGTGATTGACGACGAACGACGCCTCGACGCCGTCGATGTGCTGCCGCCGGGCGAACATCGCCCCGACGTTGTTGACCAGCACCGTCAACGGTTCTCCCGACGCGGTGTGCTCGGCGGAGATCGCTTCGGCCAACGCACGGACCTGATCGAGCGAGGCCAGGTCGGCAGAGAGGAACCGGCCGGGGTGTGCGGGTTGCTCCGCGTTGATCTGCTCGACCGCCCTGGCTCCGCGGTCGGCGTCGCGTCCGACCACGGTGACGGCGAATCCGGCAGCGGCCAACCCCAGTGCCGTCTCCAGGCCGATGCCACCCGTGCCGGCCGTGACCACGGCTGTCTTCGTCATGAGCCCCTCCACTCACATAATCGGATACATCATCCGGTTGAGCGGGACGATAGCACAAGCGGATGATGTATCCGATTGAGAGTTTCGATCGGCCACGGCTGTCGATCGCGAAGCGCCTCTGCTTCGCAATGCCGGGCAGGCAGCAGCACTTCGGTGACCGTCGACCGCTCTGCTGTGGTCGACGCCGCATCGGATACTCAGCGGGCCTCACGGGCGGGCGCCGGCCGTGAGCCATCCGGCCGGCGGTCGGGGATGATCACGGCCGGGTAGAGATCGAGCCGGTTGCTCACCTCCAGACACAAGGGCAAAGCGGCCGAACTCACGGCAACAGGACGTCACATCGGCAACAGAGAGCTACCTGTCACTTGGCCGGAGCTTCGCGAGAGCAGGGCCTACGAGGCGGACGTCGACCTGTCCGGGCCCATCGCGGACGACGCTGCGCACCTGTCGGTGACCCGGAACGCGGCCGTCCAACTCCCGGCGGAACTCACCGCTCTCCTCACCAACCTCGTACGCCGGCCCGACGGCCTGGCCGCCGAAGAACCCGTGGTCGCCTTGAAGGCCCTCGCTCGTCAGCCGCTACGACCCGCAGGAACGACTCTGGTCGGACCACATGCCCTTCTTGTTCCAGCGCCGGCGCGGAACAACCCACGAGGTTCTTGCATCACGCACCATCGCGGGCACCAGGACGCGATGAACATCCGTTCACCCGCGGACCTGCACCTCACCGTTCGCGGCGGCGTTCACCGCCCCATGCCGCACACCCCGACGAAAGGCGACTCATGAGCCTCACCCCTGCCGAGACCGCGGCCCGGATCGGGGCATTCATCCGACGCGAAGCCGCTGTCGCTGAAGACGACCCGGGGCCCACCCGGGAGGCGAACCTCTTCGGCACCGGCTGTCTCGACTCCCTCACGGTCGTGGCCCTCACGGTCCACATCGAGGACGTCTTCGGCGTCCCGATCTCCGACTGCGACCTGTTCGACCCCCCGTTCGCCACCATCAACGGCATGGCCGAACTGATCGCTCGGCAGCCGCGCCCCGAACAGCGCCACAGCCAGTAGGCCTCACCTGTCACACGAGTATCAGCACCGGCGATTCGGCCATCTCACTCGGACGTCAAGTCCGCGCATCCCAAGGGTGGATGCACTGTGCACCAGCAGCTTCCCGAGCACTGGCGCGGAACCCGATTCGGCTCAAAGACACGCGTTCGACCATGCGCCAGTGGTCGTTGATCCGAGCAACAGCACCCACCCCCAACGCCCTCAGAGAACCAGGTGATCCCCGCCGGGCATACAGCAGATCCTGCCCGTCGGCGCAGGCTGTCGCACCAACAGCAGGCACTCCGCTTCCACGTTGAGAGGCACCCACATGACGCCCAGTCGCTCCCAGATCCGCGGCCTCGTCAACGACTATCTGGAACGCCACCCGGTCGAGAACGGTCACCTGCAGCCCCTGGTGAGCGCCCTCGAAGAACCCGCGGACCCAACGAGCCGCTCAACACTGCCCGGACACATTACGTGCAGCGCCATCGTGATCGACCACGACCAGCGCGTGCTCCACATCCACCACCGAGCCAGCGGCCTGACCATCCCGCCCGGCGGTCACATCGATCCAGACGATCGCACGCCCCTCGCAACAGCGCTGCGTGAGGTTCACGAAGAGGCAGGGATCGCAGCCGGCGACCTCTGCCTCACCACGCAGCTCCTCGACGGCCCCGTCGACATCGACATCCACAACATCGCCGCCCGGCCATCCACAGGAGAGCCGGAACACCAGCATTTCGACATCCGCTTCGCCTTCTACCTCGCGCACGCCGTGCCGCCCCAGCCGGCTCTGCAGGATGCGGAGGTGTCCGGCGCCCGGTGGCTGGCCCTCTCGGAGGTCACCTCGCCGACGCTGCGCGCGAAGCTCCTCCAGGCGCAGTTGGACGGGCAGCCGGAGCCGGTGAACGCTTCCGCGCTGATCCACGACGGGGCCGGGCGGTACCTGCTGCATCTGCGCGACCACAAGCCCGGCCTCATCTGGGAACCGGGGGCGTTCGCCCTTCTCGGCGGTGGCCGCACCCACGACGACCAGAACCTCGAGAACACCCTGCTGCGTGAGCTGTCCGAGGAGGTCCCCGACCTCCGTCTGGAGGACCTGGCGCCGTACGCCGTGGAGGAGGCCACCAGCATCGACGGGCTCCGCGTCCCGATCCAGGTGTTCACCGGCAGCTGGCGCGGCAACCCCGACCGGCTCCGGCTGCACGAGGGCGTGCTGCTGCGCTGGTTCACCCCTGACGAGTTGGACCGGCTGCGTCTGAGCCCCGCGACCCGAGCCCTCATCCTCCGGCACGCGGCCGAGAACCTGCCGGACGGCGAGCCGGTCGCGGCTCCTCCCGCGGGGGACGGGGGCAGCCGGACCGTGCTGGTCGGTGTCGGCGTCCACCTCCACCTCCAGGACGACGAGGGCCGGGTGCTGCTCGGCCTGCGACACCCCGAGTCCCGCTACGCGGGCAACACGTGGCACTACCTGGCCGGACGGTGCGAGCAGGAGTCCGCCATCGCGTGTCTGGTCCGAGAGGCGTGGGAGGAGGCGGGGCTGCTCATCGACCCCGCGAACGTGGAACTCGCACACGTCGTACACATCGTGGACAGCCCTGGCGAACAGCCCTTGATGCAGCTCGTATTCCGGGCCCGCCGCTGGAAGGGCACCCCCGAGGTCCGCGAGCCCGATAAGTGTCTGACCTGGCGGTGGTGGCCGCCCCACGAGCTCCCGGACCGACTGGTCCCCTACGCCCGGACGGCCATCACCGCGATCACCGAAGGCCGGCCCTACTCCCAGCTGGGCTGGTGAACGGCGTGAGCACACCGCGCCTGGAGGAAGCGGAGGAGGTGCTCGGTGACACCCTGCGCTGACACACCCTCCGTCTCCGGCACCTCGCTGTGGCGGCACCGGGATTTCCGCCGGTACCTGACCGGCCAGGCCGCGAGCGTGGCCGGCAGCTCGATCACGCAGATGGCGCTGCCGGTGCTGGCCGTGCTCCACCTGGACGCCACGACCGCCCAGGTCGCCTGGCTGGCTTTCCTCGGCCAGCTCCCGCCCGCGCTGCTCGCCCTGCATGCCGGCGCGCTCGCCGACCGGCACTCCAAGCGCCGGCAGATGATCACCGGCGATCTGGTCAGCGCGGCGGCGCTCGCCACCGTGCCGGTCTCGACCGCGCTGGGCACCCTGACCCTGGCCCAGCTCATGATCGTCGCCGTGGTGCAGGGCGCGGCGAGCGTGCTCCACGACGCGGCGGCCATCAGTCTGCTGCCCAGCCTCGTGGAGCGGTCCTTGATCCAGCGGGGCAACAGCCGCGTGGGCGCCCTCTTCGCGGTCGCGGCGACCGCCGGAAGCCACCTCGGCGCCGCGCTGACCGCGCTGCTCGGCCCCGCCCGGGCGCTGCTCGGCGACGTCGCCTCCTGTCTGATCAGCACCGTATGCACCGCCCGCATCCAGACCGCCGAACCCGCCCGCTCCCGCCCGGGGACGCGCCGGCTGCGCGCCGAGATCGGCGAGGGTCTGCGATACGTACGCGGCGATGACCGGCTGTGGACCCTGACCCTGGTCAACGCCACGACCTCGTTCGCCCTCGGGCTGCTCAACACCCTGTGGGCCCTGTACCTGCTGCGGTCCCTGGCGATGAGCGCGACCGCGTTCGGTGTGGTCCTGGGTCTCGGCGCCCTGGGCGCGGCCGCCGGAGCGCTCACCGCCCCGGTCCTCGCCCGCCGGTACGGGCCGGGGCCGATGATGCTGGCCGCGCTCGCGATCACCCCGCTGACCCAGCTGCCGCTGCTGCTCGCCTCCCCCGGCCGTGCCTGGCAGATCACCATCGGGGTGGCGCTGTTCCTCCAGCTCGCCTGCGCCGGTGCCGCGGGCACCACCCAGCGATCCATCCGTCAGATCATCACCACGGCCGGGATGCAAGCACGGATGCAGGCGGTGAGCACCTGGCTGACGTCCGGCGCCCGCCCCGCGGCCGCACTCCTCGCCGGCGGCCTGGGCACGTGGGTCGGTGTCCGGCCCACCCTGACCGCTGGGACCTTCTCGCTGCTCGTCCCCTTCATCGTCCTCGCCCGCTCCCCGCTGCGCGCCCTGCGGCAGATGCCGGACCCGCCCGCCGCTGGACCGTCGCCGCTCACGGTCCGGACGGCATCCGCTCCGGCCGTACCCAGACCAGCGCGCGCGGACGACGCCCACGATCGCTCGCTCGAAGGCGATGCCCCGTGAACCAGGTGCCGAACTCGGCGGCAACTCCTGCTGCCACACCAGCCGATCCCCTGGAGTGCACCGTGCTGACCGACCCCACCGCGCCCCTCCTACCGCCGCAGCCCGCCGCCGACACGTCCGGGGCGGTGGCCGCCCGGGCGGCGATGGTCGCCCGGCTCGAGGAGAGCGGAGAGCTCGGCCCCGGACAAGTGCGTGAGGCCCTGCTCGTGCGCCGCCCCGGCGGTGACGCGTGAGCGGTACCCGGCGGCACACCGAGCCGCTCGACGTCCACCTGATCGCCGTGCGCGACGGCGAGGCGGGACTTGAGGTGCTGCTGTCCCGGCGGGCCGGTGACGTGTACGCGCCGGGCTGCTGGCATCTGATCAGCGGGCACCTGGACGGCCCGTCGGAGGACATGGTCACCGCCCTGGTGCGCGACGCCCGGGAGGAATCCGGGGTCGTGGTGGATCCGGCCGATGTCCGCGCGGCCGTCACCGTGCACCACCGCTCCCCCGCCGGTGGGGCCCGGGTCGGGGTGTTCTTCGAGGTGAGGCGGTGGGACGGCATCCCGGAGGTCATGGAACCCCTGGTATGCGACGCCATGGGCTGGTTCTCCTTCGACGCCCTGCCGGAGCCGATGGTGGCGTACTGCCGGGCCGGGCTCGACGCCCACCGGGCCGGCGCACGGATGGCCTTGCACTTCCAGGAGCCCGGCGACCCGATCGCCTACGACCCGTCCGCCGACCGGCTGGTCCAGGTCCCCGAACCCGGCCGCGGCGCGGTCCCGGAGCAGGCGGTGCGCGCGTTCGCCGAGCAGGCGGTCGGCCGGATCACCGCGTGGACGGACGTGTCATGGGCGCGGGAGGAGAGCCGTGTGTGGAGGGCGGACGGCGCCGAGGGAGGCGAGTGGTACGTCAAGATCCACCAGAGCGACCGCTTCCACCAGCGTGAAGCGGCCGCCCTCCGCGGTTGGGTTCCCGCTCTTGGCGCGGCCGCGCCCCGGCTGGTGGCCGCCGATGCCACGCTGCGGGCCGTGGTGCTCACCGCGGTGGGCGGCCGAACCCTGCACGGCGCCGTCCACAAGCCCGAGCAGCAGCGCCGGATCTTCCACCGCATCGGGCAACTCGCGGCGGCCATCCACCACAGCGCCCCGCCCCGGCCGGCCGGCGGCACCCTGCCGGTGGGGAAGCTGGAGCGCCACCTCGCCGGGGCCCTGTCCCACCTCGGGCCCGGCGACGAGAAGTTCATCCGGGCCACCGTCGAGGAGGCCGCCGGCCTGGCCCCCTTGGCGACCGTACCCACGCACGGTGACTTCCAGCTCCGAAATCTGCGCTGGGACGAGACCGCCGATGCCCTCTACGTGATCGATTTCGAACGGTCGGAAGAGGGCCCGGCGATCAGGGACTTCGTACGGCTCTGCGACGCGTGGCACGGCCGGCCCGACCTCCTCCACGCCGTGATGGAGGGCTACGGCCGCCCCTTCACTCCGAGGAAGCGGCCCAGCTCACGATCCTGTCCGTCCTCGATGCCGTCTCCGGCATCTCCTACGGCGCCGCCCGCGGTGATCCCGAGCTGGTGGAGCGCGGCCTGCGCACCCTGGCCCGGCTGCGCACCGCGCAGCGCCCCTGCCCCCCATCCCCCCGACACGAGGAGCAGCACGTTGACGTACACCGCCCGCGACGAGTGGCAGCAGCACTACGGCGAGGGGAAGGGGTGGCGGCGGCTCGGTGAGCGCGAGCGGGAACTCCTTGCCGAGCACACCCCCGTTCCCGAGGGCGGGGGCCGGGCCCTGGACGTGGGCTGCGGGACCGGGGAGCTGGCCGCCCACCTGGCCGGCCTCGGCTACAGCGTGGACGCCGTCGACTTCGCGGAGAGCGCGATCGCGCGGGCCCGCGAGGAGCACGCCGACATTGAGGGTGTGCGCTGGCTGCAGCTGGACATCGAGCGGGACGACCCGGCGCCGCTGCACGAGGAGAGGTACGACCTGATCACGCTGCGGCTGGTGTACCCCTTCGTACGGGACCGCGGCCGGATCGTTCACGGGCTGGGCGAGCGGCTGCGCGACGGCGGCGCGCTCGTCGTCATCACCCCGGTCGTGGAGAACACGCCGGAGGAGCGGCGCGGCATCGCCCTCGACGAGGAGGAGATCGTCCTGCTCGGTGCGGGCTGGGCAACGGTGGAGCGGCTGGACGCGGACGGCCTGGCCTTCCTGGTCCTGCGCGGCCCCTGCCACGCCGACACCCGGGCCGTCGAGAAGCGGCCGACCACCGGCCACGCCCTGACCGGCGCCCTTGCCGTCGTCACCGACGACGCCGGCCGGGTCCTGCTCGGCCGCTCCCGGCGCGGCATGCTGGAGCTGCCGGGCGGGAAGACCACCGGCCCGGAAGACTTCGCCGCCGCCGCGGTCCGCGAACTCGCCGAGGAGACCGGGCTGACCGCCGATCCGGCCGACGCGCACGTGGTGACGATGCTGGTCGACGACAGCCACGGGGTCCCGCGGCTCACGGCCGTCGTCCGCATCACCGCCTGGACGGGCACCTTGGCCAACCCGGAACCGAAGTTGTTCGACCGCTGGGAGTTCTTCGACCTCCACGCCCTCGCCTGCGTCGGGGACGTGTTCGCCCCGGCCGCGCTCGCGCTCGATGCGGTGTGGCCCGGCGTCATTCCCAGCCTGCAGCCCGTCACCTCCTACCCGATCGCCGCCGACCAGCCGCCCGTGCCGGGGGAACCGGCCGAGGCCGGCCGGCTGCGCGCGGCGATGGCCCAGACCGTCATCGACGGCGGCTGGGCCCCCTCCGCACCGGTCCAGGAGGCACTGCGGACCGTACCCCGGCACCGCTTCGCACCGGAGGTGAACCTCGCGGCCGCGTACGACGGCGGCGACCGGGCCGTCATCACCCGCTACGACGAGGCCGGGACGGCGATCAGCTCGGTGTCCGCGGCCTGGCTCCAGGCCGACATGATCGAGCACCTGGGCTTGGGCCCTGGCGCGGTCGTGTTCGAGGCGGGATCAGGCGGCTACAACGCCGAGCTGATCGCCCACACCTCCGGACCCGGCGGGCGCGTGATCACCGTGGACATCGACCCGTGGGTCGTACGCCGCACCCGCCGGTTCCTCACAGAGGCCGGCAGCCGACGCGTCACCGCCGTCGAAGCCGACGCCGCCCTCGGCGCACCCGCCCACCTCGTGCCGCGCGGCGGCTTCGACGCCAGCATGATCACCTACAACTGCTGGGACATCGCCCCGGCCTGGCGCGAGCAGCTGGCCGAGGGCGGCCGCCTGGTCCTGCCGCTGGAGATGGGCGGCTACACCCGGGCGGTCACCTTCGAACGGCGCGGACAGGTGCTGCACGCTCGCAATTTCACATACTGCGGCTTCGTCCGGGACCAAGGGCAGCAGGCCCGCACCATCCCGGTCGTCTCCCTCCTCGGCGGCGGGCTGACACTGCGCTTCGAGCACGGCACGGCCGCCGAGACGGCGGGCCTGGAAGAGGCGCTGCGCGGGCCGCGGCACGAGGTCGCCACCGGCATCACGATGGGGGCGGCGAACTCCTGCTTCGGTTCCCTGCAGCTGTACGCGGCCACCATCCTGCCGGGCTTCTGCCGCCTGGCCGCCCACCACGACCCGGACGAGGGCGTGACCGGCATCGCCAAGGACCGCGATGCACCCGCGATCGTCGGCGACGCCTCGCTCGCCTATCTGATCCACGTCCAGACCAAAGACGGTGACCGCCCGCAGGACAAGGAGTGGGAATGGGTCGTCCAAGCCTTCGGTGAGGAGGGACCCGCGCTCGCCGAGCGGCTGGTGTCCACGGTCCGGGCCTGGGACCGCCGTGTGCGCGCCGACGACAACGACCGGCACGCCGATCCCGTCCTGACCGTCCACCCGGCCGGAACGCCCGACGACCTGCTGCCCGCCGGCGATGTCCTGGACAAGGAGCGCTGCCGCCTGGTGTTCCGATGGCCGGGGCGCGACGTGCTGCTGCCCCGGCCCGCTGAGCGCCCCGGGGCCGACATCGTGACGGAGGGGGTGTGACGGTGGAACGGCCGGTACTGGAAGCGGTGTTCGTCGCTCCGACGGAGCACGACGACAGACAACGGATGCGGCGCGCGCACGCGGCCGCCGCGCGGCAGTTCCAGGTGTCGGCCTCGGGTCCGGAGGTGTGGGGGTGGCAGGGCCGCCCCTGGGACGCCGGGCCGGGGGCAGTTGGCTGCGGGTCGTCTCCACCGCGGCGGACAAGGCAGGCGGACGGCTGTGGGAGGGCACGGCGGCCGCGGACACGCACGTGCCCCGCTCGGTACCGCGGCCGCGGCTTCGCGGTGTCCTCGACCGGACCACAGCGGACGTCGCCTATCGGACGGAGCTCACCGAATACGTGTCCGTCCCGCCGGTCACCAGCGGCACACCCGCTCTCGCGCAGGACATTGCGCTACCCGATGCCTGGTGGTCCGAGCTGAAGTCCGCGCTCGGCACGCTCGCGACGGTGCCCACCGACCGCGAATCCGTACGGCAGAACTGGGTCGACCGGAACTTCCGCCGGTTCCTCGGCATCGACCCGGTCCGGATCGATGAGACGACGACCGGGCACGCCGATCTGCACTGGGCGAACCTCACCGGTGCGCCCCTGGTCCTGCTGGACTGGGAGAACTGGGGCCGGCTCCCCGTCGGCTACGACCTGGGCCTGCTTCACGCGTACTCGCTTGCCGCACAGGCGACCGCCGCCCGGATCCGCCGCGAGTTCGCCCACGTCCTGGACACGGACGCCGGCCGGACCGGCGAACTCGTCGCGCTCGCCCAGCTCCTCCAGGCCTGCTCCCGCGGCGTCCACCCCGCCCTCGCCCCGCTCATCGCCTGCCGAGCCGAAGAACTCACCCACACCCCCGTCCCCATCCCCTGACCGCCCCCTCGAGACCCGGAGGCACCCCTGTGACACGACTGAGCGCACCCTCACTCCTCGGCGTCTTCGCCCATCCTGATGACGAATCCCTCCTCGCCGGCGGCGTGCTCGCCCAGCACGCCGCCGCGGGCGCCCGCACCGCTGTCGTCACCGCCACTTGGGCGGCCGACACCCACCGCATCCCCGAACTCGCCGACGCCCTGCACGTCTTGGGCGCCGGCGCCCCTCGGCTGCTCGGGTACGCCGATGCCCGTATCCCCGCCTCGGCACCCGGCGGCGTACGCCTCGTTGACGCTCCTCTGGACGAGGCCGTCGGCCGCCTGGTCGCACACATCCGTGAGGTCCGGCCGGACATCGTGGTCGGCCACGACGCCCTGGGTCAGCTCACCGGCCACCCGGACCACCGGCGGGCCCACCAGATCACCCTCCTCGCCGTCGAGGCCGCGGGCCTGCCGCACCTGTATCCCGATGCGGGCGAGCCCTGGCAGCCTGCGGCCCTGTACGCGGCCACGCACTCGGAATCCGGCGTGGACCTGCTCGGCCCGCTCCTTCAGAGCGCGGAGAAGACAGTTCTCGCGGTGCCGGACGCGTATGTGACCACGACCGTCGACGTCTCACCGTGGGCCGCGCTGAAGTGGGAGGCGATCTGCGCCCACCAGAGCGAGGTCGCCCGCGAGCGACCCCTGCCCGGCTTGCTCGCCCGCCTGCCCGAAGCCGAACGCAACGAGATCATCCGCACCGAGTCCTTCACCCGGCTCTCCCCCGGCCCCACGCCGGGCGACCCGCGCCGGCTCATCGCCTGACCGTCTTGCCGCCCGCACCGTGCCCGCCTGATCGGGAACATCTCACGTTCGGAGACCGAGATGACCGCCACGCCGTCCCCTGATGCACCGCCGAGCACACTCATGACCGATGAGGAGTACGGGGCCCTGCGCGCCTCGGCCGCCTTGTGGGCGGGAACGTCCGTGCTGATCACCGACCAGCGCGGCCGGGTCCTGATCCAGCGTGTCGACTACCGCACGACCTGCCTCCTGCCAGGGGGCGCCGTCGACAAGAGCGAGTCCCCTGCCCAGGGCGCCGCGCGAGAACTGCGCGAGGAACTCGGCGTCACCATGACCGTCGACCGCGGGCTCGCCGTGGACCGGGTCAGCGCCGACGGCAGCAACGCGCCCGCCGACATGCGCTTCCCCGGCGAGATCCTGCACGTCTACGACGGTGGTACGTGGGACGACGAGCAGATCGCCTCCATCCGGCTGCCCGAAGGCGAAGTCGAGTCCATCGAGTTCGTCGAACCCGCCCTCCTGCCCGACCTCATGTCCCCCGGCGACGCCCGCCGGGCCCTGTCCGCTCTGCGCGCCCGCATCAACGCTGCCGGCCCCGTCCTGCTGGAGAACGGCCTCCCGATCGCCCCCACCGTCCTGGACCGGGCCGGCGCCCTTCGCACCGCCCGCGCCCGCCACCACCTCCCCTTCCATGCCGGACCGGCCCCGGAGCAGCTTTCGGTGGTCCAGGCCTGGGGTTGGCTCCTCGCCTCGGACGGCCGCGTCCTGCTGCTCCTGGAACCGGACACCGGCGCCGCCCTCCTGCCCGGCGGCACCCCCGAACCCCAGGATCGCGACAACCCACTCGCCACGCTGCGCCGGGAGACACACGAGGAAGCCGAGGCCGAGTTCGGCGACCCGCAGTTCCTCGGACACCTCTGCGACCCCGACAAGCCGTACGCCCGCCTCCGCTACGCCGCACCCCTCACCCGTCTTGGCCCGCCACCCGTCGATCCGGCCACCGGCCGCACTCACATCCGGGTCCTGGCCACACCCGAGCAGGCCCTGGAGTTCTTCGACTGGGGACCCCCAGCAGCCAACCAGCTCGCCGCCGTCCACCGGGCCCGAGCGCAGCTCGGGATCCCCCGCGCCGCGCGGCAACCCCTCACCGAACTGCCGGACGCCACCGACCCCACCATCTTCTAGCCCTCCCATGGCCCGTTTCGAAGCGAGGACTCGCATGAGCAACACGTCACCAAACCTCGGCACGCCACCCGTGCCCGCTCGGCCGCTGCCGGCCACAAGAGCCGCATCGGATGCTCCAGCGCCGGTTCGAACGGGGCACTGCCAGTGCGGCCGGATCTCCTACCAGGTCACCGGCGTCCCGGATGATCCGCATTTGTGTTCATGTGTCCATGAGACGCGGATCTCCGGCGGGCCTGCGGTGCTGTGGATGGGCTTCCCCCTGGACTCCCTGACCTGGACCGGGCCCGGGGGCGAGCCGAAGTGGTACGCGACCTACCCGACCCTCCGGCGCGGCTTCTGTCCCGACTGCGGAACACACCTGGTGTCCGTCGCCGACGGCTCCAGCACCGTCATGGTGACCGGCTTCAGCCTCACCGACCAGAGCGGCATCGAACCCCTCGGCCACTCCTACCGCGAGAACGCCGTGCCCTGGATGAACATCACCCTCGGGCGCGCGGTCCGATCGTCCTGATGTCCGACCCGCACGTGGCGGCCATCCCCGTCGCCGACTGCGGCGAGCCGTTCATCAACGTGCGCGGAACCCTGCTTGTCGACGATCGCAGAGCCGACACGGCCGGCTCGTACGCCCATCTGCGCCGCGGCGTCCTCGACCGGCTCGTCCACGCCCAGTCGCTCCTGCCCGACGGGGTGCGCCTGCTCTACATCGAGGGTTACCGCCCACCCGACCTGCAGCGGCGCTACTTCGAGGAGTACGCGGACGATCTCCGTGCGGCCAACCCGGCCTGGCCTGACGACCAGGTCCACCGGGCCGCCGGCCGGTACGTGTCCCCGCCGGCGATCTTAGGCCGGGGTGGTGCTGGCACCACCCCGGATACGGGCAGTGGGGTGATCGTCTGGTGGGCCGGTTTCTCGGAGGATCGGGGTGTACCGAATCGCTCCGACCGGGGGACCACTCACATGCACCTCTTCAAGAAGCCCGCGCGGTGGGCCACGGCCGCCGCGTGCGGGCTGCTCGCTTTCGCCGCCCTGCCCGCGTCGCCGGCGAGCGCCGCCGGGGCGAAGGGCGGCGCGCCGACCGTACCCGCGCGGTACGCGCAGCAGCGCCTCGACTGGCAGCCGTGCCAGTCCGGCGCGCTGGAGTGCGCCTCCATGACGGTGCCGCGCGACTGGTACCACCCGGGCACGGGGGCGGACCTGACCGTCGCGGTGTCCCGGCACCGGGCCGCGGACCCCGCCGCGCGGCGGGGCGTGCTGATGATGGCGGCGGGCGGGCCGGGCGCCTCGGGGCTGGGCCGGCCGGCGGGGCTGGCGGCGTACTCGCCCAAGGTGGCGGCCGCGTACGACGTCGTCGGCTTCGACCAGCGCGGGGTCGGGGCCAGCACACAGGTGGTCTGCTCCGACCAGGACGCGGTGGACGCCCTGTTCACCAGCGGCGACCTGCGCGACCGCTCTCGCCGGGCCGTGGACGCCACCGTGGACCGGGCGCGGAACTTCGTACAGGACTGCGAGCGGCGGTCGGGCGATCTGCTCCCGTACATCACCACCGACCAGGCCGTGCACGACATGGACCTGTTCCGGGCGCTGCTCGGCGAGTCGAAGGTGTCCTACTACGGACCCTCGTACGCCACCTTCCTCGGCGCCTACTACGCAACCGAGTTCCCGCACCGGGTCGACCGGGTGGTGCTCGACAGCAACATAGGCTTCACGGGCAGTTGGCAGAAGTTCCTGACGGGCCAGCCGATGAGCTTCCAGCGCCGGTTCGAACAGGACTTCCTGCCCTGGCTCGCCGCGAACGACGCGACGTACCACCGGGGCCGGACCACCGAGGAGGCCAAGGCCTCGTACGAGCGGCTGCGGCGCGCGCTGGGCGAGCACCCGCTGGACTTGGAGGGGACGACGGTCACCCCCAACCACCTCGACGCCGCCGCCACCTCCATCATCTACAGCGGCGACCGCTTCCCCGATCTGGCGATGCTGCTCGGTGTCCTGGAGCACCCGGAGGCGGCTCCGCCGGCCGCCCGCAAGGCCCTGGCCGAGAAGCTGAAGCACCCGCTGGGGGCGCAGTTCGCGGCAGACTTCTTCTCCGTCATCTGCCAGGACACCCCGTGGAACCACGACAGCGCCTTCTGGGTCCGCCGCAGCGCGGCCGACGGCGCCGCGTACCCGATGGCCGGGGCCCGGGAGCTGACCTTCGCCTCGGTCTGCGCCGCCTGGCCGCACTCGCAGGCGCCCCGGGTGCAGGTCACCGGGCGGGGGCTGCCGCCGATCATGATGCTCAACTCGCTCCACGACCCGGCCACTTACTACGAGGGCGCGCTGCGGGCGCACCAGGGGACGGCCGGATCCCGGCTGATCACCGTCGGCGGCGGCGACCACGGTGTCTACCAGTCGCACAACCCCTGTGTGGACGCGTACGTCGAGGGCTTCCTCGTCGACGGCCGGATGCCGGCCGAGGATGCCTCGTGCGAGGGCAAGCCGCTGCCCGACCCGACCGCCAGCCGGTAGGTCGTCTCCTTCGGACCCTGCCGGTCAAGCCCGCGTCGCCCGGGTGAGCGACCCCTTCGACGTGTCCAGCCCCGCCGTGCGCATATCCACCGTGGGAGGGGCATCCCGGGTTCTGTCGCACCGGGCGCAGAGCGGTCAGGGCGGTCGGTAGTTCGCGGCCGGTATTGTTCGCGCCTCGCCCCCGTCGGTGTTTTCCTGCTCCTTGTCCTGACGGCCGAGGAACCTGGCCGGGCCCCGGTGGGCGCGGGCCGGCAGGTCGGCGGAAGGGGCGCCGTAGCCCGTAGCCGCGTCCGGTCGGGGTCCGCCGGGGGTGCTCCGGGCTGTTGGTGGGTGTGCTCATCAGGGGCCTCCGTGCTGCCTGTGGAATCCCCACATCCCTGAAGCCAGGGATCCGGGCGGAGGGCCCTCGACAGTCTTGCGGGAGTTTGCGGACCTCACCCGTGTGCTGCGGCGGCTCGCCGGATCGGGGTGTGGGGGCCGGCGCCGTGGACGGCGTGGGCGGCGAGGTCGGCGAGGTCGGCGAAGGCACGCTCGTAGGTGGCGATCTCGCCGGGCGCGGTGATGGTGACCCGGGCGGACAGCAGCTCGATGCCGACCTAAGGGCTGTCCCGTAATCCCCGGCGGGCGCGCGACGCCAGCTACGGCACCTCGCCGCGTTGTCGGGATCGCCCAAATACGCCCAGTATGAGGACGACCCTCCGCCTTGCGATGCACCGCATCTGACGCCGCGCGCTGACCCACCGCGGATTACGGGACAGCCCTTAGACGTCGTCGTAGACGGTGAAGGACTCCATCGACCACAGCGGCCTCGGCGCGCGGGTGGCGATGACGCCGAGGCAGACCTGCGGCAGCCCGGCGAGCTCGATGAGGTACTCCAGCTGGGTGGTAGTGGCGTCGGGGCCGGCGATGTGGGAGTGCAGCTGGCACTCCTCGATGAGGAACGCGAACCGGCGACCGCGCTTGCGCAGGACCCTGGGACGCTTCACCCGGGCCGCCGCGGCGGCCTCGACGTCGTCGGCAGCGCCTGGCTTATGACCGTGCATTTCTGGGACGGAGCCGGAACGCGAGATATCGGCTGAAGGCCTCGTGGCTGTCGGGGGTGAAGCGCCACTTCAGCAGGGCCGACCGCAGCTCCGGCTCGGTCAGCCAGCCATACCAGGCGATCTCATCAGGATCGGCGGTCACGGCGTCCGGCACCACGGCTTCATGCACGCCGAGCCAATGAGGGCTCAAACCGCTGCGGTTGAGGAACGTGAACAGCAAGCGCGGCCGCACACGAACGCCAAGCTCTTCGGTCAGCTCCCGCGCGGCGGCCTGCTCATAAGACTCACCGACACCAACGGCCCCACCGACTACGACCTCATGGAGCTCGGGAAAGCGCGACAACCGCTCCGACCGTCGGGTAACGATGATCCGCCCACCTGCATCACGACACACCGTCACGGCGACTCGGTGCAGCCAACCTTCCCGAACTGCCTGCCGACGGCTGACCACGCCCAGGACACGATCCTGATCATCGACACGCTCCACCAGTTCGTCCACGATGGACACCCTGGCATGGCCCACTGACAGCACCACTCCTCAGAATCCGGTCTGCTTTCAAACACTCACTCTGGACTGTTCGACTTCCCTCACGGGAAGTCCGAGGGTCAGGGAGTGCTTTTCCGGCGGGAGGGCGTCCAGCGCTGCGCGAGCGTGGGCGTGGGCGGTGCCGGCGGCGGTTTCGCCGGGGCGGGCGAGCACAAGGCCGCGGTGCATCTCCAGGTGGGTGGCGAACCGGGACAGGGTCGCGGGCAGCGCGACGGCGCATGGGGTGGGCTGTGCCTGACTCGATGGCCGTTCCGACGGGGTGTTCAGCCGATCGGCTTCGACGTGCACGCAGTGCGCGGGGGAAGTGCCGGTGGGGCTCGCGCCGCACCCTGCTTCGTGCTCAGATGGTGCGGCGATTGCCCTGGTCGTCGCAGGGCAGTTCGGCGGCACGGTCGACACCACCGAGACCACGACCTACAAGAGCACCGTCAAGGCCCACGACATGATGGGGTTCGGCGCGACCGTCGCCATGCGCCGCATCGTCGGCGCCCTCGTCACGAACAAGGGCAGCAGCATCCTCAAATCGCGCGGGCCCGGGAGGCCATCGACACCGGCCTGGATGCCGACGGCGCCGGAAATTTCGCCTACCTCGAGGGCGCGTTCGAGCGGCACCGGGGCGGCTACAACGGGCGGGCCCCGACGCGGTCCTGGGCGAGATGCGTGAGGACATGGCGCTCCTCGCCACCGTGCTGCGCCGGCCCCACCCCGCGCGGGACCGCACCGACCTGGCGCGCGCGGCCGCCCGGATCTCCGGCCTGGTGCGATCGTCCAGCACGACCGCGGCGACCAGGCCGACGCGCACCGCTGGTTCGCTACCGCAGCGAGTGCCGCCCGCGAGTCCGGGGACCGGCGGATGACGGCCTGGGTGCTCGGCCGTCACGCCATGATCGGCCTGAACTACGGACCCCGAGCCAGGCCGCCCGCATCGCCGCGCAGGCCCGCCGGGAGGCCGGCGCCCCGCCCGTCGGGGGCGGCCGCACGGGCGGCCGCCGTCAACGCCCGCGCCCTGGCCGCCATCGGCGACTCCCCGGCGCCGCCGCGCGGTGGACGACACCCGCACGCTGGCCGAGCAGTTGGACGGCCCCGAGTCGGCCGACACCTGGTTCGGCTACCCGGCCCGGAAGCACGCGGTGCACCTCTCCCGGGCGTACACGCTGCTCGGCGACACCCGCGCCGCGTACCGGGCGCAGGACGAGGCCCTGACCCTGACGTCCTCGCCGTCGGTGATGACCCGCGCGCCGGTCGCCATGGACACCGCCGCATGCCTGCGGGTCGACGGCGATCCGGGCGCGGCAGCCACGATGGCCGCCGCCATCTACGACCGGCTGCCGCCCGCCTACCGGAGCGGTTTGGTGCACTCCCGCGCCCAGCGACTCCACCGTCACCTGAGCGGTGCCCCGCGCCGACTGCTCGGCGACGCTCTCGCCTGACTGGCAGATCGCCTTGTGCGGTTCGGACCCGTACGTACCGGAGCCGAGAACGCCGTCATCGCCATGCGTGCGACGAGAAACGGGCGTGCCCCGCGGGATTGGCTGGGACGCGCTCGCCCGGCTGATGCGCACCCCGGCATGGTCCCGCCAAGCCTCCGGCACGCTGTACGGGAGGCCGCCGGCGACTGCTCCGTCAACCTGCGGTTGATCGTCCACGCAGGACGACATGGCGGCCTTCGGCGGCGAGGTGGCGGGCGGCCGTCTCGCCGATGCCACCGGACGCGCCGGTCACCAGGACGATCTTGCGGTGGGTGGACGGGGTGGTGTTCTGGCTGGTAAGCCTCCCCGCGACGACGACGCCTCAACCCGGCAAACGTGGGGCCTCGATCGGTCACGTCCAGCTGCGCGGACTCGGCGCCGACTCTTGACTGCGTGCGATCCGCGCATCGCACGCAGGGGTTCACTGTTTCACTCTATGGAGTCTTTTGTGCCCAAATCCTCCGTGGGAGCTTCTAACTTTCGGCTCAGGAGTTCCATGGAAAGGGCAAGACAATGGCTTCGTGTACGACAGCACTGCGCACCGCGCTGGCGGCAGCTGTTCTGGTCGGCGGCGCACTCCTGGGCACCGCGGCTCCGGCCAGTGCCGCGCTGTGCCCCTCCTCGGCCTCGCCGAAGACCGACGGAGCGGAAGCACACTGGGAGCTGCGATGTGTGAAGGAAGGCCACTCCCGGTGGCTGCTCATCGACGGCTGGGTCGAGGACACCAGGGGGACACCAAGTGTGCCTACGTCACGATCAAGCCCCACAAGGGCGGCACCATCAGGGAAAAGGCGTGCGGACGGGGCACACGCAAGAATTTTCACCTTGACCTGCTCGACGAGCGTGGGGCGGAGCTGCGACTGAGTATCGCCTGAGCCTGCAGGTACATGCCCTGTCGCCGCGCCCGCGCAGCAGCACCCACCGGGCGAATCGGCCGCTCTCCGCGTGAGGACACCTGAACATGCGGCGGCGCCGGCATCCCGGCGCCGCAGTGTGGGGTGGCAGGGCAGAGGCCGGAACCCGGATGGATGCCGCCGACCGGGGCAGTGACCGGCGACGTGTGACGGCTGCCGGACCTGCCCGCGGTCGACAGCGCCACGGGGCCGGGAGCGGCCCGTCCAAAGGCGGCTCCCCGCAGCCGCCATTGCACCCCTGTCCGCGTGGGACCTGCCGTTGACGCGCGGGTACAGGTGTGAGCCGCACCCGCACCTGGCCCGCTCGAAGGTGAGGTTCGCGTTCGGGCAGCCGGCCGCGTACGACAGCAGCGCCTCGCGCTCGGCCTGGTCCACCGCCAGACCCCACCCGTGCTCGGTCGCCGCCCACTCGCCGATGTACCGGCAGTGCACGGCCGGGGCCGGCATCCACGTCGCCGGCTCCTGATCGGACCTCTGACGGTTCGAGCGGGCCGTGACGCCGACGAGGGCGACATCCGAGCCCAGGTCGTTCGCGTACCGGCGGCGACGCTCCGCCGTCCAGCCGTAGCCTCCAGCCGGCGGGGAGCCTCATTCGAACCGTGCGGTATTCCCTGTGGGCCGGCATGGAGTGCCTACGTTGGGCCTGCTGTGCCCGGTGGATCGCCTCTTCTCGCGCAGGTGTTGCCCCCGCAAGGTTGGTCCGCGACTCCGAAGGCCACCCGTGGGTCACTGGCGGGCCATGTGCATGCGCATCTCGCTCTCGGCGTCGACGATGAGGTCGCCGGACAGGTCGACGGTGACGCTGTGGAGGGTGCCGGTGAAGGGGAACGGTGCCTGGTAGTCCGGGGTGACGGCAGATCCGGGGTTGGCGCCGCAGGCCATGCCGCCCGGATTGAACGTGATCGGGGTGGTGACCGGCATATCGGTCTCGCCGACGAGGCGGCCGTCGATGTAGAGCTGGGCGCGGCCAGGTGTGCCCTTGCCGTGGGCCATGTCGGGGGCGCCGGTGGGCTCGAACTCGAAGCGCAGAGCGTGCCGCCCCTCGGGCACGGTTTCGCCGGAGGCGACGTGGTGCAGGGCTCGTTGGACGTAGTTGTGGGCGTAGTGGAGGTGGCCGTCCTTGACGTAGAGGGACCACCCGCCGGCGTTGGTGCCCTGGCAGAGCAGGACGCCCTGCGCGCCGCCGGGCGGGATCTCGACGTCGGCGGTGACGCTGTGCGGGCGGTTGAGGACCCGGGGGGCGACTGCGGCGGGCACGGCCTAGGTGCCGGAACGGAAGGTGTAGCTGGTGCGGTTCTCGGTGATCTGCGGGCGCTCGGTCATGATGCGCTGCAGGACGCTGCCGTCGATCGGCATCACGTTGTACTTGCCGGCCTCCACGTACCACAGCGCGATCATCTCGATGAGTTTGCCGCGGTGCTCCTGGGCGAGGTTCCGGGTTTCGGCGATGTCCTCGTCGACGTGGTAGAGCTCCCAGTGGTGGGCGTCGAGGTCGTCGAGGTCCGCCATCGTGATCGGGGTGCCGAACGGCCGCTCGGCCTCGGCGAAGGAGGGGCCGGGCCAGGGACAGACCGCCCGCCATCCGTCGTGGTCGATCGCCCGGTGCCCGAGCATCTCGTAGTACTGGGTGCGGTGGCGGCTCGCCGCGGCGGCGTCATCGAACGTGTGCGCGAAGCTGACCCCGTGCAGGGGCGACTGGGTGACACCCCGGATGGTCGTGGGCGCCTCGATACCGAGCACGTCCAGGACGGTGGGCACCATGTCGATGATGTGCGCGAACTGGTCGCGGATCTCACCGCGGGCCTTGATGCCGGCGGGCCAGTGGACGAGGAACGGGTCGCTGACGCCACCGCGGTAGGTCTCCCGCTTCCACCTCCGGAACGGCGTGTTGCCCGCCCAGGTCCATCCCCACGGGTAGTGGTTGAACGTGGTGGGGCCGCCGAGCTCGTCGATCTGCGTGATGCTCTCCTCCAGCGTCTCGGGCGCGTTGTTGAAGAACTGCACCTCGTTGGTGGTTCCGGTCGCCCCGCCCTCGGCGCTCGCCCCGTTGTCGGAGACCACCATGATCAGCGTGTTGTCGAACTCGCCGGTCTCCTTCAGGAAGTCCACCAGCCGCCCGATGTGGTGGTCGGTGTGGGAGAGGAACCCGGCGTAGACCTCCATCATCCGCGCGGCCAGTCTCCTTGCCTCCGGGGACAGCGACTCCCACGTGGGCACGTCCGGATCGCGCGGGGACAGGCGGGCGTCGGCGGGCACCACGCCGAGCTGCTTCTGCCGGGCGAAGGTCTGCTTGCGGTAGGCGTCCCAGCCGTCGTCGAACCGTCCCCGGTAGCGGTTCGCCCACTCCTTGGGCACATGGTGCGGGGCATGCGTCGCACCGGGGCACAGGTTCAGGAAGAACGGCTTGTCCGGGGCGACCTGCTTGGCGTCGGCGATGAACGACATCGCCCGCTCGACCAGGTCCTCCGTCAGGTGGTAGCCCTCCTGCGGCGTGGCCGGCGGCTCGACCTGGTGGTTGTCGTAGACCAGGTCCGGATACCACTGGCTCGTGTCGCCGCCGAGGAACCCGTAGAACCGTTCGAAGCCCCGCCCCAGCGGCCACCGGTCGTACGGGCCGGCCGCCGACTCCTGCTCCGAGGGCATCAGGTGCCACTTGCCGACCATGTACGTGTTGTAGCCGTGCTGCAGCAGCATCTCGGAGAGGAACCCGTTCTCGAACGGGATCTGCCCGTTGTAGCCCGGGTAGCCGGTGGCCAGTTCCGTGATCGCCGCCATGCCGTTGGCGTGGTGGTTACGGCCCGTGATGATGCAGGAGCGCGACGGCGAGCACAGTGCAGTGGTGTGCATGTTGCTGTACAGCAGCCCGCCCGCGGCCAGCACGTCCAGATTCGGCGTCTCGATCGGACTCCCATAGCAGCCGAACTGTCCGAACCCGGTGTCGTCGAACACGATGAACAACACGTTCGGCGCACCCGCCACCGCCCGCACCGGCTGGGGCCACGCCGGACTCGACTCATCGGTCGTCCGCCCGATCACCCCCGGGAACCGCTGCCCCGGCCTGTACTCACTCCACGACGACTGCGCCATCTGTCTCCGTCCCACCAGCGGCGCGAGCACCGGTGATGTGTGTGCTGCTGTGCGGCCTGCCGCCACCACAGAGCCCTGCCTTGAGGCGGGATCCGCACCGGACGGCCCGGGCAGGAGGCCGAGGCCGGGGCCACGGTCCTGGGCTACTCCACGCTAGGACGCCGCCACCACCACGGCGAGCGGGCTGCGCCGTCTGGCCCTCCATGCGAGAAGGCGCTACGGGGCGGGTAGGCGACGGGCCACCTCGACCAACGTGCTGACCGGGTCCTCCCCCGAACGGCTGGTGCATGTTGCCGCCCAAGCAGGTCTGTTCCACAGGCAATGCCTGCCTGACCTGCGACAAATTCGTCACCGACGCCAGCCACCGTGCCGAACTCGAGCACCGGCTTGCCCAGACCGAGGCGCTGATCACCTGCCGACAGGCACAGTTCGTCGCTCACCACGGCGAGCCCATGGGCGAAGACAATGTCTGGCTGGCCGGCCGTCTGACAGAGACTCGTGCCCTGAGGATGGTCGACCACATGAGCCCGTTACCGAAGCATCTACAACAGGCCACCCGCTCACGCACCGAGAACGCCGAGAGGCGCGCCCGCGCCGCCGTCGCACAACTGGCCAAGGTTGGGCAGCCCATCAGCTTTGCCGCCGTCGCCCGCCAAGCGGGGGTAAGTACCGACTTCCTCTACAAGCGCCCGGATCTTCGCACCCTGATCGAACGACACCGTTCGAAACTTACCCAAGCGCCGGCTGCGAGCCCCCTTGCCGGCTGACTCCTCAAGGACATCTGCGGCCGTGCGGGCGTTGAGCGCACGGCGCACTCAGCAGCGGCGAGCCCACCAGGAAGAGGTCGCCCTACTGCGGAAGGCCCTTGAGGTTGCGGGGTACCAGCCCGGCTGATCGCGGCTCGCGATCAGGACGGGATTACGTTCGGGGAGAATCTGGTCGCGCTCCGGCTGCGGAGACGAGAGGATGCGGCCATGGCTGACGATCTCTTGCTCGTTCGCGCCAGGGAACTGTGGGTGGAGCTGGCGGGCACACCGGTCGCATTCCGTTCCTCAGGAGGGGCGAAGGTTGTGGTCGCGCCCGGGTCACGGTTGTCTCCGTCGTCGTGGATTGGGATCGTACGGATCGGTGACGCTGCCATCGTCACTGTGCCGAGCGTGCGGGTTGCCGGGATCTTGGACGACGCCGCGCGGAAAATGACCCACAAAGAGATCGTCGAAATCGCTCGTCTGCGTGCGGTGCTGCCTGTTCTCGATGTCCTCGGGCCAGCTTCGCCCTTCTATCTCGGCCGGGACGGCTTTCTTCCTGTGCATGAAGGTGCCGGGGTCGAACAGTTGCCGATCGGTGACGGCGGCCTGTCCGCGCTGCTGGCCCGGACCGGGGAAGAAGACGCTCGCGAGAGCGATCTGGAGGACATCTCTTCTCCTGCGTTCTGTCTTCGCCGAGGCGATGAGGTAGTAGCTGCCGCCGGATACCAGTCCTGGCCGCGATCGGTGGCCCACCTGAGTGTGCTGGTTGCCCCGCCTAAAAAAGTGATGGGTTCGCCTCGCTTGATCAGTGTGCGGATCGCCTTCTCCGCCGCCTCCGTCTTGGCCTGAGACTTCGCCTTCGCGGCGGCGGCCAGTGTCCGGGTGTGCTTGGTGCGGGCGTCGGTCATGGCCGGGGACTCCTCGCGGGAGAAGAGCCGGTCCCAGTGCCGGAGTGAGCCGCTCAGATGCCCCCGAGTCGGCGGCATGCCGCCTCAATCAGGGCGCATCGGCGCCGCCCGCGCCAACTACCGCTCGCGGCCCTGCGTGGGGCATCCGTCCTCCCTTGTCGGCATTGGGGCGCGGCGTGGTCTTGGTGTCAGGCCGACGGATGATGTCGTTGTCGCCCGCCTGCCGAGGGACGTAGGAGAATCCCTCTTCGGTGTCCGGGTCGTAGTGAACCACCGAACCGTTCTTCTTCAGCATGTCCAGCCAGGAGACGAGCCGGGACTCATCCCTCCCGGTCGGCTCCTTGCCGGCGCGCCGTCGACCCTCGGCTCGGAGCATCGCCAGCGGGTAGGCCCAGCGGTGTTCCTCCTTCACGAACCAGGGGATGAGGTCATCGTCCCGCACGATTCGCCGATCGAGACCCCGCCGACGCCGGAAATTGCCCCACATCGACACGACAGTCTCAATGTTGTACTTGCGCTGGTATTCCTCGATCATCCACTGATACGTGCGCCCTTCCTCGAACCAGCGGATCACCTCCGACTCGTCCTGGATCTTGCGCCTTCCCATGAACCCGCCCTTCTCAATCCTGATCATGTGACACTTGCACACTACAGGGCCCACGGAGGCACCCGACGGCCCTCAAGACCCGTGAGGAGCAGCCCGCGGACGGCACCAAGGCCGGGCTCGCAGTGCTCCAAAAAGGGCGCACGACCTTCCAGGTCCCAGATCGGCACCTGGTGCGGAAGATGGGCGGCGTGCTGGGCCGCGGCGTCGTCAAGCAGCTGCCCGACAGCACCGAACACCGCACCGGCATCCGGCGCGCCAACCAGAAAGCACACCGCGACCAACTCCACCCCGACCAGCTGCGCGCACTCGCCAAGGCCGGCATCGACTGGGCGCAGTAGTGCCGGCCAAGAGTGCGAGGTTGGAAACGGCTTGCGCGGAGGCACAACACCAACACCCGACCGACAAACACGCTGAGCTGCAGACCATCCACGCAGGCGCGGGGTCGACACTTTCTGAGCTGCGGCTGTTTCGGCCCAGGTGGCCGTTCGCGTTCAGTTGCTTCGGGGCGTAGAGGACCAGCCCGTACAACCCGACGGCCGCACTATGCGCCCCGGACCCGAGCGGACCAGGGCTGTCGTTCGGTTTTCAGGCTTCGGTGTACGCCACGATCGTCATGGTCCAGGTCCGCAGGGCGGTTACGTAGTAGATGACGCGTACCCGGTCGATCTCGTCCGCGTAGTCGTGCAGCAGGGTTCCGGGCACCCCGGTGCCCAGTTCGGGGTTGACGTCGATGGCGACGATCGTGCGGTCCAGACGGGCGTCTCCTTCGCGGCCAGCTTCGTGAGCTGAGTGAGGGCGGGTTCGACCATGACGACACGCGAGCGGCGCGCGGAAGGGTCAAGCGACAGGGGACTGCCCCCTCGGCGAGGCGGGCGAGGCGAGCGAAGTGGGCGTCGCGGGCGGTCTCCCACAGGGCGCCGGCCGCCGGGGCGGGGTAGCCCTGGGCGGCGACGTCCTCCAGCACGGAGGCGAGGACATCGACCTTCGCCCGCTGCTCGGCCGCGTACGCGAGGACGGACGCGGCAGCATGCTCGTCGAGGGGCAGGCGTTCGGGCATGGGCGCGGTGGCCGGCTGCTGACTCATCCGGGACTCCTGCACTGTCATCTGGCGTGGTGTCACCACGGTCTCCCCCAGCCCGCGAACCGGAATCCGCTCCGGCGAAACCCGAAAGGCCATCAGGGCCGATGTTGCGGGGCGTGCCGTCACCGGTCCTGCGCGGTGAGGAGCAGGAGGGGCGCCTGCACGGCCCGCTTGCCCGTGTCCGTTTCCGGGGCCGGAACGTGATCCGCCGCAGATCCGGTCGGCGGGGCGTCCTGCGCCCGTCGTGGCGGAGCGGCACCTGGCAGCGGTTCCAGGCCCGTGAAACCCAGCACCGTGTCCGGGGCCTTCACCAGCCGACCTTCCGCCCACCGCCCACCGCCCGGCAACGCCGGGATCGGTGAGGACCGCGTGGAGGATCCGCTCGACCTCGTGCAGCACCGGCTCGCTCACCGGCCGCCCGGCCTCGGCGGCCAGAGTACGCGCCGTACGCGCGAGGTCGCCGATCACCACGTGCTGATCATGCGACAGCTTCCGCAACCGTCCCGCATCCAGCGACCGGTGCGCGGCCCGTAGCGCCTCGCCACGCTGGATGAGGCCGTGCGCCTCCTCCGGCCGGCGGCGGGCGAACAGGCTGGCCGTCCACGCCGCGACCGCCGGCTTCCGCAACGCCGCGACCGCCGCGACCGCCGCGGCGAGCTGCCTGTCCCCGGCCTTGCGGGCCCTGGCCACATACGCGTCCCGGGCCGCGGTGAACTCCGACAGCCGCAGCCCGTGCAACTCCACCGCCACCGACTCCACATCCATGCCCGGAGGTCTCCCGCCCACTCCCCCGACCGCCCGGCACCTCCCAGGACACCGCGCGTCGACCAGCAGCACAAAACCAGCGTGACCGGCGGCAGCTCAGGCGTGGCGACGACTGGTGCGGCAGGTGGCGACACGTCCGGTGGCCCACAGGCACCTGGGGTGCGCCGGTTTGGTCGTGGAGAGCGCCGGGCGCCCCCGGTATCCGGTGATCTCGGATCGACCTTGGACTTCGGCAGCACCCCGACCCCCTCGTCGTGCAGAGAGCGGACGGTGGCCCGGCATCGAGGAAATGTTGCCGAGAACTGACAGCACTTGCTTGCCGTCAGACTCCCTACCGCACTTGTCCGCGTTCCTGCCGTCGCAGACGCCACGTGTGCGGCGGGCGGATACGGCGGTCGGCGAAGCCTCTTCCCCGGCGCGGCCGGGGGCCTGCCGGGCAGCCCCGGCCCCTGGGAGGATGCTCGCCATGGAAGTAGCACTCACGCGACAGGAAGCCTCGGACGCGGTCGGCGACCGGGGATGGCGCCTTCTGCTGGGCACCTTGCGGACATCCGTTTCGGTCGGGTCGCTAGCGGCGGCAACGGAGGTGGCGACAACTGCCGTCACGGCATGCGGTGACGATGCCGACCGGCACCTTCACATCGACCTCCGGCCCCGAAAGGTCGTCCTCACCCTGCAATCGTCGGACCACGCCGCGGTGACCAACGACGACATCGAGCTCGCGCACCGGATCTCCGCTGCCGTCCATGAGAAGGGACTCAGGACGGAACCCGACATCGGCACAGGGGCGCCGCGGTCGGTACAGCTCCTGGAGATCGCGATCGACGCACTCGACATCGCCGCGATCCGGCCGTTCTGGCGGGCGGTCCTGGGCTACACGGGTGAGGCGGGAGCCGACGGGCCCAACGATCCGCTCGTCGATCCCCTCGGACAGGGCCCCGCGGTCTGGTTCCAGCAGATGGAACTCGCGCGTCCGCAGCGCAACCGCATCCACATCGACGTCAGCACCCCGCACGACGAGGCGCCCCGACGGATCGAGGCCGCGCTGGCGGCCGGTGGCCAACTCGTCTCCGCGGCCCATGCCCCAGCCTTCTGGGTACTCTCCGATCCCGAAGGCAACGAGGCCTGCGTGTCCACCTGGCAGGGCAGGGACGGCTGACCCGCACCACCCCGCCCGACGGGCACCCCAAGGGAGTCAGAAATCGGTTTTGAGGGGAGGGGACTGTCAGCGCCCGACGCGGACCGGGCTTGGCGCCAGGCTGTCTGCCTGGGTCATGCCCCCAGAGCCTCCGTCACCGGCAGGCACTCGGCGAGCAGGTCGACGACGTCGCGCCAGGCTCGCTGTGCGTGCCGTGGGTGGTAGCCGACGCCGGGGACCGTGGGGTGGTCGACCGGTGGGTGGTGGAAGGCGTGCAGGGCGCCGCCGTAGACCGTGAGGCGCCAGTCGATGCCCGCGGCCTGCATCTCGGCGGTGAACGCGTTCCGTTGCGCGGGCGGCATGATCGGGTCTTCCGACCCGACCCCGGCCCACACCGGGCAGCGAATGCGCGCCGCCTCGCCCGGTCGGCCCGTGGTCAGTGCGTTGACTGTCCCGATCGCGCGCAGGTTGACGCCGCCGCGCCCGAGTTCCAGCCCGATGGCGCCCCCGGTGCCGTAGCCGACGGCGGCGATCCGGTCGGGGTCGGTCCGCGGTTCGGTGCGCAGCACGTCGAGCGCCGCATGGCCGATGCCCCGCATCCGGTCGGGATCAGCGAGCAACGGCAGGCAACGGGCCAGCATCTCCTCGGGGTCACCCAAATAGCGCCCGCCATGAAGGTCGAAGGCCAGCGCTACATATCCCAGCTCGGCGAGAGCGTCGGCCCGGCGGCGCTCGACGTCACTGAGCCCCATGCCCTCTGGTCCGAGCAGCACCGCGGGCCGGCGGTCGACACCGGCCGGGAGCGCGAGGTGCCCGGTCATCGTCAAACCGTCGGCCGGGTACTCGACCGTGCGCGTCGTGATCGTCGTCATGAGACTGGACTGTAGTGATCGTCGAGCCCGGTCCGGCTGGTGTTCTGCCGCCGGCAGAACAGCGCGGGTATCCCTCTGAAATACGGCGAGGGCTCACGAGAACCGTCACAAGCCCATCGACGGGTTCGACCCCGGCGTGGACTTCTGCCAGCAGGTCCAGAGGTTCGACCCCGATCGGGAGATACATAAAGGATTCATATAAAGCTGCTATGCTTCTGCCATGAGTCGCCGAGACGCCGCGCACGGCGCTTCCGATGCCATCGGGTCAGCCCTCTACGGTCTGGCCACCAGGGCCGTGAGACGCCTTCCCCGCGACATGAGCCTGACGTCCGCCGCCACCTTGGCCACCCTGGACAAGACCGGCCCGCGACGGATCACCGATCTGGCGGTGGCCGAGGGCGTCACCCAGCCCGCGATGACCGTCCTGGTCCGGGTGATGGAGGAATCCGGGCTGGTCGAGCGGAAGGGCGATCCGTCCGACAAGCGGGTCACGCTGGTGTGCCTGACCGAGGCCGGCGCGTCGTACGTCCGGACGCGACGCCAGGCGGGCGTCGACGCGTACGCGCGGTTGATCGACGAACTCACCGGTGACGAGGTCGAGGCCTTGGCAGCAGCCCTTCCGGCTCTGCTGCATCTGGCGGAGCTCGAAAGCCACGCCCGAGAGGAGTCGGACCGGTGACCGCGGCGCAGGCTCATGACCAGCCCATGAGCGCTGCCCTGATACGTTCCGAGGCACGTCTGCTGGTCCCCGCCCTGATGTTCATCGCCCTGGTCGTGGCGGCGGTCGCCAGCCTCGGGACGCCGCTCATCACCAGCGTGGCGACCACGTTCCACGTCTCCCTCGACAGCGCGCAGTGGACGCTGACCATCGCCCTGCTCAGCGGCGCCGTCGCCACACCCGTCCTCGGCCGGCTCGGAACCGGTCCGCACCGGCGGGCCACGATTCTCGGCACGCTGGCGGTCGTCGTCGTCGGCAGCGCGCTCACCGTGCTGCCGCTGCCGTTCGCCTGGCTGCTCGTGGGCAGAGCGGCCCAAGGCGTCGGACTCGGTCTCACGGCGCTGATGATGGGCGTGGCCCGCGACCATCTTCCCGAGGAGCGCGGCGCGGCCACGATCGCCCTGATCTCAGTGGTCTCCATCATCGGAGCCGGCATCGGCTACCCGCTGGCCGCGCTGCTCGCCGAGTTCGGCGGCCTGCGGGCCGCCTACGGCCTCGGCCTGCTCGTCACCGCCGTCGCCTTCGTGACCGCCTGGCGCTCCATGCCCGCAGCTCCCGAAGGCCGCTCCGCTCACGTGAACGTGGCCGGTGCGCTCGTCCTGGCGGGTGGGCTGCTCCTCGTCCTCTTCCTGGCCGGCGAGAGGAGCCTGTGGAGCCGACACCTCGCCGTGGCGGTGACCCTTGCCGTCTCCGCCGTACTCCTGCTCTGCCTCTGGACCGTTTCCGAACTGCGAACCAAGACGCCCCTGGTCGACGTCAGGGCGGTACGGCACCCGGCGGTCGCCGGGGCGAACATCGCCATGTTCGTCGGCGGGAGCGGCATGTACCTCCTGCTCACGCTCATCACCCGCTACGCGCAGACGCCGCACAGCGCCGGCTACGGCTTCGGACTGACCACCTTCGTGGCGGGGCTGGTCCTCATCCCGTTCTCCGTGCTGGGGTTCGTCGCCGGCAAGCTCACGCCGCGGGTCCGCGAACGGATCGACGGCCCCCTGCTCCTGGCCGGCAGCGCCGCCATCGTCGGCGGCGGGTTCGTCCTGTTCGCCACCGCCCGGTCCAACCTGGCCGAACTGCTCGCGGCCATGGGCGTGCTGGGCTTCGGCGTCGGCAGCTTCTCGGCCGCCATGCCCGGCGTCATCCTGGCCGTCACCCCCGAGAGCGAGACGTCGAGCGCCATGAGCCTCAACTACGTCGTCCGCAGCGTCGGGTACTCCCTGGGCAGCGCCATCGGCGGTCTGGTCCTGGCCGCCGGCACCGCCACGGGCCGCCTCTTCCCGAACGACGACGCCTACACGACCGCGGCGCTGGTCGGCGTCGCCGCGATGGCGATCACGACGATGGCCAGCCTCACCCTCGCCCGCCGACGCTCGCTTGAGATCAATCCGATCACAGCCCCAGTCGGTGTGCCGGGCCCGGGCAGGTCGAGTCGAACCGGAAGCTGAGGATCGAAGCCGTCCGACTTCGACGCCGGGTCCGTCGGCTCGCTGACCCACAGCGCGCCCCATGGATCTGAGCATGACATGTTTCTGAGCATCAATTCCGAACACAGGAGGTACCGTGGCCAAGGGCTACTGGGTCAGCGTCTACCGCACCATCGCAGACCCTGAGAGGCTTGCCGCCTACGACAAGCTGGCCAGTCCAGCCGTCAGGGCCGCGGGCGGGCGGCTGCTCTCCCGCGGCAGCCGGGTCGTCGCACACGACGCCGGAATCGCCGAGCGCACCGTCCTGGTCGAGTTCGACAGCTTCGAACAGGCGGTCGCCGCACGCGCGAGTGCGGCCTACCAGGAGGCGCTGGCCGCACTTGCCGACGGCGTCGAGCGCGACTTCCGCATCATCGAAGGCCTCGACTGACGATCGAGGCTGCGTAGGCGACGAACAACGACACCGAGCCGGATGGGTGACGGCCGACGGGCGCTCAGGGCTTCGAGATCATCCCGTTGCCCCTCTGACGCGTATCTCGGTCACACCCCGAGTGGGGGCCGGCGTAGTCGGAGGTCTGCTCGTGGGAGACGGCCCGGTCGAAGATGCGCCGGCCCTCGGCGAGCGGGCGGGGCCGGAGCTGGACTTCTCGGTCCGGACCAGGCCGCGCGCCGTCTGGGCGTACGCCGGACCGACGTGCGCCTGGGTATGAGGCGCCCGGTGCGGACGAGCAAGGGTGACTTTCCCTCTCTACGCCGGGCGCGACGTCGCCCTTCTGCCGCCGATGCGGCCGGAGGTCGACTGGCCGGTACTGCGGGCTCTGGGTCGGGGGTGCCGGTCGGTGCCGGCCCGATGGGAGCCAGCGGGGGACGCCGGGATGCCTCTGCCGTTCGTCGGCCGCTCGACGGGGGTGGTCCGGGGCGCGGGGTCGGCCTGGCGACATCAGCGCCAGTTACCGTCGCCACCGGACCATCCCCGCCGCGCGAGGTCGACGCGTCCGGCGCGGCAAGCGCGCGCTTCAAATCCGGGGTATCCCGCAGGCGCGGGGTCGATACTGTCTGAGCTGGGACTTTATCGGCCGAGGTAGCTGTTTTCGTTTAGTTCGTGTTGGGGGCGGGCCGAGAGGAGCAGCCCGTCCAAGTCGACGGGCTGCCACCGACGCTCACTGACCCGAGCTCACCGGCGACCGCATGGGGCGTCTTGAGGTACTGCGTCAGGAAGCCTCCGCCAGCAGCCGCCCGCCCCTTCCTCCATGCGTTCTCCTGCCGCATACCGACCAGCCGATCCGCCAAGTCATGGTCGTCCTTCGCACCGGGTGAACTCGGCCGGGCCCGTCGGGTGCAGCCAGGACATCGCGGAACGGCCGATCGGCGGCCGGCCACACCGCCGAGAAGGGTTGAGCGTGGTGGACAGGGGCGTTGGGGGCGGCCAGGCCGGCGGCGCCGCGGGCACTGGTGGCGGCCCGGCACTGCAACGCCTCGAACGACAATCGCTCTGCTCCGGTGTCACGGACGACTAGTTCGCCGTCAAGGACCAGGCCGTGCGGCAACTGCGACTCGGCGGCTGCCACCAGGTCCGGCCACCGGTCCTGGACCAGCGCCCCGCCGCGGGTCTGCACCAGCACCGTGCCGCCGGGCCCGGCCGCGGTGAACAGCAGCGCCCAGTGCCCGCCCAGCTGCTGCGGTGCACTGTTGGACAGTCCGCGTCTGCGGCCCTCGCGGCTACGCGCCCCTGGCACCCCGTGCCGCCGCCGGATCGAGGGAGTCGATGTCCTCCATGAAGCCCAGCATCCGGGCGTTGACCAGGTCGGGGTGGTCGATCTGCGGCCCGTGGCCGGTCGCGGCGACGATCTCGGCGCGGGCGCCGGGAATCAGGCGCGGTACCCGTTCCAGCTGCCGCTTGGGGTGTACGAGCAGACTGCGCTTGCCCATGATCAGGTAGAACGGCGTCCGGATGGAGCCCAGTTCTGCGTCCGACAGCGGCAGCGGGGCGGGGCGGCGGATCCGGAAGGCCTTCACGCTGGCCTGGATCATCGCGCGGAGCTCGGGGACGACGATCACCGGCTGCTCCAGCCACTTGGCGAGGCGGGGGCGCCACGCCTTGGGGGCGTAGGTGGCGAAGAGGCTGGCGAAGATCCATACGAAGAAGCGCAGGCCGACCTTCTCCAGGCCGCCCGGGTCGAGGGCCGTGACCGAGGTAAGGCGTTCGGGCCGAAGGTGGGCCTGGTTGATGACCAGCCAGCCGCCGTACGAGGAACCGACCAGGTGGACCTTGTCGAGGCCCAGCGCGTCGAGGGCCTCGTCCATCCACTGAGCCGCGCGCTCGGGCTGCCACATGGGCTCGCGCTGGATGCTGCGGCCGGGGTCGCCGGGAGTGTCGAGGGCGTAGACGGGACGCTCGGCGCTGAGGGCAAGGGTGTTGGGGTACCACTGGGCGGAGCAGCCTCCCGAACCGTGTATCAGGACCACGGGCGTGCGTGACTCGGCTGCCGGATCGGCGGGGCCGTACCGGTAGACGTGGGTGGTGCCGAAGCTCGTCTCGACCTCCGTCTCGGAGCGAGCGGGCGCGCCCTTCGCGTAAAGGGCGTCGCAGGTGGCGAAGTACCGGTCGCGCAGCTCGTCATTCACGTAGTGACCGATGTCGCGGCGTACTCGGGTCGTGTTCTCGGGCACGGGGCACCTCCAGGAAGATCGATTCTTCGTGATACGAACGTACCATATTGTTGATACGCCGGTACCATGAAGCTGTTCGGACCGGGCCGGACTGTGAGCCCTGAACGAACCACCCCACCCACAGCCGGAGACAGCACTGATGCCGAAGCGCGTGGACCACGAGGAACGGCGCACGCAGATCGCCGAAGCGCTCATCCAAGTCGCGGGGCGGCGAGGGCTGCACGCCGTCGGCATGCGCGACGTGGCCGCCGAGGCCGGTGTATCCCTCCGGCTCGTGCAGTACTACTTCGAGACCAAGGAGAAGCTGCTCTTCTACGGGCTCCAGCACCTGACCGACCGCTTCACCGCCCGTGTGGGCGCCCGCCTGGCCGCCGTCGGCCCGGACCCGGGCCCGCGCGCGACGATCGAGGCGCTGCTGCTGGCATCCCTGCCGACCGACCCGGAGAGCCGGACCTTCCACCTCCTGTACAGCTCCTACTCGATCCTGTCCGCGACCGACGGAGCGCTCGCCGCCCAGCCGTTCATCGACAACCCCGACGCGGCCGAGAACGCCCTCACCGGCCTGATCGAAGGAGCCCAGGCGGCAGGCCTGGCCGATCCCGGCGCCGACGCACGCACCGAGGCCATCAGCCTGCTCGCCATGACCGCGACCATGGGCACCAGCATCCTCGTCGCCCAACGGACACCAGAGTCAGCCAACGCCGTACTCCGCCACCACCTCGACCGCATCTTCACCGCCAGCGGCCACACCGCCCCGGACGCAGGCCAACGGAAAGACGCCAATATCTGTCCGTAACTTCGGCTCGTACCAGTACCCCGTCCCATGCGGCTGTGCCGTCAGCGGGCGGGCGAGTGCGACATCGAGCGGAAGCTCCACGCTGCCGACTTCGTCACGATCGCCTCCCTCACCACGCCCTCCTTGGCCCGGACAGGGACCATGAGGAGGCAGCCGGCGGGCTGCGGCAGCATGGCCGTCGTGTTCACCCCCGCGCTGAGACGGCCCCCGGACTCTGCGGGCCGTCACCTCCGGGGGCGGCCTTGGGACGGGCGTGATCTCCGAACATCGACCGCTTGTGCCCAGACGGCTGGTCCTGACGCACCCGGTTGCGGTCGGGACCCTCCCTGCGACGGTCGACCGGTTTCGCGCACGGGCCAGGTCCACCTCACCGAGTGCCGCCGGAGATGCCGGGCCGGCAGGAGCGAAATCCGGGCGGAAAGCGGCCGGCACCGGCCGCCTGAAAGCGGTGCCTGCACCCCAGGCACCCCCGCAACCCGGGACCGGCGCGATCAGCACCCTACTGTCCCGCAACACCCCGCCCCTGCTACCGCTACTGCGCTTGTGCTCCAGTCACCGGAGCCTCACCTCCGGGCCGCAGGTCGGCCGACGCCCCGGCGTTCCGCTCGCCCGCCGGTCGCGCCGTGAAGGCAAGCCGGCGGTGAGCTCGGCGCAGCATCAGGCGTGCCATATACGGGTGGGCGAGGCCCGCCACCGCAAAGTACAGGCGTCCACGGGTGTTGTGGAGTCGTACGGCCGTTGCCAGGGTCACGGTGTCGTCCTCGATCACGATCGAGGAGCGGAAGTCCAGGTGGGATGCGTCCTTGCCGGTCATGAGCTCGCGGTCGGCGGTGCCGCGTACGGGGAACGGCAGCACGTGCCTCCAGTCCCGTGGGTCGCGGGACATCCCCGGCAGCATGGGCAGGCGCCAGGCGTCGGCGAAGTCCGGCCGAGGTACGTCCTCGTGCAGCAGCCGGGCGTGTGAAGGCACGGGAACGGCGCGCGGACGGGCCCAGAACAGCCAGTTGACCAGCAGTGCGCGCGGCCGTCGACGGGTCGGCGCGTGGGGCGGACGGCCGAGGGCGCCCCGTTCGATGTTGTCGAAGACCTCCTCGATCATCGTGTCGTGCACCGGCTGGATCGCCGTCTTCCACTGGAGAAACCGCCGTACCGGCATCGTCAGTTCGAGGATGTGGACGACCCGGCACCGTTCAGCGCCGAGCGGTTCGACGTCGAAACGGTGATACCCCTGCCCCATCGCCGCACCGGTGGTGTCGAAGCGTACGGAGCGGCCCGGCACGTACGCGGTGACGCGGTACCGGACCCGGCCGTGGCCGCCATCCGCGCCGACGCCAAGCGGATGGTCGAGGACCATCGCAGGCCAGACCGGGGTGGGGAAGATGGGGTCGTCGGGTGCAGACACCCGGTCGAGGAGCGCCCCGACGCAGTCGGCTGGTGCCGGGATGATCCGTTCGTGAACGTTGCGTACCGCGCGCATGCCGGACCTCCATACGGGAGCGTATGTTTCCACCATACGGTAGCGTATGGAGATGTGAGCGAATCATCCGGCCAGCAGGGGCGCCGCCTCGCCCGCAAGCGGCTCACCGCCGACGACTGGGCCGACGCCGCCCTTGCCGCGCTGGTCGAACGCGGCCTCGCCGCAGTGGCGGTGGAGCCGCTCGCGGCCGGACTCGGCACCACCAAAGGCAGCTTCTACTGGCACTTCGCCAACCGCGATGCCCTCGTCGCCGCCGCACTCGCGCGCTGGGAGGAGTCGTCCACCGAGCGGATCATCCGAGCGATGGAGGCGGTCGAGCCCGACCCCGCCGCCCGGCTCGACGCGCTCCTGCGCGGGGCAACCGCCGCCGCGGTCGACGACCCGCGGGACGTGCGGCTGCTGGCTGCCAGCGACCATCCCGAGGTTGCGGCCGCACTCGCCCGCGTCACCGAACGCAGGGTCGGCTACCTCGCCCACCTCTTCGAACTGCTCGGATTCCCTGCCCCCGAGGCGCGCCGCCGCGGCTTCTTCGCCTACACGAGCTACCTGGGCCACGCCCAGCTCGCCCATGCGGTGCCGGGCGCCGTGCCCACCGACCCCGCGTATCTGGCCGAGGTGTCGGCCGCACTGCTCAAGCGCTGATCAACCGCAGCGGTTCTCGCTCGACGCAGGCAAGGACGGCAGTCACCGCGCGGCGGTGCGATGCGCCCTTATCCGTGGCCGTCAGCTTGGACGAGTCGTGCCGGTGTGATCACGTCATGAGCCATCAGAGATCGCGGCATGCGGTCTTGCGGTTGTGTCAGATCGGCGCGGCCGACACACGCGCCACGCGACGCGGATGGCGACACCCTTGAAGACGGCCGGTCACCTACGCAGCCAACCCTTCTGGGGAGGATCGGCAGGCTCCCGTGGGTCGGCGGAGCGTTCATGCCGCACCAGGCGGGACTTCTCCATTAGGAGCTGTCCGGCCGATCACCGCGGGCCTCGCCCCATCTCGTCCCCGACCGCGGCTTGCGAACACCTGGCTCCGGTCAGCCCGTGGCGGCCGCCCCTTGGCCGAAGTCGGGAACATCGTCCACGGTCGCATCCAGGCGCAGCCGCTGGGAGCGGAGCGGGTGGCGGTAGACGCCGCCGTGGTCGATGGCCCGGTCGGCGCTGACCTCGGCGATAGTGCAGCCAACCGACCACCCCCGGTACCCGGCTAGGTAGCGGCCGTTCAGGGGCTTGACCAGGTTCCCCTCCACCCCGGACCACGTACGTCCAGGACTCCAGCCACTCGCGCGCCTTGGCCAGTCCGTCGTCTGCGGGCACAGCGTCCACGGCGCGGTCAGCGCGTGCTCGGAGAACAAGTTGTCCAGCAGGGTGCGGCATCGGCGTACGGGCGGGTGAGGAGCTCCTGGCCGTCGTACTGCAAGAGGTCGAAGGCGACGAAGTAGGCCGGCCACTTCACGGCGAGGGCCGGGGCGCCGCGGGCGCGGGTGGCGGCCCGGCGCTGCAACGCCTCGAAGGACAACCGCCTCGGTGTCCCAGACGACCAGCTCGCCGTCGAGGACCAGGCTGTGCGGTTAGCTGCGCCTCGGCGGCCGCCACCGGGTCCGGCCACCCGGTACTGCACCAGCACCGTGCCGCCCCGGCCGACCGCGGTGAACGGCAGCGCCCTGTAACCGTGCAGCTTCTGCTCGTACGCCCCCCCCGCCCGCACCGCGGCCGGGCCCGGCACGGCTTCCGCAGGCCTGCGCCCGCATCGGCTCCACCGGCGGCCTGAGCGTGACGAGGGCCTCTCTCACGGCTTGCCCGCCCCTCCTCCGGGGTCCGCCAGACCAGCCGGAGGCGACTGCGGGGCCGCACGCGATCAAGCACGCCGCGACTGTGACTGAGCGTCATGAATGGCCCCTCTGGTCAACTTCACGCTCAGACCACCCGGCCCGCAGTTCGGCGCCAGACTCCCCGGGCGGCCATGAGGCTGCTGCCGACCCCGTGGGTACGCCGCCGGCCCTCTCGTACGCGCTGCCGAAGGAGAGCCAGCAGCCACCGACAGGGTCGACAGCCAGGGCATAGGGCACCGAGCTCGTGATGCGACTCGCCCCGGGGACGCCTTCGAAAAGGCATGACCTGCCCGGAACAGCGACCCTGGGCGGCGATGGCCTGCTTCATCGCGCTGACGACCTGGTCCTGCCACACCTGAGGAAGCTTCTTGACGGTGGCCACCCACGCCCCGGCATCCCTGATCCGCTTTGCGGCCGCGTAGTGCCCAACGTGTTCGTCGCGGATCAGTCGGGCGAAACCGTCGCCAAGGTCGCGCTGCCCCTCATCGCTGAAGATGTACTCGCGCGGCCGCCTCCGCAGCATCGACCCCGAGTGCGACTCCGCGGCGTCAAGACCAAACGCACCCCGAACCACCGGGCGTGTCAACGCCGTTCCGCCTCGTGGAGATCGACGGCGAGTGGTTCGGCACGGCGAAGTCCATGACGGACGTGATCCTGCTCGCCGCGGCTGCCGACATCACGATCCACGACCTGGACGGCCCCGACGCGGTCCGCTGGATGGGCGGCGGGAAGTTCACCTGGAAGCTGCACTGGGACAGGGCTGCGCTCACCCACCCCCCTGGACGGGTGCGCGCAGGGCGACCTGGGTCGGCCGTCGTCCCGTCAGACCACGTTGAGCCAGAGTTCGTAGCGCCTTCCCGACTCGACCAGGCGGCAGTCCCACTCGGTGACCCGGGGGTCGTTCTCCCAGGCGGTCTGGCCGGCCCAGGCGCACGAAGACGCGCTGGGATACCGCTTGTGGGTGTTGCGCCAGCCGGGGAGCGTGGATGTGACGTCGGAGACGGATTCGGTGGCCGAGGGGGCCGCAGGCCGCGGCGCGGCAGCCGCGGTGGTGACGGTGCCGCCTGCGAGCAGGGCGGCACCCAGTAACGTGCCGATGACCTGGGTACGTATACGCATGGCTTCTCCTGTAGGTGGTCGGTATGCGGGGCGGCGGTGGAGCCATGGGCCGCCTTGCCGCCGCTGCCTTCCTCACAGATGCTGCGGGCTGCCCTGCTCGCCCCTCCAGTCGTTTCGGCCAGGGCCGAACCGTTGCACTGGCCAGTGCAGCTGCGGCTGCGGCTGCGGGGCCGAAAATCCCCGGTTCCACGTGTCACCCGCACGACGGGAGCATCGTGTGCCACACCGTCTGACCGTCACGGCCGGCTTCGCGACCGCCGCCGCCCTGGCCGCGCACAGCGCAGAAGGCAGCCCGATCGGGATGATCCACCCGCTACCCCGCGGGTCAAGTATCACGCTCCAGCAGGCGTGGCAGCAGACCTACGCCGAACTCGCGCAGGCCCCCGCCGGGGCCGGTACGACCGCGCTGCGGCGCCGGCTGATCGCCCTCTCCGGAACCCTGTGCACCCACCCTCACTTGGCGACCCCCGCCGCTTGGCGGACCGGCAGCGTCGAGCTGCGGCGCGCCACCCACACCTCCGTATCGGCAGATAGGGAGGGTGCAGCATGAGCGGGCAGACCACCACCAAGCCCCGCCCGCAGGTCGCCACCTGGGCAGCCGGCCAGACCGGCCCCTGCACCCGGTGCCACGCCTCCACGCGCCGCTACGGGGTGGGCGGGAGCCCCCTTGGCTTTGTTCGCGAGAACGGGTTCTGGCTCAATCTGTCGTGTCGCCACGCTGAGTTACAGCTGACGGTAGGGCGCTGCGAGTCTGCGTGTCAGAACGGCGGATCTTCGGTGCCGCCGCCTGTCCCGTTGTTTGCCGACCAGTAGTCAAAATCGGCCAGGCGCGCTTGCAATTCACGGGATGCAATGTCGTTCGCGTCTTCCAGATCACTGGTGTCGTGACCCCAGGTGTTGAGCGCATTCAGGGCACAGTCGCGGTGGTAGCGGTTGGTGCTGGTGGTCAGCAGGAAACGGGCGTGTTCGACCAGCTCGGCCCGGTGTGGAGTGAGCCTGGGGTCTTCTGTGAGGGGGATGGCTGCGACGAGGGCCTCGTCGCGCACCTTCGCATTGTCATGGCCGAGGAACGGCTGAACTGCGGAGTAGACAGCCGGGCGCAGCCTCCGAAAGGCGCGCGTGTCCGGGCATGCTTGGAGAAAACCTTCGCCGAAAAGGTACTCGGCGTCGTAGGCGGTGGCGCCGAGCCTGTTCAGTAGCGACGCGCGGGTGGGATGGCGTGATGGCACGTCAGCGTCGTGGCCGAGGTCGCCCACTTCGGTGGCCGGATGGTTGAGGATGGCTGCGAAGTACAAAGCCACCGGCACGGTGGCTTCGTAAATGGTGTTCTGGTGGTCCACCTCATCGCTCACGTCCTTGACGGCGGCTGCCCTGACGGCCGGGTTGGGGTCGAGGAGACGCGCCAGGGCGGTCGGCAGGGATTCGCCCGTCCCGTAGGGGGTGGCGAGCGATGCCCAGTCTGTACCCTCGAGAAGCTCCTGATAGTGGGGCAGCCTGTCGGGATGGAGGCACTTTGTCCAGCTGACGCGGTTGGTCACAGGCCGAGGTTATAGCGCCGCCACGAGAGCGTTGTGCGTGGTGTCATCTACCGAGCAGGACACGCTTCCGTAGGAGATTGAACCCGGCGCGGCCGAACATCTGGCGCCTGCGCGTCTTGATCCGATTGACGTGGCCTTCGACGACGCCGGAGTTCCAGCGGAGGTGAGACTTGCGATGACGGCGGCGCGGTCGCGGTCGATGCCGGCGGCGCGGGCGTGGAGGCTGGGCCGGTCGTCCTGGCGGACGGCGTCGAGCCATTCCGGGAGATGCTCGCCCTGGCGCTCGGTGAGCATGGCGGCGAAGGAGCGGACGTGCCGGGTCAGGGCGTCGAGCTCGGGGCAGTGGGCCAGGACGGTCTTGAGCTGAAGCTGTTCGGCCCCGGATAGCGCCGTGGGCCGCCGGAGGATCCAGCCGGCGACGGTGCGGGGCGACGGCGGCCGGGCGGTCACCGGCCGGGGCGAGGTCCGTTTCCGCCGCAGGTGGGCGCCGACGCGCTGATAGCCGCCCTTGTAGCCGAGCGGGACGATCTCCTCCCAGAGCTTCCAGGCGTTGGTGCAGCCCTCGTTCCAGCGGTCGTCGAGGTAGGGCTTGACTCGTCCAGGACAGACAGGCGGTCCTGCCACTGGCCCCGAAAGAGCTCCTCCGGGTTCGCAGCGTCAGCCAGGGCCTTGACCGTGCGCCAGGTCATGCCGAGCTGCCGCTGGACGGCGCGCCTGCTGGGCCCTGCGGCCAGCAGGGCGTGCACCTCGGCGTACCGGGCCCGGGTCCGGCCGGCGAACCGGAAGCCCGGCGGCCAGGGCTGGTCCACGTTCTCCTCCCGGCCTGCGGGCTCTACGATAACGGCGCGACTGGGCACCGGAGTTGCGGCGCGAGGTGAAGCCCAATCCCAGTCGTGCGGCTGCCGTGCGCACCGGGGCGGCCTCGGGGCGGTGCCGGGCGCGCGGCACTTCAAGAAGGCTGCCCTGTGCGCCGGCGCAACTGCCCGCATCGCACCGTACGCGTCAGGGATCGAGGAACTCGGACCGGCCGCAGGTAGGCGACGGGCCAACAGCGTGCGGCCCGCAGGGCGTCCGGACGAGCGGCTTCGCGATCCCCCGACGCCAGTAGCCCTTGGGCAGAGCCCCCAGACCTCCGGTGGGGAGAGAGAGTGTGACGGCCCTGAACAGCAGGATCACGGACAAGAATCGTTTGTCGACGGTGCGACCAGACTTGGCAAGGACGCTGGACGTCAAGAGGTCCGGTGTCACGGCAGACGCACTCACCGTCGGCTCCAACAGACGCGTCTGGTGGCGGTGTCCTGACTTCCCCGGCGCCCATGCCGAATGGCCTGCGGTCGTAAACAACCGCACAGGAGGGTTCCGTAAACGTTTTGGAACCGGCTGCCCGAGCTGCAAATTGGTCAGGACTTCCGCGCAGGAGCTACGGCTGAAGGCGGAGCTCAGCACCGTGCTGGCCCTCAACCTCGATCGCGATACGGTGCGTACCGACCGCGTCGAGCGGGTGGACATGGTCGCCGATGCGGACGGCATGCGGCTCGTGCTTGAGTTCGACGGCTCCTATTACCACGAATCTCAGGTATCGCAGCAGAAGGACGGCGCCAAGTCCGAGAGGCTGCGCGCCGCCGACTGGACCGTGGTCCGCATCCGGGAGGCTCCGCTCAGGCCCCTCAACCCGGTCCACGACGTCGTGGTCGGCTTCCTGGCGGATCCCGAGGTCGCAGCAGCCGACGTCTTGGATCACCTCGCCCGACTCGGCCTCATCGACTCCTTGTCTGCGCAGCGCTATCGGGCCCTCGGCACTCCGCAGGCTTCCGAGACGGCGCGCGGCTGGATCCTTGCTCAGCTTGGCGAGCAGGCACTGGAGATCGAGTACACCGCTCATCGCGACGCCTGGGACTCCATGTTCCAGGCACTGGCGGCCTACTCCGCGTACGAAGGCCACTGCTATCCCCAGGATGGCGTCACCGTCGACGGCCGAAGCCTGAGCAGGTGGACCCGAAAGCAACGCCGGCTGCAACGCGACGGCATGCTGCGCACGGAACGCGCAGAACGTCTGGCGACCATACCCACCTGGTCCGGTAAAACCGCCCACGAGGCCGGCTTCTGGTCCCGATACCACGCTTACCTCCTACGTGCGCAGTCCGCAGATCCAGCAGTCCGCGAACACGCAATGCCGGGGCGCGAAGCGACTGTCTGGGCGAACAACCTCCGCAGCCGACGCCAGGACCTACTCGCCCAGGAGGCCGATCTGCCGGAAGAGCAGCTCGCTGCCCTGGAGAAGGTCCCTGGATGGTCCTGGGACCCTTACGGGCAGAGCCATGGGGCGAAAGTCGCGGTCATGCGGCTGTTCGCTGACGAGACGGGCCGACCCGTCTCCTCCATCCAGCAGCGTGAGGAGTGGAACGGCCACCCCGTCGGGGTGTGGCTGAACTCCTGGCGCACCCGCCGCGACGCAATGGCAGCAGACCGGCAGGCCGAGCTGGAAGAGCTGCCCGGGTGGACCTGGAACCAACGTGGCGACCAGTGGGAAGCGATGCTCCGGCAGCTCGCCCGGTTCGGTGAGGACCACGGCCACGTACATCCCAGCCTCACGCGCGGCAGTGAGCAGGAGAAGGCACTCGCTCGGTGGAAGCGGAATCAGAAGCACCGGCTCAAGGGTCGTCAGGATGCCCCCTCGGAGGCACTGCGGGCTCTTCTCGCACAGCACGGAGAGGACCTGCCGTAGACGATCTCGGTCTCCTACGCGTCGTAGACGTGGCGCAGGACGACGGTGCTGGGTACGCCGGCCTCCAGCATGGCCTGGGAGCGGTGCTGCCCGTTGATGTAGCCGCCCTCGCTGTCGGGCTGGATCGCGTCGCACGTGCTGAACAGGGTCGCCAGTGCCGTGGTCTCCCAGTCTGTGGCGCCGGCCGAGGCCGCGTACTTCACGCTGAACTCCTGCATGGCCTCGGCTTCGACGACCTGTGCCCGGGCGTCGCGGAGCACCTGCAGCGCCATCTCGTTGACTCTGTGCCAGTCTCCGCCGTGGTACCAGCAGCACACACGGGCGGCCCGGCGCGGCAGGAGCTGACGCGTCCAGCGCCGCCACCACGGCACCCCGGTCGGCATGCACTCCGGCTCGCGAAACGGCCGAGGGCGGGCAAGGCGGGTCACCGCGAACTTCTCGAACACCAGCTGCGGCTCCGGCTCGGCCGGCCGCGGCACATAGCCGGCGCCGCGGTCGGTCGCCACAGGCGCGCCGACCAGATCCTGCAGCTGCTCGTGGGTGATGGTTCTCCATCTCGGGCCACTGGGCCGACAGCGGTCGGCGCCGGCGAACACCACGTGCCGGAAGCGCGAGGCCATGCTGTCGCCCTCCGGCCACAGCTGCCACTCCACCCACACCGGCGGCAGGTCCTCGTCGGGGCAATGCCGTCTCCACACTGCGCCCGCGTAGCTCTCCGCTCCGTTCATCAGCCCCATCCCCTCCTGGCCTCCGATCTGCGTCGCCACCGCGACCGGACGTGCCCCTGGTGCGGTGAACAGCTGCAGCCGGAACGTTCCCGGCAGCCCCGAAGCTGTGAACATGTGGTCGTCCACGACGATCTGGCGCGCCGCCGTCAACGTGCTGAGGTCGTCCCGGTCAATGGGGCGCGACGCCGACTCGGGTGCCGGGCCAGCGGGAAGCTCTTCGGTCATCCCCCGATCATTCCCAACCCGATGGGCTCCCAGCCGGTCATCCAGTGATCTCCCCCGCCGGACCGGCGGCCCAGGGCGCAGTCCTTGGTGTACTCGCACGCTCGTCTAGGAGTCGGGCGCCGCCGCTTACGGCCGCAGCAGGCTGAGCCGGACCGGGGCACGAACCGACAGCTGGTCGCTGTCCCTTGTGGTGCGTTCCGTGCTGCAACAGCCAGCCGCCACCGGGCCGTGGTTGTTCGGTTGGCGGCGCGGCCTGACGCGTGCGGTCCACCGGCGCGACGCCCGGGCATGCCGATTCGAGGCTTGGCGGGAGGCGCCGACATCACGCGGACTGGACGAACTCGTTGGGCGGGATATGGAGCACTCCACCACCCGCCTGGACCCATTGGCCGAGCGCGCGATGCTCGCCACGTGCGCGCTCGCCGACGCCAGCTGGCCCCGAAGGGTGGACTCCGAGCGCCATCGAGGACGCGGCCACTGCTCTGGAGGTACTCGCCGGCGCGCTGTCCGGCCTCAGCCCGGAGGCCTCGCAACTTATGGAGGTCGTCCGGCCGATGTCACCGCGCTCCGCGAAGGCGTCGAGCGCGTACCGGCCGGGGCCGCTCCGGCTGACGAGCCCAGCCGTGCGGGAGACCCTGCGGTATTGAGTACCGGCCTGCGGCGGGCGCTCGCCGCGCACAACCTGACCGGGCGAGTGCACCAGCTCAGCGCGGCCCTGCTGACCCTCGCCACTCTCCTCGCCGTCCGTCGTGAACTACCGTGTCAGACGGCTGCCCCAGAGGACGAACCCCGCCGGGGCGCGGGGCCGACGGAGACGGCCGCAGCGCCCCTCGCGGCGGCCCTGGTCGCCTAGGGGCCGGGGACCTACGCCCGGGTCCTCGCCTCCGGGAATGTCTCCACCGGTCTCACCCCGTCGGCAGCACTCCAGGTGACCACCGCCCTGAGCACCCCTCCGCCCCGCGCCCCTCGCCGTCCCGGCCGCGCCGCCGGGAACTCGGACACGGGTGGAAGGGCATCGACGCCAGCTGAAGAGGGCTGGGCCGGGCAGGTACCAAGCGGTGAGAGTCGGTCAGCAGGTCGCGCAGAGCCTGCACGTCACCTGCCTGCCAGATACTCCGCCTGCGCGGCGGCCCTGGTCGTTCACCTCGCGCAGCTACTCGCCTGTCGGTGGATCCAGGTCCCGGAGCCGGTTGAGTCCTCGTCTCACCAGAATGCGGTGCACGGTCGCCGGCGCGAGTGTGACGCTGTGCAGCCGCTGCAGGTCGGCGGCGAGCCCGGCTGGTCCGTGCTTGGTCTGCCGCCGCAGCGCCTCCACCAGGTCGGCGATGCCCTCGGGGGTGCGGGCGGGACTATGCCGTCTCTTCCGGATCTTGTCGGGCCCGCTACGCCCGGCACCGCACCTGGCCGCGGTCTCGGGGCACCCGAGTACGTCCAGTACACAGCGCGCCCCTCCGCCTTGCCATCTACGGCACCGGACGCCGCGGGCTCGGCCGACAAGATCCGAAAGAGACGGCCTAGTGGCGGAGCGGGAGGCGTGGTCGCGCAGTCCGTTCTCGCCGTGCGCGCGCCAGCGGGTGTACCACTTCGACAGGCAGCGGTGTACCTGATGCACGGCCTGCTGCTCCCGGACACCCTCGGTCAGCGAGCCATCCGCGCGAAGATCGACGAGATGGGGCTGGGCGAAGCCGCAATCACGGCAGCTTGAGGATTCAACAAAGTCGACCGGCCAACGTGCTCAGCTTCTGCTTGGGCTCCTCCTTCGGCCACCTCACTGAGCAGCTCAGCGAGATCATGACGAAGCACATGGCCTGCGTCTCCCGCCACCCCGGAGAACGGGACTCGGTAGAGGACCTCGTGGTCCAGTGGCTGGCAGCGATCCGGGACGCGGCACAGCGGTAGCGGGGTTGGCCGGCAGCTCCCACTGCGAACTGCACGGTGTGGTCGAAGATCCGGCACATGTGCGAGGAGGGCGCGCACCTCGGCCGGCGCCTTCGGCAGCGCGTTCCGCGTGGACTGGATGACATCGGCGTGCTGTCCCTGGGAGCCGAAAGATCAGGAAGTGGATTCGAACAGCTGGCCACCCGCTGGGGCATCCGCAGAGTGAGCAGTCGGGCAACGCCGAGCCCGCCCTTGCGGTCGCACGAGGGGGTCGGATCGAGGAAGATGGTCGCCGTGATCGATGACCGCGGGCATGCATCGTCCCCGGTCCCACGGCGGGACGTCTTGGCTGTCCGGTCTTGGGGCGACCCCGCGACAGCCCGCCCGGGGGTTCCAGGAGATGCAATCGCGCCGGAGACGTCCGCAGGTTGCTGAGGCGGACGGGAGCCATTGATGTCGGAACGGAACCCGCCGGACGCCTGGGAGAAGTTCGACGGGGCACTGCAGCGGGAAATCCTCACCGTTCGGCCTGCCGAGGTCGCCGTGCTCATCGTCCTCACGCCGGGTGATGATCACCTGCCAGGATCGGCTGTGACGCGCGGCGAGGCCGTCGACGCCATGCGCCGAACATTCGGGCGCCGAGCCGAGGCGGTGGTCGGCACTCTCGTTGCGGCGGGCGGGCGAGACATCCGCGAGTCCTGGCTCAATCACACGGTTGCGGCTCGTATATCGATAACGTCGTTGCTCGCGGTCGCAGGTCGTCCGGAGGTCCGGCAGGTACTGCTGGATTCGCCGAGGCAGGCCGAGATCGCGGACGAGCGCTGAGAGGAGCCAGGATGCCCTCGCCGTCCCCTGGAAGGGATGCCCGGTCCGCCGCCGACGACAGCCACGCGCAGTTCGACTGGTACGTACAGACGAGGCGCCGGCATCAGTTGGAAGAGCTGACGGCGCAGAGCCCGGCAGCCGTGCGCAAGCTTGATCCGTGGGTCGTCAACACGATTCTCCTCGAGCGCGAGCGGCGCAAGCTCGCCTCCTGGACGGGTGCACCCGACTCGACCGAGCAGCCGGTGCACGAGGTCATGATCAATATGATGTCGGGCCGGGATGCAGTGCGCCGGGGCGCCGTTCCGAGAGCCGAACGGGCCCGGGCGATCGAAACGCGTCAGGCCGAGGCCGACATCTTCCTGCAGGGCATCCGTGCGGACCTCGAACGGCGGGGCATCGACGTCCAAGAGGAGTTCTGGCTGACCCACAGCGTGCGCGCCACGCTCACTTCGTCCGAGGTGCTGGCGGTGGCGGCGCGAGCCGATGTCAGCAGTGTGACCAGCAACAAGCAGCGCAATGTCGAGTGCCTCGACGTCAGCCGACCGCACATCCGGGCGGACGTCCTGCCCACCGGTATCACGGGTGCGGGCATCACCGTAGCGGTCGTCGATACGGGTGTGGACGCCGCGCACCCCGCGCTCGCGGGCGTGGTCGGCCCGCAACAGGACATGACCGGTACGGCGGTGAACCGCGACGAAAAGGGCCACGGGACTCATTGCGCGGGGATCATCGCGAGCCAGGACGCGACATTCCGCGGCGTTGCCCCCGGTGCGAACATCATCGACATCCGGATCATGAACGGCACGGGCAATGCCACTCCGGCGTGGGCGACCGCGGGGCTGACCGCGGCGGCGACCTCCGGTGCCGACGTCGCGAGCAACAGCTGGGGCTATTCGCACCGCGACGGCGCGTGGGTCTGCCCCTCCGGCAACTGCGTGCTGTGCACCGCCGCCGACAATCTCGTGAACCTCGGCGTGGTGGTGGTCGTCGCCTCCGGAAACGAAGGCGTCGACTTCTGGGGGGACTACGCGACCAAGATCCGCTGTCCTGGTAACGCACGCAACGTCATCACCGTCGGGGCCACCGACGACGAGGACAACATTGCGGAATTCACCAGCCACGGCTCGACCCCGGACGGCAGGCCGAAACCGGACGTCGCGGCCCCGGGTGTGTTCATCGCCTCGGCACGGGCGTCGGGCACGGGAAGGCCGGAAGACGTCGTCGCGCCGGGCTTCATCGACAAATCCGGCACCAGCATGGCGGCCCCCCACGTGTCGGGTGTTGCCGCGCTCATGCTGGACAAGAACCCCGACATCACTCCCGGCACGGTCAAGAGGCTCATCGTCACGACCACGCCGGGACCGATCCCGCTCGTCTGGTACGGCAGGGTCGACGCACTCGCGGCGGTCAACGCCACGCCGGCGCCGCCGTGACCACGCACCACACCACCGGTCGGAAACCGCACATGAGGAGAGACGTCCCGTGCCCGACGATTTCGCGCCCCGAGCAGCAAGCGTCACCGACAACGACAGAACACTGGCGGGCGCGGTGCGGAGCGGTGTCAGGGACTTCAAGACCGAGAACCCGGTGGAGTTCCGGGAGATGGTGGGCGAGTTCGACGGCCGCCAGGCCAACGTGGCCGTGATCGGCTTCGGCCGGATCAACGTCCGCGTCGGCGGTGGCGACGTCGTCATCGAGCCCGGGCTGGGATCGGGGGAGATGATGCACGGTGCGGTGTATCGGGAAGCCGCCCAGCTGATCGCGGCCGGCCGCCTCACGCCACTCCAGGCGTACTTCCGGGGAGACGTCATCGTCCGGGCCGCGGCCGGCGACCTGCACAACGGCTACGGCTTCTTCGTCCGGTTCGCGGAACTCGCCTTCGGATCGGCAAGGCTGCGCACGCAGCTCGACGAGCTCTGCGATGAATTCCTCTGAGACCTTGCCGCTCTCCCCCGGCACCGGGTGGGCCGCGCGGCTCGACGACGCCCTGCACGAGGCGGTGACCGTACAGGACGCGGATCTGGGCCGGATCGCCGGCGGATTGATCCGGCGCGGTGGCAAGCGGCTGCGCCCGCGGTTGCTGTTCCTCGCCGCGAGCCTCGGCGAGGCCGACGAAGCGCTGCTCGCCCATGCCGCCGCCGCCATCGAACTCATGCACGTCGGATCGCTGCTGCACGACGACGTGATGGACGGTGCGGCAACCAGACGCGGTGCGCCCAGCGCGAACTCCCGGTGGGGCAACACACATGCCGCCACGACGGGTACGCACGTGCTCGCGTGCGCGATGGCCGAGCTGGCACACCTGCCGCACGAGGCGGTGTCGGCGGTGACGGAGGCGGCGTTCACGCTGTGCAGCGGGCAACTGCGCGAAACCGAGCATGTGTACGACACGGAGCTGGCCGCCGACGAGCATCTCGAGATCATCCGCATGAAGACGGCCACGCTGTTCGGGCTGCCCTGCCGGCTGGGCGCGGAGCTGGCCGCATGCGATCCCGGCCACGCAGAAGCTCTGTTCCGCTTCGGACAGCAACTGGGGATCGCGTTCCAGCTCACCGACGACCTGCTCGACCTCGTCGGCGACCCGGCCAGTCTGGGCAAGCCGACGGGTACCGATCTCCGTGCTGGCGTGTTCTCGTACTCGGTCCTCCTCGCGCTGCGCCGGAACCCGAGCGGGCGGCTGGCGGCACTGCTGCGCCACGAGAACCTCACCGAGCAGGAGGCGGCCGAAGCGGCGGGGCTGGTGCGTCTCAGCGGCACCGTGGACCTGACGCGCGAGCTCGTGCGTACGCACACCGACCGCGCCGCCACCGCGCTCGCCGGGCTCCCGGAGTTCCCCGGCCGCGACGCCCTCGCCGACATGCCCCGACGTATCGCGGGCCGGATGCGATGAACGTGCGAAATCCCTACGACGCCGTGGTGGTCGGCGCGGGGCCCGCGGGCTGCGCTGCCGCCTACCATCTCGCGGTCCGGGGCCGCCGGGTCCTGCTGCTCGAGGCCCAGCGCTTCCCGCGGGACAAGGTGTGCGGCGATGCGCTGACGCAGCGCGCGGTCCGGATCCTCGCCGCGATGGGCGTCCTCGACTGCCTGCCCCATGCGGAACGGATGCGGGGCGCGCGGGTCCACATGCGCGGCCGTGGCTGGCGCGACTTCGTCTACGACGCCTACCCGGGCACGGACAGCCACGGTCTCGTGGTGCCGCGCGTCGTGCTCGACGAGGCCGTGGCCCGCCGCGCCGTGGCGGTCGGCGCCGAGCTCTGGGAGGGCGCCGCGGTCACGGCCCCGATCGTCGAGGGCGGGCGGGTCGTCGGGGTACGGGTGTTCCGTGGGGGCCGCCCCGTCGACGTCCGGGCGGCCGTGGTCGTCGCTGCCGATGGTGCCCGGTCCCCGCTGGCGCGCGCGGTCGGTCTGCTTCCCGGGGGCGAGCTCGGCGTCGGTGTCGGTGTCCGCGGCTATCTGACCGGTCTCGACGGGCTGCGGGACCTCCAGGAGGCCTTCCTGCCCCTGGACGACGTCGCGGGCCGGGACCTGTTGCCGTCGTTCGGCTGGATCAACCCGACGGGCGCATCGGAGGCGAACGTCGGCGTCGCGCTGTTCCGTCCAGGATACGAAGGCCGCGCGGAGCAGGTGTTGCAGCACTTCCTCGCCCGGCTGAGCACACGCGGGAAGGAGTTCGGCGGCCGGCTGCGCGGAGAGTGGGCGACGGCGCCGTTCCGCCTCGACTTCTCTCCCGATCGCTGCGTGGCCGACGGCATCCTGCTCGTCGGCGACGCGGCGGGGCTGGTGAACCCGTTCACGGGGGAGGGCATCAGTTACGCCCTCGAGTCCGGAAAGATCGCGGCCGAAGTGATCGACCGCGGGCTGACCAACGATCCCGCGCGTCCGGACCTGCTGGACCACGCATTGCTGCTGGAGCACTCGTACTCCGGGTGGCTGGGGGCCGGCCGCCGGTCGGCACAGCGGTACCAGTTCGTCTGGCGGGTCCTGGAGAGCACCTTCGACAGCGAGCGCGCTCCGTTCGCGCTGTGCCGCCGGGCGGTTCTGCTGCCCGAGGGCATCGGCGAACTCCGGGCGAACCGCACGATCGACGACGTGGCCACGCTGATGGCCCCCGGGGTCGAGGTGCGTGCCGATCTCCTCGGCGTCGGTGAGCTCATGACGAGCTCTGTCCGGGACGAGTGGCCCTTCCTGGCCCGCGTGGCCACGTCGGGCTGGGGAGATCCCGGAGTCCCGTTCCGGCCGGCGCTGTTGCTCCTGCTGGCAACCCACTTCGGTGACCCCGGCACGCGCTGCGGCATCAAACAGAGCGCCGCGATCAAACTGGGCGCCGCGATCGAGCTGAGCGCGTTGGCGGCTCTCGCGCAACTCGGCGTGGAGAACACCCCGACACCGCACTCCAGCTGGGGAAACAGGTTCGCCATCCTGGTCAGCGACCTGCTGATGTCGAAGTCCTTGCACCTCGCCACCGACGGCGGCCCTCAGGCCCTCTCGGTCCTCTCCCAAGCCGTCACGAAGGTGTGCACCGGCCGGATCCGCGAGCGGCAGCACGCGTTCGATCCGGGGGTGACCGAGGACGAGCATCTGTCGCTGGTCGAGTTGCAGACGGCATCGTCGTTCGAGTTGCCGTGCCGGCTCGGCGCCGTCGTGGCGGGAGCCGATCCGGAGCATGCCGCATCACTCGCGAGCTACGGCCGTGCGCTCGGCGTCGCGTTCCGGCTGACCGAGGACATCCGCATGCTCACCGGGGCCAACGGCCCGGGGGACAACACCGCTGGCGCCGTGCTGCGCGACGGTACGTTGGCGCATCCCGTGCTGATCGCGCTGCGGCGTACGCAAGGAAGACTGACGAGCCTTGTGCGCGGCGGGTGCCGCACGGCGGGCGAGGTTGACGAGGCGGTGGCGCTCGTCCGCGAGAGCGGAGCGCTCGAGGTGACCCGTGCTCTGGCACGAGAGCAGGCCGTCCGGGCGGCTGTCGCGCTTGAGGCACTGCCGGAAGGACCTCCGCGCGCATCGTTGTTCGCGTTGATCGACTACGCGGTCACGCGACGGCTTCCGCAACGACCGGCCCTGGAGTCACTGTTCGGGTGATCGGGGCGGTTCCCCGTGGATGTCGGCCGGCTCCGGTCACACGCCGATCCCAGCAACTGGGCCTGGGTCCGCAGCGTGCGGAAACGCAGCCGGAGCGGGGGTGGTGCCCACCAGTTGGAGCCGCGGAGCAGTGTCATCGTGGCCGGAACCAGCACGCACTGCACCAGCGTGCGACCGGCCCCCGTACGAAGCGGACGTCGATCTCACCGTACCGCCGCTCGCCGATTGGAGCGCGCACCTGTCCGTCGTCCGCGACAAGGCGGTACCGCTGCCCGAACTGCTGACCGCGGTCCTGGTCGCGATGGCCGAGCCGCTGAATGCCAACGTCGCCGACGCACTTCTGGCCGCGCTGCGCGCCGCAGGGGTGCTGGACGAGGTCCGCCTCTACGCCGCGAGTAGGGCTCGGAGCGGGTGTCTGGCCGGGTGCTGATCACACAGCGCCTTCTTCCTCGCGGCCGTTACCGCCGCCGGTCAGGCGAGGAATCGGTTGACGAGCGCCAGGAGCAGAAACGCGAGGGCTGCGATTCCCGCGATCTGGCAGACGCGTCTCGGCGAGGGCCGCCTCACGACCGTCGGCCGCCCGAGCGTGGGAAAGACGTAGTAGATCCTGTGCGGGTGCTCGTCTACCGCCACCTTCGCGAACCGCACGTACTCGAGTTCTGTCCGGCGCGCGATCTCTTGGTGGTGCGGTCGAAGAAGCGGTTTCAGGGTTGATCCGAAATCCTTCTGGACGCGGGCGCGCAGAGGATCGTTGTCCGCCATTGTTGTCGGGGTCCAGGCTGCATGCTGATCCGCGAGTTTCCGCGCCCAGTAGAGCACTCCGGGCTCCGGAAGTCTGACCTCCTCGGTCCTTGGTGTCTGGGCGATGATGCCTTCTGTCCACTCGACGGTCCTGCCCGTGCCGGCGCAGTGCTTGTGCGTGACCTTGCCGTCCCCGGCACAGTCGGGACACGACCGGGACCCTTCGCCGCGGCAGATGGTGCATTGAACGCGACCACGGCCGCGGCACGTTACGCATGCGACACCAGGCTCACCACACTCATAGCACTGCCCACGGTCGCTGGTCTCCGCTGCAGCAGCGTGCACAGGGGTTCGGGCCTGCGCCCCGGCCGGTTTCAGGGCCGAACGGCCGTCTCCGCCGCACAGTAGACAGCAGGTGCTGTCTCTGCAGCTTCCACACGGTCGGCGCGGCTCGCAGCGGATCATGCCTTCGCCTTCACAGCGCTGGCAGCGGACGCCTCCGTTACCGCATTCGCACAAGCGGGCATCGATCGACCCCCGCCGTACCAATATCCGTCTGCGCTGCTCGGCAGGGTCCCGAGGAGGTGGAATCCGGTAGTCGCTGATCACGTCGTAGACCGGGCGGCCGGAGAGGTCGAGAGGTCCGCGGTGGAGGCGCTTCTCTTCTGAGCGGGACTCGATGCTCCGTACGATCTGCCCTTTCAGGAGCGAATGCCAGGTGATCGCGGAGGCAGCCGACAAGGGTCCTGCCAGAGGTTCCCCTCGACTCTCGATGTGGCTCTGCACGGCCTTGAGAACTTCCTCGTCGCCCAGCACCCGTCTCCCCAGCGTCCTTTGTACGGCCAGCGCGCGATGCTCGGCTGACGTGAGTCCAGCAGACGGATAGGACAGTACCCAACTACTGTGCGCAGCAACGGTCCTTCACACAGAAGACCCCCGGGAAGGGCTCCACCTCAGACTCGAGGCTGGTGTACGCGGTTGCCCGGGTGGGAGAAGAGGCCGGCAGGACCCGCCTCACGGGGGGCTGCGGTGAGGACGGCGAGCAGCTCGTCAGGTGAGTTGTGACCAAGGCGGCGGCTCGTGTCAGCAGTGCCCCGCGCGGAACGGTGAGCCGGCTCGGCAGGGCGGTACGGTCCTGTGGCGTGATCTTGGAGGACGCCTCCCGGTGAACCGTTGGACTAAGACCGACCGGCAAAAGGATCACTTGAGGCGGCGACGGGTGGGTCGGCCATTCCAGCGGTATCGGCTGCGTGCCTGCCAGATCATCATGCGAAGTGTGACGAGGGTAGCGGCGAGGTAGAGGTAGAAGTCCACGACCCTGCCGTTTCTCTCGGTGCAGCGCCGAAGCTTGCCGTAGCCGTTCATCCACGAATGCGTGCGCTCGACGGGCCAGCGCCTGCTGGCCTGGATCGGGGCGGGCACACCCTTGCGGGCGATCTCGGCAGTGAACCCCAACTCGGCCATCAAGGCACGGGACTTGATGCTGTCGTAGCCCGGTCGAGGTTGACGTTCACGGAGTCTGGCAGCATGCCAACCTGCTCCTGCGCGGCGTCCAGGGTCAGTCCGAGCAGTGGCGAGTCATGCCCATTGGCCCCCTCGGAGACGATCCCCCATGGGACGCCGCGGGCGTCGCAGGCGGCGGAGCGCTTCAGTCCCTGCTTGCCCTGGTCGACCGGCGAGCGGCCGGCCTTCTCCCCGCCGGACGGGGCCTTGGTGATGCAGCCGTCACCGAGATCTCGCCAAGGTCGAGACCGATCATCCGGTCGTAGGCGTCCAGGGCGAGAGCGTGCAGCGCTTTGGAAATCCCTTGCCGGGACCACTCTTTGAGGCGCCGGCGGATGGTGCGGTCCGAGCATCCGGGTGTGGAGATCCGCTCGTAGCCGGAACCATGGACCAGCGCGAGCACGACGTGCTCGAAGACGGTTCGGTCGGGATCCGGCGGCGGTGACAGCCCAGCGGGTGGCCGACGACGAACTCCTCCCGGACGGGGAGGAGCGCGGCGAACTGGTCCCACAGAGGTTCGAGCAGGCAAGCTGGCAGCGCGGGCACGGCCGTCCTTCGTGATCACTGAGCATAGAGATTACGAGCATGAGATACGCGCAGGGAGGTGGGCCGACCGACCCTGAGCTCAGGGCAGGTTCACCACGGGAGGTTCCCGGATCGGTCGATGAACTGTCCCGTCGGCCCGTCCGGGCCGATCGTCGCGAGGGTCACGATGGACTCTGCGCCATCGGCGACGCTGTGTCCGAGGCCGCCGGTGAAGTCGGTCGCGGTCTGCCCGGGGTCTGCGGCGTTGACCTTCACGTCCTTAAGTTCCTTGGCGTACTGCGTCGTGAGCATCGTGACCGCGGCCTTCGAGGCGCAGTAGAGGGGCAGGGCATACTGCGACTCGATCCGCGCCGGGTCCTGGGTCATGCTGAAGGAGCCCATCCCGCTGGACACGTTGACGATGACGGGGTTCGGCGACTTGCGCAGCAGCGGGAGGAAGGCGTGCGTGACGCGCACGATCCCGACGACGTTCACGTCGAGCACGGCGCTCACGTCGGCCGCGGTGTACTCCTCGACGGGGCCGACCTTGCCGAGGACGCCGGCGTTGTTGACCAGGACGTCGATCGCTCCCTCACGCGCGGCGACATCCGCGGCCGCGGCCTGGACCGAGGCGTCGTCGGTCACGTCGATCTGAACGAACCGGGCGCCGAGCGACTCGGCCGCGGCCCGACCGCGCTCACGGTGGCGGGCACCGAGGATGACGGTGTGCCCCGCCTCGACGAGGCGACGAGCGGTTTCAAAACCGAGGGACTTGTTGGCCCCGGTGATGAATGTGGTGGTCATGCTGGCTCCTCCTGGTCCGAACAGCACGGTCGTGCGCTGTTCACGCACTCCATGCTGGGTCCCCGGGAAGGTTGGCGGGAGCTACAGGACTTCCTGGTACCGCGCGTACCACCCAGCAGCCTGGTCCACCGGACGAGGCAGAACGCGGGCCTTCACCCCTGAGGAGACATCCTCTGAACCCCAATGGCCGCAAGGAATTCGAGTTTGCTGCGGGCGTCGGTGCCTGGCTGCGGCGTGTACACCACGAGGCGGAGGTTCGTGTCCTGGGTGTTGAGGATGTCAGAGTTCATGGCGATGTCTCCGACATCCGGGTGCTGGACGAGTTTGTGCGCACTCTGGTGACCGCCCACCGCTCGGCGGCTCCACAACTCGCAGAAGCGTGGGCTGAGGTTCAGCCTCGATACCAACGCCGCGAGGTCGGGATCGTCGGGGTACCGGCTCGTCGTCGCGCGCAGGTCGGCGACGAGGGACTCCTCGAACGCCACCCGCTCGGCCGCCGTCTGCCGGACCCGGGGCAGCTCACCCAGGAACTGCCAGACCAGGACGTTGCGGTCTCCCACACCGCGGACCGTGGGGTCGCCGAACGTGGCCGCGAACAGCGGATTCCAGTGCAGCAACTGCCAGGTGGCGTCGTAGACCGCCAACGGGTTGCCGGCGAGCTGGTCCACGATCCGGTACAGGCTCCCTGGGATCATTCGTGGAACCCGACTCGGATCCGCTGCGTGACCGGCCATGCGCATAAGGTGAGCGTGCTCGTCATCGGACAGGTGCAGGGCGCGAGCCAGGGCCGAGCAGACCTGCGCCGAGGGTGTCGCCACCCGTCCCTGCTCCAGCCGGACCACGTACTCGACCGAGATGCCGGCCAGCGTCGCCAGCTCCGCGCGTCGCAGACCGGGCACCCGACGGGGTGAGCCGTGTGCGAAGCCCACCGTCGCGGGGTCCAGCCGGTCCCGCCACGCCCGCAGCGCGGCACCGAGTTGATCCATGCACACGATCCTCCCGCACACCTCGCCCCGCTGGGTGGTACGCGCGGTACCACGAAGTCCCGTATCTCCCACCGACGCTCCCCGGGGCTCAGCGTCCAGTCGTGAACGGCGCACAACGATGCTGTTGGGAGTCAGGAGGAGCAAGCGTGACCACCACGTCGAACCACTACGTCATCGCGCTGTGTGAAGCCCAGGCCAAATCCGGGAAGGAAGCCTCCATGAAGGCGTTCATGACAGCCGCCGTCACCGCATCGCGCTACGACGCGGGCAACATCGACTACGAGGCTCACCGGGTCGAGGGACAACCGGGGCGTTCGTCATCTTCGAGCGCTGGGAGAGCCGCGAGGCACTCGAAGGCCACCTGCAGGCACCCCGCATACAGGACCTCGTGCCCAAGCTGCTGGAACTGATGGACGGCAGCGTCGAGGACGGGATCCGCTCCCTGTAGCCGTTCCGCCCGGCACGGTAGGCCGACCCGGAGCACGGCGGTCGTAATCGTCGTCCTCCGACGCTGAGCGGTTTCGAGCAGCAAGACGACAGCGCGGGCACGGCCGTCCTTCGTGATCACTGATCGTAGAAACTCCATGATCACGTGGACCCGTGCCTGCTCTGCGTCCTCCCCCGCACCCGATGCCTATTGCCGGTCGTTCCAAGTGGGGGCCGGGCGGGTGCCCGGGGCGTTTGCTTCGGGGGCACCCGCGGTCGGCGAGGGGCGTCCGGTGCTGATCAGCTGTCCAGGCGGTGCCCCGCGAGCCGGGTGACCATCTCGGGGTCGTGGTGGTCGAAGAACACGGAGCTGCCCGTGTCGAGGGTGGCGATCCGGGCCATCTGCTCGTCGGTGAGCTTGAAGTCGAAGACGTCGATGTTCTCGGCCATGCGCTCGGCGCGCACGGACTTGGGGATGGCGACGACGTCACGCTGGGTCAGCCAGCGCAGCACGACCTGCGCGACCGACTTGCCGCATTCCTTGCCGATCTCGGCGAGCAGCGGGTTGGTGAACAGGTCGTTCCTGCCTTCGGCGAAGCCGCCCCAGGACTGGATCTGGACCCCGTGCTCGCGCATGAGGTCCTGGTAGCCGGCGCGCTGGAAGAAGGGGTGGGTCTCGATCTGGTTGACGGCCGGGGTGATCTCGTTGTTGAGGATCAGGTCGATCAGCCGGTCGGGGTAGAAGTTGGCGACACCGATCGCCTTGGCCGCGCCCTCGCGGTTGAGTGCCTCCATGGCGCGCCACTGGCCGTAAACGTCGCCGAAGGGCTGGTGCATCAGGTACAGGTCGAGGTAGTCCAGGCCCAGCTTGGCCTGCGATGTCTCGAACGCGCGGCGGGTGTTGTCCTCGGCGGGGGCGTCCTGGACCCACAGCTTGGTGGTGACGAACAGCTCCTCGCGCGGGATGCCGCTGGACTTGATGGCGCGGCCGGCGGCTTCTTCGTTGCCGTAGGCGGCAGCGGTGTCCAGCAGGCGATAGCCGGCTGCCAGCGCCTCGGACACGGCGCGCTCGGTGTCCTCGGCAGGGATCTGGTAGACGCCGAAGCCGAGGAGCGGCATCCGGGCGCCGTTGTTGAGGGTCACGGTCTGCATGCGCGGAATGTCCTTCGCTGTGCGGGCGGGACCCGGCCGGTCGGGCGGACTCTGCCCGGGAGGCGGGCGGGTCGGTACACCGGTAAACGGGTCCGGCGGCCGGCAGGCCACGGCCCGCGGCTGTGCGTCACCCGGCCGGCAGGGGCTCGGGGTGCCGGTCAGGCTGGCTCCCCCCTCCCCTCGGCAGCACGACCGCGGCGCCGCCACCCCGGGCTACGCGCGGCGCACGCTCCACCGCCCGTCCCTCGACCGGTCACACCGCATCACCTTCCGTAACGGTTGGGAGAAGGGCTTCCCCTCGGCGAGAGTTTCAGCGTACGTTGAAATTAATTTCCACACATGAGGAAATTAAGGAGTGGCCATGCGAACGATCAAGAACGAGTGGATCACCGCGTCCGACGGCGTCCGAATCTGCGCCGATGTGTACCTGCCCGAAGGGGACGGGCCGTTCCCGGCCCTCTACGCGGTGGCGCCGTACCAGAAGGACCTGCTGTACCTGCCGGCGGTGCCGATGTTCCGGTTCATCGAGACCGGCCCCCTCGACTACTGGACCGGCCACGGCTATGCCGTCGTGGTCGGCGACCAGCGCGGAACCGGCAGGTCCGAGGGACAGTTCGAGCTGTTCGGCCCTGCCGAGCAGCGCGACTTCTACGACACCATCGAGTGGATCGCCTCCCGCCCCTGGTCGACCGGCAAGGTGTCGATGATCGGGGAGAGCGCCTACGCCGTGAACCAGTGGCTGGCCGCCGCGCAGCGCCCGCCGCACCTGACCTGCGCGCTGGTCTACAGCGGATTCACGGACCTCTACCACGACGCGGTCTACCACGGTGGGGTCTACTCCATGGGGTTCCTCAACTTCTGGTCGACCGACCTCATCCGCGCCGGCGCCACGATCGGCGGCGGCACTACGCCCCGGCCCGGCGGCATCACCGCCGACCTCATCGGCATGACCCTGGACCGACCCGTCTTCGACGACTGGTGGGAGCGGCGAGCGGTGAAGGTGGAGGACATCGACGTCCCGGTGCTGAACATCGCCTGGTGGTACAGCGTCGGCCTGCACCTGCGCGGTCAGCTCGACGGCTACGAACGGCTCAAGGGCGCCGACAAGCGTCTCGTCGTGCTCGCCGGCACCGACAGCCAAGAGCGTTACTACCAGCCCGATTTCCTCGACACCCACATCCGCCCCTGGTACGACCACTGGCTCAAGGGCGTCGACAAGGGCGTCATGGACGGTCCGGCGGTCCGTATCCAGGTCGCCAGCTCCGGGCGCCTGCTGCGGGAGGAATCCGAATGGCCACCCCAGCGCGCCGTGCCGATCACCCTGTACCTGGACCCCGAACCCGCACGCGCCGTCCTCTCACTCAACGACGGCAGCCTCGCCACCACCCCGCCCACCCGGCCGGCCGGAACGGCGACCGTCTACGACTACCCCAACCCCGAGTGGACGGTGGGAACCACCGTCATCACCGACGGCATCCCACAACCCACGCGGGGCATCCTGACCTTCACCACCGCGCCCCTGGAACACGACACCGAGGTAACCGGGAAGATCACCCTGGTGCTGTACGCGGAGTCCGACCAGACCGACACCGACTTCCACGTCAAGATCTCCGAGCAGAAGGCTGTGCCCAGGCTCAAGGGGGCCCTCATGCGCAGGGTCGCGGAGCACGTACCGCCCCCCCCTCCGCCACGGTCACCCGCGGCTGGCTGAAGGCATCCCACCGCACCCAGCCGCCCCGGCCGATCGAGCCGGGAACCGTCGTCCGGTACGAGATCGAGGTCTGGCCGACCTCCTATCTCTTCCCCAAGGGCAGCCGGATCCGCCTGGAGATCGCCAACGGTGACTCGGCTGTCGCCGACGGCCTGTTCCACCACTACTACGGCCACAAGGCGGGCCGTGACCTCATCCACCACGACGCCGACCACCCCTCCCATCTCATCCTGCCCGTCATCCGCTAGGCCGTCTGTGCAGCTCCTGACACCCGGCTCAGACCGTCCGACGATCGGGTGGCTCACATCACCGAGGTCACCGGGGAGGCCTGGGCTGTCCCGCCGGCCGAACGGGCCTTGGCCCCGTACGTCCCCCGCCGACGCCTCGGTCTCCTCGTCGCCCGGCCCAACCCCCTGCGGGGCCGCGGCCCCGCCCACTCCCGGAGACCGCCGTGACCATGGCCTACTTCGCCCAACCCGACCGGCAGCAGACCGTACAAGCACCCGGCGGTTGCCGAAGCCGCCTTCGTCTGCATGTGGGACCCGCAGCTGGCGGAGGAGACCGCAGCGGTAGTGGTCCTCAAGCCCGGAGGGCAGGCCACCGCCGAGGAGATCCGCGACCACGTGAAGGCAACAGGTGGCCCCGTACAAGTACCCGCGAGTCATCAGGCTGACCGATGCACCCGTTCCTGGCCCGTGCCGCATCCCACCAGCGCGTGGTTCCGCCTGCTACCGGCCCCTCACTCCGGAGGACCCCGAGCGTGCCTTCGAGCACGGGCAGCGGGAGCTCACCAGCGAACAGTGCTGAAGGCCGGGACCCACCACACCGACAGGAGGCCCCTCCATGGCCAACCTTGCTCTGATCCACCCGATCGCCACTGCTGTCGGCGCTGCGCGCGCCGCCGCCGCGTGGGCCTGTCGCCGCTACAAGACCGCGGCCCTGGAGGGCGTGTACCCCGGCTCTCCGGAACACCAGGCCGCGCTCAAGTCGGTCGAGGACCGCACCGCACCCCAGTTCGCGTACTGGTCGGACCTGCCGACCGCGATGCAGACCGCCCATGGCCAAGCGGCCATCGAGCACGCCGATACCGGGCCGGGGCGGTCCAGGGCCGAACCCCGACCATTCGTTCGCGGTCGGGGCGGATCGGTGAGGGACGAACAGGGGTGAGCTGGCCTTCGCGCCGTCAGCAACAGGCCCACGGCCATATGTCGACGAGCTTCGAGGCGCCCGACGATGACGGCACGCTCGTGTGCAGCGCACGGCAGGACCCAACCGTCCACTACAGGATCTGCGCCGACTGCACCTGAGCGGCGACAAGTGCCATGACCAGCACGACGTGCCGGTCCCGTAGCCGGCCATTGTTGCCGGACCTGGGAGTGCGCATGAAGATGTCACCGGATCCGGACGGTGGCGCAGCTGAACGTCGTGTCCTGGAGCAGAGCCGGAGTGACGGCGACGCCGGTGAGGTGTTCCGCCAGAGCCAAGGCGGCTGGTGAAGACAGGTTGATCTCGGCTTCTGGTGCGTCGTCGTCGACGTGGAAGCCGATGCGAGTCATGACGTCGAGGAGTTCGTCGGGTGTGGTGCCCCAGCGGTCTTCGGGAAACATGGGGTCGAAACAGAGCCGCAGGACCTGGTCTTCGGCCCAGAGGAACGTGCCGACGGCGTTGACGTTGACGAAGTGGGAGACCCAGCTCGCCCCGGCGGAGGCCGGCAGGGCTCGTTCTTCGGTCACCCCTAGATAGCCGTTCGGCTCGATCAACAGCGTCCAGGCGCCGAGAGTCGTCATGCCGATCAGCTGGCGGGCACCACCCTCAAGGTCGTACTGAGCGAAGGCGGCGTCGACGACTTCGGCTATGCCCTGCAAAGGAGCCTCCCATCGTCCTTCCAACCGGGATATCAGCTCGGCAGGGGACAGGCCCCGCACAAGGGTGAAGCAGTACGCCTCGGCAATGTCTGGAAAGTCGTTCTCGAACCACGCGTAGTCCGCCCCGGTCTTCGTCATGCCGCTCATACTCGCCCCTGGGTCTGACAGCGGAGCAGGCCTGCCCCCAGCGGTGCGGGAAACGATCCTCGCCGGTTCGGGAAACGATCCTCGTGTGCCTCTGGATTGCCTGGTCAGGGGCAACTCGTGAACAGCCGCAGCCCGGGGTCCTGCGGCAGGCTCAGCGGTCCGGCGGGGACCAGCCACGGAGTTCACCGTGCCGGGCCGTCCGTGTCCCCTGCGGCTGCGTGGCGCTGCGCCAAGGAAGTGGCCATCAGGTCCGTGAAGATCGGTCTCGGCTTAGGCGCGTACCTCCACGTGTTTCGGGAGTCGATGGAGGACGGCGGCGCGTCCTTCGCCGAGCTGGAAAAGGAGGTGGACGCGCTCAAGAAGCTCGAACCCCTCACTGTGATGGCCCCGCACACGGACACGGAGTCAGACCCGAAGAAGAAGCTGGAGGTGCTGAAGCAGTTCGTCAAGACGTACCAGGCCGCCAGGCCGAACCTGGACACGCTCCGCACCAAAATGGTCATGGTTGCGCGTGCCACCGGCCTCCAAGCCGATTCATCCGCACTTCTCGCAGCGCTCACCGCATCCACGTACTTCCCGGCAGGAACCCACCAGCCGGAGGTCGTCGTGAGCGGCGAGCTCGGAAGGTGGATCGATGACGTCCTCGCTGCCCTGGACCAGGCAAACCGGGGCATGGACCAGATGAACGAGGGCCTGAAAGATACGAACACAGCCGTAGCCGGCTTCTCCAAGGGCGCCGCACACATCCTCGAGGTACCGGACTTCAAGTTCGACTTCGACCACATCGGCCCACTTCTCGGCCTGAACACCGTCCCGCCCGAAGTACTGGCCGAGGAGGAGCGGCAGATGGGCATGATGCTCAACCTCCTGCCCGGCATCGGCAACGGCATCATCGAAGCCATCACCGGCAAGGACATGACCACCGGCGAGCAGGTGAGCGGCATCGACCGCGCCTTGGGCGGCCTCGTCGTGCTGCGCTGGATCAAGGTCGGCGGCAAGCTCATCCCCGAGGCCATCCGCAAGGCCCGCAAGGGTGCAAAGACGTGCGCCAGTGCTGATGGGCGACGGCGCGACCCGCCTCATTGAGCAGATCGAGATCGGCGACACCGTTCTCGCGACCGATCCCGCGTCAGGGACCACCGGTCCGCGCCGGGTCGAGGCCACGATCCACACCCCCGACGACCGGGACTTCACCTCCATCACCCTGCGCCCGCAGGACGGCCAAGGTCCCCTCACCGCCACCGACCGCCACCCGTTCTGAACACCCCGGGTGGCATCACCGTCGAAATCGAAAAGGTCACCCGTTGGAAGGACCTCCGGCCGGCCTACAACCTGACCGCCAACGACCTGCACACCTACTATGTGCTGGCCGGTACGACGCCGGTGCTCGTGCACAACGCTTCATGCGGCTTCATCCCCGGTAGCATCCCCGACGCCGCGGCCATCGATCGCGGTTCGCTGGTGAAGCTCCGAGAGAAGCAGCTGGAGAAGGCCCTCAAGAGCGTCGGCGAGGACCCGCGCGGCTTCAAGGCCGACTGGGTGGGGAAGAATATGGTGTCGCGATTCGACGCGATGCGCGACGGCGACAGCCGGATCATCCTCGTGAGCAAGGACGGCAGGATCTTGGTTCCGACGTATTACAAGTACCAGCCATGAGCGCATTTCGAATGTATCTCAGAGTGGTCAGTGAGTCTTTGCAGCCGGAGGAAATTTCCAAGAGGCTGGGAGCAGAGCCCGACGAGTCGACGTCGATCGGAAGTCGCAAGCGTCCCCTGTCGGCACCGCAGTCCCATGCGACCTGGATCCGACGCGCCAGCACCACGGGAGGCGGCGCCCGGCCTGAGGACCTGGAGCCGGTGATCCTCGGATGGGGTACGGATCTCGCTACTGCTCTGGGGCGACTCGTAGACTCAGAGGAGGCAGCCGTCACCCTGGAAATCGTTCAGGAAATCAGAGACTTGGATGACCCACAACAAAAGGGAATCTTCCTGGGAGCTGAACTGCTTTCCTGGATAGCGGCAGCCAAGGCATCTCTCGATATCGATCAGTACGTCTATCACGAGTGCGGCGACGGACAGGACGCGTAGGAGTTGAGACTCTTGCCGGTGTAAGACGTCGTTGGACGGTACGCCCCAAGCCGGGACTCGGGGATTTCATGCTGATCCCCGGGGCCCGTGGTGTGTCCGGCTTGGAGTCAGATCTCTCCGGCCGCTGCGGCGGTGAGCCGGTCGGCGGCCGGATCCGGGGGACTTCAAGTGGGCCTCCGCCGGGTGGTTACGCCGGTCAACCGTGCCGTCCCTCAAACCAGGTGCCCATCGCGCCGAGGTGCGGGCGGCACTGGTGATTCCGGGGGGCCTCAGCCCTCGTTGACCCCGTTCCGCAAGCCGGTCGAAGTCGAAAGGGGTGTGCCAACTGCCACGCCTCCCTTCGGTTCTTGTTCGAGTGCGGGTGCTGCGAGCGCCTCGCGGCACCCAGATGAACGAGGCACTCGCCAGAGAGCCCTCCTACAGCGGTGCACAGGGGGCGGGTGGTTCGGGTGGGGTGGTGGTGTCACCACCCGTGGAGGAAGGCGGCGGCGTTGTCTGCGACTCCGACCGGAGCCAGTCGCCGGACTCCTCGTCGAACTCCAAGAGGACGCGGGAGGCGTCGGGAGCGTGGTGCGCGGCTCGACCGCGCGCCGCCGGGTCCAGGAGTTCGGCTCGGCGGCGGCCGGTGATCGGCCGGTGATCTGCCGGTCGGACTCGCGGCGGCGGCCGCGCCGTTCGGCCCACGCAGCGAGCGGTTCCCTGTCGGCGTCCACGTCGCCTCTCCTATCGCCACCGGGCCCCGGACAGCAGGTTCCCGGGGGCGTCCAGCCATGGTGTCTCGCCGTCGGGGCCCGCCGTAAGGCCGAAGCGGTCCAGGACGGGGCTGCCTTGAGCCACCTGCCACCCGTATGCCGCCTCTACGGCGTCCCACAGACGTCACCGCCAGTGCAGTCTCCACGCTCGCCGACTACTTCGACACCACCCCTCGGTGAACCCGGGCAGGTCCTGGCAGGCGTCCCGAGTCCGCGTCCACACCATGTGACCGGGCGCGTGTGTCTAAAGCAGGGGAAACAAAAGCCGGATTCCCGAAATCAGGCTCACCTCCTTCGTCTGGGGCCAACGTCAGCCATATTTCCGAGCCGACCCAGAAACACCGGCATCGGCAGCCACGGCATCGGCAACCGAGACGGCCCTCAGGACCCCGACGACCGAGTGACACAACGCGCCCAGCCGGCGACTGGGCGCGTCCACCTGATCCTCACTCCCCCATCAGCTGCAGACACCCGCCCGGGCGCATCGAGCCAAGAGCCGGCCCGCGAAGACGGCGAACCTCGCAAGCAGGTAGTGAGTGGCTGTTGTTGTTCCGAACTTGAGGAGTGCTGGTCGAATGGGAGTCACCCGAACTCCCGACCCGACCGGTCCTCCCCCGCCGTCGTGACCTCCGCGTCCATCACATCGAGCGGCAGCATGACCGCGCACACCGGGTGGACGTCACGTCGCCGAGGTGCCCGGCCGCACGGCGAGGCCAGAGCACCCACAGGCACGACGCCTGGCGTACCGCCACCACCAGCGTCCTCGCAGCAGTGCGCAGCTTGTCACCCGAGCGGTGGGAGGCGAGGACGTCCGCAATGGTCAACCGGCGGCGACTGTGAAAATCGCTGTCCGATCACCGGAGCACGGTGATAGACATCCGGCGTGGAAAAGAATCTTGAGTTCCCTGACCTGTTGCGACTGATCGATGAACGGTCGACCGCCTTCCGCGCCGTGGTCGCCGCCGCGCCCGGTCTCGACGCGCAGGTGCCGTCCTGCCCCGGGTGGACGCTGTTCGATCTGGTGAAGCACCTGGGTGGGGGAGACCGTTTCTGGGCCGCCATCGTCGGCGCGGGGTCTGCCGACGCTCCCCCGGCCGAGGCCGTCGCCGCGCGCGCCGCGCTGGAAGTGCCGCGGGAGCGTGAGGCCCTGCTGGCCTGGCTGGACGGGTCGACGCAGCTTCTGCTGGGCGCCCTGCGCGCGGCGGGACCGGAGAGCGGTTGCTGGACGTGGTGGCCCGCGTCGCAATCACCGCAGACCGCCGGCGGCACCGCCCGGCACCGGGTCCAGGAGACCGCGGTGCACACTTACGACGCCCAGCTCGCCGGGGGCTCCCCGCAGCCGCTGCCGGTCGAGTTGGCACTCGACGGTGTGGAGGAGTTCCTGTTCACCGTCTGCGCAACGCCGAGTGCCTGGCCGCACAAGCCCACGGCCTTCGACTTCCACGCCGCCGAGGGCCGCTCCTGGCGCCTCACCGTCGACGGCGACGGCGCACGCATCACCCGCATCCCCGCGCCCACCGCCGCGACCGGCGAAGACTCGGATGCAGCCGGCGCCTCCGTCCACGGCACGGCCAGTGAGCTGGTCCTCTACCTGTACGACCGGATCCAGGCCGACTCCTTGCACGTTGACGGAGACGCAGGGCTGCTCGACCTGCTCCGCGCCTGGGAGCCGGAAGAGAAGTAGGACGTAGCGGGGGCGGTTGGCCGCGCCTCGAGCCGGTAGGACACGACTCTTCGCCAGGTTCGTCAGTCGCGGCACCGGGCTCAAACCCGCGGGGCGGCCTCGGGGCGTCACCAAGCCGACCGTCTACCTGGATGGCAGTTCGATTTTGTCCGTCCCGGCGATCACGAGAAGCGACGCGACTGCCGTCGTCCCGATCTCGTCGAGAAGTCAGTCGATCGGGTGACTCCGGCGGCTGCCGTGCATGAGGGCAGGGCCTCTTGGTAGCTCGAAGGGTGTCGAATCCAACGTGCGGTCCAGGAGGCCCTGTTGTCGCATTTCTACGGCAACGCGGGAGTGGGGTCCACTTCAGCCACTCTCGCCTGTGACTGTCTGGCTGACAGGTTCGGGAACGCCAGAGACCACGGGGCGCGCGAGCGTCGGTATCCCACCGACATGTCGGACGCCGAGTGGGCGGTGGTCCGGCCACTGCTGCCGGTGCCGGGCCGGCTGCGGGGCAGGGGCGGGCAACCGGAGGCGGCGGGGCCGACGACGGCGTCGTTGCCCGGGGCCAGTACCTCGCCAACGCGTGAGCGGACGATGACCCACTCGTTCCACTCCCGCTCAGCCACGGCCAGCTCCGCCTGAAGGCGTTCGGCCTCCTCCCGCAGATCGTCGACACGACGGCGAGCGGTGAGCGGTGAGCCGTGAGCGGTGAGCTCACGCTGTTCCAGCAGTCGCACGACCGACGGCATCCTCGACCTCCACCAAGCAACGACACGACACCACTGCCACGAGACCGCCGACCCTATGCCTGACCAGCGAGAACGCAGTCCTCAAGCCCGGAAAGACAACAACCTCTGAGGCGCCGCCCGCAGTGGGCGGACGTGACCGGAATGCCGGCACGGCGCGCTGTCGTGTTCGACGGGCCGGGGGTGCCGGTGTCACAGCTGGGGGACGTACGGGGCGAGGCCGACGATGAGGATGGACCGTTCCCCCGGCCCTGGCTCGGAGCCTGCGCGGACCGGGCCGACGTAGTGGCTGACCCTGTGGTCGTGGACGGCGTAGCCATCCAGTGGGTCGGTGAGGGTGAAGTCGGCGTGGATGTCCGCCCACGGGTCCTCGGGCTGGAGGCCTGCGCTGCCCGGTGTGGCGATGACGTTCTGCCCGCCGGTGACGTTGGTACGGCTGATCAGGTGGGCGAAGGTGAACGTGCTGGCGGAACCCCCGTCCTGGTGCAAGCAGTTCGGGGAGGAAACGGCCTCCTGGCCGGGACCGTCGACGCCGAGCCTGATCAGGTGGACACCAGCCCACAGCGGCCGTCTCCCCAGATTCCTCAGGGACAGGACCTGCTCAATGTCCCAGCGCAGGAGTCGCAACAGCAGGGCGTTGCCGCGCAGCGCCTCGGGAATGTCGGGGAGCACGCGCCGCGTCCGCGGGTGGTCCGGGTCGTCCTCGCCCTGGGAGAAGTCGGTGACCGTACCGTGGACGGGGTCGGGGGTTCCGGGAATCCAGGACAGTTCGTCCTTCCACGGCAGGTACACGGCATGGGAGTAGCGACGGAACCTATTCGTTCCCGGAGCGTACGGGTCAGGCGGCAGAGCCTCGAACACCTCCCGGATCACGGCCAGGTCCTTCGCGGCGGAGCCGGCCGGAACGATACCGAGTTGCCCGGCGTCGTAGCGGATGAACCCGCGCTCGCGCAGACCGCCCATGCCCTCACCCGGACCTCTCGCATCAGAGGATGATCGCCGCTGGGGTTCAGCCTTTTCCACGTGTTCCTCCCACAGGTCACCACACGGGCTGTGGTGCTGGCGGCCCGTGCCGGCCTTACCCACGCCTCCCCCGTCACGCCCCGGCCTCGACACGGTCGGGCTGCCCGGCTGCTGAGCGTCCTACGGGTCGCCGGAGGAAGCAAATCCGGTCTGCGAGCCCGACCGGGCAATCACCCTTTCTGTCGTCCGAGGCCGGTAGGGCGGCGTCCCAGTGTTCGCGGGTGCCGGCCGAGACGAGCAGGACATCCAGGCTCGGGCAGGAGCGGCCGCCTACACGATCACGCAGCGGCCGCCGCTCCACGGCCTCAATGCCTGGTGGGCCGGATTCCCCGAGGGCCTCCACGGCTCCTGCCCAACCCTCGAAGCCCCCGATCGCGCAGGCCCTGGCAAACGCACGGTCCGGCGACGCCGCGCTCGCCCGGTATGGGTACGGGCCGCCGGCGCCCTACGGGAACGGCGGCGGGTCCTGGCAGGTCACGTCTGCGGCAGGCAGCCGGCCCGTGGCGAGGTACTTGTTGACCGTGACGTCGGCACAGGATGCGGGGTCGGAGAGGTACACACCGTGCTTCTCGCCGCCCAGTGCCAGCACCATCCGTGAGCCCTTGAGCGCCTTGTGCAGGCCCTGGCCGCTGGCCAGCGGGGTCTGGGAGTCCCATTCGTTCTGCACGGTCAGCACGTCGGCCCGGGTCTTCATGGGCGTCGCGGGCTCAACCGGCTTCTGCCAGAAGGCGCACGGCTTGATGTTCGACGCGAAGTCCCCGTACAGCGGATACTTCGCCTTGTCCCGCGCCGCGTCCCGCGCGTACTGATCGGGATCGCGCGGCCAGGCATCCGTGTCCCCGCACACGACGGACCAGTAGACGGCCATGCCGTCGCCACCGGATTCGGCGGCTGCCGCGCCCGACACCGCTGCGTTCGGCTCGGAGGCGTTCGCGCCGGAGGCCCGGGCCCCGGCGAGCAGTTGCTTCAGATCCGGCGCATCGCCGTCCGCCGGCTTGGGCCCGTTCTCGGCCAGGGACTTGAGGTGCTTGATGACGGCCGAAGCTCCGTACGGGGAGAAGAACAGCGAGGGCTCTGACCTGAGGTAGTCACCCGTGACCTTCTGCCCGTCCTGGATGATCGGATCCCTGTCGGCCCGGGCCACCAGATCCCAGAAGGTGGCGGACACGGCTTCGGGAGTGGTGCCGAGCCCGTATCGGTCCGAGCGCTCCGCGGCCCACCGCGTCCACCGCGCGAACGCGGGCTCCGCTTCGGTGGCCCACACCTGGATCATGCCGCGCCAGACGCGCTGCGGATCCACCCCGCTGTCCAGCACGAAGCGGTCGGTGCGCTGCGGGAACATCTGGGAGTACACCGCCCCGAGGTAGGTCCCGTACGAGTAACCCAGGTACGAGATCTTCCGCTCGCCGAGCGCCGCACGGATGACGTCCAGGTCGCGGGCCGTATTGCGGGTGGTGATGTGGGGAATGACGTCGCCGGACTTCTCCCGGCACTTGTCGGCGACGCTTCGCGCCCAGGCCACGTCCGAGGGGAAGGTCTCGGGCCGGTACGGACCGCCGAGGCCCCCCTCGTCCGCATTCAGCCCACAGGAGATCGGGCTGCTCTTGCCGACCCCGCGCGGATCGAAGCCGATGAGGTCGTACTGGTCCCGTACGTCCTTGGGTATGCTCGTGTTCAGGACCACCGGCCGGAACAACGCGGAAACGCCGGGGCCACCAGGGTTGAAGAGCAGGACTCCCCGCCGCTTGCCCGGGTTCTCGGTCTTGATCCGGGATATCGCGAGGTCGAGCATGCGGCCCTCGGGGTGCCGGTAGTCAAGCGGCACCTTGAGGGTCGCGCACTCGTACGTCGCCGGCTGCTCGGGGGTGCAACGGTGCCAGTCCGGCTGCTGGCGCATGTAGCCGGGGACCTGGGCGGCAGCTGCCTGGGGCGCTGTCAGCAGGGGCACGGAGGTCGCGACGAGTCCGACCGTGGCGAGCAGCGGTGCGAGGCGTTTCATGAGTGGCGTGCCATCCTTCTTCCGGTGAAATCGCTGGTGTGCCCACTGTGTTGCATCGGCGGGCCGCAGCGAATCCCCAGCAAGAGCCGTCCCTTGTCCCTCTCCCGTACCACGCGATATCCGGACAGGCGGCCGAAATTCGCTCCCGAATGCCTCGGCTCCTCGTTTCGGACGCGACCACGGCACCGGCCTGACAGAGACGTGATCACCGCTGGTACGCGGGGTCCGACCACCGGCTCGGCGCTGCCCGGCGTACACCGCCCGCGCCCTGGTAGTCCGCTCCCCCTCAAGTAGGACGTCGGGTCGTTGCCGGTGGTGCGCCTCGTCACCCCGTCCGGCATCGTTCGGCATCCCGAACCTGGCGACGCAGAAGCGCAGCAGTGCGGGACGCGGGTGGGAGCGACGGGCCCGGCCGTCGTAGGCCTGGGCCTGTCCCCCGCGGCTCAGTTGACGGTGACGGAATAGGTGATGCGCTCGGGCGCTTGGGAGGGGGTGCGCGCGGTGGCGGAGGGCCCGCTCGCCTCGGGGGCAGGGTGGAGGTGTTGCCCTGGCAGGTGGTGAAAGTGCAGTGCAGCAGCGTGAGCCGCGTGGTCCCCTTGCCCTTGGCCTCGAAGGTGAAGGTGAGCCGGCCACCGGCACCGGCCACCGCTTCGTCGCCGGAGTCCGACGCGTAGGCCTGGCCGCGGCTGACGAGCACGGCCGCTGCGCTCACCGCACCGCCCCTGCTGCCGCGGAAGATGCACGCTGTACAGGTCCGAGGAGATCACTGTTGCAAGCCTTGCCCACGGAACCATCGATGAAGTGGTCCTCGCTGACCCGAGTGGCCGAGACCCAGGGGACACCTGAAGCATGTCACCCTCCTGGGAGATGACGGTCATCGCGTGGGCGCCCTCCTCGCCCGAGCGGCATGACCGTGTTCGGACGCCGCGGCGCCGCTCTCGGGCCGTTGTGATCAATCCCGGTCGGCCGGATGGGAGGCAGCGATCGCCGGCTACCGTTTAAGGTAGGCCAGAACGGCCAGTACCCGGCGGTTGTCGTCTGCGGACGGTTCGATCCGGAGTTTGCTGAAGATGGCGGCGGTGTGTTTGGCGACGGCGCTTTCGCTGATGAACAGGGTTTGAGCTACGGCCGCGTTGGAGCGGCCCTCGGCCATCAGGGCCAGGACGCCCAATTCGCGCGGTGTCAGCTGGGCGGTGGTGCCCCGGGCGTCGCTGCGGGCCAGTAGCCGTGCGATGACCTGCGGGTCCATGACCGTACCGCCTGCGGCGACGGTGCGCACCGCGTCGACGAACTGGGTGGTGTGCGTGATCCGGTCCTTGAGCAGGTAGCCGATGGCGCCTTGGCCTCCGGCGAGGAGTTCATGGGCGTAGAGCTGGTCGACGTACTGCGAGAGTACGAGGACCGGGAGCGCCGGCCGTGATCGGCGTGCTTCCAGCGCGGCTTGGAGGCCCTCGTCGGTGAAGGTGGGTGGCAGGCGGATGTCGACGACGGCGACGTCCGGTTCCTCTTCGAGGAGTGTTCTGAGCAGGGCGGGGCCGTTGTCGACTGCGGCGATCACGTCGAATCCGTGTTCCTGGAGGGTGCGGGTCAGTCCGTCCCGGAGGAGGAAGAGGTCTTCGGCGAGGACGACGCGCAAGGTATCTCCAAGGTCGCGGTGGTCGGGCCGCCCGGCGGGCTGTGCAGGACGAGGGTTCCGTCGAAGGGGTCCAGGCGGCGGCGTACGCCTTGCAGTCCGCTTCCGTCCGGGTCGGCGCCGCCGCGGCCCTCGTCGGTGACCGTGGCGCGCAGGGCGCCGTCGGTGTGGCTGAGGCGGATGTGGACCTCGGGGGCGCCGGAGTGTTTGGCGGCGTTGGCCAGGAGTTCCGCGACGGCGAAGTAGCCGGCGGATTCCACGGGTGCCGGAAGCCGGCCGGGCAGGGCTGTCTCGATGCGCACGTCGAGGTGGCTGTCGAGGGCCAGTGAGCGGACCGCGTCGCCGAGTCCGCGGTCGGCGAGTATCGGGGGCAGGACACCGTGGACGAGTTCGCGGAGGTCCTGGAGAGCCCTTTGGGAGGTGGCGCGTACCTCGTGCAGGAGTGCGCGGGCGGCCGCGGGGTCGCGGTCGAGGAGCCGGGTTGCTTCGTCGAGGGTCATGCCCAGGGTGACGAGGCGGGCCTGTGCCCCGTCGTGCAGGTCCCGCTCGATGCGGCGCAGTTCGGCGGCCTGGACGTCGAGGATGTCGGCGCGGGATCCTGCGAGGTGTTCGATGCGGCGGACGAGTTCGGTGGTGCGCGGGGCGGCGAGCAGGCGTCTGCTCCAGCGTGCGTGCAGTCGCAGGGTGGTGGGGGCCAGCTTGAATCCCGCGGTGACGAATCCGAGGCCGAGCAGGAGCGCGGCGAGCATCGTCGGTGTGGAGTCGACGAGGATGAAGGCGTACCAGTTGCCGTCGCCCAGGAGCCGCCAGACGAAGGGCTGTACGGCCGCACCGAACAGACCGTACTCGACGAGGGCCAGGGGCACGGCGGCGAGCAGTGCGCCTGTCGACGGCTCGGCCCAGGCCCAGCGCAGGTCGTGCCAGAACCCGGCGTCGCCGAGGAGGGCGCGGGCCCGCCCGTGACGGCCGGTGGAGTTCTCGGGCGGGGCCTGGCGGGACGGCAGCGGTTGTGGCGGGCTGATCACGGTTCCTGTCCAGCGGGCGGCCCAGTCGCGGTAGCGGTCGGAGACGCGGCGCAGGGCAGCTGCGGCGGGCGGGAGCAGGAGGAAGCCGATGCCGATGGGCAGGAGGAGCAGCGCCCCGATCACGAGGGCGCCGGCCCCGCAGACGGCGAGCGCGGCGAGCGAGAGCAGCTGGCAGCGGCCGATGTCGGCGAGCGCGCCCCTGAGGCTGGAGCCGGGGCGTCCCTCTCCCTGTGCCATACCCACCTGTGGTTCCGTCATGTCAGCGCGGTCCGTCCGCTGTTGCGGCGGTGATCCTGTCCGGCGTGGTCGCCGCCCGGCGGGCGGAGGCGATCCACGGGAGTGCTGCGGCCAGGCAGGCGGCGCCGAAGACCGCCATCGGCGCTGTTGCCGGCGACGTCTCGTCCGTCACGAACAGCATGCCGAGGTTGACCAGGGTGTGGAAGCCGCCCGCGAGCAGGAGCCGGTTGCTCCGTACGCGTTCCAGGGCCAGGCCGAGGACCACGGACATCGCGATGGTGGCTGTCAGGAATCCGGCCGCGTAGGCCGGCTCCTGGGTGAGGGCCGGTACGTGCCACAGGCCCCAGGCCGTCCCGACCAGGACGGAGGCGGTGACCGGGCCGAAACGGATGCGCAGCAGTGGCTGGAGGTAGCAGCGCCATCCGATCTCCTCGGCGCAGGCACCGATGAGTTGAGCGGCCACGAGCAGGGCGAGGGGGTGTGCGAGGGCTTGGGGGCTGGTGACGGGGAGGGAGCCGGAGGTGAGCAGGGCGCCGTCGGCGGACAGTGCGGTGATCAGGGCGGCGGTGAGGAGGAGGGCGGCCCGGTTGCCGGACGGCAGCCGGGTCTCGTGGTCTGCCGGTCCTTCGCTGCGGGCGGGCAGTGTTCCCGCGAGCCGTTCCCTGATCCGGCCGGGCCACAGCAGTGCCACGGCCGCCACGGCGAGGGCGGGACCGAACTGGGTCAGTTGCAGCACCTCGGGGGGTATGCCGGTCGCGGGCTGGATCGCCCCGCACAGCCCCGCCGCCAGGAAGGCCACGACAAGGAACACCCCTGCCTGCGCCGCCCATCCGCTGCGCGGCACTCGCCGCCGCCCCTGCCTCTGCTCCCGGTCCTGGCCCTCGTTCTGGTTCCGCTTGTGGTCCGGCATGGTGCCCGGCCTCCCCGTGGGTCGCTGGGGGGGGCGCGGCTGTCACGCCCCGTGTTCGACTCTGCCGGTGGGGGTCCGGGGCCGTCCTTGCACGTGGGTGCCGGAAGGGGTGTATCCAGGTACACCCTCTCAAGGGCCGGTCGGGTTGTGGTGGTGGAGTGGTTCTGGCGAGTTCGGGAGTCACCGGCCGTTGCGGCCATGGCTGCCACTGCCCGCCGGATCGGAGGCGCGCATGAGGGGTCCCAGCTCGGCCGGGCACAGGCCGGCGCGGCCAGGGAGCTCGCCGACGAGCTCGTCCGGGGACAGGTCTCCTTCACGGGACAGGTCTCCTGCATGCTCCGGCCCCCCACACCATCCTGTGCGGCGCCGACCGCGACGGCCTGCGCCTGCGCTACGGCAACCGCGACGTCGAACACGTCACCCCGCAGGTGCGGGCCGATGTCCACGCTGCGATCACCACGAGACTGGAGTGGGACTGGCCGGTCCACATCCAGGACCTCATGGACCGCGGAGCGATCCAGACCCACCGAACGGATGCGGCGAGGTCGAGTACTGATCCTTCGCGGCGTTCCTACCGCGACTCAAGGAAGTGAACCTCGCGGGGCCTGACCTCCAGGTCGCTCAGGCCGTCGGGCGTCGCACCCATCTCGCGGGCAAGGTCGGCCGTCGCCCGGAAGGCATCCTCGGACTCGAACGCGCCGGTGGTGACGACGGCCGCGCCGTCCGGGGTGACCCAGACCCCGACGGACAGGAAGCCCGGCTGTTGCCGCATCGCCTCGGCGACCCGGTGGCACTCGGCGACGAACTCATCGACGTGCTCGGGGGCCGGGTAGTGGAAGGCAACGAAACCGAATGACATGACGGTGTCCTCTCTCGCGTTATACGTTGCCGTACAACGCGAGGCTAGACCTGTTGTACGGCTCCGTACAACAGGTCGGACAGGGTGAGGTGGGCCACAGATGGGCGCATTGCGCACACCGCGCGAGAAGTGGGTCGAGGCGGGACTGCGGGCGCTGGCCGCGGGCGGTGCGGAGGCCGTGCGGGTCGAGGCGCTCGCCAAGGCGTTGGGGGTGACCAAGGGCGGCTTCTACGGGTACTTCGCCGACCGCGACGCACTACTGGCCGAGATGCTGGACACCTGGGAGCGCGAGAGCGTGGACGATGTGATCGACCAGGTCGAGCGGGAGGGCGGCGACGCGCGGGACAAGGTCCGCCTGGCAGGGCGGCTCACCTTCTCCAGCGACCGCCTGCTGCCCATCGATCTGGCCATCCGCGACTGGGCCCGCCGCGACCACACCGTCGCGGAGCGCCTGCGCCGCGTGGACAACAAGCGCATTCAGTTGGCACGCGACGCAATCGGCACCTTCTGCGACGACCCCGAGGAGGTCGAGGCCCGCGCTCTGCTCGCCTTCTGCATGGCCATCGGTAGCCACTTCCTCGCTGCCGACCACCCCGGCACCACCCGCGCCCCGGTCATCGCCCGCGCTGCCGACATCATCCTCGACCTCCGGCATGGCAACCCCGGCGGATGAAAGCCTCCCCGGGAAGTGCGCTGCTGTTGCTCACCGTCGGCCCGGTCGCTGTCAGCGGTCGCGGTTAGGTTCGCCGGCAGGGACGTTCTCGACCTCGGGGAGGGGTGCCATGTCTGACGGGATCAAGTGGCTGGCGGCATGGGACATCCCTGTGGCGGGTGTGGTCTTCGCGCGCGGTATGTCCGCTGATGAACTGGCTGTGCGTTTGGGAGGGGTCCTGCGCGAGACAACGGAGCCCACCACTGACGGCGAGGTGGAGCACCTGGGCATGAGGGGTCGCGGCTACGGCGTGCGCGGCGACGGAGTCGTACGGGTCGGGGAGGACGCGGGGTGGGCTTTCGCCGTGGAATACGGGGACTCCACCGGTGCGGACCGTCTGGAAGAGATCGCCTCCGGCAGGGTCGATGCCGTGCACTACCTGCCGATGGGCTCACGTCCGCCCGCCAGGTTCCACTACGCCAAGAACGGCGTGCTGACCTGCGGTTTCGGGATCGGCGAGGAGCATCGGCGCTGGGGCGCGGAGCCAGATCTGCTCCTACTCGAACTCATCGCCGGAGAGGTACTTCATCCCGACGGCAGTCAGAACCTCCCTCCTTCCAGGGAGCATCACACGGCCTACCAGGAGCGATCCCTCGGTGTCCTGGAACAGCGGTTCGGTCTCTCGTTGCCGCGCGCCGTCCTCGGCGAGGCCCGCCTGCCCGCCCATGCCGTCCGCGGCACCCCCGCCATGCGCACCGGGCCGGAGCCCGACCACCGGCAGATCAAGGCATGGGCTGCCTCTCTCGGCCTCACCTGGAACGACACCGGCGGTCGCGTCCCTTCCCACGTTCGCGAGGCCTGGAACCATGTTGCTCGGCAAGATCCGAAAGAGACGGTCTAGATGCGCGAGTTGCGCAGCGACTGCCGCACAGCGCCGGCGAGGGCCCGCGTCGCCCGCGGGAGCGAGAGATGCTCGTGCTCGCGGTACAGGGCCCAGTTGTATTGCACGAGCGACAGCTTGTTGGAAGACAGAGATCCCGCCCGGTGGGCCCTGTACACCGCCAGCGGCTCGGCCAGGCCCCGGGCGTCAGCGCCGTCCCGCATGATCGACAGCCAGAGGGCGTAGTCCTGGCGCTTGCGCATCTCCGGCATCAGCCTCGTGCCCAGGACATTGCGGTCGTACATGGCGGTGAGAGCACCGATGTGGTCCTGGACCAGCATCGCGCGGTAGTCCACGTGCTCCCGCGCACGGACCACCCGCCCGTTCGGGACCCAGTCGGTGCTCTCGCCGTCGTGGTCGGCGTCCATCTTGAAGTACGAGGTGTACGTCAACGGCGCATCGCCTTCCGCGGCAAAGGCGAGCTGCTTCTCGGTCTTCTCCGGAAGCCACATGTCGTCGCTGTCGAGAAAGGCGATGTAGTCCCCGCGGGCCCGCTCGATCGCGAGGTTGCGGGCCCGGCCCGCACCGCCCTGTTCGGGCGCCGACTCCGGCAGGACGCGCTCGTCCTGCTCGGCGAACTCGCGGAGCAGGTCCATGGAGTCATCGGAGGACTGGTCGTCGGTGACCAGCAGCTCCAGGTCGCTGTGGGTCTGTGTGAGCACCGATCGGACGGCTGCGCCGAGGGTGGCTGCCGAGTTGTAGACGGGCATCACGACAGACACGAGGGGCACAGCGCTTCTCCTTGCCAGACCAGAAACAATGCTCCATTCAAGCATCGCACGCGAGCAGGAGCTGCCATGCAGATGGCTTTCGCTGGTCAGGGCTACGTAGGACGTCCGCTGGCCGTACGCGCCGCAGTGGTGGGTCACCGTGTCGTCGGCCAGTCCCCCGTGGAGGGCGTGACCTCCTCGCGGCTCCCCGCGGTCCTGCTCCTGCCCTTCGGATTCACGCGGTTCACCCCGGGGCCGGGAGTCGGCGGACACTGCCTGCCCGTCGGCCTGCCGGGTCCTGCTGCTCGGCCCCGCCATCCCCGACGGCGCAGGCACCGGGCTGACCGTGCCGCTGGTGGACGCGACCCCCGGAGGAGATCGCGGCGGTCGGGGCGCGCAGGGCGCCACGACCGGCTCCCGCAGGCGCACCCGCGCTGCGACCAGCTCGTGCTTCCGCGCCGTTGAACGGCAGATCACCCGCCGTGCACGGGGTGCGACGTCAGCCGCTCACGCCGCCGCACCCCGTCACCAGGTTCCTCGACACCCACCGAAACACTCCGGGCGCGGCACGGGTGCCGTCCGACCACTGCCCCGTCCGCATGTGCTGAGGGAACGGACTTGCCGGCGATCAGTCCTCGATCGCCTGGTACAGAGTGGTCCAGAAGTCGTGCATCAGGTGGACCGAGTCGGGGACCGATGTGCCGACCTGGGTGAGGAGGATACCGACGACGTTGTTCACGGGGTCGGCGTAGGTGGAGGTGCCGGAGCCGCCGTCCCAGCCGAACTGGCCGACGGGAGCGTAGTCGCCGCGGTAGGTCCGCACCGCCATCCCGAAGCCCCATCCGCCGTGCTGGCCCTGGCCGAAGGAGATGTGGACGTTGTTGGTGGCCAGCTCGGTGCGGGCGGCGTTCTGCGCGGGGGTGAGGCGGTTGGTGGTCATCAGCTCCACCGCCTGCCTGGACAGAACGCGCTCACCACCGTGCTTGCCGCCGTTCAGCAGCATCCTGAAGTAGGCGTGGTAGTCGTCCGCGGTGGAGACCAGACCACCGCCACCGCCGTGGAACGCCGGAGGGACGTTCCAACGGCCGCCCTTGGACTCGTCCCATACGTGGAACTCGCCGGACTCCGGGTCGGGCGCGTAGAGGACCGGCAGCCGGTCGATCTTGTCGTCCGGGACGTGGAAGCCGGTGTCCTCCATCCCGAGCGGGCCGAAGACGTGGTCGCGCAGCGCCTCCTCGAAGGTCTTGCCGGTCACCCGGGAGACCAGTACGCCGACCAGGTCGCTGGCGAGCTGGTACTGCCAGCGCTCTCCGGGCTGGTGCATCAGCGGCAGGGTGCCCAGGCGGCGCAGCCACTCGTCCTGCTCGGGCATCGGCGTGGGCAGGTTGGGCGTCAGCCCCTGCGCGAAGACCTCGTTCATGATGGGCGTACCGATGGAGGTCATGTCCATACCGAGGCCGAAGGTGGAGGTCAGCACGTCCCGGACGGTGATCGGACGGTGCGCCGGGACCGTGTCGTCGATCGGGCCGTCGAACGCCTTCAGCACCCGACGGTCGGCGAGCTCCGGCAGCCACCGGTCCACCGGGTCGTCCAGCCGCAGCCGGCACTCGTCGAGCAGCACCATCGCCGCCGCTATCGAGACCGGCTTGGAGGTGGACGCCATCCGGAAGATGGTGTCCCGGCGCATCGGCGCACCGCCGTCGTGCTCCATCGCGCCCAGCGTCTCGACGTGCGTTTCGTCGTCCTTGCTGTACAGGGCGACTACGCCCGGGATCTTGCCGGAATCGACGTGGCGGGCCAGTACGTCGCGGATCTTGCGCTGCCCTGCAGCGGTGAACTGGGACATGGTGGGGAGCTCCCTGGTCGGGTGAACGTGTCGGGCGGGGTGGGGAAGGAGGAGGTTGCGGATGAGGGGGGTCAGAGGCTGCGAGCGGAGATGTCGCCGTTGCCGCTGGTGGCTCTGATCTCCAGCACGGGGGAGCCGTTGTTCTGCAGGGCGTTGCTGACGCGGCCGTGCCGGGGGTCGGCGTCCAGCGTGGCGGAGGCTCCGGGGGCGGCGGCGATCGAGATGTCGCCGTGCTGGGTGCGGAGCACCACCGTGCCGCGCACCGCCTCGCCGACGGTAATGCCGCCCCGCGCGGTGGAGATCTCCGCGGGGCCGCCCAGCCGGCCGACGTGGACATCGCCGTCGACGGAGGTGAGGCGCAGGCCTTCCACGTCGGCGATCTCGATGCGCCGATGGGCGCCGTGGACGGTCACGTCGCCGAGCCGGCCCTCGGTGCGCACCTCTGCGGCGGCGGAGGTGGTTTCGACGCGGGAGCCGGTGGGGAGTTGAAGCGTCACCTCGACGGATCCGGGGCTGCTCAGCACCTGGTTCCTCGCCTCCGGCGCGATGACGCGCAGCACGCCGTCGCCGAATTCGACCGTGGTCTGCTCCGCGGCCTTCACATCGCGGCCCTTGCCGGCGTCCGCGGGACGTACCTCGACGGTGGTCTCGGCGCGGTCGGCAGCGAGGATGCTGATGCGTCCGGCAGGTATCTCCACGACGGCCGCGATCGCGCCGGGGGTCTCGAACTTCTGCATCGGGCGTTCTCCTTGATGCGTTGTCAGGCAGTGGAGTGGTCGGGTGACGGGCAGGTCGAGTTGGCATGCGAGGGTGCTGCGGTGGAAGCGGATGCCCGGCTGCCGGTGCGCGGCGAGCAGGTGGGTGTCGTCCTGGGCACGGCCGGTCTCGATCTCCACGATTCCGGCGTGCTCGGCCGCACGGGGTCACGGTCCGTGGCGGTGGTGACCCGGTCGAGCCGAGCAGGTTCCCGGCGCAGGGCGTCAGGCACCGCGTACATCACGGTCAGTTCGATGGCGTCGCTCATCGGGCCGGACGAACGCGGCGTTCTTCACGGTTCTTCATGCGTGCATGCATGGCTCAAACGATCCGGCGATCCGTGCATATGATCAAGGAACACTTGTGCGCGGTTCGATAACCGCCAGGTTATCGACGGAGGGCCGTGGGCCGGTGGAACTGCGGGACATCGAGATCTTCCTGGTACTGGCCGAGGAGCTGCACTTCGGCCGGACCGCACAGCGGCTGCACGTCTCCCAGGCGCGTGTCAGCCAGGCCATCAAGAAGCAGGAACGGCGCATCGGGGCCGAGCTGTTCGCCCGTACCAGCCGCACCGTGCGCCTGACGGAGGTCGGCCGCCAGTTCCGCGACGATCTGCAACCGGTCTACGCGGGCCTGCACGAATCCCTGGAGCGCGCCCGGCTGGCGGCCCGTGGCATCACCGCGCAGCTCCGCGTCAGCCTGATGCCCTTCAACGTCGCCGACCTGCACCCCTACTGGAAGGCGTTCCGCGCGCGGTACCCGCACTGGGGGCTCCAGGTCCGCCAGGCGACGCTCACCGATGTGTTCGGTCAGCTCCGCAACGGCGCCATGGACGTCCTGGTGGTCTGGCTGCCGGTGGAGGAGCCGGACTTCACCGTCGGGCCGATCCTGTGCACCGACTCCCGGATCCTCGCCGTGGCCGCCGACCACCGGCTCGCGGAACGGGACTCGGTGCCACTGGAACTCCTCGCCGACTTCCCGCACGGCACCGCCCACGGCCTGCAGGACTACTGGGAGGACAGCTACCTGCCCTTCCACACCCCGCGGGGCCGCCCCATCGAGCGCATCATGTCCGCGGCATCGGACACCTCCGATGAGCTCATCAGCCACGTCGGCATGGGCGACATCGTCAACACCTTCCCCAGCCACGTCACCCGGCACTGGGGCATGTCGAACATCCGATGGCTCCCCCTCCCCGACCTGCCCGCCCTGCACTTCGCCCTGGTCTGGCGCACCGACGACGAGAACGACCTCGTCCGCGCCCTGGCCGACACCGTGCGGGACCTCGGCGTGTTCCGCTTCTGACGCAGCCTGCCGACTCCACCACGTCGTAGGCGCCGCGGCCTCGCGGGTCGTTCGCCAGGCTCGCGATCGCATCCAGGTAGTACAGCTCGTCGACGCCGTCGCGCGGCTGTGTCAGGGCGGTGTGGACGACCTGGTCCTGCACTCCCCTGCACGCGTTGGCGCACGTGAAGGTGGGGGTCGGCGACCGCCGTGCGCAACGCCGTCCAGGAACGGGTGGAGAGGTCCACACCGTCACCGTGGTGCGGCGTAGTCGTCGAGGAAGGTTTCCCGGATGGTGCGGGCGGCTTCGATGTGTCCGAGCTGCCACTCTCGGGTGGCGTGGACGCCGAGCTCGGCGAGGACGTGGGAGACGTGGAACTCGTACGCGGCCCGGTCGTGTCCGCCGATCGCGTCGTTGCGGCCGTCCGCGCACTTCCTCGAAGCAGCACCGGACGCACCCATGGTTCATGCCGTTGCGTCGATGGCGCTCCGGTCGGCGCAACCCGGTCGGCGGCGTCCGGGGCCGTGCCCGCCGGAGGGGCCATGGGCACGGCGTGGCGGGGGCGGGGCGCTGGGGGGCTGGGTCATGATCGGCTGCGTGAAGACTTCCGGACGTCTGGCCGCCTTCGCGGTCGCGGGCCTGCTCGCCGTACTCCCCGCGTGCTCGGGGTCCGACGGCCGTGGCGGCGGTGGGACGGGGGCTCGTACCGGCGCGGACACCGCTCGGACGGGGGCCGCCGGCACGGTGTTCCGGGGCGGGCACCCCGCCGCCGCGGGCGCCGGTGACCCGTACTTCCCGGAACTCGGCAACGGCGGCTACGACGTCAGCCACTATGCCCTGACTCTGGCCTACGACCCCGGCAGCGGCCGCCTCGAGGGCACCGCGGAGATCACGGCCAAGGCCACCGAGGACCTCAGCGCCTTCAATCTCGACCTCCTCGGCATGGAGGTGCTGGGCGCCACCGTCGACGGCCACAAGGCGCGGGTCCGGCGGGACGGGCAGGAGCTGACGCTCCAGCCGCCCGATCACCTCAGGAAGGGCGCCGCCTTCCGCAGCATCGTGCGCTATGCGGGCACGCCACAGTCGATCACCCATGACCACGGGTGGCGCGAAGGCTGGTTGAGGACGGACAACGGAGCGGTCGCGTTCGGTGAGCCGACGGGCTCGATGTCCTGGTTCCCGGGCAACCATCACCCCTCGGACAAGGCCTCGTACGACATCACCGTCACGGTCCCCAAGGGGGTGCAGGCGATCTCCAACGGGCGGCTGCGCGCCCAGCGCACCAGCGGCGACCGCACCACCTTCCACTGGCACCAGGCCGAGCCCATGGCCAGCCATGTGGCGACCGTGGCCATCGGCAGCTACGACATCAAGACCTCCCGGACCCGATCGGGCATCCCGGTCGTGACGGCGATGGACACGACCGCGAGCGTGGACGAGGACGGAGCGGTCCTCGGCCGGTTCCCCGAGATCATGGAATGGGCCGAGGGGAGGTTCGGTCCTTACCCCTTCTCCGCCGCCGGGGTGATCGTCGATCAGGCGGCCGATGTGCCCTACGCCCTGGAGACCCAGACCAGGGCGACCATTCCGGCCGCGATCTTCCACACCACCAACGTGGTGCACGAACTGGCCCACCAGTGGTTCGGCAACTCCGTCACCCCCCGGACCTGGCGGGACATGTGGCTCAACGAGGGCTTCGCGACCTATGCGGAGTGGCTGTGGACCGAGGACCACGGTGGGGCCAGCGCCCAGGACCACTTCGACCGCAACCACGCCAAGGCCGCGGACGACGACGAGTGGGACTTCCCGCCTGCCCAACCGCCGAGCGCTGCGGACATCTCCGGCCAGCCGGTGTACGTGCGCGGCGCGATGGTGATCCACAAGATCCGCCAGGCCGTAGGCGACGAGGGTTTCCGTGCCCTGGTACGGGGCTGGACCCTGCGCCACCGCCACGGTCATGCCTCCACGGACGACTTCACCGCGTACGTGGAAGCCAGGGCCGGCCGGGACCTCGACTCGATCTGGGACTCGTGGCTCTACGGTGACGGCAAGCCCGCGTGAGGGGGCGACGCGGTGTCAGGTCCTGATGTTCCGGCGGGCGGTCTCGACGAGCTTCATGTACTTGTCCCAGTTCCACGCGGTCCCGGGGTCGTCGTGAGTGGACAGCGGGACCTCGACGTGGCCCAGGATGTGGTCCCGGTCGACCGGCACGTCGTACTTCGCGCAGATCGTGGCCGTGAGCGCGGCGGATGCCTCGTACATCTTGCCGGTGTAAACAGGCTGGTCGGTCCAGCCTTCGTGCTCGATGCCGATGCTCCGGTGGTTGTACCAAACGCTGCCGGAGTGCCATGCCACGTCGCGCTCGCGCACGCACTGGGCGATCCGCGTGCCGGTTGCGCTGATCATGTAGTGCGCGGACACCCTCTCGGCGGGGTCCTTGAACTTGGTGAACATGACCGGCAAAATGTCCGTTGTCAGGTGAATGACGACGTATTCGATGGGGTACGCCTCGGGACGGTCGGAGGGCGTGTAGTTGGACTCGGAGGCTTCGATCCAGACGGCGGGGGCGTAGTCCACCGAGGGGTCCTTCCGCAGGGTCGCGGGCGGCCCGGCGGCGGGGGCCTTGCGTACGGGTCTCGGCAGCGCAGCCTTCTCCTCGGGCCGCATCAGCTGGGGCAGCCCGACAGCGGCAAGAGCCGTACCCGCCGCTCCGGCAGCACCCCACAACAGCCGTCGACGGGTAAGCGGACTGTCTTCCATGGCCACTCCTCATGAGGTCGAGCAGGCAGGCAGAGACGACGCGCCGCGAATCGTGACATCACGATGGATAGGCGGCACGTCCCGTAATCTGATGCTTCACCAGTACCCGCACCCCGGCAAGCCGATCGTCCACCACTCGGCGCACGCCCTCACCCCCGACCGCGCCTGTCTCATCCCAGAGCGTCTGGCTTTCGAGGCTGTGCGCTCCGTCGCCACCGCCATGCGCCCGGGCACACTCGGTTCGCGGCGGTACGCCGGACGCATGGCGGAGCGACACCCCCCGACGACCACGCCCAGACGATGACCGCGGCGGTCTCGAGCACATGTCCGATCGCGGAGGCCCGGGCCGACGGCAGCTTCTAGGATCTGCAGCATGGCAACACGACTTGTGCAGATCAACATGAAGGCCTTGGACGACTCCGCGCTCGGCCGGTTCTGGGCGGAGGCACTCGGGTGGGGCGTCGACAGCGAGGCGCCCGGCGTGACGAACCTCGAACCCGTCGGCTTCACCTACCCCGACCCCGCGGCCGTCTGCATCGACATCATCACCCGCCCGGAACCCAAAACGGTCAAGAACCGGGTACACCTCGACCTGGCCACCACGTCGACCGCGCATCAGGCCGAGTTGGTCGCGCGCCTGCAGGATCTGGGCGCGACGCTCGCCGATGTGGGTCAGGGCGACGTCCCCTGGACGGTCATGGCCGATCCGGAGGGCAACGAGTTCTGCGTCCTGGAACCCCGCCCGGTCTACCAGGACACCGGGCCGATCGCCGCGGTGGTGGTCGATTGCACCGACCCGCGAGCGATGGCCCGGTTCTGGGGCGAGGCGATGGACTGGACGCTCCACGAGGTCACCGACGACCAGGCGACCATGCGTTCCGCCAAAGGCGTCGGCCCCTACCTGGAGTTCCTCCGCACCCCCGATACCAAGAGCGTATGGAATCGCGTCCACCTCGACATCGCCCCCTACACCGGTGACGACCTGGAAGTGGAGGAAGCCCGACTGCGCGCCCTGGGCGCCACCGACCCCGGGATCGACCAGTCCGCCATCTCCTGGAAGATCCTGGCCGACCCGGAGAGCAACGAGTTCTGCCTCCTCAGCCCTCGCTGATCCCGAACAGCGGATCGGGCCGGTTTCGCGTCAACGACGCGGACCCCGGGCCGTCAACGCATGCCGCCACAGGGGGAGACGGGCGTCCCCGGTGACCCAACGCACCTCATCGGACGCCAGGAAGGTGGCGAGCGGGCTGTAGTCGCCGGCGACGCCCGTACGGCCCCGGCGCCTACGGCGATGTTGCGCACCGGCCCTCGGTCACCATCGCCGATCAGCCCCGTCCCGAACAGGCCGAGGGGGCGCAGCGGCCCGCCGACTGCGCCCCCGGAGCCCGTCAGCGCCACCGACCGGTACGGAACCGGGTGCCGCCCACCCATAGCGTTCACCCTCAAATCAATGCAACGAACGGGCCGACCGACGTTGCATTAAGCTCGAAACCATTGCAATGAAATCTCGCTTTTGACCTGCAGGGATGGGGATTTGACGCAACGATCCTGTTGCCAGTTCATCGAACGCAACGTAGCTTTTCGTTCATCAGAAACCGCGGGGCGCACAGAGCGCAGCCGCTGATGAAGGAGAAGGCACCATGCAGAAGTTCGCCACCACCGCCCCGATCGCCACCGTCCTGGACGTCCCCGCCGGGCTCATCCGGTTCATCGCCGCCGACCGGGCCGACACCACCGTCGAGATCCTCCCCGCCGACGCCTCCAAGGACCGCGACGTCAAGGCCGCCGCACAGACCACCGCCGCATACGCGGACGGAGTACTGCGGATCGCGGCCGCACCCGCGAAGAACCGGATCCTCGACCACCCGGGATCCGTCGAGATCACCGTCCAACTGCCCGCCGGCTCCCGCGTCGAGGCCAAGACCGCCGCCGCCGAGCTCCACACCACCGGACGCCTCGGCGACGTCACCTTCGAAAGCGCCCAGGGCACCGTCACGCTCGACGAGACCGCGAGCGCCCACCTCACCCTCATGGCCGGCGACGTCACCATCGGACGCCTCGGCGGCCCCGCCCGGATCACCACCCAGAAGGGCGACCTCCAGATCGCCGAGGCCCAGCACGGCACCGTCGAACTCACCACCCAGGCCGGCGACATCACCATCGGCGCCGCCCGCGGCGTCTCCGCCACCCTCGACGCCGGCACCGCCCACGGCCGCATCCACAACACCCTCACCAACACCGACGGCGCCACCGCCGGCCTCAACATCCGCGCCACCACCTCCTACGGCGACATCACCGCCCGCAGCATCTGACCCGCAGTCACCGCCTGTGCCGTGCCGGCACCACCGGGCAACGCCGCGCACCGCACCGACACCGAGGACGGAAACCGACCGACCCGGCGCCTGCTCCCGGGCCGCGAGCCTCCCCCCGATGCCCCTACCGTCCACAGGCGCCGAACGCGGCCGCTGGAGCACGGCGAGGTTCACAGGTCCGGGCTTCGCACAACGGCGGAGCAGGTCTGGGGCTTACCTCGGCGCAGCGATGACGTAGTTGATCGCCATGGCGACGTCCTCTACGACATGGGTGGGGTGATAGGAGTCCTGAGCCCACAGCTGCCCGTTCGACACCCACACGCTTCGAAGCCCGAGTGCGTTCGCGCCGGCGATGTCGGCATGCGGCGAATCACCGATGACCCATGCGCCGATGAGGGGCACTCCGACGGCATCCGCGGCAGCATGGAAGATCTCCGGTTCGGGCTTCTTGCGGCCGACCGCCTCGGAGATCACCCAGCCATGGACGAGCCGGTCAAGTCCGGCACGGCGGATCTTGGCTTCCTGCTGGACGGCGCGGCCGTTGGTGACGATCACGCAGGTCCAGCCGTCAGCCCGGGCGCTTTCCAGAGCCTCGCGGGAGGAGTCCGTCAGCGCGACACGATCGGCGGCACCACGGTCAAGCAGTGCGTGGATGGCCTCGAGGGGCACAGTGCCGCTGTATCGGTCCGTCATGGCCTCCGCGACCTCTTCGCGGGCTGTATAGCCGCTGGCGTCCATGGTCATGACCCACGTGAGGTCCATGTCGGGCAGGCGATGCTCGGCGAGAAACGCGCCGACGGCGCCGCGGAAGGCCGCGTCGCGGTCGATCAGGGTGTTGTCGAGATCCAGCAACAGCAACGGCATGGTCGGGAGTAGATCACGGGCGGTGAACGCAGAGGGGAGCCCGGTCCGAGCAGAACAGGCTGGGGCCGCTTCCCGAGCCGGACCGTCTGCGCGATCTGGCCCGGGTGGCTGATCTGAAAGCACTCGGGCCTCCGGACTGGACGCTCCGTGCGGTGCAGCGGGCGTGCCCACCGGCGCCTCGTGTGGTCGACGGGGAGCCGGACCCGACGGGCGCGGTCCGGCCCCCCGCACGCACAAGCCTTCCAGGTCCGCGACCGTTTGCCTTGGCGGCAGCATCCCAACCTGCACCCACAGCGCCGACGCCCGCCTGTACGCATACCTGGTGAAGGAACATCAGGTGGACGCACACCTGACGGAATTCGGGGGAACCAGTGCGCGCCCAGCGCCACGGGGCGCCCCCGTGCACGCCTCAGGCCCGGCCCTGTTCCTCCCCCTCCAGCAGGCGCCGCTTCTGGGGCTTCCCCATGGCGTTACGCGGCACCGCCGTGATGAAACGGACCTCACGCGGACGCTTGTGGACCGACAGGCGCGCCGCGACGAAATCGGTGAGCTCGCCGCCGCTGACGCCCTCGGCCACGACGAACGCCACGATCCGCTCGCCCAGATCGGCGTCCGGGACGCCCACCACCGCCGCCTCCCGTACCTGAGGATGGTCCAGGAGCGCGTTCTCCACCTCACCCGCCCCGATCCGGTACCCCCCGGACTTGATCATGTCGGTGGAAGCGCGCCCGACGATCCGGTGCACGCCCTCCCCGTCGACGGACGCGATGTCACCCGTACGGAACCAGCCGTCCCCCGTGTACGCGGCCGCCGTCGCCTCCGGCCGGCCCAGATAGCCCGAGAACAGCGTCGGCCCCTTCACCTGCAGCTCACCGATCTCCGCCCCCGGCTCGGCCACGACCCGTGTGGTGACACCCGCCAGCGCGGTGCCGACGGTACCGGGAGCCACCTCACCACCCGCCCGACCGCTCACCGTGATCAGCGTCTCCGTCATCCCGTACCGCTCCACGACCCGGTGCCCCGTCAGCCGCTCCAGGTCACGGAAGACGGGCGTCGGCAGCGCCGCGCTCCCCGATACCAGCAGCCGGGCCCCCGACAGTGCCGCGGCCGCCTCGGGCGCCGCCGCGATCCGCGACCACACGGTCGGCACACCGAAGTACAGGCTCCCGCCCGCCGCCGCAGCCGCCGCGTACGCCTCCGGCGTCGGCCGGCCCGTGTGCAGAAGCCGGCTCCCCGTCCGGAGAGCCCCCAACACGCCCAGCACCAGCCCGTGGACATGGAACAGCGGCAGCCCGTGCACCAGAACGTCCTGCGCACCCCACTCCCACGCTCCCGCCAGCGCGTCCAGGTCCGCGACGATCGCACCCTTGCTCAGCACCACGCCCTTGGGCACACCCGTCGTCCCGGACGTGTACAGGATCAACGCCGGATCCCCCGCCCCCGCCCCCGCCGCATCCGCGGACGGTAGGGGACCGGGCGACGGCGCACGGCGGGCGAAGTCCACCTCCAGCAGCCGGGCACCCGAGTCGCGCAGGATATGACCACGCTCCACCGGCCCCGCGTCAGGTGGCACCGGCACACACGGCACCCCCGCCAGCAGCCCGCCCACCACCGCGGCCACCGTCTCCAACGAAGCCGTCGCGGTCACCGCGAACGCCGGAACCGGCCCCCACCCGGCAAGATCCGCGGCCACCGCCCCCGCCGCACCCAAAAGATCCTCGTACGACGCGGCACGACCCGCGACCGATACGGCATCCCCACGGTCACCGAACACCCCGGTAAGAGCAGTCAGCACGACAACACCCCCCAAGAACAACAACAGGAAGACACAACCCCACCACACCACAGGGCCACACACACCACTCGACCCTTATGATCAGCCACACCCCACACCACCGCACGGCACGACCCGGCACACCCCGCCCGGCACAACCGCCAGGCCCGGCACCGCACGGCCCTGCACAGCACGACCCGCCGGCCCTCGCACCGCCCTGCACGGCCCCGAAGGCCGCCGGACACAACCGGCACGGCCCGTCAGCACCACCGCGGGCCGATCTTGGCGCGTACCGCCCGCCGACCCAGGCACCGCATCGCACGGCACGGCACCACACGGCACCGCACTGCCGACCAGCCCCACCCGGCCCTCAGGCACCGACCGGAACACCACGGAAAGGAACCACGTGGAAACCGCACGAACCTCAACCCTGATCGCCGCAACCATCACCGCCGGACTCATCAGCGGCCTCTTCTACGCGTTCACCGTCGCCGTCATGCCCGGGCTCGCCCGCAGCACCGACAGAACCACCGTCGAGACCATGCAGAACATCAACAAAGCCATCCTCAACGGCTGGTTCATGCTCACCTACCTCGGCGCACCCCTCCTCATCACCACCACCCTCGTCCTCCACGCCACCGACCCCGAAACCCGAGACGCCATCGCTCCACTCGCGGCCGCACTGGCCACCTGCCTCGCCGCCCTGATCATCACCGCCCGCATCAACATCCCGCTCAACAACGCCCTCGAAGCAGCCGGACCCCCCGAACAGCACGGCGACCCCACCACCACTCACACGGCCCGCACCGCCTACGAAGCCCCCTGGAACAACGCCAACACCTGGCGCACCGTCCTCACCACCCTCACCCTCGCCCTCCTCACTTACACCCTCACCCTCCACTGATGCCCGGGGCGGACGTGCAGTGCGACGACACGGTCCACACGAAGGGCAGCAGGGCCGCCGCCTGGTCAGGAATTCGCCCAGGTTCGCGGCGTTCTCCCTGCCGCAACCTTCCGGTGTGCGGTCGCGGAATCGGCTGCGCGCAGCAAGGCGAATCGCGCTCGGCCACCCCGTGACAGATCACCACCCGCGTGGTGTGGGGGCGTCTCGGCGCCTTCACGATGTGCGCGAGCTGGAACGGCGGCCGAAGGGCCGGTACGTCACCGGCAGGAACAGCAACGGTGAGCAGGCCACCCTCCACGCCTACGGCCCAGCGACCTCCCGGCTGCCGCAGGCGTGGAGGGGCGCGTGCCGGAGATCCCGCCGGGCCTCATGCCCGGTGGGCCGGATACGCCCGCCGCGGGCCGGGTCTGACGCCGTACCACCCGTTGCCCGCCGCCTCGGCTGGAGGAACGCTTCGGGCGTCGGCCTACGCCCGATTCCGGCCGCCCAGGCGGCGGCAACCACCTGGTCTTCCGCTCCGGGCGGCCTGGGCGCCGCGGATGTCCGGACCCGCCCCGACCGGGGCGATCCTCTGCCTGTGGAGCGAGTTCTGGGTGCGCATGTGCAGCACCTGGCCGTCCTCGTCCTTCCGGGGCGGTCCAGATCCGCAAGGCGGGCGCCGCGTACGGGCCGCCAGGGGGAACCGGGCCGGCCCTGCACCCGGCGGCGGGCCGGATGCAGGGCCGTCTTCGTCCTCGCGGGCTTTCGCGGGCTCAGCGGGCCCGCCCGCCCCGCCCGGGCGCGGCGTGATCGTCGGGTCAGATGACGCCCTGCGCCAGCATCGCGTCCGCGACCCGCTCGAAGCCGGCGATGTTCGCGCCGGTGACGTAGTCGCCCGGGGCGCCGTACCGCTCCGCGGTCTCGTGTGCGACGGCGTGGATCGAGCGCATGATGGCGGCGAGCTCGTCCTCCACCCGCTGCGCGCTCCAGGCCACCCGGCCGGCGTTCTGGCTCATCTCCAGGGCGCTCACCGCCACTCCGCCCGCGTTGGCGGCCTTGCCGGGCCCGAACGCGACCCCGGCCTCCTGCAGGATCCGTACGGCCTCGGGAGTGGTCGGCATGTTGGCGCCCTCGGAGACCGCCTTGACCCCGCCCGCGACGAGCGTACGGGCGTCCTGCGCATCCAGTTCGTTCTGCGTGGCGGAGGGGAAGGCGATGTCCGCCGGCACCTCCCAGACCCGCCCGCCGGGCACGAACCGCGCCGAGGATCCGCGCCGCGCGACGTACTCGCTCACGCGCCCGCGCTCGACCTCCTTGACCTGCTTGAGCAGTGCGAGATCGATGCCCTTGTCGTCGACGACGTAGCCCTGGGAGTCCGAGCAGGTCAGCGGGTTCGCGCCGAGCTGCTGGAGCTTCTCGATCGTGTACAGCGCGACGTTGCCGGAGCCGGAGACCACTGCTCCCAGTCCCTCCAGCGACTCGCCCCGGACCTTCAACATCTCGGCGGCGAACAGCACGCTGCCGTAGCCGGTCGCCTGCGGCCGGATCGCGGAGCCGCCCCAGCCCTGCCCCTTGCCGGTCAGGACGCCGGCCTCCCAGCGGTTGGTGATGCGCCGGTACTGGCCGAAGAGGTAGCCGATCTCGCGGCCGCCGACACCGATGTCGCCCGCGGGCACGTCGGTGTGCTCTCCGATGTGCCGGTGCAACTCGGTCATGAAGGACTGGCAGAACCGCATGACCTCGGCGTCCGACCTGCCGTGCGGATCGAAGTCGCTGCCGCCCTTGCCGCCGCCGATCCCGAGGCCGGTCAGGGCGTTCTTGAAGATCTGCTCGAAGCCGAGGAACTTCACCACCCCGATGTCGACCGACGGGTGGAAGCGCAGACCGCCCTTGTACGGGCCGAGCGCACTGTTGAACTCGACGCGGTAGCCGCGGTTGACCTGGACCCGGCCCCGGTCGTCCTGCCACGGGACGCGGAAGACGATCTGCCGCTCGGGCTCGGTGAGCCGCTCCACCAGGGCCACGGCCGGGTCGGCGTACTCGGGCCGGGCGGTGAAGACGGGGGCCAGGGTTTCGAGGACCTCCCGTACCGCCTGGTGGAACTCGGGCTGCGCGGGATTGCGGCGCTCGATCTCGGCCCGCAGTGCTTCCAGCCTGTCCTTCGAGTCCTTCACGTGTGTCCCTCCAGGGAGTGCGCGGTGCGCAGACGACGGGCAGGTCCATGGTGTCCGCGTGGCCGCGGATACCGGTTGATTTCGGGTGTGGCGCGCTCCGAACACTCCCTTTCGGAAAAGTTTTTCCGGAGCGTGCCCCTCTTGCGGAGGCTATCGCGCACGGCGCCGCTCTGGGCAAGGCTTCTGCCCTGCGGACAAAAACGTCCCGCACTCCGGTGTGCACCGGCCGGCGTGAGCGGTGGACATTTCCGTGAATCCCACGCGCCAGGGGGTCCCACTGCCCCTACCAGCGGGAACCTTGACAATTCGATCACCCCTGCGCGACCGCGGTCGGCGGTCGGCGGTCAGATCGTCTTCGTCGGGGCGCCGGCCCGGACGGAGCCGAGCAGGTCCCGGTGTATCCGCTGCGAGAAGACACCGGAGCCGAACCGCCGGCCAAATCGAAAGCGAGCCCACGCCGGTCGGGCTCACCCTCGGCGTCGGCGTCGGCGTCGGCGTCGGGAGCCATGTCGCGGTCCCGGGCCCAGGGCCGTGGCTCGTACGGACACGGCCGGCCCCGAGTTGAGGTGCCACGGGTCCGCCGCCGGGTCGAAACGACCCGACTGCGCAGGTTATCCCCTATCTTGCGTTTTGCGGGGCAGGCTGGTTCCCGCCAGGAGCGTCAGCACGCGGTCGGCCCCGGTCGGCCATCGACAGGCAGGAGCAGAGCCATGGCGGAGAGCCCCGAGGTGTCCGACAGCCCCACTCAGCCACCCCCGCGCGACTGCGTCAACGAGCCGATCGCCGGGATCATGGCCGAGTTCGTGGGCGAGCGGATGGGGGACCGCGTCGCCCAGGGGCAGGATCCCCTGCTGCGCCCGGTCTTCGTCAAGTTCCACGGGGCCGCGCGCGGCGTGCTGACGGTCGCCCCCGATCTGCCGCCCGAGCTCCGCATCGGTTTCCTCGAAGCCGCGGCGGAACAAGGCGGCCTGACCGCCTGGGTGCGCATCTCCAGCGACACCCAGCCGGAGCGGCCGGATCTGCGCAGGACCGTCGGGTGGGGCATCAAGCTGTTCGGCGTGTCGGGGCCGAAGCTGCTCCAGGACGACACCCGGGCCGACACACAGGACCTCGTGCTGCAGAACCACGACGTCTTCTTCGTCGACACGGCCCGGGACATGTGCGAGTTCCAGCTGGACCCGGCGGCGTACCAGCAGCAGCACCCCCTCACCCGGCAGATCCTCGCGGACATGCGCAAGCCCGTCGAGAGCACGCTGACGTCGACGTACTGGGGCGTGTTGCCGTACTCCTTCGGGCCCGACCGGCATGTGAAGTACAAGCTCGTCCCGGTCACCTGCGCGGACGGTGACCCCCGGGCCACGCCGCCGGACGAGGACCCCTCCTTCCTGCGCGGGGACCTGCGCCACCGCCTGGCGGCCGGACCGGCCGTCTTCGACCTGCTGCTCCAGTTCCGGACGGACCCGGACCGGATGCCGCTGGACCGGGCCACCGTGCGCTGGGAGGAGGGCGAGAGCGCGCCCGTGAAGGTGGCGACGCTGACCCTGCATCAGCAGGACACGACCGCACGGGGGCAGGAGGCGTACGGGGACAACCTCGCCTTCAACCCCTGGCACAGCCTGTCCGAGCACCAGCCCGTCGGCAGCATGGCCGAGGCCCGCAAGGTCGTCTACCACGCGTCGGCGGCCCGCCGGCGCGATGCCAACGGCATTCCGGCGGCGGAGCCCGGTCCCGCGCGGCCGGCCGCCACCGAACCACACGGACGCGACACCCGGATCGTACGGGCCGCCGTGCACCCGGCGATCGGGGTGGCCCGGGTCGGCGACAGCGCGGAGGAGTTCTTCCTCGCCCCGGAGGTCGACGGGGCTCCCCCGCCGGCCACCGGCACGTACAAGGACGCGAGCGGCGCGCTCAAGCGGCAGGCCGTCCGGTTCCGGGTGTACGGCTACAACGCCGCCGGTGAGGCGGTGGCCGAGCTGACGGCGGACAACGCCGACCTGCACTGGACCGTGGAGGTGGCCAACAAGAAGGCCGCCTGGTACCAGTTCCAGCTGGCCCTGGACATCCCCGAGGCGGCACAGGCCCCCGCGACCACACTGCGCAACGTCTCCACGGTGCCCGCCGGGGAACGCCACCGGCTGGCCATCACCCCCGGATCCCGCTCGATCCGGGGCCGCGAACGCGCGGGGAAGCCGGAGTACGCGTTCGACTCGGGCACCTTCCTGGGGCATCCCGTCTACCTGGGCGAGCTGCGCACCGATGGAGCCGGCCGCCTGCTGTTCCTCGGCGGGCGGGGGGTGTCCGCCTCGTACCCCACCGCCCAGGCGATGCACTTCGCCAACAACGACGGCTGGCACGACGACACCTGCGACGGCCCGGTGACCGCGCGGGTGCGCATCGACGGCCGGGACGTCCCGGTCGATCCGGCCTGGGTGGTGGTCGCTCCCCCGAACTTCGCACCGGAGCTGAAGTCGGTGCGCACGATGTACGACCTGATGTGCGACACCTTCGTGGCCGCGGGCATGCTGGCGCCCCCGGAGCGGGTCTCGTTCACCCACGACGTGCTGCCGGTGCTGCGCCGCCTGTGCGATCTGCAGTGGGTCAACCGCGGCATCGCGGCCCTCTTCGGCCACGGTGGGCGCGAGCACTTCCTGGCCCCCGAGCGACTGGCGGAGCTGGCCGGCCACGGCGCCCGGCGCGACGAACTGCGCCGGCAGATCTGGGCGATGATGCGCGATCCCGACCGCGACGGGCTCTCCCCCGTGCCCTGGCCGCCGATCTACGGCGACTCGATGAGCGTACGACCGGTCTCGGCGCGGCAGCACCTGGCGCTCTCCCCGCTGCAGTACGGCATGCTGGCCCGCTGGGCCGCCGGGGACTTCGACGCCGACTACGATCCCCGGGCCACTCCGCCCACGGCGCTCGACGGCCTGCCGCTCGCGCAGCGCCCTGCGGCCCTCGACCGGGCCGCCCTCTCGTATTGCCTGGCCGACGCCTTCCACCCCGGCTGTGAGCTCACCTGGCCGATGCGTCACGCCACCTTGTACTCCGCGCCCTTCCGCGTGCGCCACCGCGACCCCGCCCGGCCCGAGCCCGGTTACGGCTCCACGCTCACCCCGCAGACGGCGCTCGCCGTCGACGGTCCGGTGTACGGCCAGGAGCCGGGCGGTCTGACCCGCTGGATGGCCGTGCCCTGGCAGACCGACACCGCCCGCTGCCGCTCCGGGTACTACCTGGGCTTCGGGCCGCGGTACGACCCGTACCTACCGACCTTCTGGCCGGCGCGGGTGCCCAACCACGTGTTGACGGAGGAGAACTACCGGACCGCCGTGGACCCCGCCGCCGACCCGGAGGACCGCCGCACCGCCTTCGAGGACAGGGCGGTGTGGGACCGATGGCTGCCGTCCGAGCGCATCGCCCAGATGAACGCGATGGTCAAGGACTTCGGCAAGCTCGGCATCGTCGCGCGGCGGGAGGGCCCCGGCGGCGGTACCGGTACGGGTTCCGGTGACGGCTCCGGTTCCGGCTCCGGTGACGCGGTGAGTCTCCCCGCAGCCATGCTGGTGGAGTCCGAGGTGAGCTTCCATCCCGAACAGGCCCCGCCCCCGCTGCGGAACCTGATGTGTCTGCACGTGCCCGAGGCCGCCGATCCCAAGGTGCGGGAGAAAGCGGTGGCCGCCGCCCTCGCCGCGGCCGGGCGGCCCGACGGGGAGGTGATGGCGGGGTACTTCGAGAAGGTCGCCCGCTTCCCGGAGACACCGTGACCGCTCGGACCGGCCCGGTTCCCCGCGCCGGACGTTTCGAGGCCGTCGTCGCCGGCGGCGGCCCGGCCGGGGCCGTCGCCGCCCTGGTCCTGGCCCGGGCCGGCCGACACGTCCTGCTGGTGGACGGGGGCCCGCCGGGCGCGTCCTCCGCCGCCTTCACGATCGGGGAGACCCTGCCGCCCGCGGCCCGGCCGCTGCTGCACGACCTGGGGCTCTGGGGCGCCTTCGCCGCCGACGCGCACCTGAGTTGCCCGGGCACCTACGCGTCCTGGGGATCGGCGCAGTTGCACGGCCACAGCCACCTCTTCGACCCGCACGGCCACGGCTGGCACCTCGACCGCGGGCGTTTCGACGCCTTCCTGCGCGAGGCCGCGGTGGCCGCGGGCGCGCTGCTCCGGCGGGCCGTCGTGATCGGCCACCACAGCGCGGCCGGGGAGCAGCGACTGCTGGTGCGGGAGCGGGGCGGCTCCGTCGGGGAGGTGTGCTCCGGCTGGGTCGTGGACGCGACCGGCCGCCGCGCCCTCATCGGCCGCCGCCTGGCCCTGCGCCGTCGGCAGGATCGGCTCGTCGCCGCGTTCACGCTGCTCGGGGCGGGTGGCCCTGCGGAGGACGCGGAGCTGCGTACCCTCGTCGAGGCGGTGCCGGAGGGCTGGTGGTACACCGCCCGGGTCCCCGCCGGGCGGGTGGTCGCCCATCTCACCGACGTCGACCTCGCCACGGCCCGGCTGGGCACCGCGGACGGGTTCCGGTACGCGGCGGAGCGCACCCGGCACGTACGGGACCGCCTGAGCGGCTACGACCCGGCCGGCTCCCCCGCGCCTCGCTGGACGGCCGCCCACGGGTTGCGGCTGTCCCCGCCGGCCGGCCCCGGGTGGATCGCCGCCGGGGACGCCGCGATCGCCTTCGACCCCCTGTCGTCCCAGGGCATCCTCACGGCCCTGCACACCGGGGCCCGTGCCGGCGGGGCCGTCGACCGGTGCCTGGCCGGCGACACGGGCGCCCTCGCGTCCTATGCCGCGTTCCTGGACGGCGTAGCGGACGCCTACCACCAGCATCACGCCCGGTCCTATGCCGAGGAACGACGGTGGCCGGACCACCCGTTCTGGCGCCGCCGGAACGGGTCACCGCACTGATCGGCCGGAGTTCCGGCCACCGGGTGCGGCCGGCTACGGCCGCTCGAAAAGCTGCAGCACCCCGCCGACCGAGAAGCACAGCGCACCGGTCAGCGTCCCCCAGTTGGCGATGTCGACGTTGACCAGGCTTCCGGTGGCGGGACGGCTGAAGGCGGCCAGCGCCGAGACCATGAAGAGGACCGAACCGAGCTGGTTCACCGCCACGACCCACCATCCGAGGCTGCGGGAGCGGACGCACGGCCAGGGCCGATGGCAGATCTCGGCGAACGCGAGATGCCCCGAGACGAGGAACAGCACGCACCCGATGACGTCGGGAGTCCAGATCAGCCGATTGACCTGCTGGACGGTCAGGCCCTGCAGAAAGGAGTCGAGCAGGTTGACACCGAACACGAGCGTCCCGCTGAACAGGACGAACGTACTCAGCCAGTCCAGCCGCATCGGCTCGTACCCCCACCACCGCCAGCCGGCCGTGCCCAGGAATCCGCCGCCCGGGGCGTGCCGGGGCGCGTTCAGTACCTGCAGAATCGAGACATAGCCCCCGGTGCTGAAGAACAGGCCCCCGATGAGGTACACCCATGCGCTGACGGTCGGATCGCCGGAACCGAACTGCGCGACTGCGGCGCCGACGGCGAACAGCGCCCCGCCGATGATGAATGCTGCGGAAGCGACGACGTTGAGCCTGCGCAGACGGCGCAGTGCCCCGGGATCGGCGGTCGAGACCCGGTCGGCCCTGTCCCCCGGGCCCCGGACCGACAGCGTGCCGCGCTTGCGCGCCAGCCGCGAATCCCAGACCACCGTGTCCCCCTCGGGACGCCGCCAGGTGCGCCGGGTGACGAACGGTCCTGCGCCTTCGACGCTCTCCAGAGGCTGTCCCACGATCTGAGATTAGTGCCGAGGGCGACACCCGACCGTCAGCGAAACGAGGCCGCCCGGGACACCTGCTTCGATCGCCCGGCCGTACGAGTACCGCACCTCTTGGTCCCCCGTACCCGTGACCCGGGTGGTGGAATCCCGGGTGCCGGAACGGTGGTGAACACGCACAGTGGGTGCTCAGGGCGATGCGGCCGTCCGGAACGGAAGTGCGGCGAATGGCCTCAGGCACACCCGTGCACCTCGTACGAGTCGGACCCGGGCGGATGGACACCGGTCCCGGTCCCGGTCCCGGTCCCGTACGTCGTGCCATGGAGCGCCCCGGCGCCGACGCGTGAGGAGGCCCGCCATGACCCAGCCCACCCAGCCCGCGCAGTCCCCACAGCCGAGCCCCGCCGACCACGTCATCGTCCTCTTCGGAGCCACGGGAGACCTGGCCCGGCGCAAACTGCTGCCCGGCCTGTTCCATCTCGCCAAGGCGGGGCTGATGCCGCGGCGCTACCGCATCGTCGGCTCCGCCCCGGCGGCCGAGGCCCTGAGCGACCAGGATTTCCGTGCCCACGCCCGGCAGGCCGTGGCGGAGTTCGGGCGCTCGCGCCCGGAAGGCCCCGTATGGCAGGAGTTCGAGTCCGCCCTGTCCTTCGGCTCGGCCGACCCGGCGGCCCCCGAACCGCTGGTGGAGGCGGTGCGCGCGGCCGAGCAGGCCGTCGGCGGCACTCCGCGCAGGCTCTTCCACCTCGCCGTCCCGCCCGTCGCGTTCACCTCGGTGATCGAACTCCTCGGCGCCACGGGCCTCGCCCAGGACGCCCGTGTCATCGTCGAGAAGCCCTTCGGGACCGACCTCGCGTCCGCCCGCGCGCTCAACGGCACCATCCACGCCGTGTTCGACGAGTCCCGCGTGTTCCGCATCGACCACTTCCTCGGCAAGGAGGCGGTGGACAACATCCTCGCCCTCCGGTTCGCCAACGGCCTCTTCGAACCGCTCTGGAACCGCGAGCACATCAGCCATGTGCAGATCGACGTGCCCGAGCAGATCGACATCCAGGGCCGCGCGCACTTCTTCGAGGGCACCGGAACCTTCCGCGACATGATCGTCACTCATCTCTTCCAGCTGCTCGGGTTCGTCGCCATGGAACCGCCGGTCGTCCTCGACGCGCAGTCGCTCCGGGACGAGCAGGTCAAGGTCTTCCGCAGCCTGCGGCCGCTGGATCCCGCGCACGTCGTCCGCGGACAGTACACGGGCTACCGCGCCGAGCCCGGGGTCGATCCGGCCTCGGACACCGAGACGTTCGCCGCCCTGCGCGTCGAGATCGACAACTGGCGCTGGGCCGGTGTCCCCTTCCTCCTGCGGTCGGGCAAGGCACTGGCCGAGGGCCGGCACGTCGTCACCCTGGGACTGCGCGAGCCCGTCCTCGGCATGTTCCCTCTGAACGCGCGTGCGGCCGTCGACGGCCGGAGCAACGAGCTCGTCATCGACTTCGCCGATCCCGGCTCCATCACCGCCCGGTTCCTCGTCAAGGAGCCCGGCCCCTCGATGCGGTTGGCGGAGGCGGACATGGTCTTCGGCTACCGGAGCTCCTTCACCGCCGACAACTCCCTGGAGGGTTACGAGCACCTCCTCCTGGAGGCCATGCTCGGCGACCAGTCCTTCTTCACCCGCTCCGACGGCATCGAACGCCTGTGGGAGGTCTCGTCCCCGCTGCTGGACGCACCCCCAGCCGTGGAGCCGTACGCCCCCGGAACCTGGGGGCCCGACAGCATCGACGCGCTCGCCGCCCCGCACCGCTGGCACCTTCCCGACCGACGCTGATGTGATGCGCGAGGCACCGGGCGCGCGCGGTCAGAGGGGCGGGAGCCGCCGGTGCAGGAGGCAGAATTCGTTGCCCTCCGGGTCGGCGAGGACGTGCCAGTTCTCGTTGCCGGTCTGGCCGACGTCGGCGGGCCTCGCGCCGAGGGCGAGGAGGCGCTCCAGTTCGGCGTCCTGGTCGCGGTCGGTGGGGTTGACGTCGATGTGCAGCCGGAGCTTCCCGGTCCGCGGGGCGCTGCTGGGGCTGAGGACCAGGGTGGGCTGCGGGCCGCCGAAGCCGGCGTCGGGGGGCCCGATCTCGATGCTTCCGTCGTCCTCCCGGCCGATTTCGACGTAGCCGAGGACCTCGCTCCAGAAGGCGGCGAGTCGGTCGGGGTCGGCGGCGTCGACGACCAGCTCACTGATGCGGCATGCCATGCCCGTCAGTGTACGGAGCGGATCCGGGAGCCGGGCGTGGGCCGCGCGCACGGGAGAAGGACGTCCTCGCCCCGCAGCGAGAACAGCACGGCGCGGGGCGAGGATCAAGGCCGCTGCTAGGTCGCGGACGGGGTGGCGGGGTGGAAGTTGACGCGCTCGCGGACCACGGGGAAGCCTGCCTTGGCGAAGTTCGCGGCCATGGGGAAGTTCCCCCGGTCCGTGGCTCCGGTCACGGCCTCGGCGCCGTGCTCCACGAGGAAGTTGGTGCACTCCGCGAGGAGGTCGTAGGCGTAGCCGCGGCCGCGGTGTTCCGGAAGGACACCGATGAAGCCGATGGTCGGACCGGAGGGATTGTGCGCCGGGATGTGGATGCCGGCCAGGTCGCCTTCAGGTGTACGGGCGACCTGCCACCACTCGCGCGGGGACGGGCACCAGTGGAAGAAGTCGAGCTCCTCCTGGGCGGCCTGGTCGAGGCCGCCCTCCGCTATGGCCTTCAGGGCATGGGCGTCCAGGGTGACCGAATGGATGCGGCGCAGCGCGTCGAAGAAGACCGCGTCGTCCGGTTCGGCGCCGAAGACGAGGCGGCCGGGCCGTTCGGGGAGTCCGTGCTCCGGGGTCCAGCGGTAGAGGAAGCGTTCCACCAGGAGCTCGTAGCCGGCCGCCCGGGCGGCGGCGTAGCGCGTCTCGGTGGCGGCGGTCAGGTCGGGGTGCTCGCGCCAGTCGCCGGGGAGGTTGATCTCGAGCTCGACCTGCCAGGGGGCGGAGCGCAGGAGTTCGGCCCCTGCCTCCACCTCGCCCTCGGCGACGTCGAACCAGTTGACGTTGACGGGTTCCTTGTCGTCGGCGCCGCCCCACCAGGCACCACGGGCGACGACCGTGCCGTCGCGCAGGGCCACACGCTTCCAGTCGGGGCGGTGTGTGGTGCGCTCGTGGGCGGCGCGGGCGTTCAGCGGATCGGGGTGTGCGTCGAACAGGTGGGCGTCGCTCTCGTCGAGCGCGCGGATGACCAGATCGGTCATGGGTTTCCTCCGGGATGTGTACTGCGTGGTGCGCTCCCGGCCTCGGATCAGATGAACCACACCGGGGTAACGGGGAGGGAGCGCTGGGTGGTTGAGAACAGCACGGCACTCGCCTCCTTCCGTTCGTCTCGCGCGATGTGGTCCGAGGTCGGACGATACTTGATCACCGACAGTCCGTCCACGCACATTCTCGTGAACCTGGCGGCAGGGCCCGCGCGTTGGAGGAACACGGGTGCCGATCGCCCGCGTCCGCGCGGAGCGGGCGGTGTGGGCCGCACCAATCAGCGGCACCGCATCTCCGTGCCCCCCGTTATGTTCTTCGCGGTCCTGCAAGAGAGCCGCTGGCCTCAGGGCCCGGCATGGCTGTTCCCCCCTGTCGAAGGCATGACCTGGGGGGTGGTGTCACCGGGCCCGGAAGGTGCCGTCGGAGACGCTGATGAGAGGCCCGACTACCGCCCCTCCGAGCGCAACGCCCGGCACCTCGCGGGCGGCAGGTCTGCATAACGTGGATGCGCGTGTACGACATCGATGCCGAGGCCGGCACGTTCAATTCCCCGGAAGGGCTCGATGTTCGACACCGAAGACGTGGGCGTGTTCCTCGGCCTGGACGTCGCCAAGACGACCCACCACGGCAACGGGCTCACCCCCGCCGGCAAGAAGGTCTTCGACAAGCAGCTGCCCAACAGCGCGCCGAAGCTGCGGGCCGTCTTCGACAAGCCGACCGCGAAGTTCGGCACCATCCTGGTGATCGTGGGCCAGCCCGCTTCCATCGGCGCCCTGCCCCTGACCGTCGCCCGTGATGCGGGCTGCAAGGTCGCCTACCTGCCCGGACTGGCGATGCGCCAGATCGCCGATCTCTACCCGGGCGAGGCGAAGACCGACGCGAAGGACGCCGCGGTGATCGCGGACGCCGCCCGCACGCTGCCCCACGCGCTGCGCTCGCTGGAACCCGACGAGATCACCGCCGAACTGACCGTGCTCGTGGGCTTCGACCAGGACTCGCCGCCGAGGCCACCGCACCAGCAACCGCATACGCGGCCTGCTCACCCAGTTCCACCCCGGCCTCGAACGCGTCCTGGGCCCCCGTCTCGACCACCAGGCCGTCACCTGGCTGCTGGAACGCTACGGATCCCCAGCCGCGCTGCGGAAAGTCGGCAGCCGCAGGCTCGTCGAGGCCATCCGACCCAAGGCCCCCGCATGGCCGCCCGGCTGACCGACGAGGTCTTCGACGCGCTCGACGAACAGACCGTCGTCGTTCCGGGGACCGGCACCCTCGATGTCGTCATCCCGTCCCTGGCCCGTTCGCTCGGAGCCGTCCACGAGCAACGACGCGCGTTGGAGGCCCAGATCGAGGCCCTGCTGGAGGCATACCCTCCTTCGGTAGTCCTGACCTCGATGCCGGTGGTTGCGGTCAGGGCCGCCGCCGTGCTGCTGGTCACCGTTGGCGACGGCACCAGTTTCCCCAACGCCGCCCGCCTGGCCTCCTACGCCGGACTCGTGCACACCACGAAGTCGTCGGGGACCTCGATTCACGGCGAACGCGCGCCCCGAGGCGGCAACCGGCAGCTGAAACGGGCGATGTTTCTCTCCGCGTTCGCAGCCCTGCACGATCCCGCTTCCCGGACCTACTACGACAAGTGCCGAGCCCGCGGAAAGACCCACACTCAAGCCCTTCTCCGCCTGGCCCGGCACCGTATCAGCGTGCTGTTCGCGATGCTCTGCGACGGCACCTTCTACGAACCCCGCGTCCCCCGCGCTTTGGCCACAGGCAGCTCGACTCACATCAGCCTCTTGTGCCGTCCGCCCACGCCGAGACCTCCGCGGCACCCCGACGGACAGCTTCTTCCGGGTCCCGGGCGAGCTGCCCGCAGACCGCTGCGACGTCCAGCACACCGTCCGGCCCCACGAGCGCGTCATGCACCCCGGTCTGCAGCCAGTCAGCCTGGTGGTCGTCAGCCTCGGCAACCGCGAGAGAGATGAGCCTTACGGAGGCCACCGTCCCCACCCGGGCCAGCGCCTCTGCCGTCTGCCGGGTCACCGCCGTGTCCTCGACGTCCAGCAACAGCCCCACCAACGCTTCCGCAGCCTCAGGAACATCAGCGAAGGAGGCAAGGTCATGCCCGGCACGAACACGTTGCGACCACGAAGGAGACGACGCCTCAGCCAAGGCCGCCTCCAACCCACTCATCATCTCCGACACGACCAGACAGTCTCATGCCCCACGCGGAAGATCGAACCCCGGGCCGACGCTGCCCACCTGCTTGACGCTCGCCGCCCGGGCGGTCGACCTCCTGCGGGCCCAAGCCTCCGGCTGCGGGCGAGGAGTTCCAGAGCGCCAGAGCTGGAAGGACACCCCCTCCACCTACGTGGTCTGCGCACGGGACCGGGCCGTCGACCCGGGCCTCCAGCGGACGATGGCCGCGCGGTGCACCGACGTCCGCGAGTGGCGGACCGACCACTCGCCGTTCGTGGGACAGCCCCGGCTCGTCGTCGGACTCCTCCAGGAACTGCTCGCATCCGCCTTCTGACGCGGCAAGCCCACGGGGACTGCGTTTGCCGGGAATTCGGATGGCCTGCGGGGCGCCGGCCTGCGACCATCTGCGGATGCTTACCCTTGCCGACGATCTCGGCCATCTCTCCTACACCGTCACCGGCGAAGGTCCGCCCGTGGTGCTCGTGCACGCCGGCGTCGCCGACCACACCATGTGGGACGCGGTCGTGCCCGCCCTCGCGGAGCGGAACACCGTCATCCGGTACGACCTGCGCGGCTTCGGTGAGTCCGCGCCCCCGACCGGGCCGTTCAGTGAGACCGATGACCTGTGCCGGCTCCTGGACCACCTCGGCCACGAGAGCGTCCGGCTCATCGGCGCGTCCTGGGGTGGGCGGGTGGCCGTGAACTTCGCTCTGGCCCATCCCGGCCGGGTCCGGTCGCTGGCGCTGCTCGCCCCGCCGTGGCCCGGTTACGGCTGGTCGGCGGACATGGTGGCCTACGACGAGGCCGAGACGGCGGCCCTGGCCGCGGGTGATCTGGACGCCGCGGTCCGCGTGAACCTGGACATGTGGCTGCGCGGGCCCGGCCGCGGCTGGGAGGACGTCGCTCCGGGGCTGGACGAACGGCTCCGTACCCCGGTGCGGACGTCGCTGGTGAACCAGGACACGGTGGGGGAACACTCCCAGGGCGGCGCGGTGGGCGACATCGCGGCCATCGGCGTGCCCACACTGGTCGGGATCGGCCGGCTCGACGTCGCCGACTTCCAGGACATCGCCCGCCGGTACGCCGCCGGGATCCCCGGCGCCGTCCTGGTCGAGTTCCCCGCCGCGGCCCACCTCATCGCACTCGACTCGCCCACCGAACTCGTCACGGCGCTGCGGCCGTTCCTCGCCGGCTGACACGGGGACGGGGACCGGCCGAAACCCACGTGCCGCCGCGCCCTGGACGGTGCAGGATCTGTCCATGGAGCACAAGGACGACGTGGACGACAAGGTCATGGCGCGGCTCGCCGAGGCGGCGTCGTCAGGCGTTCCGGTCCGCGTCCACCGGTCGGCGATCCGTGGCGCGGACCGGCTCGACGGTTTCATCGTCGGCACGAGCGCGGCGTGGACGCTCATCGCCCTGTGCAGTGATCTCCGGCTCGACGGCTGGGCGGCGGTGCGCACCCCGGACATCACCAAGGTCGGGTGGCGCGGCGGCCCGGACTGCCTGACGGTCCGGGCACTGCGGCGGCGGGGGCGCTGGCCGGCCAGGGCGCCCGAGCCGGCGCTCGCCCTGAACGGGCTGGCGGACTTGGCCGACGGGGCTTCCCGGGCCTTCGGGCTGGTGTCGCTGCACGTCGAGCGGGACGCCCCGGGGGCGTGCTGGATCGGCGAGGTGGCCGCGGTCCGGCCGAAGTCGTTGCGGCTGCGGGAGGTCGACCCGGAGGCGCGGTGGCACCCAAGGCTGTCGAAGTTCCGGTTCGAGGACGTCACCCGGGTGGACTTCGGCGGGCGGTACGAGCGGACCCTGCTGGAGTTCGCCGGGCCCTGCCGCTGACCGTGGACCCCTCAGGCGCCCTCAGGCGCCCTCAGGCGCCGCCCGCCGGGGGTGCGGGTGCGGTGATCCGGCGGACCGATTCCACCACCGCCGCGCGGTGCTCGGCGAGCCGCTCGGCGGCCCAGCCGGTGCCCGCCGCGTCCGCCGCCGGACCGCCCACCGCGCCGAACCAGGCCTGCGACAGGCCCATGACCAGCGTCAGCACGTCCGCTGCGGGCACCGCGGCATCGATCCGGCCCGCTCCCTGCGCCCGCCGAACCGCCGCGATCTTGCCGTCGTAGGACGTGGACTCCTCGTCCGTGACCCCCGGGCGCTCCAGTTGCTTCCACAGCACGAGCCGCATCAGCGCCGGCCGCTCGACGAGGTGGTCGAAGACCGCCCCCGCATAGCCGGGCAGGTCCTCGGCGTCGAAGGGAACCGACTCCGATCCCGTCGCGAGGGCCCGCTGGAGCACGGCGTCGAAGAGCTGCTCCTTGTTGCCGTAGTAGACGTAGATGAGCCGCTTGTTCGCCTGCGCCGCCTCGGCGATGCGGTCGACGCGCGCACCCGCGATGCCGTACGTCGCGAACTCGGTGAAGGCGGCGTCGAGCAGGCGCGCCTTCGTCGCGTTGGAATCCCGTGCCATGGGCCGCAGCCTAGCAAGTAACTATCCGGTTATTGACAAACGAGCCCGACGCGTCGCAGACTCGAACTATCCAGTTAGTTACTTTCTTGCGAGGAGCACGCACACCATGGAGATTCGCGCACTGGGCGGCCAGGGGCTGAAGGTCGGCGCCGAGGGCCTCGGCCTGATGGGCATGAGCGCCCACTACGGCGCCACCGACGAGACCGAGTCCCTCGCCACCATCGACCGCGCCCTGGAGCTGGGCGTCACCCTCCTCGACACCGCCGAGGGCTACGGCCCCTTCCGCAACGAGCAGCTGCTCGGCAAGGCCCTGTCCGGCCGCCGCGAGTCGGCCGTGATCGCCACGAAGACCGGGGTCGAGTTCACCGACGACGGCTCCTTCGTCGGACACAATGCGACCCCCGAGTACATCCGCCGCTCGGCCGACCGCTCCCTGCGCCACCTGGGCACCGACCACATCGACCTCTACTACCTGCACCGCGTCGACCCGAACGTGCCGATCGAGGAGAGCGTCGGCGCCCTGGCCGAGCTGGTCGAGGCCGGCAAGGTCCGCCACATCGGGCTGTGCGAGGTCTCCCCCGCCACGATCGCCCGCGCCCACGCGGTGCACCCGCTGGCCGCCGTACAGACCGAGTACAGCCTCTTCGAGCGCGGCATCGAACACGACGGCGTACGGGACACCCTCCGCGAACTCGGCATCGGGCTCGTCGCCTACTCCCCGCTCGGACGCGGTTTCCTCTCCGGTGCCATCACCAGCCCGGACGACTTCGCCGCCGACGACTTCCGGCGCACCGACCCGCGGTTCCAGGGCGAGAACTTCCACCGCAACCTGGCCGTCGTGGACCAGGTGCGCCGGCTCGCCGCCGAGAAGGGCGTCACCCCCTCGCAGCTCGCCCTGGCCTGGACCCTCCACCAGGGCGCCGTCCCCATCCCGGGCACCAAGCGCCGCCGCTACCTGGAGGAGAACATCGCCGCCACCGCCGTGACGATCACCCCCGCGGAGCTGGCCGCCATCGACGCCGTGGCGCCGCACGGCGTGGCCTCGGGCGACCGCTACGCACCCGAGCTGATGGCCTCCCTGAACGGCTGATCCCGTGGGGGGGGGGACCCCGGCGAGCTCACAGCATGACGTGCTTGACCTGGGTGTAGTCCAGGAGGCCCGCCATCGAGAGGTCGCTGCCGTAGCCCGAGTGCCTGACCCCGCCGTGGGGCATCTCGGAGACGGTGGTGCCGTGGGTGTTCACCCACACAATGCCGGTGTGCAGGGCCCGGGTCGCGCGCATGGCGCGGTCGTGGTCCCTCGTCCACACACTGGCGGCGAGGCCGTGGCGGACGTCGTTGGCCAGGTACAGGGCCTCCGCCTCGTCCGCGAAGGGCTGCACGGTCACGACGGGGCCGAAGATCTCCTCCTGCACGATCTCGTCGTCCTGGCGCACGCCGGCGATGACGGTGGGTTCGTGGAAGAAGCCGGGTCGTGGGAGGCGGGCGCCGCCGGTGACGATCTCGGCGCGCCGCGGCAGCCGGTCGAGCAGGGACCGTACCGACGTCAGCTGGGCCGCGTTGTTCAGCGGGCCGAAGTCCGCGTCCGGCTCGTCCGGGGCACCCGTGCGCAGCTTGGCCGTCTCCGCCGCGAAGGACGCGAGGAACGCGTCGTGCACCCGGTGGTGGACCAGCAGCCGGGTGGGCGCGGTGCAGTCCTGGCCCGCGTTGTAGTAGGCGACCGCGGCGAGGGCGGCGGCGGTCGCCTCGACGTCCACGTCGTCGTGGACCAGGACCGGGGCGTTGCCGCCCAGCTCCAGGTGGACCCGTTTGAGGTCGGCGGCCGCGGCGGCGGCGATCTGCCGGCCGGCGCGCACGCTGCCGGTGACCGCGATGAGCGCGACGTCGGGGTGGGCGGTGAGCGTGCGGCCGGTGTCGCGGTCGCCGCAGACCACGTTGAACACGCCCGGCGGCAGGTGCTCGGACGCGACGCGGGCCAGCAGCGCGGACGACGCGGGGGTGGTGTCGGCCGGTTTTAGCACGGTCGTGTTGCCCGCGGCGACGGCCGGGGCGATCTTCCACACCGCCATCATCAGCGGGTAGTTCCACGGGGTGATCTGGGCGCAGACCCCGACCGGCTCGCGCCGCAGTACGGAGGTCCGGCCTTCGGTGTACTCGGCGGCCGCGAGGCCCGGCAGGTTGCGTGCGGCTCCGGCGAAGAAGCGGAGGGTGTCGACGATCGCGGGCAGCTCCTCGGTCCTGAACTGCCGGGGCGGCTTGCCGGTGTCGCCGGTCTCGGCGGCCACGAAGGCCTCCGCGTGCTCCTCGATCGCGTCGGCGATGCCGAGCAGGGCGCGCTGGCGTACGGCCGGGGTGGTCGTGGACCAGTGCGCGTACGCGGCTGCGGCGGCCGCGCAGGCGGCGTCCGTGTCGGCCCTGCCGGAGCGCGGGGCGTGGCCGTGCACCCGGCCGGTGGCGGGGTCGACGAGCTCCGTCGTCTCGCCCGAGGCGGCGGGCCGGTCGACGCCCGCCACGTGGTTGAGCACGGGGTCAGCCACGGCGCAGCGCCTCCCTGGCGGCGTCGCGTCCGGTGCGTACGGCGCCTTCCATGTAGCCGGCCACCCATTGGTCGGATCCGCAGACGTAGAAGGGGGGTTCGTGGGTGCCGTGGCGGGGGCCGACGGCCATGACGTCGCCGGGGGTCCACTGGGTGACGTACCCCTGGGTCCACGGGTCGGTGCCCCACATCCGGATGTAGGTGGCGAGCGGCCGGTGGGCCTCGTCGCCGTAGAGCCGGGCGATGTCGGCGAGGAGTTCGCGGGTGCGCAGCGGGGCGGGTGTCCCGAGCAGGACGCCGAGCCTCTCGGGCGGTACGAGGGCGGAGAGGATGCCGTGGCTCTGCGGCCAGGTGCTGCCGAGGATCCCTTCGGATTCGGAGAGGCCGCTCCGGCCGAGCTCGCGCCAGAACGGTCGGTCGTACGCGGCGACGAACTTCGCGGCGAGGGCCTGGCGTTGACGGTGCAGGGAGGCGAGCCGCTCGTCGGAGACGCCGGTGACGGCGACGTCGCGGAGCGGGCCGACGGGCAGGGCGCTGACGACGGCGCCGGCGGTGAGGGTCTCGCCGCCGGCCAGCCGTACGGAGCAGTGGCCGGGCCGGCGGACCGTGACGGCGCGGACGGGCGCGCCGGTGCGGATGCGTCCGCCGAGGGCGGCGGCCATGCGCAGGGCCACCGTGGCGGACCCCTCGGCGACCCGCAGGCCCTCCCATGCCTCGTAGTCGTAGGCGCCGGGGCCGGGGACGGCGGCGTGCTTGCGCAGGGCGGCGAGCAGGGACGTGCGCTCGTACGAGCCGTCGGCGAGGGCGAGTTGGCCGATCTCCCAGAGGCGGACGACGGCCGGGGTGGCTCCCTGGGCGCGCAGCCAGTCGCCGACGGAGGACCGGTCGAGGGCCGTCGCGTCGGGGTGGGACCAGGGGTCGGCCGGGTCGACGGTCTGGGCGAGTGTGCGGAAGGCGGCGGTGGCCTTCTGGTGGCAGGCGTCGTCGGCGGGGCCGAACCAGTGGGGCGGGTCGCCCGCGGAGACCCCTTCGGGCGTGGCGCGGGTGAGGGCGCCGGGCTCGGCGACGTAGCTGGGGACCAGGGTGAGGCCGAGTTCCGCGGCGAGGTCCAGGTAGGCGGTGTGGGCGCGGCCGACGACCTCTCCGCCGAGCTGGACCAGCCGGCCGTCGGGGAGTTCGGTCTGTTCGACGCGTCCGCCGACCCGGTCGCGGGCTTCGACGACGAGGACGTCGGCTCCGCCGGCGGCGAGGTCGCGCGCTGCGGCGAGGCCGGCCAGGCCGGCGCCGAGCACGATGACGTCGTGGTTCATGAGGGTGTCCTTCGGTCGGGGCGGCTTCAGTCCAGGACGAGGCAGTGTTCCGGCTTCCAGCCGATCTCGACGCGCTCGCCGCCGCTCCAGCGGTCCTCCCTGCGGGACCGGACGGTGTTCTGCTCCAGTACGGACACCGTGACGCCGGGGGCCAGTTCGATCAGGTACGTGGTGGTCGGGCCGCAGTAGACGGTCTCGCGGACGACGCCGGTGGCGCGGGCCATGTCCGGCTCCAGGTCGGACAGCCAGATCTTCTCGGGGCGGATCGACAGGTTGACCCTGCTGCCTTCGGGGACGGACGGCCGCTGCCCGACGGGGAGTTCGGGGCCGTCGTCGAGGACGACCCGGCCGGAGCGGTAGGTGCCGGGGACGAGGTTGGAGGTGCCCATGAAGGAGGCGGTGAAGCTGCTCGTGGGGCGCTCGTAGACGTCCTCGGGCGTTCCGCACTGCTCGACGCGGCCCTCGTTCATGACGGCGAGGCGGTCCGACATGGTCAGGGCCTCGTCCTGGTCGTGGGTGACGAAGACGAAGGTGATGCCGACCTCGCGCTGGATCTGCTTGAGCTCGACCTGCATGTGGCGGCGCAGTTTGAGGTCGAGGGCGGCCAGCGGCTCGTCGAGGAGCAGGACCTGGGGCCGGTTGACGAGGGCGCGGGCGAGGGCGACGCGCTGCTTCTGGCCGCCGGAGAGGGTGCCCGGCTTGCGGTTCGCCAGGTGGCCGAGCTGGACGAGTTCGAGCATGCCGGAGACCCGTTCGCGGATCTCGGCGCGACCGACGCCCTTGCGCTTGAGGCCGAAGGCCACGTTGTCGGCGAGGGAGAGGTGGTCGAAGAGGGCGTAGCTCTGGAAGACGGTGTTGACGTTGCGCTTGTCGGGCGGCAGGCCGGTGACGTCCTGGCCGTCGAGGAGGATGCTGCCCTCCGTCGGGTCGGAGAAGCCGCCGATCATCCGCAGGAGGGTGGTCTTGCCGCAGCCGGAGGGGCCGAGGAGGGAGAAGAACTCGCCCGGTGCGATGTCGAGTTCGACGTCGCGTACGGCGTGGGCGCCGCCCGCGCCGGGGTACTGCTTGCCGACGCGGTCGAGCCGGACCGCGGGGGTCGGGTGGACGGGCGTCGGGGTCATGGGGGTCTGGGTCTTGGGCGTCTGGGTCTTGGGCGTCTGGGTCTTGGGGGTCGGGTGCTCGGGTGTCGCGGGCATGGGTGTCACTTCCCGGAGAGCAGGTCGAGGCCGCCTCTGCGCCCGAACAGGCGCGGGATGGCGAGGGCGAGGAGGATGAGGCCGATGGAGCCGGCCAGCATCAGGGTGCCGACGGCGTTGATGGTGGGCTGCACGCCGAACCTGATCGCCGAGTAGATGCGCACGGACAGCGGTTGCGGGTCGACGCCGGTGGTGAAGTAGGCGAGGACGAAGTCGTCGAAGACGAGGGCGAAGATCAGCACCGCGGAGGCGAGGATGCTGGGCAGCAGCGCGGGCAGGGTCACCAGGCGCAGGGCCTGCCCGCGGGTGGCGCCGAGGTCCATGGCCGCCTCTTCCACCTCCGGGTTGAGGGCGGCGATGCGGGAGCGGAGGATGACCGTCACGTAGGAGATGGAGAAGGTGATCTCGGCGAGCATCACGGTGGTGGTGGAGAGGGTGATGCCGAGGCCCTTGAAGAGGAGCATCGCCGCGACGCCCGTGACGATCTCCGGGGTGATCAGCGGGACGAGCATGATCAGGCCGGCGAAGGAGCCGAGGCGGCTGCGGCTGCGTACGAGGCCCAGGGCCAGGGCCACCCCGAGGACCAGCGAGCCGGCCATGGCGACCAGGGACACCCGCAGGCTCATGCCGAGCGAGTCGAGGAGCACCTCGTCGTGGAGGAGGGCCGTGTACCAGCGGAAGCTGACGCCGTCGAGGACGGTGAGGGACTTCTGGGCGTTGAAGGAGAACAGGACGACGACGCCGACGGGGAGATAGAGGAGCACGAAGAAGAGGGCGGTGACGGCGATGGCGAAGCGGGGGCGGCGCTCGGCACCGCGCCGGCGGCGCTGCGGGGTGCTCATCGGGCGGCCTCCGCCTCGTCCTTGCGGGTACGGCGCAGGTAGCCGAGCATCCCGAGGAACAGGACCGCCATCAGCAGCATGGTGAGGGCCGAGCCGAGGGGCCAGTTCTGGCCCTGGAAGAACTTGTCCTGGATCAGGTTGCCGATCATGATCTGGTCAGGGCCTCCCATGAGCTGGGCGCTGACGAAGTCCCCCATGGCGGGCAGGAAGACGAGGACGCAGCCGGCGGCCGCTCCCTGCCGGGTGGCGGGGACGGTGACGAACAGGAAGGTGCGCAGGGGCCCTCCGTAGAGGTCGCGGCCGGCCTCGATGAGCGAGGTGTCCATGCGTTCCATCGCCGCGTACAGCGGGATGATCATGAAGACGACGAAGCCGTAGACGAGTCCGGCGATCACACCCGCGCCGGTCTGGAGGATCTTGGTTCCGTCGTCGGCGAGACCGATCGCGCGCAGGGCTTTCAGCAGCGGGCCGTCGTCGGAGAGGACGACGGACCAGCCGTACATCCGGACCAGGTAGTTGGCGAAGAACGGGACGACGATCGCGGCGATCAGCAGGTTCTTGAACCGGCCGCCGCACAGGGCGATGGCGTAGGCGACCGGGTAGGCCACGGCCAGGCTGATGAGGCAGGTGATCAGCGCGTAGCCGAGGGAGCGCAGCAGGACGGTGCTGTAGGCGGGGTCGGCGAGTGCGGTGAGGTTGGCGAAGTCGAATCCGAAGCGCGGGTTGCCGAGGGGATCGGTGGTGCCGAGCGCGAGGGTGGCCACGAGGAGGAGGGAGGCGACGAGGAATCCGGTCATCCAGAGGGTGCCGGGGAGCAGGAGCCAGGTCCACAGGCGCGGCCGGCGGGTGCGGGCGCGGGTGCCCGGCGAGGGCGCGGGCCGGGTCCGGTCCTTGGGGCCCCGGGGCGGCGGTTTCGGCTCGGCCGGGTCCTGGGGCGGCTGGAGCGCGGTCCCGGTGCGGTTGCTGCGTGTCGCCATGTCAGCCGGCCTTCACGTCGGTCCAGGCGGCGTCACGGGCCCGTTCGGTGCCGGCGTCGCCGTTGCGGAAGAAGAGGTCGGCCGCCAGGTCGTCGGCGGTCACCAGGCACTGGGGGAACGGCTCGACGAGCGCGGCGTAGGTGTCCTCGGTGCCGCGGACCGGCATCGGGTAGCCGATGTACTCGATGTTCTTCTTCACGTTCTCCGGGCGGAGCATGTAGTCGATGAAGAGCATCGCGGTGCCGGGGTGCTGCGCGTTGGCGGGTATCGCGTAGCAGTCGGAGTTGACGGGGGCGCCCTCGCGGGCGACCTCGAAGCCGAAGACGGCCGGATCCTCGGCCTGGGCGAGCATGGCGGCCATGTCTCCGCTCCACGCCTGGGTCATGTCGGCGTTGCCGTTGAGGAGGTTGTTGTAGCTGTCGCTGGAGAAGCCGCGCAGGCGGGGGCGGAGCGAGCGCAGGGTGTCGGTGACACGGTCGAGGTCGGCCTGGTCGCCGGTGGTGAGGTCGAGGCCGAGCTTGAGCGCACCCAGGCCGAGCACCTCGTCGCGGTCGTCGAGGACGAAGACCTTGCCCTTGGCCTGGTCGTTCCACAGGTCGTTCCAGGACCCGGTCAGATCGCCGAGCCGGTCCCGGCGCCAGCCGATGCCCGTCTTGTACATGGTGAACGGGACGGTGTGCGCGGAGTGCCGGTCGTACCAGGGGTCGGCGAAGTAGCCGTAGCCGCCGAACACGGCTTCGGCGCCCCGCAGCCGGGAGTGGTCGATCGTACGGAGCCGGCCGCCGGCGGCGAGGCGCTCGGCCCATTTCGCGGTGGGGAAGATGATGTCGTAGCGGTTGCCGGCGTTGAGCTTGGCGGCCATGCCCTCCATGGAGTCGTAGTTCGACTGGACGACCTTGACGCCGTACTCCTTCTGGAAGCCTTCGAAGACGGCGGGGTCGACGAAGTCCGCCCAGTTGAAGTAGACGAGGTCGCCGTCGATCTTGACGTCGATGGGCGCCTCCGCGGCCGCCCGGCCGGCCGGGTCGTCCGCGGTGGCGAAACCGCAGCCGGAGGCGGTGAGGGCGAGGGCGGCGGCGGTGCCGGCTCGGAGGAACGAGCGTCTGGTCGGGGGGAGTGCCTCGGGGGACATGGGGTCCTCTCCGTAGGGGCCGCAGGGGGACGGCGGGAACGAGCGGGTACGTGGGGGCTCGGTCGTGCGGCGGGCGCGTCACGGGGGCGGGGGCGCTGCCTCGCGGTCGTGCGGTGCTGCGGTCGTGCGGTCGTGCGGTGCTGCGGTGCTGCGGTGCTGCGGTCGTACGGTCGTACGGTGCTGCGGTCGTGCCGTGGTGGACGGGGGCGAGTGGGGCGGGTGGGGCGGGCCTCAGCCGCCCGGGTGGTCGAGGTCGGCCCGGATGCGGCCGGCGAACCAGCCGACCGCCGACTCCCGGCGGGACAGCGGTCCGGGCTCGAACCCGGGGGTGGAGAGCCCCTTCTGCACGCGGGCGACCAGCTCGGCGTCCTCGTCGTTGGTGATCCAGCCGATGTGGATGTTCAGGCGCCGGGCGAGGCGGGTGCGCAGGCCGGTGCCGCGGCGGGTGTAGAACGCGCCGGGTACGGCCACGCGGTCCACCGCCGTGGGGATCGCGGTCCAGGCCAGTACGTGGTCGGGGTAGAAGTCGATGAGGGTGTTCGGGTAGATGACCGCGTACCGCCAGATCCGGCGGTCGGCCTCGCCGAGGCCCGGCATCGGGGCGGCGATGCGCTGGTAGAGGCGCTCGGCCCAGTTCGAGGACGGCTTGTCGCGCAGCGGTGAGGCGAAGAGCGCGTAGGACTCCTCGATCTCGCAGGTGTAGCCCTGGTAGTCGAGCAGCCGCATCAGCCCGGGGTGGGCGACCGGGACGTGGTAGCCCTCCAGGTAGTTGTCGACGGCCACCTTCCAGTTGGCCTGCTGCACCTCGGCGGCGGCCAGGTCGTGGATGCGGGCGCGGCCGACGGGTACCAGGTCGGCTCCGGCGTAGTGGCCGACCGCCTCCGCGAGGCCCGCGCAGCTCTCGGCCAGCGGTACGGCGTCGGGGTCGAGGTTGACGAAGACGAAGCCGAGGAAGGACTCGACGCGGGCCGGGAAGAGGCCGAGCTTCGGTTTGTCCAGGCAGGGGATCTGGCGGGCCTCGGGAGCGCCGACCAGGCTCCCGTCGAGGCGGTACGTCCAGCCGTGGTACGGGCAGCGGATCGCCTTCCCGGCCGGTTCGGGGGTGGTGACCAGGCGTGTTCCGCGGTGGCGGCAGACGTTGAGGTGGGCGGCGAGGCCCCCGTCCTCGGTGCGGACCACCAGGACCTCGCGGTCGGCGACCGCGGCGGCGAGCCGAGCTCCCGCGTTCGGCAGGTCGGACTCGTGGCAGACGAGCTGCCACGACCGGCCGAAGACGTGCCGGGTCTCCGCGGCGGCGGTCTCGGGGTCGGTGTAGTAGCGGCCGGGGAGGGCCGGCCCGGGGACGTCGGTGGCGGCGGCCCCGCGGGCGGGGGGCCGAGAAGACGGCGGCTCGGGAGCGAGGGTCTCGGGGGCTAGGGCCTCGGGGGCGAGGGCCTCGCGGGCGGCGGCGTGGCCCGGCGGTCCGGCCCGGTCGGCGCGGACGGTGTGGCCCGTCGGGGTTTCGGGAGCTCTTGAGTGCATCGGTGACTCCTCCGTGCCGGTGTGCGGCGATCGGTGTCGGCGTTCGATGACGAGGCGGAACGAAGCGGAACGAGGCAAAGCCGGGCAGGGCGAAGCAAGGCGGGGCAAGGCGATCCAGCGGCGGACAGGCGGTCGGGGCGGAGAAGCCGGAACCAGGCTGACCGATTGGACAGCCAGATTGCTGGCTCATTTCCACCGGGTCAAGACTTGTTCACTGACCGATCGGTCAGCTAGCGTAATTCTTGCCTGACCGATCGGTCAGTAAACGTGCTTTCCTGTCGCCGCACCGGCCCTGCTCCGCATTCGCCCTGCTCACCAGGGCGGACGCAGCCGTGCGGCCCGCGCCCGGCCAGTCCGGGCCCGCACCCCCGATCCCCTCCGATCCCCCGCCAGCCCACGGCTCCCGCCGGGCGCCGGGCCGGCGGCGGTATCCCACCTCCCGGAGGCACGCATGAGCGGTCGTCGGCGTCTGGACTGGCTCGGGCTCACCCCCGAACCGGAGCGAGAACTCCCCACGGCGGTCGCCGCCCTGCGCGCCTCGTCACGCGGTGCGTCCGCGGGGCCACCGCCCGACGACCTGGCGGCCGAGGAGCGCCGCCGCGTGGAGCGCCTGATCCTGCGCGGCGGCCGGCACAGCTGGCTCCGCTACCTCGCCGAGGTCACCGACCTGGTGACCGGCGTGGCCGCCGGATCCCGGGCCGGCGACCGGGCCGCCGCCCTGCTCGCCGGCGAGGTCGTCCTCGAACACCACCGCATGCTCATCGGCCTCCCCGGACCGGGTTACGGCCGCACCGCCCAGGACCGCACCGCGCTGGAGCGCGCCGTACGGACCCTGCGCATCCCCACCACGACAGGAGCCGACCGATGACCACGATCCGACTCCCGACGGCGCAGGCGGCGGGCACCGTCCTCGGGGCGGCGCCGCAGGCCGCCGAGAGCGCCGACGCCTACCGCGCCACCGGCGGCTACGACGCGGCCACGGGCCCGGAGGAACTCCTCGCCCACCTCGACGCCTCCGGGCTGCTGGGTCGCGGCGGCGCGGGATTCCCGGCCGCGGTCAAACTGCGCTCCGTACGCGGCCGCGGCGGCTCCCCCGTCGTGGTGGCGAACGGCGAGGAGGGGGAACCGGGCTCGGCCAAGGACCGCTGGCTGCTGCGGGCCCGGCCGCACCTGGTCCTCGACGGCCTCGCCCGCGCCGCCGCGGTCACCGGCGCCGTACGCGGCTTCGTGTACCTCTCGGACCCGGCGGCGGGCGAGAGCGTACGCCGGGCCCTGGCCGAACACCCGCCGCCGCTGCCCGTCGAGGTCGTCGAGACCGGCCACGCCTACGTCGCCGGCGAGGAGACGGCCGTGGTCCGCCGGATCGACGGTGGCCCGGCGCTGCCCACCGCCAAGCCGCCGCGCCCCTTCGAGCGGGGAGTGGGCGGTGCGCCGACCCTGGTGTCCAACGTCGAGACGCTCGCCCGGATCGCCCTCACCGCCACCCGGCCCGTTATGCGGCGCGCCATCGCCCGCGGCACCCTGGTGACCCTGTCCGGCGGCGGCCCGGCCGCACCGGTGCTCACCGAGGTCCCCTACGGAATCCCGCTGCGCACGCTGGCCGCGCGGTACGGGATGCCGGACGCGGCCGGAGCCCTGATGGGCGGGCTGTTCGGCGGACTCGTCGAAGCCCGCGCCCTGGACCTCCCCCTGGAACCCGGCGCGCTCACCGCCGCCGGCACCGCCCTGGGGTGCGGAGCCATCCGCTTCCTCGCGCCCGGCGGCTGCCCCGTGACCACCGCCGCCGACGCGGCCGCCCACCTCGCGGCCGAGAGCGCCCGGCAGTGCGGGGTCTGCGTGTCCGGCACCGCCGCCGTCGGCAAGGCTCTGTCCGGCCTCGCCGCCGGAACCGCCCGCCCGGACACCGCGGACAGCCTGCTCCGCTGGTCGCGGGGCCTGGCCGGGCGCGGCGCCTGCGGACTCCTCGACGCCGCGGCGGGGATCGCGGGCAGCCTGCTCCGCGCCTTCCCCGGGCTCGTCCGCTCCCATCTCGCCGCGCCGTGCCCGGTGTGCGCGGACGCGACGCCCGAGGACGGCCACCGCCGTCTCACCGTGGCCGTGCCGGCGGTCTCCGCTCCGTTCGCCGCCCCGTTCGACGCACCGGTCACCGCCAGCTTCGACGCCCCTCTGCCCGCGCTGAAAGGAACGCCGTGAAACTCCTTCTGGACTCCACCCGCTGCCAGGGCTACGGCCTGTGCCAGGAACCCGCTCCCGAACTGGTCGAGCTCGACGAATGGGGCTACGCGAACGTCATCGCCGTCCTGGTCCCGGCCGGTACCGAGGACGCCGCCCGCGCCTGCGTCGAAAGCTGCCCCAACTCCGCGCTCCGTGTGGAGGGATGACATGGGACGCGACCTGACCGCCCTCTTCGACCCCCGATCGGTCGCCGTCGTCGGCGCCAGCGACGATCCCGCGAAGTACGGCCACGCGGTGGCCGCCCAGGCCCTGCGGGCCCCCGACCGGCGCCCCGTGCACCTGGTCAACCGGCGCGGCGGCACCGTACTCGGCCGCACCGCCGCCACCTCCCTGACCGCCGTCGGCGAACCGGTCGACCTGGTGGTGGTCTCCGTACCCGGCGCCGGCTTCGAGGCCGCCGTCGACGAGGCCCTGGCCTGCGGGGCGAAGGCGATCGTCGCCATCACGGCGGGCTTCGCCGAGGCCGGCCCCGCGGGCCTGGCCCGGCAGCGGTCGGTCGCCGCCCGGGTACGGGCCGCCGGAGCCGTCCTCGTCGGCCCCAACTGCCTGGGCATCGCCGACAACACCACCGAGCTGTACCTCGCCTCGGACCGTTTCGCCCCCGGCGGCGTCGCCCTGCTCAGCCAGAGCGGCAACCTCGCCCTCGAACTCCAGCTCCGCGGTGAGCCGCACGGCCTGGGCTTCTCCCGCTTCGTCTCCCTCGGCAACCAGGCCGACGTCACCCTCGTCGACCTCGTCGAGGACTGCGCCCGCCACGAGGCCACCTCGGCGATCGCCGTGTACGCGGAGGACTTCGGCGACGGCCGGGCCTTCGCGGCGGCCGCCGCCGCCGCGGGCAAGCCGGTGGTGCTGCTCACGGCAGGCCGGGGCTCCGCCTCCGCACGCAGTGCCCAGTCGCACACCGGGGCCCTCACCACCTCGGCCGACGTGGTGGCCGCCGCCTGCCGCGACGCGGGCGTCGCACTCGTCCGCACGCCGCGGGAGATGACGGTCGTGCTCGCCGCGCTGGCCGCCGGGGTGCGGACGCGCGGCCGGCGTACCGCCGTCTTCACCGACGGCGGCGGCCACGGCGCGGTCGCCGCCGACGCGGCCGAGGACGCCGGGCTCGCCGTACCCGAACTCGGCGGGCCGACGCAGGACGGGCTGCGGACGGTCCTGTGGGAGCAGTCCTCGGTCGGCAACCCCGTCGACCTGGCGGGGATGGGTGAACAGCGGCCCCTCTCCTACGCGGACACGGTCGGGGCGCTGCTCGCCGCAGACGAGGTCGACGCCGTGCTGATGACCGGGTACTTCGGCGGGTACGCCGCCTCCGAGGGCGGTCTGGGCGGCGGCCCGGCGGGCGGCTCCGTACTGGCGGAGGGCGAGGCCCGGGCCGCCAAGGAGATCGTCGCGCACCTCGCCGCCGCGCCGAAGCCGCTGGTCGTGCAGTCGATGTACCCGAGGTCGCCGAGCTGCCGGGTGCTGGCCGAGGCCGGGGTGCCGGTGTTCGCCGCCACCGAGGACGCCGCCCGCGCGCTGGCGGCGATGACCGGACGGGGGGCGGCGGACGCCGACGGCCCCGGCGTGCCCCCGCTGCCGCCCGCCGCCGCACCGCTCGCGGACCCGGGCTACCACGGGGTACGGGCGCTGCTCGACGCCGCCGGCGTGCCGTTCCCGGCGGCGCGCGAGATCACGGACGAGGCCGGACTGCTCGCCGCGGCCGCGGAGTTCGACGGCCCGTACGTGCTCAAGGCCCTGCACGTCCTGCACAAGTCCGACGCCGGCGGTGTGGTGCTGCGCCTGGCCGACCGGCAAGCGCTGCTCGCCGCGTACCGGGAGATGCACGCCCGGCTCGGCGCGCCCGCCTACTCGGTCGAGGCGATGGCCGACCTCACGGACGGCATCGAGCTGATCGTGGGCGTGAACCAGGACCCGCGGTTCGGGCCGGTCGCCCTGGTCGGGCTCGGCGGCGTGCTCACCGAGTCGCTCCGCGACGTCGCCTTCGCGCTCGCTCCCGTACCGGCCCGGCGGGCCGAGGCCCTGCTGCGCGGTCTGCGCAGCGCGGCGCTCCTGGACGGCGTACGCGGCCGGCCGGCCGTCGACGTGGCCGCGGCGGCGGCCGTCATCGAGCGCATCACCGCCGTCGCCGCGGCGCACCCGGAGATCGCCGAGCTGGAGGTCAACCCCCTGCTGGTGCGCCCGGACGGCGCGCTCGCCCTGGACGCGCGGGCCGTCCTGCGCTGACCGCTCCACCCCCACCCCCACCCCCTGTGCTCTGGAGGACTGACGCCCCATGGACTTCCGCTACACGCCCGAGCAGGCCGACCTCAAGGCCCGCGCCGCCGCCTACGCGCGGCTGCTGATGACCTACGAGGACCGGTCCGAGGAGGCCGGCGGCCCGCTGCCCGCCGACACGGTCCGCGAGCTGACCCGCGCCGCGGTCGACGCCGGTGTCTACGCGATCAACATGCCCGCCGAGTGGGGCGGCGCCGGGCTGTCCCTGCTGGACCAGGTCATCGTCGAGGAGGAGTTCGGAAAGGTGACCAACTGCCTGTGGGACATCCCCTGGCGGCCCGCGAACGTCCTCGCGTACGGGACGCAGGCGCAGCGGGAGAAGTACCTGCTGCCCGTCATCCGGGGCGAGCGGTTCGACGCGTTCGCGGTGACCGAGCCGGGTGCGGGCTCGGATCCCGGCTCGGGCACGAGCACCGCGACCCGTACCGACGGCGGCTGGCTGCTGAACGGCGAGAAGTGGTTCGTGACCTGCGGGGACATCGCGGACTTCCTGCTGGTGCAGGCGGATGCGGGGCCCGAGCGGGCGGCGACCCTGTTCTTCGTGGACAAGCAGGCGCCCGGGGTCGAGATGACCCGGGTCCCCCGTTTCATGCACTCCGCGGTGAACGGGCACCCCGAGTTCACCTTCACCGACGTGTTCGTACCCGACGAGGACGTGCTGGGCGGCGTCGGCAACGGCTACGAGCTGACCAAGGAGTGGTTCACCGACGAGCGGCTGATGATCGCGGCCCGGACCGTCGGCGCCGCCGAGCGGGCGCTGGAGCTCGCCCGGGACTGGGCGGTGGAGCGGCGCCAGTTCGGCTCGCCCATCGCCGACTTCCAGCTGATCCAGGGGATGCTCGCCGACTGCGCCGTCGACATCGCCGTCAACCGCGCCTACACCCATCAGGTGGCCTGGGAGGCGGACCGGCCGGAGACCGACCGCAAGACACTGCACGCGAAGGCCTCGACGGCGAAGCTCGCGGCGAGCGAGGCGGCGGGGCGGGTCATCGACCGGTGCGTGCAGATCTTCGGCGGGCGCGGTTACGACCGTACGTACCCGGTCGAGCGCATGTACCGCGAACTGCGGGTCGACCGGATCTGGGAGGGCACCTCCGAGATCCAGCGCCTGATCATCGCCAACGAGCTGATCAAGCGCGGCACCCGGGCCCTCGCCCTTCCCGTCGCCACTCCCCCCGCTCGTCCCGCCGCGCTTCCCGCCTCCTGACGACCGCTCCCCCACCACGACCCAGAGGACAACCAGACATGGACTTCCGCCTCACCGCCCGTCAGGAAGAGCTCCGGAGCGCGGCGCGCGCGCTCACCGACTTCATCGCGAAGTACGAGCTCGACTGCGAGGAGAACAACGGGCTGCCGCCGCAGGCCCACACCGAGATCCGCGACGCCGTCCTCGACAGCGGGCTGCAGGCCGTCAACATGCCCGAGGAGTGGGGCGGCGCGGGCCTCACCATCCTGGAGCAGGTCACGGTCCAGGCGGAGCTCGGCCGGCTCACCGGAGCCCTGTGGGACATGGTGTGGCGTCCGGCCAACGCCCTGTCCTTCTGCACGCCCGAGCAGCGCGAGCGCTACCTCGTGCCGGTGATCCGCGGGCAGCGCCGGGACTGCTACGCGGTGACCGAGCCCGAGGCCGGCTCCGACCCGCAGAACCTGCGGACCACGGCGACGCGGACCGCCGGCGGCTGGGTGCTGAACGGCGAGAAGTGGTTCGTGACCGTCGGCGACCACGCCGACTTCATGATCGTGCTGTCCGCGGCCGGGGAGGAACGCGCACCGACCCTCTTCCTCGTCGACAAGGACACGACGGGCATCGAGATGACCCGGGTGCCGCGCTGGATGCACACCTTCGTCTACGAGCACCCCGAGTTCACCTTCACCGAGGTGTTCGTCCCCGACGACGCGGTGCTCGGCGAGGTGGGCCAGGGCTACGACATCACGCGCTCGTGGTTCACCGAGGAGCGGCTGATGATCGCCGCCCGGACGATCGGGGCGGCGGAGCGGGCGCTGGAGCTCGCCCGGGACTGGGCGGTGGAGCGGCGCCAGTTCGGTTCGCGCATCGCCGACTTCCAGCTGATCCAGGGGATGCTCGCCGACTGCGCCGTCGACATCGCCGTCAACCGCGCCTACACCCATCAGGTGGCCTGGGAGGTCGACGAGGGCGTCCTCGACCGCAAGACGCTGCACGCGAAGGCCGCCATCGCCAAGCTGGCGGCGAGCGAGGCGTCGGGCCGCGTCGTCGACCGGTGCCTGCAGATCTTCGGCGGGCGCGGATACGACCGCTCGTACCCGGTCGAGCGGCTCTACCGCGAGCTGCGCGTCGACCGGATCTGGGAGGGCACCTCCGAGATCCAGCGCCTGATCGTGGCGGGTGAACTGGTCAAGCGCGGTACGGGCGTTCTGCGGATGCCGTCCGCGCGGTGACGGGCGGGAACTGATGGGGCGAGGCGGCCCGGGCCGGTGGTCCGGGCCGCCCCGTCCCATGGACAGCAGGAGCAGCGGGAGCAGCAGGAGCAGTACAGGCACCAGAGGAGGGAGGACCGATCGATGACCGATGTCGAACGGGTCGGGATCGTGGGCTGCGGACTGATGGGATCCGGTATCGCCGAGGTCTGCGCCCGGGCCGGACGGGACGTCGTGGTGGTGGAGACGACCCGTACGGCCGCGGCCGCCGGCCTGGAGCGGATCACCCGTTCCCTGGCACGCGCCGCGGCGTCCGGCAAGCTGACGGCCGCCGAACGGGACGCCGCCGTCGGCCGGATCGCGGTGACCACCGACGTGGCGCGGCTGGCGGACCGGGACCTCGTCGTCGAGGCGGTGGCGGAGGACGAGCGGGCGAAGCTGGAGGTCTTCGCCCTGCTCGACCGGGTGGTGGAGCGCCGGGACGCGGTCCTCGCGACGAACACCTCCTCCATCCCCGTCATCAGGCTGGCCGCGGCCGTATCGCGGCCGGAGCAGGTCGTCGGCCTGCACTTCTTCAACCCGGTACCGGTACTCGCGCTGGTCGAGCTGGTGCCGTCCCTGCTCACCGGCGACGAGACCGTCCGGCGGGCGCACGCGTTCGCCTCCGAGGTGCTCGGCAAGGAGGTCGTACGCGCCCGGGACCGGGCGGGGTTCGTCGTGAACGCGCTCCTCGTGCCGTACCTGCTGGCCGCCGTGCGGATGGCCGAGCACGGCGCCGCGTCGGCCGAGGACATCGACCGCGGCATGACCCTGGGCTGTGCGCACCCGCTGGGACCGCTCGCCCTGGCCGACCTGATCGGCCTGGACACGGTGCAGGCCATCGCGCGGTCGATGTACGCGGAGTACCGGGAGCCGCTGTACGCCCCGCCGCCGCTGCTGGCCCGGATGGTCGACGCGGGCCGGCTGGGCCGCAAGACGGGCAGGGGCTTCCACACCTACGGCGACCGCGGGGGCGGCCCGATGCGCGAGGATGGTGGTGTGGTGGCCACGGCAACCGGGCCCACCCGCCCGGTACACGGGCGCCGACACGGGGAGCAGCCAACGTGACCAAGGCCGAGCGCGCACTCGAGACGCGCGAGCGAATCCTGACGGCCGCGTGCGAAGTCATCGCCGACATCGGCTTCGAGAACGTCAGCATGCGCAAGGTCGCCGAGCACGCCGGGGTGTCGAAGGCCCTGCTGCACTACCACTTCGACACGCGGGAGAAGCTCTTCGCCGAGGCGATGACGCATTCCTTCGCCCAGACCGGGACGGACACCGAGGGCGTCCCCGACTCGGTGCCCTCCTCGGTGGTCCTGGCCCGCATCCTGCGGAGCATGCTGCCCACCGACTCGGAACTGCGCCAGGACTGGAAGCTGTGGCAGGAGTTGTGGGTGCGGGCCCAGCGGGACACGGCGGCCCGGCACCTGGCCGTCGACCTGTACGACCAACTGCACGCGTGGGTGGGCGGGGCCGTGGAACGGGGCATCCGCTCCGGGGAGTTCGCCGACTGCGACGTCACCGCGCTCGGGACCCTGGTCCTGGCCCTGTGCGACGGCCTCGGTATCCGGCTGATGCTGGACGATCCCCGGGTGGACCTCGCGGCGGCCCGGTCGACGATCTGGCGGGCCATCGCCCCCACGCTGGGCATCGCTCCCGAGTTCCCGGACGTGTGACCGGGCCGGCCGGTCCGGGTCAGCGCGGACCGTGCACGGTCTGGACGCGGCCGGTCGGGTCGACGGTGAGGGCGACGCGCTCCGTCCTGTTCCCGAGGGCCAGCACGATCCACACGACGCCCCAGAGCAGGCAGGTGAAGATGGTCAGGATCGCGTGCAGGAGGTGGTTGACGTTCCCGCCGCGCACCAGCACCGCCTGGGTCGGGGAGCGCGATTCGACGCGCCAGCCGAGGGCGACGTACTGGTTCACCGTCCAGTCGAGGACCGCGGTGCGCCGTGCGTCGTCGAGCGGCTCGCCCGGGGGCACGTTGAACAGTTCCGGGGGCGGGTCCGGGAGCGGCGCCCAGCCCTTCGGTTCGTCGGACTTGGCCATGGGTTCTGCCTCCCCACGCGTCGGGGCCGCCGGAGGGCGGCACCGGGGGCGGGACGGTTCCGGTGCGGGTCCCGCTTAACCCAGGGTGCGCCGGACGGGCGTGCCCGGCATTCCGAGCCCGCCGGACCAGGCCGTTTCGCGGATGTACGTTCGAGTTCGATCCTGGCCGTCCGGGCATTGTCAGTGGCTCGGTCTACAGTCGGAGCATTCCCATCCAAGGGTTGAGGCGGGCTGCCTCGCTGCACGATCCCGCCCCACCGGACCCCCTCGGGGGACAGCGACCGGTGGGGTGGCGCGCGGCCCTGCCGGGGCCCGCCGGTGGCCTGCCGGGGGTTCAGTCCCAGAACTCGCCGTCGTGCGGCAGGGCGGCGAAGTGTTCCGGGTCGTGGGAGAGGAACACCCGGATGCCGGACCGGGACAGCACGCGCAGGCGCCCGTAGGTCAGCATCTTCTCCTGGGTGTTCCAATCGCTGAGCATCGGCACGTTGTGTTCCAGTCCCTGCTGGAGGTGCGCGGCGTCGCCCATGAGCGCGATCCGCCCGTGGTGGTCGAGATCGAGGATGACTCCCTGGTGGCCGGGGGTGTGGCCGGCGGTGCGCACGAGGGTGAGCGTGCCGTCCCGGAACAGGTCGGTGTCACCGCTCAGTTCGAGGAAGTCGTAGTTCCGGCCGCCCGCGTAGTCCGCGAACGCGTAACCCCGGGCCGTCCAGCGGTCCGGCCACCAGGCGTGGCGCAGTTCGTCGTGCTGGGCCACGTGCACCGCGTGCGGGAAGTAGGTCATCCCGCCGGCGTGGTCGAGGTGCAGGTGGGAGTAGAGGACGTACCTGACGTCGGCGAGCCGGTAGCCGAGGCGCTCCAGCTGCGCGTCGACGGCGTGCTCCCTGGTGAACCCCTCGGCGCCGTACGCCGCCCGCAGGCCCGGACCCCAGTGGGCCTCGGCCGCGTCCGGGTCCGCGACGCGGTGGTTGACGCCCGTGTCGAAGAGGATCGGCCCGTGGGTGGCGTGCTCGATGACGGCGACCGTCGAGGGCACGGTGACCGTGCCGCTCGCCCCGTACAGGAGGTCGCCCTTCGGCAGGGTGAAGGGTCCCGCGTCCAGTGTCGTCAGGCGCAGTCTCGGGGTCACCACGGGGACCTCCCTCCCCACGTGCCGTCGGGCGGATTCCTCCTGTCCAGGCTAGCTCCGGTGCGGCGGGACCACGCGGCGGAGGGCCTGTGCGAGGGCGGGCGGCGAGTCCACCGAGACGTACACGGTCGACGCCGCCACCGGCCCGGCCGGGCCCAGGTCCAGGAGTACGGGCGGGTCCAGGTGCACGGCCACGTTCAGTGCGCTCTCCACCGAGCAGGCCACCGCGTCCGGTTCGCCGGGCACCGGCCTCGGGCCGCGGCCGGGAACGGTGCGTACCACCGGGGAGGTGGAGCGGACCGCCGGGCGGGGCAGGGTCACGTCGCCGAGGAAGCCGGTCCGCAGGACCACCCGCTCCTCGTCCACCTCGTGCGGGTGCCGGACCAGCGCCGCCACCAGGCCCAGGCCGCCGAGCACCAGCAGCACCTCCAGTAACGCGTGCACCGGCCGGACCGCGGGCGGCAGCATCGAGGAGGCCAGGAAGGCCGCGACGATCTCCGTCGCCACCAGGACCAGCACCACCTGCCGCGGCCCGGCCGAGTGCCGCTGCCCCGGTGCCGGCGGACGCCGCAGCACCACCGCCGTCAGCGACCGGGCCCATATCCGCAAGATCCCGGCCCTGCTCGGCCGCGGTGTCACGGCCCCCGTCATCGGTCCGGTCGTCGGTCCGGTCGTCGGTCCGGTCGTAGGTCCCGGCACCGTCATCGCCGCCCCCTGCCCCTCGTCGCTCGGCTTCTTTCCCTCCCCCAGGCTCACGCGTGTACCGCGGGAGGGACAGTGACGAATGTCAGGGGTGCGCGGACGGTACCGCCCCCGGGTCCCCCGGGGCCGGGGAATCGGCGAATCAGGGGCGGCGCCCCGCACCGGTCGGCAGGATGGGGCCATGGACCGTGGGGACATGAGGCCGCGCGGGTCGCGGCCGGTGGTGGTGCGGGTGCCGGTGGAACCGGTGGAAGCCGCAGTGGAAGCCGACGCGCTCGACGCCGTGGCACGGGCGGGCGATGTGGTGGTGCGCGGCCCGCTGTTCGGGGTGGCGGCGCAGTCCGCCGGGGACGGGCCGCGGTGGCGGGTGGTGCTCGAAGTGACGGCCGGCTGCCCGCAGCAGGCGCGCGACGGGCTGAACTCGCGGCTGTGGTTCCACGCGAAGGACGAGGCGCGGGACCGGGCGGAGCGGCGCGAGCTGCTGGCTGCGGTCGCCCGGCTGGAGAGCGAGCGCGTCGACGAACTCGTCGTGTCCGGGACCCGGTACCGGGTGGTGCGGGCCGAGGAGTACGCGGCCTCGGGTCCGGGCGGTATGGAGGCGCCGCGCCCGACGGATCCGGAGCCTCTCGTCCCCGTCTGGGACCGGGCCGTCCGGGAACCGGAGATCGATGACGGTCTGGTCGTGGATCCGGACGCTCCGGTCACCCCGACCCAGGCGTTCGAGCAGCTGGCGCTGCGCGGCCTGTGCTACACGGGCGGGCGGTTCCCCGAGGAGGTGCGCGCCGACTCGCAGCGGGCCCTGGACACCCACCCGGACGTTCTGCTGATGCCGCCGACCTTCAGCGTCGTGGAGCGGACCGCGAACGGCTGGCGGCCGGTCAGCGGCCCGCATCCGACCCCGCACGCCGCCCGCAAGTCGCTGGACTTCGCCCTGACGTGGATGTGGCCGCGGATGCGCGGTCACATCCCCGAGGACGCCGACCCGCGCACGGACGCCCGTACGTGGACGGCCGCGGGCGGCGGGGAGAACGCCGACCTGCGGGCCGCGAAGCTGGCGGCGTACGCCGGGGCCGCCGACACGCTCCGGGCCGGACGCGTCGACCGGCTGGAGTTCCAGGGCACCCTGTACCAGATCGTCCGTACCCGCCGCCTGCTGCGCTGGGGGCCCGACGGGCCGGAGGGCCCGCGGCCGTCCGACGTCAACAGCCAGGACCCCGCGCGCATCCACCTGACGCTCGACGAGGACGGCCGCGTCCTCCCCGACGACTGACCCGCGACACGGGTCCGCCCTTCCCGCAGAAGTCGGCGCCCGCCGGGCGTTGCGACGTGCGCCACCGGACCTCCATGGGAAACGGTGGACCCGCCCCGCCGTACGACCCGCCGATCCCCCGAAGGAGACACCCCGTGAACTGGACGCTCGAAGTCGTCCCCGTCCCTGTCACCGACATGGATCGCGCGAAGAGTTTCTACGCCGACCAGGTCGGCTTCGGCGTCGACCTCGACGACGAGGTCTCCCCCGGCGTACGCATCATCCAGATGACCCCGCCCGGTTCCCGGTGTTCCATCGCCATGCTCCAGGGGATGCCCGGGGCGCCCGGCGGCCGGGCCATGGCGCCCGGCACCCTGCACGGCCTCCAGCTGTGCGTCACCGACATCGAAGCGGCCCGCGAGGAACTGGTGGCCCGGGGTGTGGACGTGTCGCCGGTCCGGAGCCTCGGCGCGTCGGGCTGGCAGGAGGGCAAGGGCGGCACCTGGAACTCCTTCCTGACCTTCGACGACCCCGACGGCAACAGCTGGGTCGTCCAGGAGGCCCCGTCGGAGCTGTCCGAGCGCTGACCGGGCCGGCCCCGGCTCCGCCGCCGCGGCGGCAGATGTACCAAGCCCGCCCCCTGCGGGAGGAATCCCGGCGCGTACAGCCCGGCCGTTCGCACAGCGGACCAGTACATTCCCCATTTCAGTCGGTTCGTTCTATCCGGGGATGTGCCTTGCGTCGTACCGCTGTCGCCCTGACCCTGCTGGCCGCCCTCTCCTGCGGTTCCTTCGCGGGCTCCCAGGCCGTCTCGGCCGCGAGCGCGTCGGCAGGCGGTGGCGGTGGCGGTGGCGGTGGCGGTGGCGGCCGGGGTACCAACATCCTGGTCGTCGGCATCGACAGCCGCGCCGGACTCTCCGCGGCCGAGAAGCGGCGGCTCCACGTGGGCGGCAAGGGGTGCAACTGCACCGACGTGATGATGCTCGTCCACCTGTCGCAGAACCGGCGGCGCGCGAGCATCGTCTCCATCCCGCGCGACTCCTACGTCGAGTACGCGGCCACCCCCGCCACGGCCGCCGCGCCGGCCCGCAGGGGCAAGATCAACGGTGCGTTCGCGCTCGGCGGCGGCCCGCTCACCGTGGCCACCGTCGAGAAGGCCACCGGTCTCCACATCGACCACTACCTGGAGACCGGTTTCACGGGCTTCGAGCAGACGGTCGACAACCTCGGCGGCGCCACCGTCTGCACGGACAGGCCGCTCAAGGACGAGAACTCCGGGCTCGACATCGGCGCCGGCCGCCACCTCGCCGACGGGAACCGCACCCTGCGCTACGTCCGGGCCCGGCACGTCAACCTCCGGCCCGGCGATCTCGGCCGGGTCCGCCGGCAGCAGCGTGTGGTCAACGACCTGCTGGCCCGGCTCGCCGCGGAGGGGGCCCTGGCCGGCCCCATCAGCACGGCGCGGACCGTGCGCACCCTGCTGAAGACCGTACGCACCGACGACCGGACGGGCCTGGACGACCTGGTGCGCATCGGCTGGGCGCTCGGTCGCCTCCGGGCGGACCGGACGGAGTTCGCGACCGTCCCCATCCGGCTCTTCGACCACCGCGTCCCCGGAGTGGGTTCCACCCTGGTGTGGGACGAGGCCCGTTCCGCGGCGCTCTGGGCCGCGCTCGGCGCGGACCGCCCGATCACGGGCGACACCCGGATCCAGCCCGTCGCACAGAACCCGGCCCCGGCCGATCCGGCCCGGATCGCCGTCCGGGTGGACGATGCCGAGGTCGCCGCCGCCCTGCGCGGCAACGGGTTCGTCGTCACCGACACCTCGGCGACCGCACCGGCGGTACGCCCGTCCGGGCCGCCGGTCATCCGGTACGCCACCGGCCAGGAGGACGACGCGGCGACCGTGGCGGCCGCCCTGCCCGGCTCCCGCCCGCAGGTGGACCCGGAGCTCGACGCGGTCGTCGAGGTCACCGTCGGTACACGGCCCGTCCGGGTCAGGAGCGTCACCTTCGACCGCAACGTGGCCGACGGCGCCCCCGTGACCGCCGACCGCCTGCGCTGCGCAGAGGCCCCGGCGGCGGCGGGGGCCGCCCGGCCGGGGAGCGCCGCGGAGCCATCCGGGCGACGATGAGAGATGTGGACCACGCACAGTCTCATGCCGCAGCGGGTGGGTGGCCGCAGGGGCGGACCGTGGCGCGGCCGCGGCGCCGGGCCGGCCGTGGCGCACGCCGCCCCGGCGGGGCCGCCGCGGCGCGAGGCCCGGGCCGCCCCGGAGGAGCGGGTGCAGGATGCCTGAGGAGATGCCGCTCGACGACCTGATCAGCAGCGCCGCCCAGGATGCCGGAGGCTGGCTGGGCGCCCTGCCGGTCGCGCTCGTGGCCACCAGCAACGACGGGATGATCGTGCGCTGGAACCACGGCGCCCAGCAGCTCCTCGGCTACGCCCCGCCCGAGGTGCTGGGGCGGCACATCTCCGATCTCCTCCATCCGGGAGCCGACCGCAGCCTGGGCCGGTCCCTGTGGGAGACGGCCGCGACCGGGCGCGGGGTCATGGGTACGGTCACCGCCTGGCACCGCAAGGGCCACCCGCTGGAGCTGGAGATCTGGGCCTGCCCGGTCCCGGACCGCCGCCACGGCGCCTCGGCCGTACTGGTCTTCGCCGCGGACGCCCACGCGGCCCGCCGGATCCGGGGCTCCTCGGCCGTCTGGGACGGATTGTTCGCCCGCTCGCCGGTCGGGATCGGGGTCCTCGACACGCAGTTGCGGTTCCTCCAGGTCAACCCGGCCCTCGAAGCGATGAACGGTCTCGCGGAGTCCGCCCATGTGGGGCGGCGGCTGGCCGAGTTGCTGCCCGAGGTGAACGCCGACCAGATGGAGGAGGCGATGCGCCAGGTCCTGGACACGGGCGAGCCGGTCCTGGACCGGCGCCGAACCGGCCGGACCCCGGCCGACCCGGACCACGACCATGTGTGGTCGTGCTCGTACGTGCGCGTCGAGGATCCCGGCGGCCGGCCGATCGGGGTGATCGCCTCGCTCCTCGACATCACCATGCAGCAGCGTGACCACACCGAGGCGGAGGCGGGCCGCCGCCGTCTCGCCCTGCTCAGCGAGGCGAGTTCCCGGATCGGCGCCAGCCTCGACCTGGAGCGCACGGCGCAGGAGCTCGCCGACCTCGCCGTCCCGCACCTCGCGAGCGCCGTCACGGTCGACGTCCTGGATTCCCTCGCCCGCGGTATCGAGCCCGGCACGGGACTGGCCGGGGGCGTCGCCCTGCGCCGTCTGGGCAAAGCGCCGCTGACCGGTTCCGCCGTCACGCAGGCCCTGGCGCCCCTGGGCCGGACCCTCATCTTCCCCACGACCGCCCCCTACACCCAGGCCCTCGCGGCCCGTCAGCCGTTCCTGATCGCCCAGCTCGACGACCGGGCCGTCGCCCCCGCGGCCCGGCACTCCCCCAAGCCGGCCCAGCTCCTGGAGCTGGGCGTGCACTCCTTCATGATGACGCCGCTGGTCGCCCGCGACATGGTCCTCGGCGTCGCCACCTTCTACCGGACCGGGCACACCGGCCCGTTCGGGTCCGACGACGTCACCCTCGCCGGTGAGCTGTCGGCCCGGGCCGCCATCAGCATCGACAACGCGCGCCTCTACCACCACGAGCACGAGACCGCGGTCGTCCTCCAGCGCAGCATGCTCCCCCAGCACGTCACCCCGCCGCCCGGGATCGAGATCGCCCACCGCTATCTGCCGGCCAGCGACGTCAACGAGGTGGGCGGTGACTGGTACGACGTCCTGCCCCTGAGCGGAGGCCGCGCCGCACTCCTCATCGGCGACGTCATGGGCCACGGCATCGCGGCCGCCGCCGTGATGGGACGGCTCTCCGCGACCGTCCGCGCCCTCGGCCGCCTCGACATGCCTCCCACGGCCCTGCTGCACCAACTCGAAGCCACTCTGGCCGACCTGTCCGACCCGATGCTCGCGACCTTCCTCTACGTGGTCTGCGACCCCGCCACCGGCCATTGCTCGGTCACGCGCGCCGGACACCCGCCCCCGGCCGTGGTCCAGCCCGACGGCACCGTCTACCTCGTCAAGACCCCGCCGGGCGTCCCTCTCGGCGTCGGCGGCATCTCCTTCACCACCACCGACATCGCCGTGCCGCCCGGCAGCACCCTGGTCCTCTTCACCGACGGCCTGATCGAGGCGCGCCGCCGTGACATCGACGAACGCCTGACCGAGCTCACCGGCCTGCTCGCCGCCCCCCAGCAATCGCTCGACCACCTCTGCGACTCCCTCATCGCCCACCTGGTGCCCGCCTCCGCCGACGACGACATCGCCCTCCTCGCGGCCCGCATCGGCGGGCCCGCCCTCCAACCACCCGGGTGAATCGGGCCATCGGCCCTCCGGCGCTGTCACCGCGCACGCCTGTCCCCGTACAGTCCGTGATGCCGACGTACCCTCGGGCACCGTCCCGACAGCCGGACAGGAGAAGAGCCGTGGCCATCGACGCCAGCAGCGGGCCGCCCGCCGCGCAGCGGTCCGGGGCGGGGCGACCGCTCCCCGAGGCCGACGCCGACTGCGTGGAGCGGTGGCGCACCCATCAGGGAGAACTGGTCGACCTGCTGGCGCAGGTACGGGAACGGCTGGGCGGCGTCGCCGCGTTCCGTCTCGGGCCGCAGCCCACCGTCCTGGTCACGGGGCCCGAGGCCGTGCAGCACGTGCTCGCCCTGCACCCCGACCGGTACGTCAAGCGGTCCCACCGCGCCCGCCTGCTCATCGGCGACGGGGTGCTCGCCGCGACCGGCGAGGCCTGGAAGCGCCAACGCAAGCTGCTGCAGTCGCAGTTCACCGGGAAGGGCATGCGCCGCTACGAGGAGCGGATCGCCGGGGCGGCCCGGACCACGGCCGGCCGGTGGGCCGAGCACGCGCGCACCGGGCGGAGCTTCGACCTGGGCGAGGAGATGCGCCGCTTCGCCCTGGACACCATCTGGCGGGCGCTCACCGGGCACCCGCTCGACGACACCACGGCGCACGAACTGACCTCCGTGGCCACCGTGGTGGCGGCGCTGCCGAGCCTGCCCGCCGACCGGGTGGACGCCCGGGAGGCCGTCGCCGACGACCTGGCCAGGATCGACGAGGTCGCCCGGCGGGCGGTGGCCGCCGCCCGGGACGGCGCCCCGGGGCCCGACGGGCCGGGGCTGCTCCAGGTACTGGTCGACGCCTCGGCCGAGCGCCCCGAGTACACCGACCGGCTGGTGCGGGACGAGCTCGTCACCCTGCTCGTCGCCGGCCACGAGACCACCGCGACCACGCTCACCTGGCTGTACCTGCTCCTCGACCGCCATCCCGCGGCCCGCGAGGAGGCCCTCGCGGCCGGTCGCGCGGGCTCGCCGGAGCGGCGCGAAGCCCTCCAGGCACTGGTCGGCGAGACGCTGCGGCTCTACCCGTCCGCATGGATCCTGCCCCGGCACGCCGCCGAGGACGACGTCCTGGCGGGCTACCGCGTCGAGGCGGGCACGGATCTGCTGGTCTGTCCCTACCTCACCCACCGGGATCCCGAACTGTGGCCGGATCCGGAGCACTTCGACCCCCGGCGCTTCACCGTCCCCGGCGGCCGTCCGACCCGGCCCGGCGCCTACCTGCCGTTCGGCATCGGCCCCCGTGCCTGCCTCGGCCAGCAGTTCGCCCTGCGGGAGTCGGTCGCCCTGCTCGAACTCCTGCTGCCCGCCCACGTCCCGGACTTCCGGGCCGTCCCGACGGGGGCCGCGTACAGCATCACCGTCCGCCCCGACGGCCCGACGCCCGTCACCCTCACCGGCAGCGGTGGGACCGAACGGCGTGTCGACCAAGATCGGGAACGATAGAGTGAGGGCGCTCTTGCCGTTGTCGGCAGGGCAGTTGGACGTACGGGGAAACGGGGGAATCAAGGATGACCGGCATGCGCGTGCGGATCGAGTCCGGTGACGGGGAACCGGCTGCGGCCGGAACCGCCGGGCTGACCGGTGATTTCGCCGACTGGCTGACGCAGGACCGCGAGGTGTCCCGGTACACGGCCGTTCAGCGGGTCCGCGCGACGGCCCCGAGCGGTGCCATGTCGGGCGATCTGGTCGAGTGGATCAATCTCGCGGTCTCTTCCGGGTTCTCCGCGACGGCGCTGGTGTACGCGCACCGCACGTTCCGCGCCTCGCTGCCGCCCCGGCTGCGCTCCGAGGCGCGGCTGGTGGTCGAGTACGACGGTGTCCGGGTCGTCGTCGAGGACGGTACGGCGGAGGACGCGGCCCGCGTCGCGCGCGCTCTGGCGGGCGGGCAGGCCGACCCGGGTCCCTCCCACGGCGCGTCGCAGGAAACCCCCGGTGCCGGTTCCTGACCCGATCGCCAGCCGGGCCGTACTGATCGGGGTCGGCGACTACGGCCACCCGGACCTCGAGCCGCTGCCCGCGGCCGCCGCGGGGGCACGGCGCCTCGCCGAGCTGCTGCGGGACCCGTCGGTCTGGGGCCTGCCCGCCGGGCACGTCACGGTGCTGGGCGCGGACGCCTCCGTCTCCCGGATCCTGGGCGCGGTGCGGGACGCCGCCCTGGAGGCCACGGACACGCTCCTCGTCCACTTCGCCGGGCACGGGCTGCGCGACCGCGACGAGAAGCTGTATCTGGCACTGGCCGAGGCGGATGCGGATCATCCGCAGATCGGGACGCTGCCGTACCGGACGTTGCGTGACGTGGTGCGCCAGGCCGGGTACCGGGCACGGCACCGGGTGACGGTGCTGGACTGCTGCTACAGCGGCCTGGCGGGTGCGATGTCCGGCGCCGGTCAGGCGACCCGCGAGGATCTCGCGCACGCCCTGGACGAGACCGTGCAGCCCGCCGGGCACCGGGCCGACGGCGGGGAGGCGGTGGACGCGGACGACCACGGGGACTGTGTCCTGACGTCGGCTCCCGCGACGCGGCGCTCCTTCGTTCCGCCGGGAGCACCGTTCCCGGAGTTCACCGGCGAGCTGATCTCCGTGCTGGAACACGGCATAGCGGGCGTGGGACCGGAGTTGAGCCTGGAGGACGCCTGGCGGGCCGTCCGGCGCCGGATGGCGCGGCGCGGCAGCTCCGAACCGCAGCAGTTCGCCCAGAACGCCGTCGCCACCCGGATCCGGCTGCGCAACCGGGCCGCAGGGCCGGCCACCGCGGGACCGCGGCCACCCTCCGGGCCGGCCTCCGCGGGACCGCGGCAGTTCGAGAACGGGCCGCTGGCCGTCGTCGATGCCGAGGACGGCACGGTACGGGCGTACTGCGCGGGCGGCCGCGTGCTGTACTCCCCCGCGACGACGCTCGCCGAGCTCCTGGAATGGACGCTGACCCTGTCGGGACTCGGCGCGCCGCGGCTGCACCGCCACGGCAGCGACGCCGATCCGCTGCTCGCCCTCACCCCGGCCGCCGCCGAACGGTTCGGCCTCCCGCGCGGTCCCGGCGGCGGCTCCCGGTGGTCCCTTCCGGACGGTCACGAGGTCCTCGTACGGCTCCGGCGGGCGGGCTGGCAGACGACCCGGACCGGATTCGGTCCCTGGGCCCGGCTGTACCGCCCCGCCAGGGGGAACCGGCGGCAGTGCGTCCAGCTGTGCGTACTGCCCTGGGGCGCACTCGACCCCCGCCACTGGGGTGCGACCGCGCAGCTCCCGCCCGCCGAGGCCGCCCGCGTGCTCGGCACGTACGCCGAGCGCGTCATCACCCCGCACGGCTCTGCGGGGGCCACGGGTCTGTCGCTGATGACCGCGCTGCGCCCGCCGACCCGTGCGGTGCGCGACAAGCGGACCGGGGCCTGGGTGTCCGCGCCCAATCCCTCGGCGCTCACGGATGCGGTGGACTGCGCGCCGTGCGAGGCCCCGGACGGGCACCCGATGCTCGCGGGCCTCTACCCGCCTTCCCACCGGCGCGCTCCGGACCAGGTGCTGATGGAGGAGGCGCACTCCTGGCAGCGGCCGCCCACCGACGCCGAACTCCGCGCGTCCCACGTGGTCGGCATCAAGGTGAACCTGGCGCCGGTCGGGGCGGCGAGCCGGCTCGGCCTGGGGCTCGACGCCCCCGTGCACGTCAGGCGGCCGGGCTTCGACAAGGCACTTCCCGGCAGCTGGCTGGTGGACCTGTCCCACATCACCCACGACGCGCGCCTGCCCTCCCCGTTCACACCGCACGGGCGACCTCCGACGGGCCCGGCCTGGTACACCACCCCGACCATCGCCTACGCGGTGGAGCTGGGCTTCGCGGTGCGCCCCCTGGAGGCGTACGTCCGTACCAGGAGCGCCCCTTACCTCGACCCCTGGTACGAGCGGCTGCGGGACGGCTACCTGGCCACCATGGCCGACCTCGGTATGGTCCCGGGCCTCACCGAGAAGGAGTTGCTGGACGCCATGGCCCGCCGGCACCGGAGCGATCCCGGGGCGGCGGCCGTGCTCGGCGCGATCGAGGCGACCGCCGAGGGTGGTCTGGCCCTGCTCGGCGGCCAGTCGTGGCAGGACCCGCAGCGCCCGACCTGGCGACCCGACATCCGCGCCGCGGTCTCCGCGAGGGGCCGGGTCAACATGCACCGCAAGATGCTCACGTCGGCGCGGAAGGCAGCCCTGTTCCCGCTGGCGGTCTTCGCCGACTGCGTCGTGTACGCGTCGGACGGCCCGTCGCCCCTGAACGTCCTCCCCCGCACACCGGAGGACGAACCGCTCCTCGGGGGTTTCCGGCTGGGCGTCTCGCCGGGGCTGGTCACGTACGCCGGTGCACGCACCATGAGGTGGCTGGAGGACATGCGGGCGCAGCACGGCCCGGACTTCAACGTCGCACGGGACATCGCGACCGTCGGCGCCGAGGAGCCTTGATCTGTCCTCATGTGCCGTCGGACGCGCGGCGGATCGCGTCGAGGGTGCGTGCGACGTCCTCGTCGGTCGTCGACCAGTTGCTCACCGAGATGCGCATGACGCGGCGGCCGTGCCAGGTGGAGCCGCTGATCCAGGCCGTGCCCTCGTCGAGGAGGCGGGCCAGTACCCGGTCGGTGCGTTCGTCGTCGCCGAACTCGGCGCAGACCTGGGTGAAGACCACGTCGTTGAGGACGGTCGCGCCCTCGATCTCGCAGATGCCGGCGGCGAAGGCGCCGGCGTGCCGGCACAGCCGGTCGACGAGGTCGGCCACGCCGTGGCGGCCGAGGGATCTGAGGGCGGCCCATACGGTGAAGGCGCGTCCGCGGCGGGAGAGTTCGGGGACCTTGTCGACGGGGTCGCCGTGTTCGTGCTGGATGAGGTAGTCGCCGCGCTCGCCCATCGCCGACCGGAGGGCGGAGGGGTCACGGACGACGGCGAGGCCGCAGTCGTAGGGGACGTTCAGGGTCTTGTGGGCGTCCGTGGCCCAGGAGTCCGCCCCCGCGCAGCCGTCGGTGAGGTGGGCGTGGGCCGGGGAGGCGGCCGCCCACAGGCCGAAGGCGCCGTCCACGTGCACCCACGCGTCGGCCTCGCGAGCGGCACGGACCGTTTCGGCGAAGGGGTCGAAGGCGCCGGAGTGGATGTCGCCGGCCTGGAGGACCACGATGGTGGGTCCGGGCCCGCCGGCCGCCAGTGCGCGGCGCAGGGCCTCGGGGTCGATGCGTCCCTGCTCGTCCGCCTCGACGAGCTCGGGCCGGCCGAGCCCGAGGTAGCGCAGGGCCAGATCGATGGCCATGTGGCGGTCCCGGCCCGCGACCACGCGTACGGGCGGCCCGCCGACGAGTCCCTCGTGGGCCACGTTCCAGCCGGCGCGCCGCAGCACCGTGTCGCGCCCGGCGGCGAGGCAGGTGAAGTTCGCCATGGTGGCGCCCGTGGTGAAGCCGACGGCGCTGTCGGGCGGGAGACCGAGCAGGTCGAGCAGCCAGGCGCCGGCGACCTCCTCCGCCGCCGTGTACGCGGGCGAGACCGCGCGCATCACACAGTTCTGGTCCCAGGCGCTGACCAGCCAGTCCGTCGCGAGTGCGGCCGGCTCGGTGCCCCCGATCACGAATCCGTAGAAGCGGCCGCTGGGGAAGGCGGTGAGCCCCGGCTCACAGGCCGTGGCCAGCAGGTCGACGACATCGGCGGGCGTGCTCGGCGCGTCGGGCAGCTCGGCGCCGAGCGCGCGCACGATCTCGTCGACCGAGGCGCGGGCGGGAACCGGGCGGTCGGACAGGCTGGCCAGCCAGCGGACGGCATGGCCGTGCGCCTGCCGGAGCGCCGCCTCGCGCTCGTCCATACCTCGGACTATGGAACAGAGCCCGCCCGCCCGCAAGCGGCGGGGCGCAGGGCAGGAGGGCGCGGGGTCAGTGGATGACGCTGAAGCTGCGCCAGGGCAGGCTCACCGGGGCCGTGACGTTCGAGAGGGTGGTGGCCACGTAGATCCCGTCGGCCTTGTCGGTCTTCTGGCAGTCCGGCGTCCGGTACAGGACGATGTCGACGAGGGTGTTGTTCTGAACGTGCGTGGCCCCCTTCGGGATGCCGATCTTGTGGCAGCCGACGACCAGCGTGTTGGAGTAGCTCAGCTCGACCGGCGAGTCGTGTCCGCGGAAGGTCAGCATGCCGACGGTGCTCCGGCCCAGGCCCGAGCAGGCGCTGGCCGTCAGCAGCAGTGCTGCGACGCCCACGAGGGTGCTGATACGTCGGCTGTGGGACATGGGCTCGGTCCTCGTCTGTGCGGTGGTGACGGTCCTTGTCCACAGCCTGACCCGGCGGGACGCGGCCGGCCTGCGGTGCTCGGCCGACCGGATGAACGCGGACGTGCCGGGGTCGTGCCGGGGACCGTCACCAAGACACCCCTGGGCCGTCTCTTTCGGATCTTGTCGGCCGAGCCCGCGGCGTCCGGTGCCGTACATGGCAAGGCGGAGGAGCGCCCGAGTACTGGACGTACTCGGGCGCCCCGACAACGCGGCCAGGTGCGGTGCCGGGCGTCGCGGGCCCGGCAAGATCCGGAAGAGACGGCCTAGAGGCTCAGCGCGTCCTCCGCGTTGTTCATCCAGGCGGTCACCGAGTTCTTGGCGGGCGAGACGTACAGGCCGGGGGTGGATGCCTTCAGCGGTGTCTGCTTCAGGTCGGACTCGGTGCTCATGGTCAGCGCGATCGAGTTGACGGTCTTGCCCTTGCCGTCGTTGGCGCCGCCCATGAGCCCGGCGTAGGCCGACTGGCCCGGTTCCAGCCGCAGCGCGTCCTCGATGCCGGGGGCCGCACCCCGTTCGGTGGCCTGGCCGTCCAGGTCGCCGAAGGTGACGATCGGGTGCCCGAGCGCCCGGCACGCCTTGGTGCCCTTGTTGGTGATCTTCAGCAGGTAGCTGCTGGTCGTGGGCTCGGCCAGGGTCGCGGTGAAGGTCACGTCGAACGTGCTGCACGGGAAGACGTCGAAGTCGGGGTCGGTCGACCCCGACTTCGACGGCTTCGACGGGGTCGCGGTCTTCTTCGGCGCCGCCGACTTCGACGCGGTCGCGCTCGGACCGGCGGACGCGCTCCCGCCGGCGCTCCCGCTGGGGACGGCGGTCGGGCTCGCGCTGGGCGTCCCGGACCCGCCCGCCGCGCCGTCCTCGGTGGGGCCACAGGCCGTCAGGGCCAGTGCGGATACGGCGGCGAGGGCGATGGCGGCCTTGCGTACGGTGCTCATGATGGTGGTCCCCCCTGGGGAATGCGCGGAACGCGCCGGGCTGGGCCGGGCTGGCTGAGCACCAGCGTCCCGTAGAAGCTTCACAGCTTGGTGACGGTGCGTCGTCGGATCGACCACGGTTGCGGGCGGGGCCGGTCCGCGGCCCGACTGGCAAGACACCCCTTAGCATCTGGATCCATGGGGATATCCGAGGAGGACGGCCGGTCCGGCGCGTGGCGGGTCACGGTGCGGGCACGGGGGCGCAAGTCCGGTCTGCCGCAGGGCGGTCCGTCCCGTGCCGGGGGCCGGCCGCTCGCCCGGCGGGGCGATCTGCGGATCCACGGCACCGCCGGGAAGATCAGCTGTGTCGACGACTCGGGCCGCACCCGCTGGACCGCGCTCTGTTCCGGCGTCCCCAACGCCGCCCACCTCTCCGGCGGCCGGGTCCTGGTCACGACGGACTCCCTCGCGTACACGGCCTGGGGCAACCTCGGCCCGGCCGTGCTGCTCGACCTGGCGGACGGCGGCCTGATCGCCGAACTGCGCGGTGCCCGCGGCGCGGCCCTGGGCGGCGGCCGGTTCGTACTCGGCCTGGAGGGCTACGACGCCTTCGACACCTGGGCGTACGACCGCGACGGCACCCTGTACGACTCCTGGCGCAGCTACGGCCACTACGTCGTCGGCACCGGCATCCGCGTCGTCGAGACCGACCGCAACATCCCCACCGGCAGCCGGGTGGTCCGGCTGCTGCCCGGTGGCACGGTGGAACGCGGACCCTCGCTCACCGACCCGCAGACCCCGAAGCCGCTCGTCCTCACGGACGGGACGATCCTGGTTCTCGACGCCGGAGTGCTGCGCGCCGTCGGCCGCCGGCTGGAGGACACCGTCCTCGCCGAACTGCTGGCCATCGATCCGGAGGAAGCGTGGCGCTACCACGGCGCGCTCCACCGCGCCGGCGACGAGATCACCGCGACCATCACCGAACAGCACCCCGACCGGCCCGGCGAGCACAGCCACCGGAGCTGGACGCTCACCCTCCACCGGGGCGGATGAGCCCGCGCGCACCCGGGCCGCGGGGCCGGCCGGGAACGCCGTCAGTTCGCCACGACGGTCAGTACGGCCGAGACGACCGTGACCGCGGACGCGGCCACCATCCAGTTCCGGCCCCGGCCCGACAGCACCGGGATCCCGTCGGCGTCGGGGTCGGCCTCCTCGGATTCCTCTCCCGGCCCCCGCAGACGCGGACATGACCGGCAGTCCGGGTCGTGGACCAGTGTGTCGAGCCAGACGACACCGTCGAGCGGCGCCCGAGCGAACAGCATCCCGTCAGATTCCATAACCGGACAACGCCATGATCCGCATCAGGCCACTGCCGACGGCCGGACCGAGGCCCAACCGTTGCCGACCAGCCGATCACACAATGGGCTGAGCGCACCGGACGGCCCGGGGTGCACCGGGGTTCAGCGGCCGTGGCGGTTGTCGTAGATGGTGAGGCAGAGCGCCTTCATCGCGGTCTCCGCCCGCCCCGGGTCCGCGCCGTGGTCGATGGCTTCGAGGGCGGCGGCCGCCGAGGTCCGTACCGGGTACGGCAGGCCCTCGTAGGCGGAGATGCGGTAGGCCATCGTGCGGCGGGCCTCCCGCTCGGCCTCGCTCACCCCGTCGGGGGTGAGCGGGAAGACGGCGGCCTGATAGGTCGCGATGCAGACGAGGGCGGCGTCGGCGAGGCCCTCGGCGTAGCCGTCGGCCGGGACCTCCTCGGGGTCGGGCTGGAAGAGGGCGAGGACCTGCCTGCGGGAGAAGAACGATCCCAGCCCGGCGCCGAGACCGGCCACGGCCGCGAAGACCACTGCCATCAGCCGGCCGGACAGGAGGATCCCGAGGCAGGCTCCGGCGACCGCGCCGCACGTCACCAGGACGAAGGTGATCATCAGGTGGATGCGCGAGCCGACCGGGGACTTCATGGCAGCAGTATGCACAGGGGCGCCGGCGCCGGCGGAATCCGGCGGGCCCGCCCCCGCGCCGGTGGTGTCAGGCGCGGCGGTCGGCGGCGTCGAAGCGGGCCAGGGTCAGGGCTCCGGCGTGCAGGCATGCCTCCAGTGCGCGGTGCGTCGTCGTGTCCAGGCCGCCCAGTGCCTGCGCCACCTCCTCGGTGGCGTCCCGGGCGATCTCGGCGGCCAGGTCGCCCGGCGGGGTGCGCGGTCCCAGCTTGCTCACGGCGGACGCGGCCCGGGCCGGGGTGAGCAGGCCGGTGCCGTGGGCGAGCAGCCAGCCGGGAACTCCTGCCGCGCCCTCGGCGGGCGCCTGGTAGGGGCGCGAGCCGTCGAACCGCTCGTCCTCGGCGAAGGCGGGCTGCTTGAACTTGGCCATGGGCCGGCCGGGTTCCCGGGATCCGTCGGCGGGTTTGACGACGAGGCCCTCGGCGAGGTTGTCGGGCAGCGCGGGCAGGCCCAGGAGTGCGGGCAGCCGGGTGGGGAAGACCGCCGGCAGTTCCTGGAGGCGCCCGAGCGGACCTTCGGCGAGCAGCGGGACGCAGTGCAGCCCGGCCTCGGCGGCCGCCGCGCGCAGCGTCCGGTCCCCGACCCAGCGCGGGCCGTCGTGGTCGGTGACGGTGGCGTCGAAGGGGAGCCAGAGGAGTTCGGGCGCGTACCAGACGCCGGTCTGGACGGGCTCCGCTCCTGGCGTGGCGGGGACGCCGGGGTGGGGGTAGCGGCCGCCGGCGAGTTCGCCGTAGACGGTGACGACGGCGGAGGCCGGGGCTCCGGTGTCCTCGCGCAGGCGCTGCGCGCAGCGGGTCGCGGCGACCGCCAGCGCGGGCCAGATCCGGCCGACGCCGAAGAAGTCGTCCAGCCCGCCGTCCGTGAGGAGTTCCCGCCGCTTGGCGGGGTGCGCGCCCGACGCGTCGCACACGACGGCGAAGTTGGCACCGTGGATCTTCTCGTGGGCCACCCAGTTCCGCCCGCGGGCCTCTCCCAGCCGGGTGTTCGCAGGGATCTTCGGATACGGGGTCCAAGGGCGGGGTTCGGGGTGCACCAGGCGATGGTAGCGAGCGCGTCCGCGAAGCTCCCCCGGGTTTCTTCCCGCCTGTTCGGCGGGCTCCGCGGGACTGCCCTTAGAGTGGCCAGGAAAGATCCACATCCTGATGCGGGAGGTATCCGGGCGTGTTCGCAGTGATCTACCGGTGGCGGCTCCGGCCGGGCATGGAGCAGCAGTTCGCCGACGGCTGGCACCGCGTGACGGCGGCCATCCACGCGCAATGCGGCAGTTACGGGTCCCGGCTGCACCGGGCGGACGACGGTACCTGGGTGGCGTATGCCCGCTGGCCCGACGAGGCGGCCCGCGAACGCTGTGCGGCGCCCGACCCGCAGGGGGTCGCGATGATGGTGGAGGCGATCGCCGAGCGCCTGCCGGAGACCCGGATGCAGCTTGTCGACGACATGCTCGCGGAGCCCGGCGGCGTCCTTGGCACGGCCCCCGGACCGGGTGCGGGTCGAGGGTAAACCCTTTGGTCACCGGGGTGTTGGCGCTCTATCATGACTCCTCATGCCGAAAAACGAAGAGATCGTCGAACGCGCCCTGGACCGGATCACCGCGGGCTACGTTTTCCCCGACAAGGCCGTTGTCATCGAGGCCGCGATACGGGGCCGTCTCGCGGCGGGTGCCTACGCGGGCCTGGACGGGCCGGCGCTCTGCGGGGTGGTGACGGCCGACCTTCAGGAGGTCTGCCCGGACAAGCACCTGCGCCTGCTGTGGACGGACGAGCCGCAGTCGCTGGACCCGGTGGACGAGGACGGCGGGGAGGCCGCGTTCCTGGCGCTGCTCCGGGCGGAGAACCAGGGGATCCAGCGCGTCGAGCGGCTGGAGGGGAACGTCGGGCTCATCGAGATCCGGTGGATCGCGAGCGCCGTCGAGGGCGCGAGCGCGATCGGCGCGGCGATGCAGCTGGTCGCACACAGCTCCGCCCTCGTCCTGGACCTTCGCGGCTGCCGCGGCGGGGCTCCGGAAGGTGCCGCGATGTGGTGCAGCTACTTCTTCCCCGACGACCAGGTGCACCTGAACGACATCTACGACCGGACCTCGGACACGACCCGCCAGTACTGGACGGTCGCGCACCTTCCCGCCCCGCGCTATCTGGACCGGCCGGTCCACGTCCTCACGAGCGAGGGCACCTTCTCCGGCGGCGAGGACGTGGCGTACACCCTCCAGGCGCAGGGGCGGGCCGTTCTGGTCGGTGCCACGACCCGGGGCGGCGCCCATCCGACGGCCCGGCACGCGGTCGCCGAGCACGTTCTCGTGACGGTGCCGACGGCACGGTCGATCAACACCGTCACGGGCGGCAACTGGGAGGGCGTGGGAGTCGTTCCCGATGTCCCGGTCCCGGCGGAGCAGGCGCTCGAGACGGCGCTGAAGGCCCTTCGGCCGGGCGTCTGACCCCCGTGGACCCGGCTCCACGGGCCCCCGGGGCCGGTCAGATCGGGTCCACGTCCAGGAAGGCCGCGAGGGCGGCCTCCGTGCCGCCCGCGGCGCCGGGCAGGGCCAGCTCAGCCCAGATGACCTTGCCGTCGGGCGTGTACCGGGTGCCCCAGTGCTCGCTGAGCTGCGCGACCAGGAACAGGCCGCGGCCGCCCTCGTCCGTGGTGGCGGCGTAGCGAAGGTGCGGGGCGGTACTGCTGCCGTCCCACACCTCGCAGGTCAGGTTGTGGTCGTGGAGCAGCCGCACCCGCACGGGTGCGCTGCCGTGCCGCAGGGCGTTGGTGATCAGCTCGCTGAGGATCAGTTCCGTGGCGAAACCGAGGTCCGTCAGGCCCCACTCGTCGAGCTTCTTCGCCGCGGCGTTGCGCATGGCGCCCACCGCGCTGGGCTGGAACGGCACCTCCCACTGGGCGACCCGGTCCGGGCCGAGCGTCCGGGTCCGGGCGATGAGCAGGGCCACGTCGTCGGTGGGCCGGGGCGGCAGCAGCATGTCGAGCACGGCCCGGCAGCTCTCGTGCGGGTCCCGGTCGGGGTGGCTGAGGGCCGCGCGCAGCAGTTCCAGCCCCTCGCTGATGTCCCGGGTCCGCTCCTCGATCAGTCCGTCGGTGTAGAGGACGAGCTGGCTGCCTTCGGCGAGGTCCAGCTCCGCGGTCTCGAAGGGCATGCCGCCCAGCCCCAGCGGGGGTCCGGCCGGCAGTTCCACGATCTCCGTCGTGCCGTCGGGGGCGACCACCAGGGGTGGCAGATGGCCGGCCCGCGCCATCGTGCAGCGCTGGGAGACGGGGTCGTAGACGGCGTACAGGCAGGTCGCGCCCAGTACGCCGCCGTTCACGTCGTCGCCCTCCCCGTCGTGGTCGATGCGCTGTACGAGGTCGTCCAGGCGGGCCAGGATCTCGTCGGGCGGCAGGTCGAGGGAGGAGAAGTTGTGCACGGCCGTACGCAGGCGCCCCATGGTGGCGGCGGCGTGCAGGCCGTGTCCGACGACGTCTCCGACGACCAGCGCGACGCGGCAGCCCGCCAGCGGGATCACGTCGAACCAGTCGCCGCCGACCCCGGACTGCGCGGGCAGGTAGAAGTGCGCCACGTCCATGGCGCTCTGCTCGGGCAGGGCGCGGGGCAGCAGGCTGCGCTGGAGGGTCACGGCGAGGGCGTGTTCGCGGGTGTAGCGGCGGGCGTTGTCCATGCTGACGGCCGCGCGGGCGACGAGTTCCTCGGCCAGGGACAGCTCGTCCTCGTCGAAGGGCTCCTGCTTCTGCGACCGCCAGAAGTTGACCACGCCGAGTACGACGCCCCGGGCCATGAGCGGGGCCGCGATGAGGGAGTGGATGCCGTAGTCCACGATGGCCTGGGCGCGTGGCGGGTCCTGGGCCTTCCAGCCCGGCGCGTCGGCCAGGTGGGGGACCAGCTCGGCCCGTCCGGTGCCGTAGCCGCGCGCCTGGGGGGTGGAGGGCAGGAAGTCGATCAGTCGGCCGACGGGGTAGAGGGGGTGGTCGGAGCGGATGCCGCTGACCGCGGTGCGCCGCATGTCGGAGCCCGCGCGGGGCTCCTCGCCGTCGATGACCTGGTCCGCGAGGTCGACGGTGACGAAGTCCGCGAAGCGGGGGACGGCCACGGCGGCGAGCTCCTCGGCCGTGCGCACCACGTCGAGGCTGGTGCCGATGTCGCCGCCCGCGTCGTAGAGCAGTTTGAGGCGCCTGCGGGCCGTCTCCGCCCGGCTGGTCAGGACCTGCATCTCGGTGGAGTCGCGGATGGTGATGGCGGCGCCTTCCGGCCGGCCGCGGGGGTGGGTGGGCCGCTGGTTGACGACGAGCAGCCGGTCCCCGCTCTCCAGGACCTCGTCGGTGGCCTCGCGGCCGGAGAGCAGCAGGTCCGCCATCCGGCGGTCCAGGCCCGGCACGTCGGCGATGTGCCGTCCGTCGGCGTCCTCCGGGAGCCCGAGCAGGCGTTTGGCCTCGTCGTTCGCGAGCAGGAGCCGGCCTTCGCCGTCGGTGATCAGCACGCCTTCGCGGACGGCGTGGAGCACCGCGTCGTGGTGCTCGTACATGCGGGTCATCTCCTGCGTGCCGAGCCCGTGGGTCTGGCGGCGCAGGCGTCTGCTGATGAGCGCGGTCCCCACGGTGGCGAGGGCCAGGCCGGTGGCGATGGCCAGGAGGATGACCGGGAGCTGGCGGTCGACGACGCCGGTGACGTTCTTGACGGTGAGGCCCGCCGAGACGAGCGCGTTGACCTTGCCGTCGGGCCCGGTGACCGGCACGATCGCCTGGATCTCCTTGCCGAGCGGGCCGTCGACGCTCTCGGTGTGGACCTGGCCCTTCAGCGAGGGCTCGATGGTGCCGACGAATCGTTTCCCGATGCGGTCCGGCTGGGGGTGGCTGTAGCGGATGCCGTTGGTGTCCATCACCACGATGAAGTCCACCCCGGCGGCCTTGCGCGTGGTCTCGGCGAGGGGTTGGAGCGTCTTGGACGGGTCGGACGTCTTCAGGGTGTCCTGGAGGCCCAGGGAGTGGGCGAAGGTCTGGGCCACGGAGACCGACCGGTTGCGCGCCTCGCGTTCGGTGTCGTGCCTCGACTGGAGGACCAGGGCCAGCAGGGCCCCGGCCGCGAGCAACACCACGATCGCCACCTGGAGGACGAATACCTGTCCGGCGACGCTCTTGTTCCGGTTGCCTAGAGGTGACCGCACCGACGTGCCCGGCACGGGTGGCGAGGAATGGTCACGAACCCAGTTGTAGCACTTCCGGGCGCCTCCGGCCCCCGACATGCACAGGGAGCGCCCGGATTGTCACACCTGGTCCCCCGGTGACGTCAGCCGGCGTGGCGCTGGGCCGCGGTCCGGACGCCGCCCGCGGCGGCGGAGGACGGGGTCTGCGAGGGCACCGGGGCCTGCGGGGTGGCGCCCGGCGTGGCGCCCGGGGTGGCCCCGGGAGAGGCCTCCGGCGCGCCTTCCGGGGTGCAGGTGACCTCGTCGCGCGGCGTGTAGTGGGTCTTGAAGTCCTCGTGCTTGACTTCCTTGCCGCCCTGGACGAAGGTCCGGCCGACGGTGACGTCGAAGCCCTCCAGGGGCGTCTGGACCTCGCAGGTCTCGCCGCTGCCGGTCCGCTTCCCGGGCGGCGTGATGTTGGTGCGCGGCCCCTTGGTCGCACGTATCTCGTCGTACTTCTTCGTGCCGAGGAAGGAGATCGTCAGCGACGTGTCGGTGGACCGGGCCTGGATGTACAGCGGGTGGCCGGAGTCGTTGAGCCAGCGCAGGTCGAGGGTGCCCCAGGCGACGGTGGCTTCCCGGCCCTCGGGGTAGCGCTCGATGTAGAAGGAGTGCGCGCCGTGCTCGACGGGCTTGACGCCCGCGAAGAACGCGGCGTTGTACATGGTGGTGGCGACCGCCGAGACACCGCCGCCCGGCGATTTCACGTACTGGCCGTCGTTGATCATGATCCCGTCGACGAAGCCGTTCTCGGGGGTGCGCTCACCGACCGTGCGGTTGAAGCTCCACTCCTGCCCCGGCATGACGACGGAGCCGTTGATGAGCTCCACGGCGCGGCCGATGTTGGTGGTGCGGTAGGGGGCGGCCGGGAATTCCACGGTGAAGGAGGAGACCTTCTCCTTGATGCCGAGCCGCCGCGCTTCACCGGCCGTGAGTTCCGGCTGGACCGCCGCGGTGGCGACCTCGCCGCTGCGGGCCGCGCCCGTGCGGGTCAGCAGCGGCAGCACGGCCCGGCCGAGCGCTTCCTGGGTGACCTGTCGTCCCGCGCGGCCCTGGTCGGCGATGACCACGCGGCCGTCCGCGGCGAGGCCGGGCACGGCGTTGCGCGGCGTACGGGTGACCTCGTCGATCGTGGGCGCCACGGCGGGGTCCGCGAGCAGGCTCTTGGAGTCGAGGTCGGGCACGAGGCGGCCCTGTCCGTCGGCCCGCATCTTCAGGTGCTCGCCGAGGACGGCGGGGGTTATGGACATGCGCCGGCCGGCGACGGTGAGCGTGACGGGCCCGGACATCGCGGGCTCGGCGAACTGCCGCATGGCCCGTCCGGTCTCCTCGGCGCCGACGCGCGGCTCGGTGCGCACGACCGGCAGGACGACGGGGCCCGGGTGCGGCCGCAGGTAGGCGTCGCGGAGGGTGCCGAGGGCCTTGTCCTCGACGAGGGACACGCCGGGGAGCGGGGCGACGGCCTTCGCCGTGCCCTCCTCGAACGCGATCGCCCCTTCGCGGACGTGCTGCCCGGTGGTCAGTCCGAGGCGTTTCACCGCGGCGCGGGCGGTCTGCTCGTTCATGCTGATCACCGGCGCCACGTCGCGGCTGCCCGAGGCGAAGAGGCCGCCGATGACGGTGCCCGGGCCGTAGCCGGTCCGTACGGCGCGGTCGACGGTCGCGTCGGCGTCGAGGGAGAGCCCGAGGGCGGCGGGATCGGCCTTCTCCACCCGGTCGCCGATCTTCACCGTGATCGGCGCCGCGGCGGCGGGTCCGAGCTGCCGGGTCAGCGCCTGGCGCGCCTCGGCCCGGCTCATGCCGCCGAGGTCCACCCCCAGGACCCGGGTGCCCTGGTCGATGTCGCCTCCGACCGCGAGGGCGGTTCCGTAGAGGCCGCCCAGGGCGAGGACGACGGCCCCTCCCGCTGCCACCGGCAGAGCGATCCGTCGGTTGACCGTCCAGCTGCGCACGCGTCCCATATCTCTCCCGTAGCGCCGACCGGTCCTCAGGTGGCGCGGGCCGCAATGGCAGCCATATACGACAATTACGGGAAATAATGATCCCTGCTGGATGCTCGTTTTGGGGATGAATGTAATCGTTGTCACGATTCTTACCCCGGCGGGGGCTCACGCGGAGCGGGGGCTGTCACCCCTCCGGCACGCGGGTGCCGTCCGTGGCCCCGACGGCGTCCGTACCGTCCGGTCCGGCGACGACGAAGACGTCGGACAGCGGGGCCGTGTCGGCTCCGGCGCTGATCAGCAGGTCGTACGTACCGGCGGGCAGCACGCCGATGTCGACCCGCTGCCGCTCCCGCGCGACCGTGAGGTCGCGGGCGACCACCGCCCGGCCGGAGGCCCGGTCGGTCACCGAGAGTCGCGCGGGCACCTCGGGCAGTTCGCCCTCGCTGAGCGCGCTGATGGCGCCGACCTCGCAGACGACGGGTTCGTCGGCGAGGTAGAGGTCGTCACCGAGGTAGCTGAACCACGAGGTCACGGCGGCGCGCAGGTCGTCGATGCGGATGTCGTGCAGGGACTGGAGGATGCCGCCGAGGTGGTCGAGCATCGCGTCGTGGTTCTGCAGGCTCCCGTGCTTCTGGGGGACGAAGGTGCGGGCGTCCTCGGTGCCGGAGAGGGCGGCGGAGAGCTTGGGCACCGTGCCGTCGCCGCCCTCGTCCTCGTCCCCGCGGAGCATCAGGGTCTCGACCTTGTGGTCCGTGAGCCGGGCCGACTGCCGGGTGGGCTGGTCCATGCCGACGATGGGGTGGTAGACCACCTGGTTGGACTCCCAGGCGGATTCCTTCCGGTTGTCGGCGGCCGCCTTCTCCATCTCGCCGAAGAAGTCGGTGAGGTGGCTGCTCCACTGCGGGTGCCAGCCGGGCAGCCCGGCCTTGGCCGGGGTGGCCGCCTCGCCGTCGGGCCCGTACACGCACCGGTAGACGGGTGCGAGCTGGTGCAGGCCGGTGAAGGAGCGCAGGAGGCGCGTGAGGTCCTTCTCGAACGGGCCGATCCGCTTGTGGAAGCCGTTGCACAGGAACTCGACGGCGTTGAGCGAACCGTAGTAGGGGGTCCCGAAGGTCACGATGGCCCGGGTGTCCTTCCAGCCGCCCAGCACCTCGACGAAGTAGCGGGAGACGAGCCCGCCCATCGAGTGCCCGATCAGGACGAGCTGGGCCGCGGAGTTGCCGCTCGTCCCGCGCCAGTCCCGCAGCCAGACGGCGCTCTGATCGGCGAGCCTGCGGGCGGCGGCCCGGTTGTCGCGCCGCCAGTCGTACGGGAACGGGAAGTAGTTCCGGCCCTTCTGCAGATCGAACCGGGCCAGCAGGAACTTCTCGATCGCCGTGTAGCCGTCGATCTTCCACAGTCCGGGCAGGGTGTGCAGGTCGGGCACCAGACGGTCGGCGGCGACGCCGTCGCCGAGATCGTCCACGAGCCAGTCGTCCGCACCGAGTTCCAGGGACTCCAGCGAGCCGCCCAGGCTCGCCAGCGCGCCCAGTACCGCCGAGGCGGAGGGCGCCCACACGTCCTTGCCGTTCCTCGTCAGCACGCTCCCGCCGATACCGGGGAGCAGTACGACGACATCGGCCATCGGGATCCTGGCCATGAGTGGGCCTCCTAGCTACCCCCTGATCGGACGAATGGGTCGGCCGCGTCGCCGTAGTGCTGGTAGGCGGCCCAGGAACTCCAGCGCTGCCCGCTCGCCGTGATGTCCGGGCGGTAGGAGTCGTCGGGGCCGCCGGAGCCGTCAGGGCCGTTCCGGCCGCCCGGACCGCCGCCGTCCTGCTCCCCCTGCCCCCCGGCGCGCAGCCCGTAGAGGCGCCTGCGCGCCGTGCGGACGGCGCCGCCCACCGTCGGGGCCGCCTCGCCGGACCCGCCCGTGAACAGGTGCGTGTAGAACTGGTCGGCGAAGGTGATCCCCTGGTCGTCGGGGATCCGCCAGGCCGCCCCGATGTAGTGCCCCACGCCCATGCGCAGGAACTCGTCGGCGAGGCTCGGGACCAGCGCGGCCTGCGGGTTCCCCCAGGGGCTGCGGCCGGCGAGGCCAGGCGCTCCGTCCGGGGTGCCGGGGCCGGCGGCGGCAGCGCCGAGGCGGGCCGTGTAGCAGGCGTTGGCGACGACGATCAGCGGCGGGCGTTCGAGCAGGGCGAGCTCCTGGGCGGTCAGCAGGCCGTCCGCGAAGACCCAGCCCGAGCGGCGTCCCGTACCGGAGAGGTCGAAGTCGCTGTGTCCGCAGTAGTGCACGATGTGGTTGCCCCCGCACAGCAGGACCCGCAGCACGTCCAGGCGCCGGGCGGGGTCGACGCCCGGCTGGCGCAGCGCGTTCGCCGCGCCGACGAAGAGGCTGACCTTCGCGCCGAGCTCCTTGAGCCGCGAGGCCACCGCGAGGGCCTCCTGACGGGCGCCGGGCAGGTGGAAGCCCTTCTCCGGGTCTCCCGGGTCGCCGATCACCAGAGCGCGCAGCGGACCGTCCGCCAGGCCCTCGGTCATCACCCGCGAGTAGGTCGTGCGCAGTTGCCTGGACAGCTGGGTGCGGATCGCCAGGGGATCGCGCTGCTCCATACCGGCCTGCTGGATCTCGGCCAGGAACTCCCAGGGCACGGAGGCCGTGTCCCGGTCCAGTTCCAGCAGCACCGTCGAGTCGTCGGTGAGCAGCCGCTGGAAGTCCGGCGGCACCACGAACCGGGACAGCAGGTCGGGCAGTTCGCACGCGTCCTTGACGCTCGGTTCCGTCAGCCGGTCCACGAGTTCGCGGAGCAGGTCCATGTCCACCGGTACGAGCCGCTCCGGTACGGTGGCCCGCCCGGTCAGCGCCGCCCAGCGCAGGCCGCCGACCCCCGACTGGACGGACATCCTGACGGGCACCGCGTCGTCCTGGCCCTCCGCCGGTCTGCGGACGCTCAGGGACAGTTCGGTGCGTTCCACCGAGGCCAGGTCCGCCAGCTGCTCGCGGATCTTTCCCTGGATGTTGGCGTCGAAGCCGGCGAGCACGGTGCCGAGGACGTCCTGCGCGGCCGGCGGGCCGGGGCCGCCCGGAGTGCCGTCGGTGGCGGCCGCGCCCGTCGGCCCGGCGAGCCCGGTCAGCGCCGACAGTGCGTACACCGCGGCGGAGGGCCCGAAGAGCTCGCCGCCGCTCTCCTCGCGCAGCCCGGGGACGATCCGTACCTGCGGGAGCTTCGCGGCGCAGTCCGTGAGTGCGAGGTGGAGCTGTTCCGCGCGCAGCCGGTCGACCTCCATGAGGAGTACGTCGGTGAGCCGGGGCGGCGGCGCGGGCGGGCCCAGTGGCGCCAGGGTGTCGGCGAATCCCCGGACGAGGGCGCGGGCCGCCTGCTTGACGGCCAGATTGCCCGTGCCCGAGCCGATGAGCACGGTGGCCATGGTCCCGACGTGGCCGAGCCCGAGCGCTTCGCCGAGCAGGGAGGCGTACAGCTGGACGGCGCGGCGTTCCGTCAGGGTGCCCATCGGTCCCATGCCGACGACGGCCGCGCAGCGCACGGGGCCCTCCTTGCAGGGGAAGTACGTGACCTCGCCCAACTGGGCTTCGATCCAGCCGAGCTTGGTGTGCTCGGTGATGGTGCGGCGGGGGTCGACGGAGATGGCCCGGTCGAGTGCGAGTTCCGCGGCCGCGGGCACTACCGACTGGTAGTGACCCGTGACGTGCAGATCGGCCGCGATCCGGGCTATGTCGCCCCAGATCACAGTGATGTTGAGCGTTGGACCATCGGTCCGCGGGGGTCGGTCGGGAGCCGGAACGGGGAACCGGGCGGGCGGGTTCGAGTCCGTCGGTACGTCCTCCAGCAGGTCAGCGATGCGAGCGGCGGCGGGGGTGCTCACCACGCTCCTCCCTTCGAGTCGCCCGAGCTTCTCGATCCGAGTGCGTCACATCTGTCTCCCCGACTGGATTATCCCACCGGCAGGGCCCGGTCGTCGCGTGGGCCGATCGCACAGGGGGGCGCAAGGGGCCCGATGGCGCGTTCCGGGGGCCTCCGGGGCGAAAACAGGATCAACTCGGCTTTCGGCGACCCGCGTTGCCGTTCCGGGATCATCAGGGTTAGATTTCTGGAAACTTCTCCAATTTCGAGTGGGGCTGGCTGACGTGTCGGAGCTGACGGGGAGCGGGGCCGAGCCGCTGGAGGCGGCGGATCCGCGCAGTATCGGGTCGATCCCGCTGGTGGGCCGGCTCGGGGCCGGTGGCATGGGGCGCGTCTACCTCGGCATCCGCGAGGGCCGGTACGTCGCCGTCAAGCAACTGCTGTCCTCCGTCGTCGGGGAGGACCAGGACTTCCTGCGCCGTTTCGGGCACGAGCTGGACAACCTCGCCCGGCTGCCCGAGGACGCCACCGCGCCGCTGCTCGACAGCGACCGCACCGCCACTCCCCCGTGGTTCGCCACCGCGTACATCCCCGGGCTCACCCTGAGGGAGGCCATCGCACTGCACGGCGGCCCGCTGCCCGCGCCGGCGCTGTGGCTGCTGCTGCGGGAGGCCGCGGCGGGGCTGGCGGCGGTGCACGCGCTGGACATGGTGCACCGGGACCTCAAGCCGTCCAACGTCATGCTGACCGTCGACGGTCTCACCCTCATCGACTTCGGTGTGGCGCGCGCCGCCGAACAGAGCCAGCTGACCCGGACCGGCATGGTCGTGGGTACGCCCGCCTACATGGCACCCGAACAGGCCTCGGGCCGAAGGCGGTTGAGCGGCGCCACCGATGTGTTCGCGCTGGGCTCCGTACTCGCGTACGCGGCGTGCGGTCAGCCGCCGTTCGGCGACGAGTCGGGGCACGGGGTGCTGTACCGCATCGTCCACGAGGAACCCGACCTGGAGCCGTTGCGGCAGCTGGAGCCGGACCTCGCCGAGCTCGTCGCGGCCTGCCTCGACAAGGACCCGGAGGGACGCCCCACCGCCGCCGAACTCCTCGAACGCGCCCGCGAGCACGGGCCGTTCACCACCCCGCTGTGGCCGGAGGCCGTCACCGAGCACCTGACCGAGCGGGCCGCCTTCGCCGCGGACGTCCAGCAGGCCGACGTACCGACGATCCCGCTCACCGGCGAACGGCCGGAGCCCGAGCGGGAGCCGGAACCGGAACCGGCTCCCGAGAAGGCCCCGGCTCCGGCGACCCCCGCTCCCCCGGTCACGGCCCGGCCGGAACGGGCCGCGCCGCGCCGCCGCACCCGCGCCCTCCTCGCCGTCGTGCCCGTCGTCGTGGTCGCGGGCGGTACGACCCTCGCCATCCAGCACCTTCCCTACGCCTCCGCGCTGCGGGCCGGGGCCGGGAACTCCCCGTCCGCCCCGGTCACGGCTCCGGCTCCGGCTCCGGCTCCGGCCGACCCGACGGCACCGGGGGCCGCGGCGGGTACGGCCGGCACGGCGGGCGGCAGCCCGTCGGGTACGGCGTCACCGGCGCAGCCGCCCGCCCAGGACCCGGGACAGGCCGCGGCCGCCGGGGGCGCGGGCGGCCCCGGCCCCGGCACCGGCCCCGGCACCCTCCCCGGCGGCGGTGCACAGCCCGGCTCGGGCGGCGCCGGGAACTCCGGCAACCCCGCGAACGCGGGCGGCTCGGGCAGCACGCGCCCCTCCGGCGGCGGGACGTCCACGGCGCCCACGACCCCGCCGCCCCCGGCCCCTCCCGCGTCCGGCACCTACCGCTTCCGCAACGGCAACAACAGCAAGTGCATCACGCAGGTCTTCGGGGCCTCGGACTACGGCGACTGCGCGGACGCGAGCGCCCGGTGGACCGTCCAGGGCGGGCCGGACGGCAGCTTCAAACTGGTCAACCAGCAGGGCGGCGGCTGCCTGTACGCCAACATGCTCAACCAGGCCGTCTTCGTCGGCGACTGCTCCCAGGACACCGCCCGGCTGTGGCGTACGGGGGCGGGCGGCAGCCTCCGCAACGACTTCAGCGGGGGCTGTCTCGACCTGGGCATGAGCGGCGGCCTGGTGACGAAGACGTGCGGCGGGGAGGCGTCGCAGCGCTGGACGAAACAGGGCTAGGCCGTCTCTTCCGGATCTTGCCTGACCCGCGCCGCCCGGCACCGCACCTCGCCGCCTTGGCGGAGCGCCCGAGTACGTCCAGTACAAAGGCGCCCCGCCAAGGCGCCGATGCACGGCACCGGACGACGCGGGCTTGACCAGCAAGATCCGAAAGAGACGACCTAGGGAGATTTCAGTGGCGGACGGGAGCGGTGCTCAGGCAGGCTGAGCCGCATGGTTTCAGTGGTGCAGAATGTGGCGATCGACTGTTCGGACGCGTATGAACTGGCCCGGTTCTGGAGTGAAGTGACCGGCTGCCCGTTGCATCCGGACGCCGGACGGGGCGACCGGGAGGTCCCGGTGATGCTTGCGGAGGGCCCGCTGCTGTACTTCAACCAGGTGCCGGAACCGAAGACGGTCAAGAACCGGATCCATCTGTGCCTGCGTCCGACGACCTCGCGCGAGGAGGAGGTCGGGCGGCTGCTGAAGCTCGGAGCCACCCTGGTCACCGATCGCCGACAGCCCGACGGTACGGGCTGGGCGGTTCTCGCCGATCCCGAAGGCAATGAATTCTGCGTCCTGCGCAGCGAGTCCGATCACGCCGCGACGCCTTCCTGAGCCTTGCCCTCAACCGCACTTGAGGTCCTACGGTCTCCTCATGACCTGCACCGCACCGAGAAGGGGCACGACATGACGACCCAGCAGATGTCCGACGCCGAACTCGCCGGACAGCCCGCCGCCTACTGGACGGGTACGGCCTACGAGGCGCTCATCGCGTACACCCGGGCCCGGACGGCCGAGAAGGGCTACACCCAGCCCCAGTTCTGGCTGCTGCGCAATCTGTCGGTGAACGACATCTCGCCCGACGGCGAGGGAATGACCCTGACCGAGCTGCGCGAGGCCATGGCCTCCTACATCCGGCACGAGGACGATCTGGCGGCGGAGGCCGAGGTCCTCCTGGAACGCGGCTGGCTGACCCGGGACCCGCAGCACCGGCTGTGGCTCACCGAGGAGGGTGAGCGGGCCCGGGTGGACCTCGCGCGCAACGCCCCCGCGATCCGTGCCGCCCTCCACGAGGGCATCGACGACGCGGACTACGTCACCACGCTGAAGGTGCTCCGGCGGCTGATCCACAACGCGGCCGGCCCGAGCACGCACACGCGGTAGCCGTGCCGTCGCTCGTCCGCAGGGTCTCGGTTCGCGACCGGCGCAGGCTACGTCGATCCTCGGCCATCGGTCTCGTGGGTGCCGCGGGGACGGGCGAGCGGATGATCTAATCTGCGCGCTATGTGGTCTCCTTTCCTCCGCTTCCTCGCCGTTCCCGGCAGGGCGGCGGTCCTGCTGCGGTCCCTCGCAGCCTGTGTGCTCGCGGCCGCGGCCTGGGCGGACGTACGCGCCGGGACGTTCACCGGGCCGGCGTCGCAGGGCCGGCTCGCGCTGTCGGCCACGGCCGTGGGCGCCGTCCTCGTCGCCCTGCCCCTGCTCAGGGAAGCCTGGTCGTACGCCTACGCCGGGGGCGCCGCCGCCATCGCCTCGCTGGTCTGCTCCGCGGCCGTGCACCTGAGTCACACCGCCGTCGGCGTCCCGTCCGCCTACGGGGCGTTCGAGCCGGTGGCCCTCCTGGTGGTACTGGCCTTCGTCGCCCGGCGGAGCCCGGCGCCCGCCACCGCGCCCATCGCCCTGCTGCTGGCGGCGGCCGTCGTCGTGCGCCCCTTGTCCACCGGCGTACAGGAGGGGAGCCTGACCGTCGCGTTCGGCCTCACCCTGGTCACCGTCCTGGTGGCGGGGGCGAGTGTGACCGCGCGGATGTGGGAGGCGGACCGGCGGCAGCGCGCCCACCGGATCCGGCTCGAACAGCGGATCGAGCTGGCCAGGGATCTGCACGACCACCTCGCCCACCACGTGACCGGCATCGTGGTGCAGGCCCAGGGCGCCCGGGCGGTCGCCGCCAGGCGGCCCGACATGGTCCTGCCCGCTCTGCAGCGCATCGAGGAGACCGGGGCGGAGGCGCTCGCGTCCATGCGGCAGATGGTCGCCGGGCTCCGGGCCGGCGAGAGCGACGCACCTCCGGCCGCGCCCGCCGGCATGGACGACCTGCGGGCCCTGGTGCGGGGGTTCGCCCTGAACGGCGTACCGGCGCACCTCACCGAGGAGGGCCCGACGGACACCGTTCCGCCCGAGGTGGCCGCCACCCTGCACCGCGTGACGGTGGAATCCCTCTCCAACATCCGCCGGCACGCACGCCACTGCCGCCACGTCAGCGTCCACGTGCGCGTCCGTCCCCACGAGGCCGCCGTGCGGATAACCAACGACGGGACGGCCCGGCCGACCTCCCGCCCGGGCTACGGACTGAAGGGCCTGCGCGAACGCGTCACCCTGGCCGGCGGCACCTTCCGTGCCGAGGCCACCGCCGAGGGCGACTGGCAGGTACGAGCCCGGATACCGCTCACTGCTCCCTAGGCCTTGCCGCGGCCGCCGCCCTTGGGGCGGCCGTTCGACGGCGGGTAGCCGGGCCTCGCCGGTATCGGGGGGCGGGGCGGCGTCGGCAGGGGCGGGAGGGCCGTTTCGTGGAGCCAGGCGGTGAACAGGTCGTCCAGCGGCTCGTCCGCGTAGCGGGCCACGTGGTGGGTGAGCGCCACCGTGGACACCACCCCGTGGCGGTGCACCGTGGCCCAGTCCCGCAGCATGCGGAAGAACGCGCTGTCGCCCAGCGCGCAGCGGATCGCGTGCAGGGTCAGGCCACCGCGCTGGTACAGGCGGTCGTCGAACATCAGCTTGCGGCCGGGGTCGGATAGCCGCAGGTCGCGTGGCTGCGAGGCCAGCAGCCGGTGTGCTGCGGTCGCCAGCTCGTGCGCGGTGCGGCCGCCGGAGCGTTCCGACCAGAGCCATTCGGCGTACTTCGCGAATCCCTCGTTCAGCCAGATGTGCCGCCAGTCGGCGATGGTCACGCTGTTGCCGAACCACTGGTGCGCGAGCTCGTGGGCGATGAGGCGTTCCGAGCCACGGACGCCGTCCACGTGGTTCACGCCGAAGGTGGACAGGCCCTGTGCCTCCACGGGGACGTCCAGTTCCTCGTCGGCGACGACCACCACGTACTCGCCGAAGGGGTAGGGCCCGAAGAGTTCCTCGAACAGGCGCATCATGGCGGGCTGCCGGGCGAAATCGCGGGAGAACCGCGCCAGCAGGTGCGCCGGCACGTGGGCGCTCTGCGGGACGCCGCCGAGTCCGGGGTCGCCCAGGAGCACCGTCTGGTACATGCCGATGGACAGGCCGACCAGGTAGCTGGAGGTCGGCGCGGACTGCTCGTAGACCCAGGTGGTCGTGCTGGCCTTCGTCGTGCGCGTGAGCAGCCGGCCGCCGGCCACGACCGCGTACGGGGACGGCGTGTTGACCGAGATGTGGTAGGAGGCCTTGTCGGCGGGCCGGTCGTTGCACGGGTACCAGGAGGGTGCGCCGACGGGCTGGCTGGCCACCAGCGCGCCGTCGGTCAGTTCCTCCCAGCCGATGCCGCCCCAGGGGCTGCGCACCGGCTTGGGGTTGCCCGCCCAGTGCACCTCCACGGTGAAGGCGGAGCCGGCGGGCAGGGGCTTGGCCGGGCGGATGCGGAGTTTGCCGCCGCGGTGGGTGTAGTGCGGCGCCCGGCCGTTCACCAGGACGCGGCCTATTCTGAACTCCGCCAGGTTCAGGTGGAACTCGGTGAGCGGCGCCCGCCCGGCGATCGCGCTCAGCCGCGCCGTGCCGGCGAGCCGGTTGGGACCGGGACGGTACTCCAGAGCGAGTTCGTACCGGTGCACTCGGTAACGGGAGTCGCCGTTGGCCGGGAAGTACGGGTCCGATGGCTCTGTTCTCTGGCCGCTCACTGCCGCTTCCGCTCCCTGCGCTGTGCTCGTACGACGTGCTGGTGTGCCGGTGCACCGGCGGTGTGCCGGTACCGCCCTGCTGCCTGCCGCGGCGCGGACGGCCCGGTCAGGACCGCCACGCCTCGATCGGGTTGCCCAGCCAGCGGGTGTCGGCGGGGACGGATTCCCCGGCCATCACGAGGGATGCGGGACCCAGTGTGCTGCGGGCCCCCACCGTGCTCCCGGGCAGGACGATTCCGCCCGGGCCCAGGGTGGCGCCCTCACGGAGCACCACAGTATCCGTCCTCAAGATCCGGTCGTGGAAGAGGTGTGTCTGCAACACACAGCCGCGGTTCACGCTGACCCCGTCGCCCAGCACGACCAGGTCCGTCTCGGGCAGCCAGTAGCTCTCGCACCACACGCCCCGGCCGATCCGGCCGCCGAGCGCGCGCAGCCACAGGGCCAGCACGGGCGTGCCGGGTACCGATCCGGCCAGCCACGGCACGGCCAGGACCTCCACGAAGGTGTCGGCCAGCTCGTTGCGCCACACGAAGCCGCTCCACAGCGGGTGCTCCCCGGTCCGGTGCCGGCCGACCAGCAGCCATTTGGCGGTCACCGCGACCGCGCAGGCGGCGCCTCCGGCGGTGAGCAGGACCGCTCCGGAGAGCAGCGCGGCTCCCCCGACGCCGAGGCCGCTCCGCGTGATCAGCGCGCAGAGCGCCGCCGCGGTCAGCACGGCCAGAGCGGCCGAGCAGAACACCGGGACCAGTCGGCACAGCTCCACCAGGCCGCGCGCCCACAGCAGCCGCGCGGGCGGCTCGTACGTCCGGCTCTGGTCGGCGTCGGCCGTGGACCGGGGCAGCCGGACCGGCGGGAGGCCCAGGTAGGAGCTGCCCTTCTTGGCCTTCTTCGGGGTGGCGGACAGGACGCCGACCAGCCCGTCGTCCGGCACGCTGCGGCCCGGGGCGGTCATGCCGGAGTTCCCGAGGAAGGCGCGGCGGCCGATCTCGGAGTGTCCGATGCGCATCCAGCCGCCGCCGAGCTCGTAGGGGGCGGTCAGGGTGTCGTCGGCGAGGAAGGCGCCTTCGCCGACGGTGGTGAGGCTGGGCAGGGCGAGCACGGTGGACACCTCGGCGCCCCGGCCGATCTTCATGCCGAGCAGCCGCAACCAGACCGGTGTGATCAGCCCGGCGTACAGCGGGAAGAGCGTCTCGCGGGACAGGTCCATCAGCTGGGTGACCGTCCAGGCCTGCCAGCCGATCCTGCTGTGCGTCGGGTGGGTTCCGGTCCGCAGGCCCAGGCTGAGCAGTCGTACGGAGACCAGCAGCAGGGCCGCGTACGCGAACCCGAAGGCGAGCGCCGCGGGCACCACCGCGAGCAGCGCTCCGCGCAGGGCTTCGGTGAGTCCGGCGCCGGCGGGTACGAAGCGGCCGGCCACGAGGAGGGCGGGCAGGGCGGCGAGCACGGGCAGGGCCGTGAGGCCGAAGCCGGCCGCCCCGTAGGCGGCCCGCCAGGGGAGTCCGCGCGGCGGGCGTGCCCGCGGCCAGTTGTGCTTGGCCTTGCCGAGCTTCCCGGCGGGTGCGCCGGCCCAGCGCTGGCCGGTCGGGATCTGTCCGACGACGGCGGAGCCGGGGGCCACCTCGGCGCGCTTTCCGACCCGTGCGCCGGGGAAGAGGATGCTGCGGGTGCCGACCACGGCGCCCGCGCCGACCTTGATCGCGCCGATCTCCAGGTGGTCCCCGTCGAGCCAGTGGCCGCTGAGGTCCACCTCGGACTCCACGGCGCAGCCGCGGCCGAGTCTGAGCATGCCCGTGACCGGGGGCAGGGAGTGCAGGTCGACCTCGGGGCCGATCTTGGCGCCGAGGGCGCGGCCGTAGCGTTCGAGCCAGGAACCGGTGAGGGAGGTGGCGCCGGCGCATTCGGCCAGCCGCTCGGCCGTCCACAGCCGCAGGTGGACGCTGCCGCCGCGCGGGTGGCGTCCGGCCTGCACGCCGCGCAGCAGGAGGCGGGCGCCGCCGGCCGCGATCGCGAGCCGGCCCGGGGGGCTGAAGAGCAGCAGCGCGCCGGCGGAGACGAGCCACCACGAGGCGGTCGGGGCCCACGGGAAGGCTCCGGAGCCGTGCAGGACGTTGCCCAGGGTCAGCAGGACGACCGTCCAGCGCAGGCCCACCAGGGTGAACAGCGGGAGCAGCAGGAGCGACTGCGCCACCTGGGAGCGCAGCGGGACCGGTGCGACGGTGCGGGCCGCTCCGTCGTCCTGGGCGGACTTCTCCAGGTGCCGGGCCAGCTTGCGCAGGGTGGGCTGCTGGTAGATGTCGAGGACGGCGGCGCTCGGGTAGCGGGTGCGCAGCCGGGTGGTGAGCTGGGCGGCGGCGAGGCTGCCGCCGCCGATCGCGAAGAAGTCGTCGGAGGCACCGGTGACGGTGACCCCGAGGGTCTCGCTCCACTGTTCGGCGAGCCAGGCCTCGGTCCCGTAGAGCTGCTCGGTGGGGCCGGCGGTCTCCAGACCGGGCAGCGGCCAGGGCAGCGCGTCGCGGTCGACCTTGCCGGAGGTGCGGGTGGGCAGCTCGGCGACGGGTGCGAGCAGCGGGACGAGGGCGGCGGGCAGCTCGGCGCGCAGCCGGGTGACCGCTGCCGCGTGGTCCCAGCCGTCCTGGGCGACGAGGTAGCCGACGAGCAGCTGGTTGCCGCTGCGCGCGGTGCGGACGGCGGCGGCCGCGCCCGCGACGCCGGGCAGGGCCTGGAGCGCGGCGTCGACCTCGCCCAGCTCGATCCGGCGGCCGCCGAGCTTGATCTGCTCGTCGGCGCGGCCGAGGAAGACCAGGCCTTCCGGTTCGGCGCGTACGAGGTCGCCGCTGCGGTAGGCGCGCTGCCAGCCGAGGGATTCGAGCGGGGCGTACTTCTCGGCGTCCTTGTCGGGGTCGAGGTAGCGGGCGAGGCCCACGCCGCCGATCACGAGCTGGCCGCTGCCGCCCATGGGTACCGGTTCTCCGGACTCGTCGACGACGGCCAGTTCCCAGCCGTTCAGCGGGAGGCCGATCCGGATCGGCTCCTCGCCGGTCAGGAGGGCGGCGCAGGCGACGACGGTGGCCTCGGTGGGGCCGTAGGTGTTCCAGACCTCGCGGCCTTCGGTGACCAGGCGCTGGGTGAGCTCGGGCGGGCAGGCCTCGCCGCCGAAGATCAGCAGCCGGATCTCGCCCAGGTCCTCGGGCTCCCAGAGGGCGGCCAGGGTCGGCACGGTGGAGACCACGGTGATCTCCTGGTCCACGAGCCAGGGGCCGAGGTCGGCACCGCTGCGCACCTGGGAGCGGGGTACGGGCACGAGGCAGGCGCCGTAGCGCCAGGCCAGCCACATCTCCTCGCAGGAGGCGTCGAAGGCGACGGACAGTCCGGCCATGACGCGGTCGCCGGGGCCGATCGGCTCGTCGGCGAGGAACAGCGCGGCCTCGGCGTCGACGAAGGCGGCGGCGCTGCGGTGGCTGACGGCGACGCCCTTGGGCTTGCCGGTGGAGCCGGAGGTGAAGATGATCCAGGCGTCGTGCTCGGGGCCGGGGCGGGAGGCGGCGGCCCGGGGGCCGGGCTCCGCGGCCCGGCCGGCGTGGATGCGCTGTCCGCCGCCGAGCACCGCCCGTACTCCGGCCTCGCCGAAGACCAGGTCGGCGCGCTCGTCCGGGTCCTCGGCGTCGACGGGTACGTAGGCGGCTCCGGCTGCGAGGACGGCGAGGACGGCCACGTACAGCTCGTTGGTCCCGGACGGTACGCGAACGCCGACCCGGTCGCCGAGTCCCACTCCGGCGGCCGCGAGGGCCCGGCGCCGGCGCTCGACCTCGACGGCGAGTGCGCGGTAGGTCAATCGGGTGGTTCCGTCGTCGAGGGCGAGCTCGTCGGGGTACGTCCGTACGGTGGCCTCGAAGATGTCGACGAGGGTGCGGGTGGGGGCCGCGGGCCCGGCGGTGAAGCGGGCGGACTTGCCGGACTCCTCCAGCGCCTCCCCGTCGTCGAGCAGAGTGAGTTCACCGCTCTCAGGTGTGACTGCCATCGGCCCTCGCGTCTCGTTCCCGGCAGCATCCGGGTCGCCGGCGGAGCCCGGGTCTGCCCAGGTTGTTCCGGCCCAGCGCCAAACAACCCACCAGTCTAGTGCGGTATCAAGGATTTTCTTGTTGAACCCTTGTGCGTGGCTGGGAAAAGACGGTATTCCGGCCACGGAATACGGTGCGCCCGCCCCTTCCGCGCGGCCGCGCGAAGAGCGAACAGGGGCTCGAATACCGTCGGCCGATATGACCGGTCGGGTGGACGGGGAGAGCGAGAAGTACGCCGGGAGGGAAGCCGAGGGTGGTGGGCACGCGCCCTACGCGCAGTCCGGGCACAGGCCGCGGTAGGTGACCTCGACCCCGGACACCGTGAAGCCGAAGCGCTCGGCGGCCGGGAGACCGGCCAGGGGGTCGTCCGTCGGGTGCACGTCGCGGATGAGGCCGCAGGCGGAGCACACCAGGTGCTGGTGCGGGTGGTGCGCGTTGGGGTCGTAGCGCTTCGCCCGGCCGTCGGTGGTGACCTCCACGACCTCGCCGAGGGCGACCAGCTCGCCCAGCGCGTTGTAGACCGTCGCCCGGGAGATCTCCGGCAGCTTCCGGGCCGCGCGGGCGTGCACCTCGTCCGCCGTGAGGTGTACGTGGTCGCCGTCGAGGACCTCGGCGACCACGCGCCGCTGGGACGTCATCCGCCAGCCACGCCCGCGCAAACGCTCCAGCAGGTCACTCATATCGGCCCACCTATTCAGGTTCGACGGGGTGCCCCGAAGTTTATCGGCGGACATCCGGAATCCGGTCGAATGTGGACCTGGTGTCCTTCTTGACTTGGATTCCGTCCATCGTAGGATCGGTTTCGTAGACAGCCAAGAGACAGGAAGACTCCAGAGCGGCAGGTGACAAAAACGTGACGGATCACCGCCGAGGAGCTGCCCGGTGCCGACACGAGTGCACCGGCCGCCGGCGTCCCACTGCGCGCAACCGTCCGGGACGGTGACCCCTCGGCGTCGAGGCGATGGACGAGGCCGAGCCCATTCGATCGGGGCCCTGTGCCCCGCGTCATCCATCGCATTCAGTCGCATTCAGTTCCTGAACACCGTGATCCGCCTGGTACGGAAGGATTCCCATGTCTGAGAACCATGATGCAATCGTCGCAGACGCCAAGTCGGAGGGTGGGGACGGCTGTCCGGTGGCGCACGAGCGGGCCCCGCACCCGACGCAGGGCGGCGGAAACCGCCAGTGGTGGCCCGAACGGCTCAACCTGAAGATCCTCGCCAAGAACCCGGCCGTCGCGAACCCCCTCGGGGAGGAGTTCGACTACGCCGCGGCGTTCAAGACGCTCGATCTTCCCGCCGTCAAGCGGGACATCGCCGAGGTGCTGACCACCTCCCAGGACTGGTGGCCCGCCGACTTCGGCCACTACGGCCCGTTCATGATCCGTATGGCCTGGCACAGCGCGGGCACCTACCGGATCAGCGACGGCCGCGGCGGCGCCGGGGCCGGCCAGCAGCGTTTCGCCCCCCTCAACAGCTGGCCGGACAACGGCAACCTCGACAAGGCCCGCCGTCTGCTGTGGCCGGTCAAGCAGAAGTACGGCCAGAGCCTCTCGTGGGCCGACCTCATGATCCTCACCGGCAACGTGGCCCTGGAGTCGATGGGCTTCCAGACCTTCGGCTTCGGCGGCGGCCGCCCGGACGTCTGGGAGCCCGACGAGGACGTCTACTGGGGCCCCGAGACCACCTGGCTCGACGACGAGCGCTACACCGGCGACCGCGAGCTGGAGAACCCGCTCGGCGCGGTCCAGATGGGCCTCATCTACGTCAACCCGCAGGGCCCGAACGGCAACCCGGACCCGATCGCCGCGGCGCGCGACATCCGTGAGACCTTCCGCCGGATGGCGATGAACGACGAGGAGACGGTCGCCCTGATCGCGGGCGGCCACACCTTCGGCAAGACCCACGGCGCGGGCCCGGCGGAGAGCGTCGGCGCCGACCCGGAGGCAGCCCCGATGGAGGCGCAGGGCCTGGGCTGGGCGAATTCCTTCGGCACCGGCAAGGGTGGCGACGCGATCACCAGCGGTCTCGAGGGCATCTGGACCAACACCCCGACCACCTGGGACAACACCTTCTTCAAGATCCTGTTCGGCTACGACTGGGAGCTGTTCAAGAGCCCCGCCGGGGCCTACCAGTGGCGGCCGAAGGACGGCGCCGGGGCGGGTACCGTGCCCGATCCCCACGACCCGTCCAAGACCCACGCCCCGACGATGCTGACGACCGACCTGTCGCTGCGGGTCGACCCGGCCTACGAGGAGATCTCGCGGCGCTTCCTCGCGAACCCCGCCGAGTTCGCCGACGCGTTCGCGCGCGCGTGGTTCAAGCTGACCCACCGCGACATGGGCCCGGTCGTACGCTACCTCGGCCCGGAGGTCCCGACCGAGACGCTGCTGTGGCAGGACCCGCTCCCCCCGGTGACGCACGAGCTCGTCGACGCCGCCGACGTCGCCGCGCTCAAGCAGCAGGTCCTCGACTCGAACCTGACGGTGTCCCAGCTCGTCTCGGTCGCGTGGGCCTCGGCCTCGTCCTTCCGCGGCAGCGACAAGCGCGGTGGTGCCAACGGCGCCCGGATCCGGCTCCAGCCGCAGAGCGGATGGGAGGTCAACGACCCGGACCAGCTGGCCGTGGTACTGCGTACCCTGACCGGTATCCAGGAGGCCTTCAACTCCGCGCAGAGCGGCGGCAAGCGGATCTCGCTCGCGGACCTGATCGTGCTGGCGGGCGCGGCCGCCGTCGAACGGGCCGCCCGGGACGGCGGGTTCGACGTGCAGGTGCCCTTCACCCCGGGCCGTGCGGACGCGACGCAGGAGCAGACGGACGTGGAGGCGTTCGCCGCGCTGGAACCGGTCGCCGACGGCTTCCGCAACTACCTCGGAAAGGGCAACCGGCTGCCGGCCGAGTACCTGCTGCTCGACCGGGCGAACCTGCTGACCCTCAGCGCCCCCGAGATGACGGTCCTGGTCGGTGGCCTGCGCGTGCTCGGCGCGAACCACCGGCAGACGCCGGACGGTGTCCTCACCACGACCACCGGGGTCCTCACCAACGATTTCTTCGTCAACCTGCTCGACCTGGGCACGACGTGGTCGGCGACCTCCGAGGACTCGACCGCGTTCGTGGGCCGCGACGTGGCCACGGGCCGGGTCAGGTGGAACGGCACCCGGGCCGACCTCGTCTTCGGGTCGAACTCGGAGCTGCGCGCCCTCGCGGAGGTCTACGCGAGCGACGACGCGAAGGAGAAGTTCGTGAGGGACTTCGTCGCGGCGTGGGACAAGGTGATGAACCTCGACCGGTTCGACCTCGCCTGATCGTGACGTCCGGGCCGTGCCCACCGGCCGGCCCGGACACCCGGCGTCCGGGCTACGGCTCCGCCTGGACGCGGCCCACGACGAGCCGGACGGCGCTGATCGTCAGGTCGGGATCGTGCACCTGTACGTAGTGGTCGCTCCCGGTGGCCAGGAAGTGCGGGGTCTGGGACCCCAGCTCCACCAGCTTCTGCTGGACCCGGGGCCACGCCCGCTCGAGGGTGTCCAGCAGGTCCTTCGGGGTCCCGGGCGGGGCGGCGAAGGGTTCCGTCTTGCTGAGGACGGCCATGGGGACCGCGGGCAGGGGGTGCGCGGCGGTGACGGCATCGATCGAGCCGTCGATGTCCACCCTCTCGAAGGCGGGTTTCGCGTCGAAGGGCGTGCCGGGCCGGTCGAGCAGCTCGCGGTACGCGGCCCACCGCGCGCCGAAGAGGGCGCGGACGTCCGTACCGAAGGCGTCGACGAAGACCAGGCCCGCCGTCTTGTCCGGGTGCCGCTGGGCGTACAGCCGGGTGATCATCCCGCCGAAGGAGTGACCGACCAGCACGTAGGGGCCCGGCAGGCGTGCGGACGTCAGCAGCCGGTCGAGGTCGTCGGCCATCGCGGTGAGCGTGCGGGTGCCGTCGACCGGTGTGCTGCGCGTGGTGAGGGCCGGCGGGTCGGTGTACCGGACGGTTCCGGGCCGGTCGTAGACGCAGACCCGGGTGAACGCGGCGACGCCCGGAAACACCGCCGGGGATTTCGGTACGGGCGGGCGGGTGTCGGTGAAGGTCCAGGTGTCGGAGGAGTCGTGCAGCCCGGATTCCAGTAGGACGAGGGGGCTGCCGCTGCCCTTGCAGCTCAGATGGATCTTCCGGCCGCCGCCCACGTCGACCTGGCCGGAGAAGTCACCGCTGGCCGGTACGGAGGAGGGCGCGGGCGGTGAGCCGCGCAGCGCCGAGGGGCCGCCGCACCCGGCGACGGCGGCCAGGGCCACCGCGGCCGCCACGACGGGCAGGAGCGGCATTCGGTGTCGCATCTCGGCCCTCCGGGTCCCTCGTCGGTGCCCCTCCCCCGATCATGCGGCAGGAGGGGCCGCGCGCCCGGCATTGCCGGCCGGGAAGTCGCGGCCCCTCGCCTCCGGGCCGCTACACGCCGCCGCCGGCAGCCACGAGGGCCATCTCCCGCTCCACGGAGCCGAGTTCCTCCTTCCGGTCCATGAGGACCAGCTGCTCCCGGTAGCGGTCCAGCGCCTTGATGAGCAGGAGGTCCCGGCTCGGCTCCATGGTGTACATGCGGCGGGCGGCGGCGACGGCCTCGGCCCGCAGGGCCAGCGCGGTCTCGGGCAGATGCGCGAAGTCCTGGCGGCTGTATTCGTACAACGCCTCGGCGAGCAGCGGCAGATAGGCCAGCGGACTCACCTGGACGAGCACGCGGTAGGCGGCGACCTCCTGCCGGGCCGGCAGGGTCTGTGATCCGAGGAGGGCGACCCGGGCTCGGAGTACCGCGTCGTGACTGGCGTGCGCTGAGTAAGTCATGACGGTGATTCTGAAAGCCGCACAGGGGTCCGAACAAGGGCAATCCGCTGTGCTCTCGGTCCTACGAAAACGGCCTCTGACCTGTCATGATTGGTACGTCTTCACCTCTCTGGCCCGCAGAGCGGGTCAGTAGCCGAGGAAGGACAGCCGGACCTGGCGGCGGGGGTTGTCCCGGTTGGTGTCCACGAGGGTGACGGACTGCCAGGTTCCGAGCTCCAGCAATCCGTCGATCACGGGGAGCGTCGCGTGCGGCGGGACGATCGCGGGCAGTACGTGGTCCCTGCCGTGGCCGGGGGAACCGTGCCGGTGCCGCCAGCGGTCATCGCCCGGCAGCAGGAATGCCAGGGCCTTCAGGAGGTCCTCGTCGCTGCCCGCTCCCGTCTCGATGACGGCGAGTCCGGCGGTCGCGTGCGGCGTGAAGATGTTGAGCAGCCCGCTCCGGCCCCGCGCCACCTCTCCGAGGAACGACGCGCAGGCGTCGGTCAGGTCGTGGACGGTCTCCCGGTCACCGGTCGTCACGTCGATGGTGCGTGAGGCGAAGATGTCGGCCATGACCGCATCCTCGCGCCCGGCCGCCCCGCAGGCCCGCAACCTCGCCCGGTGTCGGCCGACCGGGCGTACGGTGATCACCGGGGCCGGTACCGGTACCGGCCCCGGATGAGCCGGTCAGTCGACACCCAGCAGCCGCCGGCGGTCGCCCGGACTCGAGGCGAACTCGGCACAGGGCGCTCGATGGACGATGCTCCCCTTCTGCATGACGGCGACGTGCTCGGCGACGGAGAGGGCGAGGGCGAGGTTCTGCTCGACGAGGACGACCGTCATGCCCTCGGCGCTCACCTCCCGGATCACCTCCCCCACCTGGGAGACGATCGCGGGCGCCAGGCCGTCGGACGGTTCGTCGAGGAGCAGCAGGCGTGGATTGCCCAGCAGGGCCCGGGCGATCGCGAGCATCTGCTGTTCGCCTCCGGAGAGTTCGTCGCCCCGGTGTCCGAGCCGCTCCCCCAGTCTCGGCAGCAGGTAGAGGATCCGCGCCCGGTTCCACGGACCCGTCGCGGCACGGCGCCGTGCGGCGATCGCGAGGTGCTCCGCCACGGTCAGCGGGGCGAACACCCGGCGTCCCTGGGGGACGACGCCGACTCCGGCCCGGGCGATGACGTCGACGCGGGCTCCGGCGAGCTCCCGGCCGTCCAGGGTGATGCTGCCTTCGTAGGGCCGGACGAATCCCATGACGGTCGAGATGAGGGTGGTCTTCCCGACCCCGTTGCGCCCGAGGACGGCGACGATCCCGCCTTCTTCGGCATCGAGGTCGAGGCCGCCGAGGACCACGCCCCCGGCGTAGCCGGAGCGCAGGCCGCGCACGCGCAGGAACGGCTTCACGAGGCGGCCTCCGTGGTGCCGAGGTAGGCCCGCCGGACCTCGGCGGAGGCCCGCACGTGATCCGGTGTGCCGGTGGTGAGGTGTCGGCCGAGGTGCATGACGGTGACGGTGTCGGCGAGCTCGAAGACCATGTCGAGGTCGTGTTCGATGAGCAGTACGGTCACCTCTTCGGGCAGGTCGGCGATCAGTTCCGTGAGGCGCTGCGTCTCCGCCGGTGACATTCCGGCGGCGGGTTCGTCCAGGAGCAGCAGCCGGGGTTCGGTGGCCAGGGCGACCGCGACCTCCAGTTGCCGCCGTTCGCCGTGCGAGAGGGCGCCCACCGCGAGGTCGTGCCGGTCGGGCAGGCCCACTCGTTCCAGCAGTGTGCGCGCCCGGGCGAGCTCCGTGGTCCTGGCACTCACCTTCCGCCATCCGCCGAGCCCCGCGCCGGAGCGGAGCAGTGCGGCGAGGAGGACGTTCTCCAGCACGGTCTCCCGCATGAAGAGGCTGGAATGCTGGAAGGTCGCGGCCGTGCCGAGTGCGACCCGGCGGTGCACGGGCAGCCGGGTCACGTCCCGCCCGTCCAGGAGGATGGTTCCGGTGCCGGCCGCCAGGGTTCCGGAGACGAGGCCGAACAGGGTGGATTTTCCCGCGCCGTTGGGTCCGATGATCGCGTGCCGGGCACCGGCGCGCACGGTGAGGGACACCTCGTCGACGGCGGTGAAGGACCCGAAGTGTTTGGACACCCCGCGCAGTTCCAGTAGGTCGATGTCGCTCACGCCGCCCTCTTCCGGCTCGGCTGGTGCGGGAGCCGTACGCCGGCCAGTCCGCGGGGCAGGGTGTACACGGCAACGACGAGCAGCAGGCCGAGCAGCAGCGGGCCGCGTCCGGCGACGGCTTCGAGGTTTCCGAGGTAGTCGCGGGTCAGCCAGATGAGCGCGGCCGCGGCGCAGGCCCCCCTGATGGAGCCGGAGCCGCCGATGACGACGGCCAGCAGGGCGAGGGCGGCGATCTCGAAGCCGGCGTCGCCGGGCGAGACGAAGCGCTGTGCCGAGACCCACATCGACCCGGCGGCGCCGGCCAGGGCCGCGGCGCCGCAGTAGACGGTGAGGGCGTACCGCCGGGTGGGGTGGCCGATCGCCTTCATGCGGGGCTCGTTGTCGCGGATTCCGCGCAGGGCGAGGGCGAAGGGGGTCGCGCCCAGGCGGGTGACGGCCGCGAGGAGCAGCAGGAAGACGGCCAGTACGTAGAAGTAGACCAGCCCGTCGAGCTCCAGCGCGGGCATGCCGGGCAGCGGCACGACGGGTGGGATCCCGGACACCCCGTCGGTGCCGCCCGTCACCGGCTTCCAGTTGACGGCGGCGCTGTGGGCGATCTCGCCGATGGCCAGCGTCAGCATGAGGAACACCACGCCGCGGGCGCGGACGGCGAGCCACCCGGTGAGTACGGCCACCAGCGCGGAGACGCCCGCCGCGATCAGGAGTTGGAGCGGGCCGATGTCCGTGAGGTCCTTCGCGACGATGGCCGCGGTGTAGGCGCCGACGCCGAAGTAGGCGGACTGGCCGAGGGTCGGCAGCCCGGTCAGCCCGGTCAGCAGGTTCACGCTCAGCGCGAGCAGGGCGAACACCAGGGTCCGCGAGAGGGTGGCGACGGCGTACGGGCCGAGCAGGAAGGGGGCCAGGGTGAGCCCGAGGAGCACGGCGGTGCCGATCGCCCGGGATGTCGTGGGCGTGCTCATGTGCGCACCGCCGACGCGACCAGGCCGTGCGGGCGGACCACGAGCACGGCCAGCATGGTGCCGAAGAGGAGGAAGGGCGCGTACTGCGGGAGCAGTGCCACTCCGAGGGTCTGGACCTGGCCGATGAGCAGAGCCCCCACGAGGGCGCCGCGTACGGATCCGAGGCCGCCGACGACCACGACGACGAGCGAGAGGACGAGCACGCTCTCGTCGACGCCCGGCCCGGGGCCCAGGGTCGGCGCACCGAGGACACCGCCGACCGCTGCCAGGGCGGCGCCGAGGGCGAAGACCCCGTACAGCACCTTGCGGATGTCGACGCCCTGGGCGCGGACCATGTCCCGGTCGGCGACGGTGGCCCGGACGAGGGCTCCGAGCGAGCTGCGCTCGAAGAGCAGGTGGACGAGGACGGCGAGGCAGGCCGCGACGGCGATGAACACCAGCCGGTACACCGGATACGTGTGGCCGAGCAGGTCCACCGTTCCGCGCAGCGCTGCCGGCGGGTCGGTGGGCAGCACCTCCCCGCCGAAGGCCGCGGCGAGGAGGTCGGCGACGATGAAGGTGATGCCCAGGGTGAGCACGGCCTGGTCGAGGTGCCCGCGCCGGGCCAGCGGCTGGGTGAGCCAGGTCAGTGCGGCTCCCCCGAGGGCGCCCACCAGCGCGCCGGCCGTGAGGGCGAGGAGCAGGCCCGGAAGGGTTCCGTCGGAGAGTGCGTAGGCGGTGTAGGCCCCGCCGAGGTAGAGCGTGCCGTGCGCCAGGTTGAGGACGTCCATCATGCCGAAGACCAGGGAGAGGCCGACCGCGATCGTGAACAGCAGCAGTCCGAAGGCGATCCCGTCGACGAAGCCGACGAGGTTGCCGTCCAGCCATCCGGCCATGTCAGCCGCCCAGTCGGCCGAGGTCGCCGGCGACGGTGTTGGCGCCCAGCTTCACCTCGCGCAGGTACCAGGGCTGGATCGGCGTGCCGCCGCTGTTGAACCGCCAGGTGCCCCGCGGGCTGTCGATGTCCCCGACGCTGGAGAGGGCGGCGTTGACCGTCTCCGGGGTCACGGCGCTGCCGGCTGCCCCGATCGCCTTGTCGAGCACCTGCGCCGCGTCCCATGAGGCCATCGCGTAGGTGGTCGGGTCGGTGCCGTGGGCGGCCCGGTAGGCCGGTGCGAACTGCCGGTTGGCGGCGTTGTCCAGGTCGGCGCTGTAGTTGAGGGCCGTGAGGATGCCTTCGGCCGCGTCCCCCTGTCCCTTGAGCACGCCGCCCTCGGTGAGGAAGCCGGGTGCGTAGAGCGGGATCTTTCCGGCCAGTCCGAAGTCGCGGTACTGCTTCACGAAGTCGACGGCCGCGCCGCCGGCGTAGAAGCAGAAGACCGCCTTCGCCCCGGAGTTCTCGATCTGGGAGAGGTAGGGCTGGAAGTTCTTGGTGCCCGGGAACGGCGTGTAGACCTCCTCCCCCGCGATCTTGCCGCCGGCGGGCAGGAAGGTGGACTTGAAGCCCTCGATCTCGTCCTTGCCGGCCTGGTAGCCCGCGGCGATGAGGAAGACCGGGCCGCCGGCCCGCTCGGCGACGTGCCGGCCGAGCGCCTTGCCCGGCTCGTCGTTGACGTACGAGGTGCGCCAGATGTATTCGGTTCCGGTCAGGGTGGTGGGCGAGGCGTTCGAGCCGACGAGCGGGATCCTGCTGGTCTCGAACAGGTCCTTGACGCCGTTGACGGTGGCCGAGCTGACCACTCCGCTGACCGCCAGGACCCGGTCCTGCTTGACGAGCTTCTCCGCCGCCGCCTTGCCCGAGTCGGCCGTCTCCCCCTCGTCCGCGGTCACGATCTGGACCTCGCGGCCGCCGAGCCGGCCGCCGTGCTGTCGGACGTAGAGCTCGAAGCCCTGCTTCATGTCGTCGCCGAGGGCCTTGTAGGTCCCGGACTGCGGGACGAGGAGCCCGATCTTCACGGGCCCGGCCTGCTTGTTGTCGTCGCCCGTGCCCAGGCTCGCACCGCCGCATCCCGTGGCCAGCAAGAGGCCTGTGGTGACGGTGATCAGAACCAGGGGGTGAAACCGACCTGCCATGGAGACTCCGTACGTTGTCAACCGGCCTTCGCGGACCGGATGTTGCTCCTGAGGTGACACGTGTCTATCGCGTAATTGCGACGCCCGTCAAGACTTCTCAAGATAGATACCGGAGGTCCGCCGCACCCCTTGACCCCCGCCTCGCGTATGCCGTAGCACTAGCCATCGTCAATTTCGCGCCATACCACTTCGGTGGGCGAATCCACGATCCGTCAGGGAGTGAAGCACCATGACCGACGATCCATCACGGCGCAGAATCCTCCGGAACACCGGGGTGCTGACCGGCGCCGCACTGCTCACCGGCGTCCCCGGCGGACCGGCCGGCCAGGCGCAGGCCGCACCGCCGGCGGGTGGGTCCTCGCCCGTCGTCGAGCTGCCCGCGGGCCGGCTGCGCGGGGCCGTCGAGGGCGGGCTCACCGTGTTCAAGGGCGTGCCCTACGCGGCGCCCCCGGTCGAAGCCCTGCGCTGGCGCCCCGCCCAGCCCCATCCCGGCTGGACGGGAACGCGCGACGCGACCGCGTTCGGGCCGAGCGCCCCGCAGCTCTACCGGGAGGGCGGCGACGCGGTGCTCGGCACCCACGGCGCTCCCCCCTTCAGCGAGGACTGCCTGACGCTCAACGTATGGACGCCCGGAGCCGATGACGCCCGGCGGCCGGTGCTGGTCTGGATCCACGGCGGCGGCTTCATCTCCGGATCGGGCTCCCTGCCCAACTACTCCGGCGAGACCTTCGCCCGCAACGGCGACCTCGTCGCCGTGACCCTCAACTACCGGCTCGGGCCGCTGGGATACCTCTACTTCGGTGAGGACGGCGCCGGCGGGAACTTCTGGTTCACCGACCAGCTCGCCGCACTGCGCTGGGTACGGGAGAACATCGCCGCGTTCGGCGGCGACCCCGACGACATCACCCTCGCCGGGCAGTCCGGCGGAGCGCTGTCGGTCGCCGCGCTCGCCGGGGCCCGGACCGCCGGCCGCCCGCTGTTCCGGCGCGCCATCCTGCAGAGCCCGCCGCTCGGCCTGCAGATCCCCACCCGCGCGGAGTCACTGCAGCGCAGCGCCACCTACCTCGACATCGTCGGTGCCCGGAACGTGGCGGAGCTACGGACGCTCCCCTGGCCCCAGCTGATCGCCGCCACGATCGAGATGTTCAGGCGGACCGGACGCTGGGGGTACTGGTCGACGCCCTTCCTGCCGGTGCTGGACGAGGTGACGCTGACCCGCGACCCGGCCGATCTGCTGCTCGCCGGGCCCGGGGCGGACATCGACCTCCTGATCGGGTGGACCAGGGAGGAGGCCGCCTTCGCCTTCGCACTGAGCGAGCCGTACGCCGCCGCCACCAAGGAGCAGGTGCTCGCCAGAGCGCGGGACACCTTCGGGGCCCGGGCGGCGGAGGCCTACACCGCGTACGAGGAGGCCCGGCCCGGGGCCCGCCCGGTCGACGTGCTCATGGACCTGATCGGCGACGATCTGTTCCGCATGCCCGGCATCGACCTGGCCGAGCGGCGGGCGGCCCGCGGCCGGCCGGTCTGGGCGTACCAGTTCGACCTCCCGACGCCCGCGCACGGCGGCCAACTGGGCGCGGCGCACTGCCTGGAGCTGCCGTTCGTGTTCGACAACTTCGACAAGTGGTCGCAGGCGCCGTTCCTGGCGGGGCTGAATCCCAGGATCCGTGACGGACTGGCCGGGGCCGTGCACGCGTCCTGGATCTCGTTCGTCCGCACCGGCGATCCCAACCACCGTCCCATGCCGAACTGGCCGCGCTACGAACGCGGTTCCCGGACGACGATGAGCCTGGACTCGGTAACCGGCACCGTCGACGACCTCGCCGGGTACTGGCGGCGGCTGCGCCGTCCGACGGCGCGGTAGCCCGCCTCCTCCGGTCAGGCCTCGGTCAGCCCGGTGACTTCCTGCACGTGGCGCAGGCTGGGCGGGGCGAGCACCTCGTTCAGCTGCTGGAAGATCTGCCGCGCGGCGACCGCGTTCCAGTCCGCGGGGAGCAGCTCGGCGGGCAGCCCGGGGTCGAGGTAGGGCAGGCGGCGCCACTGGGTGAGCATCGGGACGTAGTGGCGGAAGGCCTCGGCCCCGTCGACGGCGGTCCGCTCGGTCAGTCCCGCGGCGACGGGGCCGTAGGCCTCGGTGAACCCGGCGTACTGCTCCTCGATCGCCGGGAAGTCCCACCACGAGCTGACCGTGCCGGGCAGGTCGCTGAAGGCCGCGTATTCGGCGGCGAACAGGTGCACGTACTCGCTGAGCCCGAGGCGGACGAGCATGTCGCGGGCGTCGCCGAGGAGGCGGCCGGGCGCCAGCCACACGCCCGGGGCGATGTTCCCGAAGCCCAGCCAGGTCAGCCGGGTGCGCAGCTGGTAGCGGTGGGAGCGCTCGGACTCCGGTACGGAGAAGACGGCCATGGCCCAGCCGTCGCTCAGCTTCGCCGGTTCCAGGCTGCCGAAGATGCGCCGGTCGCCCTCGTCGAAGACGGGCTGCGCGCCCGGGCTGAGCCGGTACCCGGTGGCGCCCCGGCGTTCCGGTTCGAGGACGCCCTTCTTCTTGAGCCGGGAGATCGCCGAGCGCGCCGCCGGGCCGTCCACGTCCAGCTCGGCCATCAGGGTGATCAGGTCGGCGACGGAGATCCAGCCGCCGAGGCGTCGCAGGAACGCCCCGTAGACCGTGTTGATCAACGAGCTGGGCCTGAGGGGACTGTCCGCCATGATCGCCTTCCGTCGTATGCGGTGGTGATCCTATCGACCTGGGCGAACGCGGCGCCGCCCAGGTCACGGTCCCCGGCGGCGGCGTCGGAGGCGGGCGGGGTCAGAGGCGGGCGGCCCGCTTCAGCCGGCCCAGGTCCACGAACTTGAAGTCGGTGTCGGTACGGGCCTGGCCGTCGGCTCCGGTGGTCCGGGGGGTGTTGTGGCCGTCCTGGACGACCAGCAGGCCGTTCGGGAACCTCTTGCCCAGCGGTGCGCTCGTGACGGCGGCGCCGTCGCACTCCTGCGAACCGTCCGGCGCACCGGGCGTCGCGGCGTCGCCGACGCGGAAGCCGCGGACGTACGCGTTGCCGTGCTCGCGGTCGAATACGGCGAAGGTGTCGTCGCCCTGGCTGGAGGCGAGCAGGTAGCCGCCGTGGCCGGGGTGCTTCGGGTCGCGCCAGATGGTCAGGCCCTCCACGTCGGCGGCGATGTGCCGGCCGCCGAAGCCGGGGTCCGCGCCCGCGTCGCACTCCTCCGTCGCGGGGTTCCAGGTGCCGGGCACGCCGAAGGAGCGGACCTTCTCGATGAGGCGGGCGGGCGAGCGCAGGTCGGCGTCGAGCTTCCAGATGCCGACGTCCTCCTGACCGGCGTAGAGGTCACCGGTGTCGGGATCGACGACCATGCCCTCGACCTGGGGCCGCTCGCCCGGTTCGCCGCACGGCGCCCAGCTCTTCCCGTTCGGCAGGGTGAAGGCGGCGGGCAGCGAGGTGGTGCGGACGGTGCGGTAGCCGACCTTGCCCCGGGCGTTCGGCAGCAGTTCGGCCAGTGCGAGGTCGGTGGCGTGGCGCCGGCTGGTGACCGCGTACGAGCGGCCGCTGCGGCGGTCGGTGTAGGCGGCCAGGCCGTAGGCGGTCCGCTGGTCGTTGACCTCGTCCTGACCGGCGGAGAAGACCTGCGGGGCGGCCGCCTCGTCGGTGACGTCGACCAGCGGGGCGGTGCGCCGCTTCGGGTCGATCCGGTAGACGCGCAGCTGGTCGCGGCCGCGGTCGGAGACGACGGCCACGTCGTGACGGCCGTCCGGGAAGCGGAGTCCGGTGATCAGGTCGACGTTGTTGAAGCGCCCGGGCTTGTCGCCGTCCCTCGGCGGCTGAGGCGCGGGCAGGGCCTGCACCTGGCGTCCGTCCAGGTCGTAGACGCGCAGGCCGCCCTCCTTGGCGGTGGCGATGACCAGACTGGCGTCGGGGTCCTTGGCGTTGCGCCAGATCGCCGGGTCGTCGGCGTTCGCGTTGCCGCCTGCCTCGTCGTCGAAGAGGGAGGGCGTCTCGACGGAGGCCGTCACCCGGGGCAGTGACGGTGCGGCGCCGCCGTGTTCCTCCTGGGCGTGTGCCGGTCCGGCGATCACGCCCAGGGCCACCATGGCCGCCGCGGCCACGGCCACGGCCGGGGTCCGCCTGCTCGGGATCACGCGCATCTTGCCTCCTGTCGGGGGGGTACCGGGGTAGGCCGGCCGCGTGGTGGCCGGGGTCTTCCGGCGTTCCGCGGCGGGCCGCCCCCACGGTGGGCCACGTTCGGGTGACGGCCATGGAGCAGGCATGACGTGCGCATGACCGAACGGTGAAATCCGGCGGCCCCGCGGCTTTCCCGGGGGCTTTCTTAGCGGAACGTTAGATCTGCGTGGCGGACCTTGTCCGGGTACGACGGCCGCCGCATGCTCTGGACACTCCCCACCGCCGGGGCCGTTCTGCCGTCCCTCATCAGGGAACTTCCCTCTGGAGCCGCCATGTCCCCGTCCACCGTCATGCCCGCGTCGCCGCCCGGGGACGAGCGCAGGAAGCGCCGTCTCGCCCTGATCGGCGGCTCGCTCGGCAATCTCGTCGAGTGGTACGACTGGTTCGTCTACGCCAGCTTCGCGATCTACTTCGCCGATTCCTTCTTCCCCGGCGACAACCCGACCACCCAGCTGATGAACACGGCCGGGATCTTCGCGGTCGGCTTCCTGATGCGTCCCGTCGGCGGGTGGATCCTCGGCCGTGCCGCCGACCGGCACGGGCGCAAGAGCGCGCTCACCCTCACCGTCACCATGATGTCGGTGGCCGCCCTGCTGATCGCCGTCGCCCCGACCTACGGCCAGGCCGGGTACTTCGGCGCCCTGGTGCTGCTGCTCGCCCGGCTGCTGCAGGGGATGAGCATCGGCGGCGAGTACGCCGCCAGCGCCACCTACCTGACCGAGGCGTCGGCCCGGAACCGGCGCGGGCTGGGCTCGTCCTTCCAGTACGTGTCCATGACCTGCGGCCAGCTGCTCGGACTGGGCGCCCTGATCACCCTTCAGCACACCCTGACCACAGCCCAGCTGGAGAGCTGGGGCTGGCGGCTCCCGTTCCTCCTCGGTGCGCTGTTCGCGGTGGTCGTCTTCTGGCTGCGGCGCCGGCTGCAGGAGACCGACGCGTTCAAGGAGGAGTCGTCGGCGTCGGCGGAGACGGGCGGGGACGCCCACGACGACAGCACGCGCGGCACGCTGAAGGCCCTGTGGCAGTACCGGCGGCAGGCCGGGCTCGTCATGGCGCTCACCCTCGGCGGCACCGTGGCCTACTACACCTACACCACCTACCTCACCAAGTACCTGGTCGGCAGCGCGGGCATGGAGAAGACCACGGCCACGCTCGTCAGCTTCACCGCGCTGACCCTCTTCGCCGTGCTGCAGCCCTTCGCCGGCATGCTGTCCGACCGGATCGGCCGCCGGCCCCTGCTGATCACCTTCGCGGTGGGCTGCACCGTCGGCACGTACCCGATCATGACCGCGCTCGGATCGGCCTCCTCGTACTGGTCCGCGCTCGGGCTGTCCCTGCTGGCCCTGGTCATCATCACCGGCTACACGTCCATCAACGCGGCGGTCAAGGCCGAACTGTTCCCGACCAGGGTGCGCGCACTGGGCGTGGCGCTGCCGTACGCGATCGCCAACGCGCTGTTCGGCGGCACCGCGGAGTACGTGGCGCTCTGGTTCAAGAACAGTGGGCACGAGACCATGTTCTTCTGGTACGTCTCCGGATGCGCGCTGATCTCGCTCGTGACGTACGTGCTCATGCCGGACACCCGCAACGCCGCGCTGAGCCGCGCCGAGGCCGAGGCCGAGGCCGGCGGCGAGCCGGGGCAGGAGCGGCCGGCAGTGACGCCCGCCGAGGCGGCCCGCTGATCCGGCCCGGTGAACCGGCGCGCCGGCTCCCGTAAGCTGCTGCGCCGGGTCACGGGGCTCCGGTCACAGGTCGCGAGGGACTGTCTATGCACGCGCTGCTCGTCGAGGACGACGATCGCATGGCCCAGGCCCTCGGCACGGCCCTCGCCCTGCGCGGGCACACCGTCCGGCGGGTCGGGCGCGCCCTGGACGCCCTGCGGCACGTCCGCGAGGCCGAGTTCGTCCTGCTCGACCTGGGCCTTCCCGACCTCGACGGGCTGGAGCTGCTGCGGCGGCTGCGGACCGTCTGCGACGCGCCCCTGATCGTGGTGACCGCGCGCTGCGAGGAGCGCGACATCGTCCAGGGGCTGCGGGCGGGGGCCGACGACTACGTGGTCAAGCCGTTCCGGATGGCCGAGCTGATGGCCCGCATCGACTCCGTACGCCGCCGGACGGACCCGCAGCCGGGCCGTTCGGACCCCGCCGCGACCGGGTACCGGCCCGTGCGCACCGGCGATGTCGAGGTGGACCTCGCGGGTCGTACCGTCACCGTGGCGGGCGCGGAGGTGCGCCTCACCCGACGCGAGTTCGACGTCCTCGCCTTCCTGGCCGCCCGCCCGGACGAGGTGCACTCCCGCGAGGTGATCCTGGACCGGATCTGGGGTGACGCCTTCCTCGCGGCCTCCCGCTCCCTGGACGTCCATGTGGCGGGCATCCGCGCCAAGACCGGCCGCTCCGGCCTGGTGCGTACGGTCCGGGGGTTCGGCTACCAGCTCGGCTTCCCGGACCCGCGGGGCGGCGAGCGGTGAGGCGCAGGCTGCTGGCGGTGCTGATGGTGCTCATGGGGGTGGCCGCGCTGCTGCTCTGCGTCCCGCTGGCCGACGCCTACGCGCGCGGGCGCACCGAGCACCTGCTCCTGCAGCGGCGTTCGGAGGCCGTACGGTTCGCCGACCTCGCCGACCGGATGCGCACCGCCGCCGACCGGGCGGAGCTCTCGGCCGAGATCCGCCGCTACGCCCAGCTGTACGGGGCCGGGGTGGTCGTGGTCGACTCCGCGGGGGCGACGGTGGCCCGGGCCGGGACCGGAGCGGCGGCCGAGGCCGCCACGAGCGCGGCCACCGACGCCGACGATGTCGCCGACTCCGGCGCCGGCTCCGTCACGGGCGGCCCCTCCGAAGGGGCGCAGGCCCGTCGCCGTGCCCTGACGGGCCGCTCGACCGACCGGCTGCCCACCCTGCGTCCCTGGGGACCGCGCACGGTGGTGCTGGCCGAACCGGTGGGCCGGGACGAGCGGGTGAGCGGGGCGGTCCTGATGGCCGTGCCCACCGGGGCCGCCCGCCGGGACGTGACGGTGCGCTGGTCGCTCATCGCGGTCGGGGCGTTCGGGGCCTTCGCGGCAGCCGCTCTGGTCGCGGCCGGGATCACTCGCTGGCTGCTGCGCCCGGTACTGGACCTGGACCGGGCGGTCGGGCGACTGACCGCCGGCAGCCTGCAGGCCCGGGCCGTGTCCGCCACCGGTCCGCCGGAACTGCGCCGTCTGCGGCAGCACTTCAACACCATGGCGGAGGCGCTGGCCGACTCGATCGGCCGCCAGCGCGACTTCGTCGCCGACGCCTCCCACCAGCTGCGCAATCCGCTGGCCACCCTGGTGCTGCAGCTGGAGAACGTCGAGCCGCACATCGCACCCGGGCCGGGCCTGGCCGAGCACGGCCGCGCGCTGGACGAGGCGGAGCGCCTGGAGGAGCTGCTCGACGGCCTCCTGGCACTGGCCCGGGTGGAGTCGGGCGCGGCGGAACTGGGCGACGAAGACGTATCGCGGGCGGTACGGGACCGGGTGACGGCCTGGACCCCGGTCTTCCACGCCGCGGGGGTGGAGCTCGTGGCCACCGGCCTCGCGGAGGGCCTGCGGGCGCGCGCCCTGCCCGACGCGGCGGGCCGGATCCTCGACGCGCTCCTCGACAACGCCGTGAAGTTCGTTCCGCGCGGCGGCCGCGTCGAGGTGCGCGCCGCGCGCGCGGCGGACGGGAGCGCCGTCTGTGTCGTACGGGTCGCGGACGACGGCCCGGGGGTACCGCAGGAGCAACTGCCCCTGCTGCTCCGCCGTTTCGCGCGCGCCCCGGAGCACCAGAACGTCCCCGGCAGCGGTCTGGGGCTGGCGATCGCCGACGAGATCGCCCGGATCAGCGGCGGCCGGCTCGACGTCCGCGGCAACGAGCCGCACGGCCTGGTGGTGGAGCTCCGGCTGCCGTCCCCTCCTCCCCCTGAGTGAGGTCTCAGCCGTACACCGCGCGGTAGTGGGCGGCCGCGCCCGGGTGGAGCGGCACCTCGCCGGTGGAGATGGCGAAGCGGGGCTCCAGCCGGGCCCCCGCCGTCACCTCCCGCAGCAGGTCGCGCCACCGCTCGAACACCACCTGGAGCAGGTCACGGGCCGCGCCCGGCGGTACGTCGGCCCGTGCCAGGAGGTAGTTGCCGACCCCGATGGTTCCCACCGGCTCCGTCAGCCCGTACACGCCGGCCGGCAGCGTGACCGCCGAGTAGACGGGGCCGTGGCGCTCCCGCAGCGCTCCGACGTGGGCGTCGAGCGGCAGGAAGCGCAACGGCAGCTCGCGCGCCAGGTCCGCCAGGGCCGGTGTGGGCACCCCGCCGGACCAGAACAGCGCGTCCACCGAGCCCTCGCGCAGGGCGCTCACGGAGGCGGCGAGGCCCAGCTGCCGCTCGTCCGCGGGGGCCGGTGCCGGTGCGGATGCCGATGCGGGTGCGGATGCCGATGCGGATGCGGGTGCGGATGCGCCGCTCAGCCCGGCCGCCCGCAGGACCCGTTCCGCCACCACCTGCACCCCCGAGCCAGCGGCGCCCGCCGCGACCGGGCGCCCGGCGAGATCCCGCACCGAGCGCACCGGTCCGTCCGCCGGCACGAGCAGGTGCGTGTAGTTCACGTAGATCCTGGCCAGGGCCGTCACGGCGGTCGGCCCGGGGAACGGCTCCCGCCCCAGCACCGCGTCCTCGGACACGTCCGCCATGGCCAGGGCCAGCTCGACGGAGCCGTCACCGAGCTTCCGCAGGTTGTCCACGCTGGCCGCGGTGCTCACCGGGACGATCTCGATCCGGCGGCCGCTCGCGGCGACGGCCTGCGCGAGGGCCCGCCCGAACGCGTTGTAGGGCCCGCCCTCGGGACCCGTGGCGAGCCGCAGCCGCCGTACCGGTCCGGAACCCCCCGAGCAGCCGGCCGCCACCCCCGCCAGGACACCGAGGCCGACGCCCATCATCCGTCGCCGGGTCGTTTCTGCGCTGGTCACGGCGGAAGCCTAGGCCACATGTCAAGCCACGGGATTTCGGGTCGCGACGTGCCCTTTCCTGTCCTTTTCCCTGGAAGGGGGAATTCCTCCGGATCGAACAGGAGAAACTCATGCACATCGTGACGATCATCGGCGCCGCAGCCCTCGCAGTATTCGCCAGCATCGTCTACATGCGAAAAATCTCGAAGACCGTCCGCCAAGATCGATACATCAGCCCGACATTCCTCGACCACGAAATCGTTTCGTTCCGAACCGAACTGGCCTACGGGTTCGCGCTGGGCCTGAGCCTGGCACTGCTCAACAATGTGCTGCCGCTCTGGGCGAGTCTCGCAGTCTTCCTGGCAGCGGTACTGCCCTCCACTGAGCTGGTGCGCCGCCGTCACAACCGCCGCGTCGAAAGCCCGACCACCCCGGACGGCGATTCCGGCGCCCCCTGAGGGGCTCCGGCCGTGACCCGATAAGGTGTTCGACGTTCGTGGCGGTGCCCAACTGCCCCACGGACCTTGCGGAGCACGCGCGTTACCGGGGGAGCGAGAACAAGTGAGCGGGACCAGAGCGGTATTCGGGAGCCGGACGGAGCCCGGCGGCGCGGTGAAGGCGTTCTTCCGGTCCTGGACGGTGGAATTCGAATACTCCCCCATGGCCGAGCACGTGCAGGACAAGCTCATCACCTGGGCGCAGCGCGGGCGGACCGTCCTCGGCCTCGTCGCCGCCGTCTGGCTGGTCGTGGCGTACCCGCTGAGCAGCGGCGGCGAGGAGTTCGTCCTCGGCAAGCTCGTCGAACTGGCCCTCGCCTGCGGTGTCCTGGCGGTCGGCAGCCTCATCGGCATCACCGTCTTCCTCGTCGCGAGCACCCCCGGCCGGCGCCGTGACTTCGCCGAGCGGCTGCGCAGGCCGCTGAGCGCGGCCCTGCTGCTCGTCAGTGGTCCGCTGGTCATGTGGCTGTCCTTCACGACCCTCAAGGGCGAGCTGATCAGCGGTGGGGACCTGAAGGACTTCTTCTCGGCGATCACCGGCCCCGGATTCATCTCCTCAGCCCTGGCCTTCCTCGTCCTGGCCGTCGGCTGGATCGCCGCCGTCATCGTGCTGATCTGCTCCGTCCCCTACACGCTCGTCTCCTGCTACGCCTGCGTCTTCACGTGCCTGAGGGTCGCCGATGTGCACCAGCTGCTGCCGGCGCTGCTCTCGCCGCTGCTGGTCTGGTCGCTCTTCGCCTTCCAGGTCTTCAACGGCCCCGACATCGCCGCGCCCCCGGAGGTGCTCTACACCTTCATGCTCGGCGGCCCGCTGTCGGTGACCGCGCTCTCGGTCTGGGAGGTCCGCCGCCTGCGCAGCCACCACGGGATCACCCTGCGCTCCGCGCTGGGCCGGTGACCGCCCCGTACGGACACGGCCTGCCGGGCACCCCCTGATCGGCGCGGCCGCCGGCCCACCTCGCGACCGGGGGCGCGGGGACCTAGCCTGATGGTGTTGCCCGGGGCCCTCGGACGGCAGGAGACCATGCCGTGAAGCCAATCCATCTCCGGCTGCGCCGGGCCTGCGCGGCGGCCGCTGCGACAGGAGTGCTCATCGCCCCGGCGGCCGCGGGCTCCGCATCCGGGGCGTCCGTTCCCGGGCGGTCCGCTGCCGCCTCCACCGTCGCCGCCACCCCCACGCCCACCCCCACCCCCACCCCCACCGCTTCCGCGGACACCGATACGGGCTTCACACCCCTCACACCGGCCGTGGCGGCGCAACTGGACGCGGCCGTGCGTCGGGTCATGCGCGAAGCGCAGGTGCCGGGCGTGACGGTCGGGCTGTGGGCCCCCGGCAAGGGGAGCTACGTACGGTCCTTCGGTGTGGCGGACAAGGCGACCGGCGCGCCGATGACTCCCGACCTCCACGTGCGCATCGGCAGTGAGACCAAGACGTTCACCGTCACCGCCCTCCTCCAGCTCGTCGACCAGGGGAAGGTCGGCCTGGACGACCACATCGGCGACTACGTCACAGGCGTTCCGAACGGTGACCGCATCACCCTGCGGGAACTGGCCGGCATGCGCAGCGGGCTCTTCAACTACAGCATGGACGGGGACTTCATCGCGCAGCTCCAGGCCGATCCGGAACGGTACGTCGCACCGCGGCAGTTGCTCGACTACTCCTTCAAGCACCCGGTGCAGTTCGAACCGGGCGCGGAGTTCGACTACAGCAACACCAACCTGATCCTGCTCGGCCTGGTGGTGGAGAAGATCACCGGCCGGCCGCTCCACGAGGTCATCACCCAGGACGTCCTGGGACCGGCAGGGCTCCGCAGCACGGTCTTCCCGACCAGCCCGGCCCTGCCGGTGCCCTACGCGCACGGCTACACCGACCAGACGGCCTCGGGCAAGGTCGAGGACTCGACCCGCTGGAACCCGTCCTGGGCGTGGGCCGCCGGAGAGATGGTCTCCGACCTCCAGGACCTGCGCAGCTGGGCCCGTACTCTCGCGACCGGCACGCTGCTGAAGCCCGCGACCCAGGCGGAGCGCCTGAAGACCACCCCGATGGACATTCCGGGTGCCGGCTACGGACTGGGCATCTTCGACGTCCAGGGCTGGATCGGCCACAACGGTTCGATCCCCGGCTACGAGGTCCTGCCCGTCTACCTGCCGTCGGCGCAGGCGACGATGGTCATCGCCTTGAACACCGACAGCCAGTACAAGGGCCAGGAGCCCAGCACGCTCTTCGGCGAGGCGGTCACGAGCATCGTCACCCCCGATCACGTGTATCCCGGCCACAAACCGGTCGTGCCCAGGACCGGCTGAGGTTGACGGCCCGTCAACGCCGACTCTCGGCCGGAATCAGCCGGAATCGGCCGGGCGGAATTCCGGTCGGCCGACCGATTTCCCACCGGTGGCCGTTCCGGAAACTCCCGGTGAAACGCAGCCAACAGGCCGCCACCAGTGCCGAATCGGCCACCGCCAAAAGATGCCCGGGTCAACTGTCCTGTCCGACAGATGAGTTACTACCCAGAAGACATGGAACGTCGCTCACAGTTCGGGTAGCTTTCCTTCACGTCGCCGCCACACCCGGGGCACAGGGCCCCATGGGACTAGCGGCACAAAGGACCCGACCCCTGTTGACGACAGCAACCGAAGTCTTCACAGTCCGGCCGTACACCCCGCATTGCCAGGTGATCAGCACCGAAGGCGATCATGCCGTCATAGGTATTTCCCCGGGGAACAGTTACTTCTCGGCCCAACGTGTCAATGACCTTGCCCACTGGGGCCTGCGCAACTTCGAGCAGGTCGACCTCATCTACACCGACATGCACGTGGCCGAGATGTACGAGGCTCTCGGCTACGGCGAGGACGAAGCGCGACGGAAGGCGGTGAAGAACCTGCGCGGCGTCCGTGCCAAGGTGAACAACGCCGCCGCGGAGGCCGATCCCACCGGCGTCCGCCTCCGTGCCCGCCCGATGTCGTCCCTCACCGACATCCCGGCCTACCGGGCGCTCCACAGCCACCTGACCACCCTGCTGGACACCGACCCGGAGTTCCGCAAGACCAGCAACGCGCTGGTCGACGCGTTCCTCTCGTCCAAGGTCCTGAACGGGAAGGCCGCCACCACACGGCAGCGCGACGTGTGCCTGGAGTACGTCTGCGCCGAAATGCCGCTCTTCCTCGACACGCCGGCCATCCTCGGCGTGCCGTCCTCCCTCAATTGCTACCACCAGCTCCTGCCCATGGCGGAACTGCTCTACTCACGCGGCTCGGGCCTGCGCGCCTCGCGCAACCAGGGTCACGCCATCATCACCCCCGCCGAAGGAGTTCCCGATGTCCACTGACACCCTGCTCGACTTCCCCTTCTCCGCGCGCGGCGACCAGCTGCCGACCGAGATCGAGGAGCTGCGCGCCGAACCGGTGAAGCGGGTGCGCACGATAGCCGGTGACGAAGCCTGGCTCGTGTCCTCCTATCCGCTGGCCAAGCAGGTCCTCGAGGATCCCCGGTTCAGCCTGAAGGACACCTCGGCCCCCGGTGCGCCCCGCCAGTACGCGCTGACGATCCCGCCCGAGGTCGTCAACAACATGGGCAACATCACCGGTGCGGGACTGCGCAAGGCCGTCCTCAAGGCGATCAACCCGAAGACGGACGGGCTCACTGATTGGATGCGCGCCCAGGCCACCAGCCTGGTCGACGGCCTCCTGGGCCACGGGGCGCCGGTCGACCTGCGCGGCCAGTTCACCAACCCGTACGCCGAGAACCTGCACTGCCGCATCCTCGGCATCCCCGAGTCCGACGCGCCGCGCCTGGCGGCCAGCCTCGACATCGCGTTCATGAACTCGGCCTGCCCGGTCACCGGCGCCAAGCTCAACTGGGACCGCGACATCGCCTACATGGTGGAGCGCCTCGACGACCCCACCACCACCGGCCTGATCTCCGAGCTCGCCGCCCTGCGCAACGACCCCGACTACGACCACCTGACGGACGAGATGCTCGCCACCGTGGGCGTCACCCTGTTCGGCGCGGGGGTCATCTCCACCATGGGCTTCCTGACCATGGCGATCTTCTCCCTCCTCCAGAACCCCGAGATGTGGGAGCGGCTGCGCAAGGAGCCGGAGAAGATCCCGGCCGCGGTGGACGAGCTCCTGCGCATCAACCTGTCGATCGCCGACGGCCTGCCCCGGCTCGCGCTGGAGGACGTCACCCTCGGCGACGTCGAGGTGAAGAAGGGCGAGCTGCTGCTCGTCCTGGTTGAGGCCGCCAACACCGACCCGGACGTGTACCCCGACCCGCACGTCGCGGACATCGACCGGCCGAACGCCGGCACGCACCTCTCCTTCGGCGGCGGACAGCACTACTGCCCGGCCACCGCGCTCGGCAAGCGGCACACCGAGATCGCCATCGAGGTGCTGCTGGAGAAGATGCCCCATCTCGCCCTCGCCGTGCCGGTCGACCAGCTCGTGTGGCGTACCCGCTTCATGAAGCGCATCCCGGAGCGCCTGCCCGTGCTCTGGTGATCGCGTAGGCGCGCGGGACGCCGCGCCTGCCCGATGATGGCCCCGGCCGGGGGGAATCCTGCCGGGGCCATCGCACTGCCCGAACCGCCCCGCGGCCATGGCCGTGGCCCGTAGCGGTCGCTACGCCAGGAACGCCGCGGTGGTCGCCACGAACCGGTCGGCGTCGTCGAGCCAGGGGTAGTGGCCCGCGCCCCGCTGTACGACGAGCGTGGCGCCCGGGACCAGCTCGGCGAACTCGGCCACCGACCGAGGGGGGCTGTTCAGGTCGAACTCCCCCGCGAGCAGCAGCACGGGGCTCCTCCAGGTGGTGAGCGCGGCGCGCGTGGCCGGCGGGTCGAAGGCGCCGTCGGCCGCGAAGAGGGTGACGGCGTCCGGGTTGTCCGGGCGGGCCGCGGCCTGGTGCCGGCGGGCCGCGTCGTCCCACCGGCCGTGGAAGAAGGGGCTGATGGCGTCCCAGTCGCTGCCGGTTCCCTCGGTGATCGCCTCCAGCGCCGCGAACGCCTCGGGGAACCACGCCTCGCCCTTCCGCAGCCGCGCGAGCTCCCGCCGGCTCTCCCCGGTGACGACCACGCCGACGGCCCGGGTGCCGGGGGTGATCAGGGCGAGCCTGCGGACCCGGTCCGGGTACCGGGCCGCGTACTGCGTGGCGAGGTTCGCCCCGGCCGAGTGGGCGAGCAGGTCGATCCGGGCGAGACCGAGGTGCTCGCGCAGGGCCTCGACGTCCTCGACGAGGCGGTCGCAGCGGTAGGAGGAGGTGTCCTCGGGAACCCCGGACCGGCCGGTGCCGCGCAGGTCCAGCACGATCAGGCGGCGGTGCGCGGACAGACCCCCGAGGTCGCCGAGGTAACGCGAGTCCGCGGGGCCGCCCGGGACGCAGACGACCGGGTCGCCGCTCCCGTGGACGTGGTAGGCGAGCCGGGTTCCGTCAGGTGCGGTGAAGGTGGGCATGCCGCGGATCCTGTCAGTCATAACCGGGTTGTACAACCGGGTTATGGTCGATGGTGCGCCCCGGTGTATAACCGAGTCGTGGCAGACCGAGAGAGTGGGGAGCGCGCGCCGCGGACCCCCGGCACGCTGACCGAGGAACAGGCCGCGCGGATGCTCGCCGGCATGAACGAGGTCATCCGTGCGGGTGAGGAGATGCGGAAGCTGCGCGCCGAGATGATCAAACTGTTCGCCGGCTTCGGCTGGACCCAGGACACGATCGCCCGGATCGCCGGCATGAGTCAGCCCGCCGTGTCCAAGCAGGTGGCGAAGTACGCGCTCGGCGACCCCGCGCCGCCGATGGGGCTCGCCCTCGACCAGTACGACACCCCCTGGCTCGAAGGACGCCTGTGGGCGCTCGCGGAGGCGGTCGCCGAGACCCTCGACGCCGCGCGCTGCGCCCGCTGCGTCGACGCCCTCGCGCGGGGCCGGAAGCGCTTCACGCCCCGGACCGTCGACGAGCTGCGGCGGCTCCTCGAAGACGACCTGACGCTCCGTCGCGCGGAGCTGCCCGCGGACTTCCGGGCCGCGTACGACGAGATCAGCCGCGGACTCGACGTCCCGCCGAAGGCGGCGACCGGCACGCCGGTGACGGTTTCGGCCTCGGTACGCCGCACCCTCGCCCACCAGTTCCAGCGCGACCGGCTCCAGGACGGGCGTTGACCGTCCCGTACCGGACAGATGTGGTGTTCGGCCTGCGCGGGCCCGACCCCCGCTGCTGAAGTGTGTGCCGTCAGCACACCGATCCGGAGAAGGGGAAGAACCTCATGCGCAGTCGAGTCAGCGGCACCCTCGCCACCGCCTTCGTCGGCACCACTGCGGCCCTCGTCGCCCTGCTCGTTCCCGGCACCGCGCAGGCCGCACCGGCGAAGCTCAGCCATGCGTCGGCCGTGAGCAGGCTCAACGCGACGGGAGGCATCGGCCTGTCCTCCAGCGGTGGCTGCAGCGACCGGAACAACGGCACGTGCACCTCGCTGGAGCAGGTCAACGCCGCCACCATCAGCGATGTCAGCACCCTGCGCAACGCGAGCCACTGCGCCCTCACCATCACGGGCGGCACCGAGGTGGGACACGCCTCGGGCACCTACAGCCACTGGAACGGCTACAAGATCGACTTCAATCCGACCAGCTGTGTCAGCAACTACGTCACCGGCAGCTTCACCCGGATCGCCAACCGCGGCGACGGCGCGGCCCGCTACCGCTCCGCCGCGGGCAACGTCTACGCCCGGGAGAGCAACCACTGGGACGTCACCTTCTGCGGCGGCAGCGCGGCCTGCACCGCCGCGGCCAGTTCCTGAGCGCACCCGACCGCCCTACGGCGTGCCCGGGCCCGGGCACGGCGCACCTGCGCCGTGCCCGGCCGGGCCTCACCCTCGGTCCTCTCCCAACACCTCCCGGATCACGTGCCGGGCGTTGGCCGCCATCACCGGATTCGTCGTGCGGTAGTAGGGCAGCGCGATCAGCGCCTGCGAGAGCGTCCGCCCCCGGCCGCGGCGCCAGGTCGCGTCGTCCACGCCGAGCTCTGCGCGGAAGACCTTCCTGGCTCCGGCCGGCAGCAGGTTCCACGCCGGAAACAGATCGCAGGCGGGATCTCCCACCCCCGTGCACCCGAAGTCGATGACCGAGGTCAGCCTGCCCCCGTCCACCAGCAGGTTGCCCGGCGTCAGATCGGCGTGCACCCACACCGGCGGCCCGTCCCACTCCGGGGCCCGCAGCGCGTCCTCCCATACGGCGGCCACGGCATCGCAGTCGACGCCCTCCGCCGAGATCCCCCGCAGTTCCTCGACCGCCGCCCGGGTCGGCGCGTCGAGCAGGGCGAGCGGCCCCCCGCGGTAGGCCTTGGGGGGTTTCCCCGGCAGGGTGACGCTCCGCATCGCCGCCACGAAGGCGGCCAGGTCACGGGCCAGCGCCACGGGCTCGCGCAGCGCCCCGGCCTCGGGGTTCTCCCCCGCCAGCCACCGGTACACCGACCACGGCCACGGGTAGCCCGCCGCGGGCTCCCCGGTCCCGAGCGGCTCGGGGACGGCCGTCGGCAGCCGGGGCGCGAGACGGGGCAGCCATTCCCGCTCCGTCGCCACGTCCTCGGCCCCGCCCGCCAGCATCGGCAGCCGTACGACCATTCCGTCGCCCAGCCGGTACATCTCGTTGACCGTGCCGCCCGACGGCAGCCGCTCCACGGTCAGCCCGGCCCACCGGGGGAACTGCCCTGCGATCAGACGGCGTACGAGGGCCTCGTCGACGGGGTGCGCGCCGGGATGCATCATCTGTGCGGTGCTCATGGAGCACCATCCGACCGCCGACCGCCCACCCGGGGCAAACCCTTTTCCCACCGCACCCGCACGGCCCCGTTGCCCGACCGGGGTCGTGATCGTTTGCGTGGCTGACGGGACGTTCGGGGCAGTCATCGACGTACGGGGCGAGTGATCGGGTTGCGAGTTGCGCGAAGGACCGTTCTGCAGGCCGCTTCGGCGGGCGCCCTGACGGCGCTGCTCTGCCGCGCGTCCGGCGCGGCGGCCGTCCCGGGCGGCGCCGACGGGGACCTGGTCGGGCTGCGCTTCACGCGGGCGACCAACGGAGCGGCCACCGCCTCCGCCACCGGGGACCGGGTCGTCGCCGAGGTCCAGGGCGTCGTGTGGTCGCTGCCCCCGGACGGTTCGCCCGCGACCCCGCTGACCCCGCCCGACCTGGAGCCCGGCCGCCCGGTGCTCTCCCCCGACGGCCGCCGGGTGGCGATGAGCGCCTACCGGGGCGGCACCTTCCACATCTGGGTGATGAACGCGGACGGCTCCGGCCTGCGCCCGCTCACCGACGGCCCGTTCGACCACCGCGCGCCCGCCTGGTCGCCCGACGGCCGCACCCTCGCCTTCTGCTCCGAACGCGGCGGCGACCCGCTGGCCGGGAGCCCGTACCGGATCTGGACCGTCCCGGTGGCCGGCGGCCGCCCGCGCCGGCTGACGGGCCTGCCCGGGCAGGACGGTCCCGGCCAGGACGGGGAGTGGGAGGACTTCGACCCGGTCTGGTCGCCGGACGGCTCGCGCGTCCTGTTCGTACGCGGCACGCCCGCCGGGGAAACCCTGACCGCCCGGACCATCGCCTCCGTGGCCACGGGATCCGGTGCCGGGGACCCGGGAGCGGGCCCGGTCCGGGTCGAGCACACCGTCGCCGACGGCAGGCTGCTGGCTCCCGCGCTCTCCCCTGCCGGACGCACCGCCTGGCTGTCCGCGGCTCCCGGCCCCCGCAAGGCCGAGACCCTCTCCCTCTTCGCGGACGGCCGTCCGGTCCCCCTCGACGGCGACCTCGCCCCCGCTCCCCCGCGCTGGATCGGCGACGACCGGCTGCTGATCACCCTCGACGGCCGGTTCCGGGTGATCCGCCCCCACCGGGACGGCGCCGCCGACGGCGACGAGATCCCCCTCGACGCCACCCTCGAGGTGTCCCGGCCCCGCTACCGGGTCAAGGAGTACGTCCTGGAGGCCGAACGGAGCCTTCCGGTCCGGGGCATCCACCTGCCTGCCCTCTCCCCCGACGGCCGCAGTGTCGCCTTCGCCGCACTGAACGCGCTGTGGGTCGCCCCCGTCACCGGCGGCGCGCCCCGCAAGATCCTCCAGGCCCCCGTCACCGCATACGTCCAGGGTCCGGTGTGGAGCCCGGACGGCCGCGCGCTGGTCTACACCGACGACCGCGACGGCCTGAACACCGTGCGCCGCCGGGAACTCGACAGCGGCCGGGAGAGCGTCCTGGCACCTGGCGGGCGCGTCTACGGAGTGCTGTCGCCCGACGGAACGAGGCTCGCCGCCCTCGACCTCGCCGGGCGGCTCCTCGTCCGCGACCTCACGACCGTGACGGAGACCCCCCTGGTCGCGGCCCTCGGCGGCGGCGGCCTGCCCGGCGCGCCCAGCTGGTCGCCCGACGGCCGCCACCTCGCCCTCTGCGACCGCAACCGGCTCAGCCGGCGCTTCCGCGAGGGCTACAACCTCATCCGGATCGTCGACACCGCCACCGGGGCCGACCGCCTGCACGCCCTCGCCCCGCACGCCTCACTCGCGGACCGCTACGCCTCCGGCCCGGTCTGGTCCCCCGACGGCCGCTTCCTGGCCTGCGTCGGCGAGTCGGCCCTCTGGCTGCTTCCCGTCGGCCCCGACGGCACCCCGACCGGACCGGCCCGCCGCCTGACCGACGAGCCCGCCGACCACCCTTCGTGGTCCGCCGATTCCCGGACCCTGCTCTACCAGTCCTGTGCCCGGCTGCGCCTGCTCGCCCTCGACGGGGCCGGCGCACCGGCCGGAGCACCGCGGACCGTGCCCGTCTCCCTGAACTACCGGCGCCCCGCGCCCGTCGACACCGTCGTGCACGCGGGACTGCTGTGGGACGCCACCGGCACCCCGCCCCGCCCCGACGTCGACATCCTGATCGGCGGCGGCCGGATCACCGCCGTCGAGCCGCACCGGCCGGGCCGCCGCGCCACCCGCACCGTGGACTGCTCCGACGGCACGGTGCTGCCCGGCCTGTGGGACGCGCACGTCCATCCGTACCCGTACACCTACGGGGCGCGCCAGGGCGCGCTGCACCTCGCCTACGGGGTCACGACCGTGGCTTCGCTCGGCGGTTCCGCCTATGAACAGGCCCGGCTGCGCGAGGACATCCGGGCCGGGCTGCTTGCCGCTCCCCGCCTGCTGGCGGGCGGGGAACTGCTCGACGGGTCGCGGGTGGCCTACAGCATGGGGCGCGCCCATCGCACGCGCGCCGGGTTCGCCCGCTCGCTGGCCCGGGCCGCCGCGCTGGACTGGGACTTCGTCAAGACGTACGTACGGGCGCCGTACGCGTACATGGCCGAGGCGGCCCGCTTCGCGCACGAGCGGCTCGGTGTCCTGGCCGGCTCCCATCTGTGCGCCCCCGGCATCCGGTCCGGCCAGGACCTGACCACGCATCTGGTGGCGACCGAGCGGGCCGAGTACGGGCACGGCGCGACCCCGCGGGGGTACACGTACCAGGACACGCTGGAGGTCTACACGCGCGGCGGTTTCGACCTGATCGCCACCCCCTTCACGGCCCTCCCGCTGATCGGCGCCGATCCGGCGCTCGCCGACGATCCGCGGGTGGCGTCCCTGATGCCGCCGTGGGACGTGGCGGCCGTCCGGGCCGCGGCCGCCGCGCCGCCGAGCGCGGAGCAGAGCGCGGCGCTGGAGCGGGAGGTCGGCGTCTACCGCCGTGTCATCGAGGGCGGCGGGCGCCTCGCGCTGGGCACCGACGCACCGCTCACCCCCGTGGGCCTCCACCTCCACCTCGCCCTGCGGGCCCTGCACCGCTACGGCCTGACGCCCGCGGCGGCCCTGACGACGGTGACTTCGGCCCCGGCCCGGATGTTCGGCGTCGCGGACCGGCTCGGCACGGTCGAGCCCGGCCGGATCGCCGACCTCACCCTGGTCGACGGCGATCCGTTCACCGACTTCGACGACCTGGTCCGCGTACGGGCGACGGTCCGCGGCGGGAGCGTGCGTGAACGCCCGTCCCTGGAGCGTGCCTTCACCCCGTCCGCCGAACCCCCGGACCCGGCCGACTGGTGCGCGGTACTGGACCAGATGCTGCGCGACGGCTGCTGCACGCCGCACCTCTAGGCGTTCCGAACAGGCCCGTTGTCAGAGGGTGCTGGCAGCATCGGACTCATGGACGTCACCTTCACCACCCCGCGGCGGCCGGTCGAGGTCACCGCTCTCTTTCCCCGACTGGCCCCGCTGGCACGCCCGGCCATCCGGTTGCACCCCCGCCCCGGTTCTCCGTCGGCGCACGACAGTTCGGTCGGCGGGCCGCTGCTGTGGCCCGCCGACGAACCGTGGCCGTACTGTCACGAGCCGCACGACCAGGTGAGCCGGCTGTACGAGGCGTACGAGGTGCACGTCGATCCGGACTTCGAATGGTTCCCGGGTCCCAACCCCATGGTGCCCGTGGCCCAGCTGTACGTGCGCGACATACCCCTGCTGCGGCCTCCGGGGCAGGCCGACCTGCTCCAGGTGCTGTGGTGTCCCTTCGAGCACGAGCCGGATCTCAAGCCTCCGACCGCACTGTTCTGGCGGTCCTCCGCCGAGGTCACCGACGTCCTCGCCGCGCCGCCCGGACCGTTCGCGGTGGAGTACGAGGAATACGTGCCGCGGCCGTGCGTGCTCGCGCCGGAGCAGATCACCGAGTACCCCAACCCCATGGAACTGAGCGGGGAGTTGCGAGAGCAGCTGCAGGACTGGAGCCGGTGGCAGGCGGCCGGATCCGGTGTGGACGGCTCCTACGCCCCCTACCCGGAGTCCTACTACGGCAGCCATCTGTCCCTCGCCCCCGGCTGGAAGGTCGGCGGCTGGGCCCCCTGGGGCCTCACCGATCCCGTCCCCCGGTTCTGCTCCGCCTGTGACGCCGGCATGGTCCCGCTGCTGACCATCTGCTCGGGCGAATGGGACGGTGGCACCCGCAACTGGATCCCGTACGAGGATCAGGCCGTCGCCCGGCTGGGCGGCGACATCGAGTCGAACCCGCCCGGGGTGCAGGTCTCCAAGGGTGACCACCTGCAGCTCTACGTCTGCCCGGAGTCCCCGGAGCACCCGCACACCAGCCTGATCCAATGAGCCGTCGCCGGGCCCGGCCCACCCTGTCGGTGGTCGCGCCTAAAGTCGCCCCATGACGGTGAACGACCCGGCGGCGGCCGGGCCCGGCCGCGCCGCGCTCGACCATCTCCTGCGGCTGATCTCGCAATCCGCGTGGGGCGACGACCTGGTCCTGCGCGGCAGCATGGTCATGCCCGCGTGGGTCGGTGGCCGGGCCCGGCCACCGGGTGACCTCGACTTCGTCGTGCCGCCGCCGTCGCCGGTCCCGGTCGATCCGCGGCACCCCCACCCGTACGTAGCGGCGTACGACACCGTGCAGCAGTGGCCGGAGGCCGCCGACGGTGCGGCCCGCTACGAGATCTGGGCGGACGGGGAGGAGGAGTTCGAGACGCGGGGGCTGCGCGCGCACGTCCCGCCGGAGGGCCTGGTCTGGCAACCGGAGCCGGAGCCTGCGGATTTCCCGCCGTACGAGGACCTGCTGGACCGGGTCCGCGCCTGCCCACGGGCCGCCGCGGGCGTCCTGCTGGACGCGGACGGGGCGCGCCGCGACGGGACGTGGGCCTACGCGTACACGAACGGCGAGGACGGGCCCGCCGGGATCAGGATCCTGATCCCGTGGCGGGCGGACTCCGGCCGGGTGGGGGTGGCGCAGCTGGACTTCTCCCGCGACGAACGGCTCCCCGAGGCACCCGTCTGGACGGCCGTGCCGCGCGGCGACGGCGGGGTCACGGTGGCCCGGACGGCGAGCCGCGAACTGTCGCTGGCCTGGAAGCTGCGGTGGCTGGTGGCGGACGCGGCGGCCGAGGACGGTCCGCGGTGCAAGGACCTGTACGACGCCGTGCTGCTGGCGGAGGCCTGCCGGGAACGGCCCCTGCGGAAAGTGCCGAGCCCGGCCGGCGTACGGGTGGACGAGCGGGCGTGGCAGCGCTTCTGCACGGCCCACCCCGGGGTACGGGGCTCCGCCGCCGACTGGCTGACCCGACTCCGCACCGCGCTGCCCCCGGCCGACCGGTAGAGGCCGGTCGCAGCCGGCCGGTCAGGCTCCGGCGCCGTCGCGTGAGGCGTGCAGCCGCAGGATCCCGTGGCCGGTGGGCGCGATGTCCACCACGGTTCCGGCCTCCTCGGGCACGGCCGGGAGCGATCAGGGCTGGTGGTCGTACCAGGCGAAGGCCGCGATCCGCCAACCGTCCGCGGTGCGGACGAACTGGATCGTCTTGGTGCCCGCCCCCTCGAACGGTGTGCCGTCCAGGAGCCCGGACTTGCGGTACTCGCCGAACCGCGACGCGATGTCGCCCGCGATCTCGGTCCGTTCGGAGGTCTCCCACTCGGAGAACTCGGCGAGGCGCCCGCCGGCGGCCAGCAACCGGCGCCGCGGCTCGAGGAACTCCTCCACGGTCCAGACCGTGAACTGCGGGCCGGTCATGGTGATCACTCCGCCCGGCAGGACCAGTCTCCGGATCCGGTCCAGATCGGCGGCCTTGCCGCCCCGGTTGTCGAAGGCGCCGAAGAACTCGGCGGTCACCACGTCTATTTCGGCCTTGGACGACATGGCGCGACATTAACACCGAGGGCCGTGCGATCAGGCCGCGAGCGCCGTCGTGATCACCAGGGGCGGTCGCGCCCGCTCCGCCGACCACGCACGGCCGGCCGCGAAGTCCGCGTCGGCCACGGTCAGTGCCTCGTCGACGGTGGGCCGGTACTGGACGGCGTCCCGGAATCCGGCGCGCTCGAGCAGGGCCGGGAGGACCGCGACGGGCCACGCGTGGTTGCGCACCTCCTGCCAGGATCCGTCCGTGCGCCGGAGTCGTACGGTCAGTTCGTCGCCCGGCCCGTACACCGCGCCCGGGTCGCCGATCCGCAGAGAGGCGTACTCCGTCCCGCTGCACGCGGGATCGGTGGCCAGCAGCACGAACGGGGCGCCCGGCCGCAGGAGCCGCCGGATCTCGGTGAACACGCCGAGCACGGCCTCCTCGGTCGGCAGCGACGCCAGTACGTGGTTGCACATCACCGCGTCCGCGCAGCCGTCGGGCAGGCCGGTCACCCGTCCGTCCTCGACCAGGTGGTACTCGGCGACGGCAGTCGCCGAGGCGCGGGCCAGCGCCAGCATCTCCGGGGAGGTGTCCACCCCCAGCACCCGCGCCCCCAGCCGCCGGGCCGCCTCGTCGGCCACCTTGCCCGGCCCGCATCCGTAGTCCACCAGGACCTCGCCGGCGCCGATCCGGCGGGCCAGGGCCCGGAAGACGAACGGATACCCGAGCAGCCAGTCCGTGGCCGCCTCCACCGCCGCGAATGCCCGCGCCCCTTCACGTCCGGACCAGGCGGCGCCGTCTTGGGCGCCACCGGGCCCGGGTCCCTCCGGCCTGTCGCTCACCGTTCCACTATCGACCCACCGCGGCCGTACGGCAGGGCAGCGACACGGGGCTCGGGGGATGCCCGTGGGTGCACGACGTACTGGAGGTCGATCTAGAGGTCGATCCAGTAGCGCCGCTTGGGGCCGATCAGGGTTTCGCGGATGTCCTCCAGTACCCCGCCGTTGCCCTCGATCGTGCGGATCGACGCCTCGTTGTCCGGGTCGCAGGTCAGCAGGACCCGGTCCATGCCCAGGACGCGCGCCTCGTGCAGGACGGCCGCCAGGGCCCAGGTGGCCAGGCCCCGGCGGCGCGCCGAGGGCCTGACGCTGTAGCCGATGTGGCCGCCCGCGTCGAGGAGGAAGCCGTTCAGGTAGTGCCGCAGGTCGATCGCGCCCAGGTAGGTGTCGCCCTCAGTGATCCACCAGTACGTCGCGTGGACCCGGCCGTGGTCGACCGGCAGGGTGCGGTCCGACTGGCGGCGCAGCCGCTCCACCCAGGCGGCGAAACCCTCCGGGGTGTCCACGTCGTCGTCGGAGCCGAGCCCGCCGCCGTCCAGGTGCGCGTCCGGTCCCCATTCCCGCTGCGCGGCGAGCCAGGAAGCGTGCAGGTCGGAGGTGGGGGCTATGAGCTCGGGCATACCTCGGACGATAACAGCCGGCCGGGCCGGCCTGCCGCTAGGCCGTCGGCAGGGTCCGTGCGCGGGCGATGACCAGCGCCACGTCGTCGTGGTCGTCCGTGCGGCGCAGGGAGTCCAGGAGGCGGTCGCAGGTCTCCTCCAGCGGACGCCCGGTGTCGGCGAGCAGGGTCAGCAGGAGGTCGAGGCGTTCGTCGATGGGCTGGTCGCGGGTTTCGACGAGGCCGTCGGTGTAGAGGACGAGCTGGTCGCCGGGGTCCATGGCGATGGCGGTGGACTCGAAGGGGATGCCGCCCACGCCGAGCGGTGCGCCGGTGGGCAGGTCGAGCAGTCGGGGCTGCCGGCCGGCGCGGATGAGGACCGGGGGCAGGTGTCCGGCGAGGGCGACCCGGCACCGGGCGGCGTGCGGGTCGTAGACGACGTAGACGCACGTGGCGATGGTCTCCTCCAGTGCGGCGGTGGTGTGGTCCAGCTGGTGGAGCACCTGGGGCGGGTCGAGGGCGAGTTCGGCGAGGGTGCGGGTCGCCGTACGCAGCTGTCCCATGCTGGCGGCGGCGTTGATACCGCTGCCCATGACGTCTCCGACCACGAGGACGGTGGTGTCGTCCGGTCCGGCGATGGCGTCGAACCAGTCGCCCCCGATCTCGCTGCTGGCCGCGGCGGGCCGGTAGCGGTAGGCGACCTCCAGGCCGGGTGTGGGCGGCGGGTGGTGCGGCAGGAGGTGGTGCTGGAGGGCGAGGGCGGTGTGGTGGGCGTTGCGGTACCAGCGGGCGTTGTCGATGCACACGGCGGCGCGGGCGGCGAGTTCGCCGGCCAGCACGATGTCGTCGTCGTTGAACGGCAGCGGGTTGCGGGTGCGTTTGAGGTCGAGGGCGCCGAGTACCTCGCCGCGGGCGATGAGCGGCACGGCCAGGTAGGAGCGCAGCCCGGCGCGGCTCAGGAGGTCGGCGGCGGTGCTGTCGCGGGCGATGCGCGAGATGTCCTGGGCCTGGACGTGGGCGACGAGGACCGGGTGGCCGGTCGTCACGGACTGGGTGACCAGCCGGTCCGCGGCGTAGCGGGCGATGTCCCCGGGCGGGTCGGCGGCGCGGACGGCGTCGCTGGGGTAGGCGGCCGCGAGGGCCAGCGCCCGGAACACCGCCGGCTCGTGGGCGGAGGACCTCAGGGTCGGCCGGCCTTCGAGGACGGAGTCGAGGATGTCGACGGCGGCGATGTCCGCGAGCTCGGGCACGACGACGTCGGCGAGCTCCCGGGCCGTCTGGTCGAGGTCGAGGGTGGTGCCGATACGGACGGTGGCGTCCGCGATCAGGGCGAGGCGGCGGCGGCTGCGGGCGATCTCGATGGCCGCCCGGTGACTCTGGGTGACGTCCACCACGGAGGTGGCGAGGCCCAGTACCCGGCCGGTGGCGTCCTCCAGCCGGTAGTACGACACCGACCAGGCGTGTTCGGTGCGGTCTCCGCCGTGGGTGCGGCCGGCCGTGAACTGTTCGAGCAGCGGCGTTCCGGTGGCCAGGACCTGGCGCATCGCCGACTCGGCGGCCTCCGCGTCGTCGAGGAAGGCCAGGGCCTCGCGGACGCCCCGGCCGATGTGCTGTTCGGCGGGCAGCCCGTTGATCCGCTCCAGCGTCGGGTTGACGAGCACGTACCGCAGCTCGGTGTCCAGGACCGCGAGGCCGATCGGGGACTGGGCCACCAGGCGCGCGGACAGGGCGAGGTCCCGCTCCAGCTGGCGCAGCCGGGTGCGGTCGGTCGCGATGCCCAGGGCGTACATTTCGCCGTGCTCGTCGAGCAGCCGCATGTTGCGGAACTCCACCAGGCGGGTGGTGCCGTCCCTGCGCCGCACCGGGAAGGCCCCCGCCCAGTCGCCGGCGCCGCCCATGACGCGCGCGAACAGCTCCGTGACCAGGCCCACGTGCTCGTTGGCGGCCAGCAGCCTGGCGGCGGGGCGGCCGAGCGCCTCCTCCGCCGTCCAGCCGAACAGCTGCTCGGCCTGCGGGCTCCACAGCGCGACCCGCCCTTCGGAGTCGAGGACGACCGCCGCGACGTTCAGGACGTCGAGCAGACCGCTCGGCGGCGAGACCCCGGCCATGCCGGGTCTGATCCCACCGGTCCCCGCCCCGTCGATCGCACCCATCGGCGACGCTCCTTCCGGCATCGTCGGCCAGGCGCCGCCCGCCGCCACCCGCCCTGGGGCGGTCCGAGGCGTACGGCTTCCTCTCATCGTGCCCCCGAACCTGCCGGGCAGCGTCCGGAGCGTCCGCGACCGGACCACCGCACGCCCGCCACGCACGCGACGGCGGACGCCGCAACCCGACGTCCGTCGGGGGCGGGGCAGGCCGTACGGCCGGGGCGGGCGGGCCCCGGCGTTCCTACGGTCGGGCCCCATGGAATCGAACACCCGATACGGATGGGCCCGCCGGCTGCGGCTCGCCGGCGCGACGGCAGGGGCGGGCGCCGCGGCCGTCGCCTGGGCGGCGCCCGGCGGCGCACTGGGCACGAACGAGCCGGTACACGTCACGCAGGGCATCTCGGCGACGGCCTACCGGTCTCTCGCCCGGAGCGTGCCGGGCGACTGGCCGGCCTGGGCCGGGACGGCACTGGGGGCGGCGAGTGAGGGCACCGTGCTGCTCCTGGCCCTGCTGCTGCTGCTCTCGGCGGGCCTGCGCTCCCTGTGGCGCCGTGACGTGCCGGGCCTGGCCGGGGTGGCCCTGGCGGCCGCCGGGACCGTGGTCGCGGCCCTGCTGCGCGTCCTGGTCGGCGTGCACCATCCGCACGACGTCCTGGCGGGCGGGCGCGTCAGCGCTTCTCGTACGGGGCCCGGCCTCCGGGCGGCGCCGGGACCGTTCCGGCCTCGTGGGCGGCGACCGCCGCCGCGGCCCGGTCGGCGCGGGCGCGGGCCGCGGCGCGGCGGCCCGTCAGACCGTGCCCATGAATCCCGGATCGGCCCCGTCGAACTGTCGCGCGGTTTCCCGGCCGATGCCCAGCAGCTCCGCCAGGGGGACGGCGCGACGGCTGGTCGCCGCCAGGTCGCCGCGGCCCTCGGCGGACCACAGGGGCGGGTGGAGCGACAGCCCCCGGCCGCCGTTCAGTTCCGCGACCTCCTCCCGCCACCCGGGCCAGCGCAGGTCGGCGTAGAACTGGTCGAGGGCCCCGGACAGCAGCCAGGACAGCCACGCCGAATGGCCCGCCCCGAGGGCCTCCCAGCGCAGCACGTCGGGGGCGTAGTAGACGATCTCGCCCGGTCCTCCGGGGCGGCCGCTGTCGGCGGGGCGGGCGCCGTTCAGGGCGAAGACCCCGCCCAGTACGTCGTACGCCACGACCAGCCCGGCGTCCGGGCGCCAGTCGGGGTCGAACGCCGCGGGGAAGGCGTTGGCCCGTGCCAGTCCGGGCAGTCCCCGGGAGCGGTCGGGGGCGGGGCTGCCGAGGACGCGCAGCCAGCCGTCGTCCAGGAGCAGGCCGCCGCAGTGCAGTACCACCGCGCCGAGGTACGACCGCGCCGTGACCTGCAGCTGGAGGAGCGAGGCGCGGGCCAGGGCGGGATCGGCCGGCAGTACCTCGACCGGGACGGCTGCCGCGCCGAGTTCCTCGCTCAGTTCGGGCCAGGCGGGTCGGTCGACGTCGGTCAGTTCGTTCAGCGTGCGCATCCGCGCATCGTCGCACCCGTCCCGCGCGTCCCGGCGGGCAGGTCCGCGGGCAGGCCCGGCGGGCGTACCGGCGCCCGGGTCCCGACCGCGTACGCTCGGCGGATGGCGAAATACTTCGACGTACACCCCGAGAATCCCCAGCGGCGCACCATCGACAGCGTGGTCGACATGATCCGTGGCGGGAAGCTCGTCGCATACCCGACCGACTCCTGCTTCGCGCTGGGCTGCCAGCTGGGCAACCGCGACGGCATCAGCCGGATCCGGTCGATCCGGAACCTGGACGACCGTCACCACTTCACCCTCGTGTGCCAGAACTTCGCGCAGCTGGGCCGGTTCGTACAGATCGACAACGACGTGTTCCGCGCCATCAAGGCGGCGACCCCCGGCAGTTACACCTTCATCCTCCCCGCGACCTCGGAGGTGCCGCGCCAGCTGCTGCACCCGAAGAAGAAGACGGTCGGAGTCCGGATTCCCGACCACGTCGTCACGCAGGCCCTGCTCGCCGAGCTCGGCGAGCCGCTGCTCTCCAGCACCCTGCTGCTGCCCGACGAGGCCGAGCCGATGACCCAGGGCTGGGAGATCAAGGAACGGCTCGACCACGAAGTGGACGCCGTACTGGACTCGGGTGACTGCGGTACCGAGCCGACCACCGTGATCGACTTCTCCGGTGGTGAGGTCGAGATCGTGCGCCGGGGCGCGGGCGACACCACCCGGTTCGAGTAACCGGACCGGCCGCACCGGCGGGCCTCCGGCTCCTTGGCCCCGTTCACCGCCCGGACCCGGGGCGCACGTCCGAATAGATGCCCAGGTACCGGTATCCGCCGGATTCGACCTGGTAGAGGTGGGCGGTGCGGGCTCTGGTCAGCACGTGCGTGTTGGAGTCGAAGGACAGCGGCTTGGCCAGCCCCTCGTGGGCCGTCCGGAAGATCCGGCGGGTCACGCCCGCCCGGTCCCGCCCGTCCTCCGCCAGGCCGGTCAGGGTCGCGGCGACCAGCCCCACGGCGTCGTAGGCCTCGGTGGCCCAGCGGGCGGGCGGTTGGCCGTACGCGGCGCGGTGTGCGGCGACGAACTCGGCGGCTGCGGGGACGGCGAGCGGGTCGGTGAAGAGGGAGGCGAACGCCCAGCCGTCGGCGGCCGGACCGGCGGCGGTGAGGAAGGCCGGTTCCATGGCGTGCTGGAGACCCAGCCGCCGACCCTGGAATCCGCCCTCCGTCAGGGCGCGGCCCAGCTGGGCCGCGCGCTGCGGTGAGGTGCCGGCGTAGACGACGGCCTCGGCCCCGGCTTCGGTCAGCGCGCGTACGGCGCCGGCGAAGTCGGAGCTGCCCGCGGGGATCCGGTGGACGCTGAGCGTGCCCTGCGACGGCGGTGACTGCTGCAGGTACTGGATGACCGGGTAGACGGGCTCACTGCCCTCTACGTCCTCCACCAGGCCCGTGCGGTGGACGGGCCGGATCCGGCTGAAGTAGTCGATCACCGGGAGGGCGAGCTGGTCGCCGGCCGGGCGGGTGGCCACCACGGTGCGCCATTCCTGCCGGGAGAGGGCGGTCTCGGGGCTGTCGGCGGATACCAGCAGCAGGGCGAGATCGGCCGCGCCGCAGGCGACGGCCAGTTCGGGCACGGGGGCGTCCCAGGTGGGGCCGGTGAGCGCGACCACCGCGGGGTCGGCGGCCAGCTCCTTGACCACCTGTGCGGCGCGCGTGGCGTCCCCGCCGTCGTCGGCGACGCGCAGGGCCAGCCGGAACGCGGCGTCCGACCGGCTGTTGTGCCGCTCCACGGCGAGCTTCATGCCGCGCTCGTGGGCCTGGCCGATCTCCTTGCCGGGCCCGGTCAGGTCGGCCTGGAGGGCGAGGGTGTGGGTGGCGAGCGGGCGGGCGGGCGGCGGTGTCGTGCCGCGGGCCCGGCCGCGGGTGGTGAACCAGGCGACCGGAGCGCCGATGACGGCCAGGCCCGCGCCGGCCCCGAGCAGCCGTCTGCGCGTGAGGCCCCGGCCGGCCGCCTCCGGTGCGTCGATCCGGGTGGGTTCCGGGGCGGGCAGGTCCAGGGCCCTGGTGGAGCGTTCGGCGATGAGGCGGGGCAGCGGGGGCGGCAGCCAGTCCTCGCCGTCGGGGGCGGGGAGGCCGTCCCCGAGTACGGCGCCCAGCTCGTCCGGGGTCGGCCGGGCCGCCGGGTCCTTCGCCAGACAGGCCAGTACGGTGTCGAGCAACTCCGGTGGCAGTCCGGAGAGTTCGGGCTCGTCGTGCACCGTACGGTAGACCACCGCGGCCGCGTGCCCGCCGCCGAAGGGGCCGTGCCCGGTCGCCGCGTACGCCAGGACGCAGCCGAGGGAGAACACGTCGCTCGGGCGTCCCGCCGCGGCGCCGTCCGTGCGGGCCTGCTCCGGTGCCAGGTAGCCCGGGGTGCCGAGGACGGCGTCCACGGCGGTCAGCGTGACCGCGCCCTCGGCGCGCGCGATCCCGAAGTCGATCAGCCGGGGCCCATCCGGGGCGAGCAGGATGTTGCCCGGTTTGACGTCGCGGTGGACCAGCCCGGCTGCGTGCACCTGAGCGAGTGCCTCGGCGAGCCGCGCGCCCAGGGTCCGTACCGCCCGGACGGGCAGCGGACCGTACCCGCCCACGGCCTCGGCCAGGGAGGGCCCGGGGACATAGGGGGTGGCCAGCCAGGGCTCGCGCGCCAGCGGGTCGGCGGAGACGACCGGGACCACCCAGCGCCCGGTCAGCTGCCCGGCCGCCTCCACCTCGCGCCGGAACCGGGCGCGGAAGTCCGGGTTCGCGGCGTGGTCGGCGCGGATGACCTTGACGGCGACCAGGGTGCCGGCGGCGGAGCGGGCGAGGTACACGGTGCCCATGCCGCCCGAACCGAGGCGGCCCAGCAGCCGGTTGCCGCCGATCGCGGCCGGATCGGCGGGGGTGAGGGGGCGCATCCGGGGCTATCCCGCCACGGGCTGGACGGCCGGGCCCACGTAGCGCATCCGGCCCCCTTCCACCCTGTGCATGAAGTACATGTTGCCCTTGAGCTGTCGGTCTTCGTTGAAGGTGTACTCCTTGGCCAGGCCGCGGAAGGTGCCCTGGGTGAGCGCGGCCAGCAGCCCGGCACGGGTGGGGCGTACGCCCCCGGCCGCGGTGGCGACCAGCCGGTCGATGATCAGGCGGGTGGCGTCGAACGCCTCCGCGGTCCAGATGTCGGGGGCGGACCCGTACGCCGCCCGGTGCGCCCGGGTCACCTCCGCGACCTCGGGGGCCTCCGGGCCGGTGTACGGGGTGAAGAACTGCCAGCCTTCGGCCGCCTGGCCGGCCGCACCGAGGAACTCGGGGCCGGCGATGGTGTAGTCGGCCGCCCGGGGACCCCGGAAACCGGCGGCGGCCAGCAGCCCGGCGACCTTGGCACCGCCGGCCGGGGTGCCGGTGTAGAAGACGCCGTCGATGCCGTGCGCGAGCAGGTCGGTGATCACCGGGGCCAGATCGGTGGCTCCGCGGGGGACGACGCGCCCGTAGTAGGTGGCCTCGGGTGCGAAGATGCCGATGGTGCGGCCCATGAGCAGGGCCGCCTGCCAGGTGTCCGTGTCCCCGCCGCGGTCGCTGAGGATGCCCATGCGCCGGACGCCCTGCTTGCCGACGAGTTGCAGGTTGACGGCGGAGGCCTGGGCCGAGGAGATCGGGCAGCTCTGGAAGAAGCTGCGCCGGTCGGTGATGCTGAAGGTCGTCGCCAGGGCGGACACGGTCACCAGGGGGACGGAGCTCTCGCCGTACAGTTCCAGGCACGGGATCACGGAGTCGTTGCCGGTGGGGCCCACCACGGCGAACAGGTCGCGGTTGGCGATGAGTCCGGCGGCGGCGGCCGCGGAGCGGTCCGCCTTCCCGGCGTCGTCGGCGGTGGCGACGGTGAGCGTGAAGGGCTTGTCCTCGTGGGAGTTGAAGGCGTCGACGGCGAGCCGCACCCCGCGCTCCTGGGCCTGCCCGGCGGCCTTCTGCGGGCCCGAGAGGTCGGCGTGCACCCCGATCACCCACTGCCGCGGGGCGTCCGCGGCCGGGGTGCCGGGCTTGTCCTGGTCGCGCAGCGCCAGCCAGGCGGCCAGGCCGCCGCCGGCCGCGAGGACGGCGCCACCGGAGGCGAGGGCGAGGAACCGCCTGCGGGAGGGCGCCGGCGCGGCCGTGCCGGGCGCGGGGGCGGCGTCCGGGTCGGCGACGGTCTCGTCGATGCCGGGCAGGGCGAGCAGCGCGGCGGCCCGTTCGGCGATGGTGGCGACGACCGGGTCGGGCAGCCAGTCGGTGCCCTCCCCCGGGGTGTCCTCGGTCAGTGCGGCGTCCAGCTCGCGCGCGCCGGGCCGGATGTCGGGGTGTTTGGCGACGCAGGTGCGCAGCAGCGCGGTGAGTTCGGGGTCGGCGAGGACCTCGGGGCCGAAGTCGGGCTCGTCGTGGACGGTGCGGTAGAGCACCGCGTCGACGGTGCCGGTGCCGAAGGGCAGCCGTCCGGTGGCGGCGTACGCGAGGAGGCAGCCGAGCGAGAAGACGTCGCCGGCCGGTTCGGCGGGGCGGCCCTCGGCCTGCTCGGGCGGGAGGAAGCCGGGGGTGCCGAGTACGGCGCCGGCGGAGGTCAGGGCGGTGTGCTCGCCGCCGCGGGCGATCCCGAAGTCGATCAGCCGGGGCCCGTCCATGCCGAGGAGGACGTTCCCGGGCTTCACGTCGCGGTGGACGAGGCCCTGCTCGTGCATCACCGCGAGGGCCTGGGCCATGGCCTTGCCGAGGATCCGTACGGCGCGCAGCGGGAGCGGGCCGTGGGCCGCGACGGCCTCGGCGAGGGAGGGTCCGGCGACGAAGGCGGTGGCGAGCCACGGTTCGGTGGCGTCCGGGTCGGCGCCGGTGACGCGGACGGCCCAGGGGCTGTCCACCTCGGCGGCGATCTCGGCCTCGCGCCGGAAGCGGGCCCGGAAGTCGGCCTCTTCGGCGTACTCCGCGCGGATCACCTTGACCGCGGCGAGCGCTCCGTCGTCGGTCCGGCCGAGGTAGACGACGCCCATGCCGCCGGCGCCGAGGCGCCCGAGGAGCCGGTGGCCGCCGATCCGGGAGGGGTCAGAGGGATGGAGCGGCTCCATCAGCCCGCCGCCTTTCCGAGCTCCTGCTTGGCCAGGACCATCATCTGGCCGGTGCCCTTGGCCACGTAGGCGGTCAGGTCGTCGTTGGTGACGCCCTGCGCGCCCTTGGCGGCGATGGCCACGGTGACGGGTCCGAACTGGGCCTGGGACCAGGTGTAGGGGTGGGGTCCGCCGTCCTGCTCGCTGACGTACTCGCCGGTTTCGGTGAAGGCGTCCTCGGTCCATTCGTTCATCTGCTCGCCGAGGTAGAAGGCGCCGCCCCACAGGCTCTTGAGGTCCTCGCCCTCGCGCAGCTTCTGCTCCGGGCACCGCAGGACCTCTTCCATGGCGCGGGCGGTCTCCCAGCCGGATTCCTCGCGGTTGTGGTGGACGGTGACCGTGGCGTTGATCCGCACGCGGCCGCGGCCGCCCTTGGCCGGGATGTGGAAGTGGCGGGTGCTCGTGGCGAGCACGTCGTCCGGCAGGCCCTCGGTCTGCCAGACGCAGCTTTCGTCGAGCACGGGCCAGCGGCCGGGACCGCTCTCGAACGGGGCGCTGCGCACGACCTCGGGTCCGAGGTCCTGCTCGGCGACGATGATCCGGCCGAGCAGGTCGCGGGCCTCGGCGGCCGTCTTCGGCTGCTTGGACTCGTCGACCGGGGGCATCGGGATCCGGGCAGGACTGCTCGGCCGGGCGGCCGGGGCGCTCGCGCCGGGACCGCCTGTGCCGGGGCTGCCCGTACCCGAACCGCCCGTACCCGAACCGCCCGTGCCGGATCCGCCCGTGCCCGACGGCGAGGCCGACGTGCCCGGGGTGCCGCTCGCCGCGCCGCCCTTCTGCGTGCCGTCGGCCGTGCACCCCGCGATGAGGAACAGTCCCGCCACCGCGCAGCCGCAGGCGCGCAGGACGGCCTTCCCTCTGCTCTCTGCCACCAGTCCCCCCACGGCACGGATGGTACCCCGCCATGGACACGCTTAACTGGCTTACGGAAAACGGATGTTGAGGCCGTCGTCGCCCTACTGCAGGCGGTCCATGGTCCAGGCGGACTCGTGGCGGGTGAAGCCGACGTGCGGGTAGTAGTCGACGGCGGCCGGCGCGGCGAGCAGGACCAGCTTCGCCTCGGGCGCCGCTTCCCGCGTGACGCGGATGAGCTCGCGGCCCACGCCCTGCCCCTGGAAGGCGACGTCGACGGCGAGATCGCCGAGGTAGGTCGAGTACGCGCCGTCGGTGATCGATCGGGCGATGCCGATGAGGCGGCCGTCCTCGGCCCGGGCGACGACGACCAGGTTGGCTCCGGCCAGCATCCGGGTGAAGCGCTCGACGTCGCCCACGGGGCGGCGCTCGGCGAGGGTGGACGCACGGTAGACGCCGAGCACCTCCTCGACGTCCAGGTCGGCACCGATGACACGCTCACACTTCCACATACGGGTGCAACTCCTCGCTCTGCTCTTCGAGTCGGCCGCCGGGACTCGGGCGGTCCGCACGGACCCCACCCTCGCAAGTAATGGGCCCATCCGCCTAACGATTATTACGTGATGGTGCGGTTCAAAGACAAACCGGTCCACCGGTATGTAACGCACCGCGACCGGGCATGCTGAAGGAGCGTCAACCCATGGGGAAGGAGCCGCTCGTGCTCACTCAGGTTCTCTCTTGGTTCCGACGGCTCACAGGACGCATCACCGGTACCCCCGCCGATGGGGCCGCACCGCTGAGCGCCCGGGCCCCGGTCTTCACCGCGGACTTCAGGTCGACCACCCAGTGGGTCGCCGGCCGGTCCTGGGCCTATCCGAACGGCGGCCCCACCAACACCGGTGACAACAAACTCGACTACCTCGTGGCAGACCCCTCCTACAGCCGCACCGGCACCTTCCGGGCCACCCGCCGCCCGGACGGCAAGTGGAACGCGGGCCTCCTGACCACCGAGGGCAGCGAGGAAGCGTTCATGGTGCGGACCGGTGACGTACTGGAGTCCCGGGTACGGCTGCCCTCCGAGCTCGGGGCCTGGCCGGCGATCTGGACCTGGCGGGACGGCGGCAACGAGATCGACGTCTTCGAGTACCACCCCGACAACCCCGACCTGCTCGAACTCTCCAACCACGTCAAGGGCGGCTCGCGCTACCACCGGGACTCCGCCATCACCCCCGGCGGCTGGATCGACCTCAAGGTCGAGTTCGGGACGCGCTCGGTCGTGTGGTGGGTCAACGGCACCCGGGTCTTCGCCGACCGCCGGGGAGTCGGGCGCAACTGGCGGGCGTACCTCATCGTCAACCTGTCCGTGTGCGCCGGGCGCTACCACCCGGCGCCCGACCCGGGCGTCTCGCAGATGTCCTACGCGGTGGAGTACCTGCGCGTCCACCGGCCCTAGAGGGCGTCTTGCGAACCGCAGGCCTGGTGGCCCCAGCGGCTGCCGTTCTTGGTGATCATGTCACCGGCCGCGTAGGGCTTTCCGCAGGCGCAGCTGCCGGGGAACTTCGCCTTGATGGCCCGGGATCCGCCACCGCCGGGCGCGGTGCGCGCGGACGAACGCTTCCCCGGCGATGCCGCCTTGCGGCGCGCGGGGGAAGCCGCGGCCGGAGCGGGAACCGGCATCTCGGTGCTGCCGAGGGCGGTACCGGCGGCCTCCTGCCTGACCGCCGCGTCGCTGGCGGCCTGATCGGCGATCGCGTTCAGGTGGTCGCCGTCCTCGCGGTGCGCGGGCACGTACTGGAAGGTGACGTCACGGTCGGCCAGCAGCCGGTCGATCGCCTCGACGAGTTCCCGGTTGGCGACCGGCTGGCCGGAGGCGGTCTTCCACCCGTTGCGCTTCCAGCCCGGCAGCCACTGGGTCACGGCCTTCATCGCGTACTGGGAGTCCATCCGCACCTCGACGGGCGTCCCCGGGTCCACCGCCTCCAGCAGCCGCTGGAGGGCGGTCAGCTCCCCGATGTTGTTGGTGGCCCGCCCCAGCGGACCGGCCTCCCAACGCTCGGGGCGTCCCTGGGCGTCGGCGATGACCCAACCCCAGCCGGCCGGCCCGGGATTACCTTTGGCCGCTCCGTCACAGGCGGCGATGATGCGATCAGACATCCCCCGATCATGCCTCATCCGCCGGGGCTCCCCGATCGCCCGGCCCGGCAGCCCCGGGGCCTTCGGCGGAGAGCAGCGCGCACTTCTCGAAGTTCATGCATCCGCACGCCAGGCAGTCGGCGACGGCGTTGCGCAGGATCTGCGTCTGCTCGATGAACCGGTCCAGTTCGGGGAGCTTGCTCTCGGCGAGGGCGCGCCACTGCCGGGTGGCGCCGCGCTCGGCGTCGCCGTCGAGGAGGTCGCGGATCTCGGCGAGGGTGAATCCGGCCCGCTGGGCCATCTTGATCAGCGCGAGCCGCCGCACGGTGCCGGCCGGGTAGACGCGCCGTCCCGCGGCCCGTCCGGCGGGCGGCAGCAGGCCGACGCTCTCGTAGTAGCGCAGCGCCGAGGGGTTCATCCCCACCTGCCGAGCGAGCTCACCGATCCCGAGCTGTCGCACCCGTCACTCCCCCCTTGACTTCAAGTGCGCTTGAACCATGAGTCTGACCTGGTGACTCCCGTACAGACAACTCGCCTCCTGCCCCGGTCCTACCGGCCGCTGTTCGCCCATCCCGACTTCCGGCGGCTGCTGCCCGCGCTGGCGGCCTCCGATCTCGGTGACGGGATGAGCGTGGTCGCCGTGGCGTGGCTGGCCATCGAGATCGCTCCTCCGGGGCGGTCCGGGATGCTCCTGGGGGCCGCGCTCGCCGCGTACGCGCTTCCCGGGGCGGCCGGTGCCCTGCTCTTCGGGCGGTGGCTGCGCCGGCTTCCCGCCGGGCGGCTGCTGGTGGCCGACAGCCGGATCCGCGCGGTGCTCCTCGGCTGTGTGCCGCTGGCCTGGGCCGCGGGGGTGCTTCACCCGGTGCTGTACGTGGCCCTGCTCGCGGGCTCGTCCGTCCTGCACGCCTGGGGGAACGCGGGCAGGTACTCCCTGCTCGCGCAGGTACTTCCGCCCGACCAGCGGCTGGCGGCCAACGCGCTGGTGAGTTCCAGTGTCTCGGCCTCCATCGTCGTCGGTCCCGCGCTCGCCGGGTTCCTGGCGGCGGTGATCAGTCCCGCCTGGCTCATCGGTCTCGACGCGCTGTCCTTCGCCGTGCTCGCCGCCCAGGTCGGGCGGCTGCGGGGCGCGGTGGCCGGACAGGACGGGAAGGACGGGAAGGAGGCGACGACCGCGCCGGTCGACGCCGACCGGTCGGCGGCCGGCCTGCGGCTGCTGCGCAAGCAGCCCGAGCTCCTCGGCGTCCTGGCCCTGACCTGGTTCTTCAACTTCCTCTACGGGCCGGCCGAGGTCGCGCTCCCGTTGCACGTCACCGACGACCTGCACGCCGGGGCGGGCCTGCTCGGGCTGTACTGGACGCTGTTCGGAGTGGGCGCCGTGCTGGGCGGCCTGGCCGCGGGCGCGCTGCGCCGGTTCCCGCTGTGGCCGGTCACCCTGGGGATCGTCGCGGGCTGGGGGCTGGCGCTCGTACCCTTCGGCCTCGGCGCGCCGGCGGCCGTCACCCTGGCCTGCTTCACCCTCGGCGGCCTGATCTACGGACCGTTCACGGCGCTGTCCTACACCCTCTTCCAGGAACGCACCCCGGCCGCCTCGCTGACCACGGTCCTTGCCGCCCGCAGCGCCGCCCTGCTGACCGCCGGGCCGGTGGGCACCGCGCTGGGCGGCCCGCTGATCGCGCTGCTGGGGCCCCGGCAGGTGCTGGCCGCGTCGGGGATCGCGACCGTCGCACTCGCCGCGGTCGGGGCTGCGGTACGGGTCCGGGGGCTGCGGCGCGTCAGGACCCCTTCGCCCCTGTGACGGCCGACCTGACCTCGTCCGCCAGTGTCCGGGCGGCCGTGTCGGCCGCGCCGCCCACCAGGCGCGTCCGGGTGAGACAAAAGGCCAGGCCGCGGGCGCGGTCGGCGAAGGCGATGCTGCCGCCGCTGCCCTGGTGGCCGAAAGCCGTGCGTTCGCCCGCCATCTGAGGCAGGCCGACGAAGTAGCCGAGCCCCTTGGCGTACCTGCCGAGAAGCATCAGGTCCTTGCCCTCGACCGCCACCTCCGCCGCCAGGGCCACCCGCCGGGGAGACACCAGCCGCACGCCCTCGACCTCGCCGGTCAGGGCGGCGTAGAGCCGGGCGGCGGCCCGCGCGGTCGTGGTGCCGCACGCGGGCAGGTCGGCCAGCAGGTACGCGCGGCGGTTGGCGAGTTCGGCCACGGTCCACACGCCGGGGTTCGGGACGACGTACCGGCGGAAGGGCACGGAGGGGGGAAGGGCTTCCAGCCCGGCCGCCCAGTTGCCCTCCACCAGCGGCGCCGTCCGGGCGAGCTCGCTCTCGGGCAGGCCGAAGTAGAGCTCGTCGGCCACCCCGAGCGGCTCGCTCACGTACGTGCGCAGGGCCTCGGCCGGGGTCAGGCCGGTGATGCGGCGCACGGTCTCGCCGAGGATCCAGCCGAAGGTCCAACCGTGGTACCCGCTGGCGGAACCCGGCTCCCACAGGGGCTCCGCCGCCGCGACGATCGCGCACATCGTGTCCCAGTCGCACAGCTCCTCCGGTGTGAGGGCGGCGGGGAGCTGCGGCACTCCGACGGCATGCGTCAGGGCGTGCCGTACGGTGGCCCGCTCCTTGCCGTGCGCCCCGAACTCGGGCCAGTAGTGCGCGATGGGGGTGTCGTAGTCGATCAGCCCGCGCTCGGCGAGCACGTGCACCAGGGTCGCGGTGAAGCCCTTGCCGGTCGAAAAGCTGTGGATCAGCGTGTCGGACCGGACCGGACGGCCGCCGGGCCGGTCGATCCAGCCCGCGTGGGCGTCGACGATCGGCTCGCCGTCCAGATAGGCGGCCACCTGGAGGCCGCTCTCCTGACCGGAGTCGACGAGCTCCTGGAGGATCCCGCCGACCCGCGTCTGCGCATCCGTGCTCGCCCTGGCATCCACCCGGGCATCATGGCACCGCGCGGAGCAGGGGACACGGATCAGGGCCGTGCGGCGAGGCCGCACGGCCCTGATCTTTCCCGCGGCCCGTTCAGTGAAGGGGCCGGTCGGGGAAACGGTTCTCCGGAGCCCGGCGGTCAGACCGGGCCGTCGTCCGGAATCAGGCGGGGGTGATGTTCTCCGCCTGCGGGCCCTTCTGGCCCTGCGTGATGTCGAAGGTCACGGCCTGACCCTCCTGGAGCTCACGGTAGCCGGAGGCGTTGATCGCCGAGTAGTGGGCGAAGACGTCCGGGCCGCCGCCGTCCTGGGCGATGAAGCCGAAGCCCTTTTCCGAGTTGAACCACTTCACAGTTCCCGTAGCCATGTTCATGCCTTCCCGTTGACGTACGTCTTCCACACGGCGTGGAAGACGGAGGTGATCGCCCTGGTCCTACGGCACAACACAGCAAAACTGCCCACACCAGAAGGCACGGGCAAGGCACTTGGAACCACGACAGCTACCCGTGAAGGTACACGCCTGCACGCACTGTCACCAGGGGGAATGATCTCGCCTTCGGGACGAGATTCAGCCCTTTCGCCCACACTCCGGGCACGGCCGGCCGTAAATGCGTCGAGTACGGGCCCCGGGATGCCGTAGTGTGAGGTCTACCGACGCGGGGTGGAGCAGCTCGGTAGCTCGCTGGGCTCATAACCCAGAGGTCGCAGGTTCAAATCCTGTCCCCGCTACTGCTCGGAAGGGCCCGGATCCTCATGGATCCGGGCCCTTCTGCTGTGCCGGGCCCTTCTCCTCGCGCAGCGCGGCCCGACCGTCCGGTGCCCGCGCCCCGGTCCGGGTCCGACTCCGGGTCCCGGTCCGGGTCTTTGCGGCGGCCGCGGCCACGTCACCCGGTGGCACGTGGCGCCGCCGCCCCGCAGCGCCGTGGCCGCCGCGACGATGAGCACCCGACCCGCCGTGTGACGGCACTCACACGACGATCTGTCGTCCGGTGTCGACCGGACGGGGTGCGGCGTGCGTATGCCCGGTGAGAGGGACACATGGATTCGGGAGCGATTTTTTGACCATCGAGGAGTTCGAGGAGTTCTACGCGCAAGCGGCAGGACGGCTCACAGGACAGCTCTACGTGATGCTCGGCGACCACCACGAGGCGCAGGACGTGGTGCAGGAGGCCTTCGTCAGAGGGTGGGGCCGCCGGCGTCAGCTGGATCGTGACGGCCGGCCCGAGGCGTGGATCCGCACCGTCGCGTGGCGGCTCGCCGTCAGCCGTTGGCGCGGGCGGCGGCGCACCGCCGACGCCTGGCAGCGCACCGCCCCCGCCGGTCACGTGGAGGGGCCGGGGCCGGAGGCGGTGGCGCTGGTCGAGGCACTGCGGCAACTGCCCCTGAAACAGCGCCGGACCATGGCGCTGCACTACGTGTGCGATCTGAGCGTCGAGCAGATCGCCGCCGAGACCTCGCTGTCCGCGAGCACGGTCAAGACCCACCTGTCCCGGGGCAGGGCCACGCTCTCCCGCCATCTGCAGGACCCCCGCATTGAGGAGGCTCCCGATGCCTGACTCCCACGACCCGCTGCGGTCCCTGTTCCGGGAAGCGGCCTCCGCCGGACAGTCCGCGAGCACGGCCCCGCCCGTCGCCGTCATCGAGCGGCGTGGCGAACGGCACCGCCGGCGCCGGATCGTCGGCATCGCCGCCGCCTGCTTCCTCGTCCTCGCCGGATCGGGTGCGGCCCTCTCCGCGTTCCTCCCGGCGGACTCGGGCCCGACCCTCCCCGCGACCACTCCCTCCCCCGCGGCCCCCTCCCCGACTTCCGCACCGCCCCCGCCGCCCAACTCCACGGCACCGACGCTCAACAGCATGACGCCGCCGCGCAACACCACGCCTCCGCCGCCGCTCCACAGCATGACGCCGCCGGGCAGTACGACGGCGCCGCCGGTCAATCCCACCGGGACCGTCACCGCGACCATGTCGCGCACGCCGCCCCAGCCGCTCCGGTAGCCCCGCCCCTCATCCGCCTCATCCGCCTTATCCGCCTCATCCGCCTTATCCGCCTCATCCCCCTCTTCCCCCCTCCCCTTCTTCACCCCTCTCCCCGCAGTACACCGCCCGCGGACACCGGCCTGAACCAGAGCCGGTGACTCCGCACGCCTTCAGACAGCCAGGAGATCCCGATATGCCCGTTTCCACCCCCCGCCGACCGGTCGAGCTCCCCGGCTCGCCCACCCCCTGGCCGCCCGTGCGCGAGACCGGTCGCCTCCCCCGCCGCCCCCGCCTCCTGCGCCGGGCCCGCCCGGCGTTCCTGCGGCTCGGCCCGGGCGAGCGCGAGGTGGTGTGGCTGTACCTGCTGACCCGCGTCGGCATCTGGGCCACCGCTGGTGCCGTCAGCTGGCTGTTCCCCGCCGACGGCGAGGCCCACCGTCCCGCCTCGCTGCTCTCGACCTGGCAGCGGTGGGACTGGTGGCACTACCTCCACATAGCCCAGGACGGCTATTTCCCCGACCAGGCGGGGCCCTGGACGGCCGGCTGGGACAACCGGGAGGCCTTTCTGCCCGGCTTCCCCCTCGCCCTGCGCGCCGTCCACACCGTGGTCCCCGACTGGGCGGCGGCCGGAGCGCTGATCTCGTTCCTCTCGGGAGGCGTCGCCGTCCTGGCCCTCGCCCGGATCGCCCGCCACCACCTGGCCGACCTCGAAACGGGCCGCCGCGCGGTGGCCTTCCTGCTGCTCTCGCCGTGCGCCGTGTTCCTCGCCGCGGGCTACACCGAGGCGCTCTTCCTCGCCCTGGCCCTGCCCGCCTGGCTGGCGGCGCAGCGCCAGAACTGGCCGGCGGCCGCGGTACTGGCCTGCCTCGCCTGCTCGGTCCGCATCACGGGTCTGTTCCTCGCGGCCGCCCTCGCCCTGCACTTCGTCCTCACCGCCCGCGGCCGCACCGCCTGGCGCGCGGCCCCGTGGCTCCTCCTGCCGGCCCTCGCCCCGGCCCTCTACAGCTGGTACCTGCACAGCTGGACCGGGGACTGGATGGCCTGGAAGCACGCCCAGGAGCGCGGCTGGTACCGGGACTTCCACGCGCCGTGGGAGGCCTGGGCGAACACCTGGGAAGCCGGCTTCCACCACACCCACCCCACCGGGTACGCACTGATGTGGCAGGCCGAACTCCTGGCCATGGTGGTCGGCGTCGTGCTCCTGGTCCTGCTGGTACGGGGCCGCCGCTGGCCCGAGGCCCTGTACATCGGCCTCACCCTGTGGGCCCTGGGCACCTCCTACTGGTACACGTCCGTGCCCCGCTCCACCCTCCTGTGGTGGCCGCTGTGGATCGGCCTGGCCTCCTGGAGCCTGAAGCGCCCCCGGATCCGGACCGCCTACCTGTACGTCGTGGCTCCCCTGTCCACCGCGGTCGCCATCACCTTCCTCACGGGCCGCTGGGCCGGATAGGCCCTTTCGTCGCTGCGGCGTCGACTGGCCGGTGGCGCACGGTGGGCGTTCCATCGAAGGGTGGGCCCCGTCCCGAGGGGTCCTTCGCGGCAGGAGACCGCCATGACCGGAGTGAGGACCGCGCACCCGGGCCGCGCCCGGACGGCGCTGCTGTGCGCCACCGCGCTGCTCGGCACGGTCCTGCCGGCCGGTGGCGCGTGGGCGGCGACCGGGGCGGGGGCCGCGACCGCGTCGTGCGCGGCGTCCCCCGAGCCCTCGGGCGGCGAGGCGAAGCAGATCATGGACATCGCCAAGGCGGCGCAGAAGGAGCTGGACCTGAACGCCGTCGTCCTGAGGGTCACCCGCGACGGGCGGGAGATCGTCACCGGCGCACTCGGCGAATCGATGACGGGTGTCCCGGCCACGGCGGACATGCACTTCCGGGCCGGTTCGGTGGCCATCGTCTACATGGGCATCGCCATGCTGCAACTCGTCGAGGAGGGCAAAGCAGACCTCGACGACCCGATCTCGCGCTGGCTCCCCGACGCGCCGCACGCCGACAAGATCACCCTGCGCATGCTCGGCGCCTCCACCTCGGGGCTGCGCGACTACGTACCGGACCCGAAGTTCCTCGCGGCCCTGTACGCCGACCCGTTCCGCCAGTGGACTCCCGACGAGCTCGTGGGCATCTCCGCCGCCCACCCCCTGCTGTACGAGCCGGGGACGAGCTGGAGCTACTCCCACGCGAACTTCGTGCTCCTCGGGCAGGCCCTGGAGAAGATCTCCGGCATGCCGCTGGCCAAGGTGATGGAGCAACAGATCACGGGGCCCGCCGGACTGGACAACACCCGCAACAGCTACACGCCCCAGATCGAGGAGCCCGTCCTGCACTCCTTCGACGCGGAGCGCGGCAAGTACGAGGAGTCCACCTACTGGAACCCCTCCTGGACCACCGCACCCGGCGCGGTCCTGAACACCCACATCTGCGACCTGGCCCGGTCGGCCGAGGTCGTGGGCAAGGGTGAGCTCCTCTCGCCGCAGAGCTTCAAGGTCCAGCTCGACCCGGGCACGGTGGGCCTCGGCGGCAACACCCCCGGCTGCGCGCCCAAGGACTGCTTCCGCCAGCTTCCGGCCCGGCACTTCGGCTACGGCGTGATCGTCCAGAACGGCTGGATCCAGTCGAACCCGTCCTTCGCGGGCTACGCGGCCATCCAGGCGTACCTCCCGAGCGAGCACCTGGCCATCGCGGTGTCCACCACGGTCGGCCCCAAGGGCCCCGAGACCAACACGGCGCAGACCATCGCCGGCCGGATCGCCGCGGCCCTGGCCCCGGGGCACTCCCTGGCGGGATGACGGTCCCGCTCCCGCACGGCCGCACGGGCCCTGCGCCCGGTCAGCCCTCCTCCGTCTCGTCCCAGCACAGCCGTAGCTGTTCCCGCAGGTCCGCAACGGATGCTGCCGCGCAGGACATCACGATCACGAGCCTGCTCAGGTCGAGGCCGTCGGACCGCCGCGTGAAGGACCACCGGCGGCCCGCCCGCAGAAGGGTCCTGAAGAGCAGTCGCCGTGTGTCGCCGTCGCCCGGCAGCACCTCGTCCGCAGCCTCGACGATGAGTACGCAGCGGTCCGCGGGCTGCAGCCAGTTGAGATCGCGCAGGCAGTCGAGGAGGGCGTTCCAGTTCCACCCGAAGTAGTCCGGCAGCTTCAGCCGGTCGTAGAACTGCAGGAAGACCGCGTCCGTGTCCCGCATCTCACGGCCGTCGAGGCGCACCACGTACGTCCTGCCGGTCCCGGGCAGCAACACATCGACAGGCAGAACGCCTTGCTCCGGAACGACGTGTGCCCAGGGCACGGTGTGCACTGCGCCACCTCCCCCTCCGACGGCTCAGGCGTCCGCCGGCGTCACAGCGCTCGCAACGTGGCGCCGCTCGCACCATATCCGGCGCCCCACCGCCGCGTTGAGCGGGAGCGGAGCCGGGCGGCGGGCCGCGGTGCCGTGCGGCATCATCTGGATCATGACGCATCCCTCCCTGCCGACCACCGAGTCGGCCGTCGCCGCGATACGGGCCGTCGCGGCCGAGTACCGGCTGGCCGTGTCCGTCACCGACGACATCGGCGCCGACCAGACGTCGCGGCGGACCTCCGCGGCCCTGTTCACCGTCCTCGACCCCGACGGCTCCCTGCCCCACGAGGCGTTCGTCGAACTGGGCGGCAGCCCGGCCGTCAGCGTGCGGATCTTCCCCGAGGACGACGCGAAGATCACCGTCGACGGGGTGGAGTTCGACGACGTCCCCCGCGACTCCGTCCCCGCGTTCCTGAGGTCCGTCTACAGCGGACTGGCCTTCGTGAAGGGACGGTTCTTCCCACCGGGCTACTGGCTCTCCGTCCCCCTGCCCGGCGACGAGACGTACCGGGAGAGCGTCGGGGGCCCCTCGCTCACACCCTGGCTCTCGGGCCGCGTCCGCCCCTGAGGCCGAAGGACACCCCCCTGGTCGGGGCAGGGTGCCGCCCCGCCGACGAGCCGTACGGTGCCTGCGGCAGCGCCCGGGACCGACACGGTCGACACCTGCTCCCTGTGCGCCCGCCGGCCACCGCAGAACCTGGCAGCCCGTACCGGGGCCCGTTCCCCGCGGGCAGTACGCCTGCGCCGAACGGGCCCCCGCCCGGTCACCGGGCGCGCATACTCGGAGCATGGCCGACACCACCACCGTCGAGGTCGACACCGATGTGCACGACCGCCTCACCGTCCTCGCCGCGGACCGCGGACTGAGCCTGCGCGCGTACCTCGCCGAACTCGCCACCGCCCAGGAGAACGAGGCCGCGCTCGCCCGGGCCGCGCGCGCCTTCGAGCGGGCTCTGGAGCGGCCCGGCTTCCGCGAGGGCTTCACCCGCGACTTCGGCCGCCTGGCGTCGCGCGACTGAAGCGGCGGGCGCCCGTGGGACCGCCGACGGGCCGGGTCCGCGAAACGTACCTATGCTCGGAGAAGGGGCTGCACCGAGCCCTGGAGGTCGGCTGTCATGACCGAGGCGAGCGACGCGGCCCAGGCCGACCGCACTCTGAAGGCCCGGCACCGTGTGATGTGGGCGCTGGGCGACTACCAGTCGGTGGCCTCCCACGTCATTCCGGATCTGGGGGCCGTTCTCGTGAAGGAGTGCGGCGTCCAGCGCGGCGACCGGGTGCTCGACATCGCGGCCGGCTCGGGCAACGCCGCCATTCCGGCCGCCCTGGCCGGGGCCGACGTGGTGGCGTCCGACCTCACTCCCGAACTGCTGGAGATCGGCCGTCACCTGGCCGCCGTGCGCGGGGCCACGCTGGAGTGGCGGGAGGCGGATGCCGAGCACCTGCCCTTCGCCGACGGCGAGTTCGACGTCGTGATGTCCTGCGTCGGCATCATGTTCGCCCCGCACCACCGGCCGGCCGCCGAGGAGATGCTGCGCGTCTGCCGCTCGGGCGGCACGATCGGGCTGATCAACTGGACCCCGCAGGGCTTCGTGGGCCGGATGTTCGCCACGATGAAGCCGTACGCTCCCCCGCCACCGCCCGGGGCCGAGCCGCCCCCGCTGTGGGGGGAGGAGGAACACGTGCACGAGCTGCTCGGCGACGCGGTCACCGACGTGGACTCCCGCCGCCGGACGGTGCGCGTGGACCGCTTCACGGGGCCCACGGACTTCCGGGAGTTCTTCAAGGCCTGCTACGGGCCGACCGTCGCCGTCTACCGCGCCGTCGCCGGCGATCCGGACCGGGTCGCCGGACTGGACGCGGCGCTCGACGCCCTCGCCGCCGAGCACACGGTGGACGGGGTCATGGAGTGGGAGTACCTGCTGCTGACGGCCCACCGGCGGAGCTGAACCGCCGCCCGCCCCCGCGACGCCCGGCCGGTCAGTCGAGGACCGGGTGCACCTCCGGGTGGGCGTCCCACCACTCCTTGTGGAAGGGGTTGTTGTCCACATTGGCCAGGTAGGCACGGGCCGCGGCCCGGTAGAGCAGTTCCGCCTGCCCGGCCGTGAGCGCCGCGCGGCTCCACGCGAGGCGGATGCGGCCGATGATGGGGGTGCCGACGAGCGGGCGCATGACCGTGCCCTCCCCCGACGGGGCCGTCGGCTGGCTGAGCGCGACCGCGCGGCCCGCGGCGATCAGGTCGTGCTGCATCTTGCGGTCGGTGATCCGGTAGCGCAGTGAGGGGCTGAATCCGGCCTTCGCGCAGGCGGTGACGAGTGCTTCGGGGCCGCCGTCGTCGTCCTCCACGAGTGTCATCCACGACTCCCCGGCCAGGTCGGCCAGTTCGATGCGGTCCAGCCCCGCGAGGGGGTGCCCGGCGGACAGCCGGATGCAGAACGGCTCCTTCGGGATCAGCGTCCTGGCCAGGGTTCCCTCCGGCAACGGCACCTCGTGGTCGTTGACCTCCCCGTACACGATGGCGTCGTAGCGTCCGGCGCCGAGCATCCGCGCCAGCACGGTGACCGAATCCTCCAGGTCCACGGCTATCTCCCGACCTGACATGGACAGGTCGGTCTGGGCGAGGAGGCCGTCGAGCAGCACGAGCATGATGCAGCCCAGCCGCAGCGGGCCGCCGGTCGACATGGCACGCGCCTGCGCTCCCAGGGCGTCCATCTCGCTGAGCACGCGACGCGCCTTGGCCAGCACGAACTGGCCCAGTGCCGTGGGTTCCACACCGCTGCGGCCCCGGACGAAGAGCTCGCCCCCGGTGACCCGTTCGATGCGGCGCAACTGGGCGGAAAGTGCGGGTTGGGACACTCCGAGCCGCCGCGCCGCGCCCCCCAGGCTGCCCGCCTCCGCTATCCGGCAGACGGCTTGCAGATGCCTCAACTCCAGCTGCATCCGGGCAGCGTACGAGTCGGGCCGCCACGGCACCATAACGCGGACCTTATGCCCCCCGAGATGTCCCAATCTCGTCATGTTCACGCTCATACTCGGCCGCGAACGACACTCATCCCCGACCCCCCACGATCGGAGTGGACGTTGCATCCCAGCAGATGGACGGCGGCCGTGGCAGCGATGGCGCTGACCGCGAGCCTCGCCGGCGCTCTGGCCGGGACGGCATCGGCGGCGCAGCAGGCGCAGCCCTCCCCGTCCCAGAAGAACACACCGGCCGCACGTGCGGTCGCGGCCGCCGACCAGGCCGTCGACAGCGGCCTGGACTCCCTGGTCAACTCCTCCCAGGAACACTACGAACGACGTCTCGTCACCCCCTGGGTGAAGGACCTCTACTCCGTCTCGTACGAGCGCAGTTACCGCGGCCTGCCGGTCGTCGGCGGCGACGCGGTCGTGCTCGCGGACGGCACCGGCAAGGTGCGCGCCCTCCAGTCCGCCTCCTCCGTGCGCATCGACGTCTCCACCCGGGCGTCGGTCTCCGCGAAGGACGCCGAGTCCGCCTCGCGGGCGAAGCTGGCCTCGGTCGACAAGGTCGAAAGCAGCCGGCTCGTGGTCCGGCTCAAGGACGACAAGCCGGTGCTGGCGTGGGAGACCGTGCTGAGCGGCCGGACCAGGACCGCGCCCAGCAGGCTGCACGTCTTCGTGGACGCGCGGACCGGAGCCTTCGTCGACAGCTACGACGAGGTGGTCGCGGGCACCGGCAACAGCAAGTGGAACGGGCCGGGCCCGGTCACCATCGACACCACCAACTCGGGCTCCACGTACACGCTGCGCGACCCGGTCCGGACCGGTCTGAGCTGTGCGGACTACAGCACCGGCACGGTCTTCTCGAAGTCCTCCGACTCCTGGGGCACCGGCAACCCCACGAGCAAGGAGACCGGCTGCGTCGACCTGATGTTCGCGGCGCAGAAGCAGTGGGACATGCTCTCGCAGTGGCTGGGCCGCAACGGCGTCAGCGGCAACGGCCGCAGCTTCCCCGCCAAGGTGGGCCTGAGCGACCTCAACGCCTACTGGGACGGCAGCTCGGTCACCATCGGGCGCAACAGCGCCAACGAGTGGATCGCCGGGATCGACGTGGTGGCCCACGAGTACGGGCACGCCATCGACTCCAACACCCCGGGCGGCACCAGCGGCCAGGAATCGGGGCTCGGCGAGGCCACCGGTGACATCTTCGGCGCGCTGACCGAGGCCTTCGCCAACGAGCCGGCTCCGTACGACACCCCGGACTACACGGTCGGCGAGGTCATCAACCTCCAGGGCCGGGGCCCGATCCGGAACATGTACAACCCGCCGGCCGTCAACAACGACCCGGCCTGCTACAGCTCCGCGATACCCGGCACCGAGGTGCACGCGGCGGCCGGTCCCCTGAACCACTGGTTCTACCTGCTGGCCGAGGGCACCAGCCCCGGCGGCGGCAAGCCCGGCAGCAGCACCTGCAACGGCACCACCCTGACCGGTGCGGGCGTGCAGAACGCCGGCAAGATCTTCTACGGCGGCATGCTGCTCAAGACCAGCAGCATGTCCTACAAGAAGTACCGGACGGCGACGCTGAGTTCCGCCAAGTCTCTCGACACCACCTGTGACCTCTTCAACAAGACCAAGGCCGCCTGGGACGGCATCAGCGTGCCCGCCCAGACCGCCGATCCGACCTGTACGCCGAGCGGCCAGAACAACGACTTCTCCATGTCGCTGAGCCCCTCCTCGGGCACCGTCCAGCAGGGCGGTTCCGTCACCACCACGGTCGGCACCGCGGTCACCACGGGCAACGCCCAGTCGGTGACGCTGACCGCCTCCGGCCTGCCGGCCGGTGTGAGCGCCTCCTTCAACCCGGCCACCGTGCAGTCCGGCCAGTCCTCGGTGCTCACCCTGACCGCGACCGCCAACGCGGCTCCCGGCGCGTCCACGGTCGTCGTCAAGGGCCAGGGCGCGGCGCTCTCCCACACGGTCGACTACGCGCTCAACGTGGGCGGGACCCAGCCCGGCAACGACCCGCCGGACATCGACGTCGCCAACGTGCAGGCGCACCTGGCCCAGTTCAACACCATCGCGAGCCAGAACGGCGGCCACCGCCGTGCGGGCAGCGCCGGCTACACCCAGTCGCTGGCGTACGTGAAGGGCAAGCTGCAGGCGGCCGGTTACACCGTGACCGAGCAGAACTGCACCTCCTGCACCTACCCGTCGAACAACCTGATCGCCGACTGGCCGGGCGGCCCCGCCGACCAGACCGTCATGTTCGGCGCGCACCTCGACAGCGTCTCGGCCGGCCCCGGCATCAACGACAACGGCTCGGGCTCCGCGACGCTGCTGGAGAACGCCCTCGTCCTCGCCCAGAAGAACCCGACGATGACCAAGCACGTGCGCTTCGCCTGGTGGACCGACGAGGAGCAGGGCCTCAACGGCTCCGAGTTCTACGTCAACCAGCTGAGCAGCGCCCAGCGCAGTGCCATCAAGGGCTACTACAACTTCGACATGGTGGGTTCCCCCAACGGCGGCTACTTCATCAACAACGTCAACTCCACCACCGCCGCCCCGCTGAAGGCGTACTGGACCTCGCTGAACCTGGCGCCCGAGGAGAACACCGAGGGCCAGGGCCGCAGCGACGACTACTCCTTCCAGCAGGCCGGCATCCCCACCTCCGGCTACGCGGCCGGCGCCAGCGCCCGCAAGACCTCGGCGCAGGCCACGAAGTGGGGCGGCACGGCCAACGCCGCCTACGACGCCTGCTACCACAGCTCCTGCGACACCACGAACAACATCAACGCCACGGTGCTGAACCGCAGCGCCGACGGTGTCGCCTACGCCGTCTGGAAGCAGGCGGTCGGCGGTGAGACACCCGCGCAGGACTTCTCCATCGGCGTCAGCCCGTCCGCGGGCAGCGCGGCTCCCGGCGGTTCCGTTTCCGCCACGGTCAACACCTCCACCGTGAGCGGCGCCGCCCAGACCGTCGCGCTCTCCGTCTCCGGCGCGCCGGCCGGGGTCACCGCGACGCTCAGCCCGACGTCCGTCCCGTCCGGCAGCTCGTCGGCGCTGTCCGTCCAGGTCGGCGCGAGCACCGCGCCCGGCACGTACACCCTGACGGTCACCGGCTCCGGCACCGTCAGCCACACCACCACCTACACGCTCACCGTCACCGGCGGCGGCACCTGCACACCGCGCCAGCTCGTGGCCAACGGCGGCTTCGAGAACGGCTCCAGCCCGTGGAGCGCGACCACCGGTGTCATCACCAACCAGTCCGGCCAGACCCCGCACGGCGGCAGCTACAAGGCGTGGCTGAACGGGTACGGGTCCACCCACACGGACAGCGCCTCCCAGACGCTGACCATCCCGTCGGGCTGCTCCACGTACCGGCTCGGCTTCTTCCTCCACATCGACACGGACGAGGACGAGAACGTCGTCTACGACCGGTTCACCGTCTCGGTGGCCGGCCAGACCCTGGAGACCCTCTCCAACCTGAACGCGAACTCCGGCTACGTGGAGAAGTCCTACGACCTCTCGCAGTTCGCCGGGCAGACCGTCACCCTGAAGTTCAACGGCACGGAGGACCAGTCCCTGCAGACCTCCTTCGTCGTGGACGACGTCACCCTCCAGGTGAGCTGACGCCCACCTGGGTTCCCGACCGGAACCGGCCCGGCCCGGCCCCGCACCACGGGGGCCGGGCCGGGTCCGTCCGATCGGCTACCTGGCTCGGGCGGCCCGGGTGGCCGGCGCGCCCCGCGTGGCACCCGCCGCGGCCACGGACCAGCCCGCCACCCACAACGCGCCGACCACCAGGGCCGCCACGGCCGTCGCCATGTGGGGAGGCCTGTCCCCCAGGCCCGGAGCCAGCCCGGCCGCACGGGCGCCGAAGCCGATGACCCCGGCCCCGACCATCGCGACGCCCAGCCAGGACACGCCGACCGCGGACCACCGCAGCCAGGCGGCGGCCGGCGGGCGGACCAGCAGCAGGGACACTACCGCCATGAGCAGTCCGAGGCCGGCATTGCCCAGCTGGGCGGCCGTGACGTCGGCGACCTGGGTGTACGCCTCCGGCGGGGCGGGGAATCCCGGCATGCCCAGCTCCCCGTCCCGCGCGAGGTCCACCTTGCTCACGGTGTAGGCGAGCGCTCCGGCACAGGCGGTGAGTGCGCAGACCAGTTGCTTCCTCGGTGATCGGCTCATGGCCTCATCCTGCTGGCCGTGGCACCGCCGCCGCCTCCTCCGCGCGTACCGTCCGCCTCCCCCGCCCGGGGGAGGCGGACTCCTACGGCATCAGCTGGTACTCGGGGAAGTTGCCGGGCAGCCGTTCGCCGTCCCGGCCGTCGGTGACGGCGTGCACGAGCAGTTCCCCGCCGACGAAGGCACCGCGCCAGGATGCGCCGAACCCGCCGAAGAGCTCCTCGCGGTCGCCGCGCGAGCGGGGCTTGCCGTGGCCGAGTTTGAAGGCCCGGATCTGCGGGGCGAGCCGGGCGAAGGTGGCCGGATCGTCGGTGGACAGGGTCGCGACGAGGGCTCCGCCCGAGGCGTTCATCGCGGCGAGCAGTTCCGCCTCGGTGTCGACGAGGACGATCGTGTCGACGGGCCCGAAGGGTTCCGCGTGGTAGAGCGGGGACGAGGCCGGCGGGCTGAGCAGCGTGAGCGGTGCCATGTACGCGGAGGTGTCCTGGCCCTCCAGGAAGCGGGCCGGATCCAGCGTGCCGCGGTAGAGCGGTACGGCGCCCCGCTCGATGGCCTCGGCGGCGTGGTCGGTGAGCTCCTTGGCCTTGGCCGCGTTGATGAGGGGGCCGAAGTCCAGCTCGGGCAGCGGGTCTTCGGGGTGCGCGACGGCGAGCGGGTGGCCGGTACGGATGGACGCGACGGCCGGCAGGTAGGCGGCGAGGAAGGCGTCGAAGGCGGTGCGCTGGACGACGAAGCGCGGGTAGGCGGTGCAGCGCTGCTTGCCGTAGTCGAAGAGTTTGGGGATGACCGCCGTCAGGGCGGACCAGTCGGTGTGCTCCCAGATGCCCCAGGTGTTGAGGCCCTCCTGCTCCAGGATGTGACGCTTGCCGAGGTCGGTGACGGCGGTGGCGATGCGCGCCCCCGTGTCGCGGCCGCCGACGAAGGAGACGCAGCCGATCTCCGGGGAGCGTACGAGGGCCTCGGACAGTTCGGCCCCGCTGCCGCTGACCAGGGTGACGGGGATGCCCTCGCGGCGGATCAGCGCGCCGGCGAGGGTGAGGCAGGCGAGCCCTCCGTCGGTGGGGGTCTTCGCGATGACCGCGTTGCCCGCGAGGGCCTGCACGAGCATGGCGTGGACCAGCACGGACATGGGGTAGTTCCAGCTCGCGATGTTGGAGACGGGCCCGGCGAGCGGGGAGCGGCCCTCGGCCATGGTCTCGATGTGCTCGACGTACCAGCGGACGCCGTCCACGGCCCGGTCCACATCGGCCCGGGCGAGGTGCCAGGGCTTGCCGATCTCCCAGACGAGCAGGAGGGAGAGCAGGTCCCGGTGTTCGGTGAGGGCGTCGAGCGCGGCGGTGACGCGGGCCCGCCGTTCTGGCAGCGGGACGTGCCGCCAGGCGCGGTGCTCGTCGAGGCAGGCCCGTACGGCCGCGCCCGCGGTCTGCGGGTCGAGCCGCGGCGGGCCCGCGACGGGGCTGCCGTCGACCGGGCTGGTGGCGGGCAGGCTGCGGCCGTCGGGCTGCCAGGAGCCGGCCCAGAGATTGAGGACGCGGTCGTCGCGGAAGGCCTCGGGGGCGGCGGCCAGGGACCGCCGCCACGCGTCGGACCAGGCGGTTCCGGGCTTGAGGGCGAGGGTGGGTGCCATCTGTGGTTCTCCGCTCAGAGAGTGGGCGGGGCAGGGAGGTGGCTCGTGTACGGCGGCCCTTCGCACGGGGGCGGCCGCACATCGAGGCTACGGGGCATCACCGCGACCGTACGTACCGTGGGTGTGAAATGGCCGGTGCCGGCTCGGAGCGGCGAGTCGCCCGCACTTCCTCGCGCGGTCCGGATCCCGCGCCTCGGGGGTGTCTTCAGCGCTTGCCGTGGCCCCGTTCGGGGGCGATCATGGCGACCAGCCCGTAGTCCAGCTCCGCGCCGTCGACCAGCAGGGCCTCGACCGTGCGCGTGCTCGGGTCGATGTCGGCCTCCACGCCCTGCCCGCGGTAGCGGGGGTAGCCCGAGGCGCCCGTCTCGCCGGTCGCCTCGACCGTGGCCGACCGCAGGGCCCGGTCCGCGGGGGACTGGCCGCGCAGGTTCTCGATGTGCCCGGGCACCAGCAGGATCTCAAAGCTCTGCGGCTCTGTGCTCATGGACCGAAGCTACCGGATGGGGTGCCCCGGAGCGGGTGTGCACACGCCCCGCCTCGTAGGCTCTGCGGGACCCCCCACACGGATGAAGAGGAACGACATGAGCGGCGACACTCCGGGCAGGATCATCCTCGTGGCGAAGGAGACCACCCTCCGGGGCCTGCTGGAGCGCCTCCTCGTGGCCCGGGGGTTCACGGTGGTCGACGGCGGGACCGGGGTGGACACCGTCTCCCTGCTGGGCAGCGCCGGCCCGATCGATCTGGTGATCTGTGAGCGCACCGGGCCGGGCCTGGACGAGGTGGCGCTGTTCGAGGAGATCCGCCGGCACCCCGAGCACGGGCGGGTGCCGATCCTCGCGCTGCCGCCGGCGGATCCGGAGTGCACGGTGCGCGCGCTGGAGGCCGGGGTGAGCGACTGTCTGGCGAAGCCGTTCCATCCCGCGGAGTTCGTGGCGCGCGTCGAGCGGCTGGCCGGGCCGGCCGCGGCCTGATTCCGCTCTCCGGTCTCCGGCCGGTCGTCCGGATCCGGCCGGTCCGGTCCGGGCCACGCGATTGGCCGGACATCGCCCTGGTCCGGGCCGCCCGGGGTTCCTACGATTCGGGCACCCGGTCTTCACCGACCGGGAATTGTCAGGGACATGCCCAGATTCCCCTTCCTGGGCCTGCCCCCGTTCCACCCTGCACACCGGTCTGTGACGACCCGGCCCCGCTCTGGCCGGCCGCACCCCCACCCACCGGCACGCAGGCATGCCCGCCTGCGCGCCGCCCGGTACCGAAAGCAGTGGATCGGAGAAACATGTCCGGCGGATTCCTCGTGAGCGGCGCGATCGGCGCCCTGCTCACCGCCACCCTGCCCACGCACGCCACCCCCTCCACGATCGTGAACCCGCCGCCCGACCGCATCGTGATCGAAGTCGCCACGGTCAACGGATCCGGGTGCCCCAAGGACACCGCGCAGGTCGCCGTGTCCCAGGACAACACCGCCTTCACCGTGACCTACAGCCAGTACCTGGCCCAGGTCGGAGGCGGCGCCCCGCCCACCGCGGCGCGCAAGAACTGCCAGCTCAGCCTGATCGTGCACGTGCCCCAGGGCTTCACCTACGCGGTCGCCAGTGCCGACTACCGCGGCTACGCCTCGCTCGCGCCGGGCGCCAAGGCCACCGAGAAGGCCTCGTACTACTTCCAGGGCTCACCGGACACCGCCGCGCGCACCCACAACTTCAGCGGCCCCCAGGAGGACAACTGGCAGGCCACCGACGTGACCGACTGGGCCCAACTGGTCTGGGCGCCGTGCGGGGTGCAGCGGAACTTCAACATCAACACCGAGCTGCGCGTGACCAGAGGCACCTCGTCCCCCTCGTCGACCAGCTACATGACGATGGACTCCACCGACGGCAGCATCAACACCATCTATCACCTGGCCTGGAAGGAGTGCCCCGGCAAGTGATCCGCCCCGCTCCCGGCCGCCTCCCGCTGCGCGTGCGCGCACGGCGGGGGGCGGTAGCCGCGTTCCCGGACCAGTGCCGCGGTGAGCTCGGTGAAGGCGCGGGCCGCGGCGCTCTCGTACGCGCTCTCCCGGCGCAGCAGGGTCACCGTTCGGGACGGCAGGGCGGGCTCGAGCGGTACGGGGCGCAGGTACGGGTGGTCGTGGGTGACGGCGTCGGGCAGGACGGTGGCCAGCGTGGTGCGCCGGACGATCTCGGTGAGGGCCTGCACGGAGTTCGCCTCGACCGCGATGTGCGGCCGAACTCCATGGCCGGCGAGGTAGGCGTCGACGTGCTCGCGGGTGGCGAAGTCCCCGCTGAGCAGCGCCAGTCGGTGCGTCGCGAGGTCGCGTACGGTCAGCGGGCCGGAATCCGCGCCGGCGGCGGTGACCAGACCGAGGGTCTCCGTGAACAGCGGGGTCGCGGCGATCCCGGGCAGATGCGGCCCCTCGAAGGCGAGGCCGAGCTCGTGTTCGTCGGCGAGCAGCCCGGCTTCGATCCGGTCCTGGGGCATTTCCCGGATCTCCAGGGTGATGCCGGGGTGCGCGGTGTGGAGACCGGCGACGAGCGGGCCGACGAGGTACGCGGTGAAGGTGGGGGTCAGTGCGAGGCGCAGGTGGCCGCGGGAGAGGTCGGCCAGGTCCAGGACGGCGCGCTCGGCCGCGGCGAGGTCCCGTAGGGCGCCGCGCGCGTAGTGGACGTACGTCGCGCCGGCGTCGGTGAGCCGCACGGCGCGCCCGGTACGGTCCAACAGCTGCACGCCGACGGTGCGTTCGAGCTGCTTCACCTGCTGGGACAGGGTCGGCTGGGAGATCCGCAGCTCTTCCGCGGCGCGGGTGAAGCTGCCGTGTTCGGCGACGGCGATCAAATAGCGCAGGTGACGCAGTTCCAGTGCCATGGAACGACTATAGATGGCATCGATGACAGACATGGATATTGCGTCTTGGACACAATAGACGCAGGTCATGCATGGTGGAACACGTCAAGCCCCAAAGGGGGCGCATCCCACCGCAGGGAGTGACCATGCAGACCACCCACACCACGCAGGCCGGGCCCGCCCCGCACGACCTCGCGGACGGCGTCGCGCGTTTCCGGCGCGAGGTGTTTCCGGCCAAGGCGGACCTCTTCGCCCGCCTGGCCGAGGTGCACCGGCCGACGACCCTGTTCATCGGCTGCTCGGACGCCCGCGTGGTGCCGGAACTGATCACCCAGAGCGAGCCGGGCGAGTTGTTCGTCGTCCGTACCGCCGGAAATCTCGTCCCCGCCCACGCACCGGGCGCGGACGGGGTGGCGGCCAGCATCGAGTACGCCGTCGCCGTCCTCGGCGTCACCGGCATCGTCGTGTGCGGGCACTCCGCCTGCGGGGCGATGACCGCCCTGGCCGAGGGCGCCGACCTGAGCGCCGCCGCCTCCGTCGCGGGGTGGCTGCGGCATGCGGACGCCTCGGTGGCCCGTACGGCGGGCGTCACCGGTCCCGGCCGGCTGTCCGCCCTGGTCCGCGAGAACGTGCGCGCCCAGCTCGCGAACCTGGCCACCCACCCCTCGGTCGCCCGCGCGCGGGCCGCGGGGACCCTGACGCTGCACGGCTGGGTCTACGACATCCGCTCCGGCGGTGTCACGGACGTCGGCCCCGCACCGGCCGGCTGATCCCGCGCGCCCTGCCGCCCCATCCTCCACCCCTCGTCCCGCTCATCCCCTCATCCCCTCACCGAAGGACACCTTGATGCAGCACGCCCAGTTCGACCCCACCGCCCGCCAGGCCCTGGCCGTCGCCGTCGTCGACGCGAAGACCCGGAGAGACCTGTCCTGGCAGCAGCTCGCCGACGCGGCCGGCCTGTCGGTCGCCTTCGTCACCGCCGCCCTGCTGGGCCAGCACGCCCTGCCCGAGTCCGCCGCGAAGGCGGTGGCCGGCCTGCTGGGCCTGGACGAGGACGCGGTGCGGCTCCTGCAGACGATCCCGACCCGCGGTTCCGTCCCCGGCGGCATCCCGGCCGATCCGACGATCTACCGCTTCCACGAGATGCTGCAGGTCTACGGGACCACGCTGAAGGCACTGGTCCACGAGCAGTTCGGGGACGGCATCATCAGCGCGATCAACTTCAAGCTGGACGTCAGGAAGGTCGCCGACCCCGAGGGCGGTGAGCGCGCCGTCATCACGCTGGACGGCAAGTACCTTCCCACGCGCCCCTTCTGACCCGTCCTCGGACGAGCTCGCCGGCGCCGCTGCGCTCACCGGGCCGCCGGCAGGGCCGGCTGCGCCAGGCACTCGGACTTCCAGCGCTGGTGCTGCTCCTCCAGACCGGCGAGCGCGCTGCGGAAGCGGTTCCACTCGGCCTCGCCGAACCGGGCCGAGCGGCGCAGGTCGAGATAGGCCCGGACCACCGTGTCGTGGGCGTCGCCCGGGGCGGTCGGCAGACCGCACAGGTTCTCGAAGCGCTCATACTCCTCCGACCGGACGGCGTGTCCGGGTCGCGGGGTGGCCACCGTCCGGAACAGCACCGTGGCCCGGTCGAAGAGACCGGCCGCACGCTCCACGTGGTCCGCCGCCGCGTCCAGCCGGCTCGCGCGCAGCGCCTCGATCGCCGCCCGTACGTCCGCCGCGATCGCCGCGAAGATCATTTCGTCTCCGTCCACGTGCCCGACGGCCGCCCAGCGGTTCGTCTCCGCGCCTTCCGGGTTCATCGCCACTCGCCTCCTGGACCTGCTGTGCCTCACACCGTCCGGGTGAAGCGGGAGATTCCAGTGGGCATGATCGAAACACCGCCCGTCACGTCGCGGGCATTCGTGTCTTGACAAAGGCTGCAGGGACATGCACAGAGCCTCCGGCCCGGTCGGGCGGGAGGCTCTGCGGCGTACGGTTCGGTGCCCAATCCCGGCGGCCGGTCGGCCGCCGCGCGCCGGTGGAGGAGGCGGATCCGGGGAACCGTGGATCCGGGTGGACCAAGCCGGGGCCCCGTGGGCACTCGCGCAGGCGTCGGAGGCCCCGGCTCGCACAAGGGGACTGTGTCAGCTGTTGGCCGAGACGTTGCCCGAGAGGACCGGGATGTTGTCCAGGATGTGCGAGAGCGGCTCGTCGCCCTTGGCCTGGGTGGAGTTCTCGGTGCACTGCTGGTTCTGCGGGTTGGACAGGACGTTGACGTCCTGGACACCGACGTTGGCGAGGAGCGCGATCAGGGACTGGGCGTTGACCTTGACGGGCAGGCCGATGCAGGGCTTGTTCAGGGTGCCCTGGACGGCGCCGAGCTGCGGGCTCAGGTCACCACGGGTCTCCTGGTTGCCGTAGATCTGCGCGGCGCCGTTGCCCTGGACGGTGTTGACCCCGTTGTCGTTGCCGATGGCCATGGCCGGGGCGGCCATGGCCGCGCCCGCGCCGACGATCGACGCGGTGACGGCGGCGGTGGCCATGAACTTCTTGATCATCAGTGGTCCTTCTGTCGCACGAGTGCACGGTGACAAGCACCTTGATCAACGGCTCGGGAGGACACAGGTTGCGACGCTTCACCCGAACGGCCCCTACCGCGTCTCACGCCCCCGGACGGCCACGCTCAGCTCGACGACGTAGTGCTCCTCCACCCATCCGTCCGGGAAGCGCTCCATCAGGAGGGCGCGTTCGTCCTCCAGGAAGGCATCCGTGCCGGGCTCGCCGATGAGGAACAGGGAGTGGGTGGACAGCTTGGCCAGATGCGTGTCGACCGGGACGCGCCGCGACCACGCCAGTCGGCGGTCGGTGAAGCGCAGCCCCTCCTGGGAGAGGGCGCGCTCGTTGATGTACCAGCCCGGGCCGAACCGCTCCTCGATCCGGTTCTGCTGATCGGCGATCCAGCCGACCCCGGTGTCCGGGTCGTTCTGCCACACCGCCAGGGCCCCGCCGGGGCGCAGGACGCGCAGGGCTTCGGGGACCGCGTGCGCCGGGTCCGTCCAGTGCCAGGACTGCGCGTACGTCAGCAGATCCAGGCACCCCGAGGCCAGCGGCAGCCGGTTGCCGTCCGCGCGGACCAGCGGCGTGCCGGGGTTGCGGCGGCGGAACTCCTGCGCCATGCCCTCACCCGGCTCCACCCCGACCACCAGGGCCCCGCGGGCCTCCAGGAGGGCGGTGGCGATCCCCGTCCCCGCCCCGACGTCGGCGACCCTTGCTCCGGCCAGCGGAAAGCCGGCCATCTCCGCCAGCGTGTCGAAGAGCGCGGGCGGGTACGCGGGGCGATGGGCGGCGTAGCGTGCGGCCGCGGAGCTGAAGGAACGAGCACGGGAATCGTTCGTCATGGCGTCCATGATGCCGGTGTCCCGGAGCGGCGCGGAGAGGCAGTCCCCCATGGTGGCCGCGCGGTATGTCACGTCGCTGGTAGGGGCGTTGGAGCGGTTCGCCGGGCAGCCGGCGCTCGGCGCCGGTCCGGCCGTCCTCGGCTTCCGGGAGGTGCTCGACGGGGCCTGCCGACTGGCCGGGGCGCTCTCCGGGGCTGGGATCGGGCGCGGCTCGGGACTGGCCTGCGTCACGGGTTCGAACCGGCCGGAGGTGCTGCTGGTACGGATCGCCGCGCATCTGCTGGGCGCCCGGCTGACCCAGGTCCTCGCCGGGCCCGCCCTGTACGGGCTCGACTTCGTCCTGCGGGACTGCCGGCCGGACCTGGTCGTGCACGATGTGCCGGTGCCCGGTACCGGAGCGCCCCGGCTCGGCCTGGCCGAGCTGCTCCGCCGGGCCGGCCGGTGCGAGCCCGGCGCGGTGGCGGTGCGGGCGCGGGAGGACGACGTGGCGCGGGTGACGTACACGGGCGGGACCACGGGGCGGCCCAAGGGCGTGGCCTCCACCTTCGGGGCGATGGCCGCGCGGAACGCCGTACGGCCGGCGGCCTGGGCGGATTCGGTGTACCTGTCGGTGACCTCGCTGGCGCAGCGGTCGGGCGGGCGGTGCCTGGAGCAGTGGCGGGCCGGGGGCCGGGTGGAGATCCTCGAGCCGTTCACGCCCGCGGGGTTCGCGGCGGCCTGCCGGCGCCTGGCGCCGGTGTCCACGTACCTGACCACCTCGATGGTGTACCGGCTGCTGGACGACCCGGCGACCGCCCACGGTGTCCCGGGGCTGGAGGCGGTCTCCTACGGCGATTCTCCCGTCCACCCCGAGCGGCTGCGCGAGGCGGTGACCCGCTGGGGCGGCCGCTGGCGGCAGGGATACGGCACGAACGAGGCGGCGGTGATCTGCCGGCTCTCCCCCGCCGATCACGAGGCGGCGGTGGGCGGGCGGCCGGAGCTGCTGGCGTCGGTGGGACGGCCCGTCGCGGGGGTGGAGGTGGAGGTGCGCGACGGGCGGGGCACGGCGGTGGCGGCCGGCCGCACGGGCGAGGTGTGGATGCGGTCGGGGGCGATGATGACCGGCTACTGGGGGCAGCCGGGGCTGACGGCCGGGGTGCTGCGGGACGGATGGCTGCGGACGGGGGACCTCGGGCACTTCGGGGCGGACGGCTACCTGTACCTGGACGACCGGATCCACGACGTGGTGATGGTCCACGGGGACAACGTGTACTGCGTGCCGGTCGAGGCCGCGCTCGCCCGGCATCCCGCGGTCGCCCGGGCCGTGGTGGTGGGGCGGCACAGCGACCTCACCGGCGAGGAGGTGTGCGCCTTCCTGGTACCCGCGGCGGGGTACGAGCCCGGCCCCGGTCTCGCCGCCGAGGCCTGTGAGCTGGTGGAGAAGGAGCTGGCCCCGGCGCACCGGCCCACCGCGGTGTTCTGGGAACGGGCGATCCCGCTGACGGCGCGGGGCAAGCCGGACAAGCGCCGGCTGCGGGAACGGGCGGCGCACGCCACCGGCCGGCGGACGTAGGGGCGGCGGGGCGGCCGGGGCGGCGAGGGCGGTCGGGCCGGTCGGGGGAAGCCGGGGAACGGCGGGCGGTCAGGGGCGCGCGGCGGCGTAGGTCCAGAACTCCCGCATCACCTCGGGCGCGGCCGGGCCGGCCAGCTCCCGCTGGGTGAGGAGCAGGGTGACCGCCCCGGTGGCGGGGACGATGTGGGCGGCGGTGCCGGTGCCGCCGATCCAGCCGTACCGGCCCGGTACGTTCCACGGGTCGAGGCGGGCCACGTCGACCGAGCCGCCGAAGCCCCAGCCCTGGCCCTCCAGGAACAGGGCGCCCGCCGCGCGCTGGGGCGCGGTGAGGTGGTCGGTGGTCATCTGCCGTACCGAGTCCGCCGAGAGCAGTCGTCGGCCACCGCCGTACGTCCCTCCGGCGAGCATCATCCGGCCGAAGGCGTACAGGTCGTCGACGGTGGAGACCAGGCCGCCCGCGCCGGACGGGAAGGCCGGGAGGGTGCTCCACTCGCCGGCGGGCGCGTCCACGAGCTCCAGGGCTCCGCCGTCGGGGTCGGCGCGGTAGTAGCCGGTGAACCGGTGGAGCTGCCCCGGCGGTACCGCGAACGCGGTGTCCCGCATGCCGAGCGGTTCGAAGACGCGCTCGGCGAGCACGTCCTGGAAGGGCTGTCCGGTCGCTCGGGCGATCAGCACCCCGAGGATGTCGGAGCAGGTGTTGTAGAGCCATGCCTCGCCGGGCTGGTGGAGGAGCGGGATCCGCCCCAGGGCCGCCATCCACACGTCGGGCTCCGGCACCTCCTGCGGCCTGGGCGGCCCCTGCTTCAGCGCGCCGAACAGCGGGGCGACGGCGGGCAGCGAGAAGTCGGCGGGGAAGCCGTAGCCTGCGCGGAAGGTGAGGAGGTCGGCGACGGTGATCGGACGGTCGGCGGGCACCACGTCGTGGAGCGGTGCGGACGGGGTACGGACCACCGTCGGCGCGGCGAGTTCCGGTAGCCAGCGGGCCACGGGGACGTCGAGGGCCAGCAGTCCGTCCTCGACCAGCATCATGGTGGCCGCGGCGGTCACGGGCTTGGTGACCGAGGCGATCCGGAAGAGGGAGTCGCGGGCCATGGGTGCGGTGCCGGACGTGTCGACGGAGCCGACGGCCGCGACCTCGATGTCGTCGCCGTGTGCCACCAGGGCCACCGCGCCGGGGAGTGATCCGTCACCGACGTGGGTCTCCAGGAGACTGCGCAGGTCGCTCATGGTCCACCTTCTCGTACGTGCGGATGCTCGTAGGGAAGACCGCCGCCGGGCGCCGGAGTCATCGGTCCGACACGACCGGTCCGATACGACCGGTGCGGCCCGGCCGTGCGGGTGCGGGGCCGGCCGGGGCGGGACCGCTACGCGGCCGGGACCACCGACGCGCGTATCGCCGAGGCCCACTCGCCCAGCAGTGCGGCGTGGCGGATCCGCTCCGCGTCGGAGAGGCGGCCCTCGGCGCGTGCGAAGAGGCAGCGGATGTCGGCGTTGATCTCGGCGAGGGAACGTTCGGGGGCGCGGTGGTCGTCAGAGGTCGGGCTCACGTGATCAAGAGTAGGCGGCGCCTCTGACAACGGTGGACCGTGTCCGTCATGCGGACGCCCGAGCGGGGCCCTGCCCGCTCACTCCGCGAGCCGGGCGGCCCGGAACAGGAGGTAGCGGCGCTCCGGAACGCTGAGCGTGAGGCCGGCGGCCTTCGCATATGCGGCCCGCGCCGCCGCCCGCTCGCCCGCCATCTCCAGCAGGTGGGCCCGTACGGCTTCGAGGCGGTGGTGGCCGGCCAGACGCTCGTCCGCGTCCAGGTCCGCGAGCAGGTCCAGGGCCCGCCGGGGCCCGTGGACCATGGCCACCGCGACCGCGTGGCCCAGGCGCTCCACGGGGCCGGGGACCATGCGCACCAGTACCTCGTACAGGGCGAGGATCTCCGCCCAGTCGGTGTCCTCGTCGCTCGCCGCCTCGTCGTGCACGGCCGCGATCGCGGCTCGCAGCTGGTACGGGCCCAGCGGCGCGCGGGTGAGGGCGTCGCTGACCAGGGCGACCTTCGGTGACGGCGGCGCGGTCCCAGCGCGTGCGGTCCTGCTCGGCGAGGGGCACCAGGTCGCCGTCGGGGGTGGTGCGGGCACTGCGGCGGGCGTCGGTGAGCAGCATCAGGGCCAGCAGGCCGGACACCTCGCCGTCGGCCGGGAGCTGCGCGTGGACGGCGCGGGTGAGGCGGATCGCCTCGGCGGCCAGGTCGGCGCGCTGCAGATCGCGGCCGGAGGTGGCGGTGTAGCCCTCGTTGAAGATCAGGTAGAGCACATGGAGCACGTCGGCGAGCCGTGCGGCATGCTCCTCGGCCGCTTCCGGGCCGGTGCCGTGGGTGCCGTGGGTGCCATGGGTGCCGTCGGTCCTGATGCCGAACGGGGTCTCGGAGGCCTTGATGCGCCGTTTCGCCCGGCTGATCCGCTGGGCCATCGTGGCCTCGGGCACCAGCAGGGCGCGGGCGATCTCCGCGGTGGTGAGACCGCCGACGGCCCGCAGGGTGAGGGCGATCCGGCCGGCGGGAGGCAGTTCGGCCCGGCAGCAGAGGAAGAGCAGGGCGAGGGTGTCGTCCTCGGCGGGGGCCCGGCCCTCCCCCGGCGGCGGAGCCACGAACTCGTCGCGCGGGGTCAGCGCGGCGGCCGTCTCCTCGCGGCGCCTGCGCGCCTCCTCGCTGCGCAGCTGGTCGGTGAGCCGGCGGGAGGCGACCCGGATCAGCCAGCCGCGCGGGTTGGCCGGGCGGCCCTCCTCCGGCCACTGCCGGGCGGCGGCGAGCAGGGCCTCCTGCACGGCGTCCTCGGCCGCGTCGAAGTGCCCGTAGCGGCGGACGAGCGCGCCGAGGACCTGCGGCGCCAGTCGGCGCAGCAGGTCCTCGCTCGCGGGTGCGGGTCCGGGGTCGGGTCCGGGTCCGGGGTCGGGTCCGGGGGTGGTCAGCACATCTCGGTCCCCGAGCGGCTGTCGACGGGGTGGACGACGACCGGGTAGTTGGGTGCGCCCTCGGGCACCGGACACGCGTAGGCGCGGGCGGCGATCTCGGCGGCGCGGTCGAAGTCCGCGACGTCGACGATCCAGTACCCGGCGAGCACCTCCTTGGCCTCCCCGTACGGCCCGTCGGAGATCACGGGGCTGCCGTCGGCGGCCGCGGTGACCAGGCGGGCGTGGCGGGGTTCGGCCAGGCCCTGCCCGTCGACCCACTCGCCCGACTCGGCGAGGTCGTCGTTGAGGGCGCCCATGTAGTCGAACATCGCCTTGAGGTCCGCTTCGGACCATCCGGGGCTGTCGCTGTTCGCGGCGCCGCCCATGGCGTCGTAGTCGGCCTGCTTCCCGAGAACCATCAGCATGTACTTCATGGGGTGCCACTCCTTCTGTTCTGCGCGGCGGCTCCGGGATCGGGAGCCTTTCGTACGGGACGTCGGAGCCGTCCTTCCCATTTCGACACGCCCGCGGACGCCGCGCGCGACGGCTTCGGCCGAGAGCTCTCCCGTACGGCCCAGTAGGCTCATCGAATGAAGATCATCGACCTTGAGTCCGGCGACCCCCGGCTCACCACCGACCTGCTCCCCGTGCTGCTCGAACTGCGTCCCCACCTCAGCGAGGAGCTGTTCCTCGGGATCCTGACGGAGGCGCACGGCCAGGGCCTGCGCTTCACCGCCGCCTACGACGCGGACGGCGCGTGCGTGGGCGCGGCCGGCTGGCGGGTCGTCGTCAACACCGCGGCGGTCCGCTCGCTCTACGTCGACGACCTGGTCACCGCGGCCGCCGCCCGCTCCACCGGCGTGGGCCACGCGCTGCTCGCGCACCTGGAGCAGCACGCCCTGGCCGCCGGCTGCACCGCTCTCACGCTGGAATCCGGCACCCAGCGGACCGACGCGCACCGCTTCTACTTCCGCGAGCGGATGTCCGTGACCGCCTTCGGCTTCGAAAAGCCGCTGGGCTGACGCGTCCCCCAGGGACGGAGCCGTGGCCGTCGCGCGGATGCGGGTGTGGTGCCCGCCCGTCCGGTCGCCGTCCTGGCACCATGGCGGCATGGAACGTGTGCTGGGAATCGGCGGGTACTTCATGCGGGCGGCCGACGCTGCGGCCCTCGGTGCGTGGTACCGCGACTGCCTGGGCCTGGAGGCCGACGAGCACGGTTTGTGGCAGCAGGGCGCCGGGCCGACGGTGTTCGCGGCGTTCGACTCGGAGACCGACTACTTCGGCTCCCGCGCCCAGCAGACCATGCTCAACTTCCGGGTCCGCGACCTGGATGCGATGCTCGCGCAGTTGCGCGCCAAGGGCGCGGACGTGGCCGAGGAGACGCAGGACATGGAAGGTGTCGGCCGCTTCGGCTGGGTCACCGATCCTGCGGGCAACCGGGTCGAACTGTGGCAGCCCGCCTGACCGCCTCGTCACACCGGCGGACACCCCGCTCGCACGTGGCCGCAGGCCACTCTCCCGGAATTGGCCTTGCCCGGAGGCGGATCGGCCTCGCTACGTTCGCGGCATGCGCATCCGGATCGTAGACGCCTTCACCAACCGCCCCTTCGCCGGGAACCCCGCCGGTGTGTGCCTGCTCCCGGCCGCCCCCTGGCCGGACGACGCGTGGCTGGGGCAGGTCGCCGCCGAGCTCAACCATCCCGAGACGGCGTTCGCCCGACGGCTCCCGGCCGGGGCCGGGGCCGACTGGGAGATCCGCTGGTTCACCCCGCTCGTCGAGGCCAACCTGTGCGGCCACGCCACCTTGGCCACGGTGCACACGCTGCGCCGGGAGGGGCTGCTGACGGGCGGCTCCGTACGGTTCCTCAGCCGGTCCAGCGGTCTGCTCACCGCGTGGGCCGAGGACGGGGAGGACGGAGCGGGTGGCGAGATCACCCTGGACTTCCCGGCCGCCCCCGTGACCGAGGCTGCGGTACCCGCGGGTCTCGCCGACGCCCTGGGGATCCGGCCCGAGGCCACGTTCCGTACGGGCGTGCTGGGCGATCTGCTCGCCGTCCTGCCCGACGAGACCGCCGTGCGGGCCCTGCGGCCCGACCTCGCGGCGATCGCGGCCCTGTCGCTGCGCGAGGAATCGCGCGGGGTCATCGTCACCGCGGCGGCCGACACGGCCGGGTCCGGGTACGACTTCGTCTCCCGGTTCTTCGCTCCCGCGAGGGGCATACCCGAGGACCCGGTCACCGGCAGCGCCCATACCGCGCTGGCCCCCTACTGGGCGGCGCGGCTGGGCCGCGCCGACGCCCTCGTCGGCCTGCAGGCTTCGGGACGCCCCGGGCTGGTCAGGGTCGCGCTCCACGGGGACCGGGTACTCCTCACCGGGCGCGCGGTCACCGTCCTGGAGGCCACGCTCCGCGTCTGACCGGCACGAGGGGGGCGGGACCGTGACCGAACCGTCGCCGCCTCGAAGCGTGATCGACCTCGTCGGCAGGGGCGCCACCTTGTAGCTTCCTGGCGAAGCCCACCCCTGGAGGACCGATCCCATGCCAGTATCCCGAGACCCGCGCAGCGCACTGAGCGCGGCGGCCGTGGCGGCCGTCCTGCTGGCGGGTGCCACCGGGTGCGGGGACAAGGACGGCGCGGCCCCGGCGGCCGCCTCCGTCCCGGCGTCCGTTTCGGCGTCCGTTTCGGCCTCCGCCGAGGTGTCGGCGTCGGTGTCCGCCTCGGTGTCGGATTCCGCCTCGCCCTCGGCCACTGCCTCCTCGCCCGGACCCTCCGCGTCCGCGACCCCGACCACGCCCGTGACCCGGGCCGTGCCGCCTCCCCCGGCTCCGACCCGGCTCACGGCCGCGGTCGACACCCGGGGCGGTCGGCTCGCCCTCGTACGGGGCGGCGCCCCGCAGGAGTTCACCGTCACCCTGCGGAACGGCAACTCCGTCGAGTACCGGCATCTGCTGGTCGTCTTCCAGATGGAGATGCTGGTCGGCGAAGCCGGCGCCGGGACGGGCAGCGGGCCGGGCTTCCTGCTGGAACGTTTCGACCCGGCCTCGGGCAGCTGGCGCCCGGCCGACTTCCGTATCGCCAACGACGTCAAGCCGCCGTCCCAGTTCTCAGGTGGCGGCCCGCTCGCCCGCGAGGCCGTCCGCACCGAGCGCTACCGGCTGCGCGCCACGGCGGGCGGACCCACGGGCAGCAGCCCGGTGGTGGTGTCCTTCATCGACACGGATGCCGACGGTCAGGCCGCGGCCCATGTGGTCCTCGGGCACAGCACCCGCTGAGTTCCCTGCCTAGCTCAGGATCGTCCAGGTGAACTTGCCGCCGCTGACCCATCGGACCACTTCGAGGTCGTCGAGGTCGTGGATCGTGATCCCCGCCTCCGCGGCGATCAGGAGCACGTCCGTCATCGAGGTCGCCCTGCCGACGAACTCGCCGTCGACCTCCACGATGCGGAAGGGCGGGTTTCCGGGTTGCACCCCCAGTACGGTGATCCGCGCCGAGGAGATGTGTGGTGTCGAGCCTTCGGTCATGCGGAGACGGTCGCATGCCATGACCGGTGACGGGCTCGGCGACACGTTCCGAGGGCCCGATCGGCTTCCTCCGCGGCAGCGTGCGGTGCCACGGCGCACCTCCGCGGGACCGGCCTCAGGCCGCTTCCCGACCCGCCTCGCCGAGGGCGGACGCCGCGGTGCGCCAGGCGGCCGTGACCGCCTCGCGGGCCCGGTCCGTGGCCTCCGGCACACGGTCGGGCAGGTGGAGCGGCGAACCGATGTGGACGTGGAAGCAGGGCCTGCGCAGCGGGGCGGTGAAGACGCCGGCGAGCTGCTTGGCACCGCTCCCGGAGCAGAGGCGGCGGGCACCCGCCTGGCCGACGGGCACGACCGGGGCGCCCGTCCCGGCGGCGAGCCGGGCCAGGCCGCTACGGAAGGGGCCGGGGGCGGTCTCCCCCGCGTCGCGGCGCACGGGGAGCCTGCCTTCGCCGTAGAGCAGCACGCTGCGGCCCGAGGCGAGGGCGACGGCCGCCGCGTCGAGGGAGTCGGCGGCGCGGGCGGTGCCGCGGTGGACGGCGATATGGCCTTCGCGGCGCAGCGCGGGGCCGAGCAGCGGTACCCGCCAGAGGCCGCTGGTGGCCAGGATGACCGGCTCGATCCCGTACCGGCGCAGTGCGGCGACTACGACGGCCGGGTCGGCGAGGGAGGTGTGGTTGGCGACCAGGATGGCGCCGGGGGCGGGGCGGTCCCCGGGGTCGGCGGTGACGGTCAGCCGCCCGAAGGCGGGCACGAGGGCGGCGGCGATTCGGCTGAGCATGGACGACCCCGTTCGGATGGCGCGGTGGTGGTGGTGGTGCGGTGCGATGTACCCCATGGTCGGGCGGTGGAGCGGGCGGGGTCATGAGTAGGCGTACTCAGCGAATATGACCGAACGGTCACAAGATCCAGCGGATGGAACGAGCGGGGTACCGCGGACATCTGGCAGTGCGGCGAGGCCCCGTGGGGCCTCGCCGGTCGTATCGGCATGTGTGAGCAGCAAGGCGGGGCTGGGATGAAGGCGGTAACGGTGGCGGGCGGTTCCTCGGACGACCCGGAGATCGAGGCGGAAACCACCGTCCTGGAGGGGAAGTCCAAGGCGACGGCCGAAGCCGACGCCGACGCCGGGGCGGGCACGGAGCCCGAGGGCGAAGCCGCCCCCCAGGCCGAACGGAACGGCCGGACCGACGCCGACCCCGACTCCGAACTCCCCGGCGATGCCGACCCCCGGGCCGCGGCCGAGTCCGAGGCGGAGGGCGACCCCGAGGGCGCGCCCGCAGCCGAGGTCGCGGCGGGCACCGCGGCTGAAGCCGTTACTGCGGAGCCGAAGGCCGTCGCCGGCGCCGAGGCGGACACAGAGCCCGAGGACGAAGCCGAACCGGTGGGCGAAGCCCGCTCCGAGGCGGAAGCCGAAACCGAAGCAACGGCCCGCGCCGAGGCGGAAGCCGTTACGGCCGAACCGAAGGGCCAGGCCGACGCCGAACTCCCCGGTGATACCGACCCCGAGCCGGGCACCGCGCTCGAGGGCGAAGCCGATCCCGAGGCGAAGGCCGAGTCCCAGCGCGCGGGCGCGACCGAACCCGAAGCCGAGGTCACGGCCCGCGCCGAGGCAGAAGCCGTTACGGCCGAGCCGAAGGGCCAGGCCGACGCCGAACTCCCCGGTGATACCGACCCCGAGCCGGGCACCGCGCTCGAGGGCAAAGCCGATCCCGAGGCGAAGGCCGAGTCCCAGCGCACGGGCGCGACCGAACCCGAAGCCGAAGCAACGGCCCGCGCCGAGGCAGAAGCCGTTACGGCCGAGCCGAAGACCGACGCCGACGCCAAGGCCGACGCAGAGCCCGAGGACGAAGCCGCCCCCCAGGCCGAGCCGAAGGGCCGGGCCGACGCCGACAGCGGACGTTCGGGCGAAGCCCACTCCGAGCCCGAGGGCGAGGCCGCCACCCAGGGCGGGGCCAAGGCCGCGGCCCGTTCCGAGGCGAAGTCGGAGTCGGAGGCCGACGGCAAGGACCAGGCCGGCGCCGGGTCCGATGTCGCGCCCGGGCCGGAGGCCAAGGGTGCGCCCGAGGCCGATGCCCCGTCCGACGAGACGATGCTCATCGTCCTGCCCAAGAAGAAGCCCGCCGAGCCGGACGCCCCGCGGAAGGCTCCCTCCTGTGCTCGGGACGTGGATCCGGACCCCGAGCGGACGAGCCAGTTCGTCGCGCTCAAGGACGTCGACCTGCCCGCGCCCGTCGCGCCGCGGGCCCAGCCGCATTCCCCCGGGGCCAAGGTGGCCGGGCCGGCCCCCGCCGCTCCGCTGCCTCCGCTCGATCTGCTGGCCGAGCTCACCAACACCCCTGCCCCGGCGGAGACCCCGCGCCGGACCGCGCTGCGCCGCGTCAAGATATGGACGCCAATCCTGCTGCTCCTCGTGGGCGCCGGGGCCGGCGCCCAGCTGCTGCGCCCCCTGCCCACCCCGCAGCTCGTGGCCGCCCAGGCCGACCGCACCATCGACGGGCAGTTCTCCGTGCCGTGGCCCGCCAAGGGTCAGGGCGCCGTTCGCATCTCCGGCTCCGGCGACATCGGCACGTTCGGCGAGCAGAAGCCCGTCCCGACGGCCAGCGTCGCCAAGGTGATGACGGCCTACGTGATCCTCAAGGGCCACCCGCTGCGCAAGGCCGACCCGGGTCCGGACATCACGATCGACGCGAAGACCGTGGCGGACGGCAACGCCGACCACGAGTCCCGCGTCGAGGGTCTGACCGTCGGGCAGAAGTTCAGCCAGCAGGACGTGCTCAAGATGCTCATGATCCCCTCGGGCAACAACGCCGCGCGCCTGCTGGCGCGCTGGGACACCGGCACCGACTCCGAGGCCGCGTTCGTCGCGAAGATGAACGCCGCCGCCAAGGAGCTCGGGATGACGAACACCACGTACACGGACCCCAGCGGTCTGGACTCGGGCACCGTCAGCACCGCCGTCGATCAGCTGAAGCTCGCCGAGGCCGTCATGAAGGACGAGGTGTTCCGCTCGATCGTCGCGCTCCCGAACGCCGCCATCAAGGGGTCGCCCGCGCGGCTCGAGAACAACAACACCCTGCTCACCGCCCAGGGTCTCAGCATCCGGGGCATCAAGACCGGTTCCAGCACGCCCGCCGGCGGGGCCCTGATGTGGGCGGCGTACAAGTCGATCGATGGCAAGGACCAGTTGATCCTCGGCACCTTGATGGACCAGCATGTGGACGGGCCGGACGAGGACGGCGCGAACAGCCTCAAGCTGGTGCTGGCTAACAGCAAGACGATCATCGAGGGGGTACGGACGGCGCTCGCGTCGGCTCCGGTGATCCGCAAGGGCGACGTCGTGGGCCATGTGGACGACGGGCTCGGCGGCCGTACGCCGCTGGTGGCCACCAAGGACCTCAACGTGATCGGCGTCCCGGGCCAGAAGCTGACGCTGTCCCTCGCCCGCACCGCCGATGCCGGACCGCTCCCGCACACCGCGAAGGACGGTTCCGAGGTGGCCGTGCTGACGGTCGGCAGCGGGGAGGGGGCCAAGAGCGTGCCCGTCGCGGTCAAGGGCGCGCTGGCCGAGCCCTCGTTCGGGACCCGGCTGACCCGCGGCCGCTGAATCGCGGACGAGTGAGGGGAGGCCGTGGCCCGCGGGCCACGGCCTCCCCGTTTCTCAGGCGCCCGGCGGGACCCTGGACGGGCGGCCCGTGCCGCGCGTCAGGGAGTACCCGAGGACGCCCGCGAGGGCGGCGAGCACGCCGCCCGCGGCGGTCCAGATCCAGCGGTCGGACCACCAGCCGCCGGACCAGCCGTCCTCCGGCTCGCGCAGGGTCGCGGTCACGGTGCCCGCGACCAGCGGGGTGGAGAGGGCGCCGTCCACGGCCTGGACGCCGCCGGTCTCCCTCACGTCGGCCTCGACGGCAGCGCGCACCGGCAGGCCCTTGTCCTCGTCCGGCTGGTCGACGGCCGTCAGGCGGATGTAGTAGCTGCCCGGCAGCGGATCGTTGGCCCACGGCTCGGCGCCGGCGCGTACGGTGCGCAGGGTGCAGGACAGTTCGACCGTGGCGGCTTCCTTCGCCGCGGCCGCGGTCTGCGTGCCGTAGGTGCAGGCCTGGCGGCGGCGCAGTCCGTCGTACACGTCGAGCCGCCAGGTCGAGGCGCCGTGCCGGGCCGCCGCGTCGGGCAGGGTGACGGCGGCCTTCACCGTGGCGCGCTGCTGCGCGTCGATCGGCACCACCCAGTAGAGGTAGTCGCCGCTGGAGGCGCCGGCCGTGGCCTTCTGGCCCGGGCGGAACGCCGCCGCGGTACGGAAGCCGGTGCCGGCCTCGGTCGGGGCGGATTCGGCCTTGGACCCGCCCGGGCTCGCGCTCGCACTCGCGCTGGTGCTCGGTGAGGGCGTGTCCGCGACTGCCGTGCCCATGGCCGTGCCCGCCACCGTGAGGGCGGCGGCAGCGGCCAGCAGGGACGCGGTCAGTGTGCCTACTCTACGCATCAGTTGGTCCTCCAGACGGAGATGCGCCAGCGGGAGATCCATCCCCACACCAGACCGGCCAGCAGCCCGGCGAGCACCAGCACGGCCAGCAGCCACCAGCCCCGCCCGAGGCCGAACGCGGCGACGTCGGAGGCCTCGTCGGGTCCGTCCACCAGGTCGATGGTCAGCTCGACGGGCATGCCCGGGGTCGTCTTGACGGAGGCGGGAGCGGAGAAGGAGTTGCTGACCTGGAGGCAGACGGTCTCCGGGACGGGCTTGGCGTCCGAGTCCAGGCCGTCGATCTCGGCCTTCGGGTAGCGCAGGCCGGTCGAGAGGACGTCGGTACGCCCGTCGCCCGCCTCCGAGCCGCGCACGATCTCGCGCCCGTGGACGGTGGTGGCGCGCAGCAGGACGCCGTAGTCGTTGTTGACGGCGCGGTCGGCGCCGATGCTGACCGAGGCGCGCAGTTCCTGCCCCGGGAGGACGTCGACCCGGTACCAGCGGTGTTCACCGAAGGTCTCGCGGTCGCTGTAGAGGCCGGCCTTGAGCTGCGGGGCGCCCTGGCACTGCTTCGCGCCCTCGGTCGCGACCGGGTTGACGACCGGGTCCGCGGCCCGGTCGACGAGTTGTTTCACCCGGCTGGAGAGGTCCGCCTTGTGCTGCACCGAGGTGTAGGTGCCGCCGGTGGCCTCGGCGATGCAGGTCAGCTGGGCCCGGGTCTTGGCGTCCGGGACCAGGCCGAGGGTGTCGATGACCAGGTGGATGCCCTTGGCGGCGATGTCGCGCGCCACTTCGCACGGGTCGAGCGGGGCGCAGGTGTCCTCGCCGTCCGTGATGAGCACGATCCGCTTGGAGCCGGTGCCGCCCTCCAGGTCCTGGGCCGCGCCGAGCAGGGCCGGTCCGATCGGCGTCCAGCCGGTGGGGGCCAGGGTCGCCACCGCGGTCTTGGCCTCGGTCCGGTCGAGGGGGCCGACCTTGTAGAGCTGCTTGGTGTCCTTGCATCCCGTGGCCCGGTCGTCCCCGGGGTAGTCGGCCCCCAGGGTCCGTATGCCGAGGCGTACCTCGGCCGGGACCGCGTCGATGACCTCGTTGAAGGCCTGCTTGGCCGCTGCCATGCGGGTCTGTCCGTCGATGTCGTTGGCCCGCATGGAGCCGCTCACGTCGAGGACGAGGTCGACCTTGGGGGGTTCCTTCGCCGTCGGTTCGTCGGCGGCGGTGGCGCTCGCCGGGAAGAGCCCGACGGCCAGGGCGGCGAGCAGGCCGCACGCCCCGACCGCAAGCCGTTTTCTTGTGATCATCGCCGGATCGTATTGAGGATCGTCCGGCAAATCCAAAACGGGCTCCCGGCCGGGGCTTTCGGGGTGTCCGTGCGGTGTACGCGGCCGTACGCGGCCCTGCGCGGCCGTCCACCGGGTGGCGGGCGGGGCGGACCGGCGGATATCCGGATGCAGGAGACGCGGTGCCCGATCTAGGCTCCGGGGATGAGTGCCATCCGTACCTTCCGTATCACCGTCCGCGGCTCGTTCGACGGTCTGACCGACGACCAGACGGCCGAGCTGCTCGCCGCTGCGCCCGAGCACGACATGCTGCGCGCGGAGTTCACCGCCGAGGGTCATCTCACGTACGACCTCGCGGCCCGCCCCTTCTTCACCTTCCGCTTCGTGGACACGGGTGAGGCCGAGGAGGACATCCTCGACGCGACGGCCCGGGCGGAGCTGGCGGCGGAGAGCTGGCTGACCGAGCGCGGGTACGGCTTCAAGCAGCTGAGGTCGCAGGCCCAGGACATGTCGCTGGCCCCGCTGGGCAAGCGGCAGCGCCGCGAGGCCGCCCGGGCCTGACGGGTCAGTTCGGCGGGCTCGTGGCGAAGACGGCCGCGAGGTGGGCGGCCAGCGGGCGCGGGGCGGGCGGGGAGAGCGGGATCCGGGCTCCGAGATATCCGTCCGGGCGGATCACGAAGGCCGTGGGCTCCTCGGCCGCGTAGAGGCGGGCGAACTCTCCCCGGGTGTCTGCGTAGACCGGCAGGGTCCTGCCGTCGGCCTCGATGACGGCGTTCGGGTCCTCGTCCGCGTCCGCGTCCGCCGCGAGCAGCAGGCAGACCTCCACACGGCCGCCCGAGGAGTCCCGGGCGGTGCGGACGAGTGCGTCGAGGCCCTCCCCCGTTTCGGACCCGGGCCCGAACCCGGCTCCGTAGAGCAGCAGTACGTGGTCCCGCTCGCGCAGGACGTCGTACAGGCGCATCGGGTAGGCGGTGCCGGGTCCGGTCAGGCCCGCGCAGTCGGGTGCGCGGTCGCCGGGCCGGGGGCCGCGGCCCTCGCCGGCCGGGTCCACGGTCGGGCTTCCCCGGTAGCCGACGAGGAGTTGGGCCTCGCGCATCATCACCGTCGCCGGGTCGTCGGGGTCGTTCTCCATTCCCTCGACGGCGTGCCGTACGGTGCGGCCGACGACTTCCTCGCCGACGGGCCGGCGCTCGGCGTCGTAGCCGGCGAGCAGGCCGGGGTGGGCCGCGCCCTCGCAGGCCAGCGCGAGCTTCCAGGCCAGGTTCCAGGCGTCCTGGATGCCGGTGTTCATGCCCTGGGCGCCGGTCGGCGGGTGGATGTGGGCCGCGTCCCCGGCGACGAAGACCCGGCCGTCGCCGTAGCGGTCCACGATCCGGTGGCTGATGCGGAACACCGAGGTCCAGCGGATGTCGAAGGCGGTGGTCGGCTGCGGTGAGAGCCGGTCCAGGACGGCCTGGATGTCGGCCGGTGCGGGGCCCCGGCCGCTCTGCAGGCCATGGGCGACGCCGTCGGAGGCGGCCGTATCCTGCCGTGCGGTGGAGAGTTCGGGCGGCACCATCATCGACATCCGGTACCGGCCCCGGCCGGGCAGCGGGATGCAGACGAGCAGGTCGTCGACCGCCCCGTCGTCGTCGAGGTGCATGGCGCGCAGGTTGTACCCGGGCGGCAGGTCCCAGTCGACGCGTACGTCGGCGAGCATGTACTCCTCGGCGAAGGCGCCGCCCTCGAAGGTGAGGCCGAGCCCCTTGCGGACGATGCTGTGCGCGCCGTCGCAGCCCACCAGGTAGCGGGTCCGCAGTTCTTCCGCCGCCCCGGACGGGGTGTGCTGCAGCCGGCAGGTCACCCCGTCGGCGTCCTGGGTGAACGACACGAGTTCGGTGCCCCGTTCGACGGCCGTCCCGAAGCGGCCCAGGAACTCGTCCAGGATGCGCTCGGTCTCGTACTGCGGCAGCGCCGCGAATCCGTAGGGCACTTCGGGCGGGACGGAGAGTTCGATGCGGGCCTTCTCGACGCCGTTGACGTAGAGGAACTGCCCCCGCATCGGGACGGCCGCCTCCAGGGCGGCGCGGACCATCCCCATCCGGTCCCACACCTCCAGCGTGCGCGGCTGGATGCCGACGGCCTTCGCGAACGGCACCCTGGCCGGCAGCCGGTCGACGATCCGGCACGTGACGCCCCGTCTGCGGAGCTCCGCGGCGGCGGTCAGCCCGACCGGGCCGGCGCCGGCGACCAGTACGTCCGTTGCGAAGGTGTGCGCCACCGGCGCCTCCTGGCGTGCGGCTCCCGTAGGAGTGGATGCCCCTCCATGGTGGCCGCCCGCCAGGTGTCCGGCATCTTTACTCGATCACGAGGTCCACGTCGATGTTGCCGCGGGTGGCGCGGGAGTACGGGCAGACCTCGTGCGCCTGCTTGACCAGCAGCGCGCCCGTCTCGCCGGCCAGGGACTCCGGCAGCTCGACGCGCAGGGTGACGGCGAGGCCGAAGCCGGCGCCGTCCTTGCCGATGGAGACCTCCGCGGTGACCGAGACCTCGCTGGTGTCGGCCTTGGCCTGGCGGCCGACCAGACCGAGCGCGCTGGCGAAGCAGGCCGCGTAGCCGGCCGCGAAGAGCTGCTCGGGGTTGGTGCCCTGCCCGTTGCCGCCCAGCGCCGGGGGCATCGCGAGGGCGAGGTCGAGCTGGCCGTCGGAGCTGACGGTACGGCCCTCGCGGCCGTTGGCGGTGGCGACAGCGGTGTAGAGCGCGTCCATGAGAGGTCCTCTCGCAGAAATGAACCGTGGTGGCGGCCGGTGGTCGGCCGCACTCCACTACTAGAGCACACAATTCAGTTGTGCACAATTCAATGCCTCGCAAGTCGGTCCCGGGTACACTGGGCGTCATGACCGAGCAGCCCACCGCGACCCACCCCGACCAGGACTTCCTGCGCCTCGACGGCCAGATCTGCTTCGCGCTGAACGCGGCGAGCCGCGCCTTCGGCGGCCTCTACCGCGTCGTCCTCAAGGACCTGGGGCTCACCTACCCCCAGTACCTGGTGATGCTGGTGCTGTGGGAGCACGGCGAGATGCCGGTCAAGGAGATCGGGCAGCACCTGCGGCTGGACTCCGGAACGCTGTCCCCGCTGCTCAAGCGGCTGGAGGCGGCCGGACTGGTCCGCCGCGAGCGCAGCACCGAGGACGAGCGGTCCGTGCACGCCCACCTGACCGAGGAGGGCGCCGCGCTGCGCGTCCGCGCGGTGGAGGTGCCCCGGCGGATCGCGGCCGCGACCGGCTTCGAGCTCGCCGAGGTCCTCGACCTCCAGGCCCGGCTGAACCGCCTCACCGCAGCCCTCGACGCCGCCGTGCCCCGGGAGGCCGGAGAGGCGTAGCGGCCCCCCGCGCCGGACACTGGGTCCGGGAGGCGGGCGGACGGGGTCGCGGGGCGGCCGGCAGGAGGTACGCGATGGACCCGGTTGCGGCGCTGGACCGGATCGCCTTCCTGCTGGAGCGTGCGCAGGCCCCCACCTACCGGGTACGCGCGTTCCGGTCCGCGGCGGCCGCGGTCACCCGGATGGGCGAGAGCGAGGTGGCCGAGCGGGTCGCGGCCGGTTCCCTGGAGGCCGTGAAGGGCATCGGCCCCAAAACGGCCCAGGTCGTGCGGGAGGCGCTCGGCGGTGCCGTGCCGGCCTATCTGCAGGCGCTGGAGGACGAGATCGCCGCGCTCCCCGAGGGGCCGCCGGCCACGCCCGCCGCCACCGCGCTGCGGGCGGCCCTGCGCGGGGACTGCCACGTGCACTCCGACTGGTCCGACGGCGGCAGTCCGATCGAGGCGATGGGGCGGGCGGCGGCCGCGCTGGGGCACGACTGGGCGGTACTGACCGACCACTCGCCGCGCCTGACCGTCGCCCGCGGGCTCTCCCCGGAGCGGCTGCGCGAGCAGTTGCGGGTGGTGGCCGAGCTCAACGACACCTGGGCGCCCTTCCGGCTGCTCACCGGAATCGAGTGCGACATCCTCGACGACGGGGCCCTGGACCAGGAGCCGGAGCTGCTGGACCGGCTCGACCTGGTCGTCGCCTCGGTGCACTCGAAGCTGCGGATGGACCCGCCGGCGATGACCCGGCGGCTGCTGGCTGCCGTACGCAACCCGCTGGTGGACGTCCTGGGCCACTGCACCGGGCGGCTGGTGACCGGCCGGACCCGGCCGGAGTCGCGGTTCGACGCCGAGGCGGTCTTCGCGGCCTGCGCGGAGGCCGGTACCGCCGTGGAGATCAACAGCCGGCCCGAGCGCCTGGACCCGCCGCGTCGGCTGCTGCGCCTCGCCGTGGCGGCCGGCACCTTCTTCGCGATCGACACGGACGCGCACGCCCCGGGCCAGCTGGACTGGCAGATCGTCGGCTGCGAACGGGCCGTGGAGTGCGAGGTTCCGGCCGGCCGCGTCATCAACACCTGGCCGGCGGACGCGCTCCTGACCTGGACCCGCACCCGCGAGACGCCCTGAAGGACGTCCCGTCGCGGCACCGGCTCACGGGCGGAGTTCGAGGACCAGCAGGATCACATCGGCTCCGGCCACCGCCATGGTGGCCGGGAACGGGAGCCTTCCGGCGGGCCGGCGGGCCGCGAGGAGCAGCGCCGTGGTGGTCGCGGCGAGCAGCGTCCAGCCGTACGCCGTCACCGGCCCCGGTGGTCCGAGGACCAGGGTGGCGGTCGAGCCGATGACGAGCAGCCCGCCGACCGCGGCCGAGACCCGCAGACCCAGCCGCTGCGGAAGTCCCGCCACTCCGGTGGCCAGATCGTCCTCGATGTCCGGCAGCACGTTGGCGAAGTGCGCGCCCGCACCGAGGAGGGCCGCGGCGGCCGTGAGCCAGGGCGGCGGCCACGGGGTGCCGGGCAGGCTCAGAGTGACGAAGGCGGGCAGCAGGCCGAAGGCCAGGGCGTACGGGACCCACGAGGCGGCCGTGCTCTTCAGCCGGAGGTTGTAGGCCCAGGCGGCCGCCACGCCGACGAGGTGCGCGGTGCCGGCGAGCGGCCCGCAGGCCAGGGACAGCGGGACGCAGAGCAGCAGCGACACGGCCGCGGCCCACATCACGGCCGCGGCGGGCACCGTACCGGCGACGAGCGGTTTGTCCCGTCGGCCCGTGGCCAGGTCGCGCCGCAGGTCGGCCCGGTCGTTGCACCAGCCCACCGACAGCTGTCCGGCGGCCACCGCGCCCACGGTGACGGCCGCCCGCGCCGGGCCGTGTCCCGCGGCGGCCGTCAGGGCGGCGGCGAACAGGGTCACGGCGGCCGCGGGCAGCGGGTGGCACGCGCCGGCCAGGCCGCGCACGAGGGCGGGGCCGGGGCCGGGGCCGGGGCCGGACGCTGCGCTCCCGGTGACGTCGGCGTTCGTGGCGTTCGCTGCGTTCTCGGCGTTCTCGCGGGTCTGCGTGGTTCGCGCGGGCACGGCGACACGCTACGCGGCGCCGCGCCCGGTTCGCCTGATTCGTAACGATGTGTCAGTTGTTTTCTATGGTGAACGAATGACACGTGTTCTGGCAGTGCGCAGCGTGTTCCCGCCCCATCGCCATCCCCAGTCCGAGATCACGGAGGCGCTCGCCCGCTTCCTGCCGCCGGGCTCCGACACCGCCCTGCTGCGCCGCGTCCACGGCTCGGTGCGCGTGGACGCCCGACATCTCGCGCTGCCGCTGGAGCGGTACGGTCCGGGCAACGACTTCGGTGCGACGAACGCCCTCTTCATCGAGACGGCCCTGGAGCTCGGCACCCGGGCCCTCGAACTCGCCCTCTCCGACGCCGGCCTGGCCGCCCGGGAGGTCGATCTCGTCATGTCGACCACGGTGACCGGGCTCGCGACGCCCTCGCTGGAGGCCCGACTCGCCACCCGCGCGGGCCTGCGTCCCGACGTACGGCGGGTACCGCTCTTCGGCCTCGGCTGCGCGGCCGGCGCCGCCGGTGTGGGCCATGTCCACGACCATCTGACGGGCCGCAGCGGCCATGCGGCCCTGTTGCTGTCCACCGAGCTCTGCTCGCTCACCCTCCAGTCCACCGACGCCTCGATGGCGAACCTGGTGGCCGGCGCCCTGTTCGGCGACGGCGCGGGCGCCCTGGTGGCGGTGGGCCGCGACCATCCGCTGCACGCCGGCGGCGCCGGACCCGAGGTGGTGGCCGCCCGAAGCCGCCTCTACCCGGGCACCGAGCACCTCCTCGGCTGGGACATCGGCCACTGGGGGATGCGCATGGTGCTGGGCCGCGAACTCCCGGACCTGGTCCGGCTGCACGTGGCCGAGGAGGTCGAGTCCTTCCTCGCCGCGCACGACCTCAAGCCCGCGGACGTCGACGCCTGGATCTGCCATCCCGGCGGCCCCAAGATCCTCGACACCCTCTCGGACGCCCTCGCGCTGCCGGAGTCGGCCTTCGCCGCGAGCCGGCGCTCGCTCGCGGCCGTGGGCAACCTCTCCTCCGCCTCGGTCCTGCACATCCTGGACGGCGTCCAGAGCGCGGGCCCGCCCCCACCCGGATCGGTCGGGCTGATGCTCGCCTTCGGTCCGGGTTTCGCCTCCGAACTCGTCCTCCTGCGCTGGTGAGCCCGATGACCTCGATCCCCGCCCCGACCGCCCCCACCTCCCTGATCCTGTACCTGCTGCTGATCGGGCTCGTCGCCGCCGAGCGGCTCGTCGAGCTGATCACGGCCCGCCGCCACACCGCGTGGAGCCTGGCCCGCGGCGGCCGCGAGTACGGCCGCGGCCACTATTCGGCCATGGTGGCCCTGCACACCGCGCTGCTCGTCGGCTGCGTGGTGGAACCCTGGGTGGCCGGACGGCCGTTCGTCCCCCTGCTGGGCTGGTCGGCCCTCGCCGCAGCCGTGGCCGCCCAGGGCCTTCGCTGGTGGTGCATCGCCACCCTCGGGAAGCGCTGGAACACCCGGGTGCTGGTCGTTCCAGGGCTGCCGCTGGTGGAGACGGGACCGTACCGGCTGCTGCGCCACCCCAACTACGTGGCGGTGGTCGTGGAAGGCGTCGCGCTGCCGCTCGTGCACACCGCGTGGATGACGGCGCTCGGCTTCACCGTGCTCAATCTGGTGCTGCTGCGCGTACGGATCGGCTGCGAGGACGCCGCCCTGACCGACGGCGGCCGGCTGCGCGCGCCCGCCTCCGTCCACTCGGCCGGGGCCGCCTCGTGATCGACCTGCTGATCGCGGGCGGCGGGCCGGCCGGTCTGGCCACCGCCATCCACGGCGCGCTCGCCGGCCTCGAGGCCGTGGTCGTGGAGCCGCGGCCCACCCCCATCGACAAGGCCTGCGGGGAGGGCCTGATGCCGGGGGGCGTACGCCGCCTCCGGGAGCTGGGCGTCGCCGTGGCCGGGCAGCCGTTCCACGGCATCCGCTACGTCGACGGGGAGAGCGGCCGCCACGCCGAAGGGCGCTTCCGGTCCGGCCCGGGGCTCGGCGCACGGCGCACGGAACTGCAGGCCGCGCTGGCCGAGCGCGCCGCGCAGCTCGGGGTACGGGTGCTCCCCGGGCGCGTCGACCAGGTACGCCAGGACGTCCACCAGGTCGGCGCGGCCGGGCTCACCGCCCGCTACCTGGTCGCGGCGGACGGCCTGCACTCCCCCGTCCGGCGCGGGCTCGGCCTGTCGGCGCCGCTCGCGCCCCGCCGCCCGGCGCGCTACGGGCTGCGCCGCCACTACGCCGCCCCGCCGTGGAGCGACCTCGTCGAGGTGCACTGGTCGGCGCGGTGCGAGGCCTACGTCACCCCGCTGGCGCCCGACCGGATCGGCGTGGCCGTCCTGACCTCCGACCAGGCCCCCTTCGACGTACAGCTGGCCCGGTTCCCGCTGCTCGCGGAACGGCTGGCCTCGGCGGAGGGGACGCCGGTGCGCGGGGCCGGGCCGCTGCGCCAGGGGGCCCGCGTACGGGTGGCGGGGCGCGTGCTGTTCGTGGGGGACGCGGCCGGGTACGTGGACGCGCTGACCGGCGAGGGACTCACCCTGGCCGTGACGGCGGCGGGCGAGCTGGTGCGGTGCGTCCGGGAGGGGCGTCCGCAGGCCTACGAGCAGGCCTGGCGGGACCTGTCGCGCAGCTACCGCACGCTCACCACGTCCCTGCTGTGGGCCCGTCACCAGCCGCGGCTCGCGCCCCGGATCGTCCCGCTGGCCGCCCGGCTCCCCCGCGTGTTCACCCGGGCGGTGAACCTGCTCGCGTGACCGCCCGGCCGCGCCGCGCCGGATCGACCCCCGGCGACCGCGGACGGAGCGGCCGGTCAGGCGGAGGGCTCCCGGCGGTTCCGCAGGGCCAGGCCGGCGAGGACCGCGCCGACGGCCGCGCACAGCACGACGGTGGCACCGGCCCAGGCTCGGGTACCGCCCAGCGAGCCCGCCAGCGGGTCGTACCGCAACGACCCGCCCAGCACGTGCAGGGCGACCACGCCGAGAGCGGTGGCCGCTCCCGCCCGCCACACGGCCGCGGTGTCCCGGAGCGCCACCAGCGCGCCGCTCACCAGACAGAGCACCGTGACGAGGAGGGACAGGTAGTCGACGGGGGCGGCGAACGGCACGGCCGTCGCGTCGTTCGGCAGGTGCAGTGCTCCGGTGACCAGCAGGGCGATCACCACGGGCAGGCGCAGGACGCGGCGCAGCGCCCGGTCGCGGGACGCGGCGGGCGGGTCCGCGGGGGCGGTGCGCCGGGGCGGCTCCTGGTACGGGGCGTCGTGCGGCTCCGGGTACCGCGGCTCGTGCGGCTCCTCGTATCTCTCCTCGCGCCTCGCCGCGTACGGCTCCGAGGAAGGCCCGGCGCGGCCCCGGCGCTCCGCCTCGACCGCGTCCGCCTTGCCGAGGATGGTCACCAGCAGGGCGACGTCCTCGACGGACCGACCGACGGCGGCGGCGGGGGCGGGGGCGCGCAACGTGAGGTCCGCCTCGGCCACCTCGTGCGGCGACTCGCCCAGGAGGGTGACCATCCGTCGTACGTCCTGCACCGGTCGGGCCACGGCGGCCGTGCGGAGCGCGTCGTGCCCGGTGCCGGGCGGCGGGCCGCCCTCCTTGAGGAGGCTCACGAGTGCGGTGACCTCTTCGACCGGGCGGCAGGTGGCCGCCGTCTCCGGCCGGGACCGCATGGGCGGGGTGGTCGGCTCGTCCGGTGCTATGGAGTCGTTCATGGAGAGCTCCGTTCGCCGACGCGCGGGTCTACGCAATCGCGCGCCGGTCATCGTGCGTCACGGGAATCGCACGTTTTGTTACATTGAGTGCCACTTCCGCCCACTGCGCCATTCGGGGCGGGCGAACGGGGGTCTCCATTCGGCCCTGAAGGGGAAAGGGCGTCGGCCGTGACCGACTTTCGCCGGTCCCGCCGCCGACGGGCCCTGCTGCTGCTCATCGCCTTGCTGTCCGTCGTGTTGCCGCTGCTGGGCGCCGCACCCGGGCCGGACCGGCCCGTCGTGGAGACCGACCGGGGTCCGGTGCGCGGTCTGGGGCACGGCGCGTACGACACCTTCGAGGGGATCCCCTTCGCCGCTCCCCCGACCGGTCGGCTGCGCTGGCGGCTGCCGGAGCCGGCGCCGCGCTGGGAGGGCGTGCGCGATGCCGGGGCGCCCGGTTCGCGCTGCGTGCAGCTGCCCGCGATCGGGCCGGGCGGGCCGACCGGCTCGGAGGACTGCCTGTACCTCAACGTCACCGCTCCGGCGGGCCGGGCCGCCGCCGGGGGCCGGGGGCGGCCCGTCATGGTCTGGTTCCACGGCGGCGGCTTCTTCAGCGGCTCGGGCGACGCGTACCGGCCCGACCGGCTGGCCACGCGGGGCGGCGTCGTGGTGGTGACCGTGAACTACCGGCTGGGCGTCTTCGGCCTGTTCGGCCATCCGGAGCTCGGCGGGGCGCCCGGTTTCGCCCTCGCGGACCAGCGGGCGGCACTGCTGTGGGTGCGGGCGAACGCGGCGCGCTTCGGCGCGGACCCGGGCAACGTCACCGTCTTCGGCGAATCGGCGGGGGCCCTCAGCGTCTGCGCGCACCTCACCTCCCCCGCCTCGGCGGGCCTGTTCCACCGGGCGATCGTGCAGAGCGGATCGTGCTCGACCACGACACCGCCGCGGTCCCTGCTGCCCGGCCTCGGGACGTACGAGCCCTTCGTGCCGGAGCGGCGCACGGTCGCGGACGGCGCCCTGGTGGCGGCCCGGCTCGGCTGCGACCGGCCCGGCGGGGTGCTGGACTGCCTGCGCGGGCTGGACACGGACACCCTGGTGACGGCCGAACTGATGCAGCGCTTCTCGCTGGTCCCCTACGGCAACGGCGTGCTGCCGCTGGAGCCCCGGCGGGCACTGGAGGCCGGCCGGTTCCACCGGGTGCCGGTCGTCCAGGGCACCACCCGGGACGAGATGCGCCTCTTCCTCGCGCAGACCCTGGCGGCGTATCCGATCCCCGACGGGGCCGCCTACCGGGCCCGGCTGGAGCTGTCCTTCGACGCGCCGACCGCCCGCGCGGTGGAGGCCGACTATCCGGTGTCCGCCTTCGCGACCCCGGCGGTGGCGTGGGCCACCGTACTGACCGACGTGTCGTTCGTCTGCCCGACGCTGCGGGACGGCGCGGCGCTGGGCCGGCACGTGCCGGTGTACACGTACCGGTTCAGCGACCGGGGCGCGCCCGACTTCACGGGCCTGCCCCAGCCGCCGGACCTGCCGTACGGCGCGGCCCACGGCTTCGAACTGCCCTACCTGTTCACGATCGCGCCGCTGAGCGGACCGCAGCGGCAGCTCGCGGACCGGATGACCGGCTACTGGACCGCCTTCGCCCGCACGGGCGTTCCGGCGGCGCCGGGAGCACCGCGGTGGCCGCGCGACCGGACCCCGGCCTCGGTGCTGTCGCTGGCGCCGGGGGCGGGCGGGATCCGTACGGTGGACGCACGGGCGGAGCACCACTGCGCGCTCTGGGACGCGCGGTGGCCCGGGGTCACCAGCGCTCGGTGACGTTCAGCCGCCCGCCCGTCGCGGTCTGGAGCGTCACCGTGCCCGAGTCCCCGTAGACCTCGTGCCGCCAGGCGGCGAACAACGTGGCGATCGCGCGAGCGGCGTCGCCCCGGCTCTTGCCCACTTCCTCGGTGGTGAAGGTGATCCTGGCCTCGCCGACCGTGCGCACCTTGCGGACGCGGACCTCCTTGATCACCTCGGAGTTCGCGTACCCGTCGTCGGCCTCGTGATTCACGTAGTAGGCGGTGAAGTCGCGGGTCATGTCGAACCAGTCCGCCGGGCCGCAAGGGCCACCGCCGTTGGCCATCTGACCGTCGGTCGGCGGGCCCACGTACCCACCCGTCTCCTGGTCCGTGGGCGGACCCGCGTACCCACCCGTCTCCTGATCGGTGGGCGGGCCTGCGTACCCACCCGTCTCCTGATCGGTGGGCGGACCCGCGTACCCGCCCGTCTCCTGGTCCGTCGGCACGTCGAGATCGCACTCCGCCGTGGCGAGCGTGGATACGCCCGCGGGCGGCGCGGCCTCTCCCGCCCGTGTGGTCCCGCAGGCCGCCAGGGCGGCGCACAGCAGCCCCGCCACCACAAGCCGCCCGGTCACGGACACCGCTGTCTTGGTCATGTCCATCCCCCCTTTGGTCAGCAAGAGGCGATCGCGGCGGCCCGGGTTCCACCTCGCGGTCGCGATCCGCCTCACACGGGTTCGCCCCTTGCCGTCGCGGGACGTCCTCCGCTTCTCGACATCCCGCAGAGCAACCCGTACAACGGGCAGGTCGTCCAGCGGTGGTGGTGCAACGGCGCCAGGCCCGGAAGTGGAACCGCGTCGACGCCGGCGCCCACCACGTCAAGATCGTTTCCCGTGGCCGGGAGGACTACGGTGGCCGTATGACCGGTTCCATGGCCCTCCCCCTGCTCTACCTCGATGTCGACGGACCACTCATTCCCTTCGGGGCCGGCCCGTACCCGGCCGCCGAGGACGACGACGGGGCCCATCCCCTGCTCGCCCGGGTCGATCCCGCGCTCGGGCCCCGGCTGGCGGCGCTGCCCTGCGAGCTGGTGTGGGCCACGACCTGGATGGCGGAGGCCAACGAGTGCGTCGCGCCGCGGCTCGGCCTGCCGGAGCTGCCCGTGGTGGTCTGGCCGGAGCCCTCCGAGGAGGACGGGCGGGGCGGGATCCACTGGAAGACCCCCGCGCTGCTCGACCACGCCGCCGGGCGGCCCTTCATCTGGGTCGACGACGAGATCACCGGCGCCGACCGGGCCTGGGTGGCCGCCCGCCATCCCGGCCGTGCGCTCCTGCACCGGGTCGATCCGGGACGGGGCCTGACCGGGGCCGACCTCGGCGTGCTGCGGGACTGGTTGCGCTCGCGGTAGCCGCCGATCGGCACCACGCCGGGAGTTCACCGGCCGAGGAGCGTCTTCAGCGTCTGTGCCGTCGCCCGGGGGAACGCCGTGTTGCCGTTGTGGCCGCCCGGGAACTCGACCGGCTCGGTGCCCAGTCGCTCCGCCAGCGCCAGCGCGCAGCGGTAGGTGTGGACCGTCGGCCGGGTCGTCCGCCCCGTCGCCGCGATGATCCTCGTGCCGGCTCGCGCCGCGGCCCGTACCGGGCCTGCCGGGTCCAGGGCGTCCGTGGTGACGGCCGTGAACTCCGTTCCGATGAAGAAGCCGAAGTTGGCCTGGCGGCGCGGGGTCATCGGCTGGGGGGTGAGGCCGTCCTCGGTCTCGTCGTGCGACGGGTCGATGCCCAGGTGCCGGGCGATCGCCGGGAACGCCGCCGGCAGGCCCCCGGCCGCGTGGACGTCCTGGATGGCCGTCAGCTCGGCGAGGTGCTCCGCGCGGTCCGCCCCGGCCAGCAGGTTCGGCATCACGGGCTCGTGCGCGATCAGGGTGCTCAGCAGGCCCGGGTGGCGGGCCACGGCCTGGAGGCCGATCGCGGCGCCCATGCTGAACCCGGCCATCAGCGCCGGACCGTCGGTGACCTCGGCGAGGAGCCGGGCGACGTCGTCCGCGTGTTCGGCCATGGTGACGGGCCCGGCGGGGTCGTCGAGGGTGCTGCGCGACAGGCCGCGGCGGTCGTACGTGACGACCGTGAAGGTGTCGGTCAGGTGCGGGACGAGGTCGACCGTGCGGTCCGCGTCGCCCTCGCCGCTCTGGGAGAGGAGGAGGACGGGGCCGCGACCCGCCACCTGGAAGTGCAGGGTGGCGCCCGGGACGGCGAGGGTGCGGGTGACGGCGGCGGCGGCGGAAGCGGCGTTCGTGGGCATGGCGGGTCCCCCTAGCTGAGGTGTCACCGGTCTTTCCGGCTGACGACACGACAGTAATCCATCTGAATCGATGCATCAAGATAGATGCATCGATTCAGATGTACTCTGCTGCCCATGAACGGAGTCGAAGCGTTCCTCCTGGGACGCGCCCTCATGAAGATCGGCGAACAGGCGATGCCCCAGCCGGAGTCGGGACCGCCGGGGTCGGTCCGCTCGGTGGTCGTCGTCCTCGGCGATGTCGTCGCCCATCCCGGGACCACGGTCGGCGAGATCGCCGCGCGGACGGGCCTGCCGCAGAGTCAGGTCTCCACGGCCGTCGCCCGGCTGGAGCAGGCGGGCTCCGTCGACACGGAGCCCGACCCCGCCGACCGGCGCCGCCGGCTCATCCGGCAAGCCGCCAAACCCTCCGCCCGCGTCGCCGAGGTCCGGGCCACCACCATCGACGACGCTCTCACCGCGGCGCTGACCGGTCCCGACGGAACCGCCCCGGACCCGGACACCGTCCGCGAGGTCACGGCTGCCCTGGACCTCCTGGCCCGCAGCCTGACCCCGGCCGTCACCGCCCGCTGACCGGGGCGGCGGCGCCCGGGGTCGCCGCCCAGGACGCGGCGATCAAGCAGCGTTCCGCCGCCGCCAGGTGGGTGGCCGCGGCCAGCCAGGCCCAGGCGTAGCCGTCGGGCGAGGCGTCGGCCAGCCGGCCGAAGACGTCGCGGGGACGGCGGTCGGCCTCGGCGGCCAGCGCGGCGGCCAGGTCCGCGGCCCCGGTGAGCCCGGCCCGGCGCAGCGGGCCGTACGAGGCTGCGGCCAGGGAGTCCGTGCCACGGGCCGCCTCGGCGACGGCGCGGCGGCCACCGGCGACCCCGGTCTCCAGGAGGCGGCGCACCCGCCACAGCGGGGAGTCCGCCAGCGGGTCCGGGCCCTCGGCCGCCGGGAGCGGTACGGGGGCGGCGGCCCCCTGCGGGAAGTGCGCACCCTGGAGGCGGTCGTAGCCGAGGTCGGCGCGGCCCAGCCATTCCTCGGGCAGCCGCAGCGTGTGCTCCGCGCCCGGCACCGGGCCCACGGCCAGGGGGCGCAGCGTGGCGGTGCGGTCCAGGTCGGGGCGGCCCAGGACGCGCAGCAGGAGCCCGGGGTACGAGGCGATGCGGCGCAGGTTCTCCGTGTGCGCCAGCTCCGGGTGGGGATGCGCGGGCACCAGCCGCAGCAGCGGCGCGTCCGGGCGCGTCTCGCGCACCAGGAGGTGTTCGCCGGCCGCGCCGACGACCGTGACGTCGCAGCCGAGCAGCGCGGACTCGGCTGCGTCCGGGGCGGCGAGCAGCTCGGCAACGGCCTCGGCGGCCGGCCGGGCGAAGAGCCGCGCGGCGGGCTGTTCGGTCCAGGCGGTCCCGGGCAGCGGGGTCGCCCTGACCCCGCGTCCGGCGCCCAGCCGCCCTTCCGCGGAGACGGTCGCGCCGACGATGCGCAGGCCACCGCGGGCGAGGCCGGCGTGGTCGAGGGTGGCGCCACCGAGGGCCACCGAGGCCGAACCGGCGCCGCGGGCACGGGCCAGGCCGCCGGGCCGGACGTCGGAGACCGAGTAGGGGGTGCCGTCCGGGGACAGCAGGTGGGTGACCACTCCGCCGTATCCGGTGGCGGAGAGGACGGGTTCCCGGCACAGGCCGTGCACCTGGAGGCTGCCGCCGGGTGCGTAGGCGCGCCGGGTGGTGCCGGTCAGCGCGGGGTCGGCCGAGCCCGAGGCCAGCGTCCCGGCGGTGTGGAGGAGCTCGCGGAAGGCCCCGGTGAGGTCGCCGAGCCGCTGGCCGGCCCGGCGTTCGCGGGCGGCGCGCAGGCCGCGTACGACCCGTAGGGCGGCCGCCTCGGCGCGCGGCAGCCCGGCGAGGCGGGCGGTGTGGGCGGCGCGCAGCAACTCGGCCTGGACCACCGCTCCCCCGGCGGTGACCCCGGCGGCGAGCGCTTCGGCGGCCACGTGCCAGAGGGCGCCGGCGGCGCGCCGTTGGGCCTCGGTGAGGGCCGGAGCGGACTCGAGGGGATCCGCCGGCCCGGTGGTTTCTGTGGACCCGGTGGGCTTGGTGGGCTCGGTGGGCTTGGTGGGCTCGGTCGGTCCGGCGGGCGCGGCGGGCTCGGCAGGCGCGGCGGGCCCGCCGGGCTCCGCCGCCGCGACCGGCTCCGGCGGGGTGTCCGCGAGCGGGGCCGCGCCCAGGGCAGCGGCCCGGTGCAGGCAGCGGGGTGCCAGCAGGCAGCTGCACGCGGCCTGGTCCGCCGTGGTGATCGTGCCTGCCGGACCGGGGCTCAGGGTGACGAGGGCGTCCTCGCCGAAGCGGAGGGTGACGGTACCGTCGGCCGTGAGGACGGCGCCCGCCGCGCAGCCCTCGGTGGCGGCGTCCAGCTTCTTGCGCAGGCGGGGCGTGAGGTCCTCGACGGCTTCGGCGAGCACCTCGGGGGCGACGGGCGGCAGTTCGGTGCTCAACGGGACTCTCCACGGAGGCGGTCGCCCACCCAGCGGGCGAGGGCGAGGGGACTGAGGGCGGCCACCGGCATCCCGGCCGCCACGAGTTGCCGCGCGACCGGGACCGAGTACCGGGGCGTCCCCTCGTCGTCGAGCGCGGCGCAGCCCAGCAGGTGGGCGCCGGAGGCGGCCAGCGCGCGGACCTCGCCGAGGAGCCCGCCGATCGGCGCGCCTTCCTCGAAGTCGCTGACCACGACGACGAGGGTGCGGCTCGGCACGGTGATCAGGGAGCGGGCGTGCGCGAGACCGGCGGCGATGTGCGTGCCGCCGCCGACGCGGACCTCCAGCAGCAGGGAGAGCGGGTCCTCGACCCGGTCGGTGAGGTCCACCACCTGGGTGGAGAAGGCGAGGAAGTGGGTGGACAGGGTCGGTACGCCGCCCAGCACGGCCGCGGTCAGCGCCGACCAGATGACGGAGGCCTCCATCGAGCCGGAGACGTCGACGACCAGGATCAGCCGCCAGTCGGCCTCGCGGCTCGCCCGGGTGCTGAAGACGGGCCGCTCCGGGACGACGACCACGCTGCCGTCGGTCCGGCGCCGGGTGTGCGCGAGGTTGGCGCGCAGGGTGCGGGCCAGGTCGAGCTTGCCGCCGGGCCGCCGCGTGGGACGCGGGGTGGCGAGGCCGGAGAGGGCCGGACGCAGCCGGGTGGCGAGCTCCTTGGCGAGTTCGTCGACGAGCCGCCTGACCAGGGGGCGCAACCGCGCGAGTTGGGCCTCCGGCAGCCCGCCGGCGAGGGAGAGTACGGAGCTCAGCAGTTCCACCGAGGGCCGTACGGCCGCCGGATCGAGCTGGGTGAGGACGTCGGTGCGGCCCGCTTCGGCCGCTCCCGCCAGCACCTCCTCCCGTACGTCGGCGCCGAACAGCGCCTCCAGCTCCTGCGACCACTCCCGGGCGGTGGGGAAGGAGGCCTCCTGGCCGCCGCCCTGGCCGCGCCCCTGGCCGAGGTCGAGGTCGGAGGCGCCTTCGCCGCGCCCCGCTCCGTACAGCTCGTCCAGCGCGTGGGCGTAGCGGCGGGCGCCGGCGGGGAGCCGGTCCCGCTCACGGCCGAGCAGCAGCCGCCAGCGGTCGGCGGGGGCGAGCCGCTGTCCGTCGGCCCGGGGGGCCGGCGAGCGCGGGGTTGCCGGCGCCTCGGCGGCCGCGGCCGCGGCCTCAGCCGCAGTCGGCGTCGGCGTCGGCGTTTCCGTTCCGGGCAGCGGGAGGGCCTTGAGGGCGGCGAGTCCGGCCGCGTCGGCCGCGGCCCAGAGCGCGAGCAGGGCGGGAGACGCGTCGAGCGCGAGGTCGATCCGGTCGCCGAGGCGCTCGGTGACGGTGTCGAGCAGCCGGTCGCGGGCGGCGGGCGACAGGGCGTCGAAGCCGCCGCGCAGTGCCGGGAGCCGGTCGAGGAAGTCCTGGTCGGCGAGGTGCTCGACGCGGTCGAGGAGCGGAGTGAGGGCGGCCGGGGAGGACTGCAGCAGGGGCCCGGCTGCGGTGAGGAGTCCGCCGAGCCGCCGGGTCAGGGCGCGCCGGCTGTCGGCGGTGCCCGCGGCGTCGATCCATCCGGCGGCGCGGCCGCCGAGTTCGGCGGCCGGGTCGAGGTCGAGCAGGACCCGTACGGCCAGGGCCGCGCCCTGCATCATCGGCGCCGCGGTGGCGGCCAGGGCGGCGAGGGCGTCGTCCGTGCGCAGGCCCAGGTGATGGGCGGCGGCGCGGTCGGCGAGTGCCACGAGGGCGGCCGCGTCGGCGGGGTCCTCGCTCCCGGCGAGGCCGGGCAGGCAGCGCACGGCCGCTTCGAGGAGGTCGCCCGCGAGGGTGGCCGCGGCTGCCCGGGAGGCGTCGGAGGTGCCCGGCAGGTGGCCGCGGTGGAGGGCCTCCAGGAGGTCGAGGGCGTCGAGGAGTTCGGGCAGGGTGGCGGTCTGCGGCAGGGCGGTGGCCGCCTCGTGGAGGCGTACGTCGACCAGCTCGGGCAGATCGCACCGCGCGGCGGCGGCCAGTCCGGCGAGGATCTGCGCCGGAGTCGGCCCGCCGTCGGCGGCGGCGCGGCGGGCGGTGTCCCGCAGCGTGCCGGCGGCCGCCTGGGCGGCGGTGACTCCGCGCACCCCGGCGAGGTCCAGCCGGGCCGGGACGGAAGGCGTCCAGGACAGCCGCCACTTGGTGCCGAGGGCGGTGCCGTCGCCGGTGGCTGCGACGGTGAGGGGCTCCCCGTAGGAGGCGCCGCACACGAGGAGCCGCTGCAGCAGCACCTCGCGGCGGCCGTCGAGGGCGGAGCGGAGCGGGTCGAGGCGGATCTCGCGGGGCGCGGGCTCCTCGGGGGACGGCAGCCGCAGGGCGGCGAGTTCGGCCTCGACGGAGGGGCCGAGTCCGGAACGGGGGGCGTGCGGGGTGATCCGGCCGCGGGCGGTGCCGACGAGCACGGCCTCGAGGGCGCGGGCCAGCGCCCGGCCGCGGCCGAGCGGTTCGCCCTGGCCGAGGACGGTGGTGACGGCTTCGAGGAGCTCGCCGCGGCCGGGCGCGGGCAGCGCGCGCAGGGTGGCGAGGTCGCAGGCGAGCCGCAGGGTCTCGGCGGCCTCGCCGGTGCCCGCGGTGTGCCCGGCGCGGCGCAGTTCCCGGCAGAGCCCGGTGACGGCGACGGAGGCGGCCTCGCGGACCCGGTCGGGGTCACCGCCGGCCTCGAGGACGGCCTGCTGCCAGCGGGGGTCCCGGATCCCGGCGGGGTACCCGGAACGGGAGTCGAGCAGGTCGAAGGAGTACGGCACGAAGGAGGTGACGGCCGGCGTCCCGGCGGCGGCGGCTCCGCCGTGCCGGGGGCCCGGGACGACCGGGTTCGGCCCCAGGGCAGTGACTGCGTCGGAGCCGGAGCCGTGGCCGGATCCCGAACCGGCGTCGCTACCGGTGCCGGTGCCGTGTGCGGAGCCAGGCTCGTGGCCGGAGTCCGCGTCGGAGGCGGAGGCGGTGCCGGCGCCGGAGCCGGAGCCAGTGCCGGAGCCGGAGCCGGAGCCGGTGCCGGTGCCGGTCCCGGTGCCGGTGCCGGAGGCGGTGCCGGTCCCGGTGCCGGTGCCGGAGACGGAGACGGAGACGGTGCCGGAGACGGAGACGGAGCCCGTGCCGGCGCCGGAGGCGGAGCCCGTGCCGGCGCCGGAGACGGAGGCGGAGCCCGTGCCGGCGCCGGAGGCGGAGCCCGTGCCGGCGCCGGAGGCGGAGCCCGTGCCGGCGCCGGAGACGGAGACGGAGCCCGTGCCGGCGCCGGAGGCGGAGCCCGTGCCGGCGCCGGAGGCGGAGGCGTGGCCGGAGCCGATGGGAGAGGTCTGGCCGTCGCCAGTGCCCGTGTGGTGTGCGGAGGCAGGCTCGTGGCCGGAGTCCGCGTCGGAAGCGTGACCGGAGCCGCAGCCAGGGTCCGGGCCGACCGCGTCACCGGAACCGGGGTCGGAGCCGCCGCTTGGGGCGGTGTCCGAGTGGGAACCGAGGCCGGAGGCCGTACCGGAGCCGGGCTCGGCCGGCGAGCCGCCGGCGGCCGTGCCCGGGAGGACCGGGGCGTGGAACGCCCCGATCACCGCCGCCACACGGTGGCCTGCGGCTACCGCGTCGGCGATGACGCTCCGCATGTGGGCCTCGCGGGCCAGGTCCGTGGCCGGGACGGCGCCGGTGTCCGCGCGCAGCGCCCAGCCGACGCCGAGTGCCGCACGGCGTACCGCCTCCGGGGAGCACCCCGGCGCGAGGACCTCGACGGCCCGGTCCCACATGTCGTCACCGTCGCGCCCCGTACCGGCGGCGGTCAGAGCGTCCGCGAAGGACCCACCGCCAGGGGCCGTGGCCCGGTCCTGGGCCGTGCCCGAGGCCTGGCCCAACGCCGGGGCCTGGGTACGGTCCGGCGCCCCGGTCGGGGCGGGGGCCGAGCCGGGGGCCGCGGCCGGGAGCGGGCCCGGGGGCGGCGCGGCCGGTTCGGTCCAGCCGCGGTCCGACAGGGGGAGGTCGCAGCAGATGACGGCCGCGCCGGCCGCACGGGCCCAGCGGATCGCCGCCAGTTCCGGGGAGAAGTCCGCGAACGGGTAGAACGCCAGGCGGCCGTCCTCCCCCGTGCCCGCGAGGGCGACCGGGGCGACGGTCTCCGGGTCGGCGAGGTGCTCCAGCCAGGGCTGGAACTCCGCCGGGAGCTCGACGCACACCGCGTCGGCGCCCGAGGCGTCCAGCAGGGCCGGTACCACCGCCGCCAGCGCCGGGCTGTGGTGGCGCACCCCGATGAGGTAGGGCTCGCGGGCCGCGGCGAGGGCGTCGACCGCGGTGCGCGGGTCGGTGTGCGTCAACGCAGGCTCCCGCGCAGGTCCCAGAGGCGGCGCCACATCGGCGAGCCGTCCTCGGCGCGGCGCCGGACCGGCCCGTCCCAGTACCCCAGCAGCCGTCCGTGGTCGGCCGGGTCGTCCTTGCGTACGACGCCCAGCAGGTGCCCCGGCAGCAGGTCCAGCACGTCCCCGCCCGGGAGGTACGCGGCGGCGACCCCGAGCGAGGCCGCCACCTGGACGGCTTCGGCGGTGGACATGACCGTGCCGGGCCGTTCCACGTCCCAGCCCTCGGCGGAGCGGCCGGAGCGCAGGTCGCGGAAGACGGTGACGAGCGCGTCGAGCACGGCATCGTCGACCCCGAAGGCGGCGCCGGCCCGCTGGACGGCGGCCACCGCCTGGCGGCGGATCAGGGTGGCCTCCGCGTCCGCGTCCGCGATCGGGGCGACGGTCTCGAAGTTGAAGCGCCGCTTGAGGGCGGCGGACATCTCCGATACGCCGCGGTCGCGCAGGTTGGCGGTGGCGATGACGGTGAACCCGGGGGCCGCGGAGACCACCGCGTCCTCGGTGGCGGTCAGTTCGGGCACGCTGAGCCGCCGGTCGGACAGGATCGACACCAGCGCGTCCTGCACCTCGGGCAGGCAGCGGGTGATCTCCTCGACGCGGACGACGCGGCCGGTGCGCATGGCGGAGAGCACCGGGGAGTCGACCAGGGCCTGCGAGGTGGGGCCCTGCGCGAGCAGCAGCGCGTAGTTCCAGCCGTAGCGGAACGCGTCCTCGGTGGTGCCGGCCGTGCCCTGCACGGTGAGGGCGCTGGTGCCGCTGACGGCGGCCGCCAGCAGCTCGGACAGCATCGACTTGGCGGTGCCGGGCTCGCCGGTGAGGAGCAGGCCGCGCTCTCCGGCCAGGGTGACGACGCAGCGCTCCACGAGGGCGCGTTCGCCGACGAACTTGGGCGCGATGACCAGCTTGGCGGGGAGTCCGGCGCGGCGGCGCCCCGGCAGTGCCAGCTCGGCTCCGTCGCTGCCGCAGACGAAGGTGACGACGGCGCGCGGGGTCAGGGCCCAGCCGGGCGGGCGGGGGCCGGGGTCCTGGGCCGCGAGGAAGGCGAGCTCGGCGGCGTGGCGTTCCTCGGCGGGCAGCACCTGCCGGGCGGCGGGGGCGGTGTCTTCGGTGACGGTCATCGGTTCCTCTGGAATGTGTGGCGGGAGGTGGTGCGGGGGGCGCGGCGCACCTGCGGGCAGGTGCGCCGCGCCGTACGGGAATCCCGGACGGCCCGGACGGCCCAGACGGCCCGGACGCCTTTCGGCGCCGCGGCGGCCCGGGACGGCCGGTTCAGCGGCGGCGGGCGCGGGTGCGCTTCACCTTGAGCTCCTCGAAGCGCGGCAGGTCGCCCTCCTGGACCCGCTGCCAGGCCCCGCGGTAGAGCTCCGCGGCGGGTTCGGCGGGGACGAGCACGCCCAGCGGGGGCCGGCCGCCGGCGCCCAGGCCGTACATGGGGAGCTTCCACTGCTCCACCGGCAGCGTCGGGGAGGGCATGTCGGCCCAGCCGCCCGGCAGGAAGAGCGAGCGCCCGGCCCGGCTGCGGCCGGCCGTCACCACCAGTTCGGTGGCGGACAGTTCGGCGCGGGCGGCCTTGAGGCGGGCCGGCTTCCAGCCGGTCCACCGCGCCGTGTTGCGGTCGGTGGGGTCGGGCATGGCGAGCAGCATGAGGTAGAGGGTGGCCGCGTCGGCGCCCAGGCCGTGCCGGGCGCTCGCCTCCTCGACCAGTTCGGGGACGGAGCGGCTCGGGTCCTGCGGCCACCAGGTGCCGTCCGCGTCCGTCGTGCCGGCCGCCGGGGCGCCCGGATCGGCGAGCAGCGCGGCGAAGCGCGGGTCGTGGGCGGTGCGCAGCGCCGTCTCGGCGGCGGAGGGCCGCTGGTCCTCGCCGCGCAGCGCAGGCAGGTACGGGTCGGAGCCGGTGGAGTCGAGCAGGGCCGGGCGCAGGGCGGGCTTGGGCTGGTCGTCGTGGGTGGCCATGACGACGGCGCCGTAGCGCTCGTAGCCCTCGCCGGTCTCGGTCGGCGTGCCGGCCGCCTTCCGGAAGTCGGGCAGGCTGGTGTAGTGCCCGATCTCCAGGAGCAGTTCGGGTGCGGCGAGCCGCTGCCGTACGGCGGTCAGTACGGGCGGCAGGGCCGCTCGTACGGAGTCGCCCGCGGGCAGCCGGTGGGCCAGCCAGGACGCCATGGCCAGGGTTCCGGTCAGGACGGACCCGGTGAAGGGGTCGGTGGCCGGCTCGGCGGGCTCCACGTGGTCGCCCTTCACCGTCCAGGCGACGTCGACGGAGAGCTCGCGCGAGGCGGCCGGGTCGAGCAGCGCGGCCAGGGCGCGGTGCGCGGGCCAGCTGCCGCCCACGGCGCGCGCGGCTTCCGTGGCGAGCCAGTCGGGGACGGGGGTACGACGGCCCACGCGCCGGTTCCAGAGCTCCGCGGCGGCGACGACGTCGGGTCCCTCGCTCCACAGCTTCGCCGGGTCGGCGGGGAGCAGGGCCCCGACGACGGCGCGCCGCAGCTCGGTGTCGAGGTTCTTGAGCTCGTCGCGGGCGTAGGCGGCGTCGGTGGCCTTGACGCCGAGGGCGGTGCGCAGTTCGGGGGTCAGGAAGTTGCGTTCGTAGCTGTCGACGCCCGGGAGTCCGGCGACCACCAGGCGGGCGAGGGTCCCGGACACTCCGGTGAGCCGGGCGAACTCCTCCGCGGCTTCGGGGCGGAAGGGCGCGGGCCCGTGCTCGGCGGCCGCCCCGAGGAACGCGGTCAGCCAGTCGGCGCCGCGTTCGCGGTCGCCGAGCGGGGCGTCGCCGCGGACGGTGTAGGGGCCGGGGACGGTGAACCGGCCCGTGGGGTCGTACAGCAGGGCACCGAACTCGTGGCCTTCGGGTACGGATTCGCTGTGCTCGGTCAGCGCGAGGACGGCTCCGCCGCCCAGCGGCAGCAGGCTGCGGTGGTGGACGTTGCGTTCGCCGTCCGCGGTGAGCAGGTGCTGCCGGTCGAGGCGGAGCAGGACCCGGCGCCAGCGGTCCGCGGAGCCTTCGGCCGAGGCCAGGCCGAGGGCGTCGACCGTGCCGAGCAGGGTGAGCAGCCCCTCGCGCTGCTCGTCGGTGGGCGCGGCGGTGACGGCGCGGTAGGCGACGGCCGCGGGCTGGTCCAGCAGCGGGGTCCACGTGAAGGACCAGTACGGCAGTGCGGGCGTGTCGAAGTGCAGCAGGCCGGGCACCGGGACGTCGTCGGTCCGTGTGCGGGCGGCGCCGAGTTCGCTCAGCGTGTGGTGGGCGGCGTCGCTCTCACCGCCCCAGCGGTAGTAGCCGGAGCCGATGAGACCGCTGAGCGCGTCGGCGATCAGCCGGTCGGCGGGACCCTGTTCGCGCTCCTCGACGGGGGTGTCGTCCGGGTGGAGCCGGGAGGCGATCGCGTCCAGGGCCTTCTGCTGGGTGAGGGTGAAGCGGAGGACCTCGACGATGCCGCCGATGATCTTGGGGGCGGTGATCTTCGGCAGGGCCGCGCTCACCAGCTCGGGCAGGTCGGCGGCCTTGTCGGCCGCGGCGGCCGTCTTGAGCAGTGCGGCCACGGTCTCCCGGTCGGCGGCGCGCAGGACGGCCGAGGCCTCGGTGTCGCGGGGGCGCAGGGCGTACCAGTGCGACAGCGGCGGAAGGTCCACGCTGCCCGTGCCGAAGGCGGAGCGCCGGCGGTGGCCGTCGCGCGACTTGGCGGTGACCACACCGTCCGGGTCGGTGATGCTCAGCTCCTGCCAGTGCTGGGACAGCGCGCGGGGCCGGTCGTCACCGGGGAAGGTGAGGGCGGCGACGGGCGCCTCTCGGCCCTCGGGCACGGCGACGGTGCGGCCGGAGGTGTCGGTGCCCTCCCAGCCCTGGCCGCGGACCCATACGGTGCGCCAGCCGAGCAGGCCGTCGGCGGGCTCGCCGAGTACCGAGCCGGCCACGGTGGGCGCCGGCCGCAGCCGGTTGGAGGACCCGCCGCGGCGGCCGGTGTCCGGGTCGGTGCGCAGCGCGTCGGCGAAGAACGCGGGCAGGGAGGAGCGACCGTAGGTCCCGCCTGCGGGGTCGTACTCGACCCAGCCGATGTCGTTCTCCGCGTCGCGCCGGTGCCACACCCAGTACGAGGTGCCGTCGGACAGCAGGGGCCGCTCGTCCGGCAGCTTCGTGTCGCCGCGGTGCAGGACTCCGCCGCCGGTGGCGCGCCCGCCGCCGGGGAGCGGCAGGGAGAGGTGGTCGCTGCGCAGCGACCAGTGGCTGCGGTCGGTGTCCAGGGTGAGGACGGTGCCGGGCGAGTGGTGCCAGTAGCCCTGTGTCCCGTTGCTGCTCCAGGAGGACCAGAAGACGAGCAGTTCGCCGTCGACGTAGTGGAAGCCGTGGTTGTACGAGGTCCCGGTCGGTACCCGCAGGTCGTGGGTGAGGACGGTGGAGTCGGCGTCGATGACCCGGACCTGGGTCTGGTTGGCGACGATCAGGTACGGCCAGGCCTCCGTCACGGTCAGGGCCTCCCGGCCCTGACCGGGGCTCAGTTCGGCGAGGGCCTCCTCCCAGGAGGGCCAGGCCAGTTCCTCGAAGAGACCGCCGCGCAGGGTGCGGGCGAGGGTTTCGGCGAGGTCCGCGGCCGCGGCGGCAGCCACCTCCTCGGGGGCGAGTTCCAGTGCTTCGGTGGGCAGCCAGCTCAGCCGTGCGATGGCCTCGGGGACCCCGGGCAGGCCGGCGGCGGTGGAGGCGAGGGCGACGTCGCGCATCCATTCGGCCAGCAGCGGGCGGCCGCCGGGCGAGGCGGCGACGCACCGGACCACGTCGGCGCAGCCGTCGCTCAGGTTGCTCAGCGCGCGCCGGAAGGCGGGGTGGAAGCGCTCGTCGGCGGCGAGGGCGAGCAGGTCGCGGCGCTCGTCGCGGCCGGCCCACTCGGACAGGTTCAGGTGGTCGTACCGGTGCCGGCGGTGCTCGCTCCCGGCCTCGGGGTCGGCGACCGGGACGTCCAGGGCGAGCAGCAGGTCGAGGAGGTCGGCGTCCTCGACGCCGATCCGCAGGCCCGCTTCCCGTTCGGGCCGGGCGAGTTCGGTGCGCAGTTGCCCGGCGCACCGTTCGACGAGGCCGAGGAGGAGCGGGAGCGCGGGGCGCCGGCCCCAGCCGGAGTGGCGGGCGGCGTGGAAGCGCTCCAGCCAGCCGGCCGTGCCGTCGGCGCAGCGCTGCTCGGCGGGCAGGTCCCCGTCGGTGAGGCCGGCGGTGGCGCCTGCCTCCTCCAGGATCTCCAGCCACAGGGTGGTGAACTCGCCCGCGTCGCCACTGGACGGGTTCAGCCCGAGGAGCGTGCCGCGGACGGCGGGAACGCGGCGGGCGAGCGCCACGAGGGCGCCGCGGTGTGCCTTCCACCAGCCGAGCGCGGCGCGCAGGGTGGCGGGCAGGGGCAGCAGTTCGGCGAGGTAGTCCTGCTCGGGTTCGGTGCCGGTCAGACCTGCGGCGCGGGCGAGGCGGCGCAGTTCGGCGGCGGCCTGGGCGGAGGGCGGCAGCCCGCCGGCGGTGCGGCGTACGCACAGGCGGCGGAAGCGCACGTAGGCCTCGGCGGGGGTGACGCGGCCGGCGAGGGCCTTGCCGTAGCCGGTGAGGACCTTCACCGGCAGGGCGCCGACGAGGGCGAATTCGAGGAAGACGGCGTCGAGGCGGTCCTCGTCGACGGCCAGCCCGTACTGGGCCTCGGCGTCCCGGGCCCGCCCGAACAGCTGGGCGGCGTAGGTGGTGTTCTCGACGGCGAGGAAGAGCCGCGCGGCCTGCTCGTGGAAGAGGGGCAGGAAGTGCGGGACGGCCACGGCGAGGCGGCCGGCGAGTTCGAGGCAGGCGTCGAGGGCGGCCTTGGGCTTGGTCTTGGCCTGCCGGGCGATCCGGTCCAGTTCGGGCACGACGGCGAGGGCGTGGTGGCCGTCCTCGGGGTGGTGCACGAGGACCCATTCGGGGAAGCCGAGCGCCTGGCGCTTGCTCAGCCCGACGACGGGCGGCTCGCCCTCCTCGCGTACGAGTCCGAGGAAGCCGGCGGCGAGGTCCTCGGCCGCGCCCAGTTCGCCGGGAGCGAGCCGGACCACGACGCGGTCGTCGGCGAGGCCCGGGTGGCGGTAGGCGCGCGCGGTCAGTTCCACGACGTCGGGGCCGGCGCCGGTGGTGTCCCGCGGCAGTACGGCACCGGCCTTGAGCAGCAGTTCGGCCTTGTTCATCCTGGTGTCTTCCTGGTTGGTGCTCACGCGTCCCCGCCCTCCTCGATCTTGCGCCCGGCGTACAGCGCCGCGGCCATCCGCATGCCTTCGGACCAGGCCACCGGTCCGACCTCGGTCAGGCGTACCGCCCGGCCGTCCTCGTCGTGCCAGCTCAGCGCGCCGGTCGTCGTCTCGTCGTCGTAATAGGGTTCGCCGATCCACACGGCGGCCTCGGTGCCGGTCCCGGAGTCCCGGACCCTGCAGGTGGCGTAGCCGCCGGAGACCCGGTAGCCGAGGCTCGTGGCCCGGGCGGCGAGGCTGAAGCGGGTGGGGAAGGCGCCGCCCGCGTAGTCGCGGACCTCGGTGGCGGTGGCGGCGACCTCGGCGGGCTTGAGCCAGGTGGCCCGGTGGATCTGCTCGACCCGCTGCACGATGCCCAGCTCGGCCGCGAAGTCCCGTACGTCGTCGAGGTCGGGCAGCAGCACGGGGTGCGGCAGGGTCACCGTACGGGGGGAGAGCCGGACGGTCTCGCCGTCGAGGTTGACCACCTTCAGCTCACCGGAGGCGGTGGCGTCCCGCAGGAAGCCCACCTCGTCGGGGTCGTCGCCGACCACGGCCACATCGCGCAGGGCGCTCTGCCAGGCCTCGTCCGGCCAGACCCGGGCGAGCAGTTCGGTCGGCACCGGCAGCGAGGAGACCATCCAGCCGTCGACCTGTGCGGCGCAGGCCGCCTCGTGCCGGTCGAGCCATTCGGCCAGCCTGCGCAGCCGGTCCACCTCGGGATGGTCCTTCAGGGCCTTGGGCAGTGTCTTCAACTGCCGTCCCGCCGTCCGCCCGGTGGCGGACCTCGCCGCCACCCGTCCCTCCACCAGGGCGATCTCGTACCCCTCGCCCGCCGCCAGCCATGCCATCAGACCGTGCCCCTCCGCCTGTCCTGTCCGGTTCCGCGCAGCCCTGACAGGGGGGAGCCGACCCCCCTGAGCTGCGGTATGCCGGGAGACTAGCGAGAGCCACTGACAACGCCCGCCGGAGGGCCCTCGGTAGGTTGATTGTCCGGTTCTGGGTAGTGTTCGCGGGACAGCGTGCGGAGCGGTACCGGCTCGGGGTGGGGTTATGGGACGTCAGATACGTGTGCCGGGTGCGGTGCTGGTGCTGCTGCTGGCCGCCGCCACCGGGTGCTCCGGTCCCGCCGCGCCGGGCGGCGGGGACCCGAAGGCGTCCGCGCCCGCGGGCTCGCCGTCCGCGGCGGCGCCGAAGTCGCCGGACGCACCGGGCGGCGACGCCAAACCGGCCGGTGGGGACGTACTGCCCGGTATGGTCAGCGCGGCCGTGGCGCGGACCCAGTTGGCGGCGCTCGTGGTGGCCCCGGTCGGCACGATGGCCGGCTACAGCCGGGACAAGTTCACGCACTGGGCGCAGCAGGGCAACAAGTGCGACACCCGCGAGGTGGTCCTCAAGCGCGACGGCACCGAGGTCACCCAGGACGCCGAGTGCAGGGCCGTGGCCGGCAACTGGAAGAGCCTCTACGACGGGGCGGTCGTCACGGACGCGGGGAAGATGGACATCGACCACATGGTGCCGCTCGCCGAGGGCTGGCGCTCCGGCGCGGCCGGCTGGGACTCCGCGCGGCGCAAGGCCTTCGCCAACGACCTGACCCATCCTCAGCTGCTGGCCGTGACCGCGGCCTCGAACCGTTCCAAGGGCGACCAGAGCCCCGACCTGTGGCAGCCGCCGGACAAGGCGAGCTGGTGCCAGTACGGGCGGGCCTGGACGACCGTGAAATCCACGTACGGACTGACCGTCACCGAACCGGAGAAGAAGATGCTCACCACGATGCTGGACACCTGCGCCTCATGACGCGGCCGCACCGGTGGCAGGACGAGGTGCTCGCCGGGCCGGGCGGCGCCATGACCGACGAGGTCGGCGTGATCACCGGTCCCCTGATCCTGCGCAGCACCGAGGCGTCCGGGGGCCTGGTCCGGTTCGATGTCCAGTACGAGGACGCCGACGAGTGGTACACGCTCACGGGCAGCCCCCGGGCCCACCGGGGCGACCCGGCCGCGCTGCACGCCGCCGCCCTCGCGGCGATCCGCGCGGGCGGCGGGGCCGTGGCGCCGGGCTGAGACGCCTGCGCGGGGGACGGCTCGGAGAACGGCTCAGAGGACCGCGATGCCCAGGGGGTGTCTTGTCGATCGGGCCGGATCAGGGAGCGGGTCTGGTGCCATGGGGCCTCCCCAGGCCCGCCAGGGCCGAGGGGAAGGATCGCAAGGCGGACGAGGGAGGCGACGCGGAGCGTCGCCGACCGAGGACAACGCGGCGAGGCGCGGTGCCAGACCCCGCGAGCCCGGCCTGACCGGCAAGACACCCCCCAGGGGCCGGGCGCCCGCGGCGAGTCGGCGGGTGGCTCCGGTGTCGAGGTCGACGACCGTGATGCCGTTCCAGTAGCCGTCCCGTGTGTAGCCGCCCGTGACGTAGGCGGTCCGGCCGTCGCGGGAGACGGCCACGTCCTCGTGCGGTCCCCGGAGCGGGTACACCCGCTCGGCGCCGTCCGGGGAACGGACCGTCAGTGAGGGGCCCCTGCCGTCGCCCGGGCGCACGGCGCCCGTGCCGACCACCAGGAGCCGGCCGTCGGCCGTGGCGGCGGCCCCGTGCTGGTGGGTGTCGGCGGTCATCGCTTCGATCCGGGTCCGCCCGGTCCGCGGGTCGACCACGGCGAGCCGCTCGCCCTCGAAGGGGAGCAGCAGGTTCCCGTCGGAGGGGCGTACGACGGCGTAGTGCGGCTTGAGCCAGGACCCGAGCCCGCCCTCGGTGCCGTAGGGGGCGACCTCGATCCGGCGGGGGCTCCATGAGCCGGCCGCGACGACGGTGACGTCGAAGGAGTCGTGGCCGGTGACGTAGACCTCGGCGCCGTCCGGCGACACGTCCACGTCGAAGGGGCGCCGACCCACCGGTACGACGGCGGTGACCTCGCTCCTCGCCGTGTCGAGGACCTCCAGGACCCCGGCGGCGCCGGGCACGTTGACCCCGACGTAGGCGTGCGCGCCGTCGGGCGAGAGCGCGATGCCCGTGCCGCCGCCACGGTACTCGCCGTCGGTGGCCGGACCGGTGGCGGTGCGGTGCGGGATCAGGGCCAGCCGTACGCGGGTGCGCGTGTCGACGACGGCCACGCCCTCGGCGGTGGCGACCCACGCCCGGCCGTCCGTACCCACGGCCAGTCCGTACGGGGCCCTGCCCGCGGTGACCGAGGCGACCGCGCCGCGCTCGGGGTCCACGAAGGTCACGGTGTCGGCCCCGAAGTCGGCGGTCAGCAGCAGCCCCTGCGGGGTGGGGGCGGAGACGGGCAGCGGGGAGGCTGCGGAGGGCGCCGGGCCCGGCGGCGCGGGCGCCGCGGGCCGGGAGCAGGCACCGAGCAGCAGGGCCGCGGCGAGCGCCGCGAGGGCACCGCGGGTACGGGTACGGGTGCGCGTGCGGCGGTTCATCGGCCGGACCCGGCTTGCACCGCGTCGGCCGCCGCCTTCAGGGTCCGCGCCATGCCGTCGAAACCCCGGCGGACGGCGTGCTCGTACGGGGTCACCCCCTCGTGGTCGGCCAGCAGCGGGTCGGCGCCCGCCGCGAGCAGGACCGCGACGACCTCCTCGTGGCGCGCGCCGCCGTCGCCGAGGATCACCGCCTCCAGCAGAGCGGTCCAGCCGAGCCGGTTGACGTGGTCGACGTCGATGTCCGTCGCGTCGAGCACGGCGCGCACGTACGCGGTGTGCCCGCGCTCGGCGGCCGGGATGAGGGAGATCCCGCCGAAGCGGTTGCGCTGCGTCAGGTCCGGTCCGGCGGGCAGCAGCAGGCGCATCATCCGCACGCTCCCGGTGACGCCGGTGACCAGCCAGGGGCTGTCCTCCCGGGAGTCCGGGGCGTTCGGGTCGGCTCCGGCGGCGACCAGCAGTTCCGCCGCGGCCACGTGGTCGCCGAGCGCGGCGAGCAGCAGCGGCGTGCGCAGCTCCTCGTCGCGGGCCTCCACGGCGGCGCCCGCGGCGAGCGCCGCGCCCACCGCCGCCGCGTCGCCGCGGCGGGCCCCGTCGAGCAGGAGTCGGTCGTGCGCGTTCATGGTGTCCCTCTCGGCTCCGGGGCGGGGAGGGCCGGGTACGCCCTCCCGCTCCCCCGGTCCATGCTCGCCGCGCCGCAGGCCCCGGCGGGTCCGACCGGCGGACGGAGCGTGCGGACGGTCCGGAGGACCCGGGGGTCGGCCGATCGGTTGATGCGGCCGCGCGGATCAGGGCCGCGGAGCAGGGGCGCGGATCAGGCCTCGTACTCGGTGAGGTCGATGCCGTGGACCCGCACGGAGGTCCCGTAGCGGGGGTCGACGGTGTCGCGTTCCATCACCATGCCCAGCTTGCGGATCACGTTCTCGGAATCGGTGTTGCTCATCCGGTTGATCGCGACGACCCGGTCCAGGCCGCGGTCCTGGAGCGCGAACTCCAAGGTGGCGTGGGCGGCCTCGGAGGCATAGCCCTGGCCCCAGTACTGGCGGCCGAGACGCCAGCTGATCTGGACGTCCGCGCGGGCGTCCGGCAGGTTCTCGAGGACCGAGAGGCCGACGGCGCCGATGAGCTCGCCGGAGCCGAGGAGCTCGACGGCGAAGAGCCCGAAGCCCTCCTCGTCCCACTCCTCCTCCCAGCGCTCGATCTCCTCGGCCGTCTCGTCCAGGTCGAGGGTCTCGCCCTCGCCGATCCAGCGCATCACCTCCGGGTCGGCGTTGATCTCCGAAAGGGGGACGAGGTCGTCGTCGCTCCAGCGGCGGAGGAGGAGTCGGGGGGTAAGGATCTCGGTCATGCCCACATCCTGCCGAATCTCCGCCGACCAGCGGTAATCGGCCGTTGCGGCAGTGTTGCGGGTTCGTGGACATCACCGCGGGAAGGTTCCCGCGGCCCGCCCCGGGCCCCTACGGTCCGTGGGAACCGCGACCAAGGAGTGCTCCTGCCATGCCCTTCGATCTGTCGGACGAGAGCCGGTACGACCGCACGCGCCTGCGGCAGTGGGCGCTCGGCCGGGCCCGCTCCGCCGGGGTGGACCGCCGTGATCTGCTGAAGCTGTTCGCGGTGGGGGCCGCCGCCGGATCGCTGGGTGCGGCCGCGGGCGGCGGCACGGCCTCGGCCGCGCCGGGCCTGCCGCCGGCCGACCCGGTGCCGCGCACCGTCAAGCCGCTGCCGCCCGAGCTGTTCACCCTGCGCGGGACGAACGCGGAGACGAACTTCGCGGCGCTGCGCGGCACGGGTCCGCTCACCCCGGTCGACCGGTTCTTCGTGCGCAACCACACCTCCACCCCGCGGATCGATGCCGCCGGATGGCGGCTGAAGGTGTGGGGCGACGGGCTGGCGGGCGGCCCGCTGGAGCTGTCGTACGAGCGGCTGCGCGCGCTTCGGCCGGTGGAGCGGACGCTGTTCATCGAGTGCGCGGGCAACGGCCGGAGCTTCTACACCACGCAGCAGGGCCAGCCGGTCACCGGCACCGCCTGGACCCTGGGTGCGATCGGCGTCGCGCGCTGGCGCGGGGCGCGGCTGTCGGACGTGCTGCGCCTGGCGGGCGTGACCCCGGGCGCCGTGGACGTCCTGCCGCGCGGGCTGGACGACGAGGTGGTGGCGAACGGGGTGAACCTGGGCCGGGTGCGGCGCCCGCTGCCCGTCGGCAAGGCGCTGGACGACGTACTGCTGGCCTACGAGATGAACGGGCGGCCGCTGCCGCCCGACCACGGCGGGCCGGTCCGCCTCGTGGTTCCGGACTGGGTCGGGATCTCGTCGATCAAGTGGGTCGGGGACATCGAGGTGAGCGGGGAGCCCCTGTACTCGCCCTGGAACACCGACCTGTACCGGCTGTTCGGGCCCGAGCACCCGGCGCAGGGAAGTGCCCCGCTGACCCGGCAGACCCTCAAGAGCGCCTTCGAGCTGGAGCTGGGGGCCACCGTTCCCGTGCACCGGACCCGGCTGCTGACCGGCCGTTCCTGGTCGGCGGCGGCACCGGTCACCCGGATCGACGTCAGCACGGACGGCGGCGTCCGCTGGCGGCGGGCCCGGCTGCACGACACCCCGCGCCGGGGTGGCTGGGTGCGCTGGTCGCTGCCGTGGACCCCGCGGGCCACGGGTGCGACCTCGCTGCTGGCGCGGGCGACCGACGCGACCGGGCGGACGCAGCCCGACCGGTCGGTCCACAACACGCAGGGCTACCTCTTCGACGCGGTGGTCCGCCACCCGGTGACGGTGGTCTGACCCTGCCCCGCGATCCGGGTCCGCGCCCGGGTCAGGGGGTGTGGAAGGCGACCTCCGGCGCGTCCGCGGTCGGGCCGTCGAGCACGGGCTGCGGGCGGCCCGTCAGGTGCTGGTCGAAGAAGGCTCCGACGTAGCGGCGGGTCAGTTCGACGGAGCGGCCGCCGGGCAGCGGGGCCTCCTCGTCGGGCAGTCCCAGCTGTTCGCCGATCGCCGGGAAGTCGGTGAAGGTGAAGTGGCCGGAGCCGGCGAAGGTGATCCAGCGCTTCCAGCCGTCGAGCAGCGGCCAGTCGCGGTCCCAGCTGGCGTTGCCGCCGGGGCCGCGCTGCTGCGCGCCGAGCAGCATGAAGGGGCGTCCGCCGAGTCCGGCCGCGGGGACCGGCGTGGAGAAGCCGCCGTCCAGGTTGATCCCGGCCCGGATCCTTCCGTCGCCCGCCATCGCGGCGGCGGTCGAGGAGCCGCCGATGGAGTGGCCGGCCATCGCGATGCGGCCCTGGTCGATGAGGCCGGCGTGGCGCCAGGCGGGGTTGCGTGCGGTGAGGCGGTCCAGGAGGAAGGACACGTCCCGGGCGCGGGTTTCGCCGACGGTCCGGTAGCCGGCCTCGTCCTGGACCTTCTCGCAGGCCAGGCACGTGAGCACGCGCCCGCCGGGGAAGGCGGTCCCCACGCTCTCGTACGCGTGGTCCACGGAGGCGACGACGTAGCCGCGGGAGGCCAGGTCCTCGGCGAGCGCGGTGAGGGTGGCCCGGTGGACGGTGAAGCCCGGGGACAGGACGATCAGCGGGTACCGGCCGGCGACCGGGCGGGCGCCCGTCCGGCCGTGGGTCCGTGTGCCGGTCAGGGTCTCGACCGGGATCGCCTGGTCCAGCCCTCGGTCGACCAGCAGCAGCCGGGCCTCCTCGGGGGTGAGGTAGCGGGTTGCCCGGCCGCTGTCGTGGCGCGCCGGGTAGCGCATGGTGACCATCAGCTCGCGCGGCCCGGATCCGGCCCAGGGGTCGGTGCGGCTGCGGTCCACCAGGTGCAGGTCTTCCCGGCCGACGGCGAAACGGCCGGTGGGCCGCGGGAGTTCCACCGTCGTGCGGCGGTTGTCGGTCCCCGCCGGCCCGGCGGCCACGGAGGTGTCCGCGGCGACCGAGGTGCCGGCGGTGGCGAGCGGCAGGGGCAGGAGGATCGCGGCCAGGGTCAGGGCAGCGGTGGTTCTGCGGTTCTTCATGGACTTCACGCTATGCGCGTGGTTCTGGTTGATCGTCAGACTCTGAGGCGGATCCGCCGTCAGCCCCCGGGGGGAGGCTCGGGGCGCCGGGTCACTCCTGAGTCGTAGCCACGGTGATGGCGTCGAGCTTGCCTCTCAGGTAGGTGTGCGAGTCGACGGATTCGTGCGTGATCCGGCCGACCGGGGCGGGCAGCGACTCCACCCGGGTGTGCGGGTCGCACTCGTAGAAGTAGACGAGGGAGATCAGTTCCTCGGCCGGGGTGTGGGCGGGCGGGGGCAGTACGCGGTGGCGGCCCGCGCGCCAGCGGTCGCCGGTCCAGCGGGCCATCAGGTCGCCGATGTTGACGGTGAGCGCCGCGGGGTCGTAGGGCGCGTCCTGCCAGCCGTCGGCGTCGGTGTGGATCTGGAGGCCGCCCGCGCCCGGCTGCCGGTCGAGGACGGTGACGGTGCCGAAGTCCGTGTGGGCCCCGATGCGGAACTGGCCGGGCAGGGGCGGGCCGACGATGTCGGTGCCCGGGTACCAGTTGAGGTTGAACCCCCAGGTGGGGTGGGAGGTGTGGCGGGTGAAGTGGTCCTCGGCGAGACCCAGCGCGACCGCGAGGAGCTCCAGCAGTTCGTCGGAGAGGGACCGCATCAGGCGCAGGTACTGCGTCACCAGGGGCCGCAGCTCCGGTACTTCGGCGGGCCACATGTTGGGCGCGAACCATTCGGCGTCCACGGAGGGGATCCCGGTGGGGTCCTCGGCCGCGAAGGACCAGGACTCCTTGAGGTCGGGCGGCGAGGCCGCCCCCTCCGCGTAGCTGTTGGCCTCCGCCCCGGGGCCGAGCCAGCCGCGGCCGCCGACCGGCACGGCGTACGGGGCCTTCGTGCTCGCGGGCAGCCGGAAGAACCGGCCCGCCGCCTCCCGGATCCGCGCGGGGAGCGCGGGGTCCACGCCGTGCCCGGCCACCAGCAGGAAGCCGGCCGCGCGCAGCGCGTCGTCGACGCGGGCGGCCGTGCGGGCGCGGGCCGCGGGTCCGCCGGACCGCCACGGCCCGAGATCGATCACGGGAATCTGGGATGCGGCCATGGGAGACCTGCCTTCCGGGGCTGCGGGCGCGTCCGGGACCGAGGCTATCGCCGCGCGCCACCGGAGGGGATCGCCACGGAGCGTGATTCTTGGACACCTTCTGTGTGTTTTCGTCGCCGTGGATCGCGAAGATCGTCATGAAAAGCACCAGAATGGGAGGGGCAGCGGTGGTGCACCAGGGACGGAGCGAACGGTGGAGATTTCGACGAAGGAAGTCTTCGGGGCCCCGTGCTGGGTGAGCCTGATGACCCGCGACCTCGGTACGGCCCAGCACTTCTACGGTGCGGTAGTGGGCTGGAGGTTCCGCCCGACCCGGCTCGGCGAGGCGTTCTCGGTGGCCTTCCAGGGCCGGGTACCGGTCGCGGGCATCGGGGCGCTGGCCGCGGACCTGGGGGTGGCGGCGGCCTGGACCCCGTATTTCGCCGTCGACGACGCCGACGTGGCGGTGGACCGGATCCGGGAGCGGACGGGCACGATCGCGGTCGGCCCGGTCTCCTTCGAGTCCGGCGGCCGCGCCGCGCTCGTCGCCGACCCGGACGGCGCCGTCTTCGGGATCTGGGAGGGCAACGTGGAGGCGGACTGGCGGGTGGGCAGGGGACCGTCACCCGCCTGGCTGGAACTGCGCACAAGGAACGCGCTGGACGCGGCGATGTTCTACGGCGCGGTGCTGGAGTGGGCCACCGGCCGCGCCGGCTGCTGCGAGGTCTCGTACGAGGAGGACCAGGTCGTGCTGCGACAGGACGGCGAACCCGTCGCCCGCCTGAACAGCGGCCCCGTGGAGATCGCCTCGTACTCCCCGCACACCCGGCCGCGCTGGCACGTCCACTTCCGGGTGCCGAAACTCCGTCCGGCGATGGAGGCCGCCGTCTCGCTGGGCGGGCGGGCCGTCTCGGACATCGCGTCGAACGCCGTGGAGCGGTGGGTGACGCTGCGCGACCCGGACGGGGCCCTGTTCACCCTCACCACCGCCCTCGGGTCGGACACGGACTGACCGCCCCCTCTCCGTCGTCGCCGTAGGGGTGCGACTCACACTCGGTGACGCTTCGAGATGCGGGCGCACGGCAGGACTGGTTCGCTGAATCCGCCCGCTCTCCCCCACAGATCCAAGGAGCGATCATGAGCGTTTCAGGTGAGTCCCGCGGCCGGTCCCAGCAGATGCGCACCAAGGCCAAGGAGCTGAACGACGCGGCCGAGCGGTCCACCGACCCGGAGGAGCGCCGCCGGCTGAAGGAGAAGGCGCGCCGCCTCCAGGAGCAGAGCGAGCAGGAGGGCCGTATGGACGACCGGGGCATGGACCCCATGTAGTCCGTGCGCCTCCCCCCGCGCACCCTCACCGGCCGGTGTCCGCCGCGAGCCCCCTCGCCGCGGACACCGGCCGGTGCCGGTACCGGCCCGGACGGCGGGGATCATGGATCGCCTAAGCTGCTGCCCCGGATCGCCTTCCCCCAGGAGTCACCCGTGGCACGCTCGCTCGACGGCCTCGTCTTCGCCCCCGTGGCCGACCAGTCCCCCGGCCAGGTCGGCCGGCAGACCCGGTTCGAGTACCACGAGCAGGACGACCGGGTCTGGGCCGAATACCGGGGCGGCGACGTGGCCATGGGCTACCTCGTCGGCACCCGGGCCGGCCGCACCATCGACTTCCGCTACGTCCAGCTCCGCCTCGACGGCACGACGGCGTCCGGGCACTGCACCTCGCTCCTGACGGAGCTCCCCGACGGTCGCCTGCGCCTGGAGGAGACGTGGACCTGGGAGTCCCAGGAGGGCAGCGGCACGAGCGTGGTCGAACAGCTGCCGCTCTGAACTCCTGCGCGTCCTGCGGCGGGGGGCGGTGCCGTGCTGGACCGGGTCAGCCGGTCGGGGGGTCCGTCCGTCCGCCGTCAAGGATCTCCCGGTTGAGCGGTACGTCCCGCAGGAACCGGTGCCGGTCCGTCGGGCTGTGGATCAGGTCCGCCTTGCGGGCCACCACCTCTCGGGCCTGCCGGGCCAACTCGTCCGCCTCGGCGGCGCCGTCCGTCGCCCGCAGGACGACCGCCGCGTGGTGGAGGACCTCCTCGGTGCGCAGCGCCGGCAGGTCGCCGACCTCCTCCAGGACCGTGATCGCCTGCCGGGCGAGCCGGGAGGCCGCTGCCGCGTCCCCTTGCCGCAGGTGAATGCGGCTGCGCAGAGAGAGGGCGGCCACCTCGCTGCGGACCATCCCGGTCTGGGACGTCTCACGGAGCGTCTCGTCGGTGAGCCGCCCCGCCAGGTCCAGCTCGGCCGCGTCGCCGTCCGCCAGGGCCACCACGACCTCCGCGTACAGGTTGCGGACGATGGGTACCAGGTCGACCAGCCAGGTCTGTTCCGTTTCGCGCCAGGCCTCCTCGGCCAGTACCCGGCTGCGCGACCTCTCCTCGGGGCCACGGGAGTCCCGGCTGAGGAGCAGGGCGAGGAGGGCGGTGTTGTAGGCGTGCCAGCCGCTCGGCCCGCCCTGCGCCTCGTCGAAGTCGCGTGCCTCGCACAGGGCCGTGACGGCATCGCCCTCCAGGCCCATGGCGACGTACAGCTGGGCCAGATAGTTGAGGGCGTTCGGCAGGTTGGCGTTCAGCGGGTCGCTGCGCAGCTGTTCGACGCACCGGGTCAACCGGTTCCGGGCCTGGTCGAGGTAGCCCGCGTCGAAGAGGTTGACCCCGAGCTGCAGCTCGCGGCTCTGGTTGCGGACCTGTCGTACGGGGTCGTCGCCTTCGCGGAGATCGGGATTGTCCTCGAACAGCCTCTCTGCCTGGAGCTGCACCTGCAGGCCGGCGGCCAGATCCTGCTTGGTGAGCTGGCCGCCGTACGAGGACAGGGCGGCGAACAGGACGGCCGGGTCGGCGCACTCCCGGGCGAGCTCCACGGCCTCGCGGAGCTTGTCGAGGGAGGGCCACAGGCCCCGGGTGTGGAGGAGGACCCTGCCGTGGAGCAGGACCGTCCGGGCCGTCAGCACCGCATCGCCGCTGCGGCGGGCCGCTTCCTCCGCCTCGCGTGCCTGCCCCTCCAGATCCCGGGCCTGCGCCGTGCCGGGCCGACACTGCCAGCGGGCTTCGGTGAGGGAGAGCAGCAGCTCGATGGCGCGGGCGAGCCGAAGGTCACGGTCGGCGGCTGTCGGGGGCAGCCGGCGGATGCTCTCGACGGCCTGGCGGCTCAGGGCCTCCGCTTCGGAGAACGACATACCGCTCACCGCCAGCTTTCGGGCGAGCGTGAACTGTGCCCGTGCGGCGTCGTCCCACCGCTGGGCGAGGTGGTGGTGGCGGGCGATTTCCAGCTGTACGGGTATGGGCAGGTCATCGCGATCGGTCCCCTCTCCGGACAGTGCGGCGGCGATCCTTGCGTGTGTTTCCCGAGCCTGCCCGGCACTCTGCTCGTCAAGCACGGCCATGTGCAGCAGGGCGTTCTCGAAGCGGTAGTGGTCGGCTGACGGGTCCTGGGCCCAGGGGTGCGGTGGCACCGCCCGGATCAGGCCCTGCCGACGGCTCAGCCGGTGCAGCCGCCCAGCCACCACGCCGGGGGCCTGCCCGCTCGCGCCGGCCACGACGGCGGAGTCGAAGGTCTCCCCCTGCGTCGCCCCGGTGACGAGCAGCTCCAGGATCTCCGGGTCCAGCCCGTCCAGGCGGCGGCGGATCAGGGGCCCCACCGCATCCGGAAGGGGGCCCCGGATGTCGCCGTCCGCGCTGAGCATGCCCAGGCACTGGGTGACGAACACCGGATGGCCCTTGGTCAGTTCGCTCAGCCGGGCTGGGAGCGAGGGGGCCACCGGGCCCGCGTGGTGCTGCCGCACGAGGTCGGCGACCGCTTCCTGGGGCAGACCCGTGAGCGTGCGCGTGCTGCACCACCCGTGGAGCTCCCACTGGGCGAGCACGTCGCAGACGACCCCGGAGTCCGCTCCCGGATCGGTGCGCTGGCCGAGGAGCAGGCCGAAAGCGAGCTCCTCCCGGTGGAGCCGCTCCACGAGGTGCTCGAGGACCAGCAGGCTGCTGGGATCCAGCCACTGGATGTCGTCCAGGACGATGACGGTCGGGCCGCACACGGTCGCCGCCTCTTCCAGCGCCGCGGCCACCGTGCGGGCGACGCCCTGCATCAGCGGCGCCATGCTGTCCGGCTGGGCGGAGGGAGAGTCGATCGTGGTTTGCACGATCTGCGTGGCGGCCTTCAGCAGCGGCCCCAACGCCGGCACCAGAGAGACGAGTTCGGGCGCAGCCTGCCGGGTGGACCGGCCGAGGCGGCGGAGCAGGGACCGGCGGGGCGGCGGCCGGAGCGCGGCCAGGATGTCGATCACCGGCCCGTAGGCGTTGTTCGTGCCGATCCGGTCGATGCAGCGAGCCTGGACGAAGTGGCATTCGGGGCCGCCCCGCGGTGCCCGTCCGTTCCGTGTCACCTCCCGGAGCAGCGCGGACTTGCCCATGCCCTGCTCGCCCCGGACGACGAGCACACCGCCCGCGCCGCCGGCCACCGCCCGCAGGAACGCGTCGGACGCTTCGATGTGCTCGGTCCGGTCGACAAAGACGGCCGCCACGACTCCCCCTCGCATGCCGGACCACCCCCTGACGGACGGTCACCAGCCGTTCACGCCCCCCGTGTTCAGCCGCATCACCTTAACGGCGGCACGGTCCCGGCGAGGTGTGTTTCGCCGGGTCCCCGCGGGGTGCGGGCGTCCGGGCCGAGCTGGGCCGCAGTTCCTGGGGTCGTCGCAGGGGGATCAGAGCCGGACGTCCCAGTCGACCGAGGAGCGCAGGGTGCGCACCACCTTCGGGTCGCGCACCGACGGGGTGCGGTCCTCGGCCGTGACCGTCAGGCGGTGGGTGCGGAGGTCGAAGAGCCACAGTTCCGCCACCGACACCTCGGTGCGGCCCTCGAAGCGCCTCAGCTCCCGGCCGTCGAGGTACCAGCGGACCACCAGCTGTCGGCCGTCCGCGCCGGCCAGCTTCGGTACGGCGGCCTTCGCCTTGTGGCGCAGCCGCAGGGTGCGGTCGGTCGGGGTGAGCGGGGTGACGATCCGCGCGTGCTGGTAGAAGCCGGCGATCATCGACTCGACGCCGGGCAGGTTGAAGGGCTTGCCCAGGACCCGCATGAGGGAGTTGTCGGTGGGCCGGTACAGCCCGGTCACGAAGTAGTTGCCGCCCTCGTACCCGCCGACCGTGCCGCCGTCGGGTGATTCCTCGCCGAGCCAGCGGTACCACTTGGCCCGCTGCGCGGCCATGCGGTCGGCCGGCAGGACCGAGCTGTTGGATTCGCCGGGCTCGGGGCCGGTGTACTTCTCGTAGTCCGGGACTCCCGGGTAGAAGTACTCGTCGGCGAGCTTGCCGAGGGAGTGGCCGGTTTCGTGGATGGCGACCTGGCCGGACTTCGGGTGGCCGGCGGAGGCAGTCGATATCCCCTCGTAGCCGAGGGTGGCGCTGGGCTCGTTGTAGCCCGCTCCGCCGTACTTGGCGCTGTTGGCCAGGACGATGACGAGGTCGGCGGCGGGCGCCTTCGCCACGTACGTGTCCACCTTGGGCTGGTCCACGCAGAGCAGCCGTTCGATGTTCTCGCACCAGAAGTACGAGCCGAGGGCGGTGTCGCGGACGGTGGCCGGGTCGGGGTCGCCGGAGACTCCGGAGTCGTGCGAGACGGCGTCGACCGTCCAGACGTTGAAGAGGTTCCGGTACGTGGTGTACGGCTCGACGGCGGTCACCTCGGCCCATTTCTGCTCGGCGTCGGTGTGGAACCGGGCCAGTTCGGCGGCGGTGTACCCGTCACCGATGACCACGACGTCGAGGCGGTCGGCGCTGGAGCCGTTGTCGATCATCTTGGTGACCTGGCCGTCGGCCGACCGCTCGGCCGGGGACAGCCGACCCGAGGCCTTGGCGGGGCTGCCGGCGGCCGGTACGCGGGCGTGGCCCGATCCGGCGTCACCGCCGTGCTCCGGACCGGGTATCTCGACCTCGATCCGCGGACCGGCCGGGGCGGCGGCCGCGTCGGCGGGTCCGGTCGGGCCGGCGGCCACCAGCGCGGCGGTCACGCAGAGCGTCGCGACGGCCGCGCGCAACGCCGGGCGCACGGCCAGACGCCCGCCGGGACGCCTGCCCGATCCTCTGACTGGATCCATGAAGTACTCCCCCGGGAACGGAAGTTAAGTGGTTTGTTAAGCGCGGTGAATCGGTTGCTTAAACTAGGTGGCGCACGGGAGGTGCGCAATGCCTGCTCCCGCTGAATACTGGGGAGTTCGAGCGACCAGGGGGAATTGATGGACGAACCGGCCCGGATCGGCCGCAGGGTGCAGCGCATGCGCGGTGAACTCGGCCTGACGCAGCGCCAGTTGGCGGAGCCCTCCTACACCTCGGCCTATATCTCCACACTGGAGTCGGGCAAGGTCCGGCCCTCCGAGACCGCGCTGCGCTTCCTCGCCGCCCGCCTGGGCACCTCGTACGAGGAGCTCGCCACCGGCCGCCCCGCCCATCTGGCCACCGAGCTGCGGCTCGCCCTCACCGACGCCCAGCAGACGCTCGCCACGGGCGCGGCCGACGAGGCCGCCGCGCGCTACCGGCGGCTGCTCGCCGAGGCCGAGGAGCTGGGGCTGGTCCCCGAGCAGGCGGAGGCCCGGCTCGGGCTCGGCGACTGCGCGCTGGAGTCCGGTGAACTGCCGGACGCGATCGGCCACTTCGAGGCGGCGGAGCGTCTCCTCGCGGACGAACCGCTCCCCCGCCGGGCCCGGCCGATCCGCGGCCGGGCCGTCGCGCACCTGCTCGCCGGTGAGCTGCGCTACGCCTGCTACCTGCTCGAATCCACCATCGACGAGTTGGGTGCGAGCGGGCTGGCCGATCCCGAGGCGCTGGTGCTGCTCAACGCCGCGATCATCGGGCCGTACCTCGACATGGGCGCCCACGCCCGGGCCGCCCGCGCCGCCGAGCTCGCACTCGCACTGGCTCCGCAGGTCAGCGATCCGGCACTGGTGGCGGGCATGCACCGGCAGGTGGCCCGGACCTTCCTCGCCGGGGGGCGGGTGGCCGACGCCGACGCCTCACTGGCGAAGGCCCAGGAGATCTACGGGCAGCTGCGACTGCGGACCGATCTGGCGCACTGCCACTGGATGCGCGGCTACGTACAGGCGCAGAACGGTGAACTGACCTCGGCGGAGCGCGAGTTGCGCATCGCCAGGGACATGCTGTCGGCCCGTCGCGCCGGGCTTTACACGGCGCAGGTGGAGGTCGAGCTGGCCGACGTGCTGCGCCAGCTCGGGCGGTACGAGGAGGCCGCAGGGCTGCTCGCGGCGCTGCTGGAGCTGGGGGACAGTCACGGCGCCGTGCACGCGGGCGGAGCGCACCGGCTCCTCGGCCTGATGGCCGAGGAGCGCGGTGAGCCGGAGTCGGCCGAGGAGCACTACGTACAGGCGCTGGCGCTGCTGGAGCGCAGTGGGGCGTCGGGCGATCTCGCGGATCTGTGCCGGCTGCTGGGCGATCTGCTGCGGCGGACGGGCCGGGTCGAGGCGGCGATGGACGCGTACCGCACGGGCCTGGGGCACCGGGCGGCGCCCGGCACCACCACGCTGGGCCCGGCGCCCGCCGCGCCCGCGCTGCGGCCCGCCCGGGTCAGTGGTTCTCGGTGGGCTGCAGGTCCCGCGGAATGAGCGTCCAGGTCGTGGCCGCCGCGGCGACCGCGAGAACGGCGGCCAGCAGGAAGGCCGGAGTGATCGCCAGGGTGTAGGCGTGCGAGGCGGTGTCGAGCAGGGCCTGGCCGACGGCGCCGCCGATGCGTTCGGCGGTGTGCGCGGCCTCGCCGACGGAGCCCTGTACGGCGGCGGCGCTGGGGGCGTCCAGTTCCAGGGCGGGCAGGTTGCCCCGGTAGAGCGCTGCCGCGGTGGAGCCGAGGACGGCGATGCCCATGGCCGAGCCGAGTTCGTAGCAGGTCTCCTCGATGGCGGCGGCGCTGGAGACCTCGGCGGCGGGCGCGGCGGAGACCAGGGTCACCGAGGCCACGGTGGTGGCGAGGCCGGCGCCCAGGCCCATCACGGTCAGGGCGGCGGCGAAGGCCGGGTAGCCGAGGTCGGTGAACTGCTGGAAGGTCCAGGGCAGTGCCATGCCGGCGGCCAGGACGACCAGGCCGGTGCCGAGCACGTGGCGGATGGCGAAGCGGTGCATCAGCGAGGGGGCCACCATCGAGGCGGCGATCAGCGCGAGCGGGGCCGGCAGCAGGCGCAGGCCGGCCTCCAGCGGGGTGTAGCCCTCGCCGTACTGGAACCACTGGGTGACGAGGAACAGGATCGCGCCCATGCCCACCATGGGCAGGAAGATCGCGGTGGCCGCGACGCTGAAGGCGGGCTCGGCGAACAGCCGTACCTGCAGCAGCGGGTGGTCCAGGCGCAGCTGGCGGCGTACGAAGACGGTGAGCGCGACGGCGGCGATCAGGAGCAGGGCCCAGGGCAGCGGGTCGGCGATTCCGCTCTTGCCGAGCTGCTTGATTCCGCCCGCGAGGGCGAGCATGCCGACGACGGACTGGCCGACGCCCCACCAGTCCCACGTGCCGCTGCTGCGCGGGGAGCGGGATTCGGGCAGGTAGCGCAGGCCGGCCGCGACGATGACGGCGGCGACGGGGAGGTTGAGGAGGAAGGCGGAGTGCCAGCCGTAGTCCTGGACCAGGAGTCCGCCGACGACCGGCCCGAAGGCCATGCCGCCGCCGAAGACGGCCGCCCAGACGGCGAGCGCGAAGGCGCGCTCCTTGGCGTCGGTGAATACGGTGCGCAGGATCGACACGGTGGCGGGCATGATGGCCGCGCCGCCGATGCCGAGCAGGGCGCGGGCCGCTATGACGTGCCAGGCCTCGGTGGAGAACACGGCGATGAGCGAGGCGAGCGAGAAGATGCCGAAGCCCGCCATGAGCAGCCGCTTGCGTCCCCAGCGGTCACCGAGCGCCCCGGCGGTCACCAGCAGTCCGGACAGGGCGAGCGCGTACACGTCGATGATCCACAGCTGCTGTACGGCGCCCGGCTGGAGGTCGCCGACGAGCGAGGGGAAGGCCACGTTGAGGATCGTGGTGTCCATGGAGATGAGCAGGAGACTGCCGGAGAGGATCGCCAGGACGATCCACCGACGGGGGGCCTGCGCGGGGGTGTGCATGGGGTTCCGTTCAGAGGTGCGCACGGCGCGCACGGCGGTGAGGAGTTTCAGGGCGCGGGAGCGCCGGCGGGGGGCGGCGCGAGCGGCCGGGTCCCGCTGAGGAAGGAGGTCAGCACGAGGTGGCCGATCTGGCGCGGGGCGAAGTGGCCGTCGCGCACGCCCTCGGCGGCCGCGTCGAGCAGGCCCCAGAGGGAGTACCAGATCCAGTACGGCGGCAGGTCCGCGCGCAGCCGGCCCAGCCGCTGGCCGAGGGCGATGAAGGCCACGGCCCGCTGGTCCTGCCGGTCCACGCCGGCCCGGAACTCCGGGTCCGCGAGGACGGTGGCGTCGCGCGAGGTGAAGCCGTAGAGGTGGGCGGCGGGCATCAGGGCGATGACCAGTTCCTCGATGGCGGCGTCGAAGGCGGCCGCGTCGGCGCTCGGGGTCAGGTCGAGCGGGGCCAGGCACCCGTCGACGACCTCGATCGCGCGGACGGCGACGGCCTTGAGCAGGGCCTCGCGGGTGGCGTAGCGGCGGCTCAGTGTGGCGCGGCTGGTGCCGATGCCGGCGGCGATCTGCACCATCGAGGCGCTGTGATCGCCGGCGAGGACGCGGGCGGCGCCGTCCAGCAGTTCTTCTTCGTTCACCATGAGTGAGCCTCCTTCGCCTCGAACGATACAAGATTGTCTCATTCGAAGCAAAGAAGGCTCCCACCCGAGCCCTTATTGAAAATGGGATTCATTTCCGTATACTGCCTTCATGGCACGCAACGAACTACGCCCGATCATCAAGCTCCGCTCCACCGCGGGCACCGGCCACACCTACGTCACCCGCAAGAACCGGCGCAACGACCCCGACCGCATGGTGCTGCGCAAGTTCGACCCGGTCGTCCGCCGGCACGTCGACTTCCGCGAAGAGCGCTGACCCCGCCCCGCCCCACCCCTCCCCCCGAAGGAGCGCACCGTGAAGCCTGGAATCCACCCCGCCTACGGCCCCGTCGTCTTCCGCGACAAGGCCGCCGACTTCGCCTTCCTCACCCGGTCGACCGCCACCGGCGACAGGACGGTCGAGTGGGAGGACGGCCGCACCTACCCCGTCATCGACGTCGAAATCTCCTCGCAGAGCCATCCCTTCCACACCGGCACCGCCCGCGTCCTGGACACCGCCGGCCGGGTCGAGCGCTTCCAGCGCCGCTACGGGAGCAAGCCGTGACCTTGCCCGTCGTCATCGTCGGCGGGCTGCACGGCGACGCCCGCCGCAGCGCGGTGCGGGAGCTGCTGGCCGCCGTACCGGGCAGCGTCGCCCTGCACCACGACCTGGCCACGGCGGCCGGGGGGACCGTACGGCGCGTCGTACGGGACGCCTCGGGCGAGCTGTCCCGGGGCGAGACCCCGCTCGTGAACGACTGCGCGTGCTGCGCGCTGCGCGAGGACCTGCTCCCGGAGCTGTGGCGCCTCGCCGCGGACGGATCGACCGGGCTCGCCGTCGTCGAACTGTGGGACTCCGTCGAACCGCGCACCATGGCCGAGGTCGTGGCCGCGCACGGCGGCGAAGCCCTGGACCTCACCAATGTGATCACCGCCGTCGACCCCGCCCTCGTCCTGCCGTACCTCGCCAACGGGGACGACCTGGCCGAAGCGGGGCTCGCCGCGGCCCCCACCGACCGGCGGACCGTCGGGGACACCTGGGCCCGGCAGCTGGAGTACGCCCCCGTCCTCGCGCTCGTCGACGGCGCGGACGCGGACGAGGAGGACCGCGCCCTGCTGGCCCAGCTGCACCCGACCGCCCGTCAGGTGCGTACGGGGTCCGGCGAGCTGGCGCGCGCGGCCTTCGCCGGATTCGACACCGCGGCGGCCGCCGCCGCCCAGCATCCGGCGTGCGCGCTGCTGCCGCAGGAGGCGGACGAGGCCGGGGTGGCCACCCTCGTCTGGCACCGCCACCGCCCCTTCCACCCGGGGCGGCTCTACGAGGCCCTGGAGGGCCTCGTGGCCGCCGCGGCCCGCAGCCGCGGCCGCTTCTGGCTCGCCGACCGCCCCGACACCCTGCTGGCCTGGGACGCCGCGGGCGGCGCGCTCCGCGTGGAGAGCAGCGGCCCCTGGCTGGCCTCGCTGCCGGACGCCGCGTGGGAGATGGTGCCGCCCGTGCGCAGGGCGGCCGCCGCACTGGGCTGGCATCCCGAGCACGGTGACCGCTGCCAGCACCTGGTCTTCACCTCGCCCGGCCTCGACCGTGAAGGGCTGGCGGAGCTCCTCGACGCCTGTCTGCTGACCGAAGCCGAGTTCGCCGCCGGGCGGGAGGCGTGGAAGCGCCTGCCGACCGCCTTCGGCGCCTTCCTCGACCCCGTCTCCTGACCGTCCGACAGCCCTGGTCGCAGAGCCCGGCCGGGTTCTCAGTCGCCGGTGCCGCGGGCGCGGGCTCCCGAGCGGGTGCGGCCCGCCGTCTGGGCCCGCTGCGGGTGGCGGCGTACGTACTCGTGCTCCAGCTCGTTCATCCGCTTCGTGTGGGTGACCAGGGCGTCGTCGGACCCGTGCAACAGGGTCTCGTGGCGCGTGCGGTGGATGGCCTCCAGCTCCTTGAGCAGCCGGCCCTCCTCCAGCTTCCGCGCCGACGGACCGCCGTCGTGCTCCGTCATGGCACGTGCACCTCCTCCACCGGGCCGCGGGATCGAACGGGACCTACCTCCCCGGCCACTCCATCATGCCCCGCGCCACGGGACAGGGCCTCCGGGGACGGCGTCCGTGTCGCGCCAGGGTGGGTAGACACTGTCTACTCGGCATGGTAGACAGTGTCTATGGACCAGGAGAGACCGCTCCGGGAGCGGCTGATCGACGCAGGGGTGGAGCTCGTCCTGAGCGAGGGCGCCGACGCACTCGGGCTGCGGGAGATCGCCCGCCGGGCGGGCGTCTCGCACGGGGCGCCGCGCCGGTACTTCCCCACCCACCAGTCGCTGCTGTCGGCGATCGCCCGGCGCGGGTTCGAGGACCTCGGGGCGCGCATCGCGGCGTCGGTCGGCACGCCGGAGCCGTCCCCGCGGGAGCGGGTGCGGACGATCGGGTGCGCGTACGTCGGCTACGCGCTGGAGCACGCGGGGATGTTCGCGCTGATGTTCCGGCACGACCTGCTGGACAGTACGGGCCAGGGGCCCGCCGAGGGGCCCCGGCTGCGGGAGTCCACGCTCCCGATGTTCGATCTCCTCGTGACGCTCGTCCGCCGGTGCGGGGCGGCCGAACCCTCCGTCACCGCCGCCGCGTTGTGGGCCAACCTGCACGGCGTGGCGCAGTTGTGGCGCTGGGGCAGCCTGCAGCTGGCCCTCGGCGGCGCGCCCGCCGACGGCGTCGAACGGCTCGTCGGCGCCGCCGTCGACGCGCACCTCGGTCCGGAACCGCTGTGAGGCGGCGGATATCACTCCTCGTCAGCGTGGCGGGGGCCATGCTCGTCGCGCTGGACGGCACCGTGCTGACCGTGGCCCAGCCGAGCCTCCGGCGCGACCTGGGGGCGAGTGTGGCGCAGGTCCAGTGGACCAGCACCGCCTATCTGCTGGCCGTGGCCGCGTTCCTGGTCGTGGCCGGGCGCCTCGGCGACCGGTACGGGCATCCCCGGCTGTTCCTCGTCGGCGTCCTCGGCTTCGCCGCGGCCTCGGCCGGCATCGTGTTCGCGCCCGGCGTCGGCTGGGCGATCGCCCTGCGCGCCGCGCAGGGCGTGTTCGGCGCACTGCTGCAGCCCGCGACGCTGGCGCTGCTGCGGCTCGCGTACCCGCCCGACCGGCTCGCCACCCCGGTCGCCGTGCGGACCAGCGCGATCGGACTGGCCGCGGCGGCCGGTCCGCTGCTCGGGGGCGTGCTGGTCGCGCGGTGGGACTGGCGGGCGGTGTTCGTGGTCAATGTGCCGGTGGCCCTGGTGATCGCCGCGCTGACGCTCGCCGTACGGGCCCCCGCGCCGCCGCGGACGGAGCGCGGGCGGCCGGCGCTCACCGGAGCCGCCCTGCTCGCCACCGCCCTCGCGGTGTTCGTGCACGCGCTGGTCGGCGTGCCCGGGTACGGGTGGACCGCCGCGCCGACCGTCATCGGCTTCGGGGCCGCCGCCGGGCTCGCGGCCCTGTTCGTACGCCGTGAGCGGCGGGCCGCGCAGCCGTTCGTCCCGCGCGCCGTGGCCCGGTCCACGGCGGTGACGGCCTCGATCGGGCTGTTGCTGCTCGTCTCCGCGGGCATGTTCGGGGCGCTGTTCACGGCCACGTTCCAGCTCCAGGACGTCGAAGGGCTGGATCCGCTCGCGACCGGCGTGCGGGTGCTGCCGCTGACCGCACTGATGGTGGCGGGGGCGCCGGTGGCGGGCCTGGCGCTGCGCCGGTTCGGTGCGCGCCGGACCGCGTTGGCCGGTACGGGGCTGGTCGTCGCCGGGATCGCCGGGCTGGGCTCCGCGTCCGCGGTGGCCTTCGGGGTGCTCGGGGCCGGGTTCACCACCGTCATGGTCACGGCCACCGGTGCCGTGGTCGGCGAGGCCCCGGCCGGATACGCCGGGGTCGTCGGGGGGCTCAAGCAGACGGCCATGAACGTCGGCCCGGCCCTCGGGATCGCGGTCGCCGCGAGCGCCGGGCCGCACGGCTCGTCGCTGGTGGCGCTGGCCGCGCTGACGGCCGGAGGACTGGTGGTGGCTTCACTGCTGCCCGGCGGCGCGCGCCCGGCAGCTGCGGGCGACCTCGTCGGCGAAGACCAGGGCGGGCGGGGCGAGGGCGGCCCAGCGGCGGACGGCCCAGCCGACCGCGAGCGGCGGCAGGGCGGGGATCGGCACGAGGCGCAGCGGGCCGTCGGAGCCGGGGATCCGCCAGCCCGGCAGCGCGGGCACGACGGCGTGTCCGAGGCCTAGTTCGGCGAGGAGCAGGGCGGTGTCCCAGTCGGCCACGCTGGTGTCGGAGCTGACTCGGATGCCGGATTCGGCGAAGGCGGCGTCGAGGTGGGCGCGGGAGGCGGAGTTCTCGGGCAGCCTGATGTGGCGGATGCCGGCGAGGTCGGCGGGGTCGATGCGGGCGCGGGCGGCGAGGGGATCGTCCGCGCCGACGGCGAGCACCCAGGGCAGTTCCATGACGGGGCGCAGCTCGATGCCGCGGACCGGTCCGCCGATGGTGATCCAGGCGAGGTCGAGGTCATCGGCGGCGAGTGCGTCGAAACAGCTGCGGCTGGAGTTCTCGGTCTGGAACTCCAGGCTCACCTCGGGATGGCGGCGGCGGAAGGTGACGACGGCCTCGGACATGAAGTGCCGGACCGTCGTCGCGCCCGTGGTGACGCGGACGGTGCCGCCGCCGCCCCGGACGAGCTCGTCCACGCGGCGCAGGGCGCCGTCGAGTCCGGCGATGCCGTCGGCGGCGGCCGCCTGGAGGATGCGGCCGGCCTCGGTGGGTACGACGCCGCGGGCGTGGCGCTCCAGCAGGCTCGTGCCGGTCCGCTTCTCCAGGCGGCGGACGTGCTGGCTGACGGCCGACTGGGTGCAGCCGAGGTCGCGGGCCACGGCGCTGAGGCTGCCGGCCCGGCAGACGGCCACGAACACACGAAGATCATCGAGGGTCATGAGCCCCAAGTTATCGCTTGGAGACAGGGAGCAAATCGGAGGATTGACTTGGGTTTTGGATGGGATCAAGATCGATGCAGGGCCCGGGCGGCAACCCGGCCCCGCCCGCGCCACGGGGTCCGGAACCCAGGGGCGGGCGGGGCCGGGTGCCGACCCACCCGGCCCGACCACTTCGACCGGAGGGACACGCCGGTGTCGGATCACGCCGTCGCATGGCTGCGGACGCTCGGCGCGCAGGAGATCGCCCACCCCGGCGGGACCCTCCTCGCGCACCTCGAGCGCGTACAGGGACTCCTCGGGTCCTGGGGGGCTCGGCCCGCGCTCCGACGGGCGGGCCTGTGCCACGCGTTCTACGGTACGGACGGTTTCCCCACCGCCCTGCTGCCGCTCGCCCGGCGGGCCGAACTCGCCGCCGTGATCGGCGACGAGGCCGAAGAGATCGTGTACCTGTACGCCGCCTGCGACCGCGCGGCTTCGTACCCGACGCTCGCCCTCGAGGAGGCGTCCTTCCGGGACCGGTTCACCGGCCGTGTCCACTCCCCCGCCCCGGCGCTCCGGCGGGACCTCGCCGAGCTGTCCGCGGCCAACGAGCTCGACCTCGCGCGGATCGACCCCGCGTTCCGCGAGGCGTGGGGAGCCGAACTCCTGGCCCTGTTCACCCGGTTGCGCGGACTGCTGAGCGAGCCGGCCCGGCGGGAGTGCCGGGCCGTGCTCGGCGAGGTGGAGGGTTAGGCCGTCTCTTTCGGATCTTGTCGGCCGAGCCCGCGGCGTCCGGTGCCGTGCGTGGCAAGGCGGAGGAGCGCCCGTGTACTGGACGCACTCGGGCGCCCCGACAACGCGGCCAGGTGCGGTGCCGGGCGTCGCGGGCCCGCCAAGATCCGGAAGAGACGGCCTAAGGGGCGGGCCGGCCGGTGAGGGTGATCTCGGCGGCGCTGGTCCAGGGGCCGCGGCCGCCCGCCTCGGTCAGTGCTTTCAGGCGGAGGTAGCGGCCGCCCGTCGCCCAGACCCTGGGCGAACTGGCCCGGTTCCTGGAACGGCCCGAACAGGCCCGCGGCCACTACCTCGAGGCCGCCCGGGTGGCCGCCGCGTGGGATTCCCCCCACTGGGCGGACGCGGCGCGGGTCCGGGCTGGCCGGACTGCCGCCGGCGCCCGCCTGGGGGTGGTCCTCGGGCGCGCCACCGCGGGGCGGCCGGGGCGGGGACGGCTCGGCCGGTCAGGCCGGCTGGGACAGTTCGGCCGTGAACGCCGCCGCGAGGTCCAGGAACTCCTCGGGCGAGTCCGTCGTCAGCTGGAGGTCCACGAGCACCTCGTCGCTCCCCGACGCGCACATCTGCTTGAGGTGGTCGCAGATCTGGCGCACGGTCCCGCGGCGGTGGGTCTCCGCGGGGTCGGCCTCGGCCGTGGTGACCTCGGGGTTGACGCGGAACACCCGGCGCAGCGCCGCCGGGTCCCGGCCCGCCCGTTCGGCAGCCTCGGCGGCCACCGCCCAGAGCGCGTGGAGGAAGGGCAGGGGCATCGAGGCCGCGAGCCAGCCGTCGGCGCGCCTGCCGACCCGCTCCAGGGCGTACGGGGTGAAGCCGCCCAACAGGATCGGCGGCCTCGGGCTCTGGAGGGGTTTGGGGAGGACGGTCGACTCGGGGATGGTCCACAAGGGGCCGGTGTGGGTGACCGGATCGGAGCACCACACGGCATCGAGGACGTCGAGGGTCTCCTCCAGCCGGGCGCCGCGGCCCTTCCAGGGCACCCCTGCGGCCTGGTACTCCTCACGCATCCAGCCCAGCCCGATGCCCACGTCCAGGCGCCCGTGGCTGATCAGGTCGAGGGTCGTCAGCGCCCGGGCGAGTACGAGGGGCGGCTGCCACAGGGCGTTGAGGGTGCTGCTGCCCAACCGCACGCGTTCGGTGGCGGTGGCCGCCAGGGCCAGGGCGAGGAGCGGGTCGAGGTGGGTGCCGTACCGGGCGGGCATCTGCTGCCTGCCGGGATAGCCGTCGGGCGGGTCGAGGGGGGCCAGGAGCCGGTCGGCCGCCCAGAGGCTGTGACAGCCGAGTGCCTCCAGCGCCGCGCACATCGCGACGGTGCGGTCGGGGTCGGCGAACGGACCGAACTGGGGGACGGAGAATCCGATGCGCATCGGTGGGAGTTCCTCGATCGGTACGGAGTGGGGCGGGGCGGGCGGGGATTCGGGGCCGGGCCCCAGGGGCGGGCGGCCGGAGCGGGACGGCACGTCAGGCGGTCGTGTGCCGGCTGCGGATCCGGTCGGTCTCGCGGCGGTACTGGCGCCGGCCGACGAGCTTCCACAGCACCCGGGCCGGGAGGGGCAGCCGGCCGAGGAACTCCTGCCGCTCCTCGGGCGAGCTGTCCTCCAGGATGGCGCCCAGGGCGATCATCAGGCGGTTCCGCGGCGTCTCGGCGAGGCCCCGCTCCCCCAGCGCGTGCCACTGCTCTGCGGTCACGTGGAGTGCGACCAGCGGCATGACCTCCCGCTCCTCCTCGTCGAGGTGGGCGCACAGCTGCCGGTGGTGCGTGCGCAGCGCCTCGGCGAGTTCGTCGCGGTCTTCGGTCCGGGCCTGCGCCTCCCAGCGGTCCATCGGCCGCTGGACCTCGGCGATCCCTTCGGCGAGTGCGTGGTGCTGCGCCTCCATCGCCAGGACCTGCTCGGCATCGAGGTCCAGGTGGGGCAGCAGGACCGGCCAGAGCATCTCGTCCTCGCCGGTGTGATGGGTGTGCAGGCCGACGGAGTACAGCCGCCAGTGTTCGGCGAGGATCCGGGAGCGGGCGGTGTCGGCGGGGCGGACCTCCTGGACGAGTTCGGCCACGAGCCGCGACTCGCGGCGGAACACCTGGTGGATCATCGCCATTTCGCGGGTGTAGGGGTGGACGGTGGTACCGGAGGGGTTGTTCGCGTTCATGAGGACCAGTCTTGGGAGCCCGGTTGCACGGCACTTGCAACCGACTTGCCACGACCGTCAGGACGACGGGAGCGGTGGGGTGACCGCCAGGACCGGTGGGGCCGGGGACGACCAGCGGTGGCCGCAGGGGTCGAAGACCAGGGTCACCGGCCGCCCCGGGCGCTGGCGCCAGGAGATGCGTTCCGGCGCGTCCGCGCACACCGGGCAGCAGGGCAGCGGGCGGGGGGCCGGCAGGCACTCGGGGGCGGCCGTGAGCGGCGTGGCGTGCGGATCGCGCATGGAGGCTCCCTGGTCGTGCGGTTGGGCTGATCGCACTGTGCCACGGACGGGCCCGTATCCGCACCGGCGGATCGTCCAGTGTTCCGGCAGGTCAGAGGTGCGGTCGGCAGAAGGAATCCGGTCCTCTTGGGGGGCACTTGGTGATCAACCGCTCCCGCTGCCGGCTTCCACCAGGCCCGATTCGTATGCCGCGATCACCGCTTGGGCGCGATCGCGGACGCCCAGCTTGCCGAAGATGCCGGTGATGTGGTTCTTGACCGTGGAGACGCTGATGTCCAGGTCCGCGGCGATCTCGGCGTTGCCCCGGCCGGTGGCCATGAGCCGCCAGATCTCCAGCTCGCGCGGGGTGAGTTCGAGGGGGGTCTCGGCCGCCCACGACCGCGGCCGCGCAGGGGTCCGTACGTAGGCGGAGAGGAGCCGGCTCAGCAGCCGCGGCGCGACGGCCGCCTCGCCGGTGTGGACGATGCGGACCGCGGCGATCAGCTCCTCCGGGGAGATGTCCTTGGGCAGGAAGCCGTACGCGCCGGCGCGCAGGGCGGCGACCACGTACTCGTCCATGTCGAAGGTGCTGAGGGCCAGGACGCGGGTCCCGGGGAGCCTGCGCGCCAGTTCCTCGGTGGCCTTGACCCCGTCCATGACCGGCATGCGGATGTCCATGACGACCACGTCGGGCCGTAGCCCGTTCGCGAGGGCCACGGCCCGGGCCCCGTCCTCGGCCTCGCCCACGACCTCGAACTCCGGGTCGGGGCCCAGGATCAGGGCCAGGCCGCGCCGGACCAGCGGCTGGTCGTCGGCGATGAGTACACGGATCATCCGTGCGGTTCCTCTCTTCAGGCGGTGTCTCGGACCGGGAGAGGGATCCGGGCCGCCACCCGGAATCCGCCGCCCGCGAGGGCGGCGGCCTCCAGGGTTCCGCCCTGCAGGGCCACCCGCTCGTGCATACCGATCAGACCGTACCCGGAGCGCGCCGTGAGGCGTGCGGGCGGTGCCTGCGCTCCCGCTCCGTCGTCGCGCACCTCCACGCCGACCTCGTCCCCGCGGTACGTGAGCCGTACGTGGGCCCGCGCCCGGCCCGCGTGCTTGCGGGTGTTGGTCAGGGCCTCCTGGACGATCCGGAAGACGGTGAGGCCCACGGTCGGCGGGAGCGGGCGGACCGGCCCGTCCACGGTGAACTCGGTCTCCGTTCCGGCCAGCCGGGACTCGGTGATGATCCGGCCGAGATCGTCCGCCCCGGGCTGCGGCGCCGGCGGGGTCTGTTCCGGTTCCTCCCCGGCGCGCAGCACGTCGAGGAGTTGGCGCATCTCGCGCAGCGCCATCCGCCCGGAGTCCTCCAGGGTGACCAGCGCCTCCCGGGACACCTCGGGGTCGTACGCCAGGTTGGCCCGTGCCCCGCCGGCCATCAGCTGCATGGTGGTGATGTGGTGGGCGACGATGTCGTGCAGTTCGCGCGCGATCCGGCGGCGCTCCTCGGCCACCGCCCGGTCGGCGAGCAGCGTCCGCTGGGCCTCGGCCTCCCGTTGGCGGTGGTTGACCACGACGGCCGCGGTGACGGTGATGAGGGCGGCCACCGCGTTTCCGGCCAGGCCCCACCACCCGTAGGGCAGCGGCCAGCCGTGCTGGCCCGCGGAGACGAGCGGGACCGTCGCGACCACCGTCACCGCGACCACCGCGGGGCGGCTCACCCTGGCCACCGAGTAGAGGGCGATCGTGAGGCTGAGGGTGAAGTGCGGGGACAGCGGGGCCGCCATGTTCACCAGGGCGCCCAGGGCCAGTACGGCGGCGAGGACCGGCAGCGGGTGGACGCGCCGGGCGAGCAGGGTCATCGCCGAGACGACCAGCAGGGCCGCAGCGGTCACGCTGAGGGATCCGCCCTCGGTCAGGGATCCCAGGGAGAAGCCGACGAGGTCGGTGGCGCCGGCGGCTATCGCCACGAGCGCGTCGTTGCGCGTCCACGGCCCCCGCTCGCCGCCCCTGTCCACACCCGCGGCCGTATCCGTGGCCGTATCCGTGCCCGAAACCGAAGCCGTGCTCGTGCGCGTACCCGTACCCATGCCCACCCCCATGCCGCTCCTGCTGTCCCCCGGTGATCCATTCTGGCACCGGCCGCCGCCCGTGCCACCCGACCGGGGTCGGGGCCCGAACCAGGACCGGAGTCCTGGTCGGCACGGACGGCCGGACCCTGGTCCCGGGGTACGGATCCTCCCCCGACCCGACGTTTCGCCCGCTCGCTCCTGATGGTCTGGGGTCAGGCCGGGAACTCCTGGCCGGCACCGCACAGACCGGAGGAATTGTGATCCGCGCCCTGACCGGATTCTCGACGCGAAGTCCGTGGAAGGTGATCGCCCTGTGGGTGGTCCTGGGATTGGCGGCGGCCGTCCTGGGACAGGCGTTCGTCTTCCGCGCCGTCCAGACCGGCAACGCCGGGTTCCTGCCCGCGCAGTACGACTCGGCGGCCGCTCTGAAGATCGCCGAGGAGCGGTTCGGGGCGAAGCCGGACGCCAACCTCCTGACCGTGCTGGTGGCCCGCTCGGACCGGGCGCCGCTGACCGCCGCCGACGAGCAGCACATCGACGCGCAGGCCGCGCGGCTGTCCGAGAAGCGCGTCGCCATGCCCAGGACCGAGGAGACGATGCCGCTCGCACAGGACCATTCGCAGGTCCCCCGGGTCAGCCCGGCCATGACGGCGCCCGACCGCTCCTTCCGGCTGCTGTCCGTCGAACTGACGGGGAACCCCGCCGATCCGGGGGTGCAGGAAACCTACCGGGCCTTCCGGGACTCGGCGCGGGACGCTCTGGCGGAGGACGGCCTGCGCACGGGCTTCACCGGCGGGATAGCCGACCGGGTGGACACGACGGACGCGGAGAAGACCCGCTCGACGGTCGTCGGCATCGCCATGCTCGCGGTCATCGTCCTGTTGCACGTACTCGTCTTCCGCAGCGCCCTGGCGGCCCTGCTGCCGCTGCTCGCGGTCAGCGTCATCGGAGGCGCCGCGGCGGGGGCGGTGGTCGGCGCCGCGCTGCTGACCGGGATCGGACTGTCCGAATCCACACCGAGCCTGATCAGTGTGGTGCTGATGGGCATCGGCATCGACTACTTCCTGTTCCTCCTCTTCCGCTTCCGGGAGCAACTGCGCGAACACCCCGAGCAGTCCGGGCGTGAGGCGGCCGCCCTCGTCGCCGGACGGGTGGGTACGGCCATCACCTCAGCGGCCCTGACCATCGTCGCCGCCTTCGCCACGCTCGGGGTCGCCTCCTTCGGCCAGTTCCGGGTCCTCGGACCGGCGATCGCCCTGTCCGTGCTGGTGATGCTGCTGGGCAGCCTGACCCTGATGCCGGCCCTGCTGGCGGTCACGGGCCGCAAGATGTTCTGGCCTTCGCGGGCCCTGAAGCGCGAGCCCCGCCCGGGGTCCGCCGCACGGATGGGCGACCGGGTGGCGCGCCGCCCGTTCGTACTGGTCCTGGCCTCGGTGGCGCTGCTCGGCACGCTGGCCGCCGGGGTCGTGGGGATGCGCATGGACTACGGGCAGGGCGGTGGGGGCGGCGAGCGGACCGCCGCCGTGGCCACCGCGGCCGAGGTGGCCCGCGCCCTGCCGGCCGGGGTGTCGGACCCGACCAGTGTCTTCGTCACCGCATCCGACGGCGCCGCCCTGACCGTCGAACGCCTCGCCGGACTGTCCCAGGCGCTCGCCGGGGTCGGCGGGGTCGGCCAGGTCGCGGACACCGTGCTCAGCGCGGACCGGCGGGCGGCGCGGATCGACCTGTTCCTCACCTCCGACCCGCAGCGGCAGGAGGCGCGCGACCTGGTGACGGGCCCGGTCAGGGCCACGGCCGCGGCTCGGACCCCCGCGGGTACGGAGGTCCATGTGGGCGGCACCGCGGCGGTCTTCGCCGACATCGCGACGGCGGTGGACAAGGACCTGCGGGTGGTCTTCCCGGTGGCGGCGGCACTCATCGCGCTGATCCTGCTCGCCCTGCTGCGCAGCCTGCTGGCACCGGTGATCCTGCTGGCCTCGGTCGGGCTCGGCTTCGCCGCCACCCTCGGCGCCTCGACCCTGGTGTTCCAGCACGCGCTGGACCGGCCCGGGGTGGACTTCACCCTGCCGCTCGTGCTGTTCCTGTTCGTGGTCGCGCTGGGCACCGACTACAACATCCTGATGAGCGACCGGATCCGGGAGGAGATGGCCCGGCCCGGTCCGGCCCGCGCCGCGGTGGGGCGCGCCGTACGGCACACGGCACCCGCCATCGCCACGGCGGGCCTGGTGCTGGCCGCCTCCTTCGGGAGCCTGGCCGTCACCCCCGCCCCCTCCACCCAGCAGATCGGTTTCGCGACGGCCCTCGGGATCATGCTCTCCGCCTTCGTCCTGTCGATCGTGCTGGTGCCCGCGCTGGCGACCCTCCTGGGCCGGTCCATGTGGTGGCCGGTGCGCCCGCGCACCCGCACGCAGGACTCCGACCCGGACGCGCGGCGGAGCCCGGACCGGGTGCTGGTCGGCTGAGCCGCCCCGGACGCACGAAGGGCGCCGCCGCGCGCAGGGCCCGTACCGTCGTACGGTCCTGCGTGCGGCGGCGCCTTCGCTATGGGACGGCCGTCGGCCGCGAGGCCGACCGCGGTACTACGCGAGCCGGTCGATCTCGGGGTGGTCCTGCAGCCAGGCGCGGACCGCCTGCTGTTCCTTGCCCTTCCCCGTCCGCTGGATCTTCGCTTCCAGGCCGGTCAGCTGCTCCTCGGTGAGCTTGAAGGACTTCAGCCATGCGGCGACCTCCGGCTCGTCCTCCGCGAAGCCCTTGCGGGCCAGGGTGTGGATGCCGTCGCCCTTGCCCCAGGCGCCCTGCGGGTCCTCGAGCTTGGTCAGCTCGTAGGAGGAGTACGCCCAGTGCGGGGACCACAGCACGACGGCGACGGGCTCCTTCTTCTCGTAGGCCCGCTTCAGCTCGGCGAGCATGCCGGGCGTGGAGCCGTCGACGACCTGGTACTCGCCGTCGAGGCCGTAGTCCTTCAGGACCTTGTCCTTGAGGATCGACATCTCGCCGGCGCTCGGCTCGATGCCGATGATCCGGCCCTTGAACCGGTCCGCCTTGCCCTTGAGATCGGCGAGCGAACGGACGTCCTTCACGTAGGAGGGCACGGACAGCTCCAGCGAGGTGGGGCCGTACCAGGAGCCGAGGTCCTCCAGCCTGTTCCCGTACTTCTCCCAGTACTGGGCGTGGGTGACGGGCAGCCAGGCGTCGGTCTGGAAGTCGAGCTGGCCGCCGGCCAGTCCGGTGTAGAGAGCCCCGGCCTCCAGCTGGCGGGCGTCGACCTTGAAGCCTCGGCGCTCCAGGAGCTCCTTCCACAGGAAGGTGGAGGCGATGCCCTCGTCCCACGGGATGTAGCCGACGGAGAGGGTGCGGCCCTTGCCGATGTTCGCGGCGCCGGCCGGGCCGTCCTCGGCGGCGGAGCCGCCGAAGGTGTTCAGGCCGCCCGCTACGAGCGCCAGGACCACGGCGCCGCTGATCGCGTACGCCGGCTGGGGGCGGTGGTTCCACACCTTGGCCGCGCCGGTGGCGGCGGCCCGCGCCTTGGCGAGCGTACGGCGGCCGATCGGGGAGACGTGGCGGCCGAGCGCGCCGGTCATCCGGTCCAGGTACATGGCGAGGATGACGATGGAGACGCCCGCCTCGAAACCGAGGCCGATGTCGACGTTGCCGATGGCCTTGTAGACGGCGCCGCCGAGTCCGCCGCCGCCGACCATGCCGGCGATGACGACCATGGACAGGCCCAGCATGATGACCTGGTTGACGCCCGCCATGACGGTGGGCAGGGCCAGCGGGAGCTGGACGCGTACGAGCGTGTCGCGCGGGCTGGTGCCGAAGGCCTCGGCGGCCTCGACCAGTTCCCCGTCGACCTGGCGGATGCCGAGCTCGGTCATCCGCACGCCCGGAGGCAGCGAGAAGATGATGGTCGCGATGATGCCGGGCACCACGCCCACCCCGAAGAAGATGATGCCGGGGATCAGGTAGACCATGGCCGGCATGGTCTGCATGAAGTCCAGGACCGGCCGCAGCAGGGCGCTGACCCGGTCGGATCTGGACGCCCAGATGCCGAGCGGGATCGCGAACGCCAGGGTGACGAGGGTGGCGACCAGGACCAGGGACAGGGTGGACATGGCGTCGTCCCACAGGCCGAGGGAGTCGACCAGCGCGAAGCCCGCGAAGGCGAGCAGGCCCGCCAGCAGACCGCGCAGCCACCAGGCGGCGACGGCGAGGATGCCCGCGAAGAGCAGCGGTGCGGGGGCGGAGAGGACGGCGTCGATGCCGTCGTAGAGGCCGGTGACGAGCACGCTGATGGCCTCGAACAGCCAGGAGAGGTGGCTCTGGAGGAAGTCGACCCCGTGGTCGACCCAGGCGCCGAGGTGCAGGCGGGGCATCAGGCGGCCACCTCCGCGCAGTACATCGGGGGCCGCTGCTCGTCGCCGATGAAGGCGATGAGGCGGTCCTGGGGCACGGAGCCGATGACGGCGCCGTCCGCGCCGGTGACGGCGACCGCGTGCGGGACGCGGGCGCTGACCGCGCACAGCTCGGCGAGCGGGGTCCCGGCGGTGACGGTGGGGCAGTCGCAGGCGTCGGCGGCCGGTTCCGGATCGTCCATGACGGCGTCGGCCGTCAGGACCCGGGAGCGGTCCACGTCCTGGATGAAGGAGGCGACGTAGTCGTCGGCGGGGCGGGTGAGGATGTCCTCGGCGGTGCCCTGCTGGACGATGCGGCCGTCGCGCATGACGGCGATGCCGTCGCCGAGGCGCATCGCCTCGTTGAGGTCGTGGGTGATGAAGACGATGGTCTTCTTCAGGGTCCGCTGGAGCTCCAGCAGCTGGTCCTGCATGTCGCGACGGATCAGCGGGTCCAGCGCGCTGAAGGACTCGTCCATCAGCAGGAGCTCGGCGTCGGTGGCCAGGGCCCGGGCGAGGCCGACCCGCTGCTGCATGCCGCCCGAGAGCTCGTCGGGCCAGGACTTCTCCCAGCCTTCCAGGCCGCACAGGGCCAGGGCCTCGGCGGCGCGCCGCTCGCGCTCGGGGCGGGGCACGCCCTGCACCTCGAGCCCGTAGCCGGCGTTCTCCAGCACGTTGCGGTGCGGGAACAGTGCGAAGTGCTGGAAGACCATGGAGATCTTCGTGGACCGTACGTGGCGCAGCTCACCGGCGCTCAGCGCGGTGAGGTCCTGGCCACCGAAGAGGATGCGTCCCGCGGTGGGTTCCAGCAGGCCGTTCAGCATGCGCAGCAGAGTGGACTTGCCCGATCCCGACAGACCCATGACGACGAAGATCTGGCCGGGACGGACGTCGAAGGAGGCGTCGATCACGGCAGCGGTGGTCCCGTCGGCACGCAACTCGTCGCGGTCTGCGCCGCTTTCGAGCGCGCGGACGGCGGCAGCGCTGTCGGCGGGGCGCCTCCCGAACACCTTGTAGACGTGCTCGGCCTGGAGCGTGGACACATACACCTCACGGGTCGTACCAAGTACGGCGCGCACCGGCGGAGCGGCGGGCCGTGGAGCGGGACGGGATCTGCCCGTGTGCGCCGTGTCCTCCGCCGCGATGGGCCGGAGGACATGGTTCCGCTCCAGCAGCGCCGATGCCCGGCATTCACCTGCGCAAACACCGGGGTGACCCTCCTCACTTACGGGGTACGCGGGCCCCGTAGGCGGCGCCGCGGGCCGGGGCGGGCGGTCGCGGACGACCGTGGCCGGGTACGCCCGCCCCCGGCGAGGAGTTGGGGCGGCGACCCGGCGGCCGGACCGGCCGCCGGGCCCGGTGCGCCGCCGCACGGGGTGTGGCCGAGGCCACAGTGCGGTTCCGGCGGTTACGTGATGCGGAAACCGGTGGTCGCGCGGTCGCGGCGGTCCCGGTGGAAGGTGAGGCGGTCCCAGGTGGGGAAGGCCAGGTCGGTGACGGCCAGCAGCCGGCCGGAGCTGTCGTGCAGGGTGCGGCGGACGGTCAGGCCGCAGACCTGGGCGGAGGGCGGGGCGGAAGCCGGGGCGGCGGCCTGCGGGTGGGTGATGCGGGTCATGGTGAGGGTCTCTGCGACCCGGCCGGCCGCGGCGGCACGGTCGAGCCAGCGATGCAGGGGGGTCAGGTCCTGCGCGCGGTCGGTCACCGTCGCCGCCGCCCGGTTCCGGAGGGCGGCCAGCTCCGGACTCCGCGCGACGGCTCCGGGGCTGATGTAGGTGACGGCGTCGCGGACGGTCTCACCGGCCGGGCCGCGTTCGCGGTGGTGATGGACCAGGGTGCGGTCTCCGCCGGCCATGGCGAGGAGCGTGCCGAGCGAGGGCGGGACGGTGACGAGGGTGACCCAGCTCCGGGCCGGCGCGGGCCCCGCGGAGGGGCCTACGGAGGGGCCTGCGGAGGGCGCCGGGGCCGGGACGACGGAGACGGCGGCGAGGACGGGGACGGCGGGGCGGGTGCCGCGGCGGCCGGTGACGACGAGCCCGTCCTCGCGCAGGCACTGGAGCGCGGCCCTGATGGTCTGCCGGTTGACCTGGTAGCGGGCGGCGAGGCTGCGTTCGGACGGCAGTCTGCCGCCGGGGGTGTGTGCGGCGCGGTCGAGATCGCGGCGCAGCGCTGCGGCGATCCGCTGGTACTTGGGCATGGCGGCCTGGCCGCCGCCCCGCGAAGGGGAGGGCATGGCTTCTCCTCTGACGGGTGGTCAAGGACTGCGCGGTCTGCTCGACCAACGTAGCATTGGTCTATACCTGTCGGTGAGGGCGGAGCGGTCGCGCGGTCCCGATTGGCCGATTCCGCCCCCACGCACGGCCGATCCCCTGGCGTTCCGCCCCCTTGACACGGCGAATGATTAGCCGCCATATTACTTTCATGACGAGGGACGGCATCGACGGCGAGGCACCCACGCTGGACCAGGCCAGGCGCCAGGTCGAGCACTACGGCCTGGAGGTCGACCCGCAGGCGGTGCTGGTCGCGGTGCGGCTGATCTCGGCGGGCGCGCGGGTCGGCCGGGCGGCCGAGGCGCACTTCGCCCGGTTCGGCCTCTCGACGGGGCGCTACCGCCTGCTCGCCGACCTGGAGGACCACGGCGGGGAGAAGTCCCCCTCGCGCCTCGCGGTCGACCTCGGCGTCTCCAGGGCCACGATCACCGGCCTGCTGGACGGCCTGGAACGCGAGGGCCTGATCGCCCGCCGCCCGTCCACGGAGGACGGCCGGGGCACGGTGGCCGTCCTGACCGCCCGGGGGGCGCAGCGCCTGCGCGACATGGCGTCCGAGCATTTCGGGCGACTGGAGGCGATGGTGGGCGACCTTTCCGTCGAGGAGCGCGCGGTGTTCCTGGACCTGCTCGCCCGCGTCGTGCGCGGCAGTGCGGCCCTCGCGGCGGACTGACCCCGACCACGGCCGTTTCGGCTCCGCCCCACGGGACGGGGCCCTTTTCACGCCGTAATAATTAGCCACCTAATTACCCTGCCGGAGCAGGCCGACGACCCACCACCGCACCCCTTCACTTCCCTCACCCGAGCGAGAAAGAGGCCGGCATGACCGCCCCCGAGCACACCACCAGCCCGCACCGAACAGCCCCCCGGCCGTCCCGGCCGCCGCAGCCACCCCGACCGTCCCGGCCGTTCACGCTGTGGCGCGAGGTGCTGACCTCCTACGCCGCGCCCGCGCTGACGGCCGGTGCGGCCGGGGTCCTCACCGGGCAGCGGGACCTGGCCGTGGCCGCCTGCACCTCCATCGCCGGCACCTCCGCCGTGGTGGCGTTCCTGGTGGGCACCTGGCTGCGGCACGGCGGACGGCCCCGACGGTGGACCCTCACCACGCCGCGCGGTGTCCTGGCCGCCGTACTCGTCGTCATCGCCGCCGTCGCGGCAGCCCTGCTGGGGTGGTTCGCCGCCCAGTGGCTGCCCGCCCACACCCCGGTCCCCGCCACCCCGTGGCTGGAGCGCCTGCGCGTGGACCTGCCCGTCTCCGCGGCCCTCGCCGCCACCATCGTCACCCTGCGCTGGCGCGGCTCCACCACAGCGCCATCGGCATGACCCACCCCGGCCGCACCCGCAGCCGGTACGTCAAAAAGGAATGAGCACGCAATGATCGTTGTCATGGGAGCCACCGGAGCGACCGGGAACGCCCTGCTCCACAGCCTCCTCGCCGTCGGCACACCCGTCCGCGCACTGACCCGCACCCCGAACACGCCGGTCCCCGGTACGACCGGCGGGCACCAGCCGCCCGTCGAGGTCCGGTACGCCGACGCCACCGACCCCCACTCGCTGCACACCGCGTTCAAGGGCGCCGACCAGCTCTTCCTCGCCATGGCCAACGGCCCCGCACAGGTCGAGCTCGAAACCCGCGTCATCGACGTCGCCGCCCACGCCGGCATCGGACACATCGTCAAGATCTCCGCACCCGCCGCCGAGCCCGACTCCCCGGTCGCCGTCTCCCGCGGCCACCACGCCGTCGAGGAGCACCTGCGCGCCAGTGGCCTGACCCGCACCGTCCTGCGCCCCTACGCGTTCATGCAGAACCTGCTGCGCCTGGCTCCGGGCGTCGCCCAGGGCGTCGTCCTCGGCACCACGGGCGACGCGCCCTGCAACCTCATCGACTGCCGCGACATCGGCGACGTCGCCGCAGCCGCCCTCACCAGGCCGGACATCGCCGGCGGCACCTACACGCTGACCGGACCCGAAGCCGTCTCCTACCCCGAACTCGCCTCACGGCTGACCGCCCTGACCGGCCGGCGGATCCGCTACGTCGGCCTCACCCCGGACGAACTGCGCGACAACCTCCTCCACCACGCCCGCATGCCCGCCTGGCTCGCCGACCACGTGACGGAGATCCAGCAACTCGCCGTGACCCGTCCCGAAACCCCCACCACCACCGTCAGCGACGTCCTGGGCCGCCCGCCCCGCACCCTCGACGCCTTCCTCCACGAGCACCGCGCCCATTTCACAGGGTGATCACAAGGGGGCGGCGGGTGAGTACGCGTACTCATGCCTCCCCGCCGCAGGCTCGGCATGATGCGGCCATGACTGATTCCCTGACCGAGCCCCGACCCCGGCATGGCCGGCGACCCTGGTCACGCCGGACGCCCCTCGCCGCAGACCTGGCCGTCGGTATTCCCCTGTTGCTGCTCGGGGCGGGATGGCTCGCGCTGGACTTCATGCTCGGGCACGGCATGGAGGTCTGGGCCGCTCAGGGAGACCAGGACCGGATCGAGGCGGCGGACCTCGCGTACATGGCGCGGATCCAGGACTTCCTGGTGACCGTGCTCGTGGTCGCGGTCATCGCGCTCGTGTTCCGTGCGCGCTGGACGGCGATGTCGCAGTTGTTCGCCGCCTCCCTGGCGGGCGCGCTGCTGGTGATCGCCCAGCACAACTGGGACCGCGATCACCCCGGCCCGGCGGATACGGCGTCGGAGGGGGCGGGTTCGCACTATCGCGAGAACAACGGCTTCCGCATCCCGGGTGACATGTCGCCCGCGAGCGCGCAGGACGCGCAGAAGGATGCCGACCGCATCGAGCCCGTCCTCAAGCGGCTCTGGGAGAGCGGGACGTGGGATCCGACGAGCGTGCGCGCGGCCCTGCTCGACCTCGGGTTCCAGGAGGAACGGTTCGGGCCGAAGGGTGAGTGGCTCGGCGGAACGCTCACCGTACGGGACATGGGCTCCCGTTTCGAGACGGACCACTACGTCACGCCCGAGGGCGCGTTGGTCGGTGTCCGTGTCCATGACGACGCCTGCGTCACCGCCTTCGTGCAGAAGACCAACTACCAGGTGAAGACCAACGGCCCGTACCCCGAGGGCGGCTGCTTCGAGCCGCCTGCCGGTCACTGACCGACCACCGGCCGAGCCAGATGAGGAGGGCGGCTGCGGTGACGGTGCCGAGGTAGACGTATCCGCGTTTGTCGTATCGGGTTGCGACCGCTCTGGCGTGCTTGAGCTTGTTGATGGCCCGTTCTACGGTGTTCCGATTCTTCAACCGCTCCTCGTCGAAGCCCGGCGGCCGCCCTCCACGTGAGCCTTTGCGCCGGCGGGCGGCCCGACTGTCCGTCTTCTCCGGGATCGTGTGCCGAATGCCGCGTCTGCGCAGGTAGTCGCGGCACGGCCCGTTGCTGTACGCCTGTCGGCGGCCAGGCTGTCGGGCTCCTTGCGGGGCCTGCCCGGCCCGATCCGCAGGACACGGAGCTTTTCCGGCACCGGCTCGAACTGCGTGCAGTCCGCCCGCTGCCCTGGCGTGACGATGAGGGACGGTGGGCGGCAGCGGCCGTCTGTGCTCAGACGGACCTTGGTGGTGAGGCCGCCGCGCGAGCGGCCGAGGCCCTCGCCTCCCGCACCACCTCCGCCAGGCGGGCGACAAGGCTCTGCCACGGCGTCTCGTCCCGGTGTTCTCCCGGCCCAGCCCCCCCCTTTGGATCAAGGGCTGGTGGCGGATCGGTACGGGCGCCGGCCGCGTGCTGGTGGGCCCGGACGATGGTGGAGTCGACGGTGATGTCCCCGTCGATGTCCCCGGCCGCGTCCGCTTCCGTCTGGACCCGCTGGAGCAGACGCTCCCAGGTCCCGTCGGCCGACCACAGCCGATGGCGTTCGTGGACCGTCTTCCACGGACCGAACCGCTCGTGCAGGTCACGCCAGTGCACTCCGGTCCGTACCCGGTGCAGAATCCCGTCGATCACCTGCCGGTGGTCCCGCCACCGGCCACAACGCCTGTTGCCGGCCGGCAGGAACGGCCGCAGCCGTTCCCACTCGGCATCCGTGAGATCTCCCCGCCCCATGTCCGATCCGACGACCGAGGCGGGCGACAGTCACATGATCAACCGGACGAATCCCAGCTGAAGAACGCCCGAGCGGTTGTCATTCTCACAGCGCGAACGGTCGGTGGGCCAGGGCCAGTTCGACCACCTCAGCCGCTGTACTCTCCGGCCCGTCGGGCGAGTAGATCAAGTCGCTGACATAGCCACTCGGACAGCCAAGGCCCCTGTCCAGCGCCTCCAGCGCGCCGTCGATCTCGGCGTCATCGGCGCAGTCCCCATCCACGATCTTCTGCACCATCGCAACGGCCGACTCACGAGTCATCACTGCTTCAGCCACCCCCTCCAGGACAGGGAGAGCTTAGCGAGTTACGTGATCGAGGGACGAGTTCCAGCCTCAAGGCGATCCGGAATGGGCCTATCTGCTCATTACGGCGATTACCAGCTTGGTCGCAAAGTACAAGAGAATCGAGCCTGCGACGAGCACTACAGCCGCTTGCACATTCCTGCGGTCGGCCTTGCTCTTGTCTTCGTAGTATCGGCGCCTGCGTTCGTCCTGTTCATTCACCCATCTCTGGCGATTCCACGCAATCGCGTCCGCCACCGCTTGCGGATCCGCCTGGTTGAAGTGGATGCCCTCGGCGTTGTACTGAGGTCCGTACACATGCTGGCCCTGCTGGTCGAAGTAGGGCGCGGGATCGTGCGGCCCGTACGACCCGTCAGACACCCAGGACGCCCGTGCCTCGGAGGAAGGCTCCGGCCACCTCGGCCAGGGCTCCGCCCATGGCGCGCACGCGGGCCAGGCGTTCCTGGGCGAGGCTCGTGCGGCCCGCCTGAATGTCCGCGCCTGCCGCTTCCAGTTCTCCGGACACCTGTTGCCGCGTGGGTTCGTCCAGTCCGAGTTCCTGAACCCTGCTCAGGGCCATGGCCAGCTCCCGGGCCAGGATCTCGCGGTCGATCCGGTCGATGTTGATGGTCTCGGCGTTGTACTGGGGTCCGTTGACGTGCTGGCCTTGCTGATCGAAGGTCGCCATGAAGCAATGATGCCGTGGCTCGGCCGGTTGGTGAAGTCGTCCGCCGAGAACATGTCACCTGGTCCGGGCTGGGTTGTCGTCACCGACGCCCCACTTGGAATTCGGCCACGGCGACTACGGTGACGATCACCATGAAAAGGGCGAACGCGATTGCGGGCAACAGGCAGCAGCACGCCGTGCTGCTGCATGAATCCCCCTCGTCCGGGGGGATGAACTCGCCCTGCGCTCGCCGATAGGCCTTCTCCATGTCCCAGGCACTGGGCCCCTGGTATCCCCCGCAGGTCATGGTGCGGAAGTGTAGTTGCCGCCCTATTCGGCCAAGTCCGAAAAGTGGTTGGCCTGTCTGCCGTTCTTCACCTACGGAATCCGCCCGTGCGACGCGGTGACCATGGGCAGCGACGTCCAGGAGAGGAGACGGAGTCGGAGTCGGCTGATGCGTAGGCTCAGGGGCGTGAACGAGCAGATACAGAAGATCGTGTCGGAGCTGCCGAACCTGAAGAACGTCACCGACGTGTGGGCGGCGGCCGACGAGCGGTTCGCACTGGGGGACGCCGCCTTCCCCACGGACCTCGGCATCGCCCTCGCCGAGAAGTACGGCTCCGAGGGGCAACTGTGGCAGTACCGAAGCGTCTTCGAGCACCTGCTTCGGCTGCTGACCACCACCCCTGGTCCCGAGAACGCCTCCCAGGCGCTGCGACTGGTCTCCTCGGCCGAGGTCGCCGGCAAAGAACTGGATCGCTACACGGCCTCGTTGCTGGCCTCCGGCCACAAGGCGGCGGACCTGAGCGCCGCATTCACCGGCCACGCTTCGGAGGAGCTTCGGGCCTGTCTGGTCCACGAACTCGTGCTCAGGGGCGTGAACGTCGCGGCTACGCCGGGGATCGCGGGCTGGGCGACGTCGCCGCATCGGCGGCATCACCCCCTGAGCTGGCTGCCGCTGACGCTGTCCGACGTGGAGGGATGTGCGGACCTGCCGAGCTACGGCACCCATGGCACCAGTCACTCCATGCCGTACGGCCCCTCGGAGAGTCCCGAACCGGCTGTGATCGGCGACGGCCGTGTCCCGTCGGTGGAGGAGACGACAGGACAGGCCACTGCCACCGCAATGGCCACGGCCGTGGCGAACTGGGCCGAAGGGTCCAACGGGCACATCGAGGCGCGGGTTTTCGACCTTTCAGAGCCGCTGGACGTCGGATCGGTCCCGAACACACTCCTGGCACTGGGGCTGCGGTGTCTGGACGGAGCGGGGACAAGGCCCCTCTGTCGGTCGCTGTCCGTCCTCCGGCTCATGCATGGCAGCTGCTCTTCGCCGCAGCATCCACGGGAGGGGCCTACACCTCCGGCTCGTACGGAGCCTACGGCCGCCTGGCGGCCTGGCAGTCCATGGCCGCACTGGCCGGATGTCCGGAAGGTGCCGCGGCCGACGAGGTCGAAGCGCGTGTGCGGGACTGCACCTGGCACGTCTTCGAAGCCGATACGGAGTGGTTCGAGCAAGTGGCATGGGACATCGGTCTGGCTGCCCTCGCACCAGGGCACCGGCGCTTGGCCGTGCTGGCCGCCACCGACACCGACTGACGTCCCAGGTCCCACGTCCCACGTCCCACAAGACGTGATCGTCGGCGACCGGAATCCGCCTCCCGCCACCCCTAGGCCGCATAGGTTCACCGGGTTGGCGGTGGCACGGTCCGGACCGGTTGGATGTGGGCGGACATCCAAGGTGCGGGGAGGCGTGGTGGCGGAGCCGGTCAGGGTCCGGAGACTGACAGATCTGGAAGGCCAGCAGTTACAGCGGATCGTGCGCCGGGGCAGTACCAGTACGGTGCGCTACCGGCGCGCCATGATGCTGCTGGCCTCAGCCGGCGGCAACCGAGCACCGGTGATCGCCCAACTGGTGCAGGCCGACGAGGACACAGTCCGCGACGTGATCCACCGGTTCAACGAGATCGGCCTGGCCCGCCTGGACCCTCAGTGGGCGGGAGGCCGTCCCCGCCAGCTCAGCACTGATGACGAGGACTTCGTCATCCAGACGGCCACCACCCGCCCGACCGAGCTCGGCCAGCCCTTCACCCGCTGGTCGCTCCGCAAACTCGTCGCCTACCTGCGACGCACCCACGGCCGGGTGATCCGCATCGGCCGCGAGGCCCTGCGCTGCCTGCTCACCCGCCGCAGGATCACCTTCCAGCGCACCAAGACCTGGAAGGAGTCCACCGACCCCGACCGCGCCAAGCTCGACCGGATCGAGCACGTCCTGGACCACTTCCCCGACCGGGTCTTCGCCTTCGACGAGTTCGGACCGCTCGGCATCCGCCCCACCGGCGGGTCCTGCTGGGCGAAGGCGGGCCGCCCCGACCGGGTCCCGGCGACCGACCACCGCACCCACGGCGTCACCTGTTTCCACGGCTGCTACTCGGTCGGCGACGACACCCTGTGGGGCGTCAACCGCCGCCACAAGGGCGCCGCCCAGTCCCCGGCCGCGCTGAAATCCATGCGGGCAGCACGCCCCGACGGCGCCCCGATCTACGTGACCATGGACAACCTCTCGGCACACAAGGGCATCAAGATCCGCAAGTGGGCGCGGAAGAACAAGACCGAGCTGTGCTTCACCCCGACGAACGCCTCCTGGGCGAATCCGATCGAGGCGCACTTCGGGCCGCTGCGGCAGTTCACCCTGGCGAACTCGAACCACCCGAACCACACCGTCCAGACCCGCACACTGCACGCCTATCCACGCTGGCGCAACGCCAACGCCCGCCACCCCGACGTCCTGCCGCCCAACGCAAAGAACGCGCCTGCATCCGCAGCGAGAAGGGCATCCGATGGAGCGGCCGGCCGCTCTCGCCGGCAGCGGCCTGACCATCCAGTCCGGTGATCGTTTCCGCTCACAGCTCCAGGCTGGCGCGGACGAGCCGGAATGCGGCCGCCGGGTCCGCGGCACGGGTGACCGTCCGGCCCACGACAACATGTGACGCACCAGCGGCAACGGCAGCACGCGGTGTGCCGGGTCGGGCGTGCTCACCTGGAGCCTCGCCAGGAAGCGCGACTCCCGGCGTGACGATCAGGGTGCCGGCTCCCAGCGCAGCCCGCAGTGGCCCGGCTTCCTGCGGCGATGCGATCACGCCGTGGCAACCGGCGCCTTCCGCCAGCCGGGCCAGCCGCAGCACCTGCTCCTCGGTCGAGGTTGAGCCGGTGATGCCGATGTCGGCGAGATCGGAGCTCGTCATGCTGGTGACGACGGTCAGGGCCAGCACGCGAAGGTGTGGAAAGTCGCGGGCCGCGGCGACAGCGGCGGCCAGGATGCCGGTGCCGCCCATACTGTGGACGGTCACCATAGAGACACCCAGAGCGCCGGCGGCGCGGACGGCGCCGGCCACAGAGTTCGGGATCTCGAAGAGCTTCAGGTCCAGGAAGACGTCCTTGCCCTTGGCTATGAGGTGCTCAATCAGGTCCGGTCCGGCCGCCGTGAGCAGCTCCATCCCGACCTTGTAGAAACGACACTCCTCACCAAGCCGGTCGACGACTTCGTCAGCCGCTCGGCGGTTGTCAAAATCCAAAGCAACGATGATCCGACTGGTTGGCTCCACGGCCTCATTGTCACCCACGTGCCGTTGGCGGCGTCAGCGGCCTCCGCCACGGCCGACCGCCCCCACCAGCAACCCGCGCCGTCCAACCCGGTGAACCTATGCGGTCACAGCACTAGCAGCGCAGCGGGTTCGGCAGGGGGAGGTAGCGGGCGTCCGCGCCGTCCGCCCGGGTCCAGCGCAGCAGCAGGTTGGTCTTGCCGGGCAGGGTCGCGGAGGCGAGCAGGTCCGCGATCTCGGGGAGTCCGCGGGTGGCGTCGTAGCGCAGGAACTCCTCCCGTGCGGCCGGCCACAGGAGCGGCGAGACGTCCGGGTACCGTCCGGACAGGGCTCCCGCGATCTCCGTCAGGTTGTTGACGACCAGGCAGTAGACCAGGCGCTGCCAGGCGTCCGCCCGCGACAGGTCCGCCGGCAGCTTGACCCCCTCCGCGTCCCGGAAGAGGGCCTGCACCGGCAGGCCGTCCGCGTCGACGGCGACCAGGGTGTTCTGGAGGTGGGCCTCCAGCACGATGCCGTGCCGGGCGAACAGTTCCAGCACCGGCGGCACGACCTGGCGCAGATACGCCCGCCACCACCGGACCGGGTCGGTGGTCCCGGCCGGCGGGCTCCCGGGGTAGCCCTCGGCGAGCGCGGCGGCCAGCAGCGGCGTGGCCCCGGGCACGGTGTGCGCGTGCAGGCCGTCGCGGACCAGGACGGCGAGCTCCTCGAAGGCGAAGGCGGCGGTGCGGTAGCCGCGGTCGGGCAGCCAGGCCGCGGCCGCCCCGGTCCGGCGCAGGGCTGCGAAACCGGCCTCGACGGCCGCGTCGGTACGGCGCAGCTTCAGCAGGTCGTGGCGCCACAGCCGGCGCACGTCGTTGGTGATCCGGACGTCGAGGCTGAACTTCACGAAGAGGTCGGCCGCCGCGTCCGGTACGTACAGGGTCCGGATCGAGGCGGTAGGCCAGGCCGGCCGCCGCGTCGTGCCGAGCCGCAGCAGCCGCCCGTCGGCGAAGGCCTCGCGCACCGCGGGCCTCTCGCCGACCAGGTCGAGCTGCCAGGGGTGGGCGGGCAGCAGCCGGTATCCGGCGGGCGCGCGCGGCCCGTCGAGGGCGTCGGCGAGGGCGTCGATCGCTGCGGAGGCCGCCGGGCCGCCCTCCTCGGTGGTCTGGTCCTCGCGCAGCCCGAGGAAGACCAGCGGGAAACGGGCGTAGGCCTCGGGCGCGTACGGGAGCCAGCTCCCGGCCGGCGCCCCGCCGCGGGCCTTGGGGGCGGGGTGATGGGGGTGGCCCATCACCAGGGACTGCTCGGAGAGGAGGTACGGGTCCGCCGGGGGTTCGGCGGTGGCCCGGGCGGCCAGCAGCGCGGCGATCGCGTCGCGGCTGTCGGTGATCTCGACGGGGAGCTCGTCGTTGGGGACACCGGTGAACCGGCCCAGTTCGTCGGAGACGAGTTTGGCCAGTTCGGTGTGGGTGAGCGGGTGCCAGCCGTCCGCCGTGCGCAGTTCGGGGCGTTCGGGCCGGCGCCCGCCGCGCACCCGGAGCAGCCGTCCGCTGCCGCGCAGCCGGTGGACGCGCACATCTGTTCCCGCGGCCGCGTCGTTCCCCTCTGCGGGGTCGGCCGCCTCTCTGAGCAGGCAGTTCAGGAGCGGGGCGGCGGCGTACGCGTCGGCGGCGGCGTTGAGGTCCACTGATTCCATTCGGTCCATCCGGTGCGCCGGAGGTTCGCAGGGCGTAACCACCAGTCGTGATCTTCGGTATCCGCAATCATTACTTGATCATCCCGTAAAGCGATATTCCGATGCCGGAGCCTCAGCATGCACCTTTCCCCCTCCCCGGCCGAAGAGGCCGTCGCCGCCGAGCTGGCCGGCGTACGCCCGTCGCTCGGACCCTCGTACGCCGCCGCGCTCGGCGGTGCCCGGGCGGCCGTGCTGACCCGGCTGTGGCGGGCCCTGGCCTTCGAGCCCCTGCCCTGGGTCGTCGGCCGCGAGCACGGGTCCGACGGCCTGGCGCTGCTGCTGGCCGGGGGCGCCCGGCTGGAGGGCCCGCTGCCGGATCCGTACGCGACCGGGCCCTACGTGAGCGAGCTGCTGCTCGACGGCCGGCCCTACCGGCAGGCCGCGCGGCTGGTGACGGCCCTCGGGGTGCCGCACGGGGAGCAGTTCGCCGCCGAGCTGGACGGCTGCACGGCCTCCCTCGCGCTCTCCCGGGCCGGTCAGCCGGCCACCGGGGACGACTCCGCCCCGCGGGCCACCTGGGAATGGGAACAGCGGGTGGTCGACGGGCATCCCTTCCACCCGAACTGCCGTTCCCGGCCCGGCTTCTCGGTGGCCGAGCAGCTGGCGTACGCGCCCGAGCACCGGCCGGTGGTGGAGCTCGGGCTGGTCGCCGTACGGGCCGAGGAATGCCTGGTCACCGGCGACTGGCCGGCGGAGCTGCGGGACGCGGGGCGGGTCCTGGTCCCGGTGCACCCGTGGCAGGCGGCGCACGTCCTCAAGCACGAGCGGGTGCTGCCCGGTTTCGCGGCGCATCCGCTGATGGCCCTGCGCACGCTGGCCCCCGCCGACGGCGGGGCGCACGTGAAGACCGCGCTGAGCGCCCGGCTGACCTCGTCCGTGCGGGACATCTCCGTCTACTCCATCGAGACGGCGGCGGCCGTCTCGGCCTTCGCCCAGGGCCTGGCCGCGCGCCTCGACGGCCGGCTGCACATCACCCGCACGCTGGGCGCCACGACCGCGCACAGTCCGGATCTGGCGGCCGTGCTGCGCGAGCCGCCGGAGGTGTACGCGGACGCCGCCGCCGGTGAGCGGGTGCTGCCGGTGGCGGCCCTCGCGTCCTTCGGCCCGGCGCGTTCGGCGGCCTGGCGCGCCGAGTTCGCCCGGCTCGCGCTCTCGGTGTGCCTGCGGGTGCTGGAGCTCGGGGTGGCTCTGGAGGCGCACGGCCAGAACCTCCTCGTCGTCCTCTCCCCCACCGGCGCCCCGCTGCGGCTGGTCTACCGCGACCTCGCCGACATCCGGATCAGCCCGGCCCGGCTGGCGCGGCACGGCCTGCCGGTGCCGCCCCTGTCGGGCAGGCTGGTGACCGACGACGTGACCGTGCTGCGGCGCAAGCTGTTCGGGTCCTTGCTGACGGGGGCGCTCGGGGCCACGGCGGGCTCGGCCGGGGCCTTCGCCGAGGCACTCGCGGAGGTGTCCGCACTGCCGGCCACCGCGGACACCGAGGCGCTCCTGACCGGGCCGCTGCCCACCAAGGCGCTCACCCTGATGCGGCTGAGTCCCGGGGTTCCGGGCGATCAGTGGGCGGAACTGCCCAATCCGCTGGTCGGGGGGTGAGCGGGAGCACTCGGTCGGTTTCCCCCCGGAGGGGCTCTGGAGGCTACTGTTCAGGGGCATGACAGAGACCTCGTACCTCAGCTCCGTACGGGCGTCCTACGACGCCGTCGCCGTCGACTACGCGCGGCTGCTCAGCGCCGAACTGGCCGGAAAGCCGCTGGACCGGGCCATGTTGGCGGCCTTCGCCGAGTACGTGCGCGACGACGCGGGCGGCGGCGGCCGGGCGGTGGCCGACCTGGGCTGCGGCCCGGGCCGGGTGACGGCGTATCTGGACGGTCTGGGCGTACGGGCCTTCGGTGTCGACCTGTCCCCGGCGATGGTGGCGGTGGCCCGCCGGACGTATCCGGGGCTGCGCTTCGAGGTGGCGTCGATGGCCGCCCTGGACGTGGCCGACGGGGTCCTCGGCGGGGTGCTGGCCTGGTACTCCACCGTGCACACCCCGCCCTCCGGACTTCCCGCGCTGTTCGCGGAGTTCACCCGGGTGCTGGCGCCGGGCGGCCATCTCCTGATCGCCTTCAAGGCCGGCGACGAGCGGATCCGGCTGGAGCACGCGTACGGGCACCCGGTCGACCTCCACGTGTACCGGACCCCGCCCGAGCTGATCGCCGGCCTGCTGGCCGGGGCCGGACTGACCGAGGTGGCCCGGGTGGTCCGCGAGGCGGGCCCCGGTGAGACGTCCCCGCAGGGCTTCCTGCTGGCGCGCAAGGCGTAGGCCCCCGAGGACCCGCCCTCGGACAGGCTCCGCCGGTGCTGTTGACTGCCGCCGTGGACATCGACGACGTGGTGGCATCGGGAGCAGGGGCGGAAACGGCGCCGGGGGCGGGAGGCTTCGTCCTGCGGCGGTTCCGGGACGGCGACTCCGTGGAGGAGCTGACCGCCCTGCTCCACCGGGCCTACGCGGACCACGCCGCCGCCGGGCGGGTCTTCTTCGCCTCGTACCAGTCGCCCGAGGACACCCGCCACCGGCTGGGCAAGGGCGAGTGCTGGGTCGCGACGTGGGACGGGGTGCCGGTCGGCACGGTCACCGTCTCCGCCCCGCACTCCACGCCCAGCGGCTACCCGGCGCCCGAAGGGGCCGGATCGTTCTGGCAACTGGCGGTGGACCCCGCCCGGCGGGGCAGCGGGCTCGGCCGCCGGCTGCTGGCACTCGCGGAGGCGCGGATCGCCGCCCTCGGCTCGGACCACGTCGTCATCGACACCTCGGCGCAGGCCGCCGAACTCGTCGGCTGGTACCGGCGCCGCGGCTACGCGCCCATCGGCGCGTGGCGGTGGGACGTCACCAACTACGACAGCGTCGTCCTCGCGAAGGACCTGGCACGGCGCGCCGCCTAGGACTTCCGGTCCACCCGGCGCTCACCAGCGCAGCGGCAGCCGTGTCACGCCCCGCATCAAGGTGCCCGGGAACCAGTCGGGCGGGCCCGCCTCCGGGTCGCCGGCGAGGTCCGGGAAACGCTCCAGCAGGGCCCGGAGCGCGATGCGTCCCTCCATCCGGGCGAGCGGGGCGCCGAGGCAGAAGTGGATGCCGTGACCGAAGGCGAGGTGGCCCGGGCCGGTGCGGCGGATGTCGAAGACGTCCGGCCCGGGCTGCGCGAAGCGGGCCGGATCGCGGTCCGCCGCGGCGAGCGCCACGAGGACGGAGGAGCCGGCCGTGATGGTGACGCCGCCCAGCTCCAGGTCCGTGGCGGCGAAGCGGTACGTGGCGTGCTGGACCGGGCCGTCGTAGCGGAGCATCTCCTCCACCGCCCCGTCGATCAGCCCGTCCGGGTCGGCGCGCAGCTCGGCGAGCTGGCCGGGGTGCGCGAGCAGGGCGCGTACGCCGTTGCCGATCAGGTTGACGGTGGTCTCGTGGCCCGCGACCAGGAGCAGGAAGGCCATCCCGATCAGCTCGTCCGGGGAAAGCCGGCCGCCGTCCTCGTCGCGGGTGCGGATCAGCGCGCTGAGCAGGTCCTCTCCGGGGTCCGCGGCCTTGGCGGCGACGAGTTCGAAGAGGTACGCGGTCATCTCCGCCACGGCCCGGGGGTCCGCGCCGACGCCGTCCGGCGGGGCGACTATCTCGCCCGACCAGGAGCGGAAGCGCTCCCGGTCCAGGCCGGGGACGCCGAGGAGTTCGCAGATGACGGTCATCGGCAGCGGTACGGCGAAGGACGCGATCAGGTCGGCCCGGCGGTCGGGCCGGGCCGCCATCGCATCGAGCAGCCCGTCGGTGATCTGCTGGACGCGCGGGCGCAGGGACTCCACGCGGCGGGCGGTGAACTCCCGGGCCACCAGGCGGCGCAGCCGGGTGTGACGGGGCGGATCCGTGTCCAGCATGCTGGTGGCGACGGCCTGGACGGGCAGGGTGCTCGCGAACAGCTCGGAGCCGAGCCAGTCCTTCGACAGTCCCGGATGGGTGAGGGCCTGCCGGGCCTCCTCGTGGCCGACGACCAGCCAGGTGCGTTCGCCGCCGAGCACCAGCCGGTGGACGGGGCCGGCGGTGCGCAGCGCGGCGTAGAAGGGGTACGGGTCGGCGTTGAACGCGTCGGTGTGCGCGCTGAGATCCACCAGGGCCATGGGGGTAGCGTACGGCGGCCGTTCGCGGGTCGGAGGGCGCGGGTCGCGGTGCGACCGTAGGACGAGCGGAACCGTTTCGGCTGTGCGCCGTTCAGGGGGCACCCCGGTGCGTGTGGGACCCGCCTGCGCCGCTATCGGCCCGGGCGGTGGCAGGAAGGAGGTATGAGCCTCAATCGCCGCCAGGTCCTCGGCAGCGCGGCCGCGGCCGTCCTCGCCACCGTCGGGGCGGGGGCCCGGACCCCGGACTACGGGGCGCTGGCGCGCGGGATCGACGGGCGCGTGGTGCTCCCCGGGGACCGGGACTACCCGGAGGCCCGCCGGCTGTTCCAGCCCCGGTACGACGCCGTCGCCCCGGCCGCGGTGGCCTATCCCGCGCACGCCGGGGACGTGGCCGTCTGCCTGGACTTCGCCCGCCGCTCGGCCGCGCCCGTGGTCCCGCGCGGCGGCGGGCACAGCTACGCCGGCTGGTCCACGCGATCCGCCGGGCTGGTGGTCGACACCGGGGCCATGGCCGCGGTGTCGGTCGACGGCGGCGAGGGCGGCGAGGGCGGCGGCGTACGGATCGGCGCCGGAGCCCGACTCGGTGACGTGCACGCGGTCCTCGCCCCGCACGGCCGGTCCGTCCCGACCGGGCTGTGCCCCTCCGTCGGGATCGCCGGACTCACCCTCGGCGGCGGCCTGGGCCTGGCCTCGCGGGCGTACGGGACCACCGCGGACCGGCTCACCGGAGCCCGGGTGGTCACTCCCGACGGGATCGTCCGCGAGGTCTCCGCCGACCGGGATCCGGAGCTCTTCTGGGCGCTGCGCGGTGGTGGCGGCGGCAACTTCGGCGTGGTCACCGAGTTCCGCTTCCGCACGCACCCGGTCGGCGCGTGCGCCTACGCCGAACTCCACTGGTCCGGCGCCGACTCCGCGGCCGTGCTGCGCGGCTGGCAGCGCTGGCTGTCCGGGCTGCCGGACCCGTTCTGGAGCCAGGTGGAATTCACCGTCGGGGTGGGCGCCGGGGACGGAGCGCCACCTGCGATGCGGGTCGTGTGCCTCGACGGGCGCCAGGAGCTGGAGCGGCAGTTGACCCGGCTGTCCGACCTGGTCGGCGGGGCACCTCGGGACAGCTGGACCACCGTACGCAGCCACGAGGAAACCGTCCGGGCCATGTCCGGCTGCCTGGAGCTGAGCCCCGCGCAGTGCCGGCTGCCGGGCACCCTGCCGGGCCGGGACCCGCAGGGACGGCTCGGCCGGGACTCCTACGCCGCACGGTCGGACTTCTGGGCGGGCGGCGGGCTGCCGGACGCGGCGATCGGCGCGGTCCTGGACGCAGTACGGCGGTACGGGACGAGCGTGCCCCGGGGCGGCCTGGGCGTGGTCCAGTTCGACGGGGTCTGCGGCGGTGCGGTGAACCGCGTCCCGGCCGGCGCCACCGCCTTCGTACACCGCGACAGCGCCTTCCTCGCCCAGTACCTCGCGTACTGGCCCGAATCCGCGACGGCCGCCGAGGAGGCCCGGCACCAGGGCTGGCTCGACGGGCTCTGGCAGGACCTGCGCCCCTGGGCGAGCGGCCGCGCGTACCAGAACTACACCGACCCGAAGCTCACGGGCTGGCGCGAGGCCTACTACGGCCCGAACCTCGCTCGGCTGCAGGAGGTCCGGCGTGTCTACGACCCGGACCGGCTCTTCCGTTTCCCCCAGGCCCTTTAGGGAGTGTCCGGCATGCGACGTACGTTGACGATGGCCGTGGTGGCGGCCGCCCTGCTGGTACCGGGAGGGCCGCTGCCCGTGGCCGTGGCCGGGGCCGGGAGCGCCGCCGCTCCGGTGGCCGTCGGCCGCTGGTCGGCGCGTGAGGCGCAGTCCTTCTGGACCGCCGAACGGATGGCCTCCGCCGCCCCGTTGCCGCCCGTGCCGCCCGGACTCGTGGATCCCGCGCCGCCCGAGCTGCCCGAACCGCCGGAGCCGGCCGAACCCGTCGAAGGCGACCCTGCCGAACCCGCCGCCTCGGCCGACCCGGCCGAGGCGATCCCGGCCGCCACACCGACCCCCGTCGTGACGGGGCTCCCGGTGCCGTCCGCGACCCCGGCCGCCACACCGACGCCCGCTCCCACCCCCACACCCACTGCCGTTGCCACGCCGACCCGTGCGCCATCGGCCCCGGCCCCGGCTCCGCTACCGGCTCCGGCACGCCCGGCCGTTCCGCGACTGCCGGCCCTCACCCCCGGCATCGGGCAGAACTTCGACGGCATCCCGGTCGCCGGCCGGATGTTCCTCGTCAAGAGCGGCGGGACCTACTTCTGCACCGCGAGCGTGGTCTCCTCCCCCGGCCGCGACCTGGTGCTCACCGCGGCGCACTGCCTCCTCGGCTCCGACACCCAGCAGGTGGCCTTCGTACCGCAGTACACGCGGGCGAAGCCGCAGCCGTACGGCATGTTCCCGGTCCTGCGGGACGCGGCCGGGCGCTCCAAGATCTGGATCGACCCGCGCTACCGCTCCCAGGGCATCGACCGCGCGGCCGCCCTCGACGTGGCCTTCGCCCAGGTGGGTCCGGACGCCCGCGGCTTCCCGGTGGAGGCCGTGGTCGGCGGGAACCGGCTGAAGACCGGCGCCGGTTACGCGCACGCGCGGGTCACGTTGATCGGCTACCCGGCCTCCGCCGCCCGGCCGCGCGTGTGCGTCAACCGGACGACGAAGTTCACCAGTGCCGACGCCCGGATCCCGGGATCGTTCCTGCGGATCGACTGCACCGGCTATCCCGGTGGGACCAGCGGCGGTCCGTTCCTGACCGGCTACGACGCGCGCACCGGGACCGGTGACGTGGTGGGGGTCATCGGCGGCTGGAAGACCGGCGGGGACAAGGCCGACACCTCGTACAGCTCCTACTTCGGCGCGGACATCAGGAAGTTGTACGAGAAGGCGGTTGCCGGGGCGAAGGCGCGGCGGTGAGCACCCGCGCCCAGCGGGTGCGGCGCGGGTTGCCGACCGTACGCGGGGTCGCCGGAATCCCGTCGCCGCCCAGCGCGTCGGCGGGCGCGAGGCCGAGCCGGCGGCGCAGGTCGGCGAGGGCCGCGTGGACGGGCGCGAGGACCACCTCGGCGCCCGGGCCGACGGACGCGAGGGCGTGCGCGGTGGTCTCGATCGCCTCGGCGGCGTCCTCGGCGGCCGCCCGGCTCCATCCGCCGGGCGCGCCGGTCCCCCAGGGGGCGATGGTGTCGTAGAGGTGGCAGGCGGCATCGGCCACGGCGTCGGCCCGTTCACCGACGCCCGGCGCCGCGATGGTCGGCAGTTCCATGCCGGGTCAACGAGCCGATGCCGCCAGGGGTGCGTACGGGCGGGTGACCGCGCGCACGTGGTGAAGGCGGTGGGCCCGAACTGCCACGTCGGACAGCGGCGTCGGCCGCTTCCGCTCGCCGTCATCGATCCGACGGACGCACACTCCTCCCGCGCCCCAACGCAGTTGGACAGTCCGAACGTCCTCCTGGCAAGCACCTTCCACGTCTCGGCGGCGCGGGATGCCCGCCAGTAGAGTCGGTCCGGAGAGAACGCGGATCTGGGGGACCCATGACGGCTGCGGATGCACCACCGATCGTCTTCGTACACGGCACACGATTCAGCGCGGGTCAATGGAGCGCACAGCTCACCGCGCTCCAGGAAGACTTCCGGGTGACCGCCGTCGACCTGCCGGGCCACGGCGCGCGCTCTGCGCAGCCCTGGAGTCTGGACGCGGCGACGGAGATCATCTCTTCCGCGGTGGACTCACTCGGCGGCGAACCCGCTCTGGTCGTCGGGCACTCGCTCGGCGGATACGCCTCGCTGGAATTCGCGCGACGCTGCCCGGAACAGCTGCGGGGGCTGGTTCTCGCGGGGGCCAGCGCCGCGACGCGTGGTCCGTGGGCCATGCCGTACCGGTTGATCGCCGGGCTCGTCCCCCGCATACCGGCGGACCGGTTGACCCGCTGGAACGACAGGTTCCTGCGTCGGCTCTACTCTCCCGAGGTGGTGGACGCCACGATCCGCGCCGGCTACGCCTTCCACACCCTGCCGGCCGCCTGGGGCGAGGTACTGGGCCGCTTCGACGCGGATGCGATGCGCCGCGTATCGGCTCCCGTGCTCATCCTGAACGGCGAGAAGGACCCCGTCTTCCGGTCCGGCGAGAGGGCCTTCGTCCGGGCCCATCCGCACGCCCGCATCGAACTGATCCCGCGGGCGAGACACCTCGCGAACTTCGACGATCCGGACGCCTTCACGGATGCCGTCCGCCGCTTCGCCCTGCAACTGCCTGCTCGGGGACCCGTCACCCGGTGACATCGTGGCCGCTCAACCGCGTTCCCAGTAGGCGCAGGAGTGTGGGACGCCCCTGGCCACAGCGGTCGGGTCGGGACAGCTCGAAGGCGTGCCGCTCGGAACGGGAGCCCGCTCCCAGTGGGCCGGCCCCGAACCAGGATCCTCGGATTCGTCCAGGTAGAGAGTGAACGCACCGCCTGATAACACGAGCGCCAACCAGGCCGTCCCCGCCCACAACCAGACCTTCCGCTGCACCGCTCCCCCTCGATCTCGATCACTCGGGAACAGTCTGCCTGGCAGACCCGCGCGGCGGCGGCCGACTTCGGCCCGGAGGACGGGTGCACCGGATGCGGACCCGGCTCCCGGCGGGGCGGGCGCGGGCGTCAACGGCGCGCCGGTCGGTGTCACCAGCGGAGCAGTATCACCGCGCCGCTGGCGCCGCTGGCGAGTCCGAAGAGCGCGACCTGGTCGCCCGGGGCCAGCCGGTTGTGGCCGACGGCGTGGGCGAGTTGGAGGGGCAGGGTCGCGGCGGCGGCGTTCCCGGTGTGCGGGAAGGTGGGGACGATCTGCGCGGTGTCGATGCCCATGCGGGTGCGGAAGGTGTCCATGAAGGGCACGGAAGGCTGGTGGACGCAGACGAGGTCGAGCTCGCGGACGTCGACGTGTTGTTCCTTGAGCCACTGGGCCGCCTGGACGTCGAGGTCGACGAAGGAGCCCAGCAGGGCCTCGGAGTCGACGTGAAGACCCTGGGGGTGGTCGGGGGCGTGGTGGGGGTCGTAGAGGGTGGCGGCTGGCCATCCCGCGGAGTTGGCGAGGAATACCGAGCCGGTGATGCCCGGCACGGGTGAGGCCTCCACGAGGAGGGCGGCACCCAGGTCGGCGCCGGTCAGGGAGGTCAGTCCGGTGCGCAGCTGGTCGCGGGTGAGGTGCCAGCGGGAGAGGCGGGTGAGGGTCTCCCCGCAGGTGATCAGGACGCGGCGGTGCCGGCCGGTGCGGATGAGGGCGTCGGCGACCTGGAGGGCGTCGATGACGCCGTTGCAGGCGTCGCCGATGTCGAAGGCCTGGCAGGTCACGCCCGTCTTCGCCGCGACGATGTGGGCGTTGGCGGGTTCGCGGACGTCCGCGCTGACGGCGGCGAACAGCAGCAGGTCGATGTCGGCCGGGACCAGGCGGGCGGTGCGCAGGAGGCGGGCGGCGGCACGGGCGGCGAGGTCGGAGGGCAGATCGCCGGGGTCGGCGACGGCGCGTTCGTGGAGGCCGAAGGTGCGCTGGAGGAGGCCGGCGGGGAGGTTGAGGGCGGGGCTGTGCCGGCGGAGAAGTCGTTCGATCTCGGTGACGTGCTGGCGTCGCGCGGGCAGGTGGACCGCGGCGTGGGTGATGCGGCTGTAGGGGTTCACGCCGTCTCCTTCACGCGCCGCCCGGACCCTTCGGGTGGTGTGGCGGGTGCGGGGGTGCGGGGCAGTCCGGTGACGGTGTGCTTGAGGCGGTCGGTGAGGGTCAGTGGCAGCAGGGTGTGGAGGGGGACGAGGAGGCGGGCGTCGCGGCCGACGACGTAGCGGGGGCGGGGCCGGCGGGCCGTCAGACATGCCTCGACGGTGCGTGCCACCGGTTCGGGGCCGGGGACCCGGCGGTCCACGGCGGTGAAGAGGCGTGTGGTGTTGTCATATCCGGGGTTCGCGGGGTCGCGGAGGGTGTCGAGGTCGGTCAGGGCACGGCTGAGCATGGGCGTGGCGAACGCGCCGGGTTCCACCAGGCTGACGCGGACGCCGAGGTGGGCGGCCTCTACGCGAAGGCAGTGGGTGAGGGCCGAGAGGGCGTGCTTGCCCGCGCTGTACCAGGCGCCCATGGGCCAGGGGACCCGGCCCAGGCCGGAGGAGATGTTGACGATCCGGCCGCCGCCACGGGCGGCCATGGCGGGCAGGACGAGTCGGCACAGCCTGGCCGGCCCCAGCAGATTCACCTCCAGCAGGCGACGGGCCTGTTCGTCGTCCACGTCGGCGACCGCGCCCGCCTGCGGGATGCCGGCGTTGTTGACCAGCGCCCACGGGCCGCCACCCGTCATCTCGGCGCACTCCAGCAGCGCCTGACGGCAGGATGCCTCGGACGCGACGTCCAGCTGAACCGTGCGCAGGGCCAGTCCCCGCTCGGCGGCGTCCGCCACCAGGCTGCGGGCCTTGTCCGTATCGCGCGCACCGGCGATCACGTCCCAGCCCGCGCCCGCCAGACGGAACACGATCACCCGGCCGAAACCTCCCGTCGCCCCCGTCACCAGCACGCTCCGCCCACCCGACCCCGACACCAACGCTCCACGCCCTTCCCCGCCGGACAACAGTGCCGCGGCCGGCCGGCCGCGTCCCTCACGCGGACAACGACGACGCCCCGGCAAGGTAGTGGCCCCTGTCGCCGCCCTTCCTCGTCGCCGAACGCCTGGTCGACGACGGCCGTCAGCCGAGCGGGCTGGTCAGTGCGGCTTCGGGACGGGCTGGTCGGGGTGTCGGGTGTACAGGATCCGGTCGAGGCAGCCGGGGCCGGCTGCCGGCACGACCTGTGGCGCGGTGCGGTAGCGCAGGGTTTCGGTCTGCCAGGCGTGGTAGCCGCTCATCCACGCGGTCATGACCCTGACGTAGGTACGCTCGAGGACGAGGACGCGCCAGGGGGCGGTTTCCGGCCCGGGTCGTTCACCTCCTGGAACACCGGGCGGTCCACCGGCTCGCTCGGCCTGCCGTGGGGCCTCGACGGCCAAAACCGTCCGGGGTGAGCCCGTTCTACGACCTACCCGCGGTGTTCGCGGCGTGTTCAGCCCGTGGCTGCCGCGGTGCCCCACGCTTCGCCGGGAGCGCGGGCGCGCTCGCCTGCCCACCGGATGAGACGAGGACCGGCCGTTGCGTACGAACTGGCGTAGAGAAGCCCACATCATCGCCGTCACCCTGACCGCCCTGGCCGTCGGCCTGTCCGGTGCGCCGGCCTCGGCGCAGGTGCAGCCGACGGTGCGGATCAACGAGGTCGAGTCGAGCGGCGGCAGCCCGGGTGACTGGATCGAGCTCGTCAACACCGGGACCACCGCGGTCGACATCTCCAAGTGGGTCGTCAAGGACAACGACAACTCCCACGCCTACACGATCGCCAAGAACACCTCGCTGGCCCCGGGGGCCTTCCTCGCGCTGGACGTCGAGTCGTCGTTCGGCCTGGGCAGCTCCGACTCCGCGCGGCTGTTCACGGCGGACGGCTCCACCCTGGTCGACTCCGCCACCTGGACCGCCCACGCGGCCACCACCTACGGCCGCTGCCCGGACGGCAGCGGCGCGTTCACCACCACGACCGCCGCGACCAAGGGCGCGGCCAACGCCTGCGGCACCTCCGGTGGCGGCCAGCCCACCCCCGGGCCCTGGCCCGGCGACTCCGCGGTCACCGTTGCGGACGCCTCCAACGTGTTCGGGGAGAACCTCAGCGGCCTGTCCTTCGAGAGCGCCGGCGTGCTCTGGGCGGTCGACAACGGGCCCGGCAAGCTCTACCGGCTCGTACCCAACGGCTCGGCATGGCGCCCCGACCCGGCCGGCGGCTGGGCGACGGGCAAGACCCTGCACTACGCGAACGGCAGCGGCGACCCCGACGCCGAGGGTGTGGTCGTCACCCCCGACGGCCTGTTCGTCGCCACCGAACGCGACAACGGCAACGGCTCCACGAGCCTGCCGAAGATCCTCCGCTACGACACCTCCTCCGGCGCCTCCTCCCTGAACGCGACCGCCGAGTGGAACCTCACCTCCGACCTGCCCTCCCTGCCGGCCAATGCCGGGCCCGAGGCCATCTCGTGGGTACCCGACTCGTTCCTGACTGCGCACGGCTTCCGCGACGAGCACACCGGCGCCGTCTACGACCCGGCCTCCTACCCCGGCCACGGCAGCGGGCTGTTCTTCGCCGGAGTCGAGGCCAACGGAACCGTCTACGCCTACGCCCTGAACCTGTCCGGCGGCGGTTACACCCGCGTCGCCGCCATCGCCGCCGGCTTCACCGGCGTGATGGACCTGGAGTTCGAGGCCGCCACCGGCCACCTGTGGGCGGCCTGCGACGACACCTGCCAGGGCCGGACCTCGACCCTCGACATCGACGCCCAGGGCAAGTTCACCGCCACCGCCGTCCACGACCGGCCCACCGGCATGCCCAACTACAACAACGAGGGCTTCGCGATCGCCCCCCAGTCCGCCTGCACCGCCGGCCACAAGCCGGTCGTGTGGTCCGACGACACCAACGACGGTGGCCACGCACTGCGCGCCGGCACCCTGAACTGCACTCCCTGACACCGGTTCCCGGCGCTGACGCACCTGTGCCCCGGCGGACGACCGCCGGGGCACAGCGCTCAACAAGCGCGGAGGGCCCTGCTCAGCCGCTGCGCGGCGGTGTCAGGCCGGCCTCGTGGGCGGCGACGGCCGCCTCCACTCGGTTACGGGCACCCAGTTTCGCCAGGACGGCGCTGACGTGTGCCTTCACGGTGCCCTCGACGAGGTGCAGCCGGCTCGCTATCTCCGCGTTGGACAGCCCTGCGGCGAGCCCTGCCAGGACGTCGCGCTCCCGTTGCGTGAGCCGGTCCAGCGAGCGGTGGGGGTGTGCCGTGCGGTGGGCGCGCATTCCGGCGATGACCCGGCCGGCGACGCGGGGGGAGAGGTAGACACCGCCGGCGCCGACCGCCCTTACCCCGTTGAGGAGTTCTCTGGGGTCGTCCGCCTTGAGCAGGAAACCGGCCCGCTCCGGTCGCGCGCACCTGCTCGCCCAGGCCCGGGCCAACGCCATTCCGGCACGCCGGGTGGACGAGGTGCTGGAGGTGGTGGGCCTGGCCAAAGCGGCCCGCAGACCGGCCGGAACGTACTCGCTGGGCATGAGCGGGCGGCTCGGAGTGGCGGGCGCCCTGCTCGGCGACCCCCCGGTGCTGATCCTGGACGAGCCGGTGAACGGCCTCGACCCGGACGGTGTGCGGTGGATCCGCAGGCTGGTGCGGGACCGGGCGGCGGAGGGGCGCACCGTGTTCCTCTCCAGCCATCTGATGAGCGAGATGCAGGTGACGGCCGATCACCTCGTCGTGATCGGGCGGGGGCGGCTGCTGAGCGACTCCTCCCTGGCGGAGTTCCTGGCCGCCGCATCGCCTGCCTCGGCACGGGCCTCGGTGCCCGACCCGGAAGGGCGGTCCACGCTGGTCGGTTGTCTGACGGCGGCCGACGGCGTCAGCGTGGGGACATCCGCGTCGGGGGAGCTCGCCGTGCACGGCATGAGCGCCGCCGAGGTCGGTGACCTCTCCCACCACTGCGGCGTGCGGCTGCACGCGCTGAGCGACGTGAGGGTGTCGCTGGAGCAGGCGTACATGGACCTGACCGCGCGGAGCGTCGAGTACGCGTCCGACGCCACCGAGGAGAGGGGACGGCAGTGATCACCGCGACATCGTCCGGGAAGCGGACCCCTGCGCTGCCACGGGAGGAACACGGGGTTCCGGGACGGAGCACATCCGGTGGTTTCGCCGGGGCCCTGGCATGCGAGTGGACGAAGCTCCGGTCCGTCCGGGCCCCCGCCCTCTGCCTTCTGGCGGGGCTCGCGGTCACGGCCGTGTTCACGTTCTACTACGCCTCGATCGCCCGCATCAACGAACAGGCGGTCCAGCCCGTCGGGAACGCGGCGGCCGCCTCCGTCGTCGTCACCCAGTTCGCCGCCGTCGTCCTCGCCACGGTCGCGGTGACCTCCGAGTACTCGACGGGGACCATGCGGGCCTCCCTGCTGTGGGTGCCACGGCGGCACCGGGTCCAGGCGGCGAAGGCGCTGGTCACGGGCATCGTCGTATTCCTCACCGGTGCCCTGTCCGCCGTGGTGGGCACGGTCGTCGCCTGGGTGGCATTCGACGGGCGGGCCTCGTTCGACGCCGCCACGACCATCGGCCAGATCCTCGCGATCGGGGTCTACCAGGCGCTCGTGGCCGTACTCACCGTCGGTGTGGCCTTCTCCGCGCGGCACCCGGCCGGCGCGCTGTCGGCCCTCGCCGCACTGCTGTGGGCGCTGCCGAGCGTGCTCCTGGGGCTCGGTGGCGACGCGCTCGCGGCCGTGAACGACGCCCTGCCGTACGGAGCCGGCGACCGTTTCATGCGCGTCGGCGGCGATGCCCCGTACTCCTCGGCGACCGCCGTCCTCATCGTGGCCGCGTGGACCGCGGCGGCGCACCTGACCGGCCTGTACGTGCTGCGCCGCAGGGACGCCTGACGGCGCGTCGGCGCGGTACCGGGCACCGGCGGGCGCCAGGTGCACGTCCCGGACAATCGATGCAAGCACGTCCCGGCACCCGACCGAAAGGACTCCACGCACCATGCGGCACCCTCGCATTCCCCCGGCCGGGCTCCTTCTCGCCGACGGGGCGCTGTGGGCCGTGCTCGCCGCCGTCACCGGATACGGGTTCCGGGACGCGGGCGGGGCCTCCTCGCCGGTGGTGGACCTGCTGCACCCCCTGGCCGTGCTGGCGGTGACCGTACCGCTGTCCCGCAGCCGGCCGGCGGTGGCGGTGCTCGTCGTCAACGGGTTGTGCGCGCTGGGCCTGGCCGATTCCGCGACCCCGGCCAACGCCCATGTCCTGTCGCTGGCTGCGCTGAGCTGTCTGCTCGGTGTGCGGGTCGCACGGGCCCGGGGACCGCTGGTGGTGCTCGCGGCGTGCATGGGTGTCGACGTCGCGGTCTGCGCCGTGCTGCAGGTGCCGGCCGTGTGGTGGTTCTACACCCTGACGGTGCTGCCCGCCGCGCTCCTGCTGCCGTGGCTGGCGGGACGCCACTGGCGCGGTCGGCGTGAACTGGTGCGGGACGGATGGAGGCTGGCCCAGAGCCTGGAGGAGCGCCAGCACCTCGTCGCGGAGCGGGCGCGGCTGACCGAACGCGCGGACATCGCGGCCGACATGCACGACTCCCTCGGGCATGTCCTGAGCCTGGTCGCCCTGCGCGCCGGCGCCCTGGAACTCTCCCCGGATCTCACCGACGGTGACCGCGCCGACCTCGCCGAGCTGCGCGGCACGATCGCCGACGCCGTCGAGCAGCTGCGGCAGACCGTCGCCGTCCTGCACGAACCGCGGCGGGAAGGAACGGAGACACGGGAGGGCGCGGGCGGGCCGTCCGTCAAGGACACGGTCGCCGACCTTCTCGGCCGGGCGGCCGCTTCCGGAGTGCCGGTGAGCTGGGAACGGCGTGGAGCGGTGCCCGTCCTGCCACCGCTGGTCGAACGCGGGATGTACCGCGTGGTGCAGGAAGCCCTCACCAACGCCGTGAAACACGCCCCGGGACGCGCCGTCCGGGTGGGGATCGACCACGCGGCCGACCACACCCGCGTGAGCGTCGTGAACGCCGCCGCGCGGGACGAGCGGGCCGAACGGGCTCCCACGACCGGAGGCCGGGGACTGACAGGGCTTCGGGAACGGGTGCTGGTCCTCGGCGGCGCCCTGCACACGGGGCCGCACGAGGGCGGTTTCCGTGTCACCGCCGTCCTCCCCCACCAGGCCCCCGCCCGCCCCCTGCGGCAGGCGGCCGCCACCCGGAGCGGAAGGCGCGACGACCACGGCGCCGCCTCGGAATCCGCCGAACGCCTCGCCGCGGTGCGGCGCACCGCGCGGCGCCGCACCATTGCCGCATGCGCGGCGCCCGCCGCCGCCGCGGCGTTCTTCGTCCCGGCCGCCGCCTATCTGGCCTGGCAGCTGACGACGGGCGTACTCCCGCCGTCCCGGTTCGACGCCCTGGAGCCGGGACGACCCCGCGCCGAGCTCGGCCATCTGCTCCCGGCCCGCGCCTTCCCGTATCCGCCCGACCACGCCCGTTCCGCACCCCGGCCGCCGGGTGCCGACTGCCGGTTCTACCGCTCCGGTCGCGACCTGCTGGACCAGGTGGACCTCTACCGGCTGTGCTGGTCCGACGGCGTTCTCGTGGCCAAGGACACCCTGGAGGCGAACCGGAACTGACCGGCCCACCCCGCGGCGGTACGACGGGCGCCGGGCGGGGATACGGTCAGGCGGAGGTGAAGAGGAGGGCGGAGTTGTGGCCGCCGAAGCCGAAGGCGTTCGCCAGTGCGGCGGGCACCGGCATCCGGCGGGGGCCGCCCACGACCACGTCCAGGCCGATCTCCGGGTCCGGGGACTCCAGGTTGCGGGTCGCCGGGACCACCCCGTCGTACACCGCCCGCACGGCCGCGATGGCCCCCAACGCGCCCGCCGCCCCGAACAGGTGCCCCGTCATGGACTTGGTCGCCGTCACCGCGGCGTGCGTGCCCACCGCCTCGGCGATCGACCGCGCCTCCACCAGGTCGCCCGCCTGCGTCGACGTCGCATGCGCGAGCACGAGCGCGACGTCGGCGGGGGCGAGCCCGGCCGAGGCCAGCGCGGTGCGTATCGCGCGTACCTGTCCCGGCGCATGGGCGGCGGTGATGTGGTGGGCGTCCGAGGTCACCCCCGCCCCCGCCAGCCGCGCGTACACCCGCGCCCCGCGCGCGGCCGCGAACTCCGCCCGCTCCAGGACCACCAGCCCCGCGCCCTCGCCGATGACGAAGCCGTCGCGGCCGGTGTCGAAGGGGCGGGAGGCCGCCGCCGGTTCGTCGTTGCGCGTCGAGTGGGCCTTGGCCTGCGCGAACCCGGCCAGTGGCAGCGGGTGCACACAGGCCTCCGTGCCGCCGGCCACCACCACGTCGGCCCGTCCGAGCCGGATCAGGTCCAGGGCGAGCGACAGGGCTTCCCCGCCGGAGGCACAGGCGCTGACCGGCGTGTGCGCGCCGCCGCGCGCGCCGAGCTCGATGGACACCCAGGCCGCCGGGCCGTTGGCCATCAGCATCGGAACGGTGTGCGGGGAGACCTTGCGTACGCCGGAGGACTCCAGGATGTCGTCCTGCCCGAGCAGGGTCAGTGCCCCGCCGGTCCCGGTGCCGACGACCACGGCGAGCCGTTCCGGGTCCACCTCGGGCCGCCCCGCGTCCGCCCACGCCTCGCGGGCGGCCACCAGCGCGAGCTGTTCGCAGCGATCCAGCCGCCGCGCCTGCACCCGGTCGAGCATCTCGGCCGGCTCCTGCCGCACCCGCCCGGCGATGCGTACGGGGAGGGAAGCGGCCCACTCCTCCTCGATGGCGCGGATGCCGTTCTCGCCGCGCAGCATCGCCTGCCAGGTGGCTTCCGCGTCGCCACCGAGCGGGGTGGTGGCCCCCAGGCCGGTGACGACAACTCCGTTGATGCCCGTACCCATGACGGTTCCCCCTTGTAGTGATCTAACAGCCGGTTGGACTGGCTATGTCTCCACTGTGTCAAGCCAGGGCAAGACTCATGAGCGGGTTGATCAATCGATTCATGATCACGAATTTGTAGGGTTCGACCATGGCGATCGGCACACCAGGTGCGTCTCGAGCGCGGTGGTCAGCCGCTTGGACCACGGATGCGCGGTCCTCTCGATCGCCCCCGCTGCCGGACGACCGGCAGCACGTCCCGGTCCACCGCCACGCACCCGCTTGTCCCACACGGGAGGTGTGAGATCCGCCCCGGCCGGTTATCCGAGGGAGGTCTACCGATATTCCTGGGCAAAGGGGCAACAGTGGTGCATCCAGTGCGGGAGACCCGCTCCGTCGTCGGGCTGCATGTGAACGGCCGGCGCCACGAGCTCGACGTGGACCACCGGGTCACCCTCCTGGACCTGCTGCGGGAGCACCTCGGGCTGACCGGCGCCAAGAAGGGCTGCGACCACGGTCAGTGCGGCGCCTGCACCGTCCTGGTCGGCGGCCGGCGCGCCAACAGCTGCCTGCTGCTCGCCGTCGCCCACGACGGCGCCCGGGTCACCACCGTGGAAGGGCTGGGCGGCGACGGAGCGGACGGCCTGCACCCGTTGCAGGAGGCCTTCATGGAACGTGACGCCTTCCAGTGCGGCTACTGCACGCCCGGCCAGCTCTGTTCCGCGGCCGGCCTGCTCGCCGAGGCGGCCGCCGACCCCGGGGCCGCGGACCTCAGCCGCTCCGGGATCGCCGAGGCGATGAGCGGCAACCTGTGCCGCTGCGGCGCGTACCCCCGCATCGTGGACGCCGTACAGGACGCGGCCGCGGTCGTGCAGGCCGCCGCCCCGGCCCAGGCTCCCGGTGACGGGCGGGTGGTCGCGTGAAGCCGTTCGCGTACGTGCGCGCCACCGGCCTCGCCGAGGCCGTCGCCGCCCACGGCGCGCGGCCCGGCTCCCGCTACCTCGGCGGCGGCACCAACCTCGTGGACCTCATGAAGCTCGGGGTCGAAACCCCCGACACCCTCATCGACCTGGCCGGCCTGCCGCTCGGCTCCGTCGAGGAGACCGCGGACGGCGGCCTGCGGATCGGCTCCGGGGTGCGGGGCAGCGACCTCGCGCGCCACCCCCTCGTCCGCACCCGCTACCCCGCGCTGTCCCAGGCGCTCCTGGCCGGCGCCTCGGCCCAGCTGCGCAATGTCGCCACCACCGGCGGCAACCTGCTCCAGCGCACCCGCTGCCCCTACTTCCAGGACGTGGCCAAGCCCTGCAACAAGCGGGAGCCCGGCACCGGCTGCGGTGCCCGCGACGGAGTCCACCGGGACCACGCCGTCCTCGGCCACTCCCCGCACTGCATCGCCACCCACCCGTCCGACATGGCCGTGGCACTCGTCGCGCTCGACGCGGCCGTGGAACTCCAGGGCCCCGACGGCGCCCGTACGGTGCCCGCGACCGCTTTCCACCGGCTGCCGGGCGACCACCCCGAACGGGACACCGTCGTGGAGCCCGGCGAGATCGTCACGGCGGTCACGCTCCCGCCGGACCGCGCCGGCCTCCCGTCCCACTACCGCAAGGCCCGCGACCGCGCCTCGTACGCTTTCGCGCTCACCTCCGTCGCCGCCGTGCTCGACGTCTCCGGGGGACGCGTCCGCCATGTCGCGCTCGCCTTCGGCGGGCTCGCCCACCGCCCCTGGCGCGCCACGGCCGCCGAGGAACGGCTGCTGGGCGCCGCCCCCACCGAGAGCGCCGTACGGGAGGCCGTCGAGGCCGAGCTCGACTCGGCGGAGCCGCTGCGCGACAACGCCTTCAAGGTCCTCCTCGCCCGCAACCTCGCCTGCGACGTGCTCAACTCCCTCTCCGGGAGCCCCCTCTCCCGCGGCTCCCGCTCCTGAGACCTCCCTTCGCCCCTTCGCCCCGCCCCGATCGCGAGGATCCGCCATGGACTCCAGCCCCGCCGCACCGGCACCCTCCCTCGGCAGCCCCGCCACCCGCCGGGAGGGGCCGGAGAAGGTCACGGGCAGGGCCCGCTACGCGGCCGAGCACGCCCTGCCGGACCGGGCGTACGCATGGCCGGTGCCCGCCACCGTGGCCCGCGGACGCGTCACCGCCGTCGACACCGCAGGCGCGCTCGCGCTGCCCGGCGTCCTCTCCGTCCTCACGCCCTACGACGCGCCCCGGCTGGGCCCCTGCGACGACCCCACCCTCCGCGTGCTGCAGGACCCCGACGTGCCCCACCGCGGCTGGTACGTGGCCCTGGCGGTAGCCGAGACCCCGGAGGCCGCCCGGGCCGCGGCCGCGGCCGTCCGCGTCCGCTACGACGCCGAGCCCCACGACGCCGTGCTGCACACCGGCCACCCGGCCGCCTACACCCCCGAGGTGGTCAACGGCGGCTATCCGGCCCACCGCGAGAAGGGCGACGCGGCCGCCGCGTTCGCCGCCGCGCCGGTACGCGTGGACTGCGCGTACGCCGTACCGCCGCTGCACAACCACCCCATGGAGCCGCACGCCGCCACCGCCCGCTGGGACGCCGACACCGATGGCGACGGGGGCGGCGACGGGGGCGGGGGCACCCTCACCGTGTACGACTCCAGCCAGGGGTCCGGACTCGTACGCTCCACCCTGGCCTCCCTCTTCGGGCTGCCCCCGGACCGCGTCACGGTGGTCTCCGAACACGTCGGCGGCGCCTTCGGCTGCAAGGGCACTCCCCGCCCGCACGTCGTCCTCGCCGTGATGGCCGCACGGCAGACCGGCCGCCCCGTCACCATCGCCCTGCCCAGGCGCCACCTCGCGGCCGTCGTCGGCCACCGCGCGCCCACCCTGCACCGCGTGCGCCTGGGCGCCCGTACGGACGGCACGCTCACCGCCCTCGCCCACGAGGTCACCACCCACACCTCCCGCGTCCGGGAGTTCGTCGAACAGGCCGCCGTCCCCGCCCGCGTCATGTACGCCGCGCCCGCCCTCCTCACCACCCACCGCGTGGTGCCCCTCGACGTGCCCACCCCCTCCTGGATGCGGGCACCCGGCGAGAGTCCCGGCATGTACGCCCTGGAGTCGGCCATGGACGAGCTGGCCTGCGCCCTCGGCATCGACCCGGTCGAGCTGCGCGTCCGCAACGAACCCGACGCGGAACCCGACAGCGGCCACCCGTTCAGCAGCCGCCATCTGGTGGAATGCCTGCGCGAGGGGGCCGCCCGGTTCGGCTGGGCCGCGCACCGCACACCGCGCCGGGACGGCCCGCTGCTGATCGGCACCGGGGTCGCATCCGCCACCTACCCGGTGTACGTCGCCCCCTCCTCGGCGCGGGCGCACGCCCTCCCCGACGGTACGTACCTCGTACAGATCAACGCCACCGACCTCGGCACCGGCGCCCGCACCGTCCTGGCGCAGGTCGCCGCCGACGCGCTGCGGGTCGCCCTGGACCGGGTGACGGTGGAGATCGGGCACTCCGCGCTGCCGCAGGGCTCGGTGGCCGGCGGCTCGGCCGGTACGGCCTCCTGGGGCTGGGCGGTCCACGACGCCTGCACGAGCCTGGTCGCCCTGCTCGCCCGCCGCTCCGGCCCGATCCCGGAGACCGGAGTGTCCGTCCCCGCCGATACGACGGCCTCCGCCAAGCAGAAGTCCCCGTACGCCAGGCACGCGTTCGGCGCCCACTTCGCGGAGGTGCAGGCCGACACCGTCACGGGCGAGGTCCGGGTCCGCAGGCTCCTGGGCGTCTTCGCCGCGGGCCGCATCCTGAACCCGCTCACCGCCCGCTCCCAGTTCGTCGGAGGCATGGTCATGGGCCTGGGCATGGCCCTCACCGAACACAGCACCATGGACCCGGCTTTCGGCGACTTCACCGAGAACGACCTCGCCTCCTACCACGTCCCCACCCACGCCGACGTGCCCGACATCGAGGTGCACTGGCTGGACGAGCACGACAAGCACCTCAACCCGACGGGCGGCAAGGGCATCGGCGAGATCGGCATCGTCGGCACGGCGGCGGCCATCGGCAACGCCTTCCACCACGCGACCGGCTGCCGGATCCGTGAAATCCCCCTCACCCCGGACCGCGTCCTGGCGGCCATCGGCTGAGGCCGGTTCCCTCCGAGGAGGTGCGGAAGATCCTTCTGCTGACGGGGCGTCCCGGCCGACGGCGGTCCCGGCCGAGGAACGGTGGGGGGCCCGGGGCCTCCGCCCCGGGGCTCCCCGGCCTTCGAGCGGCTACGCCTCACTGATCCACGCCCACACGGTTTCGCTGGTGGCCACCGCTATGGCGGTCTCCTCCAGCCCGACCAGCGTGCCGGTCGTCGGCGCCCCGGCGCCGAGGATGTCCGGCGCCGGGACGGCCCGGAACAGGGAGGCCGCAGGCCGGGCGGGCAGCGCGAGCCAACCACCGACCCGCAGGTCCCCGCAGAACCAGACGACGCCCCGCCCGTCGCGCACCGACATCCAGTCCTCGGGGGACATCGACCCGCGGAACGCGGCGACGGGGGTGCGGTCCGGTGCCAGCAGCTGGACCCGGGCCCCGACCATCGCCTTGTGGTCCGGGCTGGCCTCCCCGTCCAGCCGGCACGGCCACACCTGCCACGGTTCCTGATCGAGCGTCTTCAGTGCGTCCTTCCTGCGGGCCGCCAGCTCGGTGGGCCACAGGCCGATGAAACCGATCAGACCGATTCCCCCCGCCACCACGAAGGGCATGTGGAAGATCGCGGCCAGTACCACCGTCACCAGGATCCCGCCCGCCAAGCCCTGGGCGATCCTGCTCGCGTATCCCGGCTCCAGAACGTTCTGCGCCTTGCGCGCCACTCCCCGCACCTGTGCCGCCGGTCTGGGCGATACCGCGTACCCGTACTCCTCGGCCAACATGTCGCCTCCGCTGGTATGGCCCGGATCCTGTCCTTCGCTGCTGCCCGAGAAGGCGCCTCCGGCGAGGCACGGCGGGGCGTGCGGGATGCGGGAAGGTCAGGGGTGCCCTGGGCCGGCTCCCTTGCCGAGCAGGATCCACCCGGGCCGGAAGAGGAGTCGACTCGTTTCGGTCTGTCCCGAATCGAGGGCGGTGGGGAGCATCTCCTGCAGGGGCGGGCGAGGAGGTAGGCGTGCTGCGGTTTCACTTCGCTGCGGAGGATCTGGCACTGGTCAGGGTCACTGTTCTGGGTCCGCTCGCGGAGACGCAGTTGAGCTTGTGGAACCTGCAGCGGCGTGATCGCAAGGCGCTGTTCGGCGGCTGGCGGATGCGCACGGGCCCGCTGGTCACCAGTGACGGGCCGGACACGGCGCGGTTCCTCAGCCGACCCGCCGGTGGTCTGGTGGATCTGTTCACCCTGGTGGGCGCGGCAGGCTGTATGGACGAGGGGGTGCAGCGGCTGAACGGTACGCCGGGCCGTCGGCTGCGCGCGGAGTTCGCCGTGCTTCCGTCCAGGGACGGGTGGCGGGCGCCGTGGCTGACCGAAGCGATGAGTGCCGACCCGCGGGCCGTGCGGAGGCTCGTCTCCTCGCTGCAGGACTGCCACCGCGTCGCGGTGGCGCCGTACTGGGGACGGATCCATCGGCACCTGGACGGGGAAGTGGCCCGGCGGGGGCGGCTCATGGTGGAGGGCGGGGTGGGGGCGTTGCTGGACAGCCTGCGCCCGATGGCCGTGTGGAAGCCGCCCGTACTGGAGATCCCGGGCTACCGGCCGCTGGACCACCCGGAAGCCGACTTCCACCTGGCGGGCCGTCCACTCGTTCTGGCTCCATCGGTGTTCTGCGGTCCGGTCCCCCAGTTGTTCGCCGGCCCCCGGTCCGACACGGTCGTCATGGTGTATCCGGCGCTGAACAGCCCCGTGGAGGCGGCCGGCCTGTGGGCTCCCCCGGCCGATTCGCGCCAGGTCGACTCTCCTGTGCCACCGGCTCTGTCCGCGCTCCTCGGCCGTACCAGGGCGGTCGTGCTGTGCGTGATAGCCGACCATCCTGCGTGCACCACTTCGCAGCTTGCCGAGCGGGCGGGCATTTCACCGGCCAGCGCGAGCGAGCACGCCACCACGCTGCGCGGCGCCGGGCTGACCTCCCTCACCCGGGAGCGGAAGGCGGCCCTCCATACCGTGACCCATCTCGGTTTCACCCTGCTGAACTCGGGCGGTTCGGCCCCGTCCGGCATCTGAGTTCCTCGCGGAGTCCCCTATGCTCGCGAGGCATCTGTTGGGAAGAGTCCATTGGGGGGGACGCGGAACCGCATGGCTGACGAGATCAGGTACGAGTACAAGACCGTGCAGGCGGTTCGCGGCACCGACGGCTTGGTGATCTCGAAGATGCAGAAGGACGGCTGGGAACTCGTGGACCGGGAAGCCCAGGGCATGCTGCGCTCCACCCTCGAATTCCGTCGGCCGAAGAAGCCGCAGCCGAGGCTCCTGATCGGCACGGCGGCCGCCGTCCTCGTGATCCTGGCCGTCGTCATCGGTACCGGCGCCGCACTCGAGGACGGGGGCGGGAAGAAGGACCGGTCGGACAAGTCGACGGCCGTTGCGAGCGACAAGCCTTCCGCTGCGTCGACTCCGACGGCTGCCGTGTCGGCCGCCGCTGAGGTGATCACTCCTCAGAACGACCCGGAGTTCGCGGCGCTGTTGAAGGGGGACACGTGCGACGGCGCGAACCTGGACTTCGCGACCAGGCACGCGGGTCGGACGATCTCGTTCGACGGGTCGATCGTGAACATGGCGCCCCACGGTGACCAGCACACCCGCTACGACCTCCTCCTGGGCCCGGGCGACAAGGGACCGAACACGGGGGTCGGCCCGGCCTTCAAGTACGAGGACGTCAACATCTCGGACCTGAAGCTGACCGGCAAGAAGATCCCCGACACCGTCGGCGCGGGCGACAAGTTCCGCTTCGTCGCCGAGGTGGGCAAATTCAACGCGGCCCAGTGCGTCTTCTTCCTCGACCCCGTCTCGACGGAGACCCGGTAGTCATGGCCAACGCGCTTCCCCGTCTCCTCGAGATCGCCCCGGCGCCGAGCCGGCCCCGCCACAAGGATTGGGGCGAGGTCGAAGGCATCCTCGCGGTCGGACTCCCCGACGACTACAAAGAGCTCATCGGCCTCTACGGGGGAAGCCACTGGGACGACTACCTCTACGTCCTGGAGCCCGACTGCCCCAACCGGCACTACGACCTCCTCAAGTGGGCCGAGTACCAGTTCGACGACCTGGAAGACCTGTGGACAGTCGAGAAGAAGCCGGCAGAACTGGAGACCGAGGGGGCCGTGGTCATCCCCTGGGCGACCACGGACAACGGGGAATGCCTGTACTGGCTCGTCCTTCCGGGCGTTGAGCCGAACGAATGGACCGTCATGGTGAACGAGGTGAGAGGCCCCCGATGGGAACACCACTCCGTATCGTGCACGCAATTCCTCGCGTCCGCCCTCACCGGAGAGCTGCGGTCGGACATCCTCTCGTCACTCTTCCCCCTGGCCACCCATCAATTCCGCCGCCTCGGTGCTGTGTGAGGATGCTGGGCTACGCCGCCACGGTCTGCAGCCACAGGGGCAGCAGCAGGAGGGACACCAGCGAACTCTTGATCACGATCGACGCGGAGAGGTCGACGCCTACGTCGTAGCGCTGGGCGAAGATGAACAGGTTCTGCGGGGTCGGCATCGCCGCGATCAGGACGAGGTACGCGAGCCACTCGCCCCGCACACCGACGAGCAGCCCGCACACCGCCCAGGTCAGCAGCGGGAACGCCAGGCACTTGAAGCCTATGAGGGCGAGTTCCTCGCGGGTGGTGCCCCGCAGGTCGAGACCGAGGCCGCCCAGGTGGAGGCCGAGGGCGAACAGCGCCACCGGTGAGGCGCTGTCCCCGACGAACGCGGCGCCGTCCAGCACGACGGCCGGGACCCGTACCGAGAGCAGGTTGAGCAGGATCCCCGCGTTGCAGGCGAGGACCAGCGGGGTCGCGAGCGAGGCTCCGACGGCACGGGAGAGGCGGCGGCCCGGACCGCCGGCGGCCGGGCCCGCGCGGCCCAGTTCCATGAGGGCGATGACGACCAGGGACAGTACGCAGACCTGGAACAGCAGGATCGGGAAGATCGGCGCCGCCGTCCCGAACACGGTGATGAAGACGGGGACGGCGAAGTAGGCGGTGTTCACCTGGACTCCCGCCATCACCCGCAGCGCCACGTCGCGGGGCTCGCGCAGGCCGTGGGCGATCGCCGCAGCGGCGACCGCCACCACGGCGAGGGCCGCGGCCCCGGCATAGCCGCCGATCGCCCGCCAGTTGAACAGGGCTCCGAGGTCGCTGGCGTAGATGTTGCCGAAGAGGTAGCAGGGGACGGCGAAGAGGAAGGCGTAGTCGGAGAAGACCTTCGACGCCTCGGCCGGAACGATCTTCCGGCGGGCGAGCAGTACCCCGCCGCCGAACGCCAGCAGCACTGGCACCAATTTCTCCAACGCCGCCGCGCCACCCATGCCCGCATCCCCATGATCGACAGGCAACCAGCCTAGTCGACCACCTCCCTGCCCCCCACCGGGGCGCCGCTCCGACACCGACCCCACCCCGCCGCCGTGCTCGGCGCACCAGGAAACGGGCACCCCTCGCCCGGACCCGCGTACGCGACGCCCTGACGGACCACCTCGCCCGCCGGCCCCGGCGCGGCCGGATCCTTCACGCTCACGCGCAGCCGACAAGCCCCGACTTTCCGCGCTGGGACTGACTGTGACGCTCTGACGGGTCCGGGAGCCATGCGGGTGGGATGGTGGCGATGCCTCTTCCTCAGGGCTGATCGGGGAGCGCCACGTCCCGGCGCCGCACCGCCACAGCAGTCGACCGTAGGTGAGGACAGTGCGCAGCGCGGCGCCGACGACGTAGATGCTCGCCAGAACGGCGGCAGGTAAGCGGTGCCGTTCACACCGCCGGTGGACGGGTTGCCGAAGAAGACCATGACGACGACCGTGAGCAGGGTCCCGATCGGGCTGATCAGGCTCTGCAGGGGCGCGGCGAACAGAGCAACCGCCAGGCACATCAGGGCGAACCCGCCCCACAACGGCCAGAAGTTCGAGCCTCGGGGTGGACGCCGAGGATCGGGCTGATGATCACGTCGAATCCGAGGGCGGCGACGATCGCGTACCCGATGAGGCTCAGGACGCGGCGGCGGGCGGTCGCCGTCTTGGTGCGCTGCATGGCGAGAGTGAGTTTCCAGCCCTGGGCCGTGGCGATTTCCTCGTAGAGGGCCGCCATCCGACCAGGGGCGACCCCTGCGGTCTGGTCGGTCCGGATCCGCGCGGGCCCCGTCTCTGGCCGAAACCGAGCGCCTTGCCTGTGCTGCGCGGCGAGCGGCAGAACCAGGGCCATGGATTGGAACGGGTGGTCCCGAGTCCCATGGCCACTGTCTCGGCGGGCACGCCGCCGTCGCACAGCGCACCAGGCCGCTTCCGCCCGTGTTCAGCGGCGCAGACGCCATCCATACGCGCGCCCCGCCCGGAGTGCCTTGGCGCGTGGGCGGCCGGCCCGCCCTCGTAAGCCGACCGGTCCGAGGTCGATGGCATATTCGGGCCGCGCCTGACATCGGCCGAAGTCGGGGAGACCCGCAGCTGGGACGCGGGTGCGGGCGGCGCGGCCGGCTGCGGCGTCAGGGAGAGGTGAGGATCGTTCCACGAGGCCGCCCACCAGGGCCGTACCTGAGGCCTGGCACAGCGATCAGAGGAAGGACCGACCGCCACCAAGCATGCAGCTCCAAAGCGGGAAGTCTAGGAGGGCAGAGAACTCGAGGGTTGGGGGAGCAGATGGAGTGGGCAACACTCGCAGGCACTGCGCTGGGTGCTTTCACGACGCTGGCTGGAACGTCGTGGGTAGAGCATCTTCGTACTCGGCGCGACCGTCAGACACGTGACGTCGTCCAGAAGCAGGACACGCACGTGGCGTTCGTGCTCGCATGCAACGCATCTCACGAGGAGCTCCGCCGTATTGCGCGCAGCAGTGCAAGTAACGCGGATCGGGGAAGTCTCTGCCGTGATGCGCTGTGGGAAGCAGGGGTATTCGCTCAGCGGGAACGTCTGCTCGTCACCGTTTCGCCGGGCGTAGCCGGCATGGCGGAGGCAGCCCTCAGGCGCTTGGTCGTCATCCGTGACCTCGTCGGCTCGGGCGAGACTCTCGAAACCGATGCCTACAAGCAGGCGTACGCCCGCTATGCGGCCGCTCTGTGGCAGCTCCGGCAAAGCATGCGTGCGGACGCTGCCGCCCCTCTCCTGGATCTTTCAGATCCGGTTTTCATCCGCGAGCAGTTGCCCTCCAGCCAGGAAGGACAACGGAACGAAGGTTGACGACGTGCTCAGCCGCAGGAGGGCGAAGCCGCCTGGCGGGGAGCGCCCGTCGGCTGGGAGGTTCGAGCCAGCGGTCCTCTGCTGCAAACGGGCCGACCAGACAGTCGAAAGGCCGAGCCCGCGCCGAGAGCCACCGGCGCCGTGGACCTCATGGAGGCACTGCGGGCGTCCGTCGAACGGGCCCGCAGCCGCCGGTAGCACAGCGGGGACTCGTCATCACCCGTCGGTGACGGACAGCCTGTGCCACCAGTGACCGCATCCGCCGGAGCAGAAGCGTTCGCGGCGCCGTTCGTCAGCGACCGCGAGTACCGCGACCAGCAGCCGGAACGCCTTGCGACGTTCGTCGACGGGGGTGAGGCCTGCGATCTTCCTCAGTTGCTGCTCGATCGGGCCGCGGGTGATCAGGACCGCAGGCGTGTGCGTCGGGCGCAGCCCGGCACGGCGGATGCTCTCCGGTCCGTCTTCGGTGACCGCGCGGGCCTGCATGCAGTGATGGCGGAGGAACAGGAGAACCTCGTCCTGGTCCTCCGGGCCCTGGGCGTCGAACCAGTCGATCCCCTGTGACATCGGGCGCAGGCCCTGGGCGAGTTCGTTGAGGATGATGTCGCGCTCGGTCATGATCAGCTCCCGCAGTCCGGCGAGGCGAAGACCTCGACCGACTCGTCGACGAACGCGCAGAGTTGCTTCACGGCCTGCTCGCAGTTGCGCGGGTCGAGGGCCGCCACAGCCCGGACTTCGAGCCATCGGTCCCACGGACCGCCCGGGGAAAGGAACCGTGTTGCGTAGTCGGAGCCGAGCATCTCATCGAGGTACAGGAGTGTCCCGAGGACGGTCGGCTGGTCGTAGTCGAGGTCGGGACGCGACAAGTAGTGATCAAGGTAGGCGCTGAGCAGTTCGGCATCCGCTGCAGTGCCGAACCTCGCGAGGGCGACGCAGTACGCCGCGCCCGCGTACGGACCCCCGCTGGCGAGCAGGAGCCGGCCGATGAGGTCGCGGAACTCGGTCCTGTGGGCCACGGCGACCAGCCAGGCGGCGGTCTTGCGCTCGCGCCAGCCGCCCTCGAAGAGGATGCCGAGCTCCGCGGGAGTGATCTCGTAGGCAGCCTGCGCCAGATCCCGCACGAACGTGGAGCGCTGGACCGCGTTCATCCGGTGGAGACTCCCGCCCAACCGAAGGTATCGCCGATCAGGCCTGACGAACCGTCGAACCAGCTCCTGCAACTCGGGATCGCTCCGGATATCACGCATAGCCGCATCCTGGCCCGGGACGGTACGCACGCGCCACGGGTTTACCGACCGCCTCAGCCACCTCGGCGGAAGGTGGTCACTGGGCAGAGAAGGGACCGGGCCGAACGAGAGGTCACGGACCGGACGGGCCGCACCGGACCTCCTGAGATGAGCCCCCTTTCGTTCTGCCTTCGCACCCCTGTGACCGAGCGCGATACCTGGCCCTGATGGACGACCTCGGTGCTCGGCTCGGCGCCGGCAGAGCCGCCGCTCACCGGGAAACGGCCCTGCGGCCGCGGTCAGCAGGCCCAGTTGTCGTGTCCTGGCGGGAGCTCTTTACGCAGAAGGCCTATGAACGCGCGACCGCACGCCAGCATGGGTTCGACGGGCAGGTCCGCGTCGAAGCCTTCGTCATGGCCTCCTGTTCCGTAGGAGTTGACGAGGTCCTTCGGGATGGCGGGGGTCCATGCGAGAAGTTGCTGCAGGACGCGCTCCGAGAGGTGCAGCGCGAGCGCCACCCGAGCGGGTTCCGTCCCGAGGTGCTCGTCCAGACAGGACGAGACGAACCCCACGAAGCCGGTCGTGGCCTGCATCTCCCAGTCGTCGCAGGCACCGGCCAACCACTCCGGAGCGTCAGGGACCGCCTTCGCCTCCTGCGCCAGTAGATACAGCCACACTTCGGCCTGCTCGTCGCGGACCCAAAATCCAGAGCCGCAGTAGTCCAAGTTCGAGGTGGCCATGCCGCGAGTAGAGCACGCAGGAGCGGGTACCCGCCACGGAACCCCCGGTCAGAGCCCTGATCGCCCTGGGACGAATGGTGCGGGGCGCCGCCGCCTGGTTCGGATGTCGAGGCGGCCGACGTTGCCCGACGGGTCAGGGTGTTGCGGGTCCGGGCAGGCGGTGAGGAGTGCCCGGACGCGATTTCGGAGGGTTTCGTCCTGGCGGATGATGCGATCTTCGACTCCTGAGCGGACCACTCGGGCGTCGCCGTCGGCGAGGGCGGCAAGTCGGCGTGTTTGGCCGCCAGTCAGTGCGTCGGGGCCGAGTGCTTCCAGGGCGTCGCAGGCACCCGCCGGATCGGCGTCCGATTCGGCTGAGCGCAGGGCGGCCTCGGCGAGCGCGGTGCGGTCCAGCGAGGCGGGTTCGCCCATGGCCGTGAGGGCCAGCACCGCGGCCGGTGCCCGGGCCGGATCGTCGAGGGCGGCTTCCAGGCGGGCGGCGAGGGGCCGTCCCGCGGGGCCGAGGAGGACCGCCGCGCGGGCGGCCCGCACCACGGACCACCGGGACCATGGGTTCTGTTCGGCGCGCGCGAAGACCGAGTCCAGAACGGCAACGACCCCGTCCGTGTCCCCCGTGACACGCCACAGGGCCTCGGCGAGAGCCGTGGTCGTGTCCAGCGCGGGGGTGGTGTCGCCGTCCGTGCCGCTGAGCGCCTCTCGCAGGGCAGGCGCAAGCGCCGCTGCCCGGGGACCGAGCGCACCGGCCGCCCTGGCGGCCTCCCTGAGCTCGCCGGCGCCGCGCCGGAGGTCCTGCTCGAGCCGGTGCAGCAGGGGCGCGATCTCGCCGTCGAGGTCGTACAGGGCCTTCGCCACGGAGAGGACTCCCTGCTCGGCCGCCACCGCCCGCAACGAGGTGACGGCCCGGACGCGGTCTGCCGGGGCGCAGTCGGCGGCGACGGAGGCGATCGCCCGGGCGGCCTGGCCGGGAAAGTGCGGGAGTGCCGCGCACAGCTCGGGCAACGCCGGCGCTGCCTCGGCGCCCCACCCCGCCAACAGGTTCGTCAGCTGCCAGGGTTCGCTGCCGCTCAAGGCCTCGGGCCGGGCGAGGTGCTGCCGGAAGGCGTCAAGGAGTTCGCCGCTGTAGGGGAAGGCGAGGCCCTCCGGGCTCCGGAACCCGGCGGCGGCAGCGAGGGCCCGCGGGCGCCGCCCGAGCCCGGCGGCCAGGAGCGGCGCCGACTGCGCGGGCGCAACCAGTGCGAGCGCGGCCAGGGCCCGGTCCGCGTGGTCGTCGTCGTGGTCCGCGTTCCGTCCGGCGAGGGGGGCGAGGACGTTCACTGCCGGTGCGGCAACGCTGCCCAGCCGGCCCAGGAGGCACGACATCGTGACCACCGACTCCTCGTCGACGGCCGCCGTTCGAAGGCTCGGCACGAGTCGCCGCGGGGCACTGCGGGAGAGCATGCAGGCGCGGTCTGCCGCCCAGAGGCCTTCGGCCCGCACCTCGGCCCGACCGTCGTACAGGGCTGCGTCGACCAGCGCGAACGCCGCCTCGCGCGCCATCCGCCGACCCCGGCCCAGGAGTGCCTCGACGACGGCGGCCAGCGGCTCGCCGCGTTCGAGGCCGAGATCGGAGCGCAGGGGGTCGGCGGGCAGAAGGGACAGCATCGTCGTGTGCAGGGGCCCGGTCCACGGAGCACCCGCGTCGAGGGAGGCGAAGACGGCGGCCATGCGCACCTCGGTCGGCTGGGACGGATCCAGAACGGTGGCGGCCGCCGCCGCTCCGCCCTGCGGGTCGAGCCGTGCGATCCCGGCCAGGACCTCCGCGCGCGCGGAGGGCTCGGGTTCTTCGTCCCAGCGCGCGCGGAGGGCCGGGAGCGCAACCGCGGGCGCGCCGGTGTGGGACACCGCCCAGGCCGCGGTCCGGCGGACCTCCGGATCCGGGGAGGCCAACAGGGGCAGTAGCAGCGGGAGCCGGTCCGCCACAGCCGCCCGGACCGCGCCCGGTGCAACGCCGTACGCGTCCTCGCTCTCCGCCATGCCGCCGAGCAGCGCCAGGACGTCTGCCGTGCAGTGGCCGGCCGCCGCAATCCCGGCCAGGAACGGCACCGCCTCCGCACTGGCGGGGTAGACCGTCCCCTGGTGCAGAACGCTCCCGTACAGCTCGGACAACGCCTCATCCGCCGCATCCACGTCAGCGCCCGTCAGGGCCCGCAGCAGATCGGGCACATCCTCCGCGCTGCCGTACGCGTGGGAAAGGGCAGGCCAGGGTCGGGCATCCAGGCCATCGAGCGGGTGTACGAGATCCATGCGGGCATGGTGCCGGCCGGCTCTGACATGCCCCGCCGCCTACGCCGCTCACTCGGGCCGACCAGAACGCCCAGGGGCCGACTACGACACCCGGTGGTCCAGTTGGAACCGCTCACCCCGTCCGCCCGTCTTGTCCGCGGGGGTTGCCAGAGACTCAACACCCTTTACGCTCTTCACCACCGAGGTCCGAGGAGATCCATGGTCGACACCGTCAACTCGCTGGCCGTCCGTGTTCACGAACTGCTGGTGGAGGCCATGACCAATGGTCCCGCCGCGGCGGGCACCGCGGGCTTCCACGACGTCGTCGCGCGCGCCACGGCGCTCGGCCCCGACGGCACGTGGCTCGTCGCCGCCGGCCACTCGAGCCTCGGCGTCATGGCCGTCCTACGCGGAGAGGCGAACCAGGGAATCTTCCATCTCGACGCCGCGGTGGCAGCCGGTTACAACGACTGCGTGGCGCTCCACGTCGCCCCCCTACGTCCGCTGCACGACGATCCCCGCTTCAGGGCCCTGTACCAGCGGATGCGCATCACCCAGGCGGACCTCGACGAGTTCTTCTGGCTGCACCAGGAAACACAGCTCATGGTGCAGGACGCCCAGACAGCGGCCGTCGACAACATAGGCCGTCTCGATACCGGGGTGTCCCCGCTTCCGCAGGCCCCCATGCCGACCCGGGAACCGAACACCCCCGGCGTCCTGATCACCCGCATCGATCTCGCGGCGACCCAGACCGCACTCCAACAGGCCGCCTTGAAGTCGGAGTTCCAGCGCAGCTCCGGCAATACCAGCCTCAGCCTCATCGACGACTCGTGGGACTACGACCGCGCTAGGCGCGACGCCTGGCACGCCGACGAGTTGGATTCCCAGCGCCTGCGGGCCGCCGAGGCCCGGGCATTCGTCGAACGCCCCGGCGCCGGCACCATGCTCATCCCCTGCCCGCCGCTGGGCTCGATCGCATACCCGGGCTGAGGAGGACCGCACCGGCACGGTGGCCGGTGAAGCTTCTTCGCCGGCCCCCGTCCACCATTTCGGGCGAGGCTGGTGAGAACCGGCTACAGAGACCGCGACGCCCCCGCCGACCGGCGGGGGAGCTGTGGCAGGTACTCAGGCTTCGGTCAGCCAGCCTTCCTCAAGACCGCCCAGAACGAACCCGTTCTCGAAGCGCACCCGGTATCTGATCTGAGCGCTGACTCCGGCGTCGAGCCCTCCGTGCCGGATGATCTGCTGACGGAGACTGTCGATCAGGCCGGCCGTGTGGCCATCGAACTGGACGCCGCGGACCCGCCGTTCGAATTCCGCGAGCCCGTCCTGGGCCAGGCCGCCGGCTTCCTTCGCCAAGCCCGTGACGATGCCCTCCAAGCCCTCGGCCAGGCACAGCGGACCGGGGAAACCGATCCTGGCCGCCGTGTCATTTGCGGTCAGCTGCACATCCCTGGTCAGCTTCACCTTCGCGCCGGTCTCGTACGGCATGGGTGTACCCCCTCGTTCGATCTTGGCCGTGACCATGGCAAGCGTAGCCGGGATGCCATGGAAGGAATGGGTGTCCGGCAAGATCAGAAGCCTCACGGCTTGCCAGGTGCGGCCCTTCGTATCGACCTCGGCCTGCAACTGCTCGAAGACCCGATTCCAGGTGGGGCCCGGCTTCTTGCCTACCGGCCGCAACGGCTCCAACCGCTCCCACTGGCCATCCGTCAGATGACTACGACGCACCGGCGGTAGTCGTCCATGACCTTGATCCACTTTCGCGACAGGCCCTAGATCATTTCAGGGCTGGGGACTTGACCACCGAGCCACCGTCTCTGGCTGCCGTCGCGCGACACGCGCAGAACCCTGTTCCTGCTTCTCGTCAACACTTCCCACAGCAGCCGCCCGCCGGCGTTCCCAGAATCCGGCTACAACCGTTTCTCCATCTGGCCTACATACCATACGGGGAAACTCCAGGGGAGCGGGCGGCCGCGCGCTGCTACGGTCGGGCGCTATGAGCTGGCTCCCCGATAACTTCGTCCATCCCGTCCTGATACCGCTGCCGGGCAGTGGTCATCACCTGCGGCCAATCCGGGAGACGGACACCCCGCTCGACTATCCGGCTGTGATGGGTTCGCGCGAGCGGCTGTGGACCATCTACGGCCCAGCCTGGGGCTGGCCCGCAGCCACCATGACCTACGAGGCCGACCAGGCCGACCTGTTGCGGCACGAGAAGGAGATCGCCGCACACCAGTCTTTCAACTACGCGCTGTTCGACGCAGAGGAGACAGCTCTGCTCGGCTGCGTCTACATCGACCCACCGGAGAGGGCCGGTGCGGACGGCGAGATCTCCTGGTGGGTGGTGGACGAGCTGGTGGACAGCAAGGTCGAGCAGGCCCTCGACGAGCTGGTGCCGCAGTGGATCGCCGCCGACTGGCCGTTCGAGCAGCCACGCTTCCTCGGCCGAGAGATCTCCTGGTCGGACTGGCTCGCCCTGCCGGAACACCCCGACGCGTAAGTGGCTGCTGTCGTTCCAATCTTGTGGGGTGTTGGTCGAACAGGGATCCCGTTCGGGTGATCGCGGTGGGTTTCGGGCATGAGAACAGGGCCTCTTGGTAGCTCGGTAATTGTCTACGCCAACGAGTTTTCCAGGAGGCCCTCTTGTCGAAGTTCTACGCCTTCGTGCAGGGCGGGTCCAGTCCGTTCACCCCGCGTGTGACTGTCTCGCGCACCGGTTCGGGAACGCCGCGGACAACGGGACGCGCCAGCGGCGCTACCCCACCGACATGACGGGCACGCAGTGGGCCGTGGTCCGTCCACTGATGCCGGTGCCGGGCTGGCTGGAGGGCCGCGGTGGACGTCTGGAGGCGTACTGCCACCGGACGATGTTGGACGCGGTCCACTACCTGGTCGACAACGGAACCAAATGGCGGGCCATACCGGCCGACTTCCCGCTGTGGGAGCTGGTCTACGCCTTCTTCCGACGTTGACGCGAACACGGTCTGACCGCCGATTTCCACGACCGGCTCCGCGGGAAGGTCCGCAAGAAGGCGTGCCGGGACCCGGAGCCGACCGCGGGTGTGATCGACTCCCAGTCGGTGAAGGCGGACGCCGTCGTGGGCGCGGACAGCCGCGGATTCGACGGCGGCAAGCTGATCAACGGCCGCGAACGGCACGCCGTGGTCGACACACTCGGCCTCGTGCTCGGCGTGATGGTCACCACCGCGGACACCGGCGACCGCACTGCCGCCCGGGTACTTCTCGAACAGGTCACCCACGCACATCACCGGCTGGAGCTGATCTGGGCCGACGGCGGATACACCGGCAGTCTCATCGAGCGCTGCCTCGCCACGCTCGCGCTGGTCCTCGCGATCGTGAAGCGCAGCGACGACATGCGCGGCTTCGTCGTGCTGCCCAAGCGGTGGATCGTCGAGAGGTTCTTCGCCCACCTGATGCGCAGTCGCCGGTCCGCCGCTACGCGGACACCTCCAGAACAGTACTGCTGTGCCCACAGCAGTACCGATCCCAAGGCTGCGTGAAATCGGATGTCCTGCAGGCAGTCACCGAGCCTCGCCGCTTCTTGCATTTCCCCGGTAGGTCACTGCGTCGGGGCCGATACCCAGGGCGGTGAGAAGGGTGTTGATCGCGGCTTCGTCGTCCTCGGTGTCCTTGAGGACGGACACGATGGTGTCCTTCAAAGGGCTGGTGTTCAGCCGGTAGAGAGCGAAGTGGATCCCCCTGATCTGGACCATCGCCACATCGACCTCGGAGAGCTCTTCCCAGCCGTGCTCGATCGACAGCCTCAAACGGTGCGCCAGGGCCTCCAGCGGGGGCGCAAGGCAGGCGACTTCGCGGAACAGGCCTGCGACGTACCACCACATACTCGTCTGCCACGCAGGGTTCGGGTTCGGGCAGGCTGAGATGGGCGCCTCCAGCCAGGCGGCTTCCGGGCCAGGCATGTCGAAGTTCAAGATCTTCCACCCTCGTTTTAACCGCAGCCTACTTGTGACCGGCCGGTGACTGTTGAGCGGGTTTGGGGCCGGCCCGCCATTGCCGAGCTGCGAGACCGCCGGCCTGGGGCCGGTCCGCCGTACGAGCAGCGTCATCGCGGCGGCCTGCGGGGCGGTGGCGATCGGCGATCGGCGATCGGCGATCGGCAACCTGAGTGTGGCAGCCGGTGTCAGCAGCACTCAAGCGGCTCGCCCACACCTATTGCTTCGGCGCCACCGTGTTCGCGATCAACCCCGCGGGACCGGCCGGCCGGGGCGACCTCGCCGGTGGCACAGGCCACTTCGGCCAGGCCCACTTCGGCCCCGAGTTCCGGGTGTTAACCGGGCTCACGCCTACCCGGTACGTCGAAGTCGGGCGGCGGTTCCTGCACGAATGTCCCGGCCACGCGCTGGACGGCCGGCCGCTCACGACACGCTAATTTGGGGCACCTCAAAGCAGAGGAGAGCCCTGTGGGCAAGGTGGTCATGTACAGCTCGGTGTCGGTGGACGGCTTCGTCGCGGACGAGAATGACCAGCCTGGACCGCTGTTCGAATGGTTGTCGAGCGGTGACGTCCCGTTGGACGAGAGCGGCGAGCTGAAGGTGTCGCAGACGTCCTACGACCACACCCGGCCGTACTGGGACCAGATCGGGGTCACGATCGTCGGCCGCCACGTCTTCGACCTGACGGACGGCTGGGACGGGAAGCCGCCGGGTGGGATCGACCACGTGGTCGTCGTGACGCACCGGCCGGAGCCCGAGGGATGGGACCCCGAGGCGCCGTTTCACTTCGTCAACGGCGTCGAGGCCGCGGTGGCCAAGGCGCAGGAGCTTGCGGGTGACCGCATCGTCGAGGTCGCGGCCGGCGACGTCGGTGGCCAGGTGCTTGCCGCGGGCCTGATCGACGAGGTGCGCATGGACGTCGTACCCGTCGTGTTCGGGTCCGGCAAGCGCTACTTCGGGTCGGTCCACGCGCAGCACCTGTTGGAGGATCCTGACGTGGTGATTCAGGGTAACCGGGTGCTTCACCTGTGCTATCGGGTGCGCCGTTGACCGATCTGAGCGGGTACGCGAAGAAGTCCACTGCGAACGGTGACACAAGATCGGGCCTCCGGCTGCGTTTGCGCATCGCGTCCCTGGCCGGGCAGCCAATGCCGATCTGCCCCAGCACCTCACCTGCGGCAAGTTCAACCCACCCCCGAACGGACTTGGCCTGAGGCCTTATTCCTTCGCCACCGCCCACGCCGCGGCCCTCGAGCGGGCCCCGCTCACCGGCGCCCACGACCGCGACTTCGCCGGCAGGCACTCGGCTCCTCGAGCCAGGCCCGGGCGGTCAGCACGGTGACGGTGGTGGCGTTCCCATGCCGCGCTCTTCCCGGAAACAGCGTTTTGCCCTGGTTGCCGTTTCGGCCGCGTTCATCGGTGCCGGTGTGCTGGTGCCCAGCAGCGCCTTCGCTGCGTCACCGCCCTCGTCGGTTACTGAGTCCGCCACGATGACCGCGAGTCATATCGACCTCACCAAGGGCGACCGTGGCGGCCACAGCGACCACCACAAGAAAAAGAAGAAGGGCAAGCACAACGGCAAGCCCAGGGACGTGAAGAACATGCCGGGGTGCAAGTTCTACAAGGGCAAGGTCTACTGCGAGTACAAGCCCGAGCCGACCAAGCCAAAGCCGGCCCCGGCACCCGCCCCGGCACCGGCCCCGGCTCCGGCTCCGGCTCCGGCTCCCGCACCGGCTCCCAATGAATGACCGGCCCGCTACTGGCCCCCGCACCACCCGGGACGGTGGGCTCCACCGTCCCGGACGAGCCCGCTGCCCGGGGACCACCGGACCCGCACCTCGGCACCGGCCCGGTGGGCGTGGCTGCAAACGCCGTACGCCTCATTTGCGCCGTCGGATCGACAGGGCGCCGACGCTTCGACAAGTGGTCGAAAACCAGGGTGCGGGCGAGGCTTCACCGCCTGGTCCTGGATGAGCTGAAAATGCAGGCTTCAGAAAGGGGGTGCAAGGATCCCGACCAACGGGGCAAGTGGAGCGGAAAGTCTGCCTCGTGAAATGGATGTCAAATCAAAAGCAGGCCCCGGATGTCTTCCGGGACCTGCTCGGGCCTCATGGAGTCCGGCTACAGGCAGAGACATGACTCTCCGGAGCACCCAGACCTACAGCTCTTTGCCGCGTCAGCCGGAATCCCGCACAGACCTGCGAGGTTCATATATGCAGGTCTGCCAGTTTCCACCATCCGGATCAGCCGTCGTGTAGCAGGTGGATTCTCCACGCTTTCCACCGTCCCGCAACCACGTGAGCGTAACCTTGCCTTTCCACCACAGGCCGTTGAAGCTGACACAGCCGGCTTCATCGAGGTTCGCGAGCGGAGCCGTCTGATCCTGCCCCTTCGCGTTCTTTCCGCGCAACTTGACAGCGGTCCAGAGCCCCGTGTCGTCACAGGCAATAATCTGCTCGCCTTTGACGCCCGTTCTACCGGATTCCGCCGCCTGCGCTACACCGGAGAAGCCCGTCAGGACAAGGCAGGTGGCAACCACTGCCGCCGAGCCCCTCCGCTTGGCTGCCGGTGTTGCAGTACCGAGCACGCTCTCCCCTCCCCTGAACCTTTCACGGATTTACCGCTAGCGAGTCTTGCGGAGTTCAACGTCGGCGATCGAACCTGCATGTGTCCACTTGAAAGCAACCTTATTTCCGCCGCCGCACGCGTCCCTGGAAACTTCAGTTATATCGGCAGCGAATTTGGCGACGACATAGACACATTCATTGTCCAGGCCATCCGTGTCTTTCACCCAGCCCTGAACCGTGATCTTCCCGTTCTTGCAGGAGTTGACCCAGTGGGCCTCGCCGCCCCAGATCCAGGGATCGAAGGATTGACCACAGCCGCCGAACTGTCGATCGGGCGAAACCGGCGCAGACGCCTGCGCCGAACCAACACCCAAGCACGCAATGAGGGCAACAGCGGAGCCCACGGCGGCGATTTGCCTAAATCCACTCACAGGCATCTCTCCCTTTCGTTCACCGGCCAGTGCCTGTCTGGACTTGCAGGGGATTTATAGCAAAAGGAGCCGCCCGTGGCCAGCGTTGGCGGGATAGGTTAAACGGCATTCCGGACAGGCCGAAAAACTCAAGCCCCACCCGGAGGTTTGTGCGCGCAAAAGTGTTCAAAAGGTTGAGAAGGGACGAAAATTTCCCACCGGCAGGTCAGGTTGCATATTGCCACTGGCATATTCTTTCGTCCATGTTGGCCGATAGTGCGAGCCGACTTCTCTGACCTGCTGGTTCTCTGTTGCCCGGTGAGTCTGCGGCTGAGCCACCGATGAGTTTCCCGTGCCGCGCCGGTCTGCAGACGTGAGACCGACTCATGGAAGGCTGGCGCCATGCGGAAACTGATCTACGGCATGAACCTGACCCTGGACGGCTACATCGCCGCGCCCGGCGACGACATCGGCTGGAGCGTGCCGAGCGACGAGCTGTTCCAGTTTTGGTCCGACCAGTTGCAGGCGACCGACCTCTCGCTGTACGGGCGCAAGCTGTGGCAGACGATGAGCTCCTACTGGCCGACCGGCGACCAACGGCCCAACGCCACCCCGGCGGAGATCGAGTTCGCGCGCCGCTGGCGGGACATGTCGAAGGTGGTGTTCTCCTCGACGGTCGACACGGTCGACTGGAACACCCGCCTGGTCACGGGCGACGCGGTCGCCGAGATCACCCGGCTCAAGGCCGAGGACGGCGGCCCGATGGACATCGGCGGCGCGACGCTCGCCGGGGCGGCCATGCGGGCCGGGCTGATCGACGAGTACCTGCTGGCCACCGCGCCGGTCCTGGTGGGCGGCGGCACGCCGTTCTTCACCGCGCTGGACAACTGGGTGAACCTCAACCTGGTGGAGACGCGGACGCTGCCCTGCGGCGTGATCCTCACCAGGTACGAGACGAGGCGCTGAGCGCCCGTCCTGGGTGGCCCCGACTACCGACCGAGCCACCCAAAATAACGCGTGAAGCCCCTGAACTGCGCCGTCTCACGGCAGTGGCAATTCTGCCATCCATGCCCCGTTGTCAGCCCGTTCCTCGCCCAGCTGGAATTCGCCCGTCTGCAGACCGTTCCCCGTGTGGCCAAGTCAGCACTTGGCCACAGACCGAGGAGGTCAAGCAGACGTGCGAGGTCGTCGCAGTCGATGGCACGGTCGGCGACCGCAACGGTGAGCGGTCACGGTTGTCGGCCCCACCCCGCCTCCGGGTCCTCCCGGCCCTGCGGCGCATAGGCTGGTCCGATCATGAGCGACGAACCCCGCGAACGCATCCGCCCCTCCTCGGCGGCCGGTGCCCGGATGCCCGGCGCACTGGCCCGGCTCGCCGTCGTGCTGCGCACCCCCGCCGGGGCGGCGCAGCCCTTGTTCGCGCAGGCGCCCAGGCGGTGGCAGCGGGCGCTGCCGTTCGTCGTCGTCGGCATCTTCATCGTCACCCTGCTTCCGGTGACGATCGCGGTGCTGTCCGACGACTACGGGGTGGGCGGCGGCTGGGCGGGCGCGCTGGCGGTGGCGCAGACCGTGCCGCTGCTCCTCGCGCTGACCCGGCCCCTGCACGCCTGGGTGCTCGTCCTGACCGCCGACACCGTCGCCGCGGTGCTGCTGATCGGCGCCGACACCGTGGCCGGGCACTCCTGGCCGTGGCCGCCGATGACCATCGTCGGCTACCTGGTGCTGATGGCCTGCCTGGGGCTGCGCGAGTCCGTGCGGACCCTGGTCGGGGTATGGCTGGTGACCGGCGTCGTCGGTACGGTGCTGGGCTTCTCTCCGCCCGCGGGCGTGACGAACACCGCCGCCCTGCTCTTCGTGCTCAGCGGCGTCATGCTGGTCCTGACGGGCGCGCTGCGCGGGGTCGGCGACGCGCAGCAGCGGGTCGCCGAGCAGGAGAGCATCAGCGAGGCGGAGCGGTCCCGCCGGACCCTGCTGGAGGAACGGGCCCGGATCGCACGCGAGTTGCACGACGTGGTGGCCCACCACATGTCGGTGATCACCGTGCAGGCCGATTCGGCGCCGTACCGGGTGCCGGGCATGTCGGAGCCCGTGCGGGAGGAGTTCGCGGCGATCGCGGCGAGCGCACGGGAGTCGCTGGGCGAGATGCGGCGGCTGCTGACCGTGCTGCGCGGCGACGGCACGGGCGGGGCGGACGGCGCCGACGGCGAGCGGGCCCCGCAGCCCGGGATCGACCGGCTGCAGCAGCTGGTGGAGGCGACCGTACGGGCCGGGCAGCCGGTGGAGCTGTCGCTGGCGGCCGGGGCGGCCGGGGCGGCGCCGCCGGCGGTGGACCTGTCGGCGTACCGGATCGTCCAGGAGGCCCTGGCCAATGTGGTGCGGCACGCGCCCGGCGCCCCCACCCGGGTCTCGGTGACGGTGGACGAGGACGAGGTCCTGGTGCTCGTGGTCAACGGTCCGGCGCGGGACGCCGTGGTGCAGTTGGAGAGTTCGGGCACGGGGCACGGTCTGGTGGGGATGCGCGAGCGCGTACGGTTGACCGGCGGGACGCTCGACACGGGCCCGCTGCCCGACGGCGGCTTCCGGGTCGCCGCCCGGCTGCCCTTGAACGATCCGACCGAGGACCTCAGTTGACCATTCGCGTGATCATCGTCGACGACCAGGCCATGGTGCGGGCCGGGTTCGCCGCCCTGCTGTCGGCGCAGGCCGACATCGACGTGGTGGGCGAGGCCCCCGACGGGCGGCAGGGGGTGCAGGTCTCCCGCTCCACGCACCCCGATGTGGTGCTGATGGACGTGCGGATGCCAGAGATGGACGGGCTCACGGCCGCCCGGGAGATCCTCGATCCCCCGCCCGGGGTGGTGCACCGGCCGAAGGTGCTGATGCTGACCACGTTCGACATCGACGACTACGTGTACGAGGCGCTGCGCGCGGGAGCCTCCGGGTTCCTGCTCAAGGACGCCCCGCCGGCCGATCTGATCGCGGCGGTCCGGGTGGTCGCGTCGGGCGAGGCGCTGCTGGCGCCCTCGGTGACCCGACGGCTGATCGCGGACTTCGTGCAGCAGCGCCCGGCGCCCCGCAAGGACCCGGCGCTGCGGCTGAAGGGGCTCACCCCGCGCGAGACCGAGGTGTTGGAGCTGATCGCGCGCGGGCTGTCGAACCAGGAGATCGCGGGGCACCTGGTGCTGGCGGAGCAGACGGTGAAGACCCACATCGGGCGGGTGCTGGCCAAGCTCGACCTGCGGGACCGGGCCCAGGCCGTGATCTTCGCGTACGAGGCGGGGCTGGTGCGGCCGGGCGACTCCGGCTGAGCCCGCCGGTCCTCGGGCGGACCGGTCACCAGCCCGTACCTCCTAGGTCGTCTCCTTCGGATCTTGTCGGCCGAGCCCGCGGCGTCCGGTGCCGTGCCTGGCAAGGCGGAGGAGCGCACCGTGTACTGGACGTACTCGGGCGCCCCGACAACGCGGCCAGGTGCGGTGCCGGGCGTCGCGGGCCCGGCAAGATCCGAAAGAGACGACCTAGGGCAGGCCGGCCAGGGTTTCGCAGCCGGTGGCGAAGTCGGTTCCGCCTTCGCCGTCGCAGGCGTCCGGGCCGTCCGGGCCCCCGGTGAGGAAGTCGCCGGCGGGGCCCGCCTTGAGGGTGTCGATGCCCTCGCCGCCGTCGAGGAAGTCGGCGCCTCCCGCCGTTCCCGCGCTCGCCGTGCCGGTGAGGTCGACGTTGTCGCCGAAGACGCGGTCGTTCCCGGCGCCGCCGCTGATGGTGTCGTTGCCCGCGGCGGTGCCGCGCGCGTCGGCCGGGCCGCTGTCGCCGACGAGGAACTCGTCGGAGGCGCCGCCGATGATCCGGTCGTTCCCGGCGCCGATCGCGCGGCCCCCCGCCGGGTTGGTGACGGTGTGGTCGCCGATCGCCGAGACCCCGCCGTCGGCGCCCAGGTCCAGCAGGTCGTTGCCGCCGCTGCCGATCGCGTGCTGCGCGGCCTCGCTGTCCCCGGTGATGGTCTCGGCCCCGGGCCCGCCGAGCAGTACGTCGCTCCCGGCGCCCGTGGCGTTGCCGGCGAACGCGCCGGAGTCACCGAGCAGGGCGTCGTCGCCGGGGCCGCCGTCGATCCGGTCGACCCCGCCGCCCACCGCGCTCAGTCCTCTGCTGTCCCCCGTCAGCCGGTCGTTGCCGGGGCCGCCGATCAGCTGGTCGTTGCCACCGCCCTCGGCGGTGCCCGCGGGGGCGTAGCTGTCGCCGGTGAACTGGTCGTCCCCGTCGCCTCCGAGGAGGCGGTCGTTGCCGCCGCCCGTGGCGTTGCCGGTCGGGCTGAAGCTGTCGCCGCGCAGTTGGTCGGCGCCCGCGGAGCCGTCGAGCTGGTCGTTGCCGAGTCCCCCGATGAGGATGTCGTCGCCCGCCAGCCCGCAGATCAGGTCGTCGCCGCCCTGGCCGTGGATCGTGTCCGGGCCGGGCGTGCCGACGATCACGTCGTTGCCCGGGGTCCCTTCGGTGGTCGCGTCGGGCGTGGTGACGACAAGGGTGGCGGGTACGCCGAAGCAGGTCACCGCCCGTGCGCTGACGTCCCCGGTGCCGAGGAGGACGAGGGATCCGGCGGCCAGGGCGCAGGCGAGGCCGGCGGCGCCCGCCCGGCGCGGGCGATGTCCCGGCTCGGCCGCACGCTGATGTTCCCGGTGGGGCATCGTCTGTACTCCCTTTGCCGCAATTAGTCGGACTATCACCATGACTAGTCGGGGCGTGGGCTTCCTCGACGCCGACACACTGACGGGCTCCGGCAGACGGCTGACGCGGATCGCACCCATGGAGCAACGCCGGGCCGGTCAGGGGGACACACGTCGGCGGGCCGGCCGAGGGCGTCGCCTCCTCCACCCCCTACCGGGGTATGACATCCGACTTGGCTCCACGGTCGGACGTGGCCGCGGACACCCCCTGCCTACCTTCCCCCTCGTCACGAGGAGAGGAGAAGGGGCATGCGCCGCTTCGGAAGGACGCTGGTCACGGCCGCACTGGCGGTGACCCTCGTCGGGGGGACCGCCGGGTGGGCCTCGGGCGACAGCCAGACGGCGGTCACCGGACCGCCGCCGGGCACCGCCGCCTGGCGGGCCGACACGGTGTCCGGCCGGGCCCTGCCCGATCCGGCGACCGCCGCGCCGCGCGAGGTGGCCGCCTTCTTCGCCGGGCTGGACGACGCCGCGCGCCGGGAGCTGCTGCGGTCGCACCCGCTGGTCGTGGGCAACCTGGAGGGGGCGCCGCTCCCCCTGCGGTACGAGGCCAACCGGATCGCCGTGGCCGCCACGGGCGAGGCCCGGTACGCCTCCCTCGCCGCCCCGGACCGGCAGATCCTGGCCTTCGACCCGCGTGGCCGGGGCCAGGTGGCCGAGGTGTTCGGGGACCTGGAGCACGCGGAGCACGTCTCGGTGATCGTGCCGGGCTCGGACAACGACGCCGCCACCTACGACGCTCCGCGCAAACCCTCCACCGGCCCGGCCGGGATGGCCCGGGCCCTGCGCGAGGCGACGGGGTCCGAGACCGGGACCGGGACCGGGACCGGGACCGGATCCGGCGGGTCCACCGCCGTCGTCGCGTGGATCGGCTACACCACCCCGGTCGGCGTCGGCCTGGACGCGGCCGACGGCCGCCTCGCCCGGGCCGGGGCGGCCCGGCTGGCCCGTTTCACGGCGGGACTCGACGCGGTCGGCGCGCCCGACCCGGTGCTGTTCTGCCACAGCTACGGCTCGGTGGTGTGCGGGCTCGCGGCCCGGCACACCGACGCCGCCGACCTCGTGGCCTTCGGCTCCCCCGGAATGCGCGCCGACACCGCGGCCGCCCTCGGCACCGGGGCCCGCGTATGGGCGGCCCGGGGCCCCTCCGACTGGATCGCCGACGTCCCGAACGTCGAGTTCGCCGGGATCGGCCACGGCGCCGACCCCACCTCCGCGGCCTTCGGCGCCCGCCGGGTGCCGGCGGCCGACGTACAGGGCCACGCCGGGTACTTCATGCCCGGCACCCAGTCCCTGGCGGCCTTCGCCGCCATCGCGAAGGGAACGCTCCGATGAGTGCCTCCGCCACCCTGGCCCCGCTGCGGACGGCGGCCGCCCGGATCGACGGCCGGACCCCCGCCCACCGCGACCGGGCGATCGACGGCCTGCGCGCCCTGGCACTGCTGGCCGTACCCACCGGCCACTGGCTGCTCGGCGGCTTCACCCTCGACTCCGACGGCGGCCTGCACAACGCCAGCCCGCTGTCCGCGTTCGGCGGCCTGGCCCCGGCGAGCTGGGTGCTCCAGATGCTGGGGATCTTCTTCCTCGTCGGCGGGTACGCCTCGGCGCTCTCCTTCGGGCGCCGCACCGGGTCGACGGGCGCCTGGCTGAAGGGCCGCGTGGTCCGGCTGGGGCGGCCGGTGCTCGGGGTGACCGCAGTGTGGGCGCTGGCCGCGCCCGTGCTGTACGCGGCCGGGGTGCCGGAGGCGTCGCTGCGGACCGGGGCGACGCTGGTGGTCCAACCGCTGTGGTTCGTCGGGGTGTACGTGGTGGTGACCGCGCTGACCCCGTACTGCGTGCGGGCGGCGCGGCGCCTCGGCGGCTGGGCGGCCGCCCCGCTGCTCGGCTCGGTCGCCGTGGTGGACTTCCTGCGCTACGGGCCGTTCGCCGACTCCGTGCCGTCGTGGCTCGCCCTGGTGAACATCCTCCCGGGCTGGCTGTTCGCGTACCAGCTGGGCGTCTCCTGGGGCGAGCGGCGGATCGGGCGGCGCGGGGCCTGGCTGCTGCTGGCGGGCGGGACGCTGCTGTTCGCCGCGCTGCTGGCGGTCTTCCACTATCCGGCGTCGATGGTGGGCGTACCGGGTGCGGCGCGCACCAACTCGCACCCGCCGTCGCTGCTGGTACTGGCGCTGGCCTCGGCGCAGTCGGGCGCGGCGATCCTGCTGCGCGACCGGCTGGCGAAGCTGCTGGCGCGGCCCGCCCTGTGGGCCCCGGTGGTCGTGATCAACCTGTCCGCGATGACGATCCTGTGCTGGCACCAGACGGCGATGCTGGCCGCGGCCGTGCCCGGGTCGTTCGTGGGTGAACTGGCCGGGCTCACGACGGCGCCGGACAACCTGGGCTGGATCGCGGCTCGGCTGGCGTGGATGCCGGTGTTCGCGGCGCTGTTCGTCGCGATCGCCCGCTACGCGCGGCGGTTCGAGGCGCCGCCGCGGGAGGGACGCCGGGCGGGCGCGCTGCGCCGGACCGTGGCCGGGCTGCTGGCGGCGGGGTTCGCGGTGTTCGCGCTGGGCCTCGCCTGAGCGGGACCCGGACAAGGCGAGAGCGCCGTTCCCTCGGGGGAGCGGCGCTCTCGTCGTGTACGGGTGCTCCGCGTCAGGCGATCGAGGCGGCGACTATGGCGGCCACGGCGAGGTTGCAGGCGGCCGAGACCCAGACCGCCGGGTGGGGCTCCGGGTCGACGACGATGGCGCCGAGCTTGCCGGGCGTCACCAGGTCGAGCACGAGGAAGGCCACCGCCATGAGGATCAGGCCGAGCACGCCGAAGGCCGCAGTGGACAGCAGGCCCTTGCCGAAGTCCGCGTACGTCGTCCAGATCGAGGTGAAGACGATGCCGCCGATGCCGAGGAGCGCGGAGCTGAGGAAGAGGGCCGCGTTGCGGTTGCGCTCCTCCCAGATCTGCTTGGGGAGCTTCCCGGGCGTCAGCACGTCCACGAGGACGATGCCGAGGATCAGCAGCACCAGGCCGAGGGCGCCGTAGGCGCTGGTGCGGCCAAGTCCGTTGATGATGTCGCTCATTGAGAAGCCTGTCTCCGCGTGGGTGGGAAAGTATGTGCCGTGGGGAGGCCGAATCTATCGCACGGCCTTGACCCGGACCATGGGGAGGTCAGCAGATGGTAAAGGTCAGGGTCGCGCGGCCGGCCGAGGCGGAGGACCTGACCGGGCTGGTGATGCGGTCCAAGGCGCACTGGGGGTACGACGCCGCCTTCCTGGCCGCGTGTGCGCCGGAACTGCGGATCCGGGCCGCCGACGTGACGGCCCGCCGTCTCGTCGTGGCCGAGAACGCACGGGGAGAGGTGCTCGGGGTCGCCTCGCTGGAGGGGACTCCCCCGGTGGCCGCGCTCGGGCTGCTCTTCGTGGAGCCGTCCGCCATCGGACAGGGCGTGGGCCGGCTGCTGTACCGGGACGCGCTGCGGCGGGCCGTGGACCTGGGGGTGCGCCGGCTGGTGATCGACTCCGATCCGTACGCGGCCGGGTTCTACCGGGCGATGGGGGCGGTCGCGGTGGCCGATGCCGCACCGGGCGTGGAATCCGGCGGTCCGGCCCTGGTCCGGTTCGAGGCGGCTCCCGTCCCGCTCGCCGGCTGGGCGCGGGCCTGGACCGGCGGCGGGCGGGCCGTGCACCTGGGCAATGTCGGCGAGTTCAACGCGCAGTTCGCCGACGCCACCCTGGACCCGGAGCAGCGGCCCGCGCACCACTACGCGTGCCTCGCCGCCTTCTACAGCCCCCACCCGGCGGTGCTGGTGCTGCCGCGGCCGGTGCCGCGGGGCTGGACCGAGCTGGTCTGCCGCCAGCTGGGCTGGACCGGGGTCGAGGTGTACGACGGCCTGCTGGACGCGGATCCGGGCCTCGCCGATGCCGTACGGGCCCGGCCGGCGCTGGCCGCGCTGCTCACCGGGGCCGGGCTGCCCCTCGTACCGTGGGGGCGCACCCGGCCGTTCGGGCGGCTGGCGGGCCGGCCGTGGCGGCCCGGGGAACTGCGCTACGAATCGAAGTCCGCGGCGCACGCCCTCTTCGGGCGGATCCTGGCGGACGGCGGGCATCCCGGGATCGTGCTCCCCCGGCAGTGGCGGGCCGACGGGCGGTGGGCGGCGGCCCGGATGCTGGCGGCCAGGACCAGGGCGGGCGAGAGCACCGTTCTGAAATCGGAGCACGGTGTCGGGGGTTCGGGCACCACGGTGGTCACCCCCGAGCGGGTCCGTGCCGCGGGCGGGGCGCGGGCCCTGCTGCGGCGGCTGCCGCGCGGGCCGCTGCTGGTGGAGGAGTACGTCGGCGGTCCGGCGTCCGGAGCCGACGAGGGTCCGCGGGACCTGACGTACGACGGCTTCGTCGACGAGGCGGGCCACGCGCACGAGGTGGGCGGGGCGGTGATGGACGTGGCGGACGGCTGCTACCGGGGTGCCACGGTGGGTCCCGGGGTGGTGCCCTCGTGGGCGGAGAAATCCCTCGGCGCCTTCGGCGCGGCGGTGGGCCGGGAGCTGGCGGAATCCGGCTACCGGGGCTGGTTCGACGTGGACTTCGTCGCCGACGGGGCGGGGCGGCTCGCGCCGACCGAGACGAACCTGCGGCTGACCGGGCCGTCCATCGCCTTCATGGTGGCGGCCCGGCTGGACGCACTGCGGGGCGCGGGGCACCTCGTACGGATCGCCGACCGGGTGGAGCTGGGCGCGCGGCTGCCCGAGGCCCAGCTGGACGAGTGGTGCGCGGATCTGGCCCGGGACTGCGCGGAGCTCGGGGCGGTGTTCGTCCCCGCGATCCCGACCGCGGCCTTCGAACCGGCGCCCTGGCTGGGTGTGCTGGTGGCCGCGCGCAGCCGGGAGGTGCTGGACGCGGCCGAGGCGCTGGTGCGGGCCGAGGCCTTGGCGGTCGGGGCGATGTTCGGCCCGGCGCGGTCCTCCGACCGCAGGTCGTGATCTTCATGTCCGGGTGGCTGGTCGCCGATCGTGGCCGGCCGGCCTTCTCACCCGGTGGGGGCGGGGTCGGTCAGTGCTTGAGGTGGATCGTGAAGCGCCTCGTGCCCGGAGCGATCGTGTCGGCGTGGACCGAGCCGCGGGCCCGGTCGAATTCCCCGGTGCCGCCGGTGATTCCGTTGTCGAACGAGGGGGGAGGGCCCGGGACGAGATTGCCGAAGACCATCCCCTGTACGGAGAGCTGACCGCCCGGGAGGGTGTAGGTCACGACGCACTCCTCCGCCCCGCCGTTGTCGACGCGGGTGGTGGTGCAGGTGCCGCCGGTCTCGCCGACCTGGTTGCCGGCCTCGTCGAAGAGGTTCGAGCGGAAGACGGTCCGGTCGCCCTGGGCGGCGGCGCCGCCGGGGTTGACGGGGAAGCGCGTCTGCTCCGCGAGTCGGCCGGTGAGTGTGATGACCCGCTCTTTGCCCTTGCCGTGGGCGGGACCGGGGTCCGCCGCGGCGGCGGCCGCGACAGGGGTGCAGGCGAGAAGGGTGACGAGCGCGGTGGCCGTGCCGAGACAGACCGCTCTGATGGGGCGCATCGTGTGGCTCCTGAGGTCGATGCCCATGGATGGTCAGATGACGAAACCGTCATGCGATTTCATTCATAACCTCGGCTTGGGCGGCGCCCGGAACCTCCCGGCACGAACCACCGGCAGATCTGACCGATCGGACCAACCCGGTGGTCGACGGCGACGGGTCCACGGGCCCAGGCGGGCCGGTCAGCGGTCGGGCCAGTCGTCGGTGGGGTCGTGGAAGTCGAAGGGGTCGGCCGGCTTGCTGACGACGTAAGCCGCGACGACGACTCCCGCGATCATCAGCGGGATGTTGAAGGCGTAGACGAGCGCGGCCTGGCGCGGCCAGTCCTGTTTGGCGGCCAGCCGGTAGAGGTTGTCCTGCGGCCACCAGGACAACAGCAGGTAGGACACGGCCAGATGGGCGGCCACGGTGAGGGAGGGGCCGCGGCGTTGGCGCAGCATCCGGGCGCGGCCGCCGAAGAGGAACACCACCCCGATGCCGAAGGCGGCGCACTCGAACAGGTACAGCAGGGAGAAGAGGAAGGCCCAGGGCTGCGGCACCCCGGTGAGGTCGGTCGATCCGGGCCAGAGGAGGTTCGTAAGGATCATGGCGACGAAGCCCAGTCCGACTCCCCCGCAGCCGGCCGCGCAGCCGGCCGAGGTCTCGCCCTGGCCCGCGGCGGCGGCCCCGTACTTGCCGGACTTGCTTCCGGCAGGCTTCGCCGCCGCGGGCAGGATGGGCAGCGGCAGGGCGTCCCGGTCCTCCTGGCCCGCCGTGGTGCGGGGCAGGGTGCGCAGCCGGATCACGGTGCGCGGGGACTCCTCCCGGAGCACCTTGCCCGCCAGGTGGTCGCGCAGCTCCTCGATGTCCGGCAGCCCCGCCCTGCCGGGCCGGGTCGGTCCGCCGGGTGGCGGGGCCGCGTACGCGACGAGCCGCCGCGGGCCGCGGGGGCCGTCGACCCCCTTCAGGATGACCGCGCCGATGCCCTCGTGGCTGCGGATGGCGGATTCGACGGGGTACGGGTCGAGCACACGGCCGCCGGGCAGGGTGATCCGGTCCCGGATCCGGCCGCCGTACTCCAGCAGCCCGTCCTCGCGGAGCAGGCCGAGGTCGCCGGTCGGGACCGCGTCGGCGCCGTCCGGCGGGACGAGGCGGATCTCCCCGCCGTGTACCTCGGCCCGGAAGCCGGGGAACGCGGTGCCGAGCAGGGAGATCTGTTCCGGGTCGTCCAACGGGTGCGGCAGCTGCGGCAGTTCGAACCAGGTGCCGATGCCGGCGCACTCCGCGGGGCCGTAGACGTTGAGCACGCGCGCGCCGGGGCGCAGCCGCATCTGCAGGGTCGCCTGCTCGTCGAGGTAGAGCCGGTCGCCCGAGACGGCGAGCAGCCGCAGGGACCGGTAGGCCGGGTCGGCGCCGAGATGGGCGGCGGGGGTGAGGGTTGCCTGTTCGGCGTCTTCGATCAGCAGCCGGGCCGCCCGGGCCGGGTCGGTGTGCAGCACGGTGACGCGCTCGGTCCCGACGGCCGTGCGGATGTCCCCGGGCTGCCAGGCGGAACGCGGGGGGAGCACGAGGGCGCCGCCCGAGCACAGGGCCCGGGTCCAGCCCGCGGCGAAGGCGGTGACGTCCGGACCGCCCGTGAACAGGTGCCGGTCCTGCGGGGTCGGCCGGGCCACCTCGGCCCATGCCTCGTGGGCGGCGAGCAGCAGCGCGTGGCTCACGGGGACCGCGCGCGGCTCGGCCGACCCGGTGAACAGGACCGCGGCGGTGCGGCCGGGCGGCGGGGCGGCCGCCCCGCCAAGCCGGTCCGCGGGCTGTTCGGCGCGCGGCCCGCCGATCGCCGCGGCCTCCGCGTCGAGCCGGAGCACCCGAGGGCCGCCGCCGTTGTCGAGGGCGGCGTGCTGGGCCGCGTCGGTGAGCAGGACGAGGGGCTCTGCCGCGGCGAGTTGCCGGCGGCCGGAGCGCGGGCTCTCCACGTCGACGACGGTGTAGGACCCGCCGGCCTTGAGGACGGCGAGGAGGGCGACGACGAGTTCGCTCTGCCGGGCGGTGCCCACGGCGACGAGCGCGCCGGGCGGCAGACCGGAGCCGAGCAGACGGTGCGCCAACCGGTCGGCGCGCGCGTCCAGTTCCCCGTAGGTGAGGCTGTCCGGGCCGGCGATGAGCGCGCGGGCCCCGGGGGTGTCCCGGGCCCACTGCTCGAAGCGGTGCAGGACGGTGTCGGTGGTTCGTTTGCCGAAGCGTACGGACTCGGATCCCTGCGTCATGGACCGATGATGCCACCGGGCGCCGACAACGTACGAGGGTCGTCACAATCGCTCGTCCGGGCGGGAGTTGGCGCCCCGCGCGGGCGATCCCGGGCCGAATGCTTGACCTGGAGTTTGGTTGAGGTCCTAGCGTTCGGGCCATGGACATGGAAGTCACCGCCTGGACGTCGCTGCACAGCGCGATCAACGCCCAGCAGGACCGTCGCCCGCTCTCCCGGGCCGGTCTGCGCCGCGTCGCCGCCTTCGCCCGCCCGCACCGCCGCGGGCTCATCCTCTTCCTTCTGCTGAGCGTGGTGACCGCCCTGCTCGCGGTGGCCACCCCGGTACTCGCCAGCCGGGTCGTCACGGCCATCGTGGACGGCCGCGACAGCTCCGCGGTCACCCGGCTGGCCCTGCTCATCGCGCTGATCGCGGTCGCGGAGGCCGGGCTCGGACTGCTGACCCGCAGACTCTCCGCCACCCTCGGCGAGGGGCTGATCCTGGACCTGCGGACGGCGGTCTTCGACCACGTGCAGCGGATGCCGGTCGCCTTCTTCACCCGGACCCGGACGGGGGCTCTGGTCAGCCGTCTCAACAACGATGTGATCGGCGCCCAGCGGGCCTTCAGCAACACCCTGTCGGGGGTGGCCGCCAATACCGTCACCCTGGTGCTGACCCTCACCGTCATGCTCGGCATCTCCTGGCAGATCACCCTGCTGGCGCTGGCGCTGCTGCCGGTGTTCGTGCTGCCGGCCCGCCGGATGGGGGCGCGGATGGCGGCGATGCAACGGGAGGCCTCCGCGCTGAACGCCGCGATGGGCACCCAGATGACCGAGCGGTTCTCCGCCCCCGGCGCGACGCTGGTCAAGCTCTTCGGGCGGCCCGCCGACGAGTCCGCGGAGTTCGCGGCCCGGGCAGCGCGGGTGCGGGACATCGGGATCCGTACGGCGATGGCCCAGTCGGCCTTCATCACGGCCCTCACCCTGGTCTCGGCGCTGGCCCTCGCGCTCGTCTACGGCCTCGGCGGCTTCTACGCCCTGCGGGGTTCCCTGGACGCCGGTTCCGTCGTGGCCCTCGCCCTCCTCCTGACCCGGCTGTACGCCCCGCTGACCGCACTCGCCGGCGCCCGCGTCGAGGTGATGAGCGCGATGGTGAGCTTCGAGCGGGTCTTCGAGATCCTCGACCTGAAGCCGCTCATCGCGCAGAAGCCGGACGCCCGCCGGGTGCCGCCGGGGCCGGTGGCCGTGGAGTTCGACCGGGTCTCCTTCGGCTACCCGGCCGCCGACAAGGTCTCGCTCGCCTCCCTGGAGGAGGTCGCCGCCCTGGATGCCCGGGGCGGTACGCAGGTCCTGCACGAGGTGTCGTTCCGGGCCGAGGCGGGCCAGATGATCGCCCTGGTCGGCTCGTCCGGCGCCGGCAAGTCGACCATCGCTCAGCTGCTGCCGCGGCTGTACGACGCCGACGCGGGCGCCGTCCGGCTCGGCGGGATCGACGTACGGGACCTCACGGCCGACTCGATCCGCGAGACGCTCGGCATGGTCACCCAGGACGGGCACCTCTTCCATGAATCGGTGCGCGCCAACCTGCTGCTGGCCCGCCCGGACGCCTCCGAGGAGGAGATCTGGGAGGCACTGCGGCGCTCGCGGCTGGACGGGCTCGTCGCCTCGCTGCCGGACGGCCTGGACACGGTGGTCGGGGAGCGCGGCTACCGGCTCTCGGGCGGGGAACGGCAGCGGCTGACCATCGCGCGGCTGCTGCTGGCCCGGCAGCGGGTGGTGATCCTCGACGAGGCCACGGCGCATCTGGACTCCACCTCGGAGGCCGCGGTGCAGGAGGCCCTGGGCGAGGCCCTGGCGGGCCGGACGGCGGTGGTGATCGCGCACCGGCTGTCGACCGTGCAGGCGGCGGACCTGATTCTGGTGGTCGAGGACGGCCGGATCGTGGAACGGGGCACGCACACCGGGCTGCTGGCGGCGGGCGGGCGGTACGAGGAGCTGTACCGCACCCAGTTCGCCGTGTCGGGCGGCGAGGCACCGGTGCCGGGCGCATGATCCTGTGATGGACATCAAACTGGAACTCGTCGCCGTCCCCGTCACCGATGTGGACCGGGCCAAGGCCTTCTACGAGAAGCTCGGCTTCAACGCCGACCACGACGTGACCGTCAGCGAGGACATCCGCTTCGTCCAGCTGACCCCGCCGGGCTCGGCCTGCTCGATCGCGATCGGCAAGGGGCTGACCCGGATGACCCCGGGGTCGCTGGACAACATGCAGGTCGTCGTCACCGACATCGAGGAGGCGTACGAGGACCTGCGCGGCCGGGGGGTGGAGGTGACGGAGATCCAGGACCTGCCGTGGGGCTCCTTCGTCTACTTCTCCGACCCCGACGGCAACGGCTGGGCGGTCCAGCAGACCACCCCCCGCAAGTCGGCGGGCACCGCCTGATCGGCAGGACACCCCCTGGGCCGGCCGTCCGGCTCCGATTGGACGTTCCGCCGAGGGCGGGGCGCGACCCTGGTCGGTAAAGCGCCTTGTCCGCCGGGCTGTTGACGGCTTGGCTGGCCAGGGTCAGGACGGCACGGTCGCTCCCCGGGGAAACGAATGACATCCATGCTCGACTGCTGCACGCCGTGGCCCGCCGAGGTCGCCGACCGGTACCGGGCGGCCGGGTACTGGCGCGGCAACACGCTGGACGGCCTGCTGCGCGACTGGGCCCTGCAGTACGGGCCGCGGACCGCGCTCGTGCACGGCGGTACCCGCGTCACGTACGCGCTCCTGAACCGGCGCGTGGACCGGATGGCCGCCGGGTTCCGGCTGCGCGGCCTGCGGCCCGGGCAGCGGGTCGTCGTCCAGCTCCCGAACGTGCCCGAGTTCGTCATCACCGTGTTCGCGCTGATGCGCGCCGGCGCGGTCCCCGTGTTCTGCCCGATGACGCACCGCGCGTCGCAGGTGTCCCACCTCGTGCGGGTCGGCCAGGCCGTCGGCTACGTCGGTCCGCCGGCCCACCAGGGTTTCGACCTCACGGCGATGGCCGCGGACATCGCCGCCCAAGGGCCCTTCCTGCGGCGGGTGTTCACCTTCGAGGCACCGGGCGAGTCGTCCCCGTACGGCGGCTTCAGCGTCGACGCGGCGGGCTGCCAGTACTACCCCCTGGGCTCCCTCGACTCCCCGCCCGAGCGGCCGCTCGCGCGGAGCGCGGACCAGGTGGCGTTCTTCCTGCTCTCCGGCGGTGCCGGCGCGGAGCCCGCGCTCGTTCCGCGTACCCACGACGACTACGCCTACCAGGTCCGGGCCGCCGCCGAGCTGGTGGCGCTCAGCGGGAACGACGTGTACCTCGCCGCCCTGCCCGCCGGGTCCGACTTCACCTTCGGCTGCCCCGGCATCGTCGGCACCCTCTCGGTCGGCGGCACCGTCGTCCTGGCCGAGGACCCGGATGCCACCGCGTGTCTCTCGGCCGTCGAACGTGAGCGCGTCACCGTCACATCGCTGGAGCCCGCGGCCGCCCGGCTCTGGCTCGACCTGCTTGCCCCGGTCCGGGCCGCCCCGAGCAGTCTTCGTCTCGTGCAGATCGGCGGCGGGCCCTTGGACCGGGCGACCGCCGAACGGGTGGGTCCCGGGTTGGGCCGCCTCCAGCAGGTCTTCGGCACGGCCGAGGGGGTGCTGACCCTCACCCGGCCCGCCGATCCGGACGAGACCGTACTCACCACGCAGGGCCGCCCGCTCTCGCCGGACGACGAACTGCGCGTGGTGGACGCCGACGGCCAGGACGTGCCCGACGGGGAATCGGGCGAGCTCCTCGCCCGCGGTCCCCGCACCCTGCGGGGCTACTACCGGGCGCCCGACCGCAACGCGCGCTCCTTCACCCCCGACGGCTACTTCCGCACCGGCGCCCGCGCCCGGCGCACCCCGGACGGCGGCCTGCTGGTGACCGGCCACCCGGAGGGCCACGCGTCCGCCCTGTGACGGGCGGAGCACCGGTGGGAGGATGGACCGATGCCGACACCGATGCGCATGCCGATGGACCGTGAACCGATGGACCTCGAGGCCTACGTCGAACGGACGCGCAGCGGACCGTGCTTCGTCTGCACCTTCCTCGCCGGGGATCCCGACTACGCGCACGAGACCGTCTTCGAGGACGAGCACCACGTGGCCTTCCTCGACCGCTGGCCCACGCTCCCCGGAAAGGTCCTGGTGGCCCCCAAGGCGCACGTCGAGCACGCCGTGCGCGATCTGGACCCCGCGGCCTACACGCGGCTGATGCTCGTCGTACGGGAGGTCGCGCTCGCCGTCGAGGACGTCTTCGACAGCGAGCGGACCTACCTGTACTCGCTGGGGAGCCGACAGGGCAACGCCCACCTGCACTGGCACATCGCGGCGCTGCCGCCCGGGGTTCCGTACGAGCGGCAGCAGTTCCACGCCCTGATGACCGAGAACGGGGTCCTGTCGCCGTCGCCCGCGGAGCAGGCCGCCACGGCCGGGCTCCTGCGCGCGGCCGTCACCGCGCGGGAAGTCCTCGAACCACCGCGATGAACTCAGGCCTCCGCGTGGTGGTGGTCGAGCTCCCACGCGTGGTGCTTGAACTCGTGGCGGAAGTCGGCGTGGTCCTCCCACTGGCGGGCGATGCCGCGCAGTACGTCCCAGTTGTGCTCCACCGACTGGTCGATGACGCGGCGCATGGCCGGCTCGGCGGATTCCCGCTTCTCGATGAGGCCCTTGATGGCGGAGGCCTCCAGGACGGAGTTGCGCAGCGCGCGCAGGGCGCGGGAGGTGTCGTCCATGGCGAAGCCGTGTTCGCTGCCCGTCGCCTCGTCGAACAGCGGGGTGAGCCGCGCCTCGATGAATGCGGTGATCCGCTCGAAGTGCTGCACGTCCATCGGGGGCTCCCTCTCCTGCCGGTCCACTCTGTGTATCCGGCGTCTCCACTCGCTCCTGCTGTTCGGGGGCCATTATCCAGCAGTCGGCCGGCCCGGTCGGTCCCGGCCGGGGACGGTGTCAACTCCCCCCTCACCAGGGCCTTTTGCACGTGATCTATTTTGGTGATCCGGTGTGCGCAATCGATACGGGGGACCGGTGGACGAGAAAGCACGGCTGACGGAACGCTTTGAAGAGCACCGCTCTCATCTGAGAGCGGTGTCCTACCGCATGCTCGGCTCGCTCGCCGAGGCCGATGACGCCGTCCAGGAGACCTGGCTGCGCCTCGACCGGTCCGATGTCAGCGATGTCGAGAACCTCGGCGGCTGGCTGACCACGGTCGTGTCGCGGGTCTGCCTGAACATGCTGCGCTCGCGCGAGTCGCGGCGCGAGGACTCCATGGAGGCGTATCCCTCCGACTCCGCTCTCAGCCGTACCGGGACCGTCGATCCCGTCGATTCCGTCGATCCCGAGCAGGAAGCGCTGCTGGCCGACTCGGTCGGGCTGGCGCTGCTGGTCGTGCTCGACCAGCTGGCCCCGGCCGAGCGGCTCGCGTTCGTCCTGCACGACCTGTTCTCCGTGCCGTTCGACGAAATCGCCCCGCTGATCGAGAAGTCCCCGGCGGCGACCCGTCAGCTCGCCAGCCGCGCCCGCCGCCGGGTCAAGGGGGCCCCGGTGGTGCCGGAGACCGATCTGACCCGCCAGCGCCGCGTCGTGGACGCCTTCCTCGCCGCCACCCGCGGCGGGGACTTCGACGCGCTCGTCGCCCTGCTCCACCCCGACGTGGTGCTCCGCGCCGACAAGGCCGTCGTCCCCACCCCCGCCCCGCTCCTCGTCCGCGGCGCCGTCACCGTCGCCACGGGCGCGATGGCCGCCGTGCAGCGGGCCCGGTCCACGGCCCCGGCCCTGGTCGACGGAGTGGTCGGTCTGGCGATGGCCCCGCTGGGACGCCTGTTCCTGGTACTGGGCTTCACCATCGAGGACGGCCTGATCACCGAGATCGACATCGTGGCGGAACCGGAACGCCTCGGCGCGCTCGAGATCGCCGCGCTCGACGTCTGAGGCCCGGCCGCCCGGCCCCCGGAAGCGGCCGTGGCGAATCCGTGCCGCGGCCGCCTCGTGCGGACCGCGGCACGGCGCTCAGGGCGCGAGTACGTCCAGTTCCTCCAGCGCGCCCACCGCGATCCGGCGGGTCAGTGCCTCGGCGCGCGCCGCGTCGCCCTCGCGGACCGCCTCGGCGACCTGGACGTGCAGGGTGACGGCGGCGGGGTCGGGATCGTGGAACATCACCGCATGTTCGGTGCGGCCGGTCAGGACCTCGGCGACGACGTCCCCGAGCCGGGCGAACATCTCGTTCCCGGAGGCGTTCAGCACGACGCGGTGGAAGGCGATGTCGTGCCGCAGGTATCCCTCCAGCTGGTGGCCGCGCGAGGTGCGGACCATGCCGAGGGCCGCCTCGGTGAGTTCGGCGCACTGCTCCGGTGTGGCCAGCGTCGCGGCGAGTCCGGCCGCGACCGGCTCGATCGCGGAGCGCAGCACGGTGAGGGACCGCAGCTGCCGGGGCCGGTCGGTGCCGGCCAGGCGCCAGCGGATCACGCGCGGGTCGTAGACGTTCCACTCGTCGGTGGGGCGCACGGTGACTCCGACCCGGCGGCGGGACTCGACCAGGTGCATCGACTCCAGGACGCGGACGACCTCCCGTACGACGGTGCGGGAGGCGTCGAAGCGTTCGGCGATCTCGTCGGTGCGCAGGACGCTGCCCGGAAGGTACTCCCCCGCCGTGATCGCGAGGCCGAGGGTGTCCAGCACGTGGGTATGGAGCCCGTGCCCCCGGCCGGGACTGCCTTCGGTGGTCATGGCGTAAGCGTACGGTGACGCTTCCGGCGGCAAAAGATGTGATGTTTCCGACCTGACGCTTGAATAAGTACTACTTAATGCGCTTCAGTGGTGCCACACGAACCGATGTCGACGAGGACAGCGAGGTAGGCGTGAGCACCCAGCGCGTCATTGTGGTGATGGGCGTGGCCGGTACGGGCAAGACGACCGTGGGGCAACTGCTCGCCGAGGCCCTCGGCATTCCGTACGCGGAGGGCGACGCCTTCCACCCGGCGGCCAACGTCGCCAAGATGTCGGCCGGCATCCCGCTGGACGACGCGGACCGGTGGCCGTGGCTCGACGCCATCGGCGACTGGATCCGCAACCGCGCCGGCCTGCGAGGCGGCGTGATCGCCGCCTCCAGCCTCAAGCGCGCCTACCGCGACCGGCTGCGCGCCGCGGCCCCCGGGGCCGTCTTCGTCCACCTCGCCGGTGAGCGCCCGCTGATCGAGAGGCGCATGGCGGAACGCAAGGGCCACTTCATGCCCACCACCCTGCTGGACTCGCAGTTCGCCGCGCTGGAGCCGCTCCAGGACGACGAACTGGGCGTCGTCGTCGACGTGTCCGGGTCCCCGGAAGACATCACCGAGCGGGCGCTGGCCGCGCTGCGCCGACTCCCCATACAAGAGAACTGAGGAATCCCCACCGTGACCGGTCTCAGCGTCGAGACTCTGGCAGCGGCCGCCCCCGGACCGATCACCTCGGCCGGGAACACCCAGCTGGGGATAGCCGTCCTCGCGGGCATAGCCGTCATCGTCCTGCTCATCACCCGCTTCAAACTGCACGCCTTCCTGGCCCTGACGGTCGGCTCGCTGGCCCTCGGGGTCTTCGCGGGCGCACCCTTGGCCAAGACGATCGCCAGCTTCACCGCCGGACTCGGCGCCACGGTCGCGGGTGTCGGAGTACTGATCGCGCTCGGCGCGATCCTCGGCAAGCTGCTCGCGGACTCGGGCGGCGCGGACGAGATCGTGGACACGATCCTCGCCCGGGCCAAGGGCCGGGCCATGCCGTGGGCGATGGTGCTGATCGCCTCGGTGATCGGACTGCCGCTCTTCTTCGAGGTCGGCATCGTGCTGCTGATCCCGGTGGTCCTGCTGGTCGCCAAGCGGGGGAACTACTCCCTGATGCGGATCGGCATCCCGGCGCTGGCCGGCCTGTCGGTGATGCACGGCCTGGTCCCGCCGCACCCCGGACCCCTCGTCGCCATCGACGCGCTCCACGCGGACCTCGGGGTCACCCTCGGGCTCGGGGTGCTCGTGGCGGTCCCGACCGTGATCATCGCCGGGCCGCTGTTCTCCCGCTACGCGGCGCGGTGGGTGGACATCCCGGCGCCGGAGCACATGACCGCGGCGCGCCCCTCGGCCGAGCCGGCGCACCGCCCCCGGTTCGGGGCCACGGTGTTCACCGTGCTGCTCCCGGTGGCGCTGATGCTCGTCAAGGCCCTCGTCGACATCGTGGTCGACGACCCCGCGAGCCCCCTGCAGCGCGTGACCGACGTCGCGGGATCCCCGATGATCGCGCTGCTCGCGGCCGTCCTGGTGGGCATGTTCACGCTCGGCCGGGCGGCCGGCTTCACCCGGGCGCGGATCTCCGCCACCGTGGACAGGTCCTTGGCCCCGATCGCGGGCATCCTGCTGATCGTGGGCGCGGGCGGTGGCTTCAAGCAGACGCTGATCGACGTCGGCGTGGGCCAGATGATCCTGGACGTCTCCAAGGACTGGGCCGTACCGACCCTGTTGCTGGCCTGGCTGATCGCCGTGGCGATCCGGCTGGCCACCGGCTCGGCGACGGTGGCCACCATTTCGGCGGCCGGGCTGGTGGCCCCGCTGGCGGCGGACATGTCCACCACCGGGACCGCACTGCTGGTCCTGGCCATCGGGGCCGGCTCGCTGTTCTTCAGCCATGTCAACGACGCCGGCTTCTGGCTGGTCAAGGAGTACTTCGGGATGACCGTCGGTCAGACCCTGAAGACCTGGTCGGTGATGGAGACCATCATCTCGGTGGTCGGTCTGGGCCTCGTGCTGCTGCTGTCACTGGTCCTGTAGCTGGGCGGCGGCCAGCGCCAGCCCGCCCGCCGCCGTGGCGCAGCGCGCCGCGAGCCTGGTGACCTCGGCTCGCAGTGCCTCGGTCTCCCGGCCGTGCCACCCCGGCGCCATGGCCGCGATCCGCAGCCGGACCGCGTGCGTGCGCAGGGCGGCGGCGTGGCCGCTCAGACCGCCGGCCGGCGGCCGCGGCGCCGGCCGGGGCGGCCGGTCCGTGACCCGCCGGCGGGCCGGGCCGCGGGTGGGCGCGTCCCCCGTTCCGGCACCCGTCGTGGCACCCGTCCCGGCACCCGTCGTGGCCGCCCCTTCGGGCAGCCCCGGACCCCGGTCGCAGAAGGCCCAGAAGGCGGCGCCCAGCCCGAGAGCCGGTTCGGCGGTCTCCGCCCGGCCGGTGGCGACCTGCCAGCCGGCGTGGTCGTTGAACGGGTTCGCGTCGGTCAGCGCGTGCCAGGCGAGGATGTCGGCGAAGGACGGGGCCAGCAGCGCGAAGGCGTGCTCGGCGCCGCGCTCGCGCATGATGGCGCGGAACAGCCGGACGGCCTCGCCCTGGCGGCCCGCGCCGACGGCGCCCAGGACCGCAGCCGCGCCGGGATCGTCGAACAGTTCGGGACGGCCCGCGCTCGCGGCCCGGATCCGGGCCTTGAGCCCGCAGACGGCGATGCTGATCGCGAGGCTCTCCCGGCCCGCCAGGATTCCGGCGAGCCGCCCGGCCCGGGCCACACCCCGGCCGCGCGGGGCCCAGCCGAGGCCCGACGGGTCGGTGAGCGTACGCAGCAGGGTGCGCCAGCCGAGCCGGGTACGGCCGCCCCGCGCGAGGGCGGCCGCGGGCAGTCGGGCGCCGAAGGCCAGGCCGGAGGCGTAGCGGGCGGCCTCACCGACCGCGTCGGCCGCCTCGGCGAGGGCGCGGCACGGGGCGTCGAGCAGGTCGATGTCCGGGGCGGTGGACGCGGAGGTCGCGGCGTCGGGCATGTGATCCTCGTGGGGTTCGGCAGGGGCTCGGGGACGGACGGGGTCGGGCGGGGACGAACAAGGCCGGACGGGGCCGGACAGGGCCGGACCCGCTCGGACCGCTTCGGGCCCGGACGGGTTCCGGGTCGGGCGGGGGCGCCCTCAGCGGCGGGTGAGCGTGAGCCGGATGCCGTACGGGTCGAGCGTCGTCGGCAGCGGTCCCACCGGGTCCAGCACCGGCCGGGTGCCCGTGACCCGGTGGCCGCGCAGCACCTCGGCACAGAGCGCGGCGGTGGCCATCAGGCCGAGCTGGTCCCCCGGGCAGCGGCCGCCGCCGTGGCTGAAGGGCGCCATCCGGATGTCCTGGTCCGCGCCCGGGTTCTTCCACCGGCCGGGAACGAACACGTGCGCGGCCGGTACCCGTTCGGGGTCGCGCTGATGGAACGCGGCGGGCACCAGAACCGAGGTGCCGGCCGGGTAGCGCACGCCCCGCCACTCGGTCTCGGTACGGGTGACGCGGATCAGGTCGGGCACCACCGGGTACAGCCGCAGGGACTCCCGGACGCAGGCCCGCAGCCGGGGCAGCTCGCCCCGGTCCGGCCCGGCGGCGACCCCGGCGGCGGCCTCGGCCACGGCCAGGTCCTGCTCGGCGGGGTGGGCCCCGAGCAGGAGCAGGGTGCGCAGCAGCGTGTCCGGGACGGCGTCCATGGCCAGCAGCCAGCGCTGGGCCTGACCGACGGGGTCGAGGGTTCCGGTCGGGTCGGCGTGGCGGCCGGCCCGCCCGACGAGGGTGTCGCCGTCGGCCCGGGCGGCGTACTCCGCGATGCGGGCGCGTGCCCTGTCGTGCACGGAGCGGGCGGCGCGCACCCGGCCGGCGCGCACGCCCCGGCCCTCGGCGCGCAGTTGGGTGAGCCATCCGCTCAGCTGCTCGTCGGCGGCTGCCGCGTCGCCGAGCACGATCCGCCGGGCGGCGCGCTGCACGGCGTACCGGGCACGGGCGAGGTCGAGGAGGACGGTGCCGGCGCCGGTGGCGGAGCCGGTCAGGTGCCGGGCCTCCTCGGCGAGGGCCGCGAGGAAGGGCCCGTGGGACGGGTGCACGGGCCGGCCGGCGGCCAGCACCTCGGCGCTGACCTCGCGTCGCTCCGCACCGGGCTCGCCGCGGGAACAGCCGGAGTCGGCGGAGTCGGCCGGGTCGGCGGCTTCCCCGGGGTTCGGGCCCGGGCACTTGTCAGGCGTGGCCGCCGCGAGGACGCTGACGGGTTCGTCGTAGAAGCGGCGCAGGTCCTGCGGATCGAGGAGGACGAGGACGGTCCGCCCGGAGCGGGTGCGGACCAGGGCGGGCGCGTCCCCCTGGCGGGCGCGCAGGGCCCGCAGCGCGGCGGCGGAGGTGCGCACGTCGCCGGGGCGGGGCCGGGCCAGGCCGCGCAGCAGGACCCCGAAGCCGGCCAGGGCCGCCCGGGCGGTGGTTTCCGCGGCCGGGGCCGGGGCGGGAGCGGAGGCCGCGTACCGCGACGAATCCTTTACGAACGTGCGCCTGCCGGGGGCTTCCGCGCCCAGCCCCGGCACGGCGGGCCCGCGGTCCGCGAGCGGCGCCTCACCGCGGGGTGACCGACCGGCCCGCTCGGGGCGGCGCCGGGCGGCGAGGGCCCGTACCCGGGCTCGGAGCCCGTCGAGGGCGGCCCCTTGGACCGTACGCATCCGTGTACCTCCGTGGCGGGTGCGACAACGCTCGGCGACAACGGCATCACCGTACGTCCCACCTGCGCACTCCGCGCCCCGAGGACCACGTCAGGGGTCGAGCCCGACCAGCAGCGCCGCGATGTCCAGCCCGGCGGTGAGGTAGGAGGTGAAGGCCTCGTTGTTCAGGGCCCACGGGGAGCGGCCGCGGCGCACCCGGGCGATGGCCTCGTCGGGTGTCAGTCCCCGGTCGACGAGGCACTGGGCGACGACGAGGCCGGATCTGTTGTAGCCCGAGTGGCAGCGGACCAGTGTGGTGAGGCCCGAGTCGAGGGCCAGTCCCGCGGTCCGGGCGAGACGCTGGACGGTGTGCAACTGGTCGGCGGTGAGCCCGTCGTCCGGGATCTCCGCCACGACGTGCTCGGCGCGTGGTCCCGGGCCGTGGCCGGTCCGGGTGAAGAGGCTGACTACGAGGTCGAACTCGTCCGCCACGACGACGGGCCACGGCTCACCGGCCGGATCGGTCCAGTAGTGGCCGCCCATCCACAGGCCCGGGGCGATCTCGTCCCACGGGGAGGACGGCCCGGGTACGTCCCGGTCGCGCCGTCGGGTCTTCTTCATACGGCCGCGACCTCCTGGGGACGGCCTTCAGGATCTCACACAACAGACCGTCATTCAGCGGTAGTTGGTGCGAAGGCCGCTTCGCGGAAGGCGGTGCGCGGCGCGCCTCGCCCGGCGGTCGGCAGCAGGACCGCCCAGCGGTGGTGGCGGGGGGAGACCCAGAGGGCCGCGCCGCCGTCCTGCGGGGCGTGGTGGGTCCAGACTCCGTGCGGTGCCGGGTCCCAGAGCAGGCCCCGGGCGGGGGTGAGTTCGCCGGTGCGGAGCCGGAGGGACTCGGTGGTCCAGGCCCGGCTGATGCCCCCCGGGTCCACCGGGTCCACCGGATCCAAGAGGTGGCGCAAGAAGCGGACGAGGTCGGCGAGGGGCGCGCGGAGGGTGCCGTCGGCGAAGCGGGTGCCGGTCATGCCCAGGGGGTGCCACACGCGGGTGGCCGCGAGGTCGGCGAGCGGGCTGCCGGACAACTGCTCGGCGAGGCGGGTGAGGTGGGTGAGGGCGGCGGTCCCGCCCGGATGCGTGAGGAGGTGGTGGGCGGTGGTCCCTACGGGGACGCCCTCGGCGGCCGCGTCCCCGTAGGCGGCGAGCGGGGTGTGCAGCCGCAGCGCGCCCTCCTCGACGAGGCTGCCGATGACCGGCCAGAGCGCGAGGACGCCGCTGAGGCCGTCCACGTCGAAGGCGGCGCCGGCGGGGTGCCCGCCGTCCGAACCCGCCTGGAGTCCCCCGGGTCCGCCGACGGCCCATACCGCCCCGGGGTCGGCGGACTCCACGAGGGCCCGGACGGCGGTGGCCTGGTCGCACAGGGAGGTCATGTTCGCCCACGTTAACGAGCCGGGCGGTGGCCTGGCGGCAGACCGCCGCGAAGTCCGCGCTCCCGCCACCCGAATGCCCCCGTGCGCCCGCGCCTCGCGCCCTCGCGCCCCCGTGCCCCGAGCCCCGAGCCCCGAGCCCCCGCAGCGGGAAGGGGCGGGGCGCCCGCAGGCACCCCGCCCCCGTGTCCTACCGGCCGGACTAGCCCTTGTCCGGGCGGTCGGTCACCCGCAGGGTGTTCAGCAGGGGCTTGCCGAATCCGCTGTGCGTGACGAAGCGGACGTTGAGGACCCCGTCCGTGACCGTGACCGTGTACGTACGGGTCAGGGCCTTGTAGGTGCCCGCCTCCAGGGAGATGTCGAGGGAGGGGAGGACCTGCGTGCCCTCGGCCAGGACGTCGAAGACGCGCTTGTTGGGCTTGGTGGAGGAGAGCTCCGCGAAGCCGAGCTCCACCGTGTAGGTACCGTTCGGCACGTTGTCGAAGCGGTACTCGTACATGCCCTCACGGGCGTTGCGGAACAGCCGCTGCTCGTCCGTGCCGGCGATGGTGCGGCCGGTGGCCTCCACGGTGCTGTTGCCCTGGTAGCCGTAGGAGCCGGGCGTGTACTTGCGGTCCGGGGACCAGGCGTCGCCCAGGCCGTCCGTGGTGGTGTAGCCGGATCCCGCGTCCAGGCCGACCTGGTAGCGCGGGACGACGACCTTGACCGGGACGGAGAGCACCGGGGTCCGGCCGCTCGCCGAGGTGATCTTCAGGTCGGCGGTGAGGACCGCGCCCGGGGTCAGTCCGGTGGTGTCCACCGAAAGGGTGAGCGGGACCTTCGCGCCGGTCGCGAGGGTGCCGGTCGCCGGTGTGGCGGTCAGCCAGCTCGCGTCCTCGGACACCGTGAACTCCGTGCCGAGGCCCGGGTTGGTCAGGTCCAGGGTCCGGGTCCGCTGCTGGTTCGCCGGGAGGACGACCTCCAGGGACGGCTTGGACGCCGTCACCTTTCCGGTGCGCAGGGACTGCGTCACCGCCGTGACGTCGGCGGCCTTGACGTCCACCGTCGCCGTGGCGGACTCGTACTGCGGGGCCGCCAGCGAGACGGTCCGCGCGCCCGACGGGCTCTGGACGACGTATCCGCCGTCCGCGGCCGTGGTCGCCGACACCGCCGTGTCACCCGTGCCGACGGTCACTGTGGCGCCCGCGACGCCGTTGCCGTCGTTGGCGTCGAGCACCCGGCCCGCCACCACGCCGCTCTTGGTTGTCCGGAAGGCGATGGAGAGGCCGTCCGTGATGACCGCGGTGTTGAAGGAGTACTTGAAGGCGTCGGTGCCGGCCGCGTTCTCCACGCCGATCGTGGCCGTGGAGCCGCCCTTGATGCCGGTGCCGCCGGTCCCCTTGTAGGAGTAGGAGACGGTGCCGTCCTCGCCGATCGCGGCCGAGAAGGAGAACTTGTCGGCCTGCGCCGACCAGTGGGACACCTGGCGCCACTCGATCACGTAGCTGCGGTGCGGGGCGGTGCCGGTGACTCCGGTGAAGACGCCGGAGCCGCTGCCCGGGGCGCCGACGACGAGGTCGTCCCAGAACGGGTACAGGGCCGCGTTGGGCGTGGCCGTGCTCGGGATGTCCCCGTTGATGTCACCGGTGTTGTTGCCGCCGAAGCTGACGGTGCCGTTGGTGCCGATCCAGGCCTGGCCGTACGTCTTTCCGTACAGGGGCAGCGGGAAGGGCAGGTCGACGCGCTCGGTGGTGTTGTCTCCGGTGAGCGCGAGCTGGCGGGTGCCCTCGGCGTACGGGCGGTCGCCGGCGGCGGCGCAGGCGTAGCCGTAGCCGTCGGTGCGTTCGGGCAGGTTCACGGCGACGGTGGCGTCGCCGGCGACGGTGACCTTCGCCGTGCCGCCGGTGACGCAGCGGGAGGCGTGGGTGGCGTTCACGTCGTACGTGCCGTGCGGCAGGGTGACCTCGAAGCGGCCCTGGGCGTCGGCGGTCGCGGTCACCGGGGTGTCCGCGATGGTGACGGAGGCGCCGGCGGCGGGGCCGGCGGCCGAGGAGACGGTGCCGGTGAGCTTGCCGGAGGCCGCCTGGGTGAGGGTGAAGTCGCCGGTGGCGGTGGCGTTCTCGGTGACCGTGGCCGTCCCGGTCTGCTGCCCGTAGCCGAACTTGGCGGCGGTCAGGGCGTAGTCGCCGACGGAGAGGGAGGTGAAGCGGTAGGTGCCGTCGGCCGCGGTGGTGGTCGTACGGTCGATCGGGCCGTCGGCGGTGATCTTCACGCCCGCGACGGGCTGGCCGCCGGAGCGTACGGTGCCGCCGAGCGAGCCGATGGCGCCGCGCGGGGCGGCGGTCACGGCGGCGAGGACGTCGAGGCGGCCCTCGCCGAAGACGTTGTTGTCGGCGGCGCTGCCGCCGCACTGGCTGCTGTCGGTGTCCAGGGCGGTGCCGTCCAGGAGCGACTCGGTCTGCGCGATGTCGCCCTCCAGGGCGGGCGCGGCGGACCAGAGCAGGGCGACGGCGGCAGCGGTGTGCGGTGAGGCCATCGAAGTGCCGGAGAAGGCCTCGTACCCGCCGCCGGGGACGGAGGAGCGGACGTTCACGCCGGGGGCGGCGATGTTCGGCTTGACGATGCCGCCGGGGCCCGCGCCGCGCGAGGAGAAGGACGCGATCGCGTTGTTGATGTCGAAGGCGCCGGAGCTGTAGGAGCTGGCGTAGTCGCCGGGCGAGCCGGCGGTGTTGCAGCCCGGGCCGGCGTTCCCGTTGGAGAAGGCCGGGAAGATGCCGGCGGCCCGCCAGGTGTCGACGATCTGCTGGTACCAGGTGTCGCCGCCGCCCCCGCCCCAGGAGTTGTTGACGATGTGCGGGGCGAGGTCGGGGCGCGGGTTCTGGCCGCTCAGGTCGGTCGGGGCGACGATCCACTGGCCCGAGGCGAGGAGGGAGGCCTCGGAGCAGGAGTTCGACTCGCAGCCCTTGGCCGCGATCCACTTGGCGCCGGGGGCCACGCCGATCTTGTTGGCGCCGCCGTCGTCGCCGACCATCGTGCCCATGGTGTGGGTGCCGTGGTCGTTGTTGTCGCAGGGGGCCGCGGTGGTGCACACGCCCGCCGGGTCGAACCAGTTGTAGGCGTGGTCGTACGTGCCGTCCGCCTTCTTGCCGCGGTACTGGTTGTTCACGGCCGGGTGGGTGTAGTCCACGCCGCTGTCGATGTTGGCGACGACGATGCCCTCGCCGCGCACCCCGGCCTGGTCCCAGACCTGCGGGGCCTTGATCCGGTCGATGTTCCACTCGATGGCGTCGGCGACGGCCTTCTCCCGCTTGCCCTCGGTGGGCTTGGGGAGGTCGACCTTGTCGTCGGCGTCGATCCGGGCGACCTCGGGGCGCTGGGCGAGGGTCCCGGCGAGCTTCTGGCTGCCGACGACGCGCACGGCGTTCACGATCCAGTACGAGGTGTACTCGGCGCCGGCGCCCTGCAGGGCCTTGACGACCTCGGCCTGGCTGCGCGCGGCGTGGTCCTTCTTGATCCGAAGAACCGTTTCGGCTTTGGCGGCGCGGGTCTGCTGCTTCCCCGCGGCGGTGAGGTCGGCGGCGCTGTCGAGGTAGACCCAGAAGGCGGCCTTGGCGGAGTCGTCGAGCTGGGCGCGGAGCGCCGGTTCGATCTTGCGCTCGGCCGCGGTCGGGGCGGCGGGTCCGGGGTCCGGCGCGGCCGCGGCGGCGCCCGCGCCGATCGGCAGGAGCAGGACCGAGGTGAGGGCGGCGAGCGCCGTGCGTAAGGACCGTGCGGGCCTGGCCGGCTTCGTGGGCCGTAGGGCTCGTGGGGACCGGTTGTCGCGTTGGGCCACGTGTTGTCTCCTCGTACGCCGTGTGCGGGTTGTGCGGGAAGGGTGCGCGTGACGTGCGCGGGTCATGGTGAAGGAGACGTCATGTTCATTACAAGGGTGACTTTTCGGCCGTCCCGCGGTGCGCCCCGGTGGCCCGCACCGGCCGCGCGCGCCAGCCTGAAGACATGACTGCGCCTGCCGAGCCGTCCGGAGCCGGAGTCCCGATCGCGTCCGCACGCGGCCGGTGGATCCTGCTGACCACCGTGCTCGGGTCGACCATGGCCATGCTGGACGGGACCGTCGTGAACGTGGCACTGCCGCGCATCGGGGAGGACCTCGACGCCGATCTGGCGGTGCTCCAGTGGACGGTGAACGCCTATCTGCTGACCCTGGCCGGGCTGATCCTGGTCGGCGGGTCGCTGAGCGACCGCTTCGGGCGGCGCCGGATCTTCGTACTGGGCGTGGTGTGGTTCGCGGTCGGCTCGCTGCTGTGCGGCATCGCTCCGAACGCCGGGGTGCTGATCGCCGCCCGCGCCCTGCAGGGCATCGGCGGGGCACTGCTGGCGCCCGGCTCCCTGGCCCTGATCCAGGCGTCGATCCGCGCCGAGGACCGGGGGCGGGCGATCGGCCTGTGGTCGGGGCTCGGCGGGGTGGGCGCGGCCGTGGGACCGTTCCTCGGCGGCTGGCTGGTGGACGGGCCGGGCTGGCGGTGGGTGTTCCTGCTGAACGTGCCGCTGGCCGCGGTCTGCGTGCCGGTCGCCCTGCGGCACGTACCGGAATCGCGGGACCCGCAGGCGCACGGACGGTTCGACGTGGCCGGGGCGGCACTCGGTGCGAGCTCCCTCGGGCTGGTCACCTACGCGCTGATCGAGGCCCGGTCGGGCGCACCGGCGGTGATCGTCGCAGCGGTGCTCGGGGTCCTGCTGGGCATCGCCTTCGTCTACGTGGAGCGGCGGCGGCCCGATCCGATGGTGCCTCCGGACATCTTCGCGTCCCGGCTGTTCACCGCGGTCAACCTCGTCACCCTGTGCGTGTACGGGGCCATCGGCGGGTTCTTCTTCCTCACGGTGCTCCAGCTCCAGGTGGTGTCCGGCTACTCGGCGCTGGCGGCCGGGGCCGCGATGCTGCCGACGACCCTCCTCATGCTCCTGCTGTCGGCGCGCTCGGGTGAGCTCGGGGAGCGGATCGGGCCGCGCATCCCCCTCACGGTGGGGCCGCTGCTGTGCGCGGCCGGGACGCTGCTGATGCTGCGGGTGGGGCCCGCGGCCTCGTACGTCTCGGACGTGCTGCCCGCGATGGTCGTCATGGGCATGGGCCTCGTGGCCCTGGTGGCTCCGCTGACCTCGACCGTGCTCGCCTCGGTGGACCCCGGGCGGGCGGGCCTGGCCAGCGGCATCAACAACGCGGCGGCGCGCGTCGCCGGGCTGCTCGCGGTGGCGGCGCTGCCGCTGCTGTCCGGGATGGGGCCGGAGTCGTACCGCTCGGCGACCCAGTTCGACGCCGCTTTCGGGCGGGCCATGCTCTGGTGCACCGGGGCGTTCGTGGCCGGCGCCGCCCTGGCCTGGGCGACCGTACGCTCCCCCGCGCCCGAGGCGTGCCACCCCCAGTGTCATACGTACTGCGCGGTGTCGGCCCCGCCGCTCGAACCCCGTGAGGAGTCCGGCTGATCCCGTGTGCTGGAGCGCGACGGCCGATCTGGTGGCGGGCACGGCGGTCTCCGCCGCCGGGATCGTGTGCCTGGCGGGGGTGCGGCGGGCCCGCGACCTGCCCGTCGCCGCGCTGCCGCTGCTGCTGGGCGCGCACCAGTTGGTGGAGGCCGCGGTGTGGGGCACGGGCGGCGGCTGCTCCCCGGCCGCCACTGCCTGGGCGGTGATCGCGATGCCGCTGCTGGTGCTCTGGGTGCCGGCCGGGGTCCTGCCGGCGGCCGCGCCCGGCGTCCGGCGCCGGCTGTGGGCCCCCCTGGCCGCGGGTCCGGCCACCGCCGCGGTGCTCTCGTACTGCCTCGCGACGCGGCCGGTGACCGCCGAGATCAGGGGCCGCACCATCGGCTACGGCGTGAATGTTCCGTGGATGCCGCTGGTGCTGGCGGGCTACCTGTTCGCCACGCTGGGCGCGCTGCTGCTCGGGGGCGACCGGCGGCTCGGGACCCTCGGCATGGTGCCGGCGGCGGGGGCACTGGCCTGCTCAGCGTTGTGGCGGCTGGAATTCGCCTCCACCTGGTGCGCCTTCGCGGCGGTCGCGTCACTGCTGGTCTGGGGCTGGGTCCGGCGGCCGCACGCCGCTCCCCTGTCACGCGATCGACCGAAAGTTACCTAGACGTATGTAGTGACTTCACACGCGGGCAGCAGTAGAACTCGTTCCCATTCTGTCATCGAGTGAGGAACGTCACATGAAGGATAAACCTCTGCCCAGAAGGAGTTCCAACGGGATTTCCCGTCGCGGATTTCTCGGTAGAACAGGTTCCATCATCGGGGCCGTGGCCCTGGCGGGCCGCGTCACCCCGGCGCAGGCGGCCGCCCCGCCCGGCCCGATCTCCGACGGCGCCCGCGTACCGGTCCTGGTCATCGGCACGGGCTACGGCGGATCGGTGGCGGCCCTGCGGCTGGCGCAGGCCGGCGTGGACGTGCAGATGATCGAGATGGGCATGTCCTGGGACACGCCGGGCTCGGACGGCAAGATCTTCCCCAAGGTGACCAGCCCGGACTACCGGTCCTTCTGGCTGCGCACCCGGACCAAGGCGCCGCTCAGCAACTTCCTCGGCTTCCCGATCGACAAGGACGTCCCCAAGTACACGGGCATCCTGGACGCCGAGGACTTCGCCGGCATCACGGTCTACCAGGGCCGCGGGGTCGGCGGCGGTTCGCTGGTCAACGGCGGCATGGCGGTCACGCCCAAGCGTGCAAACTTCGCCGCCGTCCTCCCCTCGGTGGACGCCGACGAGATGTACGCCACCTACTACCCGAGGGCCAATGCCGGACTCGGGGTCGGCATGATCGACCCGGCCTGGTTCGACACCGCCGACTGCTACCAGTTCTCCCGCGTCGGCCGCAAGCACGCCCAGCGCTCCGGCTTCGCCTGGACCTTCGTGCCCGACGTGTACGACTGGGACTACATGAAGGCGGAGGCCGCCGGCACCGTCACCAAGTCCGCCCTGGCCGGCGAGATCCTCTACGGCAACAACGCCGGCAAGAAGTCGCTCGTCCAGACCTACCTCGCGCAGGCGAAGGCGACCGGCCGGGTCGCCATCTCCGCTCTGCACAAGGTCACCTCGGTCTCACCGGCCGCGGGCGGCGGCTACACGGTCGCCATCGACCAGATCAACACCACCGGTGACACCGTGGCCACCAAGACGGTGACCGCGGACCGGGTCTTCTTCGCGGCCGGCAGCGTCGGCACCAGCAAGCTCCTGGTCAAACTGAAGGCCACGGGAGCACTGCCGAACCTCAACGGCGAGGTGGGCAAGGGCTGGGGCGAGAACGGCAACGTCATGTGCGGCCGCGCCAACCACCTGTGGGACCCGACCGGCAAGCTCCAGTCGACCATCCCCTGTTCCGGCATCGACAACTGGGACGCGGGCGGCGCGTTCGCCGAGGTCGCACCGCTCCCCACCGGGATCGAGACGTACGCCTCGTTCTACCTGTCGATCACCAAGAACCCGAACCGCGCCGAGTTCACCTGGAACGCGGCGACCGGAGCGGCCGAGCTGAGCTGGCAGACCGCCTGGAAGCAGCCGTCCATCTCCATGGCCAAGACGATCTTCGACAAGATCAACTCGAAGGAGGGCACGATCTACCGGACCGACCTGTTCGGTGCCAACAAGATCTGGAACGACACCCTCACCTACCACCCGCTCGGCGGTGCGGTCCTGAACAAGGCCACCGACAACTACGGGCGCCTGCACGGCTACACCGGCCTGTACGTGATCGACGGCGCGCTCATCCCCGGCAACACGAGCGTGAATCCCTTCGTCACCATCACGGCGCTCGCCGAACGCAACATAGAGAAGATCATCGCCACCGACCTTCCGTAGCGCCGCGACCTCCCCCCAGCGGCCGGGGCCGTTCGGATCTCCCGAACGGCCCCTTTTGCCTGAGTGCCGCGCGTACCACCGCACGCACCGCCGCATGCACCGCCGCTCAGTGCCCGGGCAGCACGCAGACGCTGTCCAGGCCCAGCACGTGGTTGAGCCGGCCGAAGGCCAGCCAGGACCCGATGCTCATCGTCAGCTCCACGATCTCCAGCTGGCTGTAGTGCGCGGTCATCCGGTCCCAGAACTCCTCGTCGAGCCCGTGGTGGTCGAGGGTGTACCGCTCGGCGTACTCCGCCGCCAGCCGCGTGCGCTCGTCGAACGCGTCGGTCGTGCGCCACTCGGTGACCGCCTCGGAGAACTCCTCCTCGACCTTCTCCCCGTCCCGCTCGGTGCGCCAGTCCAGGCAGAAGACGCACCCGTTGATCTGCGCGACGCGCAGCCGGGCCGCCTCGAACTCGCGCAGGCCCAGGGTGGTGTGGGCGTACACCGACAGGGAGAAGTTCGCCGCGGCCATGCCGATGCCGGGGACCATGTCGCCCCACACGTACTCGATCGGGTGCTGGCCTTCAGGGATGTCGATCCTCATGACTGTTTCCTTCCGAGTCTGCCGACGGCGGGGCGCAGCGGGATGTCGAGGGCGTCGTAGAGTCCGGGTTCCGCCCCGGTGAGCCAGTCGATGGCGCCGACGAGGCGGCCGACGGCGGTGGCGTTGCCGCCCGCCGAGCGGTTCTCGCCCTCGTCCGTGGCCTCGATGGTGACCTCGATGCGCGGGTGGCCCTCGATGACGACCCGGTGGGCGCCGTCGCCGCCGTCGGGCGGCATGGGCCAGTCCGGTGCGCACGAGGCGTGGATGCGGGTGACGTGCTCGATGACGATGCGGGGCTCGCCTTCGACGATGCCCTGTACCTCGAACCGGATCGCGCCCTGGGTGCCGGCCTCGAACTCGCCCATGGTCCGGGTGGTCACCGTGGTGTCGAGCGCGCGGCGCTCCGAGGTCTCGCGGATCTCGTCGAGTTCGACCCCGAGCGCCCGGGCCATCATCCGTATCTGCCCGCCCCACACCATGGTGGGGACGGAGGGCATGAGCATCATCGGCTCCTGGTCCATCGGCTGCCCCATGCCCACGAGGTGACGGACGGAGTCCGGCTGGTCGTAGGTGGAGTAGTCGAAGATCTCCTGGCAGCGGATGGCGTCGACGGTGGTGCCGAGTCCGCTGAGCAGGAGCGGGAGGACGTCGTTGCCCCACCCGGGGTCGACCCCGGAGGCGAAGAGCGAGCCGCCGCCCTCCGCGACGGCGGCGAGCACCGGGTCGCGGAACCCGGGCGGGGCGCTCAGGTGGTCGTAGAGCGGGTACAGGGCCGGGCTGACGACGACCGCGCCCGAGCGGACGGCGCGGGTGATGTCGGCGAGTGCCTCGTCGGGCCGGATGTCCCCGGACGCGGCGTACACCACGGCCCGGGGGCGGGCGGCGAGGACGGCTTCGACGTCGTCGGTGGCCTCGACCCCCAACAGGCGGTCGAGGCCGCCGAGTTCTCCCGCGTCGCGGCCGACCTTGGCTGGATTGTGGACGATGACTGCGCAGAGTTGGAGCGCGGGATGGGCCTCGACGGCACGGATCGCCAGTCGGCCCACGTTGCCGGTACCCCAGACAACCGTGGAAATCATGCGCGGAGGGTAGCCACAGGTCCTTTACGTTGCCAGAGTCGCGCGGCCTGAACTCGTCCGCCTCCCGCGGCTACTGGTTCTGGCCGCCCAGGACGAAGAGGAGGTAGACGAAGAAGGCGAAGAGGTGGCCGACGAACAGGTAGGCGATCAGCCGGATGATCAGGCCGCGCGGGAACTTGGACTCGAAGCGGGCCCGTATGGACGCGGGCGCGGGCTTCTCGGCTCGGGACATGGGTAAGGCTCCTCCGCTATCGGTGGTGCGTGGTCGTGGGCGTGCCGGGCGTGGTCGTGGTGGCGCCGCCGAGGCAGAGCCCGGCCAGGCTGCTCTGCAGCAGCGTGTGGACGAAGAGCAGGTCGGCCCCGCCCGCGGAGGCCGCGCCGATCCGGTGCGGGGTGAGCGAGTCGAAGTGCGCGCTGTCCCCCGGCTCCAGCAGGTGCTCGGCCTCGCCCAGGTGCAGCCGCAGCCGCCCTTCCAGGACGTACAGCCACTCCTCGCCGGGATGTACGCGGACCAGCTCGCCCTGGCTGCGGCCGTGCGGCACGTGCACGCGCAGCGCCTGCATCCCCCGCCCGGAGCCGCCGGCCTGCCAGTACGTCCAGCCGTCGGCCTCGCGGGCGCCCGGACCGCCGGCCCGTACGATGGGATCGGCCACGGCGGGCATCTCGCCGAGCAGCTCGGAGACGGTCGTGCCGTAGGTGCGGGCGAGTCCGAGCAGGAGCGGCAGCGAGGGCTGGCGCCGGCCGGTCTCCAGGCGGGACAGGTGGGCGGGCGAGAGCCGGGCCCGTGCGGCGGCGGCCTCCAGGGTGAGTCCGGCGCGGCGGCGCAGGTCGCGTAGCTGGGGGGCCACGGCGGGCAGTTCGTCCGCCGGTTCGTCGGGGCCGGCCGCGCCTTCGGGGCCGGTGTCGGATCCGGGTGTCATACCCCGATTGAGCCAGACTCTTGCCTGCCTGGCAAACCGCATTGCCTCTGAGGCAAATCATCTTCGGCGGGCGCCCCGGCCTCACCTGTTCGAGGGCCCGTCGCCGGGCGAATGCGTCACCGCGGTTGCGCGGGACCCCCCTCCGTACAGGCTGGGAGCCACGGCACCGGATGACCTACGGCGAGGGACGATGATCGTATCGATGCTGTCCATGCCGGAGGGCACCCTGACCCGGGGCTCTGTGTCGGAGGCACGCGAGCGTCTCGCCACGTCTCCCTTCCTGTTCGTGGACGTGGAACTGCCCGAGGACGGCGCATCCGACGGACCACCGCTCGCCCATCTGCTCGGCCTGGAGGCCGAGCAGATGGGGTGGCTCGGGCGGAAGGGGGAATCCGCCCGGGTGGAGATCTTCGGGGAGATCGGCGCGTTCGTCGTGCCCGCGGTCGACGCGGACCGCGTCATCCATGTCCACGCCGTGGTGACCGAGCGGTACCTCGTCACCGTGCACCGGGGATCGGCCCCCCTGATCGGGAACGTCACCGCCCGGTTCCCGCTCGAGAGCCCGCCGGACGCCGTCGCCATGCTGTTCCTGCTGCTGGACGAGGCCATGGAGACCTATCGCCGGGCCGCCGTCCGGGCCCTGCTGGAGGTGGAGGACCTGGAGGACGCCATGTTCCGCCGGCGCGAGCCCGAGCAGCTCTACCGCCTGTCGCGGCTGCGGCGCACGGCGGCCCTGCTGCACCACACCCTCCTGCCCTACCACCGGGTGGCGGAGGAGAGCGTCACGCGCAGGGTGATGAACCGCGGCTTCCACGGGGACCGCCAGCAGCTCGTCCGCGAGTACCGGCGCACCTCGAACCTGGTGCTCACCGACATCGAGTCCCTCCAGGAGACCTCCCGGCGGGCCTTCGGCAGCTACTCCTCCCTGGTGTCCGGCGACCAGAACGGCGTGATCAACCGCCTGGCGGTGGTGTCGACGATCTTCCTGCCGCTGACCTTCCTGACGGGGTTCTTCGGCATGAACTTCGCCTACCTGACGGACGAGCTGGAGAGCCGGGCCGTCTTCTGGCTGCTCGCCGTGGGCCTGCAGGTGGTCTTCCTGCTCGTGGCCCTCTACGTCCTCCACCGCACCCGCCTGTGGCGCATGCTGCGCGAGGACGACAGCGACCCCGACGACGCGTAGGGCGGCCGATCCTGCCTAGGCCGTGTGCGCGGCCAGGACCGTGGCCACCGTGTCCGCCTCGGCCGCCGGCTTGTCCGGGCGGTGGCGCAGGACGCGGGCGAAGCGCAGGGCCACCCCGGCCGGGTAGCGGGAGGAGCGCTGCAGGCCGTCGTAGGCGATCTCGACGACCAGTTCCGGGCGGACCCGGACGGTGAAGCCGTCGTCCTCGACCGCCAGCTCGCGCAGCCGCTGCGTCTGCCAGCGCAGCATCTCGTCGGTGAGCCCCTTGAAGGTCTTGCCTAGCATGGCGTACGTCCCGTCGCCGGTGCCCGCCCCCAGGTGCAGGTTCGACAGCAGGCCGGTGCGCCGCCCGTGGCCCCATTCCGCGGCGAGGACCACCAGGTCGAGGGTGTGCACCGGTTTCACCTTGAGCCAGTGCCTGCCGCGCCGGCCGGCCGCGTAGGACGAGTCGAGCGCCTTGACGACGACCCCCTCGTGGCCGCGGCGCAACGTCTCGGCCCAGAACTCCTCGGCCTCGGCGCCCTGCTCCGCCGGGTCCTCGACGGCGAGGCGGCGGACCCGGGCGCCCTCCGGAACGAGCGCGGTGAGGGCCGCGTACCGCTCGCGCACCGGCAGGTCGAGGAGGACGTCCTCGCCCACGGCCAGGACGTCGAAGAAGTAGGGGGCGACCGGGAGGGTGCGCCGGGCGGCGTCGACGTCGACCCGGGAGCGGACCCGGCTCGCGATCTCCTGGAAGGGGACGGGGCGGCCGTCCGCCGCCCGTCCGATGACCTCCCCGTCGAGGATGAACCGCTCCCCCGGCAGCGACCGGGCCAGCTCCGCCACCTCCGGCAGCCGCCCCGTGATCTCGTCCAGGGAGCGCGTGTACACCCGTACGCCGCTCCCCTCGCGGTGGACCTGGACCCGGATCCCGTCCAGCTTCTCCTCCACCGCGCACGGCCCGAGCACCGCCAGTGCCTCGGCGACCGACTTCGCCGTGCCCGCCAGCATCGGCTGTACGGGCTGCCCCACGCGCAGCGTGACCGTGCCCAGCGCCTGCGCGCCGTCGGCCAGTACGGCCGCCGCCACCCGGGGCAGCGAGCCGTCCAGCATCACGGCCCGGCGCAGTGCGGCGGCCGGTACCCGGGCGGCCTCGGCCACGCCCTCCAGGGCCACCGCGTCGAGCGCGCCCTGGCGCACCTCGCCGGACAGCAGGGCGCGCAGGAACACCTGCTCGGCCGCGGTGGCCCGGCCCAGCAGCTCGGCGAGGATCCGGCCGCGCCGCTCCACGGACCCGTGGCCCGCCACCGCGGCCAGTTCGCCGACCGCGGTGTCGACGTCGCGGACGGTCAGGACGGGCTGCGCCGCCGGTTCGATCTCCTGGCCGAGCGTGCGCCAGCCGATGCCGGGGCGGCCCTGCGGCAGGCGCCCGGAGAGGTAGGAGATGACCAGGCCGGCCTCCTCGGGGGGCGCGGCGGCGAAGAGCTCGGCGAGCAGGGCGCTCTTGCGGGACCGGGCGGAGGTGTCGGCGACCTCCCGGGACACGCGCGCGACCTCGGCCAGCAGCATGCGGCCATCCTCCCGCCCGCGGACGCACCGCGCAGGTCGGGCGTGTACCGCAGGCGCGGTACACACGGGGCCCGGCCTACTCCTCGAGAAGGTGGACGGTTCCGCCTGTGGGTGCTCGGAGCCCGGGGAACGGGCCCTTAGGGTGCCCGTATGAAGCTCCGAATGCCCCGGCGCCGCCGAGACCGTCTGCTCGCGGGCGCCGCCGCGCTCGCGGTCGTGGCGGGGGCCGGTACGTGGACGGCCGCGTCCGCGACCGGTGACGAACCCGCCGTGCACCGCCAGGACCAGGTCGTGAACATGCCCGGCGCCGGGATCGACACCTCCTATTTCACGGCGGGCGGCGGAGCGGAAAGACGTCCCGCCGTCCTCCTCGGGCACGGCTTCGGCGGCAGCAAGGACGACGTCCGCGCGCAGGCCGAGCGCCTGGCCCGGGACGGGTACGCCGTCCTGACCTGGTCGGCGCGCGGCTTCGGCCGCTCCGAGGGCCGGATCGGCCTGAACGACCCCGCGTACGAGGTCAAGGACGTCTCCCGGCTCGTGGACTGGCTCGCGGCCCGGCCCGAGGTGCAGCTCGACGCGGCCGGCGATCCGCGCGTCGGCGTCTCCGGGGCCTCCTACGGCGGCGCGATCTCGCTGCTCGCGGCCGGTCACGACCCGCGGGTCGACGCGATCGCTCCCGTGATCACCTACTGGAACCTCGCGGACTCCCTCTTCCCCAACGGCGTCTTCAAAAAGCTCTGGTCCGGCATCTTCTTCACCAGCGGCTCGACCGACGGGATGCAGCGTGCTCTGCCCGGACAGCGGCCGGACTCCCCGTCCGCACCCGGCTGCGGACGGTTCCAGCCCGAGCTCTGCGCGATGTACGAACGTGTCGCGGTGGCGGGCAGGCCCGATCCCGAGGCCCGCGCCCTCCTGGAGCAGCGCAGCCCGTCGGCCGTCGGCGACCGGATCAAGGTGCCGACCCTGATCGTGCAGGGCCAGGACGACTCCCTCTTCCCGCTGGACCAGGCCGATGCCATGGCCAAGGCCATCGCGGCGAACGGCGCGCCCGTCTCCGTGGACTGGGCGGCCGGCGGGCACGACGGCGGGATGCGCGAGGCCGACCGGGTCGAGGCCCGGGTGGCTTCCTGGTTCGACCGCCACCTCAAGGGGGACGAGGGCGCCGACACCGGTCCGGCGTTCCGGGTCACGCGCTCCGGGGGCATCGACTCCACCGACGGCGAGGTCACGCTGCGCGGCGCGACCGGCGACCGGTACCCGGGGCTGGAATCCGGGCCCCGGGAGTTCGCCCTGACGGGGCCGGAGCAGACCTTCGCCAATCCCGCGGGCGGCGCGCCTCCCGCCCTGTCCGCGCTCCCGGGCATCGGCGGGCAGCTCGCCGCCTTCGGGGCCGGGCTCTCGCTGGACTTCCCCGGGCAGAACGCCCGGTTCGAGTCGGCGCCGCTGACCGAGGACGTGACGGTCACCGGCACCCCGACCCTCACCCTGAAGGTGAGGTCGACAGCCGAGGACGGCTCGGCCGTCCTGTTCGGCAAGGTGTACGACGTGGGGCCCGACGGCCGTCAGCAGGTGCTGCCGAGCCAGCTGGTCGCCCCGGTGCGGGTCGAGAACGCCCAGCAGGGTGCGACCGTGCGGCTGCGGCTCCCCGCGATCGACCACTCCGTGCCGGCCGGGCACCGGCTCCGGCTGGTGATCGCCGCCACCGACCTCGGCTACGCGACCCCGGCGGCGCCGGCCACCTACACCGTCGCCGTGGAGGGGCCGCTGGCCGTGCCCGTCGCCGCGGAGGTACGGACCGCCTCGGCCGGGCTGCCCGCCTGGACCTGGTGGCTGCCGCTGGGCGCGGTGGCCCTGGCCGCGGCGCTGCTCGGGATCCGGCGGACCGGCCGGGGCGCCGGCGGGTCGGGGCCGGGCGCCTCGCAGCCGGACCCCGCACTGGCCGACGTACCCCTGGAGATCACCGGCCTGACGAAGCGCTACGCGAAGGCGCAGGACCGGTACGCGGTGCGGGACCTGTCCTTCCGCGTCGAGAAGGGGCAGGTACTGGGACTGCTCGGGCCCAACGGCGCCGGGAAGACCACCACCCTGCGGATGCTGATGGGGCTGATCTCGCCGGACGCCGGGGAGATCCGGGTGTTCGGGCACGCGGTACGGGCCGGGGCGCCGGTGCTGTCCCGGGTCGGGGCCTTCGTGGAGGGCGCCGGATTCCTTCCGCACCTGACGGGCCGCGCCAATCTGGAGCTGTACTGGCAGGCCACCGGCCGCCCGGCCGAGGACTCGCACATGGCGGAGGCCCTGGAGATCGCCGGGCTCGGCGACGCGCTGGAGCGCGCGGTGCGCACGTACTCGCAGGGCATGCGCCAGCGCCTGGCGATCGCGCAGGCCATGCTCGGCATGCCGGACCTGCTGATCCTCGACGAGCCGACGAACGGTCTGGACCCGCCGCAGATCCGGGAGATGCGGGACGTGATGATCCGCTACGCCGCGGGCGGCCGGACGGTCATCGTCTCCAGCCACCTGCTGTCGGAGGTGGAGCAGTCCTGTACGCACCTGGTGGTCATGGACCGCGGGCAGCGGGTCGCCGCCGGCGAGGTCTCCGAGATCACCGGCGGCGGGGACACGCTGCTGGTGACGCTGGCGGAGCCGGTGGACGAGGTGAGCGTCGAGAAGGTGGCGGCGCTGGAGGGAGTGGGTTCCGTGGTGGCCGCCGATGACGGGCTGCTCGTACGGCTCGAAGGCGCGACGGCCGCGGGGCTGATCGCCGAACTCGTACGGCTGGAGGTGCCGGTGAGCGGAGTGGGACCGCACCGGCGACTGGAGGACGCGTTCCTCACCCTGATCGGAGGTGCGGCGTGAGTACGGCGACGACGGTGCGGGAGGTGGCTCCGGGCTACCGGGCGAGCCGTACGCTGCCGCTGCGCGTGGAGGCGCTGCGGCAGTGGCGCCGGCGGCGGACGCTGGTGATGGGCGGGGTGCTGGCCGCACTGCCCTTCATCCTGATGATCGCGTTCGCGGTGGGCGGCGGGCCGGGCAGCCGGGGCGGCGGGAACGGCCGCATCACCCTGATCGACACGGCCACGGCCTCGGGTGCGAACTTCGCCGCGACCTGTCTGTTCGTCTCCGCCGGCTTCCTGCTGGTGGTGCCGGTGGCGCTGTTCTGCGGGGACACCGTGGCCTCGGAGGCGAGCTGGTCCTCGCTGCGCTATCTGCTGGCCTCGCCGGTGCCCCGGGCGCGGCTGCTGTGGAGCAAGCTGGTGGTGGCGCTGGGCTTCAGTCTGGCGGCGATGGTGCTGCTGCCGGCGGTGGCGCTGGCGGCGGGCACGGCCGCGTACGGGTGGGGGTCGCTGAAGCTCCCGGCGGGCGGGGCGCTGGCGGTCGGGGACACCGTGCCGCGGCTCGCGCTGGCGGTGGCCTTCGTGTTCGTGTCGCAGCTGGTGACGGCGGGTCTGGCGTTCTGGTTGTCGACGCGGACGGACGCGCCGCTGGGCGCGGTGGGCGGGGCGGTCGGGCTGACGATCGTCGGCAACGTGCTGGACGCGGTGACGGCGCTCGGGTCGTGGCGGGAGTTCCTGCCGGCGCACTGGCAGTTCGCGTGGGCGGACGCCCTGCAGCCGCAGCTGGAGTGGGGCGGGATGGTCAAGGGGGCGGTGGTGTCGGTGTCGTACGCGCTGGTGCTGTTCGCGCTCGCCTTCCGCGGGTTCTCCCGCAAGGACATCGTGTCCTGACCGGGCGCGGACGGACGGCCCACGCCCGGGGACATCGGGGCGTGGGCCGTCCGTGGCAACGCTGCCCTGCCCGTGTGGCTGCGGTCCGATCACCCCCGGCACAACGCCCGCCGGGTGAGCGCGGACCCCGATCACCCCGACCGGGATCCCGGGTGGCAAGGGCGCCCTGGCCGTCGTGGGGCGCCTGCTACGCGTTGGACACCGGCAAGGCGGACGTCCTGACGGGGGCACCCGGCTGAGCGGTCACTCGGGCTTGCCCGCCCCGGGGATCGCGTCGATCGCGGCGAGCAGCTCGGCGTCCAGCGGACGGTCGGCGACGGCCGCGTTGGCGCGTACCTGCTCGGCGGAGGTGGCTCCCGCGATGACGGAGGCGCAGCCGGGCTGGGCGGAGAGCCAGCCGATGGCGAGTTCGAGGACGGTCCGGTCGTGCTTCTCGGCGAGCGCGGCCAGCGCTTCGACGACGTCGAGGCGCTCCTCGGTGAGGTACGAATCGCGGCCTTCGAGGCGGGAGCCGGCCGGTACGGGCGTACCCCGTCGGATCTTGCCGGTCAGCAGGCCGTTGGCGAGCGGGAAGTACGGGAGCACGCCGACGCCGTAGTGGAGGGCGGCCGGGACCAGCTCGCGCTCGGCCGACCGCTCCAGCAGCGACCACTCGTTCTGCGCCGACACGAAGGGGACCGAGCCGGTCTCGCGGGCGACGTGGGCGGCTTCGGCGAGCTGCCAGCCGGAGAGGTTGGAGTGGCCGATGTAACGGACCTTGCCCTCGGCCACGAGCTCGGTGAGCGCGGCCAGGGTCTCGGCGATCGGGGTGGCCGGGTCGGGGCTGTGCAGCTGGAAGAGGTCGATGTGGTCGGTGTCGAGGCGGCGCAGGGACTCCTCGACGGCCCGCCGGATGTAGGCGCGGCCACCGCGGGAGCCGGCGGCGGGCCCGTACTTCATGTCCACGCCGTCGTAACCGAACTTGGTGGCGAGGACGACCTGGTCGCGACGGCCCTTGAGGGCCTGCCCGAGGTGTATCTCGGAGCCGCCCGCGCCGCCGTAGATGTCGGCGGTGTCCAGGAGGGTGATGCCCGCGTCCAGGGCGGCGTCGACGACGGCACGGGTGGCCTGCGCGTCCAGGCGGCCGCCGAAGTTGTTGCAGCCGAGGCCGACGGCGGAGACCTGGAGTCCGGAACTGCCCAGGGGGAGATAGCGCATGCGGTTCTTTCCTCCGACTCGACGATTACATGATCAACTGAATTTCAGTCTAGGCGGGTGACCCGGGCGGCGGACCGGATTCCGCGCAGTGGGCTGTGAACGCCGTGTGACACGCGCGGGCCCCGACCCCACCGGCCGCCGCGACCGCTCCGGGTAATTTGGCCTTGTGGATCATGACGTCGCCCCGCCGGCCGCGGCCGCGTTCTGACCTGAGTTCCCCCGCCCCGCCCGGGGCGGGGTCGGCCCGACCCGAAGGAACCCGTGAACCGCAAGCTGATACCGGCCGCCGCCGTCGCCACCTGCGCGGCCGCCGTCCTCGCCTTATTCGCCGGACCCGTCAACGCCGACGAGACCCCCGGCCCCGTCCCCAGCACCTCGCCCACCAGGGGGCCGTCCGCCCCGCCGACCACCGGCCCCACGCCCGTGCCGTCGCGCACTCCCCTCCCCGGCACCCCCGTTCCGGACGCCACGCCCACCCTGGCCCCCACCGTCACCCCGAACCCGACCGTGACCCCGCGACCCGGCACGCCCACCGGCCGTCCCGGGGGCGGAGGCACGGGCGGAGGCGGCGGGACCCCCACTCCCGCGCCCGGCTGCGCGCGCACCGTGCCCCAGCTCCCCACCCCCGAGAGCGTCCCCGCGTACGGCACCGTCACGGTCGACATGTGTGCCACCGACCACCGCACCGGCCGCGGCAAGCTGGTCTTCACCGCCGGGTACGGGGACGACCCCGTCACCTACCGCGTCACCCTGCGGTGGACGTTCGAGGGCAAGCCCGAAGCGGGATGCGAAGGGTGCTGGTCCTCGGCCCGCTACGACTACACCGAGGACGTCTACGTCAACGACGCCGTCCACGGCGTACCGCTCGCCGTGGGCTTCGTCATGCGGCACCGCGGCGAACTGATCGGCGAGCAGCGGCCCGGTACCGGCGTGACCGTGGTCGACGTCCAGCCCGTGGAACCCTCCCGGCAGGACAACCCGAAGCTCGTCGGCCCGGTGCCCGGCGCCACGCCGCCCCCGTCCGCCTGACCCTCCCCGCGCCCCACGGCCCGTCCCGGAACCCCGGGGGCGGGCCGTACGCACGAAACAGTGGGCGGCGAGGCCGCTTCATCGCACGATCTCTCCTTGCGAGGTTCAACCTGCACGAGGGCGCTTGACGCGCGATCAGGCACCCGGAGCGCCACCGTCCGCCGCCAGGCGCGTGAGCCACTCACGCAGGAGGCGCTGCTCGGCGTCGCTCAGGACATCGGCGTCGTCGGGAAGGGCGGCGCGCAGCGCGCGGGCCGCCGCGGCGGGACCGGACTCCGCGGCGGGAATCGCCGGCTCGGCGCGGGTGACGGCCGCGACCATGGACTCGCGCAGAACGGTCAACAGCGCCGGATTGCGGCGGTCCGCGGGCGTGGAGTGCCAGGTGGTGACTGCGCCCTGGCCGGTTGCCCGGATGATCTGGGCGGCCAGCTCCTCGTCGACCCGCAGCCATCCCCCGGCCGCCAGCCGGCGCACCCGCCCATGGAGGATCTCCAAGCCCGCGCGGTGTGCTGCGTCCGATCCCCGGCCGGTGGCCCGGTTCATCACCGCGAACAACTCGGGGCGGGAGACCCCGAACTCGACCACCACGTCCCAGCCGTGACGCAGCTCCTCCACCGGGGCCTGCGGGGCGGGGTCGAGCTGCGCGCGCTTTCTCTCCAGGAACTGCGCGTAGCCGTGCTCGGCGACGGCCTCGAGGAGCCCCTCCTTGTCTCCGAAGAGGCGGTAGATCGCCGGCGGCTGCATTCCGGCCGCGGCGGCGACCGCGCGGGTGCTCACCGCGTCGGGTCCGCCGTTCTCCAGCAGCTCGACGGCTGCCTCGACGATGCGGCGCCGAGGGTTGTCGGTTGAGTCACGTGTAGCCATGAACCGATGATACCGGGGATCTGTTTCCATTGGAAATTCCAGTGTTACCGTTGCAGCGATTCCATCGGAAACATCGTCGGGAGAACCCAATGATCATCGTGACCGGAGCCACCGGAAAGCTCGGCCGCCGTACTGTCGAGCGCCTCCTGGAGCGCGTCCCCGCCGACCGCGTCGGCGTCAGCGTCCGCGACCCCGGCAAGGCCCAGGACCTCGCCGACCGCGGCGTCCGCGTCCGGCAGGGCAGTTTCGACGACCCCGACTCGCTCATGCACGCCTTCGAAGGGGCCGAACAGCTGCTCCTCGTCTCCCTCGACCGCACGGGCGAGGAGTGCGTCAGCGGCCACCGTGCCGCCGTCGACGCCGCCGTGAAGGCCGAGGTCGGCCGCATCCTCTACACCAGCCAGATGGGCGCCGCCCACGACTCCCGCTTCCAGGCCTGCCGCGACCACGCCCGGACCGAGGACCTGCTGCGCGCCACCGGCCTGCCCTGGACCGCGCTGCGCAACGGCTTCTACGCCTCCAGCGCCCTGCAGTTCCTGGAGTCCGCCCGCCACACCGGCGACATCGCCCTCCCCGCCGACGGCCCCGTCGCCTGGACCGGCCACGACGACCTTGCCGAGGCCACCGCGGTGATCCTCGCCGGGGAGGCCCGCTTCGAGGGGCCCACCCCGCCGCTCACCGGCCCGGCGGCGCTCGACTTCGACACCGTCGCCGAGATCGCGTCTCAGACCACCGGACGACCCTTCACCCGCACCGTCGTCCCCGACGACGCCTTCCGCGAGCAGTTCCTGGCGCACGGCGCCCCGGCCGCGATCGCCGACCTGGTATCGAGCATCTTCGCCGCGGCGCGGAACGGGGAGTTCGCCTCTGTCGACTCGACCCTGGCCGAGCTGATCGGGCGAGAGCCCGCCACCTTCCGCACCCAGCTGGAGCGTGCCTGGGCCGAATAGGTCCAGCGGGGCGCGCAGACGGCCCCGGCCCGGCTCGCCGCCCACACGGCTCGTCCTCTGTTGCCCGAGGACGTCGATCGCCAGATCGGCGGCCTCGGGCACAAACCGAGGGCACTCGACGGCCGGACACCCATCAGCCGTGTCGACAACCCTGCGGGTCGCTACAACTAGACGAGGCGGGTGGCGCCGGGGGACGGGGAGGCCGTCGTGATGCGGGGCGGGGTGAGGCCCGCGCTGCGGAAGGCCTCCGTCACCGCCCGGGTCACCGACCGCTCGGCGTCCGCGTCGATCAGGGACAGTGCCGAGCCGCCGAAGCCGCCGCCCGTCATGCGGGAGCCGTACGCGCCCGCCGCGTTCGCCGTGGAAACCGCCAGGTCCAGCTCCGGACAGGACACCTCGTAGTCGTCGCGCAGCGAGAGGTGGCCTTCCGTCAGCAGCGGGCCCGTCTCGCGCAGTCGGCCCGCGCGCAGCAGTTCCTCGATGCGCAGGACCCGTCGGTTCTCGGTGACGACGTGCCGGACGCGGCTGCGCCCGACCGGGTCCTCCAGGCGGGCCAGGGCCTGCTCCAGTTCCTCGTACGGGAGGTCGCGCAGGGCGGGCAGGCCCAGGGCCTCGGCCGCGCGGTGGCAAGAGGCCCGGCGCCGGCCGTAGGCGCCGTCGGCGAGCGCGTGCTTGACCCGGGTGTCGATGACGAGGAGGCGCAGGCCGGCCGCCGCGCAGTCGAAGGGGATGTGGTGCTGTTCGAGGCTGCGGGTGTCCAGGTGGAGGGCGTGTCCCTCGGTCGCGCAGGCCGAAGCCGTCTGGTCCATGATCCCGCAGGGGACGCCGACGTACGCGTTCTCGGCGCGCCGGGCGAGTACGGCCAGTTCGGGGCGGGTGAGCGGGATCCCGTACAGGTCGGTGAGGGCCAGCGCGGTGGCCACCTCCAGGGCAGCAGAGGAGGACAGGCCGGCGCCGGCCGGTACGTCGGACCGTACGTGCAGATCGGCGCCGCCGACCGGAAGCCCGGCGTCCAGCAGGGCCCAGGCGACTCCGGCGGGGTAGGCGGCCCAGCTCGCGGCGCCCTGCGGAGGGCGCGCCGGATCGAGACCGGCGAGGTCGAGGGTGACCGCGCCGGAGGGGGCGTCGGCGGAGTGGACCCGCAGGATCCGGTCGGTGCGCCGGGCCACGGCCACCTCGGTGCGCTGCGGGAGGGCGAAGGGCAGGACGAAGCCGTCGTTGTAGTCGGTGTGTTCGCCGATCAGGTTGACCCGGCCGGGGGCCGCCCAGACCCCCTCGGGCGGGTACCCGTACAGCTGCCGGAAATCGTCCTGTGCCGACCCGCTCACGCGCTCGCCACCTCCCGCAGCCGCGCGGCCGCGGCCTCGGGCCGGACGTCGTTCATGTAGGCCTCCATGCCGGACTCGGTCCCGGCCAGGTACTTCAGCTTGTCCGCCGTCCGGCGGATCGTGAAGAGCTCCAGGTGGAGCGCGAAGTCGGCCCGGCCCTCGCCCGCCGGGGCCTGGTGCCAGGCGGAGATGTACGGGGTCGGTTCGGGCCGGTCGAAGAGCCGGTCGAAGCGGCGCAGCAGCTCCAGGTAGACGCGGGGGAACTCGGCGCGGGCGCCGTCGCCGAGGGCGGGCAGGTCGGGGACCCGGTGGCGCGGGTAGAGGTGGACCTCGTACGGCCAGCGCGCCGCGTAGGGCACGAAGGCGGTCCAGTGCTCCGTTTCGAGGACGACGCGGGTGCCTTCGGCGCGCTCGGCGGCCAGGACCTCCTCGAAGAGGTTGCCGCCGGTGCGCTCGCGGTGGGCGGCGACGGTGGCGAGCATCCGGGTGGTGCGCGGGGTGACGAAGGGGAAGGCGTAGATCTGGCCGTGCGGGTGCGCGAGGGTGACGCCGATCTCGGTGCCGCGGTTCTCGAAGCAGTAGACCTGCTGGACGCCCTCGCGGGCGGAGAGTTCGGCGGTGCGGTCGCTCCAGGCGGCGAGGACGAGCGCGGCGCGCTCGTCGTCGAGTTCGGCGAAGGAGGTCAGGTGGTCGGGGGTGAAGCAGATGACCTCGCAGCGGCCGGTGTCGCCGGCGAGGGAGGGGAAGCGGTTCTCGAAGACGGCCACCTCGTAGTCGGGGGCCGGGATCTCGCTCGCGCGTCCCGCGGTGGAGGGGCACAGCGGGCAGGCGTCGGCGGGCGGGTGGTAGGTGCGGCCCTGCCGGTGGGAGGCGATGACGACCCGGTCGCCGAGCAGCGGGTCGCGCCGTACCTCGGAGCTGCTCGCGGTGGCGGACGCGTCGAGCGGACGCGTGTCGGGGAAGGCGCGGGCGGCGCCGTCGCCGGTGTCGTAGTAGAAGATCTCGCGGCCGTCGGCGAGGCGGGTGCTCGTGCGCTTCACGGAAGGAACTCTCTCACTCCGGGGTGACGACCGTGGTACGGCCTGGGTCGATCAGGTCGGGCCGGCCGATCCGGTCGATCCGGTCGATCCGGTCGGGCAACGGCAGTTCGGGGACCACCAGGTCGAACCAGCCGTCCGCAAAAGGTCGGTCGATCGGGCCGGTTCCTTATGATGCCGCTGCCGGGAGGGACCGCGCAGACCGCAGGGGGACATTTTGAGACCGCACGTGAACCAGCGTCGGACCCGCGTACTCGAACTCGTGCGGGCCCGGGGCACCGTGCGGGTGACGGACCTGGCCCGGGAACTCGGCGTCTCGCCGGTCACCCTGCGGCGGGACGTCGAGGCGCTGGCGGCGCTGGGTGAGATCCGGCGGATGCACGGGGGGATCGGCCGGGTCGAGCCGGGGCGCCCGGCCGCCGCGGTGGCGGGGGCGGTGTCAGCCGCGGGGTCGGCCGTCGGCCTGGCGGTCGGGATGGTGGTGCCGACGGCCGACCACTACTACGCCGATGTGGTGCGCGGGGCCCGCGAGGCGGTCGAGGCGCGGGGCGCCCGGCTGACCGTGGGTCTGACGCGGTACCTGACCGGCGAGGACCGGACCCAGGCGGACCGGCTGCTGTCCACGGGGGTGCACGGGCTGCTGCTGACCCCGAACTGGGAGACCGGATCGCCCGGGCCCGGCGAGGGCGCCTGGACCGCGGAACTCCCCGTTCCCGCCGTACTGGTGGAGCGCTGGGCCCCGCCGGGGCATCCGGCGGCCGCCCTGGACCGGGTGGCGTCCGACCACGCGCACGGCGCGGCCGGGGCGGTCCGGCACCTGGCCGGGCTGGGGCACCGGCGGATCGCGCTCGCCGGCCGGGACACCCCGGCGACGGCACGGCTGCGCGCCGGGTACGAGGCCGCCGTGGCCGCCCTCGGTCTGGAACCGGCGCCGCCGTGGCCGCCGGCCGGACCGGGCGGCCCGCTCTCGGAGGCCGGCCTGTTCGCCAGGACCCTGGACTACCTGTGCGGGGCGGTGACGACGGGCGGGGTGACCGCGGCGCTGGTCCACAGCGACACCGACGCGATCATGCTGCTCCCGAGGCTCCAGGCCCGTGGTGTGCGGGTGCCCGAGGACCTGACGGTGTTCGCGTACGACGACGAGGTGGCCGGGCTGGCCGGTGTACCGCTGTCGGCGGTGGCACCGCCCAAGCGCGAGGTGGGCAGGCGGGCGGCGGACCTGCTGCTGGACCGGCTGACCGCCGCCGGCCCGGAGTCCGGCCCCCGGCAGCATGTGGGGCTGCTCCCACGCCTGACGATCCGCTCCTAGGTCGTCTCTTTCGGATCTTGTCGGCCGAGCCCGCGGCGTCCGGTGCCGTACATGGCAAGGCGGAGGAGCGCACCGTGTACTGGACGTACTCGGGCGCCCCGACAACGCGGCCAGGTGCGGTGCCGGGCGTCGCGGGCCCGGCAAGATCCGAAAGAGACGGCCTAGGCGGTGCCGCCTGCCGAGGTCAGTCGGTCCAGACGTCCCACCATTGCTGCGACTGGAAGTTCTTCTGCCACAGCTGGACGCGGGCTCCGTTGCCCACGACGTTCGCGTCGCGGTCCATGACGATGTTGCCGCCGCCGTAGAAGCGCGCGTTGTAGATCGCACGGTCGCCCGACGGGTGGGACCAGCTCTGCTGCGGGGTGTTGTTGCAGTCCCAGATCTGCACCTTGGTGCCGTTGCGGCCACCGCCGTTGAGGTCGGCGTCCAGGCACTTGCCGGGGAAGCGGTAGCTCTCCAGTGCGCCGTTGTTCCAGAGGTACCAACGCTGCTGGGTGGTGCCGTTGCACTGCCAGATCTGGACGACCGTGCCGTTGCCGCCGCCATTCGCGTCCACGTCCAGACACTGGGTGGTGGGGCGTTTGGCGAAGTCGTTGGTGATCCGCACGGGCTGGTTCAGCAATCGCTGCGGCGCGGCGGCCGTCACGCCCTGCGCCGGTGCGGCCCAGTACACGGGCCGGGGTGCGGCCGGGGCCGGGATCGCAGTCACAGCGGCGGCATCGGCCCCGGCGGTTCCGGTCAGAGCGACGGCGAAAGCGACGGCGACGGCTGCGGTGACCGCCGCCGATCGGGTGGTACGAGGCATGTTCCCTCCCAGGTCTTCGGGTGCGTACGGGCGATGCCGCTACAGGCCGGCGTCGCCCGGCAGGTGCCGGCAAGCAGGGGAACACAGCACGGCCCCTCTCTGTCAGAACGCCGATCCGGCCATGGCGGCTTGGACCGTCCGGAGGCGGCCGCTCCTCGAGCAGGCCGGTCGAAGTGTGGGCCAGAGCATCACATAACGTGCCCTCCATGCATCAGATGTACTCGGCCGGGCCCGGCGCGGACGGCGAAGACGCGGGCAGGCGGCGGTTCCTCGCGATCGCGACGGGGGCGGCCACGGCTGCGGGGCTCGGGGCCCTGGCCGGTTGCGCAAAGGGTGACGGCGGCCACGACGGCTCACCCGGCACGGCTTCGGCGTCCGCCGCGCCCGGCGGGAAGCCGTCGCCGGCCGGGGCGCAGGGCCTCGACGTCAAGGCCGAGAACGCCCGTCCGGGCCACGCCGACTGGCCGGTGGACAAGGCCGGCCCGGCGCGGGCCATCGAGGGGTTCGCGGACAGGGTCAGCGTCCTGCCCGGCGAGTCCTTCGGGCTGCACGTGTCGACGACCGCGCCCCGGTTCACCGTCTCCGCCTACCGGATGGGCTGGTACGGCGGGGCCCGGGCCCGGCTGGTGTGGCGCTCCGAGGCCCTGCCCGGGGTCCGGCAGCCGGAGCACACGGTGGACGCCGGGACCCGGATGGTCCGCACCCGGTGGACCCGTACCGCCACGGTCACGACGACGGACTGGCCGGAGGGCAGCTACCTGCTGCGGCTGGAGGCGCAGGGCGGGGAGGGCCGGCGGTTCGTGCCGATCACCGTGCGGTCCGCGGCGACCGCCGGCCGTACGGTCGTGGTCAACGCGGTGGCCACCTGGCAGGCGTACAACCGGTGGGGCGGCTACGGCAGCTACGACGGCCCCAGCGGCGGCTTCGCCTCCCGCTCCCTCGCCGTGAGCTTCGACCGGCCGTACGAGTACGACGACGGCGCGGGCCTGTTCCTGGTGTACGAGGCTCCGCTCATCGCGCTGGCCGAGCGGCTCGGCATCCCCCTCGCCTACACGACCACCACCGACGTGGCACGGGAGAAGCGGCTCCTGGACGGGGCGGCGGCGGTGCTCTCGCTCGGACACGACGAGTACTGGTCGCCCGACCAGCGCGCCCATTTCACGGCCGCCCGCGACGCCGGTACCAACATCGCGATCCTGGGTGCGAACTGCTGCTACCGCCGGATCCGGCTGGAACCCTCCGACCTCGGGCCGGACCGCACGCTGGTCTGCTACAAGTCGTCCTACGAGCAGGACCCGGGGTTCAAGCGCGGCCATCCGGCGACGGTGGACTTCCGCTCCGCGCCCGGCGCGGACCCGGAGAGCTCGCTGCTCGGCGTGATCTACGACGGCTATCCGGTGGACGCCCCGTACGTGGTGACCAACCCCGGGCACTGGCTCTTCGAGGGCACCGGGACACGGGCGGGCGACCGCTTCGAGCACCTGGTCGGGGTCGAGTACGACAAGGTGAACACCGGTTTCCCGACGCCCCGGCCGATCGAGATCCTGGCCCACTCCCCCGTGGTGTGCGAGGGACGGCCCAGCCACCAGGACACGGCCTACTACACGGTGGCGAGCGGGGCGGGGGTCTTCGCGACCGGCACGATGCGGTGGGTGGAGGCCCTGGACGCGACCGGCGACGGCCGCAGCGGACGCAACCACGGTCTGGACGCGCGCTCGGGGGCCCTGACCACCCGGGTGACGGAGAACCTCCTGCGGGTGTTCGCGGCGGGCCCGGCCGGCCGGACCCACCCGGCGCAGGACAACGTCAACGCCGTGTACGGGGGTTCGGAGTCCGTGAGCCGATGAGCGCGACCGGGCGGCGCCCGGCTGAGCATGTGCGCGGCGGGAGATGAGTACCCCTACTCATCCCCCGCCGCCGCCGGACCCGCAGACTTGGATCATCATCCCGAGTCAGCAACAGGAGCCGGCCATGTCCGCACCGTTCGTCGCGCCCGCCCGACCCGTCCCGCCGAACAAGACCCTCGTCGTGGCGGCCGTCCTGCTGTGGGCCCTGACCGCGATGTCCCTCGTCGTCATCGGCTTCTTCGTGCTGATGATCGGCGTCTGGGGCATGGCGTCCGGCGAGGACATGACGCACCCGCTGCTCCAGGTGGCGGGCACGGTCGCCGGGGCGGCCGTGGTGGGCGCCCTGCTCTACTTCGCGCCCGGCGTCCGGCGGCTGTCGCGCGAGGCCCGCTTCACCCTGCTGGGCGCCCTGGCCTGCCCCGCACCGCTCCTCCTGGCGGCCCACCTCATGACCCTGTGACGGTCAGCGCGTACGCCGCTGTCGCAGTCGTCGAGCATCCGCGCCACCGAGTCCGGCGACAGCCGGGGGTCGGTGGCGGCCGGTCGGGGAAACAGCAACGCCCGGCCGGGAGATGTACTCCCGGCCGGGCGTGTTCGACAGGTGTGCTGTCGGTGTCGCAGGGGCGGCAGGATTCGAACCTGCGGCCTTCGGTTTTGGAGACCGGCGCTCTGACCAGCTGAGCTACACCCCTTCGGTGGGACCAACCATGACACGAACGCGCCCGGAGATCCAATCAATTCCTCCCTCGACCGGGCGCGAGTCCCGCGGAGTGCGTTCCCCGGACGTTGCCGCTCCTGTCGAACGGGCGTGGGTGGCGGGACCGCGGGGTGCGGAGGATCGTGGGGAGGGGACCCGTGGAGTGGGAGGTTCCGTCATGCCTCGAAGCCGACGACCGGGGCGGGTGCGGGGCTCGCTCCCGGCGGTCGCGCTCCTCGCGTCCACCCTGCTGGGCGCGGCCCCGGGCGGTTCGGGCGAGACGATCTCCCTCGCCGGGAACGGCCCCGGCCAGCGGCTCGACGTCACGTTGACGCAGGTGGTGGACCCGGCCCGGCCCACAGATCCGGAGCCCACCGGGAGCGACCGGCTCGTCGCGACGCGCTTCCGCCTGGAGAACACCGGGACCGCCGTCTACCAGGACTCCCCCGCACCGGCCGCGCACCTGCTGGACACCGCCGGGCAGCGGTTCACCGGCGACGACGTCCCCACCACCGCCGGGCCGGCCTTCCCCGGAACCGTCACGCTCGATCCCGGCGGCACGGCGGAGGGTTTCATCACCTTCCGGATCCCGGCGGACGCCGAACCGGCCGCGGTCCAGTTCGCCCTGAACACCGGTCTCGCCGACGACGTCGGCCAGTGGAGCCTGCCGCTCCCGTAGCGGGCGAGTTCCCACCACCCCCTTGACCGCTCTGGTCCAGACCAATAGTTTCCGGCATGCACAGCGCACGCGCACACGCCCCGCTCCCCGCATCCGCAAAGGAAGCCCATGCGCCGCAGCATGCTCGGCAGGCTGGCCGTCGCCGCCTGCTCCCTCTCCCTGCTGACCGCCTTCGCGCCCGCCGCCGCCGCGCAGGCCGACGGCGGCCACGACCGTCCGTACAAGAAGGTCGGCTACTTCACCCAATGGGGCGTCTACGGACGGGACTTCCAGGTCCAGGACCTGGAGGCGAACGGCTCCGCCGGCAAGCTCACCCACATCAACTACGCCTTCGGAAACGTCAGTCCGCAGGGCAGGTGCTTCACCGGGAACGTGCCCGGCGAGGCCGACGCCTGGGCCGACTACGTGCGCCCGCTCGACGCGGCGAACTCCGTCGACGGGGTGGCCGACACCGGCGATCAGCCGCTCGCCGGCAACTTCAACCAGCTGCGCGAGCTCAAGGCCAAGCACCCCGGCCTGAAGGTGTTGATCTCGCTGGGCGGCTGGAGCTGGTCCACGCACTTCTCGGACGCCGCGCTCACCCCGGCCTCCCGCAAGGCCTTCGTCGAGTCCTGCATCGACCTCTACATCAAGGGCAACCTCCCCCGGGACGGCGCCCGCGGCGGGGCCGGAGCGGCCGCCGGCGTGTTCGACGGGATCGACCTCGACTGGGAGTGGCCCGGTTCCGCGGGTGACACCGACACGAAGTACCGGCCCGAGGACAAGCAGAACTTCACCGCGCTGGTGAAGGAGTTCCGCACGCAGCTCGACGCGTACGCGCGGAGCCAGAAGAAGAAGACCACGTACGAACTGACCGCCTTCGTCCCGACCGCCCCCGCCAAGATCGACGCGGGCTTCGACGTCCGCCGGATCATGCGCGACCTGGACTTCGTGACCCTGCAGGGCTACGACTTCCACGTCTCCGGCGAGCCGAGGACCGCGCAGCAGTCCGCGCTCCGTGCCCGGGGCGACTTCAGCGTCGACGGCACGGTGGACGCCTGGCTCCGGCGCGGCGCGCCCGCGAACAAGCTGGTGATGGGCATGCCGTTCTACGGCCAGGGCTGGACCGGTGTCACCGGCGGCGGGGACGGCATGGGACAGCCGGCCACGGGCCCGGCACCGGCCACCTGGTCCGCCGGGTACGAGGACTACAAGGCGCTGAAGAAGCTGGCCGACTCCGGCTCCTACACGATCCACCGGGACCGGCGCGGCGGCCACGCCTGGCTCTTCGACGGCACCACCCTGTGGACGTACGACGATCCGCAGGTGCTGCGCGCCAAGACCGGGTACATCCGCGAACACGGCCTCGGCGGTGCGATGTTCTGGTCGCTCGACGCGGACACCGGGGACGGCGAGCTGATGACGGCCGTCGACCGGGGCCTGCGCGGCCGCTGACCCGGCCGCCCGGCCGCACCAGACCGGCGCCGCCGGGCCGCGGAAAACCATCCGGCCCGGCGGCGTCCCTCCACGTACGCTCCCCCGCATGAGGAACTCGACGGTACGGGCGGTCAATCAGCTGACGACGCACTGGGCCGCGGCCGCGGACACCCCGGACGGGAGCACGGGCACCGTGTTCACCGCGGCCGGGCTCTGGCCGCTGCTCGCCCTGCTCGCGGACGGCTCGGGCGGCCCGGCCCGCGCCGAACTGGCGCAGGCCCTGGACATACCTGCCGAGGCCGCGGGTCCGGCCGCCCGGGAGCTGCTGGCCGCACTGGCCGGCGTACGGGGTCTTCGGACGGCGACCGGCCTGTGGACCGGTGCCGGGCTCCCACTGGAGGAAGACTGGTCGGCGAAGCTCCCGGCCGGCGCCCGGGGGACGCTGACCGGGGACCCGGACGCCGACGCCAAGGCGCTCGACGCGTGGGCATCGGAGCGGACCAACGGGCTGATCGAACGCATGCCGGTGGTCCTGGACGAGGACACCCTGCTGGTCCTGGCCTCCGCGCTCACGCTGCGGCTGCGGTGGATCCAGCCGTTCGGCGAGTGGGTCGGGGAGCCGCACACCGGCCCGTGGGCCGGGCGCAGCGTGCGGATGCTGCACCGCAACACCTCGCTGCTCGACCGGGTCCGGGTGGCGCACGGCCCCACCGGTGCGGTCACCCTGCTGGAGATCGTCGGGGCGGCGGGCGTGGACGTCCACCTCGTACTGGGCGAGCCCGAGGCGCCGGCCGGAGGCACGCTCACCACCGGGATCGCCGCCGTCACGAGGGCCCTCCCCGCCACGGGAGCGAGCCTGCTCCCCGACGGGCGCCCCGGTCCGGGACTGGCGGTCGGCACGGTGGCCGCCTACTCCCCCGAACCCCGGCTGGACATCCAGACGGTGGCCTTCGAAGTGCGGTCGGAGCACGACCTCCTGGACCACGCCCGGCTGTTCGGGCTGGAGACCGCCACCGACACGGATCGCGGCCACTTCCCCGGCCTCAGCTCCCGGCCGCTGGCGGTCACTTCGGCCCGGCAGTCCGCGATGGCCCGGTTCGAGGCCACTGGCTTCGAGGCCGCCGCCGTCACCGCCTTCGGCATCGCCGCGGGCTGCGCGCCGACGCGGCCCAGGTACCGGACCCGCCGGGCCGAGGTGCACTTCGACAGGCCGTTCGGGTTCCTGGCCGTCCACCGGACCTCGCGGCTGGTGCTGGCGGCCGGCTGGGTCGCCGAACCCGACCCCTACGAGCCCGAGCCCGACGACTTCTAGGCCGTCTCTGATCTTGCCGGGCCCGCGACGCCCGGCAAGATCCGAAAGAGACGGCCTAGCCCGACGCCATCCGGCCGGACCGGCGGTGGGCGGCGGCCAGCGCCGCCGTCTCGCCGAAGGCGGGGACGCGCCCGGTGCCGCCTCTGCCGGACACCGAGAGGGAGGCGGCGGCCGCGCCGTACGCGACGGCGTCCGCGAGGGTGTCCCCGAGGACGAGCCGGGCGGTGGTGGTGCCGGTGAAGCAGTCCCCCGCCCCGGTCGCGTCCACGGGCTCGGGGTTGACGGGCACCGGGTGGTACGCCGCCCGCGTGCCGTCGTCCAGCAGCAGCCGGTCGGCGCCCGCGGTCACCACGACCGTACGGGCGCCCAGCGCACGGCAGCGGACGGCCGCGGCGCGCGGGTCGGCGGTGTCCACCAGGGCCCGCGCATCGGCCGGGCAGGAGGTCTTGAGCAGCCCGGTCAGCGGCGCGATCCGGCCCAGCAGCTCGCGCGCCTCGGCCGGGCCGGTCAGCCGGGAGCGGAAGTTGGGGTCGTACGTCACGTGCCCGCCCGCCCCGTGCACGAGGCGGGCCGCGGCCAGGACCGCGTCGCGGCTGCCCGGCGACAGGGCTCCGGTGATGCCGCTGGTGACGAGCGCTCCGCAGCGGGTCAGCAGGGCGCGCCAGGACGCGACGTGGCGGGGCGCGAGGGTGGAACCCGCGCTGCGGGTGCGCCAGTAGACGAACTCGCGGTCGCCGTCGGTGTCGGCGGAGAGCAGGTAGGCGCCGTTGGGGTGCGGGGCGCGGCGCACGTGGGAGACGTCCACACCGAGTCCGGCGGCCCGGCGCAGCAGCGGGACGCTCAGTTCGTCGTCGCCGACCACGGCGAGCAGGGCGGTCCGGGCGCCGGCCGCGGCCGCGGCGGCCGCCGCGTTGAGGGCGTCCCCGGAGTAGGAGATACGGGCCGGGGTGCCGTCGGCGGCCTCGCGCAGGGCGGTGCCCGCGTGGATCTCGACCAGGACCTCACCGAGTACGAGGACGTCGTAGTGCGCGTCCGCTCGTCCGGCCACGGTCAGCGCCCCGCACCGGCGAACACGGCGGCCAGTTCGCCCGGGTCGGACGGCAGGCCGCCGCCGATCCCGACGGCCGTCGCGCCGGCGGCGAGCCAGTCCGGGACCTCGGCGGGCCGGATGCCGCCGGTCGGGACGATCACCGCCCCGGGCAGGACGGCCCGGAGGGAGCGGACGAACCCGGGGCCGCCGACGTGCGCCGGGAAGACCTTGGCGGATCCGGCGGCCCGGACGGCGGCGGCGATCTCGCCGGGGGTGAACCCGCCCTCGATGAACACGGCTTCGCGGCGTACGGCCACCGCGCGGACCTCGGGGGCCGGGTAGGGGGAGATCAGGAACGCGGCGCCCGCGTCGAGGGCCGTCTCCGCCTGCGCGGTGGTGGTGACCGTGCCGACGCCGATGAGCGCCGGGCGGCCGTGGACGTCGCTCAGCGGGGCGGTTCGGGTGATGGCGGCGGGCCAGCCCGGGGTGGAGGTGGTGAGCTCGACCGCCCGGCAGCCGGCGGCGAGCAGGGCGGCGGTGCGGCGGACGGCCTCGTCGGCATCGGTGTTGCGCAGCACGGGCAGTACGCGCTGGGCCGCCAACACCGCGTAGAGAAGACTCGACGGATGGCCGGACGAATGGCCGGACGGGCGGTCTGACCGGCGGCCTGACGGGTGATCGGGCAACGGACCCTCCCCTTCGCTCCACGCGGTTGTTCCACGTAGTGGAACGGCGTACCGTATGACGGAACCGTGTGGTCTAGACCCTACCCACCCCAGGAGCGCTCGTGTCAATGGATGAAGCGGCAGCGGGCGGGCGCGCGGGACGGGCCTCCGCGGCCGGTTCCGCATCGGAGAAGTCCCTGCGCGTCCTGGAGGCGGTGGCCGCGCCCGGCGGCCCGCACCGCCTCGCCGATGTGACGGCCGCGGCCGCGGTGCCCAAGTCGAGCGCCTTCCGCATCCTGGCCTCGCTGGTCGACCAGGGCTTCGTACGCCAGGAAGCCGACAGCCGGTACGGGGTGGGGCCGCGCCTGCGCGGGCTGTCCGCCCTGGTCGGCGCCGCGGAACCGGCCGGCATCGGGCGCATCCTCGGCGAACTGCGGCGGGCCACCGGCCAGACGGTCCATCTGGCCCTGCACAGCGGGCGGACCATCACGTGCATCCGCAAGCTGGAGAGCGAGGACCAGCCCTTCCGGACGGCCTCCCGCATCGGCATGCGCATGCCGCTGCACACGACCGCGATCGGCAAGAGCATCCTGGCGCTGTTGCCCGCCGAGGAGGTACGGGAACTGATCGACGCGACCGGACTGCCGCGCCGGACGCCGCAGACGCTCACGACCGCACGGGCCCTGCACGCCCAACTGGCGGCGGTCCGCGCCCAGGGCTTCGCCCTCGACGACGAGGAGAACGAGCCCACCATCCGCTGCATCGGCGCGGCGATCCCCGGTCCGGCGGGCCGGCCGGTCGGCGGGGTCAGCGTCACCACCGTCACCTTCCTGGTCTCCCGCGAGGAGATCCAGGCGTACGCACCGGCCCTGCGCGCGGCCGCGGAGGCCCTGGCTCCGCTGCTGTGACCCCCCAGGAGGCCCCCGCTGGAAGGCCCCGGTGCGAGGTCCCGGAAACTCTCCGGGAAAATTCTTCCGGATAACTGTTATCGACGCTCCCGTCGACGGTCTCCCATGTATCGGGCATCATCGACCGCCGGTACGGACAGGGAACATCACATGACTACTCAGCACACCGCAGCGCTCGTGGCAGCGGCCCGCGCGGGCGACCTGCGCGCGCAGGACGAGCTCGTCGGCACCCATCTCCCGCTCGTCTACAACATCGTCGGGCGGGCCCTCAACGGGTCCTGCGACGTGGACGACGTGGTGCAGGACACGATGCTGCGGGCGCTCGACGGGCTGGGCGGCCTGCGCGTGGACGAGAGCTTCCGGTCCTGGCTGGTGGCGATCGCGATGAACCGCGTGCGGGCGCACTGGCAGGCCCGGCAGAGTGGTTTCGGCGAGAGCACGCTGGAGGCCGCGAGCGATGTCGCCGACCCGGGTGCCGACTTCGTCGACCTGACCGTCGCCCGCCTCCAGCTCGCCGGGCAGCGGCGCGAGACGGCCCGCGCCACCCGCTGGCTGGAGCCGGAGGACCGGGCGCTGCTGTCGCTGTGGTGGCTGGAGTGCGCCGGGGAACTGACCCGGGCCGAGGTGGCCAGTGCGCTGGAGCTGTCCCCGCAGCACACGGCGGTCCGGGTGCAGCGGATGAAGGCGCAGCTGGAGTCGGCCCGCGTGGTGGAGCGCGCGCTGGACACCCATCCGGCGTGCGAGGAGCTGCGGACCCTGATGGCGGGCTGGGACGGGCAGCCCTCGGCGCTGTGGCGCAAGCGAATAGCCCGGCACGCCCGTGAATGCGTACGTTGCTCCGGTCTGTGGAGCGGACTGGTCCCGGCGGAGGGCCTGCTGGCCGGTCTGGCCCTGGTACCGGTCTCGGCGGCCCTGCTCGCCGGGGTGAAGACGGCGGGGGCGGCCGGCTTCGCCCCCGCGAGCGTGGCCTTCGCCGAGGGTTTCGACGGGGGCTTCGGCGGCGGCTTCGACGACGCGGCGACCCAGCTCACCCCGGTGGCCGATGTGGGCGGCGGTGGCCGGGGCGCGCTGCGCAAGCGCCGGCAGAGCCGCCGCCGGGTGGTCGGCGGTGCGGTGCTCGCCGCCTGCGTCGCGGGCGGCGGGCTCGTGTACCTCGGGGGGCTGCCCGGTTCCGGTAGCACGAAGGAGGGCGCCGCCGCGGCCCCGACCCCGCTGGCCGCGCTCTCGGCGACCGAATCCGCCGCTCCGCCCTCGGAGTCGGCCTCCCCCTCCGCGTCCCCCTCGCCCTCCCCGTCGGACTCCGCCTCGCCGAGCCCGTCGGCGAGCCCGAGCCCGGCGCAGTCCAAGAGCAAGTCCCCGACCCCGAAGGCCTCGGCGGCCAAGCCGGCGCCCGCCCCGCCGTCGGGCGTGGCCGGCCAGGTCGTGGCGCTGGTCAACAGCGAGCGGGCGGCGGTCGGCTGCGGCCCCCTCAAGGAGGACCCGCAGCTGCGTGCGGCGGCCCAGGGGCACTCCGACGACATGGCGGCCCGGGACTACTTCGACCACACCAGCCCCGACGGCAAGGACCCGGGCGACCGGACCACCGCGGCCGGCTACCGCTGGTCGACGTACGGGGAGAACATCGCGCGGGGCCAGCAGACGGCCCAGTCGGTGATGGACTCCTGGATGAAGAGCCCGGGCCACAAGGCGAACATCCTCAACTGCTCCTTCAAGGACATCGGCGTGGGCATCCACCAGGGCGCGGGCGGCCCCTGGTGGACCCAGAACTTCGGCGCGCGGTAGGAAGCGGCGGGAAGCGGCCGCCCGTCCCGGTGGCGCCGGGCCCGCGCGTCAGGCGCGCAGGCCGCGCAGCTTCTCCGGGTTGACGGTGACGCGCAGTGCGGTGATCCGGCCGTCGGCGGCCTCGAAGGTCATGGCGCCGACGGTCGCGCCGTTGTGGACGAGCAGCAGGCCGGGCTCGCCGTTGATCTCGGCGGGGCGCATCGCACCCTCGCGGGCCTGGGACTTGGCCAGGACGCCGAGCCACCAGCGGGCGACGTGGTCGGCTCCGTGCAGCGGGCGGCGGGCGGCGGTGACGATGCCGCCGCCGTCGGCCCAGGAGACGATGTCGGGGGCGAGGACCGTGAGCACCTCGCCGAGGTCCCCGCCGAGGCAGGCCTGCCGGAACTTCTCGACGATCTCCCGCTGTTCGGCCGCCTTGGCGGTGAAGCGGGGGCGGCGGGCCCGGACGTGTTCGCGGGCCCGGTGCGCGGACTGGCGGACGCCGACCTCGGACTTCCCGACGACCTCGGCGATCTCGGAGTAGGAGTACCCGAACACCTCGCGGAGCATGAACACCGCGCGCTCGGTCGGGGTCAGGGTCTCCAGTACGACCAGGACCGCCATGGACACGGTGTCGGCGAGTTCGGCCTCCTCGGCGATGTCGGGAGAGGTGAGCAGGGGCTCGGGGAGCCAGGGTCCGACGTAGGCCTCGCGGACGACCTGGGCCGACCTGAGCCGGTTGAGGCTCAGGTTGGTGACGGTGCGCACCAGGTAGGCCCTGGGGTTCTCGACGGCCGTGCGGTCGGTGCGGTGCCAGGCGAGCCAGGCGTCCTGCACGATGTCCTCGGCGTCGGCGACGCTGCCCAGCATGCGGTAGGCCGTACCGAACAGCAGGCGCCGGTGCTCCTCGAATTTGTCACTCATGATCAACACGGTGTCATCCGCGGACCCGGCTGTTCAAGGGAGGTCCACGGGTCGGCTCCCGGCGAGGGCGCGCAGCCCTTCGGCGCAGTCCGCGTGGCCCGGCGCCCAGCCGAGCTCGGCCCTGGCCCGGGCGTTGGAGACGCGCATGCTGGTCGTGACCATCCGGTGGGCGTAGGGGAAGGGGCGCATCAGCCAGGTGGGCGCGCCCATCGGCTTCGGGGTGCCGTACGCCTCGGCGACCTCGCGGATGTGCGCGCCGAATCCCGTCGGGGTGTCGTCGACGATGTTGTACGCCTGCCCCGGGCGGCCGCCCTCGACGGCGAGGGCCACCGCGCGGCCGGCGTCCGCCAGGTCGACCCAGGGCAGTACGCGTCCGTGGTCGGCGACCGCCGGCACCTTGCGCCGGCGCAGCATCTCCACGAGCGGCTCGGTGCCTCCGGCGCCGTAGAAGAGTCCGAAGCGCAGCGCGATGCCCTCGATCCCGGCGGAGCCCAGCATCAGCTCCTCCTTGACCCGCATGCCTTCGAGGTGGCGTTCCACCGCGCGGTCGCCGGTCGGGGCGAACGGGTCGGTGTCCTCGGTGATCACGTGGTCGCCGAAGTCGCGGTAGCCGTAACCGAAGACCATCGACTCGGCGATGACGCGGCGGGCGCCGAGCGCGCGGGCGGCCTCCATGAGGTTCCTGGTGCCAATCGCCCGCAGGTCGTCGGTGGCGAACATGTCCTTGTGCCGCATCGGCGCGGCGCGCAGGGCGGTGGCCGCGTGCACCACCGTGTCGGCCTCGATGCCGTCGACGGCGCGCAGCAGCCCGTCACGGTCCATCAGGTCGGCCCGTACCTCGGCCCCGGGTCCGCGGCCGAGGCCGATCACGGTGTGGCCGGCCCGGGTGAGCGCCTCGGTGATGTGGCGTCCCAGGACTCCGCTCGCCCCGGCCAGCAGTACCTTCTGGGTGTCGTTCATACCTCTGGGACAAGGTGCCCCCGGTGAACGTGACGCCTGCGGGGTGCGACGCGGGTCACACCCCGGCCGCGGGTCAGTGGTGGAAGCCGGAGCGCGGCGCGGCGGCCGGTGCGGGCGGGGGCGTGGCCGTCAGGTGTTCCACGGCCGCGCGCAGGTCGGTGGCGAGCAGGGCCATCTGATCGCGGGTCACGCCGTGCCGGACGAGGACGCGTTGGATGACCGTGTCGTCGCGGTCGGCGGGCAGCGGGTACGAGGGCACCTGCCAGCCGCGCATGCGCAGCCGGTCGGAGAGGTCGTAGAGGTTGAACGGGGTGGCGTCCGGGTCGGTGAGTTTGTAGGAGACGGCGGGCAGGGCGCCCTGGCCGTCGTACAGGAGGGTGAAGGGGCCCATGTCGGCGATCTGCCGGGCCAGGTACTGGGCGGTTTCGGCGCACGCCTCCTGGACCCGCCGGTAGCCGGCCCGGCCCAGGCGCAGGAACAGGTAGTACTGCGCGATGATCTCGCCGCCCGGGCGGGAGAAGTTGAGGGCGAAGGTCGGCATGTCGCCGCCGAGGTAGTCGACGTTGAAGACGAGGTCGGCGGGGAGGAGGTCGGCGGTGCGCCAGACGATCCAGCCGACTCCCAGCGGCGCGAGCCCGTACTTGTGGCCGGAGGTGTTGACGGAGGCGACGCGCTCCAGCCGGAAGTCCCAGACCACGTCGGGGTGGAGGAAGGGCGCCACGAACCCGCCGCTCGCGCCGTCCACGTGGATGGGGACGTCCCAGCCGTGCTCGGCCTGGATCCGGTCGAGTTCGGCGGCGATCTCGGCGACGGGCTCGTAGTCGCACGTGTACGTGACGCCGAGGATGGCGACGACGCCGATGGTGTTCTCGTCGACGTACTGGGCGAGCTGATGGGCCTGCAGACCGGTGGCGCCCGCCTCGATGGGGACCTGGCGCAGTTCGACGTCGAAGTAGCGGGCGAACTTCTCCCAGCAGATCTGGACCGGTCCGCACACCAGGTTGGGGCGGTCGGTGGGCAGGCCCTCGGCGCGGCGGCGCGCGCGCCACCGCCATTTGAGGGCGAGGCCGCCGAGCATGGCGGCCTCGCTGGAGCCGGTGGTGGAGCAGCCGGCCGCGGTGGTGCCGGCGGGGGCGTTCCACAGGTCGGCCAGGATGTTGACGCACCGGGACTCGATCTCCGCGGTCTGCGGGTACTCGTCCTTGTCGATCATGTTCTTGTCGAGGCAGACGTTCATCAGGCGGTGCACGCCCTCGTCCGACCAGGTGGTGCAGAAGGTGGCCAGGTTCTGGGCCGCGTTGCCGTCCAGGAGCAGCTCGTTGCGGAGGAGTTCGTAGACCACCTCGGTGGGTGAGTGGTCCTCGGGAATTTTGTACTTGGGGAGGATCTGGCCGCTCAGCGTGGACGTGAACACGTCCGTGTCGGCGTCCTGGGCACGTACGTCCTTCGTCTCGTGGAGAGCCATATCGGGACTATATGTGCAAAAACTACTATTACCGGGTAGGACGGACGGGCGCGGGCCGACACCGCGGTGGGACAACCGGAAAGCGGCGCAGGTGATCGGCTGCGACCGGTGCGTGCCGGCTCGCGGCCGGCGGTCAGCCGCGGGCCTGGAGGTACGCGTCCAGTTCGGCCGCGCCCGCCAGCAGGGCGCGGCCGCGGGCGGAGAGGCGGGCGCGCCAGGCGGTCAGGGCGGACTCCAGGGGTGCCAGGCCGCCCGCCGTGCGGACCTGTGCGAGCAGGGGGGCGATCTGTTCCAGCAGATGTCCCCCGCGGCGGAGTTGGTGGGCCAGGCGGGCGTCCCGGACGTCGGCGTCGTCGTACACGCGGTACCCGGTCAGCGGGTCGCGGCGCGGGCGGACGAGCCCGGCGCGTTCCCATGCGCGCAGGGTCGCGGGCCGGACACCGAGTTCGCGGGCGAGCGTCCCGATGAACGTGGCGCCGGACGTGGCGCCCGGCTCGGCGGCCGCACCGGTGGGCGCCAGGGCGCGCAGGGCGTTCTCCACGGCATCGAGGGTCCGCCGGTCGGCGAGGAGTTCGGCGTGGGTCCCGTCGATGAGACGGAAGGCCTCCTCGGCCGCTTCCTCGTTCACGGCTCGCATGATCGATGCCGCCGTCGGGTGGCCGTGGCCCGGTACGAGGGCGAGGAACGCGGCCAGCGCGCGTGCGTGCAGCGGGGTGTAGGTGCGGTAGCCCTGGGGGGTCCGGTCCGCGGCCGGGAGGATGCCGGCCTCCTCGTAGTTCCTGATCGCCTGCGTGGACAGGCCGTGCCCGCGCGCCAGGTCGACCGGCCGAAGCCGTCGGCCGCTTTGAAGGTTTTGGCTCACGAAACCCAGGATAGAGCGGAAAAGTTTCCACCGAAGGTTCAACGATAGCGTTGAAGGCATGCCAATCGACATCAAGGACATCGCCCGCGCCGTCGACGCCGCCGCCGTGATGGAACCGTTCGCGGCCCGACCGCGGCTGCTCGCCCTCGGCGAGCCCACCCACGGCGAGGACACCCTGCTCGAAGTCCGCAACGAGCTCTTCCGCCAGCTCGTCGCGCACGGGGACTACCGGACGATCGCGATCGAGAGCGACTGCCTGGCGGGCCTGCTGGTCGACGCGTACGTCACCTCGGGCGCCGGCAGCCTCGACGAGGTCATGGAGCGCGGCTTCAGCCACGGGTTCGGCGCATCGGCCGCCAATCGCGAACTCGTGCGCTGGATGCGGGCGTTCAACGAGGGCCGGCCCGCGCCCGAGCGGCTCCGCTTCGCCGGGATCGACGGCCCGTTGGAGATGGCGGGTGCCGCGAGCCCACGGCAGGCCCTCACCGCGCTCCACGACCACCTCGCCCGCCACGTCGACGCCGAGCTGCTCCCCTGCACCGCGCACACGCTCGACCGCCTGCTCGGCGCCGACGACCGGTGGACCGAGCCCGCCGCGATGACGGACCCGGCCCGGTCCACGGGGCGGTCCGCCGAGGCCCGGGAGCTGCGGCTGCTCGCCGACGACCTGGTGGCGCTGCTGGAGGAGCAGACGCCGCACCTGATCGCGGCGACCTCCCGGGAGGACCTGGACCGGGCCCGCCTCTACGGACGCACCGCCACCGGCCTGCTGCGCTACCACCGCAGGATGGCCGACACCTCGGCGGCCCGCATGACCCGGCTGGTGGGCGAGCGGGGCCGGATGATGGCCGACAACCTCCTCGCCCTCGCCGCCCGGGGCCCGGTCCTCGTCCACGCCCACAACGCCCATCTCCAGCGGGAGAAGAGCGCGATGCGGATGGGCGGCAGGCCTCTGGAGTGGTGGAGCGCCGGCGCGCTGGTGAGCGCCCGGCTCGGCACGGAGTACGCCTTCCTGGCCACGGCCCTCGGCACGATCCGGCACCGGGGGGTGGACGCACCGCCGCCGGACACCCTCGAAGGCCTCCTGTACGCGCTCCCGGACGACCGCTGCGTCGTCGACGCCCGTCGGCTGGCCGCCTCCCTGGGCGACGCACCGGCACCGGCGCCCCGGGTCTCCCCCTGGTTCGGCTACGCCCCGCTCGACCCGGCCCACTTGGCCACGATCGACGGGGTCGTGTTCATCAGGGATCTTCCGGAGGTCCCCGCCACAGCCGCCCCGGAGTCACCCGGCACACCGTCGGGCCGAGTCTGACGCTCTGCTTCCAGCCGACTCTGCAGTGTGATCCCGCACATAGCGCCCCCCTCACCCTGAAGAAATTACTGTCAAGTAGAGTTTGTCCCGCAGATCTTCCCGTCCGGACCCCCGGAGCCGCTCCGGACGGGAAGATCATCCAACTTGTTCTATCGGAAACTTATCCGTCGATGTCCGGATACAGGCCAAGCCCCTCCCGGGCCCTGATACCTCTTCGGCCATGAAGAAGATCACTCGCCGTCAGGCCTTGGGGGCAACTGCCGGTGCCCTCACCGCCCTTGGCCTGACCGCTGCTGCCGCGGGCGCCACGAACGCCGCCGCGACTCCCACCGAGCCCACCACCCCGGGCACGGTCGACGAGGTCTACCAGGGCCGTCGCATCCAGATCACCGCCGGCGGAGGCGGCCACCACGGCGGCCACCACTCGCCCGGCCAGCCCACCGTCCGAATAGACGGCAGGGAACTGCACATCATGCGCAACGCCGACGGCACCTGGATCAGCGTCATCAACCACTACGAGACCTTCGCCGACCCGAAGCTGCTCGCGCGCGCCGCGGTGCGCGATCTCCAGGGCGCCGCCCTCGTTCCCTTCGGAGGTGCGGCATGACCGTCCGCAAGAACCAGGCCACGCTGACCCCCGAGGAGAAGCGCGCCTTCACCTCGGCACTGCTGGAGCTCAAGCGCAACGGCAGCTACGACCGCTTCGTCACCACCCACAACGGCTTCATCATGAGCGACACCGACTCGGGCGACCGCGTCGGCCACCGCTCCCCCTCCTTCCTGCCCTGGCACCGGCGCTTCCTCCTGGAGTTCGAGGAGGCGCTCCAGAAAGTGGACGCGAGCGTGGCGCTCCCGTACTGGGACTGGACCGTGGACCGCACCTCCCGCGCCTCCCTCTTCGCCGCCGACTTCCTCGGCGGCACCGGGCGGGCCCGCGACGGGCAGGTCATGGACGGTCCGTTCGCGTACGCGACGGGCAAGTGGAACATAAACGTCCGGGTGGACGGGCGCGCCTACCTGCGCCGTGATCTCGGCACGGCCGTCGCCCAGCTGCCGACCAAGGCCGAGGTGGACTCCGTCCTCGCCATGCCGGTCTACGACATGGCGCCCTGGAACAGCTCCTCCAACGGCTTCCGCAACCACCTGGAGGGCTGGCGCGGCGCCAACCTCCACAACCGGGTGCACGTGTGGGTCGGCGGGCAGATGTCCACCGGCGTCTCCCCCAACGACCCGGTGTTCTGGATGCACCACGCCTTCATCGACAAGCTGTGGGCCGACTGGCAGGCCAAGCACCCCCAGTCCACGTACCTGCCGGGCGCGGGCACGCAGAACGTCGTCGACCTGAACGACACCATGCGGCCCTGGAACAACGTGACCCCGGCGGACATGCTGGACCACCGGAAGTTCTACACCTTCGACACCGAACCGGCCGCCGCCAGCCAGCGGTAGTGCAGTTCGGGGCGGCCGACCTGGCCGTACCGGGGGGTGCGGTCCGCGCGGCCGGTGTCCACCAGGTGCTCCAGGTAGCGGCGGGCGGTGATCCGGGAGATCCCGGCCGCCTCGGCCGCCCCTGCTGCGGTCAGCCCCTCGGGTGCCGACCGCAGCAGGGCGGCGACCCGGTCCAGGGTCGGCGCGCTCAGCCCCTTGGGGAGCTCGGCCGGGCGGGGTGCGCGCAGGACGGCCATCGCCCGGTCGACGTCGTCCTGGCCGGCCGCCTCGCCCGCCGCCTGACGGAACTCGGCGTAGCGCAGGAGCCGTTCGCGAAGGGTGGGGAACGCGAACGGCTTCAGTACGTACTGGACCACGCCGAGGGAAACGCTCTCACGGACGACGGCCAGGTCCCGCGCGGAGGTCACCACGATCACGTCGACGGGATGGCCGGCCGCGCGCAGCCCGCGCGCGAAGCGCAGACCGTGCCCGTCGGGCAGGCCGAGGTCCAGGAGCAGCAGGTCGACGCGGGTCCGCTCCAGGAACCGGGTGGCCCCGGCGAGCGAGTGGACGGCGCCGACGGCGGTGAAGCCGGGCACCCGGCCGATGTAGAGCGCGTGCGCGTCGGCGGCCACCGGATCGTCCTCGACGATGAGCACGCGCACCTCGTCCGCGCTCATCGCGGGCCCCCCGGGCCCGCGGCGGGTGCGGACGCGACCGGCAGGCGAACCGTGAACTCCGCTCCACCGCCCGGGCCCTGCGCGGCGGTCACCGCTCCGCCGCAGCGCTCCGCCACCTGCCGGACCAGCGCGAGACCGAGGCCGCGGCCCTCGCCCTTGCCGGACCAGCCCCGGCGGAACACGTCCACCCCCTCGGGCAGCCCGGGTCCGTTGTCCGCGACCCGCAGCAGCAGCTCGTCCGACTCGGGCCGCAGCGTCACCGCGATCCGGCCCCCCGGTACGGCGGTGAGCGCGTCGACCGCGTTGTCGATGAGGTTGCCGAGCACAGTGACCAGGTCCCGGGCCGGCGGCAGTCCGCCCCCTTCGGCGAGGCTGCGGCTGTCGGCCGTGACGACCAGCTCGACGCCCCGCTCGTGCGCCTGGGCGGCCTTGCCCAGCAGCAGCGCCACCAGTACCGGCTCCCCGACCGCGGTGACCACCTCGTCGGTGAGGGCCTGGGCGAGTTCCAGCTCGGCGGTGGCGAAGTCGACCGCCTCGTCCGCGCGGCCGAGTTCGATGAGCGAGACCACCGTGTGCAGCCGGTTGGCCGCCTCGTGGGCCTGGGAGCGCAGCGCCTGGGTGAAGCCCCGCTCGTGGTCCAGCTCACCGGTCAGCGCCTGCAGTTCCGTGTGGTCGCGCAAGGTGACCACGGTGCCCCTGCGGCCTCCGCCCGCGACCGGCGAGCTGTTGACCACCAGCACCCGGTCCGCGGTCAGGTGCACCTCGTCCACCCGGGGCCGGTCCGCGAGCAGGGCGCCGGTGAGCGGGGCCGGCAGGCCGAGGTCGGCCACCCCGGTGCCGGTGACCTTTCCGGGCAGACCCAGCAGTTCACGTCCGGCGTCGTTGATCAAGGTGATCCGGCGCTGACCGTCGAGCATCAGCAGCCCCTCGCGGACCCCGTGCAGGGCCGCTTGGTGGTAGTCGTACATCCGGCTGAGCTCCGTCGCGTTCATGCCATGAGTGTGACGGCGCAGCCGCGCGTTGACGACGTACGTGCCCACGCCGCCGAGGGCGAGCGCGCCGCCCGCGACCCAGGCCAGGGCGGAGAGCTGCGCGGCGAGCCGGTCGCTGATGGCGCGGACGGTGATCCCCGCGCTGACCAGGCCGATGATCCGGCCCTCGTCCCGGAGGGGGGTGACCACGCGGATGGAGGGGCCGAGGGTGCCGGTGTACGTCTCGCTGAAGGTCTCGCCGCGCAGCGCGGGGGCGGTGTTGCCCATGAAGGGCTCGCCGATCCGGTGCGGGTCGGGGTGGGTCCAGCGCCGCCCCTCGGGGGACATGATCGTCACGAAGGCCACCCCGGAGTCCGCGCGGACCTGCTGCGCGTAGGGCTGGAGCTCGACGGACGGGTCGATCCCGCGCGCCGCTCCCCGTACGGCCTCACGTACGGACGGCGAGTCGGCCACCGCGCGGGCCACGGCCCCGGCCTGGCGCCGGGCGGCCTCCTCGGCCTGGCCCCGGGCCGTGGCGTACGCGAAAACGGCGCAGCCCGCGACGACCACGGCGACCAGCAGCACCTGCATGGCGAAGAGCTGGCCGGCGAGGCTGCGCGGGGGGCGGAGGAAGCGGAACATGGCGCTCAGTGTGCACCGGGTCGCGAACTCAATGAACGCAAGGGTGACCGGGGTCACAGCCCTGGGCGATGGTCTCCCCGAACGTAATCACCACCGGGAGGCATCGTGGCCGCCAGGCGCGACAGAACGCACTATCTCTACATCGCGGTGATCGGCGCGGTGCTGCTCGGCATCGCCGTCGGCTTCGCCGCCCCCGGCGTGGCCGTGGAGCTCAAACCGCTGGGCACCGGCTTCGTCAACCTCATCAAGATGATGATCTCGCCCGTGATCTTCTGCACGATCGTGCTGGGCATCGGATCCGTGCGCAAAGCCGCCAAGGTGGGAGCCGTGGGCGGGCTCGCCCTCGGCTACTTCATGGTCATGTCCACGGTGGCGCTGGCCATCGGCCTGCTGGTCGGCAACCTCCTGGACCCCGGCAGCGGGCTGCACCTGACCGAGGCGGCGCGCAGTGCGGGCGAGGCGCAGGCCAAGGCCGGTGGTGCCGAGAGCACGCCGGAGTTCCTGCTCGGGATCATCCCGACCACGCTGGTGTCCGCCTTCACCGGGGGCGAGGTGCTGCAGACGCTGCTGGTGGCGCTGCTCTGCGGATTCGCGCTGCAGGCCATGGGCGCGGCGGGCGAGCCGGTGCTGCGGGGCATCGGGCACGTCCAGAAGATGGTCTTCCGGGTACTCGCGATGATCATGTGGGCGGCTCCGGTGGGCGCCTTCGGGGCGATCGCGGCGGTGGTCGGGGCCACCGGCATCGACGCGCTGAAGTCCCTGGCCGTCATCATGATCGGCTTCTACACGACCTGCCTGCTCTTCGTGTTCGTGGTCCTCGGCACGCTGCTGCGGGTGTGCACCGGGGTCAGTGTCTTCGCCCTGCTGCGCTATCTGGGCCGGGAGTTCCTGCTGATCCTCTCGACCTCCTCCTCGGAGTCGGCGCTGCCGCGGCTGATCGCGAAGATGGAGCACCTGGGGGTCTCCCGGCCGGTCACCGGGATCACCGTGCCGACCGGCTACTCCTTCAACCTGGACGGGACGGCCATCTATCTGACGATGTCCTCGCTGTTCGTCGCCGAGGCGATGGGCAAGCCGCTGGCGCTGGGCGAGCAGATCTCGCTCCTGCTGTTCATGATCATCGCCTCGAAGGGCGCGGCCGGGGTGACCGGCGCGGGCCTGGCCACCCTCGCCGGCGGACTGCAGTCGCACCGGCCGGAACTGGTGGACGGCGTCGGCCTGATCGTGGGCATCGACCGGTTCATGAGCGAGGCCCGGGCGCTGACGAACTTCGCGGGCAACGCGGTCGCCACGGTGCTCATCGGAACGTGGACGAAGGAGTTCGACCACGCGCGCGCCACCGAAGTCCTCGCGGGACGGCTGCCGTTCGACGAGAACACGCTGGTGGACGACGGGCACGGCACGCAGCACCAGCAGGGCGGGCCCGCGCAGTCTGCCGAGTCCGCAGAGTCCGCAGGGTCCGCGGAGTCCGACGGAACCCCGAATTCCGTGCCGCAGCCCTCGGACAGCCCCAAGGACGGGGTGCCGGTCTAGCCGGTACGCCCCCGCGGGCCGACCGGGCAGGGCTCGCCCCCACGGTGCCCAGCCCGGTCGGCCCGCCCCATTCTCCGCACTTGCACCCATAGTCGGTATTCGGCCACCGATATACGAACCCCCCGGCTGTAAAAGGTACTTCCGTAACAGGCTGTGTGCATGACATCTTGCGTCCACCACTTGTTTCGTTCGACCCGGCCTGACCACCGGGTCTTCGGAGGACGCATTGATACCCCACATATCCAGCCGACCTCGACGTACCCTCGTGCTGGCCGCCACGCTCGGCGCGGCACTCGCATTCGGGGCTCCCGCCGCGCTCGCCGGCACCGCCCCCGTCTCGCCCAACGGCTCCTCGGCCCCCGCCCCCGCGGCGGCCGCCCCCAAGGCCGCGGCCCCGACTTCCCAGAGTGCGACCTGGGTTGCCGGTACCCGCGCCTACCTCGTGATCACCGCCCCCGGTGACACCACGGCGGTGCGGGGCGCCGTCGCCGCCAACGGCGGCACGGTGTTCCAGTACTACGACGCGATCGGCGTGATCGTCGCCCACTCCGCGTCCGGTACCTTCGCCACCACCATGCGCGGTGTGAGCGGCGTCCAGCAGGTCGGCGCCACCCGCACCTCGGACGTGCCGGCGGACGCCTACAACCCGGCGCTGCCCGCCAACCCGACGCAGGCCACGACGCCTTCGGGCGAGCCGGTCCGCGCCGACATGACCCAGATCAAGGCCGACCAGGCCTGGGCCGTCACCACCGGTTCCGCCTCCGTCAAGGTCGGCATCCTGGACACCGGTGTGGACGACCAGCACCAGGACCTGGCCCCGAACTTCAACGCGGCGGACTCCGCGTCCTGCGCCTACGGCAAGCCGGACACCCGTACGGGCGCCTGGCGGGACGTCGGCACCCACGGCACGCACGTGGCCGGAACGGTCGCGGCCGCCAAGAACGGCAAGGGCGTCATCGGCGTGGCCCCGGGCGTGCGGATCTCCTCGGTGCGCATCGCCGAGCCGGGCTCCTCGCTCTTCTTCGCCGAGAACACCGTCTGCGGCTTCATGTGGGCCGGTGACCACGGCTTCAAGGTCACCAACAACAGCTACTACACGGACCCGTGGCAGTTCAACTGCCCGGACAACGCCGACCAGGCCGCCATCATCGAGGGCGTCAAGCGCGCCCAGGAGTACGCGGAGGGCAAGGGCTCGCTGCAGGTCGCGGCGGCCGGCAACTCCAACATCGACCTGGCCAACAAGACGACCGACACCGAGAGCCCGAACGACTCGACGCCGGTCACCCGCACCATCACCAACGCCTGCCTGGACATCCCGACCGAGCTCCCGGGCGTGGTCACGGTCTCGGCGATGGGCACCACGGCGAAGGCCTCGTACTCCAACTACGGTCTGAACGTCGTCGACGTGACGGCCCCCGGCGGCGACACCGTCGGCATCTACAGCACCCAGCCGGGCGGCAAGTACGGCACCATGAGCGGCACGTCGATGGCGTCCCCGCACGTCACCGGCGTGGCGGCCCTGCTGGCCAGCACCAACCCGGGCATCACCCCGGCGCAGCTGCGCGACAAGCTGGCCACCCAGGCCAACGACGTCGCCTGCCCGTCGGACGGCCGCTGCAAGGGCACCACCGCGAAGAACGGCTTCTTCGGCGAGGGCCAGGTCGACGCGCTGAAGGCCGTCGGCAGCACCCCGCCGCCCGGCAAGTACTTCGAGAACACCGGTGACGTCGCCATCGGCGACAACACCACGGTGGAGAGCGCGATCACCGTCACCGGTGTCACCGGCAACGCCCCGGCCACCCTCAAGGTGGGCGTGAACATCGTGCACACCTACATCGGTGACCTCAAGGTCGACCTGGTCGCCCCGGACGGCACCGTCTACACCGTGCACAACCGCTCCGGCGGCAGCACCGACAACATCAACCAGGTCTACACCGTGAACGCCTCCTCCGAGGCCGCGAACGGCACCTGGAAGCTGCGGGTCAACGACAACGCCGGCGGCGACACCGGCAAGGTCGACTCCTGGAACCTGACCTTCTAGGAGGTCTTCCGGAAGTTCCGCCGGCGCTGCAGCACGTCGGCGAGCCAGTCGAAGACGACGTCGCAGTGCTGCTGCGGGGCCATCGGGGAGCAGTGCAACTGCGCCCCGGTGGCCTCCGTCATTTTCACGTACTCGCGGCGGCTGCGCAGCAGGTCGTACATCTGCTGCGGCTGGCCCGGGTAGAACAGCTCGAAGTCGTAGTCCAGGACGAGCGTCGGGGCCTTGATCCTCCCGACCACCTTGGTGACGTCGAGGCCCATGGCCACCTGCGCCGGGGTCCAGATGTCCGTGGGCACGACGCCCTGGCGGGCCTGGCGCAGCGCCTGCCTGTCGAAGATCTCGAAGCGCTTCCTGACCGTGAAGGCGAGCTCCGGCGTCAGCTCCGGGACGACCTCCTCGTTCCAGACCCGGTTGGTCTCCTCCTTGTCGGGGGTGACGACGGCGCGCAGCTCCGCGTCGAATCCCAGCCAGGGGCTGACGCAGCCCGGCTGGCAGGCGACGGCGGCGAGCCGGTGCTCGAAGGCTGCGGCACGGGCGACCAGGTTGCCTCCCATGCTGAGGCCGGTCAGCGCGATCCGGCCGCTGTCCACGTCCTCGCGCCGCTCCAGCCAGTCGACGAGCGGGCCGACCACCTTCTCCCAGCGGGTGGTGAAGGGGATCTCCTCCACGAACAGGAGCTGCCCCTGGCCGGGTCCGTCGTAGACGAGGGCGTTCCAGCCCCGGCCGAGTGCGGCGGCCACACCGTAGGTCCACATGTCGAGGTTCTGGCCGTCGCTGCCGTTGGTGAGGATCACGGTGGGGCGCGGTTCGGCGGGACCGTCCGGGCGGAAGAACCAGACGGGCAGGCGGGTCTTGCCGTACGGGACCTGCGCGCGGACGGCGGCCGGTGAGCAGAGCGCGGCAAAGGTGTCCCAGGCCCCGCGCCCGGCCAGGTAGAGCGACTCCTCGTCACCGGGGTGGTCGGTGCCGAGCACGTAGAACAGCGCCTGCGCGTAGTACTGGGCGGCGCGCAGGGACCGGAAGCGGCGGGTCTGCGAGGGGGCACCGTGGCCGTGCCGGCCGGCGGCCGGGGGCGCGGCGAGCCGGTCCCCCCAGGCGCGGAAGGTGTCGCTGAACGTCTGCTCGGACAGCCCCGCCGCATTGATCGCGTTGACCGCGGTCAGCACCTCGCCCACCTCGGAGGCGCGCATGCCGGCCGCGCCGAGGGCGAGCAGGCCCGCGAAGTTGAAGCCGGGATCGGCGAAGAGCTGCATGGCTCCGGGTGTGGGACCCACCGCCTTGGCGGACGGCCTGGGCGCGGCGGCCGCGGTGCGGGCCCCACCCCCGACGGCGAGCGCCCCGGCCCCCGCGGCGAGGCCGGTCAGGGCCGCGCGGCGGGTGAGCGCGGCGGGCTGGTGCGGTGTACGAGCGGTCATGCAGCGGACCGTACGCGGGGCCCGTGGCGGGCCGGGGCGCGGCGCGCCCTCCCTTGCTCCGAACGGCCGCGTGCGTCGGCCGGTGACCGTGGGGCCCTCCGTCACGCCGTCCGTCAGGCCGTCCGTCAGGACGGCTGTCAGGACGGCTGTCAGGACGGCTGTCAGGACGGCTGTCAGCCCGTCCGCCGCGCGGTCCGCAGCACGCAGTCGCCGCAGAGCCCGCCTCCGGGCACCTGGTAGTAGAGGCAGCAGCTGCGCCGTACGAACGCCACTCCGAGCCCCTCCTCATGGATGAAGGTGCCGGTGCCCGCCAGCGCTCCGCCGTCGGCCAGCAGGGCGCCCGCCAGCTCCACGGCCGCGCCGCCCGGCACCCGGTCGATCAGCACGCGCAGCGCCCCGACGAGCCCGGACGCCGCGTTCCCCCGCAGGACCTTCGGCGAGACCCCGAAGCGCTCGCGCAGGGCCTCGTCGAGCACGGCCAGGTTCGCCAGGACGTTCTCCCCGAGCGCCTCGGCCGGCAGGCCGGGGGCGGGCTCGGGCAGCCACAGCTGCAGCGATCCCGCGTCCGGCAGCCGCCACCACACCCGGTCAGGGGCCAGGTCCGGAACCCGGCCCGCCAGTGCCGCGCACCCGAGCCCCAGCGACCAGAGCCGGGAGACGATCCCGAACTGTGCGGTCGAGGCGGCCACCCGGCCCGGCCCGGTGCCGATCCGCCGCCCCACCTCGGCCACGTACGGCCCGAGCCGCTCCCCGTACAGCGCGGTGAGCGGCCGGAAGCCGGGGCCGGGCGGTTCCTTCCCGCAGGGGACGGTGAAGAAGGGCCCCACGGCGGCCAGTCGCCGCAGTACGTCGTCCATACCCGAGATGATCTCAGCGGCGCGGGACCGGCGTCAGGCCGGGTCCGGGGTCGCCCCTTCGAGGACCTCCAGGTAGTGCGGGTTGCACATGATGCCGAGCACATTGCCGAAGGGGTCCGTGACGGCCGCCGTGACGAAGCCGCCGTCGCCGTGCGCGGTCACCGGCTGGTACTCCGTCGCCCCGAGGGCCAGGAGCCGCGCGTGGACCGCGGGGAGATCGTCGACGGCCCAGTAGGCCACCGCGCCGCCCGGGTCCTTCGCCGCGCCCGGCGGGGCGTGGCGGCGGTCGACGATGCCCAGCTCGTGCTGGTAGTCGCCGATGCGGAACTCGGCGTAACCGGGCCGCTCGAAGTACGGGGCGATCCCGAGGAGCTCGGTGTACCAGGCCTTGGCGGTCTCCAGGTCGTCGGCCCAGAAGTTGATCGTCGCAACACCTCGCAGCATGTACACCCTCCTCGGCGGACACAGGCATCGCTTCGACTCTACGGCGGCCCCGCGGGCCCCGTAGCAGACCCGGGTGGCGCAGTCGTACCTCCCCCGGGGTGCGGCCGCTCACGGACACACCGCCGACGACCATGTGTTCGACCTCCGGGCGGGGCGGCGGACCGGTGGCCCCGGCCGCGGGACCCACGAGCGGAGCCTGACCCGGGGCCACCCGGATCTATCCGCATTCCCGCAGGTCAGGCATGATCGCACGGCAACCGGCGGCCGCCGGGGCGGCCGTCCGGGGGGCCCACGCCGTGCGGTTGAAGGGATGTCCGTCGATCATGATTACGGGTCCTCCGGGGCGGGGACCCAAGTCCCCGGAAATCAGTGTCACGCCATTGCCAAATTGGGGGTTCATGAGAGGACATTAAGGAGCTACATTGAGCCACTCGCGTTCACCTGACAGCCGGTTGCCTTTCACTCGTGTTTTGCACGGGGGGCGACGTCATGGACGCAGACTGTGCAACCACCCCACCGCCCAGAAGGACCGAAGGCTCCGTGCCCGTACCCGTACACCTCGCGGGCCGCACCGTGCGGCTCGAGCCCCTCGCCCCCCACCACACCGAGGCTCTGGCCGTGGCCGGGGCCGAGGATCGTACGACTTACGCCTTCACCCCCGTACCCCATGGGGTGCAGGCGTCACACGAGTACATCGAACGTGCCCTCGCCGATCAGGCAGCGGGTCGATCGCTCCCGTTCGCGGTGGTCAGAGCCACCGACGGGCGGGTCGTCGGTTCGACCCGGTTCCTGGAACTCGACTACTGGCAGGGGCCTCTGGTCTGGCCCGCCGTGCCCGGAGTCCCGTTCGGCGATCCGGCGACGGCGATCCCCGATGCCGCCGAGATCGGCAATACCTGGCTGTCCCCGGGCGCCCAGGGAACCGGCATCAACACCGAGGCGAAGCTGCTCATGCTCCGCCATGCCTTCGAGACCTGGGGGGTACGGCGCATCTCGCTGCGCGCGGACGCGCGCAACGGCCGGTCGCGAGCCGCCATGGAACGTCTGGGCTTCACCTGCGAGGGGGTCCGCCGGGCCCATTCGCGGGGGCTCGACGGCGCCGTCCGCAGTACGGCCTTCTACTCGATCCTCGACGAGGAGTGGCCGGCCGTACGGTCGATCATCGAGCTGAGGCTGTCGGCGGGCGCGCAGCGCAAGCGGCGCCGCAAGACCCTGATCCCCGCGTAACCGCGTCCAGCCGGACGAAGAACGGAAAAACGCTCCTCCCCCGGCCCTCGCCGCGGCCTCCTCAGCCGAGGAAGGCCGGGGCGAGGGCCGAGTCCACGAGCCGGGCGGGGGCGCCGCCCCCGTCGGCCGGTACGGCGTACAGGTCGGCGCCGAAGTCCCCCGGCAAGGCGTAGACGACGGTCCGGTCGTCGGTCCACACCACCTGGTCGTCCACGCTGCGCTCCTCGGCGAGCGGGTGCTCGGCTCCGGAGGCCAGGTCCAGCGCGTACAGCCGCCAGGGCGCCTCGGCCGGCAGGCCCGGCACGCGCTTCTTGAAGACCACCCGGGTCCCGTCCGGTGACAGCGACGGGCACTCGGCGTTCTCGCGCAGGGTGGTCACGGTGCGCTCGCCCAGGTCCCCGCGGACCAGATGGGTCCGGCCTCCGGTGGCGAGGGTCGCGTAGAAGGTCCGCTCGTCCGCGGCGAAGGTCACCCCCCAGAAGTTGACGTCGGCACTGCGGTACGGCTTGCCGTCCTTCAGGATCGTGAAGTCCTCCAGCGAGGCGTCGAGCGTGCCGGTGCGCAGGTCGAGCACCGAGGTCCGCGTCGAGAAATTCGTACCTGCGTACGAGTCCCCGCCGACGAAGACGGTCCAGGCGGCGAGGTGCCCGCCCGGTGAGACCCGGGCCCGGGTGGGGAGGCCGCCGAGCGGGTGTGCCGACACCTCTTTCAGCCGGGCGTCGAGGACGACGGCCCGGTAGCCCTCCTGGAGCCCGCCGCGGTCCGCCCGGAGGCAGATCCCGGTGCCACCGGCCGCGTGGAAGCGCAGGCAGCTCACCCCGGACGCGGTACGGGGCCCCTCCGGCGCGCCGGCCGCGACCGTGGCGAGCTCGTCCCGGTGCGGTCCCCAGGCCATGTTGCGGAACACGATCCGCCGGCCGCCGTCGTCCGGCGCCAGCGAGACCGCGCCCGGGGTGACCGGCGGGCCGCCCGCCCGGGCGTGGTCCTTCTCGTCGGCGCGCGAGGAGGCCCGCACGACGGCGAGTACGCCCACGGCCGCGAGCAGGGCCACGGCGGTGACCAGGATCAGGATCCGGCGCTGGAGCGACATGGGATGACTCCGGGGCGGGGTGGGGTTCCGGGGGCGGCGCGGGGGCACCATAACCGGCGACCTGCACAAGAGCCAGGCCCGGACGGGGGCGGGTCCGTGAACTCCACCGGGCGTCCGGATGCCAGGCAATGGCCTTCCCCAGGGCACCCCAAGAGTAGGGAAAGTGCGGAACCCTGACATGCTTTCGTTCATCCTTCGAACGGAAGGACCCAGCAGTCAGACCACCCCGCCCCTCTGGGGCAGCACCAGCCGGAGAGCCACCGCACATGTCGTACGCACCCGACGGGCAGCAGTACCAGCCGTACCGGCCGGAAGGACAGATACCGCAGCCGCCCCACGGCGACCAGTACGGCCGGCCGTACGGACAGCAGCCGCCGCCCGGCCGCCCCCAGCAGCCGTACGGGCAGCAGGACCGGTACGGGCAGCAGCCGCAGTACGCACCGCAGGACCAGTACGAACAGACGGCGCGCTACGGACCGCAGGACCTCCTCCCCGAGGAGCCGCCGCGCCGCCGCAGGGGACGCCGCTGGCTGATCGCGGGCGCCTCCGTGCTCGCGCTCGCCGGTATAGCCGCGCTCGTGCTGAACCACTACGAGATACCCCCGTTCACCGACAAGGGCTCCGCGGTGTCCTTCGGGCAGACGCCCGCGGGGGGCGGCAAGAAGAACGACGCTCCCCCGCCGCCGAACTCCAAGATGCTGATGCCGACCGGGCCGGCCTCCGAGTTCAAGAACACCATGACCCTCGCCGACGGCACGCACGTGGCCGTCACCACGCTGGACGGCAAGAAGTCCGGCTTCAAGGGCAAGGTCTGGGTCTGGGCCCCCAAGGAGTACAACGACCCGAAGTTCGCCAAGAGCGGCTTCCCGGTCATGATCGCCCTGCCGGGCGGCGCCGGCTACCCGAGCAACTACTGGATGGGCACCGACCTCGGTCTCCAGACCAGCATCAGCAAGTGGTACGCGGAGGGCAAGAGCAAGCCCTTCATCCTGGCCATGCCGGTCCTCAACCCGGCGCCGGACGACAAGGGCATCTACTGGGACGGCTCCGACATACCCGGCCAGCCCAAGATGGGCACCTGGCTGACCGAGGACGTCCCGGACCTGATGAAGGCGAACTTCCGCACCGTCAAGTCCCGTGACGGCTGGGCCTTCATGGGCTCCTCCACCGGCGGATTCGCGGGCCTGAAGGCCGTACTGAAGCACCCGGACAAGTTCAAGGCCGTGATCGCCTCCGGCCCGGACGTCGTCCCGGACTCCTCCCTGTGGAAGGGCCACGACAAGGAGAAGGCCGAGAACAACCCGGAGCTGCTGGCGAAGCAGCTCATCGACACCAAGGGCCCGGAGGTCTACCTCGCCTTCCAGGTCGGCGACAGCGAGAACAACAAGAAGACCCTGCCCGACGTGCAGAAGTTCGTCGCCACCTATGGCAACAAGGGCCCCATCCACGCCGAGTTGAAGGTCATCAAGGGCGGCCAGCACAACGCCAAGACCTATGTGCCGAACATGGGCGAAGGGCCGGTCCAGTACATCAGCAAGGTCATGGAAGGGCCCGTCGAGTAACCACCGGCGCCCCCGCACCATCGAGCTCCGGCCCGCCGAACACCTTCGGCGGGCCGTCGCCGTTCCAGGCCGCCCAGCCCGGATCGCCCGTCACCGCGAACCGCACCCAGGCCGCGTGCATCTCGTCCGCCAGCGCCTGCGGGGTGTCCGGCCCGGCCAGCCAGGCGGCCTCCGGCACCGCGAGCGTGTCGAACACGAAGCCCAGCTCCAGGGCGTGGCAGGAGCCCAGGCCCGGCAGGCCGGAGGGCCAGCCGAACTCGTACAGGAAGCTCGGCGCCGCCCGCCGCGCCCCGGCGAGCCTGCGCAGCGGGTCGCGCAGCAGGTGGTCGGTGAGCAGTTGTCCGGCCAGTTCGGCGGGGCCCGCGGCGGGCAGCGCGGCGCGCAGCGCCCGTACGGCCGCCCGGTCCTTGCCGGAGCGGGCACGGGCCAGCACCACGGCGAGCGGGCCGAGCCGGTCCAGCAGCCGCATCCCGCCGGTGGGGGCGAGCCACAGCCGGTACTCGTCACGGGTCCAGCCGAGGAGCAGCGGCACCTCTCCGGAGGCGGCCGCCGCGCACAGGGTGTCGAGGGGGTCGGCCGGGACCGTGTCCGGGTCGGTGACCAGGCCGAAGGCGGGTCCGCCGAGGAGCGGGCCCGATCGGCGCAGGACGGCCGCCTGGGCGGTGAGCAGGTCGGGCAGGGCGGTGGCCGTGAAGGCCGCGGCGGTGGCGTCCACCTCGAGGAGCGAAGCCATCCGCCGGACCGTGGCGCGGACCTTGGTGCGCGCCACGACCTCGGGGGCGCCGCTCTGCAGGACGGCCCGGGCGAAGAGCCCGGCCGCGCGCGGGGCGGCCAGGAGGGCGCCGATGCCGATGGCCCCGGCGGATTCACCGAAGACGGTGACCCGGTCGGGGTCCCCGCCGAAGGCCCCGATGTTGTCGCGGACCCATGTGAGGGCGGCGATCTGGTCCAGCAGGCCGCGGTTGGCGGGGGCGTCGGGGAAGAGTCCGTAGCCGAGGACGCCGAGGCGGAAGTTGAAGGAGACGAGCACGACCCCGTCGCGGGCGAAGGCGGAGCCGTCGTACACGGGGACGGCCGAGGAGCCGCGGGTGTGGGCGCCGCCGTGGATCCAGACCATGACGGGCAGCCGGGCACCGGGGGCCGGGTCGGGGGTCCACACGTTCACGTTCAGGCAGTCGTCCCCCGGGATCACCGGGTCGGGGAGCAGGGCCGCGAAGGTGTCCGGGTAGGGCACCTTGGGCGCGGTCGGCCCGTAGGCGGCGGCATCCCGTACGCCGTCCCAGGCGGCCGGGGGCTCGGGAGCCGCGAAGCGCAGGGCGCCGACGGGCGGGGCCGCGTAGGGGATGCCCAGGAATACGGCGGTCCCCCCGGGCCCGGTCCGGCCCTCGACGACCCCGGTCGCCGTCCTGGCCCGCGGCCGGCGGCGGCCGTCGGCGGCAGCCTCTGCGCTCATCTCGTCCTCCTGCGATGACGGTGCCGGTCGCACCGCCGCACCGTCGCACAGCCGTCCAACGGGTGACAAGGCGTGACCGGGTCCGGGCCCGGCCCGGTTGGACGGGCATGCGATTCCTGCGTATCCACCCTGCCGTGCCCGTCCTGCTCCTGGCGGGCGCCACGCTCCTGCCCGGTGCGGCGCATGCGGCCGCCGGTCCGGACTTCCAGTACGTCGGCCAGGACGACCGGGTCCACGGCCTCACCGCGCCGAGGGGGTGCGTCGAGGCGGAGGGCGGCGGCGCCCGGGCGGTCACCAACGGGACCGGGAGCTCGGCGACCCTCTTCGAGGGCCACCGGTGTTCCGGCCGGGCCCTGCGGGTCATGCGGCCCGGGGAGGTCGGCCAGGTGCGGCCGTATTTCGCCTCCGTCCGGTTTTCCGTCACCAGGTAGGCGCACGGGCCGTGACCCCTTGGCCTCCCCCGCGTTGTATGCCATGTCAAATGCCACAGAGATCCTGTGGCGCCCCACACATCTCACGAGGAGATCTTGATGTCGCGTATCGCGAAGGCATTCGCCATCACCGCTGTCACCGGCAGCGCCGTGGTCGCCGGTGCGGGTCTGGCTGTCGCCGATGCCGGAGCGCACGGTGCGGCGGTCGGCTCCCCCGGTGTCCTGTCGGGCAACCTGCTCCAGGTTCCGGTGCACGTCCCGGTCAACGTCTGCGGCAACACCGTGAACGTGATCGCCCTGCTGAACCCGGCGTTCGGCAACACCTGCGTCAACGCCTCCGGCCACGGCGGCCACCACACCGAGGGTGGCGACTACGGCCACTGATCGCCTGATCGTGTGATCGGCTGATCGACGGAAGGGCCCCCGCCACCCGGCGGGGGCCCTTCCCCCTGTGCCCCTGTGCCCCCGCGCACGGCGGGTACGCACGGGCCGCGCGCGTCATTCGTAGCGGTACAGGCCCTGGTGGTCGGACATCTCGCGCGGGGTGACGTTCCACGGCGGCATCGGCTCGTCGAGGGCGATCACCCGGCCGCGCTGGAGGTCGCCGACGGCGAGCGGGGCGGCGGGCAGATAGCCGGAGCCGGGGTGCTTCTGCTGCCAGCGGTCCCAGATCAGGTCGACGAAGGCGTGGTGCAGCCAGAACGCCGGGTCGTTGGGCGCCGTACCGCCGGTCATGTGGCCGCCGATCCACTGGTGGACCTTGTTGTGGTTGCGCCAGCGCTCGCTCCTGGGGGCCGACCAGCCCTCCAGCTTGTTGCGGAAGCCGCCCGCGGTGGCCGTGGAGTCCCAGGGGGAGACGTCGTAGGTCGGGTCGTCGATCGCCCATTGGAGTTCGGCCGCGGTGGGCAGGGTGATGGGATTCTGCGGCCGGCCGAGGTTGCGGGTGAGGAACGCGGACTCGGTGATGCCCACGGTCACCGTCCAGTTGCCCGTGTCGTAGGCGAACGGCCCGGTCATCACCTTGCGGTCGCTCGCCCGGCCGGTGCCGCCGAGGAAGTCGTCGGCCCACAGGGAGGAGACCGGGCTGGGGTCGGCGGTCCAGTCCCAGTACGGGACGCTCACGCCCGGGTCGATCTCCTGCAGCTGCCGCTCGAACTCCAGCAGATAGCGCCGGTGCCACGGGAAGAAGGACGGGGACATGTGCCCGACGCGCAGCTTGCGGTCGCGGTCGGGCACGAAGTACTTGTCGTGGGTGCGCACGAGGGCGTCGTAGGCCCCGTCGCGCTTGAGCTCCAGCACCGCCGCCGTGAACCGCTTCTTCTGGGCGCTGGTGAGGTTCTTCTGGTTCTGCCGGGTGTGCAATGCGGGGCTCCTCCGGTTCCCTTGGGTCAGTTCAGCCGTGGTGCGGGGCCGCGAAGGCGAGCTGGGCGGTGCCCAGTTCGTCGACGGCGGCCCGGGCCAGTTCCAGTGGCGTGGCATAGGACTGGAAGTGGTTGATCCCGCTGAGGTAGCTGCCGTCGGCCCGGCGCATGACGTGCAGCGGGCGGCCGTCGATCCGGACCCCGGCGACGTCGACGGCGATGTGCCGGCCGCGGTAGGTCTCCTCCTCGGCGAGCGGCGCCGGGGTGAGGGTCTGCCGGGGACGCCGGGCGCGCAGTACGGGCGCCAGGGCCGCGGCCGTACCGGCGAGCACGGCCGCGGTGAAGGCCGTACGGAGAACCGCGCGGCGGGTCAGTGGTGCGGCGGGCGATGCTGCGGACATACGGTCTCCCTCGCTCGGTGGCCGGCGGCTACGGGTCTAACGCCGCGCGGCGGGCGAGGTCACCCGTGGGCGTCGCGGAGCTGCTTGTAGTAGAGGGTCGTGGGGTGGAGCCGGCCCGCCGGGTCGGTGGCGTAGTCGGGGATGGTGCCGGCCTCGGTCCAGCCCGCGCGGCGGTAGACCCGCTCGGCTCCGCTGCCGGTCTCGGTGTCCAGGAAGAGCAGCACGACGCCGGCTCGGGCGGCGGCCGACTCGGCCTCGGCGAGCAGGGCGCGGGCGGTGCCCCGGCCGCGGGCGGCCGGGTGGACCATGAGCTTGCGCAGCTCGGCGCGGTGGCGGCCGTTCGCCTTGGTCTCCCGGTGCCAGCTGACGGTGCCGTCGATCCGGCCGTCGCCGCCGGTGCGGGAGACCCACAGCGCGAGGGAGCCGTCCTCGACGGCGGGCAGCAGGGAGTCCCACCAGGCGGCGGCGCCCCGCTGGTCGAGCCCGGCGAGGAAGCCCAGGGACGATCCGCCGTCGACCACGGCGAGCAGCAGGTCGGCGAGTTCGTCGCGGTGGGCACGGAGTCCGGCGGCGGAGAGCGCGGTGATGGTGGCCGTCATGGGGCGAGGATAAGGAGCGGCGCGGAACCCGCCGAAGGCGGGGCGGGCGCGGGTCGCCGCGGGCCCCGGACCGGGCCGGGCACACGGCCCGTCATGGCCGGTGCCGTCGTTGTCCTTCGCGCTGCCGGCGCGCTTGCGGGGCCCCGCCCGCCTGCCGCCCTATTCCAGGCCGATCCCGTCGCACGCGGCCTTGAGGGCCTCGGTGCAGATCTCCTCGACGGTGTAGACGTTGTCGAGGACCAGGGTGCTCTTGATGTTGTCGCGGGTCACGGACACGCCGAGGATGAGGATGGAGGGGACGCGCTTGGTGGTGGGGCTGCTGACCACCTGGTTGATGATTCCGTCGATCTTCTCGCCCTGGGCGAGGAGGACGGCGAGTTCGGCCGCGGACTCGGCTTCGCGGGAGTAGGGCTTGTAGACGCTCATGAACTGCTCGCCCGCCACTATTCGCTGCACGGCGGGGAGTTCGGTGTCCTGACCGGTGACCGGCGGCAGCGGGGAGACGCCGGCGGCCTTGAGGGCGGAGATGATGCCGCCGGCCATGCCGTCGTTGGCGGAGTAGACGCCGACGATCTTGTCCTTGCCGAGTGCGGAGATCGCCGCCGTCATGTTGGCGCTCGCGTTCTCCCGCTTCCACTCGGCGGTGTCGTACTCCTTGCCGATGTTCACCTTGCCGTCGAGGACGGTGCGGGCGCCGGCCTTGTAGCGGGCGGCGTTGGGGTCGGTGAGGGCGCCGTGCATCATGACTATCTTCCCGTTTCTGGCTCTCTCGCCCAGGGAATCCAGCAGGGTCTTGCCCTGGAGGCGGCCGATGTCCTCGTTGTCGAAGGAGACGTACGCATCGACCGGGCCCTCGGCCAGGCGGTCGTAGGCGACGACCGGGATGCCCGCCGCCTTGGCCTTCGTCACCGCGCCGGCGATCGCCTTGGAGTCCACCGCGTCGACGACCAGGACATCGACCTTGCTCGCGATCATCGCGTCGGCCTGGGCGTTCTGCTTGGCCGCATCCCCCATCGCGTTGGCGTAGACCACCTTGCCCTTGCCGAGGGTCAGCAGGGCGACCTTCTTCTCCATCAGCGGCTTGTCGAACTTCTCGTACCGCGCGGTCTCGTTCTCGGGGAGCAGCAGGCCGATCGTGACATTGTTGCTCCCGCTCGCGGCGCCCTCCTCGGTGGTGCCGCAGGCGGCGAGGGTGGCGGTGAGCGCCAGCACGGTCAGAGCAGTGGGGGTGCGCAGATACGGGTTCATGCGGTGGGACCTCCCTGATGGGGCCGTGTTCGAACGGCCGAGGTGGCGCGGAACACCGTGCCCTTTCCGCTGAGCCGGAGGGCATCGTTCCGCGGGAGCGTACACGCCGCGGCCGGGACCGGGATCCACCGAGCGCTCCCGTGAGACGGCAGTGGTTTCGCCACTGCCACACAGCACGATCCGGGGGTGCGCCGGGCGCGGGGTCGACGGCGCCGTCCATGGGTATCACCCTCCCTCGGCAGGGTGAACTCCCTCAGAAGCCGTCGGCGCGGGTGCCGCCGTGCCGTCCCGGGGCGGCGGTGAGCGGTGCTGCCAGGGCCAAGTGCTACCCGGGCGTGCGCCAGCGAGCATCACGCCAGAGCGCCGCGCCTGGGCGGCACCGGGCATTCGCGTGACGGCGGCGCGAGTCTGCCAGGCCGTGCTGCCTTGGTCGGCCGTCTCCTCCGGATCGAGGTCTCCCCGCTGTGCCGAGCGGGCAAGGACATCGCCCAAGATGCATGGCCGCCCGAAACGGCGGTCCGTTCGGGCTGTGTCGGCTTCAGCCGACTTCGGTGCGCCCGCGGCTCTCGGCAAGCGGGGCGCCCCGCGCGCGCCCGGAAGGGGTCCGGCTCGCCCGGCCCCCGACAGGGGCTCACGGCCGCCGATGCGGTCGTGGCCGGGGCTCCGTCCCACGCGGGGGCGGCCGTGGCACGGGCGGCTCGGATCGTGTTCTGAACCGCCAGGACATGGCGGCGGGCGAAGGTATTGCCGACTTCGTAGACGACCGCGGCGACATCGGCAGCGGCGAGCGCGGTATCCACCAGCGGGCTCACCCAGGCCAGGATCGCAGCACCGGCCGCCCGGCAGCGTCCTCGCCGGTGCAGCCGGTCCGCGCTTGGGTGGTTGCCGCCACCGACCGGCGTGAGCACCCGCCCCCGTGCCATGCCAGACCCCATGACCTGCCATCTTGCGGATGCGGGCCCCTCATAGGTGGAGGTAGTGGCGCTATTGCAGCCCGCATCGCCGGTTGCGCCGCCGGCCTTCACCATTCCATGTACGCCAATGTTCGTAGATCCGTACGCTGAGTCGCCGACTGGCCAGGAAATCAGGGGGATTGACATGGTCAAGGACGTTGGAACAGCTGATGAGGAAGTCGGGCCCGACGCGGCGCCGGCCACGATCGGGCCGTATGTGGTGCTGCGTGAGCTCGGTTCCGGCGGAATGGGGGTGGTGTCCCTCTGCCGGGCGGGCTCGGGGCGACTGGTCGCGGTCAAGCAGGTGCCTGAGGAATATGCGGATGACCCCGCGTTCCGCAGCCGCTTCCGCCGGGAGGTCGCGGCTGCCCGTCGGGTAAGCGGCGTGTACACGGTGCCGGTCGTCGACGCCGACACCGACGGGCCCCGGCCCTGGGTGGCCACGGTGTACGTTCCCGGGCCGACGCTCGATCAGGCGGTACGCGACTGCGGCAGCTTCCAGGAGCCGGCGCTGCGCGCGCTCGGTACCGGCCTGGTCGAGGCGTTGCAGGCGGTCCACGCGGCCGGACTGGTGCACCGCGACCTCCAGCCTGGCAACGTACTGCTGGCCCCGGACGGTCCCAGAGTGATCGACTTCGGCATCACCAAGGCGGTGGAGGAGACCCGGCTGACCCGGACCGGCACGGTGGTCGGTTCTCCCGCCTTCATGGCCCCCGAGCAGATCGTGTCCTCCCGCGAGGTCGACCCGGCGTGCGATGTCTTCGCCCTCGCCGGGGTGCTGGTGTACGCGGCCTGCGGGGAGGGACCGTTCGGCCCGGGCGACGAGGGGGTCCTGCATCGCGTGGTGACGGACGAGCCGAACCTTCATGGCGTCCCGCCCGCCCTGCATCCGCTGCTGGTGCGCTGTCTGGACAAGACTCCGGCCCAGCGGCCGGCTCTGGAGCAGGTGCTCGCCGAGCTCGCGCCGTCCGATCCCGAGGCGTTGCTGACCCCGGCGCTGCGCGAGCAACTGGAGGTGCGGGCGCGGGAAGCCGAGCTCATGGCGGTGGTCCCGCCCCCGCCCGGCAGGCCGCCCGGTGTCCGGCAGCTCACCGGCCGCCGACGGGTGCTGATCGGCGGGCTGTCCGCCCTCGGGGTGGCGGTCGCGGGTGGAGCGGGCGCCTTGGTCTGGGCGAACATCGGCGATGGCAAGAAGCGGACCGGTGCCACCCCCATCGCTACTGCGTCTCCGGTCCTCAAACTCACCGACGCGCCCAAGCCACTGTGGGCGAGCGCCATACCCGTCAGCGACATCATGCCCAAGCTCTATCCGTTCGACTCGACGGTGATTCTCGGTGACGGCTCCACCACCGCCGCCGCCTTCGACGCGACGACCGGCGCCGTCCGCTGGAAGTGCGGGTCAGGGCCCGACTCGCTCCCTCTGAAGGACGACACCGCGCTTCCCTTCGGGACACGAATCCTGGGCACGACCGGCAGCTCCCTGCTCGCCTCGGGCATGGACACCGATCCGTCCTCCGCCGGGCGCAACTACCTCGAGAGGCTGGACCCGGCCACGGCCCGGCCGGGCTCCAAGGTCAACACGGGCAAGTCCCTCTCACCCGCCGTGCTGCTGTCGACGTATGGCGACACCGCCTATTTCCAGGCCATCTCCCTCCAGGCCGGCAGCGTCGGCGGCAGCCCGCAGCCCACACTGCCGCCTCCCTCCCCGAGCGCCTTCATCGTGGCCGTCGACCTGGTGAACGGTGGCGTCCGATGGCAACGGCCCGTTGCATCGGTCTCCCTCTACAACAAGTACTTCGCCGCCGACCAGTACGGGTTCTATTACACGCGGGAGACCGACACCGGCCTGACGGTGGACGCCGTGAACGCGACCGACGGCAGCTCCCGTTGGACCGCCGAGGTCCCCCCCAATCCCAACAGTCAGCTTCCGCCCTTCATGCAGGTGGGCAGCGGCGCCCTCCGCACGTCGATGGTGGCAGCACCCGGACTGCTGATCACCTTGAATGCCGCCAACGGCTTGGCCGCGTACGACGCGCAGACCGGACAGCGCCGCTGGGCCGTGGCGATGACTGCAGGCACGCCCCCGACGGTGGCCGGCAACCTGGTCCTGACCAGTGACAGCAGCCGCGTCTACGCCGTTGACCTGCACAGCGGCCAGGTCAAGTGGACCGTGATCAGCCCCGTCCCGCTGTTCGGGATGGGGCCTTCCGTCGCTGCCTCCGCCCAGGTCACCGCCGCTCTGTTCAACACCACGGGGTTCGGCGCGAAAGGCCTGACCCTGAACGGCGGGACGGCCGGCTGCCTGGTGCTGCGCACCTCGGACGGCAAGCAGATCTGGGCGCTGCGGGAGCAGCCCGGCTCCGCCACGCCAACGCCCACGCCCTTGCCGACGTCCAGTCCCCTCGTGCCCTCAGCCGTCGACATGCTGACCGACTTCGAAAGCTGGGCACTGGCGGTACACGGTTCCACGGTGTACATCTGCGGCGCGGGGCGGATCCGGGCATACCACGCGGATGCCGGGTGACGGCCCCGCCGCACCTGCCACCGGCGGTCTCCCATCCGGACACCATCGGCCCGTACCGGGTGATCCGGCCACTCGGGTCCGGCGGCATGGGGCGCGTCTATCTGGCAGCCACGCCGGGCGGGCGGGCAGTGGCGGTGAAGGTCGTACGAGAGAGCTACGCCCGGGATCCCCGCTTCCGGGAACGGTTCCGCGCCGAGACGGAAGCCGTCCTCAAGGTCAGTGGTGCGTTCACCGCCCCGGTGCTGTCCGCGGATCCCGATGCCGAGCAGCCCTGGCTGGCCACTGCCTACCTGCCCGCGCCCTCGCTGGAGGAAGCCGTCACCGCGCACGGCCCTCTCCCGGAGCGGACCTGGCACAGGCTGGCTGCCGGGCTCACCGAGGCGCTGGCCGCCATCCACGCCGCCGGGCTGGTGCACCGTGATCTGAAGCCCTCCAACGTGCTGCTCACCGAGGACGGCCCCTACGTCATCGACTTCGGGATTTCCCGTGCCGTGGACCGGTCCGGACTCACTGGTGCCGACCGGCTGGTCGGCACCGCTGGTTACATGCCCCCCGAACAGCTCGCCGGACGCACGTGCACCGCGGCGGGGGACGTCTTCTCGCTCGGAGCCACCCTGGTGTTCGCCGCCACCGGGCATGGCGCCTTCGGGGACGGTCCCCTCCACACCGTGATGTACCGCTCCGCGCGCGGGGAGCCGGATCTGACGGGGTTGCCCGAGGAACTGCGCCCGGCGCTCGCGGCCTGCCTCATGAAGGAAGCGAGAGAGCGACCGACGCTTCCCCAGGTGGCTGCGATGTTCGGCGCCACCGCACTGCCGAGTGCCGGCTGGCTGCCGGAATCCTTGACGCGCGAGTTGCGCGATCGGCAGACGGCCGCACGGGACGCCCTGCGTGGCGAGCCGGCCCCCCAGTTGGGCAGACGGCGGATACTCGCAGTGGCAGCCGGGGCTGCCACCGCACTGAGCGTGGGCGGGTACCTGACGTATCGGGGCCGGCCGTCGCGGGAACCGCGCCCGCCCCGGCTGCTGTGGCAAAAGCCGCTCCCCGAAGGTTTCTCCAAAGTGTGGCAGCGGGCTGGCGGGCGCCTGCTGGTCTCGAACACGAAGGGGGCGGGCGTGGCCGCCCTCGACCCGGACACTGGGAACCTGGTGTGGCAGAGCAAACCGTTCGGTCCTGCTCCCTCTGTGACGGACGGCCACACCGTGTACGCCGTCGAGGTGGACGGCGCCCTGCACGCGCGCGACGTGGCCACCGGGGCGAGCCGCTGGCACTTCACCCCGCCTGATGACGCACAGCCCACCGAAAGCGACCTCACAGCCCGGGCGGGCGCCGACGGATGGGCGTACGTCACCTCCACGAAGACCGGCGAACTGTACGCCCTCGACGAGAAGGGCACCTTGCGCTGGCACCAGTCCGCGCCGCTCGCCATCATCCATCCATGCGGCGGTGTGTTGCTGTGCGTGGTGCCCGCACGGAGCGGCTCGGACTTCCGCCGCATTGTCCGTGCTGTGGATCCGCACTCCGGCCAGCCGTTGTGGAGCCATGCCCCGGAGATCTTCGGCATCGGCCGGAACCCGAGCACGGATCTTGCCGTTGCGCTCCGCTACGACACAGCGGAGCTGACCGCCCTGCGGCTCAGGGACGGCCACGCGCTCTGGACAGTCCCCACCGGCCTGGACCCCAGTGATCAGATCACGGACGTCACGCTGGCGGGCGAGGTCCTGCTCAGTGGTGACGGCCGCACGGTGATCTTCAAGCAGAGCAGCGCGAGCGGCTCCTTCGCCGCCGTGGACTCAGCCGACGGCAGCGTCCTATGGCGTCAACACACACCAGGCGTGCAAACCTTGAGTCCCTTCGGCGGAACGCTCCTGACCACCCCGGCTCCCCCGGTGGGCACAGTCACCGCTGGGAACGGGCCTCTGGTGGCCTACGGCTTGCGCGACGGTCGGGAACGCTGGCGCACCCCCGACCTCGGCAAGGGCCTGGCCCAGGTGCTGGCGGCACCGGCCGGCATGGTGCTGCTCGGTGTCGACGGCGGCAGCCACCCCGGCCTGTACGCGTACAACCTCGCCGACGGCAAGCAGGTCTGGCACCTTTCGTACCAAGTCGCAGGCGCGCAGGCGCCTTCCTGGGCCGCCGTGGTGTCGGGCAACCGTCTCTGGGTCTCTGGCAACTCCACGCTGCTGGCGTTCGCCCTGGAGACGGCCTAGACCTCCCACGGGCCGGCGGCGGTACCGTCCGCCGCCAGCCCGAATCTACGCAGCACCGCAGCACCGTCCCGGTCCCCGGCTCGCTCCTTCAACGCCGCCAGGGTCAGCAGGGCTCCGGGGTCGCCGACGTTGGCGGCGTGCAGGGCAGCCCGTTCGGCACCCGCCGCGTCACCGCCCCGGTTCCGCAGGAATGCCGACCACAACAGGGGCCCAGGATCGGGAGTCTGCGGGGCATTCTGCCCATCGGCCCCCACGCCGACGAGCTCAGCGTCCCGGCTCCGCATCTGCAGGAACACCAGCTGCCTGAACAACGGAGTACCAGCGGACGCGGCCAGCCGATAGAGGCTCTCGGCACCCGCCAGATCATTGACCTGCTCCCGCTGCCGGGCCAGCTCCAACAGGACCCCGGTCCGGTCGGCATCGGCGTCCCGCTCGAACTCCAGGGCAGCACGGTCCAGGCCGCCCGACACCTGTCGCAACTCCGCGAGGTCCAGCAGAGCGCCGGCGCCCGCAGCCTGCCGGTACAACCGCTCCGCACCAGCCAAGTCCCCTTGCCGGACGCGCAGCGCTGCCAGCTCCAGCAGACCACGGGAGTCGCCGCCCTCTGCAGCCTGCCGGTACAACCGCTCCGCACCAGCCAGGTCTCCGTGCCGGGCACGCAGCGCTGCGAGCTCCAGCAGGCCACGGGAGTCACCGGCATCCGCAGCCTGCCGGTACAGCCGCTCCGCACCAGCCAGGTCCCCCACCCGCCCGCGCAACGCCGCCAGCTCCAGCAGACCACCGGAGTCGCCGGCATCCGCGCCCCGCCGGTACAAAGTCGCGGCGATTCGGTACCGGCTTCGGAACCTGGCCGCAGCCGCCAGACGCATCAGGTCCGGTGTGCGACCACCCAGCGCCGCCGTCCAGAAGGAGTCGGGCGGGAAGTCGTATCGCCGGGTGAGGCGGGCGTGGTGGTCGAGGTAGTCGGCCAGGCGGTACATCTCGGGGAGGGCTCCCATACCGTTCGGGTCGGCAACCGGTTCCAGCGCCGCAACGACGCCCTTCACCTTGGTTCGCGCGTAGCCGAGGGCATCGGCGAACCAGTCTTCCGCGGCCGCGGCCCGCTGGTCGTCGCTGAGGTAACCGGGGGCGGCGGCTCGCAGCAGCTCGGCCGGCAGCACGATGCCGTGCCCGAGCCGTCGGGCGTCCATGGCCGCAGCGATGATCGCCCGGCCGTAGCAGCCGTGCCGCCCGACGGCCTGCTCGTAGTGGTCGATGAGCTGCGGACCGGCCGCCAGGGTCTGGATGACCGTCCCATGGGGACTGGTCCGGGCCGCGAGGGCCACTGAGGGGTCCGGGCAGTCCACCAGGCTCCGCACAACCTGCGCGGGGAAAGATCCGGGTACGTCGATGGGTGTGCCGGCCCCGAGGAGCGCCCTGGTTTGCGGATGGACGTCGGCAGTGCCGAATTCCGCGGTTGCGGTCAGGGCATGATGATGGGTCGGCCAGAGGGTCGCGATGATCACGACCGGCCCGGGGTGCTCCAACCGGGTACGGAGCGCGGCGGCCGCCGCCTCGCCGTCGGGGCCGGTGAAGTACTCCTGGGCCTCGTTCAGCCAGAGCACGGTCCGCGCGGCGAGCGCGGGAGGGCGCAGCACAGCGAGCAGGCTGGCGGTCGTCTTGGGGAAGATGAGGTTCCAGTCCGCCAAGCAGCTGCGCACGCCCTCGAATGCGGTACGGGTCTTGCCGGTGCACGACTCTCCGCGCACGACGACCAGGACCGTCCGCTGACCGGCCGCCGCTTCGTTCAACCGGGCGCGCAGCCACCCGTCGTGCTCGCGTTCGACGTATTCCGGCAGTACGAACGCACCGTCGGCGGTCGGCCCCGAGGTACCGGTGATGGCAGGGTGGACGCCCAGCTCCTGCGCGGTCCACCGCACCACGGGGCGCGGCTCGTCAACCGGGACGCCGATACCCGCGTCGGGAAGAACGAAGGTGTTGTGCTGGAAATTGTGGTCACCGCTCTGCACCGCGCCAGGGCCGTGAAAGGATGAACTGCTGGTCATGCCCCAGGACCGAAGTGGTTGTCCTGCCGATTTCGGTCACCGACCTGAATTGCGGTCGGGCCATGGAAGGTGTTGCCGGACACCACCCCGCCGACGCGCCGGCCGTGTTCGGTCTTCTCCGCGAGCAGGCTCCGTAGCTCGGCGGCGACCTGTTCACGTTCCTCGGCAGTCAGACTCTCCAACAGCGTCTCGAAACGGGTCTGCCAGGAAACCTCCTGACGGATCCGCACCTGCTCTGGCTCTTCCATACCGGCCGCCGCCAACAGCTCGGCCGTCCGGCCGAGTCGCTCCAGCTCCGCCCGCTCGCGATGGGCGTCCCCACGGCCGAACAGGCGAGCCACCCGCACCTGGAACCCGTTCCACGCGTCGGTACCCGCGGCTTGTACCACTGCAGTACCACTCGCCACCGCCAGCGCGGCCAAAGCCTCTTCCAGCATGCTCGCCCCCTCGCCCGCACCTGTGATCCTTCGACCGTACCAAGGGGGATGCGCACAGGTGCGGGCACGGGGGAAATGGGCAACTCCGCCAACGAGGGCACAGGTTGGTCGAGCCTCGGGCAGTACGTGCGTGGCGGTACACGTACACGCTGCCCGCGCAGCTCCACGACCCCAACAACCGGTGCAGTCGGGCCGAGTCGCCGTGGGGACGCGCCCGCCTCGCGCGGCCCTGCTGCGTCAGCGCACACAGGATGCGCGCCGGGCGGCCCAGGTGCGAACCCCGATTCCCGCATGCGGCCGACGCGGGCGGCGATGCCTGACAGCGGTCACAGCAGTCGCTCCGCGAGGTAGCGCTGGAACTGCCACAACGGGCGTTCCAGATGGGAGAACCGGCCGTTGGACGGGGTCGGGTGGGAGTCCAGGCCACGCTGAACGCCGCGGACGGCCACCAGATCTTCTTCCTGGATCCGGGCGATCTGGGCGCGAATGTCGACCAGCTGCTCTGCGAATCCGGGTGTGTCCGGCACTCCGGGCGGAACCATGGCCGTTATCCGAGTGTCGTGGGTGGCGGGACCGGTGGGCAGCCAGCGGATGCTGATCGCGCTGCCAGGCAGTACCGCCAGGACGAACTGCGGGAAGATTCCGGCGATGAGCATCCCCGGCCGCGCTCCCCGGCCGGATCTTGAATGCCTTCCCAGACCCGTGCCGCCCCGCTCGGCGTCCGACAGCGGGGTGAACATCGTGAACCAGCGGCCGTCGCACTCGTCGACCTCCGTGTAGCGGCCCGGGAGCACCGGATCCAGGCTCTGCGCATGCGTACCCATGTGGTGGTAGTTCTCGGAGCCGTTCTCCACCGCCACCTTCCAGTTGGCGGGTACGCCCTCCCAGGTCTGGGTGTGGACACTCACCCAGTTTGCGATGCCATGGCTGTTCAGCCGCAGGTCCAGCCCGCGCAATTCGGGCGCAGCCGGCCCCGCACCGGGGTCGAGGTTGAGCATGACAAAGCCGTTCCAGACCTCGACGCGGTGCGCCGGGAGTCGGCAGCCGGCCCGGTCGAAGTCGACCCGCTGCATCAGTGGAGCACCGGCGAGCTGCCCCGCGTACTGGCCGTTCAGCCGATAGGCCCAGGTGTGGTAGGGGCAGGTCAGCCGTTCCAGGCAGCCGTGCTCGGGCGCGGTCTCCGGCGGCAGGAGGTCCATGAACCGGTGGCGGCACACCCGGGACAGGGCATGCAGCTCGCCCTCCTCGTCCCTGGTGATCACCAGTGGCGTGCCGAGGATGTCCAATCGCAGGTAACTTCCCGGCTGTGGAATCTCCTCGGCCCGCGCCACGCACAGCCACTCCCGCCGGAAGATCCGTTCGACTTCCCATTCGTACAGCTCGGGGGAGGTGTAGGCCTGGGATGGCAGCGTTTGGCCGCGTTCGAGCGGGAGTTCGGCCAGACGCCGCAGCTCCGCGAGCGTCGCGCGCAGTCCCTCGGGGGCGAGGGATGAGGGGGCTGCGGGTTCTTTGGCCTCAGTCCGGTGGAGAGTCATGGTGATCAGCCTTCCCTTCTGGTGATCAGGGGTGACGAACCGAAGAGGGACAGTGCGTGCCGCCGCCCGTAGCGGCGGCTGTAGGAGACGGTGATGAGGACGACGACGCACAGCAGCGCCAGTCCCTTCGCGCGGTTGAGTGCCGGGACCGACTCCACCGGAAGCAGCAGGGCGACGAGCACTCCTGCACCGCAGTCCAGCAGTTGGGCGCAGCCCCACAGAACCGTCAGCCGGGTCAGTCCGCTGCGCAACGCCGGCGAGACGCTCCAGGCCGCTTCCCGGGTGCGCGCGGCAGCGGGCCCGTGCCAGGACTGGCCGGCCTGGAAGGCGAAAGGCTTCGCCACGAGAAGCGAGCCCAGGATCCAGAGCCCGGCGGCCGCCGCGAGTCCGGCGTCCTTGACGAGGATGACCCGGGGACTGCCGACGAGCAGCGACGTCACGACGCGCACCGCCAGCATGCCGATCATGAACGCCTCAAAGCTGTCCACGCGACGCCGTGCGGCGGCCACGACGGCCATGCGCACCGCCGGGACCGCCCCGCTGGCGGTCAGTGCCAGCCATTGTCCGATCCCCTGCGACCGCAGAGCATAGAACACGGCCAGTGGAAGAGCCACGGTGAACAGGATCGGAGTGGCCACGGTCCGCCACGCCGGCATGGCTCGTGTTCCGGTCCCACCGTTCAGTGATGCCATACGAAAAACCGTAGAGACCGGCAAGGATCACCGAATCGACGCGAGGGACGATATGTGATGTACATCCTTTGATGTACCTATTTAGCCAAGTTGTCGATGCTGGGCGGCCGACCTCAATATCCCGAGCTCAGGGGCACCCCTGACACCGACCAGCAGGCGGCCCAGCGACGCCTGCGGCATGCTCGCCGAAGCGGCCCGCCGCCGGCCCGCCCTGGACGGCCGACGGGCGGTCGCTCTCACGCGCCGCCGCCCACTACGCTGCACCGACGCGCCTACCACCTTGGAGAGCCGATGACCCGCCTCGCGGTCCTCTCAGCCGGATCATGGGGCACCAGCATGGGGGCCGTCCTCGCGGACGCCGGGAGCCAGGTCGCTCTCCACACCCGCCGCCCCGAACTCGCCGAAGCGATCAACTCCCGGCACGAGAACCCCCGCTACCTCCCCGGCGTCTCCCTCCCCGAACAGGTGACCGCCACAACCGACGAGTCCGAGGCCGTCTGCGGCGCCGAGGTCGTCCTGGTGTCGATCCCCGCACAGACCTTGCGCGCGAACCTCACCCGATGGACGCCGCTCATCCCCGAGGACGCCATCGTGGTGAGCCTGATGAAGGGCATCGAGAGCGGTACCGGCATGCGCATGAGCCAGGTGATCACCGACGTGACCGGGATCCCCTGCGACCGCGTGGCCGTCCTGTCCGGTCCGAACCTGGCCCGCGAGGTCGCCGTACGGCAGCCGGCCGCCTCCGCGATCGCCTGCACCAGCAGCGCCGTGGCCACCCGCCTCCAGGCCCTCGCCCAGACGCCGTACTTCCGCCCCTACACCACCACCGACGTCATCGGCTGCGAACTCGGCGGCGCCGTCAAGAACGTCATCGCGCTCGCCGTCGGCCTCTCCGCCGGCATGCGGCTCGGCGACAACGCCCGCGCCGTCCTCATCACCCGCGGGCTCGCCGAAACCGCCCGGCTCGGCCTCGCCCTCGGCGCCGACCCCCTCACCTTCTCCGGCCTCGCGGGTGTCGGCGACCTCATGGCCACCTGCTCCTCCCCCCTCTCCCGGAACCGGACCTTCGGCGAACACCTCGGCCGTGGCCTCACCCTCGCCCAGGCCACCGCCGCCACCAGCCAGACCGCCGAAGGCGTCAAATCCGCCGAGTCGGTACTCCGACTCGCCCGCCGCCACGGCGTCGACATGCCCATCACCGAAGTCGTCGTCGGTGTACTGCACGGCCGGCTCACCACCGGCCAGGCCGCCACCCGCCTCATGGAACGGCCCCCCGGAGCCGAGAGGTACGCCGCCTGACCACCGCCGGTTCCGCCGGCAGGCAAGCACCCGATGCGAGGACCCCTCTCAGCGGGCCGCCGGACCGCGCCGCGGTCCGGCGTCGGCGGCGCCCCGCCCCAACTCTTCGCGGGGCGGGGCGCTGTTGCGTGCCGGGGGTCCTACAGCAGGGCGATCGAACTCGCCCGGTCGTTCATCGCGTCCCCGATGTACGAGGTCGACTGCTGGTACTCCTGGTGGACACCGGAGGTGTTGGGTGCATCCCACAGCTCCAGCCAGCAAGACAGCGTGGTCAGCGAGCTGACGGAGTTGTTCCAGGTCCCTTCGAGGTTGATCTGGGCGTCCCGGCCGTTGCCGCTCTGGCAGCCGCTGCCGCCGGTTAAGACCAGGGCGGAGCCACCGTAATTCGAGTCCGTGTAGATGACGCCGAGCTGCACGGCCTCCGCCCCCGCAGTGCTCGAGGAGCCCTTGAGACGGTCGGCCAGCTTCTCGTCGATGTGCTTCGCCGACAGCGGGGCGTCGGTGATCCGTCCATTGGTGGAAGCGGTGACTGCCTCCTGGAACGTGTCGTAGCACTGCATGCTGCCTGAATCGATGTCGAGCACGCAGTTCCTCGGGGCGGGGGCCGCGGTCGCGGTGGCGGCGGCCGTACTCAGGGCGAGGATGGTGGTGGCTGCTGCGATGGCGATACGTGACGTACGAGCAAACATGGGTCACTCCTGTCTCGTGGCCGTTCTGCCGACAGCGTGGATGCTTCCGTCTCCGTCGCGCATGGGCCAGAGGCACATTCGGCCAGAGTCGGTGTATACGGCATGCGTTGCCGCGGGTCAGTGGGCGGCCCGTCGCACCATCTGTGCTTCATGACCTGCCGTGACACGTTGAGCAGTTCGTCGGCAGCAGCCTGGCTCAGGGACCGAAGAACCGGCGCGAACTGTCCGAAGGCACATGAGCGGTGGCGCAGGGCCCCGGATCGAGCTCGTATGCCCCGGTCTCGCCGCAGGCGCTTGCCCTCGACCTACTCGAGGGCCTTAGCGTCGGCGCCCATGGCATCCGTCGACACCGCCCGGCCCGTCTCAGCGCGCCCGGCCCTTCCTCGCGCGTATCTCTTCTGGCTCATCGGCACCCGTGCCTCGCTGCTCGGTGATGCCGTCCTGTACTTCGCGCTCGGCTGGGCGGCCAGTGCCCATGGTGGCGGGACGGGCGCTCTGGTCCTGACCGCCATCACCGTCCCGCGTACCTTGCTGCTGTTGCCGGGTGGTGCCGTCGGTGACCGGTTCGGCGCTCGCCGGGTGGTGATCACCGGGGATGCCGTGATGCTCACGGCCACGCTCGTACTGGCCCTGGTGGGCTTGCGCCTGGGAGCATCGCCCTGGCTCCTCGTCGTGGTCGCCGTCGTCATCGGCACGGTCGACGCGTTCTATCTGCCGTCCACCGGGTCCATGCCCCGCCGCCTGGTGGGGAAGGACCAGCTCCCCCGGGCGTTGGCCCTGCAGCAGGCGGGCGGCCAGATCGCCTCGTTGCTCGGGGCTCCGGTGGGTGCCGTACTCGTCGCGGCCGCGGGGCTGACCGGCGCGGCGGTCGCCGATGCGGGCACCTTCGCGATCGTCCTCGTGGTGCTCGTCTGCGTCCGGCCGGCCTTCGACGTCGAACGGTCCCCTCGCGGGGAGGGCCTCCTGGCAGGGGCGGTCGACGGGGTGCGGACCGCCGTGGGGGATCCGGTCCTGCGGCCCGCGTTGCTGCTGACGGCCGCTGCCGCGGGCCTGCTCCTGCCGGTGGTGTCCCTGCTGAACCCGCTCCTGGCGCGGGAGCACGGCTGGGGTGCGGGGACGGCCGGTCTGGTCGCCGGTGGTCAGAGCCTGGGGATGATCGCTGTGGCGCTGGTGGTCTCGCGGCGGGGCACCCTGGGCCGGATCGGTAGGGGTGCGGCGCTGGGGCTGTGTGCGTCGGCGCCGGGAATCGCCGCGGCGGCCCTGGCCGATACCGCCGCCGTGGCTGTGGCCGGAGGAATCGTCGTCGGTGCGGGTTCCGGGATGTTCGCCTGCCACATCGGTCCGCTGGTGCTGACCAACATCCCGGACACCCACCTGGCCAGGGTGCAGTCGCTGCTGGTGCTCGTTCAGAGCCTGGCGCTGGTGGTGGGCAACAACGCGCTCGGCGCACTCGCCGACGCCCAGGGGGCCCCGCTCGCCGCGGCGGTGTGCGCGGTGGGTGTCTGCGCCGCGGGGATCACGGGGCTCGTCCTGAAGCCGATCCGTCGCCTGCGTCGGAAATGAGGTGGGGCAGGTCAATCCGGTTCGCGGTGCGGCGCTGTTGAACAGGTGCCGCAGAGCCCGCACGTGCCGTGGCGAACCGGCGCCTGTCGTCGCGTCGCCGCGTCCGGGTGTGCCCGAAAGGCCTGCTCGATGGCCCGCGCCGCGTCATCGGCCGGGTCCGGGTGGAGGCCCGTCCCCGGCACCGCGAAGACCGCCGGCACTGGGTGATCGCCCGGCAAAGCGTCCGCAGGTCCGACGAGACCGCCCCGCCGAAGCCGCGCTCGACGAGCCGGTCCAGCCTCATCGCCACCGTGCCATCGCCGCCCACGCCCCGGGAACTTGACGCCGGGACAGCAGAGACGGATCCTCCCAGCTCATCCGCCTCACCCTCCGCACACCGCCGAAAGCTGCCGACCGGTCAGGCAAAGACCATGGCCGTACTACGGCGCGGGGAGTTCCGCGAAGTCCGCTACCAGGCCGCGGTGGTGGCCCGCCGTGCCGAGGGCCAGGGAGTCGGCCTTGGCCCGCTTGAGGTAGAGGTGGGCCGGGTGTTCCCAGGTCATGCCGATGCCGCCGTGCAGCTGTACGCACTCCTCGGCGGCGCGGACGGCCACGCCCGAGCAGTAGGCCTGGGCCACGGCGACCGTCAGCGGGGCGTCGGGGGCCTCGGTGGCCAGGGCGTCGGCCGCGGCCCTCGCCGCCGCGCGCGCGGAGGCCACGTCGAGCCAGAGCCGGGCGAGGCGGTGCTTGAGGGCCTGGAAGGAGCCGACGGGGCGGTTGAACTGGTGGCGGCCCCGGACGTGGCGGACCGTCTCCGTCAGGCACCACTCGGCGAGCCCGAGCTGCTCGGAGGCGAGCAGTCCGGCCCCGGAGAGCAGGGCTCCGGCAACGGCCGCCCGGGCCGTTCCGGCGTCGGCGAGACGGGTGCCGGCCGCGGCCTCCAGGGTGACGGTGGCGAGCGGGCGGGTCAGGTCCAGCGGAACCCTCGGGGTCAGCCCGGCCGCGGCGGCCGGGACGGCGTACAGCCCGGTGTCGGCCAGGACCAGCAGGACGTCGGCGGCCACCGCGTCCGCCACGGAGGTGACCGTGCCGGTCAGGCTCCCGCTGCCGAGGTCGCGGACGGGGGCCGGGAGGGGCGCGCCCGGAGCGAGGGTCAGCGGCACGGCCGGCACGCACACCGTGCGCCCCGAGGCCAGCTCCCGCAGCAGCGTGGCGGCTTCCGCCGTATCGCAGCCGAGCAGGATCTCCGTGGCGAGCACGGCGCTCGTCAGGTACGGGACGGGCGCCACGGCCCGGCCCAGCTCCTCCAGGACCACGGCCGCCTCGCGGTGGCTCGCGCCCTGTCCACCGAGCTTCTCGGGGACGAGGAGACCGGCCGCGCCGATCTCGACGGCGAGGGTGTGCCAGAGCGCCGGGTCGTGCGGCCGGTCCGTCCCGGCCCGGTCGAGGACGCTCTTCGCGTCGCAGCGGTCGGTGAGGAGCGCGCGGACGGCGGAGCGGAGCTCCTCCTCGGTCCCGGAGTAGAGCAGGTCGGTCGGTGCCGCCGGGGTGGTCATCGGTTGAGGTCCTTCCAGGCGAGGTCCTTGTCGTCGCGCGGCTCGGGGGGCAGGCCGAGGACGCGTTCGGCGACGATGTTGAGGAGGATTTCGCTGGTGCCGCCCTCGATGCTGTTGCCCTTGGCGCGCAGATAGCGGTAGCCGGCCTCGCGGCCGGTGAAGTCGACGCCGTCGGGCCGGCGCATGGTCCAGTCGTCGTACAGGAGGCCCTCCTCCGCGAGGAGTTCGACCTCCAGTCCGCTGATCTCCTGGTTGAGCCGGGCGAAGGTGAGCTTCATGCCCGACCCCTCGGGGCCGGGCTGTCCGACGGCGAGCTGCTGGCGCAGCCGTTCCCCGGTGAGGCGGGCGACCTCGGCCTCGACCCACAGCTCCAGCAGCCGCTGGTGGAGGGCGTGGGTGCGCAGTTCGGGGCGTTCGCGCCAGGCGGCGGCGACGGGGGCGATCATGCCGCCCTCGCGCGGGATGCGCATGCCGCCGATGGAGACCCGCTCGTTCATCAGGGTGGTGCGGGCGACCGCCCAGCCCTCGCCGACGGCACCGAGGCGGTGGGAGTCGGGGATGCGGACGCCGGTGAGGAAGACCTCGTTGAACTCGGCCTCGCCGGTGATCTGGCGCAGCGGCCGGACCTCGACGCCCGGGGCGTGCATGTCGCAGAGGAAGTAGGTGATGCCCTGGTGCTTGGGGAGCCCGGGGTCGGTGCGGGCGATCAGGATGGCCCAGCGGGCGGTGTGGGCGCTGGAGGTCCACACCTTCTGCCCGTCGACGATCCAGTCGCCGGAGCCCGTCTCGCGGACCGCCCGGGTGCCGAGCGCGGCGAGGTCGGATCCGGCACCGGGCTCGCTGAAGAGCTGGCACCAGACCTCCTCGCCGATCCACAGGGGCCGCAGGAAGCGCTGCTTCTGCTCGTCGGTGCCGTACGCGAGGATCGTGGGGGCGGCCATGCCGAGGCCGATGCCGATCCGGCGCGGGTCGTTGTCGGGCGCGCCGGCGGCTGCCAGTTCGGCGTCGACGACGGCCTGGAGGGAGCGGGGCGCGCCGAGTCCGCCGAGGCCCTCGGGGTAGTGGACCCAGGCGAGGCCCGCGTCGAAGCGGGCCCGCAGGAAGTCGGCGCGGTCGGTGTCGGCGGGCGGGTGCGCGGCGAGCAGGCCCCGCACGCGTGTGAGCAGGTGGTCGGCGGTGATCGCGGTCATCGGGACACACCCGGCTGTCGGGGCATGGCCAGGACGACCCGGCCGGTGGTGGTCCCGTCGGCGAGGCGCTGGACGGCGTCGGCGACGGCGGGGAGTGCGATGAGTTCGCTGATCAGGGGCTTGATGGCGCCTGCGGCGGCGAGGCGGGTGAGTTCGGTGTGGCAGGCCAGGATCGCGGCCGGGTCCTTGGCGGCGTACAGGCCCCAGTGGAGGCCGAGGATCGCGTAGTTCTTGACGAGGGCGTGGTTGAGGGCGGGGGCGGGGATGTCCCCGCTCGCGAAGCCGACGACGACGATCCGGCCCTCGAAGGCCACGCATTTGGCGGAGGCGGTGTACGAGGCGCCGCCGACGGGGTCGTAGACCACGTCGGCGCCGCGCCCGCCGGTGAACTCCTTGACCCGGGAGACGACGTCCTCGGCCGTTCGGTCGATCACCAGGTCGCAGCCGAGTTCCTCGGCGGTGCGCGCCTTGGCCTTGCCTCCGACGACCCCGATGACGGTGGCCCCGGCGGCCTTGCCGAGCTGGACGGCGGCGCTGCCGACCCCGCCGGCCGCGGCGTGCACGAGGAGGGTCTCGCCCGGCTGGAGGCGCGCCCGGCGGTGCAGGCCGAACCAGCCGGTCTGGTAGCCGATGTGCAGGGCCGCGGCCTCGGCGTCGTTCAGGCTCTCGGGGGCCGGGAGCAGGGCCCGCTCGGAGGCGATCACGTACTCGGCGAAGCCGCCGTGGGGCAGGCTCGGGGTGGCGATGACGCGGCGGCCGTCGTCGGTGAGGCCGCAGATCTCGACGCCGGGGGTGAAGGGCAGCGGTGGACGGATCTGGTACTGGCCGCGGACGAGCAGCGCGTCGGGGAAGTTGAGGTTCGCCGCGAGCACCTGCAGCCGCACCTCGCCCTCGCCGGGTACCGGTTCGGGAATCTCTTCGAGGCGAAGTGCCTCTCGGGGTTCGCCGGGGGTATGTACTCGCCATGCCTGCATCCGGGGCCTCCAGCCGCCGTCGAGGAACCACACGCTCCGCGGGCATACTAAGCAGTCGCTTGCCTCTCTGGGAACCACCGGCCGGGGTGGAGAACCCTCCGGAACGATTCAACACGCGTCATTCAGGCCACTTCCTCCTCAAGATCAGGCAACATGTGGCGTGCACGTGTCATGACTCAACGGGGAACAGCACCTGTCCAGGGGGGACAACCACATGAGAAGAAGCATGTCCGCGGCCGGAGCCGCCATCGTTCTGGCGGGCCTGATCACCGCGGCCGGTCCGGCCGCCGCGGCGGGCACGGCGGCCTCCTGCACCCCGGGGATCGAGATCCTCCCCGCGCTGCCGGGGGCGACCGGTTCCACGGCGGTGGGCTTCGGTACCGGCGGCATCGTGGTCGGCGACAGTGCCGGTCTGCCCGTCTACTGGACCGGCACCGAGCACACGGTCCACGCCGTCCCGCTGCCCGCCGGCTTCGACCGGGGCAGCGTCAAGGCGGTCAGCGCCAAGGGCCTGATGGTGGGCACGGCCACCCGCACCTCGGATCAGGCCATGGTCGCCTTCACCCACCAGCGGGGCGCCACGACCTCCGAGCCGCTCACCGCGCCGGGCAAGGAGGGCCGCTTCGCCGATGTCGACGTCAACGAGTCGGGGCGGGTCGTCTACGCCGACGGGGGCGTCGCCAAGGAGTGGGTGAACGGGAAGGTCGTGCGCGAACTGCCGGTCCCGGCCGACGCGATCGCCGGCAGCACGGTCACTTCGCTGAACGGCATCAACAAGCGCGGTGACATCGTCGGCACGGTCTCCGGCTCCTACTTCGACGCCGAGAACGACATCATGGTCACCAAGACCTTCCCGGTGGTCTGGCCGGCCGGGGGCGGCTACCCGCCCTACAGCCTCCAGGTGTGGAACGGCTACCACTCCTCGTTCGTGACGGCCGGCCGGGACATCGACGACCGCGGCCGGGTGGTGGGCCTGGAGGACTACTACTACCGCAACGACCCGAAGCTGACCCCGGCCGTCTGGAAGAAGCCGTACGACGCCCTGCCCGCCGACCCGGGCCGGGCCAAGGGCTACCACGACCTGGAGTTCAACGGCAGCAGCCCGACCACGAACGTGGCCGTCGGCACGGCCACCAACTTCGAGGAGAGCTGGCCCAGTTCCTTCCAGGCCGTCTACTGGCCCGGCAAGGGGGAGCCGCTGGTGCTGCCCTTCCCCGCCGGGACCCCGGGCGTGCCGCTGAGCCGGGCCTTCGCGGCCACCGACGACGACCGTGTCGCCGGCATGATCACCGACCGGGAGACGCGGGACGGCAAGGCCGTTGTCTGGACCTGCGCGAGCAAGCAGGCGTACGCCCCGAAGGGCTGACCGCCCGGGGGTCCCGGACCCCCGGCCCCCGGTCCCGAGCCGGTCCTGTCCGGGGGATGGCGATCTCGGCGCCCGCGCGCTATCGATGCCCCATGACGGACGAGATCCGGCGCGGGCTGCCCGCGCCACCGGCGCTCGGCGCCGCCGCCCTGCCCTCCGGGACCTTCGAAGGCCAGGTGGTCCTCGTGACCGGCGGCGGCACCGGGCTGGGCAAGGCCATCGCCGCCGAGTTCGCCCGGCTCGGCGCCGATCTGGTGATCGCGAGTCGGCGCGCCGAGCAGCTCAAGGCGGCGCGCGAGGAGTTGGCGGCCGTCCCCGGCGCGGGCCGGGTGACGGCCGCCGTCTGCGACATCAGGGATCCGGAGCGGGTCGCCGAGGTCTTCGACGCGGCGCAGGCGGCCTTCGGCCTGCCGGACGTGCTGGTCAACAACGCGGCCGCGAACTTCCCCTCCCCCGCTGAGGACCTCTCGCCGAACGCCTGGCGGGCGGTCGTGGACATCACGCTGACGGGCACCTGGCTGATGACCCGCGAGTTCGGCCGCCGCCACCTCGCCGCGGGCACCGGCGGCTCGATCGTGAACCTCGGTGCCTCGTACGCCTGGACGGGCGGGCCGGGCTTCGCCCACAGCGCCGCGGCCAAGGCCGGGGTGAAGAGCCTGGTGGAGACGCTCGCCGTCGAGTGGGGCCCGTACGGCATCCAGATCAACGGGCTCGTCCCCGGGCTGTTCCCGCACGCCGACATGACGGAGGACATCCGGGGCGGCCTGGAGCGCGCCGCGCCCGGCGCGAGGGACTCACGGCAGCCCGCCCTGCGGGTCGGCGCGCCGCGTGAACTGGGCTGGGCCGCCACCTTCCTGGCCTCCCCGTACGCCCGGTTCATCACCGGGCACACGCTGGTGGTGGACGGCGCGAACTGGCAGCGCCGGTCGGTGGTCAGCCCCGAGGTGGTCCCGGTCCGCACGCAGCTGGGCCGCGGCCCCTTCACCCCCTCCCCCTGAGCGCCGGTTGTCGGTGGGCGGTGCGAGGATCGGAGCATGTCTCTCGCCGATCTGACCCTTGACCGCTGGCGCTCGCTCGACCCGGGCGCCGCCGGACGCCTCGCCCACGAGGCCGCCGCGCAGGTGGGCGGCCGGGTGGTGCTGCTCGACGCCGTCGAACACCTGGGCCGTCCGCTGCACCGCGTGCGCATCGAGCGCGAGGGGCGGGAGTTCGCCCTCGTGCCCGGCGGGACGGTGCGGCTGGGCTTCGACCCGGACGCCTGGGAGCCGACGCCCGCTCAGACCGCCGACTACGCGGCGAGCGTGGACGAGGGGTACGGGTACGGGCACGAGGACCTGAAGTCCTATCTCGCCGACGTGCTCAGCCCGCCGCGCACCGCGACGCTGGCCACCGTGCTCATGGCCGTGGAGGACGAGGCCCTGACCGAGGCGGCGGCCGACATGCCGGCCGCGCTCGCGGCGCACGGGCTGCGCATGCCCGGCGCCGACGAGTGGGAGCACGCCTGCGGGGCCGGGGCCGGCACCCTGTTCCGGTGGGGGAACGAGTGCCCCCTGGACGAGCCGCCGTACGGGGGCGGCTCAGGCCGGCGGCACGAACCGAACGCCTTCGGGCTGCACATCGCCTACGACAGCTACGGCACGGAGCTCAGCGCGGACCCGACCCGGGTGCACGGCGGCGACGGCGGGGAGGCCGTCTGCGGCGGGTACGGCGATCTGCTCGGCTGGCTGCCGCTGGCCACCGCCAACCGCAACCCGTCCGCGGCCGAGTTCACGTACGGCCCGGACGGCGAGGGCATGTACGAGGAGTTCTCGACCCGGCCGGTGCTCAGCCTCCGCTGAAGCGCGGGGGCCTGCGGGCCGCCTTGGCGGTGTAACCCTCCCGGCAGTCGTCCGAGGTGAGGGTGAGGGCCGCGGTCATCGCCACCCGGTCGAGGGCCGCGGGGAGGGCGGCGTCGGCGTAACCGTCGATCGCGCGCTTGATGCCCTGGACGGCGAGCGGCGCGTTATCGGCGATCTCCCGCACCACGGCGCGGGTGGCGGCCTCCAGCTCCTCGCCGGGGACCACCAGCTGGAGGAGATGGAGTCGCTGCGCCGTCGCCACGTCGATCCGCCGGCCCGTCAGGGCCAGGTACTTGGCCCAGCCCGCGCCCGCCTCGCGGGCGATGCGCAGGTCGCCGCCCGCGTCCACCGCCACCCCCAGCCCGGCTTCCGGGAGCGCGAAGACGGCGTCCTCGGCGGCCACCCGAATGTCGGCCATCAGCGCCAGCTCGAAGCCGAAGCCGAGGCAGTAGCCCTGGACGGCGGCCACCACCGGCTGCGGGAGGCGGGCGAGGACGGCGAACCGCTCGTGCACCCAGCGGATGCCCTCGTAGTAGTTGCGGGTGCGCTCGGCAGGCGAGTCGCCCGTGATGGCGCCGCCCGGGGCGGTCACGTCGATGCCCGCGCAGAAGGCCCGGCCCTCGGCCCGCAGAAGCACCGCCCGTACGGACGCATCGAAGCGGATCCGGTCCGCGAGCAGGCCGAGCTGGCGGGTGGACTCCCAGCTCCAGCCGTTGAGCCGGTCCGGGCGGCACAGGGTGAGGACCGCGACGCCGTCCGCGACCTCCAGCCTGATCCGCTCCTCGCCCTCCGCGATCTCCGTGGAGATGGTGTCGATCACCGTGTCCCGCACCCCCGGCCCCGATGTCTGACGATCCGCCTAATTGACGGATCGTCAGACTAGGGGCGGCCGGTCAGCGGGGGAAGACTTCGAACACCACGGCCGGCCGGCCGCCGAACCGGGCCGCGGCCTGCTCGGCGTTCCCGGTGAGGAAGGTGCGGACGTACTCCTCGGGGTCCTGGTCCGTGAGCACCTCGATGTACGCCTTGTGCTCCAGGAGGGACTTGATCGAGCGCTCCAGCCCGGGGCCCGCGTCGACCGCGTGCGTCGGGGTGGCGGATCCGGCCACCGCGACCCAGCGCACGCCGTTCCACGGCTCCAGGCCCTGCTCGATCAGCTCGGGGAAGATCCAGCGGTTCCCGGCGTCGCCGGCCGCGTCCAGCACGGCCCGGCCGACGGCCTTGTGGTCGGGGGTGTTCCAGTAGCCGCCGCCCTGCGCGCCGCCCCACGTGTCGCGGTGGTTGAGGGTGACGATCAGCTCGGGCCGGTGCCGCCTGATGGCGGCGGCGATGTCCCGGCGCAGGCCGAGGCCGTACTCGACGACGCCGTCGCGGTAGTCCAGGAACTCCACCTCGGACACGCCGACGACCGCGGCGCTCGCCCGCTGCTCCGCCTCGCGCAGGGGACCGCAGTCGGCGGGGTCGATGCTGTCGATGCCCGCCTCGCCGCGCGTGGCGAGGAGGTAGACGAACTCCCGGCCCCCGTCCGTCCAGTGCGCGATGGCCGCGGCACAGCCGTACTCCAGGTCGTCGGGGTGCGCGACCACCGCGAGGGCGCGCGTCCAGTCGGTGGGCATGGGCTGCAATGCGGGCTGCTGGTCAGGTTGTTCGGTCATGCCTCGCACAATAGGCGAATGGACCGACACGGGCAGGTGGTGGCGCTGCTCGACGCCACGGGGATCTTCTTCGAGCCGGCCCGTACGGCCTTCCCGGGGGCGAGCGAGGCCGCGTGGGAGCGGGCCGGGCGGCTGGATCCGGGCGCGTCCGGGCCCGACGGGGCATGGAGGCTGGACTTCCGGTGCTTCGCGGTCGCCCGGCCCGGCGGCCGCTGGGTGCTGGTGGACGCCGGGATCGGGCCGGCCCGGTCCCCGGCCGCCGCCTGGGCGCCGGTGCCTGGGCGGCTGCCGGACGCCCTCGCGGCGGCCGGTATCGCTCCGGCCGACGTGGAGGCGGTGGTCCTGACCCACCTTCACGAGGACCACGCGGGCTGGTCGTCGGGGGCCGGCGGGGAGCCGTTCTTCCCGGCGGCGCGGTACGTGGTGCAGCGCGCGGAGGTGGCCGGGCTGGACCGGGCGGACCCGGTGTGGGACTGGACGGTGGCGCCGTTGCGGGCGAGCGGGCAGCTGCACGAGGTCGACGGGGCCCACCGGTTGGCGCCCGGCATCACCCTGCTGCCGACGCCCGGGCACACCCCGGGGCACCAGTCGGTGCTGGTGGACCAGGGGGACGGAGCCCGCGACGTGGTGGTCACCGGGGACGCGCTGGTGCACGCGGTGCAGCTGGCCGACCCGGCGGTGCCGTACTCCCACGAACGCGACCGGCACACCGCCCGCGCCTCACGCCGGGCCCTGCTGACCCGCGCGAGGGAGCGCGGCGCCGTGCTGGCCACCGCGCACCTGACCCGCGCGTTCGTGGAGCCCGGCTGAGCCGGGCCTCGGCTGACCCGGGCCTCGGCCGGCTCAGGCCTCGGCCGCCTCAGGCCTCGGCCGCCTCAGGCCTCGTCGCGGACCAGGGACAGCAGGCGGTCCAGGACGCGGGGGCCGCCGGCGCGCACGCCGTCGTGCTCGAACTCGTCCGTCACCCAGGTCCGCAGACCCCGGACGGACCGGGCCGTCTCGAGCGAGTGCGCGGTGTCCACGTACATGTCGTCGTGGTAGACGGCGGCGGCCACCGGCACCTCGTTGGCGGCCAGGCGCGCCGGGTCGTAGAGCGGCTGCCAGCCGGTGCGGGCGGCCAGCAGTTCGGCGGTCTCGCGCAGCGGGGCGAGGGCCGGGTCGGTGGTGAAGTGCCAGGGGTGGATGGTCTCGCCGGTGAAGAGCAGCGGCTCGTCGCCCGCGAGGGTCTTGCCGGCGTCGAAGCCGGGGTGGCCGGCGCGCACCCGTTCGGCGGCCCAGGCGGTGGGGGTGGCGGGGTCCTGGGCGTAGATCGCCTCGTGGACCAGCGCGTAGAGGGGGTGCCCGGCGAAGGAGAGCTCGGCGCGGACGTTCTCCAGGAAGGCGTCGGAGAGGGCGGGTCCCGCGGGGGTCGGTACGAAGGCGTCCTCCAACAGGTAGTGGAGCCGGTGGCTGCCGTCGCCCCCGCCGAGGAGGATGCCGAGGGACTGGAAGCCCTCGACGGTGAGGCGGTGGCCGCCGGGGAGTTCGGCCGGTTGCTCCGCGAGGTGGGCGGCGATCCGGCGGGCGCGCTCGACGTCCATCGGGTACCGGGCGTAGTGGGCCAGGTTCTTGCGCTCGATGCGGGGGTACGCGGCCTCGTAGACCTCGTCGGCGGTGGCGGTCAGGGACGGGAGGCCGCCGGTGATCAGGGCGGCGGTGAGGCCTTCGGGCGCGGTGGAGAGGTAGTGGGTCGTGCAGAAGCCGCCGAAGCTCTGGCCGAGCACGGTCCAGGGCGCGCCGCCGGTCAGGCCGGGGCGGATGGCCTCGGCGTCGCGCACGATGGAGTCGGCGCGGAAGTGGGCGAGGTACTCCGCCTGCTGGGCGGGGGTGCCGCGCAGGGGCAGGGTCTGCCGGTTCACCGGGGTGGAGCGGCCGGTTCCGCGCTGGTCGAGGAGCAGCACCCGGAATTCGGTCAGCGCGCGCTCCAGCCAGGCCTGGCGGCCGATGAAGCGGCGGGCGCCGAAGCCCGGGCCGCCCTCCAGGTAGAGCAGCCACGGCAGCGCCTCGGGGTCCCTGCCGGCGGCCACGACCTCGCGGGCGTACAGCTCGATCCGCTCCCCGTCCGGGCGCGCGTGGTCCAGGGGGACGGAGAACCGGTGGTCGGTGAGGACCGTGCCGGGCTGGCGGTAGGTGTGCGCGGTGGTCACGGACGGGCCCCCAGGGGTACGAGGAGATGAAGGACCGCGCCCCGGCCGGGTGGCGGCGGGGGCGCGGGGGGTGTGGCGGTCCGAGTCTAGGCAGGACCGGACCGAACCGGACCGGGCCGGACGGCCCGGCCGGGGTGTCAGAACTCGACGACCGAGCGGAGGACCTCGCCGCGTTCCATCCGTGCGAAGGCGTCCTCGACGCCGTCGAGCGGGATGGTTTCGGAGACGAAGGCGTCCAGGTCGAGCCGGCCTTGCAGGTAGAGGTCGATGAGCAGCGGGAAGTCGCGCTCGGGCAGGCAGTCCCCGTACCAGGAGGACTTCAGGGCGCCGCCGCGGCCGAAGACGTCCAGGAGCGGGAGTTCGAGCTTCATCTCCGGGGTCGGCACGCCCACCAGGACCACCGTCCCGGCCAGGTCGCGCGCGTAGAAGGCCTGCTGGTACGTCTCGGGGCGGCCCACGGCGTCGATGACGACGTCCGCGCCGTTGCCACCGGTCAGGGCCTGGACGGCCTTGACCACGTCTTCCGTGCGCCCGTTGACGGTGTGGGTGGCGCCGAGGCCCCGGGCCCACTCCAGCTTCCGGTCGTCCAGGTCCACCGCGATGATCCGCGAGGCGCCCGCGAGGCGGGCTCCGGCCACGGCCGCGTTGCCCACTCCCCCGCAGCCGATGACGGCGACGGAGTCGCCCCGGCCGACGTTGCCGGTGTTCAGGGCGGCGCCCAGGCCGGCCATCACCCCGCAGCCGAGTAGTCCGGCGGCGGCCGGGGCTGCGGCCGGGTCCACCTTGGTGCACTGTCCGGCCGCGACCAGGGTCTTCTCGGCGAAGGCGCCGATGCCGAGGGCCGGGGAGAGCGGGGTGCCGTCCTCGAGGGTCATGGGCTGGGTGGCGTTGTGCGTGGCGAAGCAGTACCACGGGCGTCCGCGCCTGCAGGCGCGACAGGTGCCGCACACCGCACGCCAGTTCAGGATCACGAAGTCGCCGGGGGCCACGGAGGTGACGTCCGGGCCGACCGATTCGACGACCCCGGCGGCCTCGTGGCCGAGCAGGAAGGGGTATTCGTCGTTGATTCCGCCCTCACGGTAGTGCAGGTCGGTGTGGCAGACCCCGCAGGCCTGCACCCGGACGAGGGCCTCGCCGGGTCCCGGGTCGGGCACGAGGATCGTCGTCGTCTCCACCGGTGCGCCCTTGCTCCGGGCGATGACCCCTCGTACGCGATGTGTCACGTCGTACCCCGCTCTGATCGTATCCGTCTGGATCAACGAACGTACACGGACGGCACGCGGTACGGGAGTTGTGTCACGTTCCGGCGCGCGACCCGGCCAGGTCCGGTGGTACGGCGGCCCGAAGTGCCGTGCCGAAGGCCGCCACGGCCGGGTGCGCGCCGGCTCCGCTGCGGAAGGCGAGTTTGGTGCGGCGCTCCATGAGCAGGCGGGTGAGGCGTACGGCCGGATCGGCCGGGCCCGTGACCCCGAGCTGCGGTACGACGGCCACCCCCTGGCCCGCCGCGACGAGGGCGAGCACGGTGGCGAACTCGTCGACCTGGTGGCGGACCCGCGGGGTGAAACCGGCGGCCTGGCAGGCCCGGACGGTCATGGCGTGGCAGAGGGTGCCGGGGGTGGCGGTGATCCAGGGCGCCCGGGCGTGCCCGCGCAGGACCGCACCCTGGTCGGCTCCCCCGGACCCGGCGGGTCCCCCGGGCGGGGCGGGGGCTCCGGCAGGGGTCTCGGCGGGGGCCTCGCCGGGGGTCCCGGCGGCGGGCGCGGCCAGATACATCGCCTCGACGTAGAGCGGTTCGGTGGCCAGTCCCGGCTCGGGCTCGGCGGGTACGAAGTCGTACTCGTGCACCAGGGCCACGTCCAGGTCCCCGGCCCGCAGGGCGTGGGCCACCGCCGCCGGGTCCGTCTCCGAGACCATGGGCTCCAGCCCCGGGTGGCGCCGGGCGAGGGCGGTCAGCGCGGCCGGGACGATGGCCCGGGTGGCGGTGGGGAAGGCGCCGATCCGCAGGGCTCCGGCGAGGCCCCCGCGCGCTTCGGCGAGGTCGGCGTCGGCCTGTTCCAGCCGTTCGAGGACCGCCTCGGCGTGTCCGACCAGGTGCCGGCCGGCCGGGGTGAGGCGGACCCCGCGGCCGGTGCGCTCCAGCAGGGGCAGGCCGGCCTCCCGTTCGAGGACGCCGAGCTGCTGGGAGACCGCCGAAGGGCTGAAGCTGAGGGCCTCGGCGACGGCGGCGATGGTGCCGCGGCGGGCGAGTTCGCGCAGCAGGCGCAGGCGTCGTACATCGAGCATCGGCTCAGCTTACGGGTTGGGTAAGGAAAGCGAACTGGATTTGATCCTTCGGGCGGGCGAGGCTCTTGGGCATGGCACAGGACATCGCAGGGAACCTCCCGTTGCACGGGATCCACGTACCGCTGATCACTCCTTTCACCCGCACCGGGGAGGTCGCCGCCGAGGCGCTGGAGGCACTCGCCCACGAGGCGCTCGACGCGGGCGCCTCCGGCATCGTCGCCCTGGGCACCACCGCGGAGGCGGCCGGTCTCGACGAGGCGGAGCGCGACCTCGCCACCGGGGTGTGCGCCCGGGTCTGCGGGGAGCGGGGCGCGCCCCTGACCGTCGGTGCGGGGGCCGGCGGCACCCGCGCCGCCGAGGCCTCGCTGGCCCGGCTGACCCGGTGGCCGCAGGTGCGGGCGGCGCTGGTGACCGTGCCGCCGTTCGTCCGCCCCTCGGCCGCGGGCGTGCTGGCGCACTTCGCGCGGCTGTCCGAGGTGAGCCCGGTACCGCTGATCGTCTACCACATCCCGTACCGGACCGGGCAGCCCCTGGACGCGGCCGCGCTGCGGGCGCTCGGGGCACTGCCGGGGGTCGCCGGGGTGAAGTACGCGGGCGGCGGCATCGGCGAGGACGCGGTGGCGCTGCTCGGTGACCTGCCGGCCGGGTTCGAGGTGCTGGCCGGTGACGACGCGCACCTGTCCCCGCTGCTGGCGCTGGGTGCGGTGGGCGGGATCCTGGCCTCGGCGCATCTGGCGACGGAGCGCTTCGTGGAGCTCGCCGAGGCCTGGAGGGAGGGCGACGTGGCCCGGGCGCGGCCGCTGGGGCACGCGCTGGCCCGGATGTCGGCGGCGGCGTTCGCCGAGCCCAATCCGGCGGTGCTCAAGGGCGTCCTGCACGCCCAGGGGCGGATCCCGACCCCGGACGTCCGGCTGCCCCTGCTGCCGGCCTCGCGAGGGGCGGTGACGGCCGTGACGGCCGCCCTGGAGCGGCTGGCGTGACCCCGGGGCGCGCACCGGCCGGAAGCCTGCCGGAAGCCTGCCGGAAAGAGTCCTGAATGGGCGATTCGACACCTAAGGGCCAGTAGCCCGAATGAGACGCCTAGAGGGCGGACTTGCCCGTATTGGCCATCCGGTCGGCAAACCGTGATGTGAGCCACACCGGACATCTCAACATCATTTCCGGCAAACAGCCGATTCCCTTTTCCCGGAAAGGGAATCGGCTATTGCGCCGATACGCCTTCAAGGTCATTTACCCGACCGATAACGAGATGTCGATCTATCGGTGGAATTCGGGTCTTGTTCCCGCGCGTCGGGCTCGCCTACGGTCACCTCGTTCCTGGTGGTCAGCTGCCGAATCCGGCCCCCGCCCGGGATCTCCCGTCCCCCCACGTGAGGAATTCCGCCATGCCTGCAAAGGGTAAGCACCGTCGGCCGAAGCACTACCGGATCACCCGCAAGCTGGCGCTCGCCGGCACCGGCGGGGCGGCCCTCACTCTCCCGCTGATCAGTGCGACCACCGCCGGGGCGGTGGAGACGGCCGCCGCCCCCACGACGTATTCCGTGCTCGCGGGCGACACCCTTTCGGAGATCGCGGCGAAGCATTCCGTGAGCGGCGGCTGGCAGCAGCTCTACGCGGCGAACCGGAGCGTCGTCGGTGACAACCCGTCGATCATCCGGCCCGGCATCAAACTGAAGCTCGGCACCCAGGCGGCGGAGCCCGACCGTGCGAGCAGGTCCGCCGCCCGGACCGCGCTCAAGCCCGCTGCCCAGCCCGCCGCCAAGCCCGCCGCCAAGCCCGCCGCCGTCACCGCCTACCCGAACAATCTCGACGGGTGGATCCGCGAGTCCCTCGCCGTCATGGCCAAGCACGGTATTCCCGGCTCCTACAACGGAATTCACCGCAATGTGATGCGGGAGTCCTCGGGCAATCCGCTGGCGATCAACAACTGGGACATCAACGCCCGGAACGGCATCCCCTCCAAGGGGCTGCTCCAGGTCATCGATCCGACCTTCCGCGCCTACCACGTGCCCGGCACCTCGACGAACTCCTACGACCCGGTCGCCAACATCACCGCCGCCTGCAACTACGCGGCCGCGCGCTACGGCTCGATCGACAACGTCAACGGGGCCTACTAGGCCGTCTCTTTCGGATCTTGTCGGCCGAGCCCGCGGCGTCCGGTGCCATGGGGCCTCCCCAGGCCCGCCAGGGCCGAGGGGAAGCATGGCAAGGCGGAGGGGTGCCTGTGTACTGGACGTACTCGGGCGCCCCGACAACGCGGCCAGGTGCGGTGCCGGGCGTCGCGGGCCCGGCAAGATCCGGAAGAGACGGCCTAGAAGCCGGGGAACTCCCCGCGCCGGTTCACGCCGGACGACGGCGGGCGGCGCGGACGAGGATCCGCAGGGGCGCCGCCATGCCGTAGCCGATGTCCCGGCGCAGGGCGGCGGCTCCCGCCCGCTCCACGGCGGTCAGCTGGTGCGCCATCAGCTCCGTCATGGTCGCGACGACGGGACGCAGCCCGGGTTCGGCGAGGCCGCCGATGCCGTGGGCCGCGTCCAGGGCCGTACGGGCCCGCCGGCACTCGGCGGCCAGGAGGGCGCGCACGGCCGGGGTGTCACGGGCCTGTTCCAGGTCGGCCCGGGTCACGGAGTGCTCCTCCAGCCGGGCCCGCGGGATGCAGAGCCGGCCGTCCGCGAGGTCTTCGCGGAGATCGGCGAGGAAGTCCACGCGCTGGGCGGCGTCGACGAACCGCCGCCAGCCCGCGGCCTGTTCCGGGTCGGGGCCGCCCCGGTACTGCAGCCCGGTGAAGACCAGCACCCCGGGCCACGCGTAGGCGTCGAGGTACGCCTGGAAGTCCTCCTCCGCGGCGAAGCCGTCGAAGCCGGCCTCGGCGGTGGCGGCGCCCCGCAGGAACCGGGAGACCCAGTGCCGGGGCAGGCCGCGGGAGTCCACCGCGTGCGCGTAGGCCCGCAGCAGGGGGTCGGGGCTGTCCCCGGACTCCAGGGCCGCCTCCACCCGCCCGGACAGCGCGGCGAGACCGGCGGCCCGCTGCTGCGGGGTACCGGTCTCGGCGACGTCGTCGACCAGGTTCATGAAGGCGAGACCCGCGGCGAGCGCGGGCACCAGCGGCGGCGCGGCGAGCAGCCGCAGCGCCAGGTACGGGGCGGGCTCGCGGCGGAGCACCCGGCGGGCGGCGTGGGTGTAGTCGTCGCGCAGCCGGGGGCCGGATATGCCGGCCCCCGTGAGGGTGGTGCGCCAACTGGGCATCGTGGTCGTACTCCTGAACGCGTCGGTCCGTACGTGCGTACGGGTAGACGATCTCAGAGCTTGGTGACCTTCTTGACCTTGCCGTCGGTCCCGGCCAGTACGTAGCCGCCGCGACCGTACTCGTCGGTGATGTACGGCCGCATGCAGGGGACCTGGTCCATCATCCAGGGCTCGACGATCACGTAGGTCGAGGTCGGCTTCTCGACGCCCAGGTCCTTCTTGGACTGCTCCAGCAGGCCGGGCAGCGCGTCCCAGTTGACGGTGGCCATGTCGATGAGCGGCTCGCCCTCCTCGACCGTGCCGTCCGGGCCCGTGCGCTTGGCGGTGCCGTCGCGGTACTGCCAGGCGTCGACGGTATCGGCGCCGGGGGCGGTGGGGATCGAGGCGAGGACGTACCCCTCGTAGACCTTGAGGTCCACGAAGGTGGTGGTGCCGGTCTTCTCCTTGAGCGCGTCCAGGGCGATCCGGATGTTCTGCGGGGTGAGCATGCTGCCGCGGGCCGTGTCGGTCTTGGAGGTACTCGCCTTCGCACCGGGTGTGGAAGCCGGGGTACCGGCCTGGGTGGCGACGGCGGGCCGGGTGGCGCGGGAGTCGGCAGCGTCGTCCCCGGAGTTCCCGTCGGGTATCAGCTGCACGATCCCGACGACCGCGGCCGCCAGCACCACGGTGAGCGCGGCGCCGATCAGGGCCGGGCGCCTGCGCGGTGCGGGCGTCAGCACGACGGGCGTGGTGGGGGCCGCGTAGGGGGAGCCGCCCTGGCCGAACGGCGGCGGGGTGGGCGACCCGTACGGGCCGCCGTACGGGCCGTACTGACCCGGGACGACCGGCGCGGCGGGCGCCGGGACCGCCGGTCCGGACACGGCCGGCGCGGCGCCCGGCGCGCCGTAGCCGGATCCGAGAGCGGCGCTCGCGTCCCGGAGCAGTTGTTCCAGCTGTGCGCCGTCGGGCCGCGCGGCCGGGTCCCGCACGAGCAGGCGTTCCAGTACGGGCGCCAGCGGGCCGGAGCGCACGGGCGCCGGGATCGGCTCGTCGAGCACCGCGACGACCGTGGCCAGACTGGTGGCCCGGCGCAGCGGGTGGACCCCCTCCGCGGCCACGTAGAGCAGCATGCCCAGCGACCACAGGTCGGAGGCGGCCAGCCCCTCCTCCCCGCGGACACGTTCGGGCGCGATGTACTCCGGGGAGCCGATCAGCACACCGGTCGCGGTGAGTCCGGTGGAGTCGTGCAGCGCGGCGATGCCGAAGTCGGTCAGCACGGCCGACCCGTCGGGGCGCAGCAGCACGTTGGCGGGCTTCACGTCACGGTGGAGGATCCCCTCGGCGTGCGCGGCGCGCAGCGCGGACAGCACGTCGAGGCCGAGGCGCACCACCTCGGCGGGCGGCATGGGGCCGGACTCCAGGCGGTCGTGCAGGGAGCCGCCGCGGACCATCTCCATGACGATCCACGGGTGCCCGTCCGTGCCCTGCGCGGGCTCGACGATGTGGTGGATCGTCACCACGTGGGGGTGGGCGAGACGGGCGAGGGCGCGGGCCTCGCGGACGGCGCGTTCGCGCATCTGGTCCGCGAGGCCGGGCTGGGCGGCGGCGGTCGCCGGGTCCGGCGGGCGCACCTCCTTGAGCGCGACCTCGCGGTGCAGGGCGATGTCGCGGGCGCGCCACACCGTACCCATGCCCCCGCTGCCTAGGGGTGCGACCAGCTCGAAACGGCCGTCGATCAGCTGTCTGCCGGCCTCACTCGTATCCATGGGCGCTCATCGTAGGGGGCGGCCGGCTCAGCAGCGTCGGCGGTCCACCGTGAGTGTGCCCTGGATGGTGGCCACCGTCCGGTCGTAACAGCCGCCGGGTGCTGCGGACCCGTACAACCGGTGGCGGGCGGACGTGGTGGCGACCGCGTGCCGCTGGTCGCGCGGGACGTTGGCGGTGTAGGTGGCGTCGCCGGTGTACCGGTCGTCGAGCCGGGAGCGGTCGACGGCCTTGCCGCCGTGCAGGGTGACGGTCTCGGCGCGGTCGCCGAGCGAGATGACGGTGCGCAGCCGGTCGCCGGCTCCGAGGGTGGTCTCGCCGTCCATCGTGTAGGTGCGGTCGGTCCGCGTGGTGGCCGGCCCTCGCGTCACGCTCTCCTCGTCGGTCCAGGTGGCGGTGAGCGCGTCCTGGTTCTCGCCGTCGGTCCAGCGGTGCACGGAGGTGCCCCGTACGGCGCGTGTGACGGTGGTGGCCACGCGGCCGTGGGAGGTGTTCAGGTGTCCGGCGACGGTCAGCCGGTGCCCGCCCTCGGTGTCCAGGCGGTGCTGCCCGCCGGGGGCCGCGGGCGTCCACCGGGAGTGGCCGGCCGGCTCGCTCCGCTCGTACCGGGTCAGGGCGCCGGTGACGACCTCCCGGGCCTCGTCCTGCCAGAGGAGCAGGTTGGTGGGGGTGCTCCAGCCGCTCTGCCCGGCCGGAACCCCGGCGACGGAGACCTCGACGCGGTGCGGTCGGCCGTCGTTGAGGAGGGCGGCGTAGGGGGTGAGGTCGTAGCGGATCGGCTGGACGTCGAAGGCGCGCGGGCCGGGGGTGACGTACCAGAGGAAGGGGTTGGACCAGCCGCCGGTCCAGACGGTGGGGAACGGCGCTGCGATGCCGGCGAGCTGTCCGTCGACCGAGACCCGGACCTCGCGGTAGGGGCCGTCGGCGGCTTTGCAGGAGTACGGGGCCGCGTCCGGGGTGGTCATGTACCAGTACTCCTCGCAGCCGCCGCCCGAGCCGGTGGCGTACACCTCGGCGAGGAGGCGCTCCGTGTTGCGCGGGGTGGTGACCGACGGGGAGGTGAGGGGCAGGACGCGGTCGGGAGTGTCCGGGGCCGGGTTGCGGCCGTCGGCGGCGTAGAAGGTCAGGGTCGCCTTGACGTCGATGACACCGGTGTACGTGTCGTTCACGACGTTGCCGATGAGCATCTCGACGGGCTGCGGGCGGGCGAGGGTGTCGCGGTAGCGGGTGACGTCCTTCTCGACGGACCAGGTGATGCCGTCGGGCGAGGGCTGCGGGGTGGAGGTGCGCAGGATCTCGACCCCGCCGAGGGAGAGGTGGCCGAGGCGGTCGTACTGGCGGCCCTTGACCTTGCCGTCGAGTCGCAGGACCACCTTGGCCCAGCCGGCCGTGCCGCAGGCGGCGGGCGGTGTGTAACTGCCCTGGTAGGGCGTGAAGTCGCGGAACTGCGCCTCCGCGAGGGTCACCTGGCAGGACCGGGTCGCGGGGCGGGCGACGGGCGGGGCCGCGGTGAGGGGGTCGTGCCAGTCGGTGCCGAACTCGGCGGGCGGCGGGTCCGCGGCCGGGGTCCCGGCGGCGTTCGCGGGTCCCGCGGCGGCCAGGGCGGCGGCGGTCAGCGCGAGCGCGCCGAGCAGGCCGGTGATCCTGTGTCGTCGTCTCATGGGCCCGCAGTGAAACCCGGCCCGGCGGGGCCGGGCCAGGGCCGGTGCTGCGGCCCTGGCCGGTTCTGGACCGCCCCGGCCCCACCGGGCCGGTCCCACCGGGCCGGTCCGGACGTCAGCGGGGCAGGACGACCACGCCGTCGTCGTCCGCGTGGACGGTGTCCCCCGCGCGGAAGGTGACGTCGCCGATGGTGACGGGCTCGTCGACGGCGCCCTCGCCGGTCTTGCCGCTCTTGCGGGGGACCGTGCCGAGCGCCTTGATGCCGAGGTCGAGCCCGCCGAGGGCGACGCTGTCGCGGACCGAGCCGTTGATGATCAGGCCGGCCCAGCCGTTGGCCTCGGCCGCACCCGCCATGAGGTCGCCGACGAGGGCGGTCCGCGGCGAGCCACCGCCGTCCACGACGAGGACCGCGCCCTCGCCCGGCGTGTGGAGGAGGGTGCGCAGCAGTGCGTTGTCCTCGTGGCAGCGCACGGTCCGTACGGGTCCGGCGAACAGCCGGCGGCCGCCGAACTGGCGGAACCCGGTGGCACAGATGGCCAGGGTCTCGCCGAACTCGTCGTACAGGTCTGCGGTGGGGACGGGGGTGACACTCATCGGGCTGCCGGTTTCCTCGCTGCTCGTGCGCGTACGTCGCGGTGGTGCGGCCAGCGTAATCCGCCGGTCGTCCGGAGCGGCGTCTCAGGGACGCGGCTCGGGCGGCCCGGATCGGCCGGAACGTGACGGGCGGCCGGGCGACCGGGCGGCGCCGGTGCCCGGACCGCGTGCGGCCGGGTCAGTTCCGGGAGTTGCCGAACAGGATGCGGTAGCCGATCAGCAGGACCAGTGAGCCCGCGATGGCCGAGCCCCAGGTGGCGAGGTCGAAGAACTCGGTCTGGATGGGCTTGTCCAGCACCTTCGCCGACAGCCAGCCGCCGATGAAGGCTCCGGCGACGCCGATGAGGGTGGTCCCGATCAGACCGCCGGGGTCCCGGCCGGGCAGCAGGACCTTGGCGATGCCCCCTGCCAGCAGTCCCAGGATGATCCAGCTGACGATCCCCATGTCCCGTCACTCCGCTTCTGTCGTTTCTGTCGTTCGGGTTGTTCTCCCGGGAGGACGCGTCCGGCGGCGGATCGGTTCTCCACCGCTCAGACCGCCACGCGGCCGGCCGGCACGGGGAGCTCGGCGCCGGTGACGGGGCCGGCGCCGCCCGGACCCGCACCCGTCGAGGGCGTCCGGGTGAGCAGGACCACCCCGCGCGCCGCGAGGAAGGCTCCGGCGCCGGCCAGCAGCAGTCCCGGCACTCCGCCCTGCAGCCGTTCGCCGAGCAGGACCATGCCGATGACGGCCGCGGCCAGCGGGTTGGCGAGGTTCACCACGGCCAGCGGGGCGCCGAGTCCGCCGCGGTAGGCCCGCTGCGACAGGAGCATCCCGCCGACGGCGAACACCATGACGAGCAGGGCCACGGAGACGACCCGGACGCTGAGCAGGGCTCCGCCGCGGCCGGCCGCCACGGCCACCGTCTGGGTCAGGGCGGAGGCCGCCGCCGAGGCCAGTCCGGAGGCGGTCGCGTGGCGCAGGCCCGAGCGCGGGTCCTTGTCCGCGGTCAGCATCATGATCACGGCGAGGGTCGCGCCGGAGACGGCGAGCGCCTCGATCAGCGTGAGGGTGTCGTCGGGGGCCGGCCCGGAGGCCGGGAGGAGCAGCAGGCCGAGCCCGGCGACGGTGGCCAGGGTGCCCCGCCATTCGGTGGCCACCACCCGGCGGCCGGACCTGCGCGCCCCGAGCGGGACGGCGGCCACCAGGGTGAGCGCGCCGAGCGGCTGCACCAGGGTGAGGGGGCCGTAGCGCAGGGCCGCCGCGTGCAGCAGCGCGGCTGCGGCGTTCAGCCCGGCCGACCACCACCAGGCGCCGGAGCCCAGCAGGGCCTTGGCGGTGCGCGCGACGGCGGCCCGGGCGAGCCGTTCCTGGGCGACGGCGGCGGCCGCGTAGGCCACGGCGGAAGCCAGGCAGAGCCCGACGGCGAGGGCGGTGTCGTTCATCGTCCGGCTCCTACGGCCTCGTCCGCTCCCCGCGGGCTCGGCAGGCCTCGTACGGGGAGGTCCTGTCCGGGCTCCGGGACCGCCCTCCGGTCCGGGTCCGGGCCCGCACCCCCGTCCGGATCCGGGTCGCCCGTGCGCGGCTTCGGGACGAGCAGCAGGGCCGCCCACAGCAGGACGGCGGCCACGACGGCGTCGAGCCAGTAGTGGTTGGCGGTGCCGACTATCACGAGCAGGGTGAGCAGCGGGTGCAGCAGCCACAGGAAGCGCCACCGCGAGGAGGTGGCGGCGATCATGCCGAGCGCGAGCATCAGCGCCCAGCCGAAGTGCAGTGAGGGCATGGCGGCGAACTGGTTCGCCAGGGTGTCCTCGACCGGCGCGGCCTTGTAGACAGTGGGCCCGTAGACCTGTGCGGTGTCGATGAGCCCCGCGGCGTCGAGCAGTCGCGGGGGCGCGAGCGGGAAGGCCAGGTGCAGGGCGAGGGCGGCTCCGGTGAGTCCGGCGAGTACCCGGCGCGTCCACAGGTAGTGGGCGGGGCGCCGGAGGTAGAGCCAGACCAGGAAGAGCGCGGTCGCGGGGAAGTGGACACCCGCGTAGTACGTGTTCGCGGTGGTGACGAGGGCGTCCCCGTGCAGCAGCAGCCGCTGTACCGCGCCCTCGCCGGGCAGGTGCAGGAAGCGCTCGGCGTCCCAGGTGCGCGCCGCGTTGCGGAAGGCCTCGTCGGTGCGGTCGGTCGAGAGCAGCCGGCCCGCCTTGTAGACGGTGAAGAAGCCCGCGACGAGCAGCAGCTCGCGTATGAGGCGGCGGCGCGCGGCTCTCGGTCCGGCTGCCGGCCCGGCAGGTGTGGTGTGGGAGCTCATCCCCCGGTCTCTCTTCCTGTTGACGCGCACAGCGACACGCCAGTGTATCGATACATTGGCGTATCGATACGCGGGTGTACCGATACGGTCGCGTTCCCGTACACTTCCGTAGTGGAACCTGCCGCCGAGGCGCCCCTGAGGAGAGCCGCATCCATGACGTCGACGCCGACCCCCGCGCGCCGCTCCAAGATCACCCCGGAGCGTGAGCAGGAGTTCTACGACGCCGTCCTGGAGCAGCTGCGCGAGTCCGGCTACGAGGCCCTGACCATGGAGGGCGTCGCCGCCCGGGCCAGCTGTGGCAAGTCGACGCTCTACCGGCAGTGGAAGACCAAGCCCCGGCTCGTCGCCGCCGCCCTGCGCGCGGGCCGGCGCGGCACGCTCGTCGCCGTGGACACCGGGTCACTGGCCGGCGATCTGCGCGAGGCGGCCCGGATCGCGGCCGGGACCTCCGGCAGGGACACCCGGCTGACGCAGGCCCTCGGGCACGCCGTGCTCAGCGACGAGGAACTCCAGGCCGCCCTGCGCGAGGCGCTGGTCGAGCCGGAGCTGGCCGCGTTCGCCGAGATGGTCGGACGGGCCGTGGCGCGCGGCGAGATCGCCGCGGACCATCCGGCCGTGGAGTTCCTGCCCGCCCAGCTGATGGGCGTGCTCCGGATCCGGCCGGTGCTGGAGGGACGGTACGCGGACGCGGACTACCTGGTCCGGTTCGTCGACGCCGTGATGCTCCCGTCCCTGGGACTCGCGCCGTCCCGGCCCACCGGGCCCCCGGCCGACCAGGCCCCCTGAACCGGCGGGCCGCCGTCCTGATGACCTGACGGCGACCTGCCCGCGCTGCCTCGTGGGGACGGCGGCAGCGCGCCACCCGGACCGGGCGGCGGCCACTCACCCCAGGGGTGGCCGCCGCCGGGTCCGCGCGGCTCCGCACCGGCCCGGACGGCCGGCGTCAGCGGAGCGCGCCCATGGTCCGGGCGAACGCCTCCGGGTCGGCCTCGAAGCCGTGCAGCCGCAGGTCGAAGGACCAGGGGCCCGAGGCGTCGCGGGTGAACTCGGCGACGGTGGCCGCCGTGGCCGCGGTCACGGCCGCGAAGTCACCCTGGGCGAGGTCGGTGTGGCCCTCGCGGATCCGGAACCCGGTGCCGCCGATGTCGGCGAAGGTCTTCATACGGCCGGCGACGCCGCCGTCGGTGTTCTGGATGACCACGCCGACCACCACCCGGCTCGCCTCCGGTGCCATCCGGTCCAGCTCGATGGTCATCACCTCGTCGAAGCCGAAGCCCTGGCCGGTGTGGCTGTCCCGGTTCAAGGTGATGGTTCCGTCGGGCGACCGGCTGCCGAAGTGCACGAGCTGGACGGGCGTCCCGTGCGGGTCGGCGGCGCCGTAGACCGCGGCGACTACGTCGAGGTCGTTCGCGGGCGTGCCCGCCGGGCTGGGGTCCCACCGCAGCGCGAACTCCACCTTGGCCAGCCCCTTGCGTACACCGGTCACCGAACTCCCCCTTCGTCCACGGGCATTGCCCGTCCATGATCCCACGAGCCCCCCGGCCCGGCCTGAACGACCTTATGTTTCCAGCCATTTCGGCCGATTGGGCCACCCGGACGGACGGGCGTGCGCGCATGCCGGATTCCCGGGCGCCACCCGGTGTGGACAAAACCGATTTACCACCTTTAAGTCATGAGCGACGCATTTCCGTCCGGGTGCACCGGACCCGCTCCGCGCCCGCCCCTATCCCCCGCTCCGACCTGCCCCAACCGCACGATCGGCGGCTGTCCGGATCGTTATCCTCAAGTTTTGCTCAAATCTAGTGACGATAAGCCGTTCCGCTTCCTAGCTTCCTCGTACACGCGTCCAGACGTCCCCCACATTCGCGCGGTTCCCCACGCCATCGGCAATCCCGGTGACGTGCCCCGCGTTCCCCAGGAAAGAGTGCAGCATGAAGGTTCCCCAGGCCGGTGCGGTCGCCGCAGTGATCGCGATCGCCCTGACCGCCTCCGGGTGCGGCGTCTTCGACGATGGGGGCCAGGGGGACGGGACCCTCGCCATCGGCATCAAATTCGACCAGCCCGGTATAGGCATGCGGGAGACCGACGGCACCTTCACCGGATTCGACGTCGACGTCGCCACCTATGTGGCCAAGGAGCTCGGCTACAAGCCGGACAAGATCGAATTCAAGCAGGTCTACAGCAACGACCGCGAGCTGCTGCTCCAGTACAACGAGGTCAAGTTCGTCGTCGCGAGCTATTCGATCAACGACAAGCGCAAGGAGAAGGTCGACTTCGCCGGCCCGTACTTCGTCGCGCACCAGGACCTGCTGACGCGCGCCGGCGACGCTTCGATCACCAAGGCCGAGGACCTCAATTCCAAGAGCCTGTGCTCGGTCTCCGGCTCCACCTCGGCCGAGAACCTCCGCAAGAACCTCGCCCCCAAGGCGGGCCTGCTGGAGATGGGCGGCTACTCGGACTGCGTCGTCGCCCTCCAGGAGAGCCGCGTCGACGCCATGACCACCGACAACTCCATCCTGGCCGGCTACGCCGCCCGGAAGGGCAACGAGGGCAAGTTCAAGCTGCTCGGCCAGAGCCTGAGCAACGAGAACTACGGCATCGGTGTCAAGAAGGGCAACAAGGAACTCCAGGGCAAGATCAACGACGCACTGAAGAAGATGGTCGCGGACGGCTCCTGGGAGACGGCCGTGAAGAAGAACTTCGGCGCGAACTACAAGTACGAGCCGGCTCCGGCGATCACCCCCGTGAGCTGACGTCCGACGACACGACCAGGCGGCCGTGACCCCCTCGCACGGGGGTCACGGCCGCCTGTGTGATCCGTGTTCCCGCTCAGGCCACCGGGGCCTTGCCGCGCAGCACGGTCAGGAACTCCCGCATCCAGCGTGAGTGGTCCGGCCAGGCCCGGGCCGAGACCAGGGTGCCGTCGACGACGGTCTCGGAGTCCTCGAACTCGGCCCCGGCCGCCTTCATGTCCAGTTCCAGCGCCGGGTACGCGGTGACCCGGCGGCCGGCCAGGCCCCCGGCCGCGGCCGTGATGAGCGGCCCGTGGCAGATCTGCGCGATCGGCTTGTCGGACTCCGCGAAGGCGGCCAGGATCCGGCGCACTTCGGGGTCGTTGCGCAGGTACTCCGGCGCCCTGCCGCCCGGGACGACCAGGGCCGCGTAGTCGTCGGTGACGACGTCCGCGAAGGCCAGGTCGGCGGGCCAGGTGTAGCCCGGCTTCTCGGTATAGGTGTCGAAGCCCTCCTCGAAGTCGTGGACCACGAACCGCAGCTTCTTCACCTGCGGCGCCGCGATGTGGACCTCGTACCCCTCCTCGCGCAGGCGCTGGTACGGATACAGGACCTCCAGCGACTCGGCCGCGTCGCCGGTCACGATGAGGATCTTCACTGCCATGGGCTGCTCCAGATAGGGCTGGTCACGGTCGCTCCGGCCCCACCGGGGCCACCGCTACCCTGCCCGCGGCGCGCGACCGGCACACACGAAGATCCCCCACTCCCGACACGTGGTTTTCACCTGTTCGGCACATGACAATGTGACCCTCGCACTGCCACTGACACTCCGCCAATTCCCCGGGCGGGGACGGTGCGTACGGAGAGGTACCCCCCACCCGATGAGAATCTCGCGCCTGACCCCCTGGGCGGCCGGCCTCGCAGCCGCCGCCCTGTTCGCCGTGCCGGCGGCCGCGTCCGCCGGCCAGCAGCGCCAAGCCGCCGCAGAGCACCCCGCGGCCGCCGCGGCGGACCCGTACGCGGACTACTACGCGAGCGCCCAGGGCAAGACCGGGCCCGCCCTGAAGACCGCCCTGCACGACATCATCAAGACCCAGTCCAGGGTGACCTACGAGGGTGTGTGGAACGCCTTGAAGGTGACCGACGAGGATCCCGCGAACCCGAACAACGTCATCCTGGTCTACTCCGGCCGCTCCCAGTCCAAGGCGACGAACGGCGGCGGGGTCAACGACTGGAACCGCGAGCACGTCTGGGCCAAGAGCCACGGCGACTTCGGCACCGCCACCGGCCCGGGCACCGACCTGCACCACCTGCGCCCGGAGGACGTCACCGTCAACAGCACCCGCGGCAACAAGGACTTCGACAAGGGCGGCAGCCCGGTGAGCGAGGCCCCGGGCAGCCTGACCGACGCCGACTCCTTCGAGCCCCGCGACGCGGTCAAGGGCGACGTGGCGCGGATGCTGCTGTACATGGCCGTCCGCTACGACGGTGGTGACGGCTTCGCGGACCTGGAGCTGAACGACAAGGTCAACAATGGTTCCGCGCCCCTCTTCGGCCGGATCAGCCTGCTGAAGCAGTGGAACCGGATCGACCCGCCGGACGCCTTCGAGCAGCGCCGCAACCAGGTCATATTCGACCGGTTCCAGCACAACCGCAACCCGTTCATCGACCACCCGGAGTGGGTCGACTCCATCTGGTGACCGGCGCCCGTACTCACGGCGTCCTCCGGGGGTTGGGCGGCGTCAGGCAGGGTATTCCCCGGCCAGAGGCTGCGACCCGCGCCCGACGGCAGCAGCCGGCGGAGGTACGTCGTGATGGACGGAGCCGGACTCTCCGATCGCGAGCAGCGCGCCCTCTCCGCGATCGAGGCCGAACTCAAGGGTGACCGTTCCCTCGACCGGATCCTGCGGTCCACGTCGCACCGGCGCCGGCGCACCGTGGCCGCCTGGCTGCTCGGTGTGGTGGCGGCGGTGCTGTTCGTGACGGCCTCGCTCACCGTCTCCCCGCTCCTGATCTGGGTTTTCGCCGCCGTCTGGACGTCGGCGGTGATCCTGGCGGTGCCGCTGGTCGGCCAGTGGCTCCAGCGGCGCCGGCAGCGCGTCGACCGTACGGGCGGCCGCAGCCAGATCCTGTAGGCAGGGCCCGCGGAGGTCCGGGAAGCGGTCAGAGCCGGTCGGCGAGGGCCTTGAAGTCGGACCAGGGCAGCCGCGGCGTGCGCGCGTCCCACACCTTCTGGGAGAGCGCGGCCAGCGGCGCCTGGATCCCCGCGGCCACCTGGGCCTGGGTCTGGGCGCCGGACAGGTCGCTCCAGACGGCCAGGCGCCCGCCCAGGATCTGCGGCCCGTACGAGGCCGGCACGGGGGTGGTGCCGCGCAGTACGAGCGGGGTCCACTGTTCGTAGATCCGCTTCCCGGTCGGGTACGTGAACTGGTTGGGCTCCCCCAGTACGTAGTAGAGGAACTCGTCGTTGAGGTTGACGAGCTTGCGGCCCTCGCGCAGGTACTCCAGCGGCGGCCGGGCGCCGTTCTCCTTGCCGGTCCAGTACTCGACCTGGATGTCCTTGGCGGCGCTCGTCACCCCGCCCGCGAAGAACCCGTCGTTCCACGCCTTGAGCGCCTTCCCCGACGGCCGGACCACGGCGGCGCGGTCGTTCAGCCAGCCCGTCGCCAGGTCCTGGACCCGCGCCGAGGGCCCGTACCGCTGCCGGGCGGCGCTGGCGAGCTGGGGGAAGGAGGCCTGCGGGTCGCGGTAGACCAGCGCCTGGTACTCGTCGGCGCCCAGGTGCCAGGCTCCGCCGGGGAAGAGCGGGATGTACTCGCGCAGCAGCTCGTCGACGAGCTTGGCGGACGCCGGGTTCGATATGTCCACGGCCCCCTTGACCGCCCGTCCCTGTGTATCGCGCAGCTGGAGGTCGGGGTGGGCGCGCAGGACCGCGCCGAGGTGGCCGGGCGAGTCGATCTCGGGAACGACCGTGATGTGCAGCCGGGCGGCGAGCGCGTTGATCTCCCGCACCTGGGCCTTGGTCAGGTGCGGGGTGGACACGATCTCCGGGTGCGTGTCGGACTGGATGCGGAAGGCCTGGTCGTCGGAGAAGTGCAGGCCGAGCTGGTTGAGCTTGAGGTCGGCCATCTCACGCAGCCGGTCCTCGATCCAGTCCGGTGAGAAGTACTTGCGGGCTATGTCGAGGTTGAGGCCGCGCTGCGGCTTGGCGGGGGCGTCTCGCACGGTGCCCTCGGGGGCCGAACCCGCACTCTTGACCGCCTGCTTGAGGGTGCGGGTGCCGTAGAAGACCCCGGCCTGGTCGGGGCCGTTGATCCGGACGCGGCCGTCCTTGACGTCGAGGGTGTACGACTCGGGCCCGCCCGCGGCTCCCGCGTCCAGGGAGAGCTCCACGTCCCCGGCCCGCGGCGCCGCCGACTCCCCGTACCCGATGCGCAGTTCACCGGCGAGCAGCTTGGCCTCGTCGGAGAGCTCGGCGGTGTCGTCCGGGGCGACGACCACGCGGGCGTCGGGGGTGGGCTTCCAGCCGGGCCCGCGAGCGGGCACGTGCTCCCGTACCGCCGGGATGGTGCGCGGGGCGGTGGACAGGGGGTAGGTCGGGGTCGGTGTGGGGGTGGGGGCGGCCTCGGCCGGGGGCGCCGCCTTCGTGGCGGGGGCAGGGGCGGGGGCGGTGGCGGCGTCCGCGGGGCCGCGGGCGCGCGCCGCGTCCGAGGCGGCCGTGCAGCCCGGGAGGGCAAGGGTGACCAGCGCGGCGACCGTTGCCGTCGCGATGGTGCGGACCCTCGTGTGCCGTCTCGGTGTGCTCATCATGTGCCCGTGTCCCCCGTACCAACGTGGCACGGGGGACACGGGTGCGCGACCCGGCGATCTCAGACGAGGGCGTCCCGCGCGGCCGCGGCGAAGCCGTGGTCCTGGTCGGGAGCGCCGCCGCCGACGCCGATGGCGCCGATGAGCCTGCCGTCGCGGTGGACGGGCAGTCCGCCCGCGATGAACAGCAGGGGCCGGTCGAGGGCCGTGGGCAGGGTGTGGAAGGGGCTGCCCGGCAGGACGGTGTCGACGAGCTCGGCGGTGGGCGCGTTCAGCTGGAGCGCGGTGTAGGCCTTGCGGGTGCTGGTCTCGCCGGAGATCAGCACGGCGCGGTCGTCGCGGCGGAAGGCGAGCAGGTGCCCACCGGCGTCGAGGACGGTGACGCTGACCGTGGCTCCGGCCGCTTCGGCGGCGGCCTTGGCGGTGGCGACGAGCAGCTCGGCGTCCTCGGTGGTCAGGGGGGCGACGGCGGTGCGGGTGGGGGTGGACATGCGGTGCTTCTCCTTGCGGGCGGGAGTGCGTACGTGCGGGATGCGTACGTGCGGGTGCGTACCGGGGAAGGGGCGGATCAGTGGTGGGCGGGGACGGCCACGGCCGCCTCGGGTGCGTCGGCCGCCACGACCGAGCCCCGGTCGCCGCGGGCCGCGCGCCGCGCCGTACGGCGTTCCAGCGCGCCCGAGACGAGGGCGAGCACCAGGGCGGAGGCGGCCAGCGCCGCGCCGACCCAGTTGGGGGCGGTCCAGCCGAGGCCGGCGGCGATCACCAGCCCGCCGAGCCAGGCGGCGAGGGCGTTGCCGAGGTTGAAGGCGCCGATGTTGACGGCCGAGGCCAGGGTGGGCGCCCCGGCGGCCTGGTCCAGGACGCGCTTCTGGAGCGGCGGCACGGTGGCGAAGCCGAGGGCGCCGATCAGGACGAGGGTGAGCGCCGCGCCGGCCTTGGTGTGGGCGGTGAAGGTGAAGACGGCGAGGGTGACGGCCAGGGCGCCCAGGGCCACGTACAGCATCGGCATCAGCGCGCGGTCGGCGTACCGGCCGCCGAGGAGGTTGCCGGCGACCATGCCCAGGCCGAACAGGACGAGGAGCCAGGTGACGGAGGTGTCGGCGAAGCCGGCGACGTCGGTCATCATCGGCGTGATGTAGGTGATCGCGGCGAAGACGCCGCCGAAGCCGAGGACGGTCATCGCCATCGCGAGCAGCACCTGGACGTTGCGGAAGGCGGCGAGCTCGCGGCGGATCCGCACCCCGCCCCCGGGCCGGGGCAGCTCGGGTACCAGCCGGGCGATGCCGAGCAGGCCGGCGACGCCGAGCGCGGCGACGATCAGGAAGGTGACGCGCCAGCCGAGGGTCTGCCCGACGAACGTGCCGAGGGGGACGCCGACGACGTTGGCGACCGTCAGCCCGGTGAACATCATGGCGATCGCGCCGGCCTTCTTCTCGGGGGCGACGAGTTCTGCGGCGACGACCGCGCCGATGCCGAAGAACGCTCCGTGGGCGAGTGAGGCGACGACGCGGCCGGCGAGCATGACGCCGAAGGCTGGGGCGAGCGCGGAGAGCACGTTGCCCGCGATGAAGAGGCCCATGAGCAGCATCAGCATGCGCTTGCGGGGAACGCGGGTGCCGAGCACGGCCATGAGGGGTGCGCCGAGGACGACGCCGAGGGCGTAGCCGGTGACCAGGAAGCCTGCGGTGGGGATCGAGACCCCGTACGTGCCGGCGACCTCGGGGAGCAGGCCCATGATCACGAATTCGGTGGTGCCGATCCCGAAGGCCCCGACGGCGAGGGCGAGGAGTGCGAGAGGCATGGGGGAGGTGTCCTTCAGGGAGGGGGGTGGTGCGGGGTGCGGCGGGGGCGGCGCGATCGGGAGCGATCGACGACGCCCAGGCAGTTGAATGCGGTCGCCGCTTACGTGCGTCCACATTAATTGCAGACGCGGGATATTTGCAAGCGCGGGCTATTGCACATGTGGACTATCCTGGTGGTCACACACCCCAGCCCGGGACGCTTCGACGGAGGAGCCCATGACGGCCACGGACAGCGCGCTCACCGCCCTATCCCAGGGCTGGTGCGCCCTTTCCCTCCTGCACGGACGGATCGAGGCGCACATCGAACGGGCCCTGCAGGCCGGCCACGGCCTCAGCGTGCGCGAGTACTCGCTGCTCGACGTCCTCAGCCGCCAGCACAGCGGCCCGGGCGGGCACCTGCGGATGCACCAGGTCGCCGACTCGGTGGTGCTCAGCCAGAGCGCGACGACCCGGCTGGTGAGCAGGCTGGAGGACCGCGGCCTGCTGAACCGCTACCTCTGCGACACCGACCGGCGGGGCATCTACACCGACGTCAGCGAGGCGGGCCTGACCCTGCTGGCCGCGGCCCGCCCCACCAACGACACCGCCCTGCGCGAGGCCCTGGACGAGGCCTCGCGCATCCCTGAACTCGCCCCGCTGGTCACGGCGGTGGAGAACCTCCGGAGCTGACCGGGCGGCCCGCTAGGCCGTGTCCGCAAAGTCCCGCCTGCCCCGCGACGCCTGGCACCGCACCTCGCCGCGTTGTCGGGCACGCCCAAGTACGTCCAGTACACGGGCGACCCTCCGCCTTGCGATACACGGCACCAGACGCCGCGGGGCCCGCCCTCCGGGCGGCCGGCGCTACTTTGCGGACACGGCCTAGCGCGGAGCGGGGCTCGGCGGCGGCGAGGAGGTGGCGATGCCTCCCCGCGCGGTGGACGGGCTCGCCGACGGGGGCTGCGATCCCGATGCCCTGGGTGAGCTCGGAGCCGACGGGGTCGGGCCCACCGACCCGGTGGGGGGCGTGGACACGGACGGGGTGGTCCGCCGACCGGATCCGGAGGGCTGCGGGTCGGGTGAGGCCGGGTCCTGCGCGGACGGACCGGGGGCCGTGATCCGCGGCGGCGTGGCCGGCAGCCCCGGGCCGGGTGACGGATCCGGGGCGAGCAGCAGGTATCCGATCCCGGCGGCCGCTGCCGCCGCCAGGCCCGCCAGCGGCAGCGCGAACCGCCGCAGCCCGGCCATCGGCAGCCGCCCCAGGTGCGCCCCCGGCGGCTCCGCGGGCCGCAGCCGTCGGACGTCGATGCTGTCCGCGCGCGCGTCGAGGGCCTGCCGCAGCCGGCGCTCGACGGGGCGCTCGGCGAGGCGTTCGCCGTCTCGCGTCATATCCGTCCCTCCAGAATCCGTTCCAGGGCGTCCAGTCCGCGGCTCGCATTGGACTTCACCGCACCCCGGCTGATCCCGAGGGTGGCCGCGATCTCCGCCTCGCTGAGATCGGCCCAGTACCGCAGCACCAGCACCTGGCGGCGACGCGGCGTGAGCCGGCCGAGCGCGGCGAGCACCTCGCGGTGCGCCTCGTCCAGGACCACGTGGTCCTCGGCGGACGGCAGGTCGGCCGCCACCGGCGGGGTCCAGGCCCGGACGGTGCGCCGGCGGCGCAGCACCGAGCGCGAGGTGTTGACCACCGCGGTGCGCAGGTAGCCGAGCGCGTTGTCGACCTCGGCGATCTGCTCCCCGTGCCGCCGGTAGAGGGCGGTGAAGGCGTCCTGGACCACGTCCTCGGCGGTGGCCAAGTCGTCGACGAGCAGCACCGCGAGCCGGACCATCCGCAGCCGGTGCGCGTGGTAGAGCTCGGTGACGGTGGGCGGCCGCTGGTCGCCGTGACCCGTGCGGTCGTGGACGGACGAGGAGCCGTAAGGGGAGTCGTACGGGGACCCGTACGGGGAGTCGTACGACCGCGGGGAGACCGGCGGGGCGGAACGTTCCCGGCGCAGCAACGACCAAAGGCCCCGCCACGCCCGGCCGAAGCCGGGCGTGAGGGGGCCGCCGGGTGATGCGAGTTGGAGCACGGGATTCCTCAGCTGTTCGCGCGGCGCCGTACGGCGTACAGGGCTCCCGCGCCGGCGAGGACCAGGCCCGTGGCCCCCGCCCCCATGGCGACGGTGGTCGCCGAGGAGCCAGTATGCGCGAGCTCCGCCGCGCCGGGTGCGGAGGGTGCGGCAGGTGCGGCGCCGGGCTCGGAGGGCGACGCGCTGGGACGGGCGTCCGAGGGGGCCGACGGGGCCGACGGACGGACGCCGGGCGCGACGCTGGGGGACGCGCTCGGCGAGTCCGATCCCCCGCTCGTCGGGGTGCTCACCGACGGGGACGGCTTGGGCCCGCCCGCCGTGGGCGAGGCACCGGCGGGCACGCTGACCGACGGGGAGGGCGTGGCCGAGCTGCCGCTCGCGGCGAAGGCGGGTCCGGCGAGGGCGACGGCCACTCCGGTGGCGGCAGCGGTGACGGCCGTCCGGCGGAAGGCCAGGGGGACACGCTTCAGGTTCTTCACGGTGGTTCTCCACGGTCGGGTCGAGGACGCGGGACTGCGCCCTTCACCCCCGCACGACGCGCGACCCCCCGGGAGGTTGCCGCCGTTCCGGAAAAACTTTCCGACCGGTTTCCGGGGGCCCGTCCAGGACGCCCTCCAGGGCCGTGGCCAGGGTGGCGATGCCCTCTTCGATCTCTCCGGCCGAGCCCGCCGCATAGCCGAGGATCAGGCCCGGCGGGCCGGGCCGGACCCGGTGCCAGGACAGCGGGTGGGTCTTGACCCCCAGGGCCAGGGCCGCCGAGGCCAGAGCCGTGTCGTCGAAGCCGGCGCCGTCGAAGGTGACCATCAGGTGCAGCCCGGCGGCCGCGCCGTGCACCCGGGCGCCGGGCAGCAGCTCGGCGACGGCCCGGAGCATGGCGTCGCGGCGGCGGCGGTGACGGCGCCGGACGAAGCGCAGGTGCCGTTCCAGTTCGCCCGAGTCCATCAGCCGGGCGAGGACCAGCTGGGCGAGAACGGGATTGCCGAGGTCGGCGTAGCGCTTGGCGGCGGTCACGGCGTCGCGCAGGCGCGGCGGGACCAGCAGCCAGCCCAGGCGCAGGGCGGGCGCGAGGAGCTTGGACACACTGCCGGCGTAGCAGACCGCCTCGGGCAGCAGGGCGCGCAGGGCGGGGACGGGGGCCCGGTCGTAGCGGTGCTCCGCGTCGTAGTCGTCCTCGATGACCAGTCCCCCGGCGGCCGCCCAGCCGAGCAGGTCCCGGCGGCGCTCGCCGTCGAGGACGACACCGGTCGGGAACTGGTGCGCCGGGGTGAGCAGGACGGCCCCGGCTCCGCTCGCGCGCAGCGCGGCCACGTCCAGCCCGGCCTCGTCCACCCGTACGGGGACCGTTTCCAGCCGCCCGTACTCCAGTTGCTGCCGGGCCCCCAGCGAGCCCGGGTCCTCCACCGCGATCCGGTGTACGCCTTCCTCCCGCAGGACGTGCGCCAGCAGCGCCAGCGCCTGGGCGACGCCCGCGACGACGACCACTTCGTCGGGGTCGGCCCGGATCCCCCGGTTCCGGGCCAGCCAGCCGACGACCGCCTCGCGCAGTGCGGGCGCGCCCTGGGGGTTCCCGTAGCCGAAGTCGGCCGGGGTGAGCTGGGCGAGGACCCGGCGCTCGGCCTGCAGCCAGGCCGTACGCGGGAACGCGGTCAGGTCGGGGACCCCGGGTGACAGGTCGATCCGGCACGGCACGGCGCGCAGGGCGTCGACGGGTCCGCCGCGGTCCGGTGGGCGGGAGGCGCCGGCCACCGGTGGCGGGGCGGCGACGACCACGGTGCCGCCCCGGCCGCGGCCGCTGACCTGGCCGGTCTCGGCGAGGCGCTGGTAGGCCTCGGTGACGAGCCCCCGGGAGACGCGCAGTTCGGCGGCGAGCACCCGGCTGGCCGGGAGCCGGCTGCCGACCGGGAGGGTTCCGTCGGCGATGGCCGCGCGGAGCCGGCCCGCCAGCCATTCGGTGCGGCCGCCCGGTGGGGCCTGGCCGACGTCGAGCTGGAGGAAGTCCGAGCCGCTCGGGCTTTTGGACCCCTGATAGGCGCCTTCATTGGACCTGCTCATGGGGCCATTGTGCGGCCACGCTGGATGCCATGCAGACACCGCCCGCTTCCACCGCCGCCCCTACGTCCGCCCCGCCCAACGGCTCCGCCGCGCCCGCCCGCTCCGCCGCGTTCCGTGACCTGGTTCCGGGGATCGCGGGGATGGCGCTGGTCGGGAGCAGCGTCACGGTCTCGCGGGCGCTCGTCGACGCCCCGCTGTTCGCCACCCAGGCCGTCCGGTACGCGGCCGCCGCACTGCTGCTGTTCGGTCTGGCCCGGGCCGCCCGGGTGCCGGTCCACCGGCCGCGCGGACGGGAGTGGCTGTGGCTGGCGGGGATCGCGGCGACCGGACTGGTGCTGTTCAACGTGGCCGTGGTCCGCGGGGTCGCGCATGCCGAACCGGCCGTCATCGCCGTCGCGGTGGCCTCCGTACCGGTCCTGCTGGGTCTGCTCGGCCCCTTGCTGGAAGGGCGGCGGCCCAGCCGTCGGGTGCTGCTGGCGGCTCCGGTGGTGGTGGCCGGGGCGGTACTGGTCGAGGGGACGGGCCGGACGGACGCCGCGGGGGTGGCCTGGGCGGCCCTCGCACTGGGCTGCGAGGCCGCCTTCACCCTGCTCGCGGTGCCGGTGCTGCGCCGGCACGGGGCGTGGGGGGTGTCCGTGCACGCGGTGTGGCTGGGCGCGCTGATGCTGGCGGGGCTCGCGGCCGTCTTCGAGAGCCCGGCCGCGCTGTCGTCGCTGGGTCGGGCCCAGTGGGCGGCCACCGGCTACCTCGCCGTCATGGTGACGGCGGTGGCCTTCCTGCTCTGGTACCGCACGGTGGCCGCCGTGGGCGCCGGCCGCGCCGGCCTGCTGACCGGGATCGCGCCCCTGGCCGCGGCCGGTGCGGGGGTCCTCACGGGCAGCGGGATCCCGGGCCCGGCGGTGTGGCTGGGCCTGCTGGTGGTGATCGCGGGGCTGGCCGCGGGCCTGCGCCCGGACCGCGCCCCGCGGTCCACGCCTACGCTGCCGGCGTGAGGTCCGCGGTCAGCCGCTCCAGCTCGCGTACCGCGGCGTGGACGTCGTAGGTCCACAGGACGGGCTCGCGCGACCGGTCCTGCGGCCGGACGTCCCGGACCCGGAACTCCGGTCTGCGGTCCGGGGCCTCGAAGTCGTCGGTTTCCGGCGCGTGCCGGATGCGCGCGTCCCACGCGGGGGCCGGCTCCGTCATGAACCCGCGCTCCGGCGCGCGTAGCAGAAGAGGTGCTCCTCCGGGACCGCCCGGTCGTCGGCGGGCTGGAAGTGTGCGGTGTGGTGGTGCAGCACCTCCAGGCCCAGGTCGGCGAGCCTGGCCAGGTGGTCCGCCGTGGAGAGGCTGCTGACGGTGACCTCGTGGCCCATCCACTCGATGTCCAGGCCCCGGATGTCCCCCGGCACCGTGGCCATCACGAAGTACCCGCCCGGCGCGAGCCAGGACGCCATGCGGTCCAGTGCCTCCGCCACCTCCGGCTGGTCCATCACCAGCAGCGGGAAGAAGGAGCACACCGCGTCGAAGCCGGCCGGCTCGGGCGTGTAGGTCCGTACGTCGGCCTGCTCGAAGCGGGCCTGCGGCACTCTGGCGCGGGCCAGTTCGACCATGGCCGCCGAGACGTCGATGCCGGTGACGGCGCAGCCGGCCCGGACCAGCGTCTCGGCGGTAGGCCGGCCCGTGCCGCTTCCCACGTCCAACACCCGGGCCCCGGCGGGCAGTCGGCCGGTGAGCCAGTCAAGGGCCGCCAGTTGGCCGGGAACCCGCCCGAACACCTCCTCGTAGCGCTCTCCCAGATCATCGAACACCTCTGCCGCGGACTTGCGTTGACTCATCGGGCCGCCCTTCGTCTCCGGAGCACCACCGTACTGGCGCGGCGCCTCGGCAGGCGACGCCCCCGTCAGGATCCGAGTCCGGTGATCATCAAGGCCGGAGCCCAGGTCCAACGCCGACGACGCCGTACCGAGACCGCTCGGTCCGGAAGATCGGCGAAGGCGGTATGGGTTCCGTCTGCCTCTCGCGGACCCGTGGGAACCAGCCGGTCGCCCTGAAGGTCATCCGCCGCGCGTTCGCCCAGGAGCAGGACTTCCGGGTCCGCTCGGTTCGAACGGCCCGTGGGCGATCGACTTCGGTATCGCGCGGGCCACCGACACCACGCAGCCGACGCGCAGCGGCTGGTTCATCGGGACGCCGCAGTAGCTGTCCCCCGAGCACGCGCCCGGCCGGACGGTCACCGCCGCGGCCGACGCCTTCCCGCTCGGTCCGATCGCGGCGGTCGTGGCCACCGGCCGCCACCCGTACGGCCGCGGGCCGGGCGTGAGCACGACGGGCCGGGCCGGCTCACTTGCGACGGCTTTCCCCTCACACGGAACGTTCCATGCAGACCAGCCGGTCCCGCTCGTCCCACGACCCGGTGACGGTGAATCCGAGCCGTTCGTACAGCGCGATCGCGCCCGCCCGCCACTGCCAGACCGAGAGCCGGACCGCACGTAGGCCGCTCTCCTCGGCATGTGCCAGCGCGGCGCCGACGAGACGGCGCGCGATGCCCAGCCCGCGGAACTCCGGGGCCGTCCAGAGCCTCTTCACCTCGGAACGCCCGTCCACCGGGGCGGCCACCACCAGGCAGCCCACCGCGGTGCCCCCGATCGAGGCCAGCAGCACCTCGTCGCGCGCGAACGCCACCTGCGGATCGGTGATCTCCGCGCGGTAGCGGTCGGGCAGCCCGTCCACACCGGCGACGGCCTCGCCCTTCTCCTCCTGCGTGCGCAGGTGGTAGGCGGCCAGCAGCTCGGCCAGCCCGTCCGGGGCCGAAAGGGCATGCCCCGGCCGGCGGACGATGACAACCTCACGTGGTTCGGTCACCCCGGGAGCATCGCATCCCGGCGCACGCCCTCGGCGGCCGGGGGGAGGGGTCAGGTCGAGGCGGGGACGAGGACCACGGCCGTTCCGTACGCGCACACCTCGGTCCCGACGTCCTGGGCGTCGGTGACGTCGAAGCGCATCATCAGCACGGCGTTACCGCCGCGCGCCTTCGCCTGTTCGATGAGCCGGTCCATGGCCTGGTTCCGGGTCTCCACCAGGGTCTTGGTGAGGCCCTTCAGTTCGCCGCCGATCATCGACTTCAGGCCCGCGCCGATCTGGCTGCCCAGGTGGCGGGAGCGGACGGTGAGGCCGAAGACCTCGCCGATGACGCGCTCGACCCGGTAGCCGGGGACGTCGTTGGTCGTCACGACGAGGACGCCGCTCTCGTGCGCGCCGGCGCCGCCGCCGTAGTCATCGATACCCATGGCACCCACTCTCGCGCGGGCCACCGCAACCCGCACCCCGAGCCACGCGATGCGGGGCGCGAGCCGGGCGCTCGGGCTGGAAGCCCGGCGCGGATCCGGACGGCCGCCGGACGGGTGCGTGTTCGCACGTCAACCTCCTTGTGTACTACTCAGGTTGTACGGCGTCGCCCCCAGCGCGGTACTCCGGCCTCATCCCCTGGACGGGCGCGGCGGGGACGTCCGGCCCGTAGATTTTCCTCCGCCGGTCCACCGGCCGGCACCGCCCTCTCCCCCGGGGCCGCGCTGCGCGGCCGTGCCCGCTCGGGGGCGGGCACGGCCGCGCACTCCGATAGGGCAAATTGGTCATATCGGGTTAAAGGACGGTGAGCCACCGGGCCTACACCCCCCGCCCTCGTCATAGTCGTCCCTGGCAACCGCCTGGTTGCCGCCCCGTGCCGCGCGAAGCGGCCGGGTGGATGTCTTCGTAGAGGAGCCGGCTCATGCTGAAGCCCACCAGAACCACCCTCGCTCTCGCCGCCGGCAGCCTGGTTCTCGGTCTGGTCGGAGCGGGCGCCGCCGTCGCCGACGACGGTCCGGAGAACCAGCCGCCGCGGGAGATCGTCGTCGGCGGAGGGTCCGCTGAGCCCGGTGTGTATCCCGAGAAGTACGTCACCGGCAAGGTCGTGTCCAAGGGCCCGCTGACGGTCCGCAGCAAGCCGACCACCCACTCGCAGTCCCTCGGCCACGTGTACCCGCACAGCAAGGTCGAGATCGAGTGCAAGAAGAGCGGTGAGAAGGTCGACGGCAACCGCCTCTGGTACCGCCTGGCCGACAAGAACGGCAGCTGGGAGCACGACGCCGAGGCGCCCAAGCGCGCGTACGACAAGGAGCGCTGGGTCTCCGCCCGCTACGTCAAGAACCTCTCCGAGGTGAAGTACTGCCGCTGACCCCGACCCGGCCGGCCGGCGGTGAGTAGGCGGGCAGGCAGGTCAGCGGTCAGTCCACCGGGCGTACGGCACGGGGCCCCACGCACTCCACGCCGTACGCCCGGACCCGTTCCCGCAGTTCGCGGTCGGCCGTGACCACGACACAGCCGCGCTCCGCACAGGCGGCGGCCAGCTCCACGATCCGGTCGTCACCGCTTCCGGGCGCCGGGTCCACCCGTACGCCGGGAACGGACTCGACGCCCCGGGCGGCGCCTTCGACGACGAGGACGATCTCCTCGTCCCCGCCCCGGGCGGCCAGCAGGTCACGCAGCCGGACGGCCGCGCCCCGCCGGTCCCGCCACCAGCCGTCCGGCACCGAGCCGACGACATTCGCGCCGTCCACGATCAGCACCTTCCGCACGGGACCGGTGGCGTCCACCGCATTCACCTCGGCCGGGCCTCAGAAGTCGCCGTAGTTGACCTGCCAGGTGGGCAGGCCCATCCGGCGCCAGATCGCGACCACCCGGTCCCGGTCGTCGAGCGAGACCCGTACCGCGTACCGGTGGCGCACATGCCTGTCGAACAGCTCCGCCTTCACCACGTCGTCGCGGCGCGTGTCGCCCGCCGGGCGCATCCACAGCTCGTCGTACGGCACCTCGTGGCGCCGCAGCCAGGACTCCGTCTGCTGACGGTACTCCTCGCCGCGCCCCGACAGCAGCACGATCACGTCGCCGTCGGCGCGCCGGAAGGCGTCGAGCGCGTGCCGTACCGGCTCGTTGAGCAGGTCGAGCTCGCAGCGCGAGAAGTCGTACGGGCCCCGGTCGCCGGTCAGCGCGAGCGTGCCGTCGATGTCGCACATCACCGCCGCCGGCAGGGCCGGGTCGGGGACGTACTCCGTGACGGGCGGCGCGGCCACTCCGCTCGCCCCGCCGTTCATCCACTCCGACGTCAGCCGCCAGCCTCCCCGCCGTGCCTTCTCGTGCTTCTCGGCCAATATGCGGATGATCTCCTCGCCGACCTGGCGCTCGCGTGCGGCGTCCCGGCGCAGGCACTCCTCCAGCGGGACGTCGGTGAAGTCGTGCACGACGAAGGTCGCCAGCCCGCCGACCGCCGCCTTGAGCCGCTTGGGGATGTTCTTGGTGAGGTGGGTGTTGTCGACGACCACGTCGAAACCGCCGTCGACCGCCGCGCGGACCGCCGCGTCCTGGACGGCCAGCACGGTCTGCTCGTGCCGGAAGCTGCGGCCCCGCTCGGGATCCGGGAGGTCGAGCATGAGCCGCAGGTCGTCGAGGTTGACGCGGCGCATGCGGCCACCGGCCTCGGCCTGCAGGGCGCGCGCGGCCGTCGTCTTGCCGGAGGCCGGCAGGCCCGTCATGACGTGCACGACGGGCAGCGGGGTCTCCTCGGCGGCGGCCACGGCCGCGGACGCAGTCGCAGTCGCAGTCGCAGTCGCAGTCGCGTCCGTGCTGGTCGGGGTCTCTTCGGACACGGGTCAGTTCTCCTCGTCGTTCGTGTAGGGGTCGGACGTCTCCGGCCGCACGTTGCGCCATACGGCCAGCTCCGTGGACCGGCCGTCCAGGCGCAGGAACATCGCGGCCCGGACCTCGCGGTCGGGCAGTGCCTTCACGGCCCGGGCGAAGGCCCCCCGGTCGGCGGCCAGGTGGGCGAGTCCCGCGTACGCCTCGTCGATGGCGCGCTCGCGCCGCGCGGCCTCGTTCTCGATCCGCTCGATCACCTCACTCACCCACGCGTCGAACTCGTCGGGCACCTGGTCGAGCAGCGCGTCGAGCGGCTTGCCGCCCGTGGCCTCGATCTCGCCGACCGTGGTGCCGAGCCCCTGGGCGAGCTGCTTGACGGGCAGGCCGGCGAACCGCTGGATGCCGTGGGCGCGCCAGATGTCCCGCTCGGTGACCTTGGTGAGCACGCGGTGGAGCCGTACGTACTCGGCCAGCTTGGCCTTCGCGCGCACCCCGGAGGCGAAGCGCAGCACGAAGCCCTCGGCCTGGGTGCCGGTCGCCGGGGCGCCGCCGGGCAGGGTGTTGGACTCGGTGAGCGCGATCAGCTCGTCGATGGGCATGGCGGGCCAGACCGTGACGACGGATCCGATCCCCTCCCAGTGGGGCGCGGCCTCGGCGAGCGGGACCTCGGTGCCGTCCTGGCCGAAGGCCGCGAGGAGGACGAGGTCCCGGCGGTCGCCGTAGTCGACGACGATGCGGTTCTGCGGGTACAGGATCTCGGCGAGGTAGGTGGTGCCGGGGCGCAGGGCCGCGGTGTCCCGGCCGTCGAGCAGGCGCTGCGCCCAGGTCGCCTGGGCGCTGATGAAGGACCCCTTGGAGGCGACCCGCCACCGGTCCGCGTAGTGGAAGACGACGGCGAGGCTGCCGTCGACCTTGTCGTAGACCTCGAACGGCTCGTCCGGGAGGGCGGGGGCGTACGGCTGACCCGACTCGTGCTCGCCGACGTTGAAGAACTTCGGCAGCGGCAGCGCGACGATCGCGCCGGTGGTGTCGTCGGCGACGAGTCCGCGGCAGCGGGTGGTGACGTCGTTCCAGACGCGTTCGTACTGGGCCGTCCGCGTGTAGGTGTAGATGGACAGCGGCAGTTCGGGGTGCGACTTGCGGGTCACGTACCCGGCGTCGATCGAGTCCGCCAGTGCCTGTGCGGGCAGCAGGTCATGCAGAGTCAGGGTCTCCTGGCTCATGGGGTCCTCCCGGTTTGAGATGGCTCATTCTCACGTGCGGGAGGGTGTGCCCGGTAGTCAATTATGCCTGGTCGGCGCAGTGCCCAGGCGGTTGATGTCGGCGGGCCGCAGGACGTGCCCGGGGATCTCGGTGCCGGGCGAGGCGACGGCGATCATGGCGCGGCCGAAGGCCTCGGAGGTGATGACGAGGTCCGGGGCGATCCGCCGCACGAGGGGGACGAGGGGGCCGAGGACGGCGTAGAACACCCGGGACAGGCGGGCCTTGGAGGGCACGCCGCGCACCGGCTGGACGATGCCGGGGCGGAACATGTAGGCGCGGAAGGGGAGTTCCAGCAGGTCGTTCTCGGTCTTCCCCTTGACCCGGGCCCACATGGATCGGCCCCGCTCGGTGCTGTCCGTGCCCTCGCCGGAGACGTAGACGAAGGTCATGCCGGGGTTGGCGGCGGCCAGCGGCCGGGCCACGGCGAGCGTCAGGTCGTAGGTGACGCGCCGGTACGCCTCCTCGTTCATGCCGACGGAGGAGACCCCGAGGCAGTAGAAGCAGGCGTCGTACGCGGCCGGGTCGATCCCGGCGGCGGCCAGGTCCGACGGATCGCTCTGGACGCACTCGCGCAGCTTGGGGTGGCTGACGCCGAGCGGGGTGCGTCCGACGGCGACGACGCTCTCGACCGAATCGCTGCGCAGGCATTCCCGCAGGACGCCCCGGCCGAGCATGCCGGTCGCGCCGAAGAGGATGACGTTCACGCAGGGCAGCCTAGGGGGTGTCGTGCCGATCAGGCCGGATCGGGCCGGATCGGGGAGCGGTGTCCGGTCGTCGCCTGCGGAGCGGCGCGCGGCGTCGGACGCGGTGCGTCTCAGGGGGCGACGGGCTTGTGGATGAAGCCGGTCAGTGGTGCGAGGACCTTCCAGTCGAGCGTTTCGTAGAGCGCCCGGCCTTGGACGGTCGCGCCCAGGAGGCCGGTGGCCGCACCGTTCTCGACGGCCGCGTCGGTGAGTGCGACCATCACGACCGTCCCGAGGCCGCGGCGCCGGTGCGCCTCCTCGGTGATGATCTGGTCGAAGACGCAGGCGGTACCGGTCAGACCGATCTGACCGCGCGCGGCGAGCTCGCCGCCGGCGGCCAGGATGCGCACGCCGACGACGTCGCCGTCGGTCTCGGCGGTGGCCGTGTAACCGTCAGGCGCGCGCACGACGGACGGACGCAGGTCGACGGCCATCAGGAAGCCGGGATCGGTCGGCTCCCATTCGGGCGAGAACCACGGCTCCATGACGTCGGGTTCCAGGAAGGCCTTGATCCAGGTGGCCGGTTCGGTGATCGTGCCGATGAGCCCGCGGGCGGTCTCGGCATCGGCGTCGAGCAGGACGTGACGGACCGCCTGGGCCGGGAGCCCGACCGGGACGCTCAGCCCCCACGGCACGTCCACCGGCTTCGGGGCCCGCCGCGAGACGGCCCATCCGTCGACCCACGAGCGCGCGAGCTCCCACATCCGGACACCCCTCCGATGTAATGACTGAGATCCGAATCGGGATATTACACACGTGGGGTGACGGCCGAACCCCTCGGGCTCGATCGTCTAGTGCGAGACACAGAGCTCGTTGCCCTCGGGATCGGCGAGGGTCGTCCATACGCTGGGGCCCTGGTGGCCCTCGTGGAGGTGCTTGGCGCCGTTGGCGATGAGGCGTTCGACCAGCGCCTTGGGGTCGTCGGAGCCGGTACGGACGTCGAAGTGGGCCCGGTTCTTGACCGTCTTGGGTTCGGGGACGAACTGGAAGAGGACGCGGGGTGCGCGCTCCAGGCCCTCCGGGTGGCGGATCGCGGCGCCCGCCTTCCAGACGAGGGTGCCCCGGTGGGTCTTGGTGTCGTCCTCGCTCGCGTGGCCCGCCTCGATCAGGCCGCGGATGAACTGCTCGTCGCTCGGCTCCACTTCCCAGCCGAGGGCCTCGGCCCACCAGTCGGCGAGGGTGTGCGGGTCGGTCGAGTCGATGGTCACCTGGAATGTGTACGCCATGCCGTGACCCTACTGAGGAGGCGCCGCCGTCGCCACACGGTGCGAGGGGGCGTGGGGCGCGGGGCCGTGGGCGCGGGTGTCATCGGCCCCGCGCCCCGCGCCCGGCGGTGAGGTGCGAGGCGACCAGCGCGGCGAAGGTCAGCAGCCAGGCGCCGACGGCGATCCAGAGCAGTACCTCACCCAGTGTGCTCAGCCAGGCGACGCCGGCCGGTTCCGCCACGGAGAGGCAGGCGGTGGCCGTCATGCCGAGCGGGAAGACGGTTGCCCAGCGCCGGATGTCGTAGCGCGGCCGCGGGTGGCGCAGTTCGGCGGCGAGGAGGACGACGTACCAGCCGAGGGACAGTGCGAGCAGGGCCAGCGTGACGGTACGCAGGGCGGTGTGGGCCGAACCGGTCCACACGGGTGATGCCGTGAGCTTGGATCCGGCCAGGGCGGAGATGGAGAGCGCACCCCCCGCCACCCAGTGGTCACCCGCACCGCCCACCACCTCGCGCAGGTCGAAGCGGAAGAGGGCCGCCAGGTAGAGCAGCAGGCCGAGGCAGAAGGCGGCCATCGCCGCGCGTGCCAGCACGTCCCGGTGGCCGGCGTCGGCGAGGGACGCGGCGAGGAGGGAGAGCCCCTGGGTCGCCACGCAGCCGAGGAAGGCCGCTCCCGGCATGCGCCGCCGCCAGTGCCGCAGGACGTTGTACAGCAGCCCGGGCCAGAGCACCGCCGCCAGCACGAGCAGCACGGCGGCCGCCGTCTGCCGGCCCTGCTGCGAGAGCCGGGCCCCGATGACGGTGGTGGCGGCCACTGCCGTCAGCGCGGCCGGTGTGTCGGCCTCGGCGCGGAACCGCCCGCGGTCGCCCAGGAGCCGGGAGGTGAAGTCGGCGGCCAGTACGAGCCACAGCGCCATGGCGACGAGCAGCGCGACCAGCGACGCCGCCTCGTGCCCGGTCAGGTGCAGGCCGACGGAGATGATGCCGGTGGCCATGACGGCGGCTCCCGCCGCGGGCGGGAGCCCGGTCCACCAGTCACGGCCGGGGAGGATGCTCACGCGTCCAGCGGACCCCACGGGTCGGCCGGCTCCCGGCGGACGGGGCCGACGCGCCGCGGGAACCACACGGCCGGACGCGAAACCTCCTGCACGCAAGATCAAGCAAACCTGCGCGCGATGCACAGGCGGGGCCGGGGGCCGGTCCTAGGCTCGGACCCAGACGCGGACCTGCCGGTCCGTCACAGGGGAGCGGACCGGCAGGTCCCCGATCCCCGAGGGGTGTCCTGCCGGCCAGGGCGGGGAACTCCGCGCGCCACCGGTGCGGCGTGCCGGATGCGGGGTAGCGTCGGACCGCCCTCGGCGAGTGGCCGGAACTCGCGCTTGCCAGCTCGGTTAGGTCTACCTAACCTGTGGCTCGCCCACGCTCGAGAACGTCGGCACGACTTCGGGACCCGTCCCCAACCGAAGGAGCCTCCCCCCATGAACGCACGTCTCGACCATGCCCAGCCCTACGCCGTCGGCCTGTTCCGGATCGTCACCGGACTGCTCTTCGCCTCGCACGGCGCCGCTTCCCTCTTCGGTGTCCTCGGCGGCGCGCACGGTGGCGGAACCGTCGCCACCGGCACCTGGCCCGGCTGGTACGCCGCCGCCATCCAGCTCGTCGCCGGCGCCCTGATCCTGCTGGGTCTCGGCACCCGGGCGGCCGCCTTCGTCGCCTCCGGTTCGATGGCGTACGCGTACTTCACCGTGCACCAGCCCGGTGCGCTGTGGCCGCTGCAGAACGGCGGCGAGGCCTCGGCCATGTTCTGCTGGGCCTTCCTCCTGCTGGTGTTCACCGGCCCCGGCGCGCTGGCCGTGGACGGGCTGTTCTCCTCACGTTCGTCGGCCTCCGCCGGGCGGCGGGACGGGAACCGCCCGGAGGCCGTCACCGCCTGAGGAATCGATTCGGCGACGCTCGCGCCGGCCCCTCAGCGGGGCGGTGCGACCAGGCCCATCTCGTAGGCGGTGATGACGAGTTGGACCCGGTCCCGGGCGCCGAGCTTGGTGAACAGACGCGAGACGTGCGATTTGGCCGTGGCCGCCGTGATGAACAGCTCCTCGGCTATCTCGCCGTTCGAACGGCCCCGCCCCACCAGGGTCAGCACCTCCCGTTCGCGCTCGGTGATCCCCGCGACCAGCCGCGGCGCCCGTGCCTCGGGCGCCGCCGGTCCGGGCGCCCGGACGAAGTCCGCGATCAGCCTGCGGGTGACGCCCGGCGCGATCAGGGCGTCCCCCGCGGCGATCACCCGGATCGCGGCGAGGATCTCCTCCACGGCCATGTCCTTCACGGCGAATCCGCTCGCGCCGGCGCGCAGCGCCCCGTAGACGTGGTCGTCCTCGTCGAAGGTGGTCAGCACGAGCACCTTGACGGCCTCGGTCCCCTTGGCGATCAGCCCGGTGGCCTCGATGCCGTCCATGCCCGGCATCCGGATGTCCATCACCACCACGTCGGGGCGCAGTTCGGCGGCGAGGCGGACCGCGTCGGTGCCCGTACCGGCCTCGCCGACGACCTCCAGGTCGGTGGTGTCGGCCATCAGCACCCGCAGACCGGACCTGACCAGCGGCTGGTCGTCCACGAGCAGGACGCGGATCGCCCGCGCGGGAGCGACGTCGGTCATCGGAGCCCGTCCACGGCCGCCGCGGCGACGGGCAGCGGCAGCGCCGCCTCGACCCGGAAGCCGCCCCCGGCCCGGGGACCGGCGCTGAAGCGGCCGTGCAGCAGGCCGACCCGCTCGCGCATGCCCGTGATGCCGAATCCCGTACGTCCGATGCCGTCGGGCGCGCCTCGCCCGTCGTCGACGACCTCCACGGTCAGCTCCTGTTCCCCGTAGCCGATGGTGACCCGGCAGTGCCCGGTGCCCGCGTGGCGGACCACGTTGGTCAGCGCCTCCTGCACGATGCGGTACGCCGACAGGTCCGTCTCGGGCGGCAGTCGACCGGGCTCCCCCTCCCACCGTACGTCGACCCGCACTCCGGCGTCGGCGGTGGTGGCCACCAGCGCGTCGAGGTCCGCCAGTCCGGGGGCGGGCCCGAGCGGCGCCTGTTCGCGGGTGTCGTCCGGCTGGGCCCGGCGCAGCGCGACCAGCGTGCGGCGCAGGCCGGACAGGGTCTCGCGGCTGGTGGCCTCGATCGCCCGCAGGGCGGCGCGGGCCTCTTCCGGCTGGGTGTCGATGACCCGGCTGCCGACACCGGCCTGGATGGCGATCACGCCGATGCTGTGGGCGACCATGTCGTGCAACTCGCGTGCGATGCGCAGCCGTTCCGCGGTCACGGCCTCGGCCACCTGCTTCGTGCGCAGTTCGGCCGTGTGCTCCCGGCGTTCACGGAAGCGCAGGCCGGTCATGTAGACGGCGCCCAGCGACAGGAAGGCGATCAGGCTCGTGCTCATCAGGTCGTACGGTCCGGAGGCGACCAAGGCGACGGCCGGAAGCTCCACGACGAACACCATGACGAGCGCCATGACCGCGTCCCGCCGGGGGCGCGTGGCGACGACGAGTCCGAGGACGAGGTTCGAGGCGAGGAAGACGAGGAACCGGCCCGGGCTGTGGTTCTGGGCGGCCCCCGCGACGAGCGTGCCGCCGAGCAGGGTCAGGGCCAGTGCCGCCAGGGGCCGGTGCCGCAGCAGGGGGACGAGCGGGGTCACGGCCAGCAGCGTCACGACCCCGAGGAGCGGCCCGATGGCGTACGGGACTCCGCCGATCAGCAGGCCCAGGACGAGGACGTAGAGGCCCGCGCCGCCCCAGGCCGTGCCGGCCGCTCCGGGCCTCGGTGTCGAACTCCGCGCGGTCTTCGGGATCTTCGCGCTCTTCGGTGGGTTGTCCATGGCGTGACCGTAGCCAGCCGCCCCCGGCCCGGGCATCGGCCCCCGGGCTTACACCCCGGGGCGGGGCCGCCGGACGTTCTCCGCCGGCGGTCCGATGTCCGGGGGCCGGGCGCCCCGGCAGGGTGGGCCCGGTGATCGAGGTCAGGGAGCTCACCGGACGCACGGCGACCGGACCGCCGTGGCCGGGCCGGCGAGCCGGCCGCCGGGCACGGCATCGTGATCCTCGAACTCGGCGCCCGCAGGCCGATGTTGGAGGGGGTGCCGGGCCCACTGTGCTCCGGCTCCCGGACCGTGTCGGCCGGGTCCGGCCCGGACGGCGGGCGATAGCCTGGGCGCATGGAGGAACTGGGCGGGGTGGAGGTCATCGGTTTCGCGGACGCCGGGGCGTTCGAGAGCTGGCTGGCCGAGCACCACACGCGCCACGAGGGCGTGTGGGTCAAGCTGGCCAAGAAGAAGTCCGGGATCCCGTCGGTCACCGATGACGAGCTGGTCGACATCGGGCTGTGCTACGGCTGGATCTCCGGGCAGCGGCGCGCCCTCGACGAGCGGTACTACCTGCAGAAGTACGTGCCGCGCCGGCCCAAGAGCCTGTGGTCACAGGTGAACGTGGACAAGGTCGCGGAGCTGAGCGCCGCGGGGCGGATGCGTGAGCCCGGGCTCGCGGAGGTGCGCAGAGCGCAGGCGGACGGGCGGTGGACGCACGCCTACGAGTCCCAGCGGACGGCGGCGGTGCCACCGGACCTCGCGGCGGCCTTCGAGTCGGACCCGGCGGCCGCGAAGGCGTTCGAGGCACTCGACCGGAGCGGGCGCTACCAGGTGATCCTGCCGTTGCTGCAGGCGCTCACGCCGGAGACCAGACGGGCCCGGCTCGACCGGGCGGTGCGGCTGCTGCGGGGAGACGCGGCTGCCGGATGATCCGGGCATATCTCGTGCGGGCACAGGAGCGCAGGGGGCTCGACGGGCCGGGAGACGGCGTCAGGCCCGGCCTCCCCACGGGGAGACCAGGCCTGGCGGAAGGCGGAGTCGCAGGTCAGGAACGCTGCTCGCGGGCCTTCTCGGCCTTCTCGGCGTGCTTCTCCTTGATGCGGACCGTTTCCTTGCGGACCTCGGCCTGGGTGGCGCGCTCACGCTGGAGCCACTCGGGGGCTTCATGCTTCAGCGCTTCGATCTGCTCCGTGGTGAGGGGCTCGGTGACCCCGCCGCGGGCGAGGCCGGCGATGGACACGCCGAGCTTGGCCGCCACCACCGGTCGGGGGTGCGGACCGTTGGCGCGCAGCTCCTTCAGCCACTGGGGCGGATCGGCCTGGAGCGCACTCAATTCGCTGCGCGAGACGACACCCTCCTGGAACTCTGCGGGGGTGGCCTCGAGGTACACGCCCAGCTTCTTCGCCGCGGTCGCGGGCTTCATCGTCTGGGTGTTCTGGTGCGACGTCATGGTGTCAAGAGTATCGAGCGTGTGCGCTACCTCCGACCACGACCGGTAACCTTGCGGGGTGACAGGCTCGGAAGTACCCCATTCGTTCCGGCTCGCTTATGTCCCGGGGGTCACACCCAGCAAGTGGGTGCGCATCTGGAACGAGCGGCTGCCCGACGTCCCGCTGACCCTGGTCGCGGTGTCCCCGATCGAGGCGTGCGGTGTGCTGCGGGCGGGTGGCGCCGATGCCGGGTTCGTACGGCTGCCGGTCGACCGCGACGATCTCAGCGCGATCCCCCTCTACACCGAGACCACGGTGGTCGTGGTCCCCAAGGATCACCTCGTGGCCGCCGCGGAAGAGGTGTCCACCGAGGATCTCGCCGACGAGATCGTGTTCCACCCGCTCGACGACACCCTGGACTGGGAGCAGCTGCCGGGCAAGCCCGCGATCGAGCGCCCCGAGACGACGGCGGACGCGATCGAGCTGGTGGCCGCCGGGGTGGGCGTGCTCGTCGTCCCGCAGTCGCTGGCCCGCCTCCACCACCGCAAGGACCTGACCTACCGGCCGGTGTCCGACGCACCGGCCTCGCGGGTCGCGCTGTCGTGGCCGCGGGAGGAGACCACCGATCTGGTGGAGGAGTTCATCGGGATCGTCCGCGGCCGGACCGTGAACAGCACGCGGGGGCGCACGCCGACCCCGCCGCAGCCCAAGGCGAAGCGCAAGCGCCCGGACGCGGGTACGGGTGGTGGCGCAGGCGCCGGCGCGCAGCGGAAGTCGGGTGCCGGGAAGTCCTCGTCCGGGAAGCCTGCGGGCAAGAACCCCCGCGGGGCCTCCGGCGGTCCCAAGGGCGGAAAGGGTGCGAAGGGCGGCAAGGGCGGTAGGCCCGGACGTCGCCCCTGAGCCCGGCCGTCGCCCGAAGCCCGGCCGTCTCCGTGAGCCGGGCCGTCGTCCGTAGGACCGGCAGGGCCGCGCGTGACGGCCGGGCTTCGGGGATCCCGCTCACCTCGCGGTGTATGCAGGAGGGATGGATCTCCGGCCGTCTCACCCCCGTCACCACCGGTCCCCCAAGGTGGGCCACGCACAGCTGGCGGTCCCGTTCGCGCTGATCGCCCTCGTGACGCTGATCGACGTGCTCGCTCCGCCGGAGGTGCACCTCGGACCCTTCCTGGCCGCCGCGCCCGCGGTGACCGCGTCGTTCGCGGGGCCCCGGATGACGGCCTTCGTCGGTCTGGTCGCCGTACTGGCCCAGGTGGTGGTCGCGGCGGCGCGCACCAGCCTGACCGATCTGAATCACACCTTCCAGATCATCGCGCTCGTGATGATCTCGGTTTTCGTGACCTTCTTCGCCCACCTGCGCGAGGTGCACGAAAAGGAGGTGACCCAGCTGCGCTCGGTGGCGGAGACCGCCCAGGAGGTGGTCCTGCGGCCGCTGCCCGACCGGATCGGCCCGCTGGGAGTCGCCTCCGTGTACCTGGCCGCCGCGGCCGAGGCCCAGATCGGCGGCGATCTGTACGCCGCCGCCCGGACGGCCACCGGCACGCGGCTGATCATCGGCGATGTCCGGGGCAAGGGGCTGGAGGCGGTCGGGGACGCCGCGCTCGTCCTGGGCGCCTTCCGGGCCTCCGCCCACCAGGTGGCCGGGCTGCCGGGCCTCGTGGACTACCTGGAGGCGGCGGTCTCCGGGGACCTGGACGGCGCCGGGGACGAGGGCGAGAGCTTCGTGACCGCGGCCGTCCTGGACATCCCCGACGCCGAGCCGGTGCTGCACCTCGTCAGCTGCGGCCATCCGCCGCCGCTGCTCGTGCTGCGCGCCGGTGGCGCCGAGCAGCTGGAGGTGGAGCGGCCGGCGCCGCCGCTGGGGCTCGCCGGGCTCGTGTCGTCGCCGGTCACCGCGCAGACCTTCGCCTTCGCCGAGGGTGACGTCCTGCTCCTGTACACGGACGGCGTCCTGGAGGCACGGGACCGGGCGGGCGCCTTCTACCCGCTGGCCCGGCGCGTGAGCGCATGGTCGGGACTGCGCCCGCAGGCACTGCTGGACCTGCTGTGCCGGGACCTGCTCGCGCACGCGGCCGGCCACAGCCTGGACGACGATGCGGCGATGGTCGCGATCGAGCGGCCCGCGACGCCGTAGGAGGTGTCCTGTCCGGTGCCGGTTTGCCAGAATCCGATCATGCTGACCCTCGGAACGATCGTCATGGGAGCCGCGGACGTGCGGCGGGCCGCGGAATTCTGGAGCCGGGCGCTGGGGTACGTACCCCGCGACGGCCGGGTCGACGACGGCTGGACGGTCCTGGTCCCGGCCGACGGCGGCGGGCCGGGCCTGGCGCTCGGCCGCAGTGTCACGCCCGTACAGGAGCGGCCGCGCGTCCACCTGGACCTGTACGCGGCGGACGCCGCGGAGCAGGCGGCGGAGGTGGAGCGGCTGGTCCTGCTGGGAGCCCGGCACGTCGACTGGGATTCCTACCCGGAGGACCCGGATTTCGTGGTGCTGTCCGATCCCGAGGGCAACCGCTTCTGCGTCATCGACGCCACGCACGGCTGAGGCCGGAAACCGCGGGAGCAGGACGCGCGTCCCCGGCTTCCTTGGCCGGTCCTTACCGCCGCCTTAAGCGGAACCTAAGAGTCATCAGGGCCGCGCCGAAACGAACGAATGTCCGTTTCGGTGCGGCTAGCGTGCTGCCGGATCCCCAACTCCCCAGTAACACAGAGGTAGGCACGCGATGGGCAGCACAGTCGGGCACCGGCGCAGGACGAGTCGTACGGCCAAGGTCACGGGCGCGATCGTGACGGCGGCGGTGATCGGCGGAGCGGCCTTCGCCTTCACCGGGACCGCGCAGGCGACCTCCGTCGGAGCCGTGTACACGAAGTCCAGCTCCTGGAGCGGCGGTTACACCGGCCAGTACGTCATCACCAACAGCACCGGCACGGCGCAGTCGGACTGGACCCTTCAGTTCGACCTGCCGGCGGGCACGAAGATCGACTCGCTCTGGAACGGCACCCACACCGTCTCCGGCCGCCGCGTGACCGTCAAGCCCGCGAGCTGGAACGGACAGCTGGCGGCCGGGGCCTCCGTCACCGTCGGCTTCGTCGCGAGCGGGACCGGCACCCTCGGCAACCCCACCGGGTGTCTGATCAACGGGGTGAAGTGCTCGGTGGACCAGGGCGCCACGGTCCAGCCCAGCGGGCGCCCCACCGCCCGGCCCACCGTCACCGCGAGCCCGGCCCCGACCGCGCCCGCCCCGTCCGCCACGCCCACCAAGACCGCGTCGCCCTCCCCCACGGCGACCGCCCCCACCACCACTCCTGCCCCGGGGGGCGGAGCGCGCTTCGCCCCGTACGTGGACACCTCCCTGTATCCCGCCTACGACCTGCTCGACACCGCGACGCAGACCGGTGTGAAGGAGTTCCACCTGGCCTTCATCACCTCCGGCGGCGGCTGCGCCCCGCTGTGGGGCGGCGTCACGGATCTCGCGAGCGACAAGGTCGCCGCCCAGATCGGTGCGCTGCGCGCCAAGGGCGGCGACGTCCGGGTGTCGTTCGGCGGGGCCGCCGGTCACGAACTGGCGCTGAACTGCGCCACCGTGGACGAGCTGGCCGCCGCGTACGGGAAGGTCGTCGACCAGTACCGGCTCACCAAGGTCGACTTCGACATCGAGGGTGCGGCGCTGCCGGACACGGCGGCCAACGCGCGCCGTGCGCAGGCCATCGCCCGGCTGCAGAAGTCCCACCCGGGCCTGGACGTGGCCTTCACCCTGCCCGTGATGCCCGAGGGGCTGACCCAGCCGGGTGTGGCGCTGCTGGCCGACGCCAAGAAGAACGGCGTGCGCGTCGACGCCGTCAACATCATGGCGATGGACTACGGGCCGGCGTACAGCGGGGACATGGGGCAGTACGCCATCCAGGCCGCGACGGCCACGCAGGCGCAGATCAAGGGCGTGCTCGGGCTGTCCGACGCGGCGGCGTGGAAGGCCGTGGCCGTCACGCCGATGATCGGCGTGAACGATGTCGCGAGCGAGATCTTCACGGTGGAGGACGCGACGCAGCTCGTGCAGTTCGCCGCGTCGAAGGGGATCGGCCGGCTGGCCATGTGGTCCTCCACGCGGGACAAGCAGTGCGCGGCCGGGGCCGTCAACCACGCCGACGCGACGTGCAGTTCGATCCTCCAGCAGCCGCTGGCCTTCACGAAGGCGTTTTCCGCGCTGAAGTAGCCGCGCGGGGCCGGACGGGGAACGGCCGACGGGCCCGCCGCACGTCAAGTGCGGCGGGCCCGTCGGGCCTAGGCGAGGATGCCCGCGCGGGCGGCGAGGTCGAGGGCCGCGTCGAGGCGCGGGGCCGGGCGGCCTTCGGTGTGGGCGGCCGCCAGCAGCGACGCCACGGCATCCGCGTCGGCCTTGCGTTCCCGTGCCAGTGCCGCGAACCGGGCGACGGCCTCGGTCAGGCTCCGCTGCAGCGCGTACGGGGCGTCGAACGAGGACACGGTGAGTCCGAGGAACTCCTCCTCGTCCGCGCCCACCCAGGCGGCGGCCCCGTCCAGTCCGTCCTCGCGCACCTCGTCCGGGTAGGGAATGCGGTGCCACGCGCCGTTCTCCCACCAGTAGACGAAGCCGAAGAGGTTGCCGGCGGCGTCGTCGCGCAGGAGGTCCCAGGGCAGCCAGTCGGGGCCGCCCGCGAGGAAGTCGATCTGCTCTCCGCCGACATGGGTGCGGCTGCCGTCGGGGTCCTGGCCGCAGAAGACCGCGTGCCCGGCGTCCAGCACGGTCAGGCGCCACCAGCCGTCTCCGCCGGTGGAGTGGCACCACAGGCCGTCGTCGTCGAGGGCGAACTCGGTGCTCGTCGAGCACGCGGTGTCGACCAGGGCCATGGTCACCGCCCTGGCCCAGAGCAGTTCGGGGTGTTCCAGGTCTTCGGGCCGGCTCGGCGTGTGCATCGTGGTATCTCCTCCCGGGTACCGCCCCAGCCTCGCACGCGGGCCCGGGCCGGCCGAAATACCGATGGCCGGATGGGCCCGGCGGCCGGGAAACCGGTGTACGACCCTCGGCCCGCTTTTCCGCGTTGCCTCCTGGCCGGGGCGGCGACGTCCCGCCCGGCGCCACCGGTCACGTACTGCCCACATGCCGAGAGGATCCCGGCCCCATCCAGCCCGTCCCCGCGCGGATCCCGCCATTGTGGGCGCCGGGTCAACTCCCTTGCACTGCATGCGAGTTACGGTCCGGCCATGCCTTCTTCGAAACTACGGACCCTCCCCGCTCCGTACAGCCGCCGCGCACTGCTGCGCACCGCCGTCGCGGGCACGGCGGCGGCCGCCGGAGCGGGTCTGACCCTCGGCGCGGCCCTGCCCGCCTTCGCCGCCTCCCGGGATCCCGAGAGCCCCGCGCCCGTGACCACCCCCGCGCAGGCCCTGCACCGGCTGGCGGCCGGCAACCAGCGGTGGCGGGCCCGGCACCAGGATCACCCGCACGAGTCCGCGGCCGTGCGCCGCCGGGTCGTGCAGGGCCAGCAGCCCTTCGCGATCGTGCTGGGCTGCGTCGATTCGCGCGTTCCGCCCGAGCTGGTCTTCGACCAGGGGCTGGGTGACCTGCTGACCGTGCGGTCGGCGGGCGAGGTGCTGGACGAGGCGGTTCTGGGGAGCATCGCGTACGGGGTTCTGGAGCTGCGCGTACCGCTCGTGCTCGTCCTCGCCCATGAGTCGTGCGGAGCGGTCGCCGCGGCGGTCCGCGCCGACGCGTCGGGCGAGCCGCTCCCCGCTCATGTCCAGTACCTGGCCGATCAGATACGGCCCTCCATCGACCACAGCCAGGTCGGCGAGGCCCGCGTCGACGCGACGATCAACGCACACGTGCGCAACGTCCGCAGACGGCTCGCGGCCGAGCCGGACCTCGCCGGGAAGGTGGCGTCGGGTGAACTGGCCGTGCTCGCCGCCCGCTACGAACTGCGCGACCAGCACGTACGCACCCTGGCCTGAGGGCGGTGCCGTGTGCGGGCCCATCCCGGTCGAGCCTCCGACCGGGACGGACCACGGTTCACAGCCGTCAGGCGTTGACGCAGACGTTGCCGGCGGTCGGGTTGAGCGCGCCGATCACGTTGACGCTGTTGCCGCACAGGTTGATCGGAACGTGAATCGGGATCTGGATCAGGTTGCCCGAAAGCACACCGGGCGAGCCGACCGCGAGGCCCTCCGCGGTGGCGTCCGCCGACGCCGAGGACGCACCGCCGATGACCGCCAGGCCGAGCACCAGGGCAAGACCCGCACTCTTCAGAACACGCGACACGTGACATCTCCTTGTAACCGCACAGCGGTGCCGGAGCACCGCACGGCCCCGAGCGGGGTCGTCGTCCTTTCCTTCGGCAGCCGACGGCCTCCCGGCCTGGTTCCGGCCGCCCGGTTCCCTCGAATAGGTGGACCCGCGCCTCCGTTCGGGGGTACGGGAGCGCCTTCGGGCCCTGGCGACCTGACCCGTTTGCCGGACCGCCCGACCGGCTCCCAGACCCCGACGCGGATCCCGGCCGTCAAGATCCGTCGCCGTGCCGCCGTCGCCCCAGGAGCCGGCCTTGTTCCCGCTTCAGTCCGGCGAACCCGCGCCGCGCGTACGCGGCTATCTCCTCGCTGGGGAAGGGCACCACGGACTGGTGCTCGCCGTAGCTCCCCTGCTCCCACCGGGCGGCCGTGATCTCGTAGCCGGAGACATGGGCGCAGAGCTGCAGCAGGATCGGCGGCATCTCCGCTTCGCCGAGGAGGTCGGCGTGCTTGACGACGAGGTCGCGCATCCGCTGGATGTTCGGCAGGAAGACGGTCTTGACCCACAGCCGCCACTCGGCGAGTTCCTCCTCGGTGGGCGGCACCTCATGGACGAAGGGCGACCGGCCGTCGGAACGGGCGTGGCGCTCCACGAACGCGCCGAAGATCCGGCTGTTGGCCTCCGTGAGGGCGAACAGCGGTCCGTAGAGCTCGCTGAGCTGCCGGTTGACGCGCGAGAGCCGCTCTTGTCGCTGCGCCAGGCGCAGGCCGTTGAAGTAGGTGACGGTGTAGCCGACGAACGCCAGAACGATGGTGACGACCCATGTGATCATGGGGGGAGATGGTAGTAAGTGCCCTTCGTCATCGGCCGGTCGGCGGCCCGGGACCCCGTCGGTAGGCTGAACCGATGTCCCTCTCGGATGCCTTGTCCCAGGCCCTGAACGCTCCTGCCGATCCGCCGCTGCGGCCGCTCCCGTCGCCGGTCGCGGACCTGCTCCGGTCCCTCGGCGCCCCGCCGCGGCTGGCCGCCCATCTGCGTGCCGTCCATGACGTGGCGGTCGAACTGGTCGAATGGATGGACCTCCGCCATCCGCGGATCGCCGTCGACCGCGCGGCCGTGCTCTTCGGGGCGGCCACCCACGACATCGGCAAGACCGTGCACACGGCGGAGCTGTCCGGGCCCGGCTCCGCGCACGAAGAGGCCGGCCGTGAGCTGCTGGCGGCCCATGGGTTCGGGCCGGACCTGGCCCGCTTCGCCGCAACCCACGCCTCGTGGACGGCTCCCGGTACGACGCTGGAGGACCTGCTGGTGAGCACGGCCGACAAGGTCTGGAAGAACAAGCGCATCCAGGAACTCGAAGACCTGGTGATCGCGCGCCTGGCGCGGGCGACGGGCGGGCAGCACTGGGAGGAGTACCTCGCGTTCGACGATCTGCTCACGCGCATCGGTGACGGAGCCGACGGCCGGCTCGCCTTCCAGGCATCCTTCCCGGTGCACGCGCACCCCTGACGGCATTTCTTAGCATCAGAGGTCAACTATTCGTCCGGTCGCCGCCAGGCGGACTACAAAGGTCGGGACCGAACCGGACCGGACCGGCGACGGGGATCACCACCCGTCGACCACCGGAATGACGTCTAAGGCGGTGGATGCGCATGCGTAGATGCGGCAGAATCGAATGGATAGCGGTCAGATTACTTTCGGGAAGACCGAGTTCCGACTCCTTCACCTGACGCGCCCGGCCCCGCCTCGGCCAGTACCGATAGGCGGGTGCACTGCAGACCCGGACGCAGGGAGGAGGGATTCCCCGACCTCCTCCCTGCGTATCCGGCCGCGCGTTTCCTCCCACTTGTTCCCTACTGCTCGGCGAAGGCGCCGCTGTGGCCTGACACAGGCCGCTGACATGCAGCTTCAGGGACCTCACCTTGGGCCGCGTCCTCGACGACGCGATGATCCGGTCACTACGTGAACGTGTTCCGATGTGCACCGCACACGGAATTGCACCGATTGCCGGAAAGCCTCTGCAAGGCTGTCTCTCCCACAGCCGAGAAAAGTCGTCTGAAAATTTTTCATATGGGCACCCATCCACAGGCGTTTGGGCACCGAAGGAGGACCGAGAGCCTCTTCAAGGCCTCGTGTAATCCCGTACGATCTGCGATTCCCGTCCTGGGGATCCACGGAACAGGAGCGAATGTGATAGTCAAGCGCGCCGGTCGCCACGTGGTTCTCGCCGCCATACCCGCCGCCGTGGCCCTGACCCTCGGTCTTTCCGGACCAGCCCTCGCGGAGGGCGGAAAGGCGTACCAGATCGACCTGGCGCAGCTGAACAACTCGGGCTCCAGCGGTACGGTCATGCTCACCCTCAAGGGCAACCAGCTCACCGTCCAGATCGAGTCCAAGGGCATGGTGCCGGGACAACCGTCGGCCCAGCACCTGCACGGCTCGACGAAGGGGCACGACTTCCACTGCCCCGACATGACCGACGACAAGGACGGCGACGGGGTCCTCAGCAACACCGAGGCCACGCACGACTACGGCGACATCAACATCTCCCTCACCACGGGCGGGGACACCAAGCCCACCAGCGGCCTCGACGTCCTGCGCATGCCGGTCGCCGACGCCCAGGGCACGATCCGCTACAAGCGGACGATCGAAGTCGGCCAGGACGTGGTCACCCACCTCAAGGACCTGCACGTCGTACAGCACGGCATCGACCGCAACAAGAACAAGAAGTACGACTTCGAGGGGGCCGGCAAGAGCGAACTCGACCCGAAGCTGCCCCAGGAGGCCACGGCCCCGACCAACTGCGGAGAGGTCAAGGGCGCGGCCGTGGGGTCGATCCCCGTCGGCGGCATCGAGACCGGCGGCGGCACCGAAGCGCACACGGCGGTACCGGTGACGGTGCGCGACGGTGTGGCGATCACCGTACTCGCGGTGGTGGCCGGTGCGGTGATCATCGGGCGGAAGCGGGCCGGTGTCGGACCCGTCCGCAGGGAGACCAACGGGAGCGGCGCGTGAAGCCGGCACCCGGGCGGCTCCGCCGCCGAACCGTGGGCCCGCTGGCGGCCGCCGTCCTCGCCGGGCTCCTCCTCTCGGGGTGCGGCGGCCAGGACGCGGCGAAGTCGGCCGCCCCGGCGGGGCAGGAAGCCCAGGGCGGGGCCCCCGCCGCCGCCGGCGCCCCGCCCACCGGGAAGGCGCCCGCCGCGGGATCGAAGGGCGGCGCGAGCCCCGGTACGGACACGGGCGCGGGTGCGGGTGCGGGCGGGGGCCAGGCCGAGCAGGCCCTGGCCCGGTCGGCGCCGCAGAAGATCTCCATCCCCTCCCTCAACCTGTCCAGCACCCTGGAGACGCTCCGGCAGAACCCGGACGGCACCATGCAGACCCCGAAGGACCCCGCGCTCGCGGGCTGGTACGAGCCGGGGCCGACCCCCGGCTCCCAGGGACCGGCCGTGATCGCCGGGCACGTCACGTGGAACGGCGCATCCGCCGTGTTCGAGAAGCTGAAGACGATGAAGGGCGGTGACACCATCAAGGTGACCCGACAGGACGGCAAGACCGTCACGTTCACGGTGGACAAGGTCGAGGAGTATCCGAAGGCCGAATTCCCCACGCTGGAGGTCTACAAGAACATCGACCACGCGGGCCTGCGTCTGGTCACCTGCGGCGGCAACTTCGACCCCAAGAAGCACTATTACGACAGCAACGTGGTGGTGTACGCCCGCATGACGGGCGCCGCCTAGCCGAAGCCACGCGGCGGCACCCGATCCGTTGCCGGATCGGGTGCCGCCGCGTGCTCGCGTCACGCGTCAGTCGGTGGCGTGCGTCCAGCTCGTGCACAGGGCCCAGATGATGAACACGTCGATCGCGATGATGATGATCGACCACCAGGGCTGGTACGGCAGCCACATGAAGTTGAGGATCACGCTGATGCCGGCCAGTGCGATACCGGCTCCCCTGGCCACGTTCGACCCGGCGAACAGGCCGACGCCGGTGAGGACGACGATGATCCCGACGATGAGGTGGATCCAGCCCCACGCCGTGAGGTCGAACTCGAAGACGTAGTGTCCGATGCGTGCGTAGACGTCGTCGTTGGCGATGGCCGCGATGCCCTGGAAGATCGCCAGGCAGCCGGTCACCAGGAGGAGGACCGCGGCGAACATCGTGCCCACGTTCCCCGCGCCCTGACTGTCGCCGCTTGGGAACGACGGTGCGTTGCTGCCCGGCGCAGGGCCGGTGTTCCAGTTTCCCCCGGTCGGTGTCGGCTGGCCCATGGAATTCACCTCACAGTTGGCGGTACAGCGCAGGACCGTCCTGCTCCGGCACGTCGGTCGGTCTCAGGCTTCGGTGCCCACATCGCAGTGTCGTCCGGCGGTCCGGTCCCCGTGATCACCCGAAGCGGGTGGTCTTCACCCGGGCCCGCCCTGCGGCTCCCGCTCAGGCGGGCAGCCGGCGCATTTCGAGCACCCGCAGGCCCAGGGACTGGAAGCGGGTGAGGAGCCCGTACAGGTGGGCCTCGTCCGCCACGCTGCCGAACAGGAGCGTCTGCTCCGGTACGGGGATCCGGTCGAGCTCGGGAAAGCTCGCGGCGAGCGTGTCCGGTACGACCCCCGAGATACGGAATTCGTAGCGCATGAGAGCACCCACTCCTCTCGGAACGAAGGCTTCAGGGCCCGGCCGGTGCGAGGGCCCGGGCCCGTTGCCGGAGCCCGGGCCCTCCCGGCCTCCACCCGCCATCGTCGGCCCCCTCCCCGCGCCCGGCATCGCCCGGTGCGGGCGAGAAGCGCGCCCGCGGCGGCCCGCTCGCGGCTCAGAGCATCCCGAGGTCCTGCGCCCGGTGGACGGCCTCGCTGCGCCGGGTGACGCAGAGCTTGCGGTAGATGCTCTTCAGATGGGTCTTGACCGTGTTGGCCGATACGTACAGCTCGGCCGCGATCTCCTCGGTCGACAGCAGCTCCGCGGCCTTGCGCAGCACCTCGGTCTCCCGCGCGCTCAGCGGCTCCACCACCGGCGGCTGCCCGTCGGCCTGCGGCGCGCGCGCCGTGCGGGCCGGGGCGCGGGGGGTCAGCCAGCCGTGCGCTCGCGCCGGTCGCGGATCCCGGCCCAGGGTCCGGCGCACCCAGGGACCGCTCTCGGTGAACATCCGGCGCAGTTCCTCGGGGCGGGCGAGCGCCAGCGCTTCGCCGAGGCACCGGTGCGCCTCCGGGGAGTCGCCGTCCGCCGCGGCGATCTGCGCGTGGAGCAGGTACGCGTGGGCCCGTACCGGGGTGGCGACGCCGTCGTCCGCCGGTACGCCCGCCAGCGCCCCCGCCGCGCACGCGCCGCGGCCGGCGGCCAGCAGGGCCCGGGCCCGGGCCACCGCGTGCTCGGGCCGGTCACCGTCCGGGGCCTCCACCGCGTCCAGGACCCGCAGGGCCCCCGCGGCGTCGTCGCGGGCCAGGTGTACGGCCGACTCGGCCACGGCCAGCTCGTCCACCGCCCAGGCGGGCAGTCCGTCCGGGCCGACCGCGCGCAGGGCGGCGAGCGCGGCGTCCCCGTCGCCCTCGGCTGCCGAGATCCGTGCTCCGATGACGGCGGCCCGGACGGCGGTCGCCGGATCCGGGCGCGGCCCCGGCCCCGGCTCCGCGGTGGCGAGGTCGAAGTGGCGGCGGGCGGTCGGCAGGTCGTCCTGCTCGAGGGCGACGCCGGCCAGGACGAGGTGATCGGTACCGGACCGGCGCTCGGGTGGAAGGGCGGAGCGCTCGGCGACGGCGAGCGAGGCGCGGGCGTGCTCGGCCGCCCGCCGCAGCCGGCCGCGCAGCAGTTCGGTCAGGGCCAGTGAGCCGAGCGCCTCGCGGAGCGGGGACTCCGTGCCCGGCTGCCCGCACGCGGCGACGGCGGCCGTGAGGGTGGATCCGGCGCGGTCCAGGCGTCCCGCGCCCAGCTCGACGGCGCCGAGGTGCGCCAGCAGCAGGGCGCGGAGCTCGGGGCGCTCGGCGACCAGGTGCGGCGGCAGCTCCCGCAGGAGCCGCTCGGCGTCGGCGGCGTCCCGTTCGGTGGCCGTGACGTCACCGGCCGGGCGTCCGGCGAGTACGCCGAGGAAGGCGCGGCCGAACCGCGCCGCCGGACCGCAGGAGTCCGCGGGGGCGGCGTCCTCGGGGGATGCGTCCGCCAGGGCGGCATCGGCCCGCCGCAGTGCGGCCTCGCATGCGGGCAGGTCCTGTTCGGCCAGCCGGCAGGCCGCGCCGACGAGTGCGGGCGCCACCCCGGTCGTCCCGGCCGGCATCCCGGCGAAGGCCCGGCCCAGCTGATCGGCCTCCAGGCCGGTGAGGAGGCGGCCGATCGCCAGGTTGTCGACGAGCTGCTCCGCCGCGAACCGCCAGTCTCCGGCGGCGGCGCCCTGGAGCACCGCCTCCGTGAGCCGCCCGGTCCGGGCGAGCCAGCGCGCCGCCCGCCCGTGCAGCCGGGGTTCCAGCCCGGGGCAGCGTTGCCGCAGGTGCGCGCGCAGGACCTCGGCGAACAGCGGGTGCAGCCGGTACCAGGCCGAGGCGTCGATCTGCTCCAGGAACGCGTTGTCGCGGGCCAGCCCCGCCAGGGTCCGTGCGCCGTCGTCCCGGCCGGTCAGCGCGTCGGCGAGATCCGGGTGGACGCGGTCCGTGACGCAGACGCGCAGCAGCAGGTCCTGGGTGGGCGGCGGCTGTGCGTCGAGCACCTCGGTGAGGAGGTAGTCGGCGATGGTGGTGCGGTCGGCCGCGAACTGGCGCAGGAACGCCTCCGGGTCGGCGCTGCGCTGCATCGCCAGCGCGCACAGGCGTACCCCGGCCGCCCATCCCTCGGTCCGCTCCATGAGCAGACGGATCCCGGCGGGTGAGATGTCGAGGCGGTGCTCGCCCAGCAGTGCCTCGGCGTCCGCGTCGGTGAACCTGAGGTCGGCGTGCCGGATCTCGGTGATCTCGCCGGCCGCCCGGTAGCGGTGCAGGGGCAGCAGGGAGTCCGAGCGGCTGGTGAGCACGATGCGCAGGCCGCCGGCTGCGTGCCGGAGTACGAAGTCCAGTCCCTCGGTCGTCGCGGGCGGCTGGGCGGTGTCGAACTGGTCGAGGACGAGGACGGCGGGCTGTGCGGACGCGGCCAGCCCGTCCGCCAGGCGCACCAGGAACGACCGGGTCACCCCTTCGGCGCGGGTCGGCCTGCCCACCGCGGCCGGCAGGGCCACCCCGCCCCGGTGGAGGGCCTCCAGGACGTACGCCCAGAAGGCGCCGGGGGCGTCGTCGGGCTCGACGGTGAGCCACACGGGGGCACGGGGCGCGCGTCCGCCGGCCGCCCAGTGGGCGGTGAGCACCGTCTTGCCCGATCCGGCCGGACCGTTGATGAGGGTGAGCGGCCCCTGTGCACCGGCCGTCAGCCGCCCCAGCAGCTCGGGCCGGTGGACCAGCAGTTTCGGCACTGCCGGCGGCGCGAACCTGGCCGTGAGCATGGGGTCGCCGGTCGGGGCGCGGTGGTCCATGGAGGTCACCGGGGTTCCCGCGGGGATACGGCTCGTGATCGGCCCACGCTCACCACTGAACCGGTGATCGGTGGTGATCACCAGTTGGTCACCTGGTCCGGGGGATGCCGGGGCGCACGGCGGCCCGGAGCATGGGCACCGATCGCCTTCCCCACGCGGGACGGCCGTCCAGGAGGTCCGATGAACGCTCTCGCGGCGGCCGGATGGGGCGCTCTCGCGGCATTCTCCCTGGTCATCGGTGCCTGGCTGGCGCTGCATTTTCGTCCGTCGGCGAGGGTCACCGGGCTCGTCCTGGGTTTCGGCGCGGGAGCGCTGATCGCGGCCGTGGCGTACGAGCTCGTGCCCAGGGAGCGCTTCGAGAGCGCGTGGGACTTCCTGGTCGTCGGCGTCGGCGCCCTGACCTTCTTCTTCCTCGACGGAGCCCTCGCGCAGAAGGCCACGGCGCAGCGGTCGGCCGGGAGCGCGCACAACGCGAACCGCTCGATCGTGCTCGGCGCCCTGCTCGACGGGATACCCGAGTCGCTGGTACTGGGGATGGGTCTGGCCGCCGGCGGCTCGATCAGCGTCCCGTTCCTGGCGGCGGTGTTCCTGTCGAACCTCCCGGAGAGTCTCGGCGCCACCGCGGGCCTGCGCGAGGAGGGCCGGCGGCCGGGTGTGGTGTACCGGATCTGGTGGGGCATCACCGCGATCTCGGGGGCGTGCGCGGCGCTGGGGTACGGGCTGGTGGGGTTCGTCCCCGGCACCGAGGGGCGGCTGGTGCAGGCGTTCGCGGCCGGGGCGGTCCTGACCATGCTCGCGAACTCGATGATGCCGGAGGCCTTCGAGCTGGGCGGCAGGCTCGCGGGCCTGTCGACCGTGCTCGGCTTCGCGGCCGCCGGTGCGCTCTCCCTCCTGGAGTGAGCGCCGCCGGCGGCCGCCCGCTCAGGCCTCCGGGGCCGGGGAAAGGCTGATCCGGCGCCGCTCCAGGTCCACGGCGAGCAGGGTGACCCGTACGCCGTCCCCCGTCTCGAAGGTCCTGTCGGCGAACTCGGTCTCGTGGACCAGGCCCTCGACACCCGGGGTGAGCCGGTAGGTGAGGGGCGGCAACCTCAGCGCCCCCGGCGGCTCGAAGTCGCCCTGAGGGCCGGTCGTGGACGGACAGAAAGTTGGATCACGTGGCCCAGCGTAGGGTACCGGGATGATCGGGACACCGGAGATTTTCACGCGCTGCACCGTCGAGCGCGAGGGAGCGGCCGGAGCCGCATGGCTCGCCGAACTGCCGCGCATCGTGGATGAGTTACTGGCGCGCTGGGAGTGCGTTCCGGACGGCGAGGTCATGCACGGGGGTGTCGGGATCATCGTTCCGGTGCGGCGGCGGGAGGCGGTGCCGGCCGTACTGAAGGTCTCCTTCCCCCATCCCGGCAACGTCCACGAGCCGGACGCGTTCGAGGCGTGGGGCGGACGTGGGGCCGTCCTGCTGCACGAGCGCGACGACGAACGTTTCGCGATGCTGCTGGAGCGGGTCCGGACCTCGACGCTGGAGGAGGTCGAGGACGGCGACGAGGTGGTGACGGTGGCGGGGCGGCTCAGCCGCCGGCTGGCCGTCCCGGCACCGGCCCACCTCCCCCGGCTGCGGGAGCAGGCCGACTCCTGGGAGGAGCAACTCCGCATGGACGAAGTCGAGTTGACGCACGCGCTGCCGCGGTACGTCGTGGACGCGGCGGTGGCGACCGTCCGCGAACTGGGGCGCACCCAGCCGGACGTCCTGATCCACGGCGACCTCCACGCCCGGAACATCCTGCGCGCGGACCGCGAGCCGTGGCTCGCGGTCGACCCCAAGGGCTACGCGGGAGACCCCGCCTACGACGGCGGCACGCTGCTCAAGACGCGCGCCCTGTCCCTCGTCGCGGCCGAGGACCTCGGCAGGGCGGTCCACCGCACGCTGGACGTCTTCGTGGAGGCCGCGGAACTCGATCGCGAGCGCGTCCGCCGCTGGGCTCAACTCCATGCCGTGCAGGCCGCGTTCTGGGGTCGTCGGCACGGCTTCCGGGTCGCCCGCGGCGGCCCTGCGCTCGACTGGATCACGGAGTTCGCCGACGACCTGGCGCAGTTGCTGACGCGGCCCGCCTGACCGCAGCATCCCCGTACCCCCGTACCCCCGTACGCGGGGTGCGGCGCGGGTGCGGCGACACCACTCGCCCCACCCGCGCCGTTCCCGTACGTCTCCGGCGCACCCTCTGCCCTGGAGACCAGCCGGGGCCCCTCAGCCCCGGCCGTATGTGTGGAACCCGCGGCCGCTCTTGCGGCCGAGCAGACCCGCCTGCACCATCCGCTGGAGCAGCGGGGGCGGCGCGTACAGGGGTTCCTTGAACTCCTCGTAGAGGGATTCCGCGATGGCCGCGACGGTGTCCAGGCCGATCAGGTCGGCGAGTTTGAGCGGGCCCATCGGGTGGGCGCAGCCCAGTTCCATTCCGGCGTCCACGTCCTCGGGGGCGGCGAACCCGGATTCGGCCATGCGGATGGCCGAGAGGAGGTAGGGGATCAGCAGCGCGTTGACCACGAAGCCGGCCCGGTCCTGGGAGCGGACGGTGGTCTTGCCCAGGGCGTCGCGGGCGAAGGTCTCCACGGCGTCGAGGGTGTCGCGCGAGGTGTGGAGGGAGGAGACGACCTCCACGAGCGGCAGGACGGGGACGGGGTTGAAGAAGTGCAGGCCCACGACCCGGTCGGCGCGGCCGGTGGCCATGCCCAGGCGCATGATCGGGATGGCCGAGGTGTTCGTGGCGAGGATCGCCTCCGGGTCCGCCACGATCTTGTCGAGGCCGGCGAAGACCTCGATCTTCGCTTCGGGGTTCTCGGTGACGGCCTCGATGACGAGCTGCCGGTCGGCGAGGTCCTCCAGGCCGCCGGTGAAGACGAGCCGGGCGAGGGCGTCCTCGGCGGACATCCGGTCCAGTTTGCCGCGCTGTACGGCCCGTTCGAGGGAGATGGCGACGCGTTCCCGGGCGGCCCGGGCGGCGGTGGCGTCCGACTCGGCGACGACGGTGTCGAGGCCGGCGCGGGCGCACACCTCGGCGATGCCGGCGCCCATCTGGCCGCCGCCGACGATGCCGACCCGGTGGATCGATGCGATCGATGTGGTCATGAGCCGTTCTCCGTCCGGCGGACGAGGTGGCGGGTGTACGCCTCGGGGGTGAAGAAGGCGGGCAGGCGTGGGGTGAGCGCGGTGTTCACGAAGACCTCCCGGGCCTCGGCGACGCGGGCCCGCGGGTTCTCCTCCTCCAGGGCCGCGCATTCGGCGTCGAGGAGGTCGAGGACCGTCGCGCGGTCGGCCTGGTCGTGGCGCAGCCACTGCCAGATCTGGACGCGGGCGATCTCGGCGGTCGCGGCGTCCTCCATCAGGCCGTACAGGGCCACGGCGCCGCTGCCGCGCAGCCAGGCGTCGAAGTAGCGCAGGGCCACGGCGACGTTCGAGCGGATGCCCTCCCGGGTGGGGGGCGCGGCGATCCGGCGGACGGACAGCAGGTCGGCGGCCGTGATCTCGACGTCCTCCCGGGTCCGGTCCAGCTGGTTCGGCCGCTCCCCCAGAACGCCGTCGAAGACCTCTCGGCAGACGGGGACCAGCCCGGGGTGGGCGACCCAGGAGCCGTCGAAGCCGTCCTCTGCCTCCCGCTCCTTGTCGAGGCGGACCTTGGCGAGGGCGGCGGCGTTCGCCTCCGCGTCCCGGCTGGGGACGTGGGCGGCCATCCCGCCGATGGCCTGGGCGCCGCGCCGGTGGCAGGTGCGGACCAGCAGCTCGGTGTAGGCCCTCATGAAGGGGGCGGTCATGGTGACCTTGGCCCGGTCGGGCAGTTGGAAGTCGGTGCGGTGGCCGAAGGTCTTGATCAGGCTGAAGAGGTAGTCCCAGCGGCCCGCGTTCAGTCCCGCGCTGTGCTCGCGCAGCTCGTGGAGGATCTCCTCCATCTCGAAGGCGGCGGTGATCGTCTCGATGAGGACGGTGGCGCGGACGGTGCCGCGGGGGATGCCGAGGAGTTCCTGGGCGAGGAGGAAGACGTCGTTCCACAGACGTGCCTCGTACCGGTTCTCCAGCTTGGGCAGGTAGAAGTACGGGCCGTGGCCCGCGTCGATCTGCCGCTGGGCGCAGTGGAAGAAGTACAGGCCGAAGTCGACGAGCGACGCGGACAGCGGCCGGCCGTCGATCTCCAGGTGCTCTTCGAGGAGGTGCCAGCCGCGCGGTCGGACCATGATGGTCGCGAGCTGCTCGCCGAGGCGGTACTCCTTGCCCCCCGGGGTGGTGAAGTCGATGCGCCGTTCGATGGCGTCGAGCAGCGTCAGCTGGCCGCCGATGACGTTGGCCCAGGCCGGGGCGGTGGCGTCCTCGAAGTCGGCCATCCACACCTTGGCGCCGGAGTTCAGGGCGTTGACGGCCATCCGGCGCTCGGGCGGGCCGGTGATCTCGACGCGGCGGTCGGTGAGGCCGGGCGCGGGCGGGGCGACGCGCCAGTGCGGGTCCTCGCGCAGCGCGCGGGTGGCGAGCGGGAAGTCGAGCGGGGTGCCGCCGGCCAGGTGGCCCGAGCGGCGGTCGCGCTCCTTGAGGACCTCCAGGCGGCGGTGCGCGAACGCGGTGTCGAGCCGGCCGATGAACTCCAGGGCCTCGGGGGTCAGGATCTCCTCGTGGCGCTCACCCGGCGCACCGAGGACCTGGACGCTGCTGGTCAGTGGCGAGAGGGGCATGCGGTTCTCCTCAGCGGGGGCGGTGGGCGGGTGCCCGGGGGAGGTCCGTCGGGCACCCGTCGGAAGCAGACGGCCTAGTGGAACTGCTCTTCCTCGGTGGAGCCGGCGAGCGCGGTGGTGGAGGAGTCCGGGTTGACGGCGGTGGAGACGAGGTCGAAGTAGCCGGTGCCGACCTCGCGCTGGTGCTTGACGGCGGTGAACCCCTGGGCCTGGGCGGCGAACTCGCGCTCCTGGAGGTCGACGTAGGCGGTCATGCCGTGCTCGGCGTAGCCGCGGGCGAGGTCGAACATGCCGTGGTTGAGGGAGTGGAAGCCGGCCAGGGTGATGAACTGGAAGCGGTAGCCCATCGCGCCGAGCTCCCGCTGGAACTTGGCGATCTGGTCGTCGTCCAGCGCGGCCTTCCAGTTGAAGGACGGCGAGCAGTTGTAGGCCAGCATCTGGTCGGGGTACCGCGCGTGGATCGCCTCGGCGAACTCGCGGGCCTGCGCCAGGTCCGGGGTGCCGGTCTCCACCCAGATCAGGTCGGCGTACGGGGCGTAGGCGAGGCCGCGGGCGATGACCGGGGCCATGCCGCCCCGGACGTGGTAGAAGCCTTCGGCGGTGCGCTCTCCCGTGCAGAACTCGGCGTCGCGCTCGTCGACGTCGCTGGTCAGGAGGGTGGCGGCGAGGGCGTCCGTACGGGCGATGATCAGGGTCGGGGTGTCGGCGATGTCGGCCGCCAAGCGGGCCGCGTTGAGGGTGCGGACGTGCTGCGAGGTCGGGACGAGGACCTTGCCGCCGAGGTGGCCGCACTTCTTCTCGGAGGCCAGCTGGTCCTCGTAGTGGATGCCGGCCGCACCCGCCGCGATCATCGCCTTGGTGAGCTCGAAGGCGTTCAGGGGGCCGCCGAAGCCGGCCTCGGCGTCCGCGACGATCGGCGCGAGCCAGTCCGTCGTGTCGGTGCCGCCCTCGGCGGTGGCGATCTGGTCGGCGCGCAGCAGCGCGTTGTTGATGCGGCGCACCACCTGCGGGACCGAGTTGACCGGGTACAGGCTCTGGTCCGGGTAGGTGTGCCCGGCCTGGTTCGCGTCGGCGGCCACCTGCCAGCCGGAGAGGTAGATCGCCTGGAGTCCGGCCCGCACCTGCTGGACCGCCTGGCCGCCGGTGAGGGCACCGAGGGCGTGGATGTAGTCCTGCTCGTGGAGCTGTCGCCACAGCCGCTCGGCGCCGCGCCGGGCCAGGGTGTGCTCCTCGCGGACGCTGCCCGAGAGCCGCACCACGTCCTCGGCCGTGTAGGTGCGCTCGATGCCCGCCCAGCGAGGGTCGTCGGCCCACCGCTGCTTGAGCTGCTCGGCCGCCGCCGTCGTGTTCGCCTCTGCCATGACCGTCACCGTTTCCATCCGTCGCTTGTCTTGCCAATGAGCCGGGCCGTGGACCCGAAGCGTTGGCACTCTGTGCCTGGTAAGGAGATGCGGCCGCCGAACCCGAGCCTGGGCCGAAGCTGAGCAATGCTGCCGAACCGCCGGTCGAACTACCTGGTTGGCCGAAATCAGGGCGTGAATCGGGCCAGTTCGTCCTTCCCGGCCTCCGTGTCCGGCGGGCCGCTGCACCGACTCTGGCATTGACACCGAGTGCCATCAAGGAGGTACATCTGCCAAGGTCTGCGAATCTTCAGCATCGGAATTGCCAAGGTTGCGAAGGGTTCGGGTCATGAAGATCCCCGTATTCTGGCGACGCGTGTCGAGCCCGGAACGGCGAGGGAGTGCGGTGAGCAAGACGTACGCGGGAGCGCGGCTGCGGCGGCTGCGCGAGGAGCGGCGGATGACACAGGCCGACCTGGCCCGGGTGCTCGCCATCTCCCCCAGCTACCTCAACCAGATGGAGCACGACTCCCGGCCGCTCACCGTTCCGGTCCTGCTGCGGCTCACCGAGGCCTTCGGCGTCGATCCGGGCTTCTTCTCCGAGCGCGACACCAGCCGGCTCGTCGCCGACCTGCGCGAGGCGCTCGCGAACGAGGTGGCGCAGGCCCGGGTCTCCCCCTCCGACCTGGCCGAACTGGCCACCCGTATGCCCGCGGTCGCCTCGGTCCTGCTGGACCTGGGCCGGCGCGGCCAGCTCCTGGCCGAGCGCCTCGCCGACGCCGCCGACGGCCGGGACCTGGCCGCCGACAGCCCGCGCTCGCCGCACGAGGAGATCCGGGAGTTCTTCTACCGGCGGCAGAACTACCTGCACGACACCGATGCCGCCGCCGAGGACCTCGCCGCCGAGATCGGCATCCGCCCGGGGGACGTCATCCGCGCGCTGACCCGCCGGCTCTCCGACCGGCACGGGATCCGGACGGCCACGGACTCCGACCGGCTGCACCACTACGACCCCGCCGCCCGGGTACTGCACCTGTCGAACCGGCTCCGGCCGGGACAGCAGGCGTTCCGGATGGCCACCCAGCTGGCGCTGATCGAGTACCGGGACGAGCTGGACCGGCTGGCCGCCGAGGACTTCCCGCCCGGCACCCCGGTCCACGCCCTCGCCCGCATCGGCATCGCCAACCACTTCGCGGGCGCGCTCATCCTCCCGTACCGCGCCTTCCACGCGGCCGCCGAAGAGTTCCGGTACGACATCGAGCGGCTCACCGACCACTTCGGGGTCGGCTACGAGACGGTCTGCCACCGGCTGAGCACCCTGCAGCGGCCCAGGCTGCGCGGGGTGCCCTTCTCCTTCGTCCGGGTGGACCGGGCCGGGAACATGTCCAAGCGGCAGTCGGCGACCGGATTCCACTTCTCCCGCGCGGGCGGCACCTGCCCGCTGTGGAACGTGTACGAGGCGTTCGCCGCGCCCGGCCGCATCCACGTCCAGGTGGCCGCCATGCCCGACGGGCAGCGGTACCTGTGGACCGCCCGGGCCGTCACCCGCCACCGCGGCGGCTGGGGCGAGCCCGGCAAGACCTTCGCGATCGGGCTGGGCTGCGAGATCCGGCACGCCTCGCGGCTGGTGTACGCCGACGGGCTCGACCTCGACAATGCGGCGGCCGCCACTCCGATCGGCATGGGCTGCCGCCTCTGCGAACGCCTCGACTGCCCGCAGCGGGCCGTGCCGCCGCTCGGGCGGGCGCTGGCCGTCGACGAGAACAGCAGCACCTTCATCCCGTACCCGGTGACCCGGAACCCCGCCCCGGCGCGGGACTGAGCGGGCGTCAGAACGCGGGCCGCAGACGGCGGGTACGACGGAGACGGCGCGACCGGACGGAAGGCGCGCGGCGGCGGCCCTGGACTTACTAGGACGTCCAACTATATGTTCGTGGCACAAGGTCCGCGGTGCAGGGAAGCCGGTGAGAAACCGGCACGGTCCCGCCACTGTGACCGGGGAGTGTGCTGCCATCCACACGCCACTGACGAGGTCTGTCGGGAAGGCGGGCGGCACGCGGGGATCCGGGAGTCAGGATACCGGCCGCGGATGTTCCGTGTTGTCCACGAGGATGGAGCAGACACGCATGGCACCGGTTTGTACCCACGACCCTGGTGATCCGGCGGAGCGCGCGCACCCCTTCGCACGCTCGTAGTCCCACGCCCCTCCCAGCGGAGCACCCCATCGGGTGCCGTCCGCCGGCCGGCCGTGCCATCCCCGGATCCAACCTGACGAGAGCAGGCACCCATGGTCCGTGAACTCACCCATTTCATCGGCGGCAAGCACACCACCGGATCCTCCGGTCTCTTCACCGACGTCCACGACCCCAACACGGGCTCCGTGCAGGCCCGGGTCCCGCTCGCGGGGCGGGCCGACACCGAGGCCGCCATCGCGAACGCCGAGGAGGCGCAGGCCGACTGGGGACAGTGGAACCCGCAGCGCCGCTCGCGCGTACTGCTGCGCTTCCTCCAACTGGTCGAGGGCGAACGCGACTCCCTCGCCCGGCTGTTGTCCTCCGAGCACGGCAAGACCGTCGCCGACGCCCACGGAGACCTGCAACGCGGCCTGGAGGTGGTCGAGTTCGCCGCCGGCGCCCCGCACCTGCTGAAGGGCGAGTTCACCGACAACGCGGGCACCGGGATCGACGTGCATTCCCTGCGCTCACCGCTCGGCGTGGTCGCCGGCATCACCCCCTTCAACTTCCCGGCGATGATCCCCCTGTGGCAGGCCGCACCCGCCCTGGCCTGCGGCAACTCCTTCATCCTCAAGCCCTCCGAGCGCGATCCCTCCGTACCGCTGCGCCTCGCCGAGCTGTTCCTGGAGGCCGGCCTGCCGCCGGGCGTGCTCAATGTGGTCAACGGTGGCAAGGAGGCCGTCGACACCCTCCTCGAGGACCCGCGCGTCCAGGCCCTCGGCTTCGTCGGCTCCACCCCGATCGCCGCGCACATCTACGCCACCGCCGCGGCCCACGGCAAGCGCGCCCAGTGCTTCGGCGGGGCCAAGAACCACATGATCGTGATGCCCGACGCCGACCTCGACCAGGCCGTGGAGGCCCTCATCGGCGCCGGCTACGGCTCCGCGGGCGAGCGCTGCATGGCCATCGCCGTCGCCGTCCCCGTCGGCGAGGAGACCGCGAACGCCCTCGTGACCAAGCTGACGGAGCGCATCGCGACCCTGCGCGTGGGCCGCTCCGACGACCCCGGAGCCGACTTCGGGCCGCTGGTCAGCCAGGACGCCCTCGACCGGGTGAACCGCTACGTCGGCATCGGAGCCACCGAGGGCGCCGAACTCGTCGTGGACGGGCGCGGGTTCACCCTGCCCGGACACGAGGACGGCTTCTTCGCCGGCCCCAGCCTCTTCGACCGCGTGACCCCGCAGATGCGGATCTACCGCGAGGAGATCTTCGGCCCGGTGCTGTCCGTCGTACGGGCCGCCGACTACGAGGAGGCCCTGCGCCTGCCCACCGAGCACCCGTACGGCAACGGCGTCGCGATCTTCACCCGTGACGGGGACACGGCCCGCGACTTCACCCGGCGGGTGGGCGCCGGCATGGTCGGCGTCAACGTGCCGATCCCCGTCCCGGTGGCGTACCACACCTTCGGCGGCTGGAAGCGGTCCGGCTTCGGCGACCTGAACCAGCACGGCCCCGACTCGATCCGCTTCTACACCCGTACCAAGACCGTCACCTCGCGCTGGCCCTCCGGGGCCAAGGAGGGCGCGAGCTTCACCATCCCGACGATGGGATGAGCCCGGTGACCCTCACCCTCAGCCCCGATCAGCTCGCCCTCGCCGAGGTCACGCTGGACTTCGCCCAGGAGCAGCTCGGCCCGTACGCCGTCACCTGGGACCAGGACAAGCACTTCCCGCTGGACGTGCTCCGCAAGGCGGCGGACCTCGGGCTCGGCGGCGTCTACGTCCGCGAGGAGCACGGCGGTTCCGGCCTCACCCGCGGTGACGGCGTCCTCGTCTTCGAGGCCCTCGCCACCGGCTGCCCCTCCATCGCCGGATACCTCTCCATCCACAACATGGTCGCCTGGATGATCGACCGGTACGGGGACGCGGACCAGCGGGCCCGCTGGCTGCCCGACCTGTGCTCCGCCCGGTCGCTGGGCAGCTACTGCCTGACCGAACCCGGCGCCGGATCCGACGCGGCCCGGCTGCGCACCCGGGCCGAGCGCACGGACGACGGCTATGTGCTGACCGGGGTCAAGCAGTTCATCTCCGGCGCCGGCGCCTCCGAGGTCTACATCGTCATGGCGCGCACCGGCGGGGAGGGCCCGGGCGGCATCTCCGCGTTCGTCGTCGAGCGGGGAGATGCCGGGGTCTCCTTCGGCCCGGACGAGCGCAAGATGGGCTGGAACGCCCAGCCCACCCGCCAGGTGATCCTGGACGGGGTCCGCGTCCCCGCCGACCGGCGGCTCGGTGCCGAGGGCGACGGCTTCCGCATCGCCATGAACGGCCTCAACGGCGGCCGCCTCGGCATCGCCGCCTGCTCGCTGGGCGGTGCGCAGAGCGCGCTGGACCGCAGCCTCGCGTACCTGGCCGACCGGGAGGCCTTCGGGGCCCGGCTGCTGGACGCCCAGGCCCTGCAGTTCCGGCTCGCGGACATGGCCACCGAGCTGGCCGCGGCCCGCGCCCTGGTCCGGCAGGCCGCCGACGCGCTGGACCGGGGCGACCCACTGGCCCCGCAGCTGTGCGCGATGGCCAAGCGGTTCGCCACGGACACCGGCTACGCCGTAGCCGACCGGGCCCTCCAGCTCCACGGGGGATACGGCTATCTGAGCGAGTACGGCATCGAGAAGATCGTCCGCGACCTTCGGGTCCACCAGATCCTGGAAGGCACCAACGAGGTCATGCGCATCATCGTCGCCCGCGGGCTCACGGAGGCCCTGCGATGAACCACGGATCCCCCGGGGGCCACGGCCAGGACCACGTGCTCCTGCGGACCGAGGGCCATACCGGCTACATCACCCTCAACCGCCCCGAGGCACTCAACGCCCTCACCCACGCCATGGTGCTGCGCATCGACGAGGCCCTCGCCGACTGGCAGCACGCCCCGGACATCGCGACCGTCGTCATCGAGGGCTCCGGTGAGCGCGGCCTGTGCGCGGGCGGTGACATCCGCGCGATCCACGAGGACGCCCGCTCGGGCGGCACGGCCTCGGCCGGCTTCTGGCGCGACGAGTACCGGCTCAACGCCCGCATCGCCCGCTATCCCAAGCCGTACGTCGCCCTCATGGACGGCATCGTCATGGGCGGCGGCGTCGGGATCTCGGCCCACGGCACCGTACGGATCGTCACCGAACGCTCCCGCGTGGCCATGCCCGAGACGGGCATCGGCTTCGTCCCCGATGTCGGCGGCACGTACCTGCTGGCGCTGGCACCGGGAGAGCTGGGCACGCACCTGGCTCTGACGGGGGCGCCGGCCGGGGCGGCGGACGCGCTGCTCTGCGGGCTCGCCGATCATTTCGTGCCCTCCGAGCTGCTGCCGCGGCTGGCCGCCGACCTGGCGGGGTCCTCCGTACACGAGGTGCTGGAACGGTACGTCGGTCCGGCGCCCGCCGGCGCGCTCGACGGTGACCGCGAGTGGATCGACCACTGCTACGCGGCGGACACCGTGGAGGACATCGTGGAGCGCCTGCTCGGCAGCGGTGTCCCGGCGGCGAAGGAGGCCGCGGCCACCCTTGCGGCCAGGTCGCCCACGGCGCTGAAGGTGACCCTGGCCGCCCTGCGCCGGGTGCGCGGACTCGGCCCGCTGGAACGGGCTCTGGAGCAGGAGTACCGGATCTCCTGCGCGGCGCTGTCCTCACCCGACCTGGTGGAGGGGATCCGCGCGCAGGTCATCGACAAGGACCGCAGCCCGCGGTGGTCGCCGCCCTCCCTGGCGGAGGTGGGGCCGGCGGACGTGGCACGGTTCTTCGCCCCGCTCGGCGCGCGCGAACTGCGGCTGGCCCGTGCGGATTCGACTCAGGAGGTGCCCTGGTGAGCAGGACCGTGGCGTTCGTCGGACTGGGCCGCATGGGCGGCCCGATGGCGGCCAACCTGGTGCGGGCCGGACATCGCGTCCTCGGCTTCGACCTGGTGCCGGAGCTGCTGGCCACCGCCGCCGCGACGGGGGTGGAGCCGGCGGTGTCGGCCGCCGCAGCGGCCGCCGAGGCCGATGTGGTGATCACCATGCTGCCGGCGGGCGCGCACGTCCTCGCCCTGTACGGGGAGGGCGGGCTGCTGGCCGCGGCGCGGCCCGGCACGCTGTTCGTCGACTGCTCCACCATCGACGTGGCCGACGCGCGGGCGGCCCACGAGGCCGCCGGGGCGGCGGGTCACCACTCCCTCGACGCGCCCGTCTCGGGCGGGGTGGTCGGCGCGCGGGCGGCGAGCCTCACCTTCATGGCGGGCGGCGGCGCCGAGGAGTTCGCGGCGGCCGGGCCGCTGCTCGGCGCGATGGGCAGGAAGGCCGTGCACTGCGGGACGGCGGGCGCCGGGCAGGCGGCGAAGATCTGCAACAACATGATCCTCGCCGTCTCGATGATCGGGGTGAGCGAGGCCTTCGTCCTCGCCGAGAGCCTGGGCCTGGACCATCAGGCCCTGTACGACGTGGCCTCCACCGCTTCCGGCCAGTGCTGGGCCCTCACCGTCAACTGCCCGGTGCCCGGACCGGTCCCGGACAGCCCGGCCAACCGTGACTACCTTCCCGGCTTCGCCGCGCCCCTCATGGCCAAGGACCTCGCCCTGGCGGCGAACGCCCTGCGGGCCGGCGGGGTGGCGGCGCCGCTGGGCCTGAAAGCCGCCGAGCTGTACGCCGACTTCGCCGCCGGCGAGGGCGCGGGGCTCGACTTCTCGGCGATCGTCCACACCCTGCGACCCCGGAACGGAACACCCGCATGACCTACGAAACCATCCTGCTGGAGCGCAAGGGGCGGGTGGCCGTCCTCACCCTCGACCGGCCGCAGGCCCTCAACGCCCTCAACCTCCAGGTCATGACCGAGGTGGTGGCCGCCGCGGAGGAGCTGGACCGGGATCCGGAGGTCGGCTGCATCGTCCTGACCGGCTCCGCGAAGGCCTTCGCGGCGGGCGCCGACATCAAGGAGATGCGGCCGCGCGGCTACACGGACATGTACCTCTCGGACTGGTTCACGGCGTGGGACCGGCTCGGCCAGGTCCGCACGCCCACCCTCGCGGCGGTCTCCGGCTACGCCCTGGGCGGCGGCTGCGAGCTCGCCATGATGTGCGACATCCTGCTCGCCGCGGACACCGCGAAGTTCGGGCAGCCGGAGATCAAGCTCGGGGTGATCCCGGGGATCGGCGGATCCCAGCGGCTCACCCGGGCCGTCGGCAAGGCCAAGGCGATGGAACTGTGCCTGACGGGCCGCACCATGGACGCGGTCGAGGCCGAACGGGCCGGACTGGTCTCCCGGATCGTCCCGGCCGGCGAACTGCTGTCCGAAGCCCTCGCGGTCGCCGGGACCGTCGCCGGGATGTCGAAGCCGGTCGCGATGATGGCCAAGGAGGCCGTGAACCGGGCCTTCGAGACCACCCTCGCCGAGGGCGTCCGCTTCGAGCGCCGGCTGTTCCACGCGGTCTTCGCCACGGCCGACCAGAAGGAGGGCATGTCCGCCTTCGTGGACAAGCGCCCGCCCCGCTTCAGCCACGGCTGAGGCAGGGCCCGAACCGGGTACGGCGCGCGACCGCGCCGTACCCGGCCCGCGGCCGGCGCATTGTTCGGGGAATGTACGGATGGCGGCGCGCCCGCCGGAAGGGCGCGGCGGCGCGGTTAGCATCGATGCTGCCAACCGCGGTTGAAAGGCAGTGATGACGGAGTCCAGGGGCCTCGTACTGATCGTCGAGGACGAGCGCCACATCTCCGACGTGCAACGCCTCTACCTGACCCGAGAAGGCTTCGGGGTGCACGTCGAGGCCGACGGCGCCGCCGGTCTCGCGGCCGCGCGACGCATGCACCCGGTGGCGATCGTCCTGGACATCGGCCTGCCCGGCATGGACGGCATCGCCTTCTGCCGCGCCCTGCGGGACGCCGGCGACTGGACGCCGGTCCTGCTGGTCACCGCCCGCGGTGAGGAGGCCGACCGGATCCTCGGCCTCGAACTCGGCGCGGACGACTACCTGACCAAGCCGTTCTCGCCGCGCGAGCTGGTCGCCCGCGTCAAGACCGTACTGCGCCGGGCGGCGGGCCCTCCTGGAGCGCCGCCCGGGAGCACCGGCCGGCTCAGCGTGGATCCGGTCAGCCGGACCGTGCGCCGCGACGGCGAGCCGGTCGAGCTCACCGCCACCGAGTTCAACCTGCTCTCCCACCTGCTCCGGCACACGGGCCAGGTCTTCACCCGCGAGCAACTGCTCGCCCAGGTGTGGGGGTACCCCGGCTACCGCGACACCCGCATGGTCGACGTCTTCGTCTCACAGGTCCGCGCCAAGCTCGGCGACGCGAGCCCGATCCGTACGGTCCGCGGCGTCGGGTACAGCGCGACGGCTCCCGGCCCGTGACCGGCCGCCCCCGTACCGGTCCGCACCGTAGCTCCCTCGCCCGCAAGATCGTGGTGCTGACCACCGCGGTGGCGGCGCTCGCGGTGGCCCTGACCGGACTGATCGCCTGGCAGACCGCCGCGCACGGCGCCGAACAGCGGGAACGCGACCAGCTGACCCGTCAGGCGACGGTGCTCAGCCGGCTGCCGGCCGTGTCCGAGGCGCTGTTCACCGGCGCCCAGGTCCTGGCGGGGCCGAACGAAGTGCAGCTCGCGGTCGTCGCCGCGGACGGCACCGTGACCGGAACCGCCGGCCCGGCCGTCGACCGGAGGTCCAGAGCGGCCCTGCTGGCCGGGGATCCGGTCTCCACCACCGGCATCCTCGGCGGCCAGGAGGTACTGCTGGTGGGGCAGCCCGGCGTACGCGGCGGCGCCGTCGTGCTGACCGAGCCGTACGCGGTGGTCACCGAGAACACGAACCAGATCCGCCGCAACGTGATCGCCCCGCTGGTCTTCGGCATGCTCGGCGCGGCCCTGGCCGGAGCGCTCCTCGCCCGCCGGATCGCCCGTCCGCTCGTGACGGCCGCGCAGATCGCGCACCGGCTCGCCGACGGCGAACGCGGCGTACCGGCCCCGGTCGACGGCCCCCGGGAAACCGCGGACATCGGGCGCGCCCTCAACGTCCTGGACGAGGCGCTGGCCCACAGCGAGAACCGGCAGCGGGAGTTCCTGCTGTCCGTCTCCCATGACCTGCGCACCCCGCTGACCGCGCTGCAGGGCTACGCCGAGGCCCTCGCCGACGGCCTGATCGAGCCGGAGCGGGTGCCCGAGGTCGGCTCCATCCTGGCCGACGAGACCCGGCGCCTGGACCGGTTCCTCGGGGACCTGCTGGACCTGGCCCGGCTGGAGGCCGACGACTTCCGCCTGGACGTGGCCCCGGCCGACCTCCGCGCACTCGTCTCCGAGGCCGCCGCGTTCTGGACCGGCCTGTGCGCCCGCCACGGCGTCGATCTCCGGCTCGAACGGCCTGAGGGGCCCGTCGTCGTCGCGACGGACGCCTTCCGGGTCCGGCAGCTGATCGACGGCCTGGTGCAGAACGCGCTGCGCGTGACGCCCGAGGGCACGCCCCTGGTCCTCGCCGTCCGCCCGGCCGCCGCGGGCGGCGGGGCGGAGCTGCAGGTCCGCGACGGCGGGCCCGGCCTCACCGACGACGACGTACGCGTCGCCTTCGACCACGGCGCCCTCCACGAGCGCTACCGGGACACCCGCCCGGTCGGCAGCGGCCTGGGGCTGGCGATCGCCCACCGCCTGACCGGCCGGCTCGGCGCCGGCATCCGCGTCGAGGGGCACGGTCCGGAAGGCGGCGCCTGCTTCACCGTCACCCTCCCGTCCGCGCCCGCCGCCTGAGCGCCCAGGTGCGGCGGCTCCCTTGCTCTCCCCTCCCTTACCTTCCCCGAACAATGCGCCCACGCCCCCCTTACACACACCGCGCACAGTGGCCCCTATGAACACTGAATCGGCCGAGGGGCCGGGGCTCCTCCACCGGAGCGGGCGCTGGTGCGCCCGGCACGCCTGGCGGGTCGTCGCCCTGTGGGTACTGGCACTGGTCGGCCTCGGGCTCGCCAACCACACCTGGGGCGGCACCTACGCGGACAGCTTCTCCCTCCCCGGCACCAGCACCCAGACCGGTGCCGACCTGCTGACGGCCCACACCACCGGGTCCGGCGGCACGGCCTCCGCCCTCGTGCTCACCTCCGACGGGGGCGCGGTCACCGATCACCGGGCGGCGATCGAGGCGGCCGTCGCCGGCCTGGGCCGGCTCCCGGACGTCCTGTCGGTGGCCGACCCGCTCACCACCCCCGGTGCGGTCTCCGCGGACGGCGGGACCGCCCAGGTGACCGTCCGCTTCGACGGCAACCCGGCGAGCTTCGACCCCGCCTACCTCGCCGAGGTGGACACCGCGGTCGAGCCGCTGCGCGCCGACGGCGTCACCGTCGAGTACGGGGCTCCGCTCGGCCAGCTGGCCACGCCCAAGTCCGCCGACCGCGCCTCGGAGGCGATCGGTCTGGCCGTCGCCGTGCTCGTGCTGCTGATCGGCTTCGGCAGCGTCGCCGCCACCGGCCTGCCCCTGGCGACGGCCGTGATCGGGCTGTCCGTGAGCCTGGCCGGGCTCGGACTGCTCGCCGGGCGGTTCGGCTTCGCCCAGGCCGCCCCGACCCTGGCCGCGATGATGGGCCTCGGCGTCGGCATCGACTACGCGCTCTTCCTTGCCACCCGCTACCGGGCCCTGCTGCACGCCGGGGCCGAACCGGCCGAAGCGGTCGGCCGTACGGTCGCCACCAGCGGCCGGGCCGTGCTGGTCGCCGCCGCCACGGTGGCCATGGCGCTGGGCGGGCTGTGCGCCTCCGGCGTGGGCTTCATCGGCACCCTCGGTGTCGCGGCCGGGCTCAGCGTCCTCGTGGCCGCCGCCGCGTCCGTGACCCTGACTCCCGCCCTCCTCGGTCTGCTCGGCCGCCGCATCGACCGCTTCCACGTCCGGCGGCCGGTCGCGGAACCCACCGGCGAGGCGGACGTCTGGCACCGCTGGGCCGTCAGGGTGAGCCGCCGCCCATGGCTCTTCCTGGTCGGCGGCCTGCTCGTGCTCGGCGTACTCGCGGTCCCCCTCGCGTCCATACAGCTCGGCCATGTCGACGCCGGCGCCCAGTCCACGAGCAGGACCGACCGCCGCGCCTACGATCTGATCACCGAGGGCTTCGGCCCCGGTGCCAACGGTCCGCTCACCGTCGTCACCCACCTCGACAGCCGCCACGCCGAGAGCGAGGGCCTGCGCCAGGACCTCGCGGCCTCGCTCCGGCGCGAGCTGGCCGCCGTACCGGGCGTCGCCTCCGTCACTCCCCCGGTGCCCAGCCCCGACCGCGCCCTGCTCATCACCACGGTCGTGCCCACCACCGGCCCGCAGGACGCGGCCACCGCCGACCTGATCCACACCTTGCAGGACGAGACGGTGCCGCGGACGCTGTCGGACACCGGAGCCACCGGCTACCTCACGGGCACGACCGCCGCCGCCCAGACCTTCACCGACACCCTCACCGCCAAACTGCCCCTGATCATCACCGTGGTGGTCAGCGCCGCGTTCCTGCTGCTGCTCACGGTCTTCCGCAGCCTGCTGGTGGCGCTGAAGGCGGCCGTGCTCAACCTCTTCTCCATCGCCGCCGCCTACGGCGTGGTCGTCGCGGTCTTCCAATGGGGCTGGGGCGGCGCGTGGTTCGGCGTCACCGAGAAGGTGCCCGTCGAGTCCTACGTACCGATGATGATGTTCGCGATCGTCTTCGGGCTCTCCATGGACTACGAGGTCTTCCTGCTCTCCCGGATCCGCGAGACCTGGCTGCAGCACGAGGACAACCACCTGGCCGTCGCCACCGGCCTCGCCGCCACCGCCCGCGTCATCACCTGCGCGGCACTGATCATGACCAGCGTGTTCCTGGCCTTCCTCCTCTCCACGAACGTCGCCGTCAAGATGCTCGCTCTGGGCCTCGGCGTCAGCGTCATCATCGACGCCACCGTGGTCCGCCTGCTCCTGGTTCCCGCGTCCATGTACCTCTTCGGACGCGCCAACTGGTGGCTCCCGGGCTGGCTCGACCGGCTGCTTCCGCACCTCGACCCGGAAGGGCCCGCCGTGCCGCCGGAGCCCCTGGCCGGACCGGATCCGGCAGCGGATCCCGCAGCCGACCCCGGTACCGCGTCCGACACCGCACCCGATCTCGCACCCGCCCGAGGAGAACGGCGATGAAGCGCCCCCTGGCGAGGACCCGGGCCGCCCTGCGCCGCCGTCCCGTCCTCACGGTCACGGTCGCCGTGCTCCTGCCGGCCGTCGCCGCCACCGGCGCGGCCGAGTACGCGGTCCGCCACCACATCCACAACCGTGTCGCGCGAGCGGCTCCGGGCCTCGGTGACGACCTGACGGTCGGTGTCGCGGGCGGCTCGGCCCTGTGGGACCTGGCGCACGAGAGCATCCCCCGGCTCGACATCAGCAGCGACGACGCCCGGGTCGGGCGGCTCTCCCAGGTCCGCGTCCGGGCCCGGCTGGACGACGTCCGCCTCGGCGGGACGACCACGGTCGGCGCCACCCACGCGGACGTGACGGTCTCCACGCAGTCCCTCGCCGCCGCGATCCGCGGGGCCGTCCCGTCCGTGGCGGTGGCCGCGGTCACGGCCGACCCGGGGCAGGGGACGGTGCACGCGGACGTCGGCCCGGGCGGCCTCGGGCGGCTGACGCTGCGTCCGGTGCTCGCGGACGGCAAGGTCACGCTCGCCGTCGACGGGCTCACCCTGTTCGGCCGCTCCGTCCCCACCGAGCGGCTCGGGATCGCCTCCGGCGGCCTCGGCCCGCAGGCGGGCGCGACGAAGGAGTACCCGCTCGGGCTCGCCGCCACCTCCGCCGAGGTCCGGCTGGACGGCCTGCACGTCGCGCTGACGGGCGGCCCCAGCACCCTGTCCGACACCTGACGGCCACCGCTCGACCCCATTCGCCCGGAACGTTCCGTACCCGCCCGGTGGCCGGATCACAGCGCATGACCAAGGCGTTCGAAAGACCGTACACACGGCGGCAGTTGGCGGCGGGTACGGTTCCGGCATGGATGTTTCCGCAATCAGTCCGGCCGAGGACGACGACATCACTCCGGCGGTGGTGATCAAGGACATCGCGCGTCAGCAGCTGGTGAAGGTGGGCGCCGCCGGCCTGTCCCTGGACGCCGTGGCGCGCGACAGCGGCCTTCCCGTCGCCGATGTCGAAGCCGCCTTCCAGCACCGTGACGATCTGCTGACCGCCCTGATCGTCGACGCCTACGACGCGTCCGGCGAGGCGATGGAGCAGGCCGACGGCGCTGCCACGGCGGCCGGCGGATCCGGGGGCGCACGGCTCCTGGCGGTCACCCGCGCGCTGCGGCGGTGGTCCTTCGACAACCCGGCCGAGTTCACCCTGATCTACGGCTCGCCGGTACCCGGCTACCACGCGCCGCAGGACACGGTCCCGTCCGCCTCGCGCACCCCCGCGGTCCTCGCCGGCATCGTGCGCTCCGCGCTGGAGGCCGGTGAACTCACCCCGCCCCGGCGGCCGGTGCCCGGCCCGCCGCTGCTCCTGCCGGAGGCCGTGCAGCTCTTCGGCGGCACGCCCGAGGCCCCGTTCTCGGACATCGTCGAGCGCGGCATCGTCCTGTGGAGCGGTCTGATCGGCCTCCTGGTGTTCCAGGTCTTCAGCCGTACCCACGACAGCGTCCGGGACGAGGCCGCGTTCTTCGACTACGCCATCGCCGTGGCCGCCGAGAGCATCGGCCTCGTGGTCCCCCCGGCCTAGGCCGTGTCCGCAAAGTCCCGCCTGCCCCGCGACGCCTGGCACCGCACCTCGCCGCGTTGTCGGGCACGCCCAAGTACGTCCAGTACACGGGCGACCCTCCGCCTTGCGATACACGGCACCAGACGCCGCGGGGCCCGCCCTCCGGGCGGCCGGCGCTACTTTGCGGACACGGCCTACAACACCGACTGACCCGTCCGCCGCCCGCGCGGCACCGGGAGAAAACCAGGACGTGAACACCACCAGAACCCTCTGCTTCGTCATCGCGGCGCTCTCGTCGTACGCGGCGCTCGTCTACCGGCTCTGCCAGGCGCGGCGCAGCTGGAAGGACGGCGCGTACCGTGCGCTGATCGCCACTCTGCTGCTCCAGTGCCTCACCTTCACCATGGGGGCCCTGGCCATGGGGGGCGCGCCCCTCCTGGGGGTCGGCAACCTCGCCGTCCTCCTCATGCACCTGTCGGCGGTGGCCTTCTGCGTCAGCGCGCAGATCATCCTGCTGCGCTGGGCCGCCGCGGACGAGGAGTCCGTGCGCAAGGCCCGCTACTGGGTGATCACCGGCATCGCCCTCGACGTGCTGCTGACGGCCCTCTTCTTCCTCGCCGACGGCACCGGCCGACCCGCCTCGGACTTCGACGGCACCAGCGAGCCGCTGCTGCTCACCTATCTCCTGGCGTTCATCGTCTCCCAGGCGATCCCGTGCGTCACGATCCACCTCCAGTGCGGGCCGTACGCCCGGATGACCGGCAACGCCTCGCTGCGCCAGGCGCTGCGGCTGCTCTCGGTCACCGCGGTGGTGCTGTTCCTCTACTGCCTGGCCAGGACGGTCAACATCCTCACGGCGGCGGCCGGGGTCGACATCGGCGCCTGGAAGGTGGCCGCGTCGGTCTTCAGCGCGGCGGGCATCGTCATGCTCTCGCTCAGCCTGACCAACTCCTCCTGGGGCCCGGCGGCGACCCGGCTCCTGGAATGGGCCCGCACGTACCGGTCGTACCGGGCGCTCTACCCGCTCTGGCGGGACCTGTACGAGTCCTCCCCGGACATCGCCCTGGAGCCGCCCGGCGCCTCGGTGTCCGACCTCGACTACCGCCTTCACCGCCGGGTCGTCGAAATACGGGACGGGTGGCGGGACTTGCGTCCGTACATCGACCGCACCGCCGACGAGGGTCGCGATCCGGCCAAGGAGGCGAGCGCGGAATCGCGGCAGGCCTTCACCGAAGCTGCACAGATCAAGCGCGCCTTGCAGGCAAAACTGACCCACACGGTGCCCCGGAACAACAAGGACGCGGGCGACTTCGACGACCGTGATACGAGCAACTTCGCGGCAGAGCTCGCATGGCTCACCCAAGTGGCAGCCGCCTACAGTAAGCTCGACAAGGCGAGTTGAGAACTCCCGCCCGGTTTGCATCCCCCGTCAAACCGGGCGGGTATCCCGTTTCCCGCCGCTTTCGCGGCGGCCGGACGGGTTGCTCCCGCCCGTACTGGCCCGGCCCATCCCCCGAGGGCCGGGCCAGTCCGATGTCACCGGCGACCAACGTGCGTCCCCCGTGAGCGCAAGTTAGCTGCCAGCTATCGGCTGGACCCCACGTTCGCCGAGTCCTGGTCAATTGTCAACTGACAGCTAATCTGTGAAACTGACGTATAGCTGAGGGCTATACCGACAGGCGACGGGAGGATGGTTCACCATGACCGGGACCGAGAACGACACCGGGAACGGGAGTGAGGAACGCCCCCTGCTCGCGACGCGCCTCGACGACCTGTTCCGAACGGTCCGCCCCAAGGGCAAGCACTGGACCAACGCCGAGGTCGCGGACGAGCTGAAGCGGGTCAACCCCGAACTCAAGGTCGGAGGTGTGTACCTGTCGCAGCTGCGCACGGGGAAGCGCTCCAACCCGTCACCCGACCTGCTGTCCGCCCTGGCCCGCTTCTTCGGGGTCTCGGTCGCCTACTTCTTCGACGACAAGGTCGCCGAGTCCGTGCTCGGCGAACTCGCCGCCATCGAGGCGCTGCGCCAGTCCGGGGTGCGCGCCGTGGCGATGCGGGCGGCCGGGATGAAGAAGGAGAACCTCCAGGCCATCACGGCCATCATGGACCAGTACCGGCAGATGCAGGGCCTGCCGCCGGTCGCCGACCCCTCCGAGTCGGGATGAGGGGCGCCCGCAAGGAGCGGGCGGCCGACCAGGAACGCCGCAGCCGGCTCAAGAAGCTCCGGAAGGCGGGCGCGCAGCGGATCGCCGAACTCGATCTGCCGGCGGCGGCCGACGTGGCCGAACTGTGCCGCCACCTCGGCGAGGTGCGCGACCGGCCGATCACGCTGGTCCCGATGCAGATGCCCTCGTCGCATCCGTGCGGCATGTGGGTGGCCGCTCGCGACGAGGACCTCATCTTCTACGACGCCAACACCACCGGCGCGCATCAGGAGCACATCATCTTGCACGAGCTGGGCCACATCATCTGCTGCCATCGCGGGGCGGGCGGGCTGGACGAGGCGGCCGCGCGCCTCCTCTTCCCCAACCTCGACCCCCAGCTCGTACGCGACATGCTCCTGCGCGCGACCTACGACGACGTCCAGGAACAGGAGGCGGAGATCATCGCCTACCTCCTGTCCCAGCGGATCGGCGACGCCGGGCAGCCCCACGGCGCGGCCGCGGCAGGGGGCGAGGACGGCGATCCCGCCAGCAGCGCCACGCTCAGCCGCATCGAACGCACCCTGATCTGACATGGACCACTTAGGGGACGTCTCGCCGGCCCCCGGCGGCCGCCACCTCTTCGGCCAGGATCGACACGGCCCGCCCGATGTCCTCCTCGCGGTGTTCGCTGGTGATGAAGAACCGCAGTCTCGACAGCCCCTCCTCCACGGCGGGGTGGAAGATCGGGTCCGCGACGACGCCCCGCGTGAACAGTCCGTCCGCGACGCGCAGGGTCCTCACGGAGTCACCGAGGATGCACGGCACGATGGGCGTGCCCGCGCTGGTGCCCGTCGCCAGACCGGCCCCCGCGGCGAGCCGGAGGAAGAGCTCGGAGTTCCTCCTGAGCGCACGCACCCGCTGCGGCTGCGCGGTGAGCAGCTCGGTGGCGGCCAGCGCCGCGGCCGCGTTGGCCGGAGTCAGGCCGACGCTGTAGACGAATCCGGGGAGGGTGTGCCGCAGCCAGCGCACCGTCCGGGCCGAACCGCCGAGGTAACCGCCGCAGCTGGCGAAGGCCTTGGAGAGGGTCCCCATCCACAGGTCCACGTCGGACCGGTCCACCCCGAAGAACTCGCCGACTCCCCGGCCGCGTTCGCCGACGGTGCCGATGCTGTGGGCCTCGTCGACCATGAGCAGGGCGCCGTAGCGCTTCTTCAGCTCGACCACGGCGGGCAGGTCGACGAGGTCGCCGTCCATGCTGTAGGCGCCCTCGACGGCGATCAGCACCCGTCGGAACCGGGGCCGGTTGAGCCGCAGCATGTGCTCCAGCTGCCCCATGTCGTTGTGGGCGAAGGGCCGTCGCGCCGCCCCGGACAGGGCGCAGCCCTGGAGGATGCTGTCGTGGGCGAGCGCGTCGTGCACCACGAGGTCCTCGGGGCCGACGAGGTGCCCTATCGCGGTGACGTTGGTGGCGTGGCCGCTCACCAGGGCCAGGCAGTCGCCGACGCCGAGGAAGTCCGCCAGCGCCCGCTCCAGCCGTACGGTCAGGTCCCGTTCGCCGGAGAGCACGCGGCTCGCGGAGACCGAGGTGCCGTACCGGTCCACCGCCCGGTGCACGGCTTCGTCGACCGCGGGATGGCCGGAGAGCCCGAGGTAGTTGTAACTGCCGAAGGACAGCAGGGTGCGGCCGCCGATGACGGTCGTGTCGCGGATGTTGCCCTCATGGACCCGGAAGTACGGGTTGGCCGCGCCACCGTCGGTGATCTCGCCGAGGCGCTCCTCGAACTCGCCGACTTCGGGGAACGCGTCGATGACGGCCGTCCCGGCGTCCCACGCCGTGCGGTCCCGGCCGGTGTGCGGGTCCGGGCCCGGGTCCACGAGTGCGATCAGCCGGTCGACGGTGAGTTCGGGCGAGAACAGCTCCTCGGACCGGAAGCCCGGTATCCGCTTGGCGATGTTGACCCCGAGCTCCTGCAGCATCAGGGAGTCGAATCCGAGATCGGCCACCAGGATCAGGTGCCCGCTCAGCTCGGAGAGCGGGAAGACACCGGTCCGCGAGACCTCTTCGAGCACGAGGGAGGCGGCGGACGCGGCGGACGCGGCCGGCGCGCCGCCGGGGAGCGGCACGGCGGATGCCGCGGGTGCCTCGGGTATCGCCTCGCCGGGATCCGGCAGCTCGCGCGCCGCATCGTCCACGACCCAGTGGCGGCGCGGAGCCAGCGGGCTCGGTGGCAGGGTGCACGGAGGTGTCCGAACCGTCGCGGGCGGCGGGGACACGGCGCCGGTGGCGGCCGCGGGGTCGCCGAGCTCCTCCGTACGGCCCGCCTCGACGGCGGCGGCCGCCGCCGTCAGCCTGGCGCAGGCGTCGGCGGTGTCCTGGGCCGCCAGGGAGAGGTGCTGCGTGAGGGGTGTGCGGCGGGCGAGGGTGTCCGCCACCGCGGCCAGCGGGAGCCGGTCCTCGGCGAGGGTTTCGGCGAGCTCCCGGGCGTAGCGGGCCAGTCCGTCCCGGTCGCGCGCGCTGAGGGCCAGTACGTACGGTCCGTCGCCGCGCGCTGCGGGCGCCGCCGGGCCGGCCGGCGCCGTGGTGCACTCCTCCACCACCAGGTGGACACCGGTGCCGCCGAAGCCGAAGGCGCTCACCCCCGCCCGGCGCGGACCGGCGCGGTCCGGCCACGGGGTCGGGGTCGACGCCACGGTCAGCCGAGCGGCGTCGAGCCCGGCGCGATCGGCCAGGTCGCACTCGGGCTGCGGGGGTATCACGCCCCGCTGTACGGCCAGGACCGACTTGATGAGCCCGGCGATCCCCGCGGAGTTCAGCGAGTGGCCGACCACCGCCTTCACGGCGCCGAGGTGGGCGGGTTCGGTGTGTTCACCGCGCAGTTCGCGCAGGACGGCGAGCTCGACGGGGTCGCCGACCGTGGTTCCGGTGCCGTGCGCCTCCAGGTAGCCCACCGCGTCCGGGGCCAGTCCCGCGTCCCGGTAGGCCCGGCGCAGTGTGCGGAGCTGGCCGGCCGCCTGGGGGTGCATACCGCCCTGCACGGTCCCGTCGTTGGCCGTTCCCACACCGCGGATCACGGCGTAGACCCGGTCGCCCGCCGCCAGGGCGTCGCTCAGGGGCCGCAGGACCAGGACTCCGGCGCCCTCGCCCAGGACGAAGCCGTCGGCCCGGGCGCCGAAGGGCAGGCAGCGGCCGCTGCGCGAGATGGCGCCGATCCGGCACAGACCGACCAGCAGGTCGGGGGTGAGGATCAGTTGGGCGCCGCCCGCCAGGGCGATGCGGGAGCGGCCCGCGCGCAGTGCGTGCACGGCGTTGGCCACGGCCATGAGTCCGCCCGAGCAGGCCGAGTCCAGGGCGTAGCTCTCGCCGTGCAGGTCGAAGACGGAGCTGATGGTGTTGGGGCCCATGTTGAGCAGGAGCCCGGCCACCGAGGTGCCGTTGAGTCCGTCGACGGCGCGGACCGTCTCCGGCAGGCGGGGGTGGGCGAGCCGCGCCCCGAACTCGCCACCGGCCAGCTGGCGCATCCGGATCCGCATGGTGCTGAGTTCGCGGTAGCCGCCCTCGGTGAGCGCCGTGATCACCGAGGTCTCCTCGCGGTCGAAGCCGTCGGCCTCCCACCCCGCGTCCTGGATGGCCTCGCGGGCGAGGTCGATCAGCAGCCGGGCCTGGGGGTCCATCGCCCGGGCCCGGCGCGGCGGGATGCCGTAGTGGGCCGCGTCGAAGTGGCCCACGTCCGGCAGCAGCGCCATGGTGTCCGTGTACGCCGCCGAGGTGTCACGGACGTTGTCGCTCAGGAAGGCCGCGGTGCGCCACCGCGAGTCCGGGACCGCCCCGAACTGCGGCTGCGGTGCCGTCAGGAGCCGCCAGTACTGGTTCACATGGCGCGCTCCCGGGAACCGGCACGCCATCCCCACGACGGCGATGTCGTCCCGCCGCGGTCTTACGGGGTCCTCCATGTGGGCCATCCCTGTCCTGTCACCCGTGTCGGTCACCGGCCGCGAGCCGTTCGCGCCACCATTCCACGGTCGCCTTGACCTGCTCGTCGACGGGGGTGGACCGTACCGCGAACGCCGCCTCGTAGGCGCTCGAATTCACGACGAACGGACGGTCGAACTGGTAGCGGATCTCCTTCAGTTCGCGGATCAGCGGGGAGAAGAGCGCCGCCACGCCGACCACGGCGGACGGGAGTCCGCGCACGGCGACCGGTCCCGTTCCCGCCTGGGAGCAGAGCCGCTCGACCATCTCCCGTACGGACCGGGCCGGCTGGGTCGGGACGTGCCAGGCACGCCCCCAGGCGCGCTCCTCGCCCGCGACCTCGACCAGCGTCCGGGCGACATCGGGGAGATAGGTCCAGCTGTGCGGGGCGTCCGGGTCCCCCAGCGTGGTGACCGGCTTGCCGCGCAGCAGCGGCGGCACGACGCGGGCGGCCAGGTGGCCGCCATCGGTGACGCCGGGTCCGAAGAAGTCCGAGGCGCGTACCTCGACCGCCCTGATCCGGCCCTGCTCGTGCAGTTCCCGCGCCCGCTCCCAGACCGCGGCGCGGACCCGCCCCTTGGTACCGGTGGCGGCGAGCGGCAGTTCCTCGGTCATGGGGCCGTCCACCGGGCCGTAGCCGTAGAGGTTCCCCAGCATGACCAGGACGGCCCCGGTCGCCTCGGCCGCGGCGCAGAGCGACGAGGCCAGCGGCGGCCAGTCGGCCGCCCAGCGGTGGTAGGGCGGTGCGGCGCAGCTGTGGATCGCCGCCGCGCCCTGCACGGCGTCGGCCAGCCGCCGGCTGTCCGACGCGTCCAGCGCGACGTGTTCGATCCCGGGTTCCGGGCTTCGGCCCGATCTGGTGACGACCCTTACGGTACGGCCCTGTTCGGCGAGGAGCCGGGCGGTCGCGGCGCCGGCGGGTCCATAACCTATGACGACATGGAAGCTCACGTGCGCACCCTAGCGCGGGCGACCGGCGGCCCCTTCCGCGGAGAACGTCTCCCGGCCAGCGCCGCGGTGCGAACGGCCGGACACTGGTGACATGAGCGACGTCCCCGCCGGCGGGCCGGCGAACGGGCCCGCCGTCTCCCGCGAGGAGTTCGACGCGCTGTTCGCGTCGGTCCGTACGTGGGGCCGGTGGGCGGCGGCCGACCGCGGGGCCTGGAACCGGGTGACGGCGGAACACGCGCGCAGGGCCACCGCCACGGTCCGCGACGGGACGGTCGTCCCGATGGCACGGCCCTGGGACACCCGCCCCGGCCCGGACAACGCGAAGCCCGCGCTCCACTACATGTCCGACCTCGGCGACGTACAGGCCCCGGAGCCGTCCGTCCACAAGGACTTCCTGGCCGCGGACTATCACGGCAAGGCCGTGACGCACCTCGACGCGCTGTCACACGTCGCCTACCGGGGGCGACTGTACGACGGGCGCGCGGCGCGTGACCACGTCGATGCGGCGGGTGCCCGCTTCGGAGCGGTGTCGGCGCTCGGCCCCCTGGTCGCGCGGGGCGTCCTGGTCGACCTGCCCGCCGTCCTCGGCGTCGAATGGCTCGAACCGGGCCGTGCGGTGCACGCCCGGGACCTCGTCGCCGCGGAGGAGGCGCTCGGAGTGACCGTCGGGGACGGCGACGCGGTGCTGCTGCGCTCCGGGGCCTTGCGCCGGCGCCGGGAGCTCGGCCCCTGGAACCCGGACGCGGCGAGCGCGGGCTGGCACGTGCACGCCCTGCCGCTGCTGGCCGAGCGGGCCGTCGCGCTGCTGGGCGGCGACGGCGACAGCGATGTACGGCCTTCGCCGGTCGAGGGGCTGCATTCCCCCGTGCACGCGCTCGCCGTCACGGCGATGGGCGTGCCGCTGCTGGACAACCTCGACCTCGAACCGCTCTCGGCCGCGTGCGCCGAAGCGGGCCGTTACGCGTTCCTGCTCGTCGTGGCCCCGCTGAACGTCCCCGGCGGAACGGGTTCACCCGTCAATCCGGTCGCGATCCTGTGACGCCCGCGCCCGCTGATCACTTCGCTCCCTTACTCATCGCCGAAATGTGAGGAATATACTCAAATCCTGTGATCGAGGGCGCTCCGGTGAGGGGACGTGATGCACATGGGGGTCGTCGGGGACCGCATCGGCCCCGTGCGCTTCCGTGACCGATTCCTGCAAGGCGAGTCGGTCGAGGGGAGCGTGAGAAGTCCGATCCTGAGTTCGTGGCAGCGCAGCCGTCTGCTGGGGCTGTCGCCGGACCAGTCCGAGCTCCCCTTCCAGGAGGACGTCGACCTGGACGGTCCGCTGCTGCGCGCCGCAGAGCCCGTGCTCGACCGGCTCCAGGCCATCTTCGCGGGCAGCCAGACGAACATCAGCCTCGCCGACGGCCACGGCATGGTGCTCGCGCGCCGCTTCGGCGAGAAATCCATGGCCCGCCGTCTCGCCCCGATCCAGACCGTGCCCGGGTTCGTCTTCGCCGAGCAGTTCGCCGGGACGAACGGCATCGGCCTCACCCTCGCGGAGCGGCGGCTGTGCCAGGTCTACGGCGCCGAGCACTTCGCCGAGCGGTCACAGTCGAGCGCCTGTACCGCGATCCCCCTGCGCGACCAGCTCAGCGGGCACATCCAGGGCGTCCTGTGCCTCGGCTACCCCTACACCGAGGCCGACCCGGCGCTGATCCCCGTGGTGCGCAAGGCGGCCGAAGCCATCGAACGACGCCTGATGGACCAGAGTTCGGCGCGCGAGCACGGTCTGCTGCAGGCCTATCTCGACACCGCGAGCCTCGCCCTGAGCAGCGAGCACGGACTCGACGGGCACCCGGTCGCGATGGCCGACTTCCTCCAGAGCGAACTGGAGCAGAGCGACCAGGCCACCCTGAAGGAGAAGGCCACGGAACTGATGTCCGGGGACCGGAGGGCCGCCACCGAGGTGCCCTTGTCCCGCGGCCGGTGGGTCACGCTGGTCAGCCGCCCCGTGACGAGCGCCGCCGGGGTGGAGGGGGTCGTCGTCGAGGCACTGCTCCCCGAGGACTCGGAGCGGCACGCCCCCGCCCCCACCCACCCGCACGCCCCCTCCCCCGGCGCGGCGCCGCCCGGGCTCCACCCCCGCGTCACCCCCGGTCCGGAACCGGTGACGGTCCGCGCACCCGGCGCACCGCTCGCCGAAGGCCCCGCCGGGGAGGCCGTCGCGGCGCCCGCCGCCGGCCCCGCCCGGGGCCGGGTCAGGGGGCTGGTGCTGGTGGGCGAGCCCGAGGTGGGCAAGTACGCCGTCGCGGCGCGCCGGCGCCTGGAGTTGCTGGCCGAGGCCAGCAACCGCATCGGCACCACGCTGGACGTGAGCCGCACCGCCTGGGAGCTCGCCGAGACGGCCGTCCCGAGGTTGGCCGATTTCGTCACCGTCGACCTGCCCGGGGGCGTACTCCTCGGGGAGGAGTCCCCCCACCCCACCACCGAGATGCACCGCACGGTGGTCCACGGCATCCGCGAGGACTGCCCCTTCTACCCGGTCGGCTCGCAGATCAGCCTGCGGCCCACCACGCCCCACATGCGCTGCATCGCCACCCGGCAGCCGGTGCTCGAACAGGATCTGAAGGCCGCCTTCGGCTGGATCGCCCAGGATCCCCAGCACGCCGAACTGCTCCTCGCCCACAACATCCACTCCCTGATCACCGTCCCCCTGCTCGCCCGTGGCGCCGTCCTCGGCGTCGCGAGCTTCTACCGCTCGCAGGACCCGGCCCCCTACGGGGACGACGACCGTTCCCTGGCCCAGGAACTCGCCGCCCGCGCCTCCCTCTGCATCGACAACGCCCGCCGCTACACCCGCGAACACACCCTCGCCCTGTCCCTGCAGCGCAGCCTGCTCCCCCGCGACCTCCCCGAGCAGAGCGCCGTCGAGGTCGCCCACCGCTATCTGCCCGCCGAGTCGGGCGTGGGCGGCGACTGGTTCGACGTCATCCCCCTGTCCGGGGCCCGGGTCGCCCTCCTCGTCGGCGACGTCGTCGGCCACGGACTGCACGCCGCCGCCACCATGGGCCGCCTGCGGACCGCCGCCCGCAACTTCGCCGAGCTGGAGCTGGCCCCCGACGAGCTCCTCACCCACCTCGACAACCTGATGGTGCGCCTCGACCGGGAGGAGGGCGGGGACGGCCCCGGCTCCGCCAGCACCGGCATCGTCGGCGCCACCTGCCTGTACGCCATCTACGACCCCACCTCCCAGCAGTGCACGATGGCCCGGGCCGGCCACCCTCCGCCCGCGCTGGTCCGACCCGACGGCACGGTGTCCCTCCTCGACCTGCCCGCCGGTCCCCCGCTCGGCCTCGGCGGCCTGCCCTTCGAGTCGGCCGAGATCCGGCTCCCCGAGCACAGCCAGCTCGTCCTCTACACCGACGGGCTCATCGAGGACCGCCACCGCGACATCGACGTGGCCCTCGACGCCCTGAACCGGGCGCTGGCCCACCCGGACCGGGCCCCGGAGGAAACCTGCCAGGCCGTCCTCGACGCCGTGGCACCCGAGCATCCTGACGACGACATCGCGCTCCTCGTCGCCCGCACCCACGCCGTACCCGCGGACCGGATCGCCACCTGGGAGCTGGCCGCCGACCCGGCACTCGTCTCCGAGGTCCGCGCGGCCTCCGTGAGCCAGCTGAACCGGTGGGGGCTGGAGGAGTCCGCGTTCGCCACGGAACTCCTGCTCAGCGAGCTGGTCACGAACGCCGTCCGGTACGGGACCGCGCCCATCCGGGTACGTCTCATCCACGACCGGAACCTGATCTGCGAGGTGCACGACGCCAGCAGCAGCGCCCCGCGCATGCGCCTGTCGGCCACCACCGACGAGGGCGGCCGCGGCCTCTTCCTCGTCGCGCAGCTCGCCCAGTCCTGGGGCACCCGCTACACCACCGACGGCAAGGTCATCTGGGCCGAGTGCAGCCTGGCCGCCGCATGACCCCCCGAGACTCCGTCCGTTCGGCCATTGGGGTCAGACAGCGCGCCGACATGCCGGGAATGCACTGTGATGTCCCCGTAGAGTGCCCCGTACCGTCGGGAAGAACTCGGAGGCCGACCCCCGGAGAAGTCTGTGCATGACGCTCCCGACACCTGGGCGAGTCCACCCTCGCAGTCCGGTGCCGCACCGCTCGTCCGCGTACGCGGCCTGAGCAAACGGTTCGGCGGCACGCTCGCGCTGGAATCGGTCGACCTCGACATCCGGCGCGGCAGCGTCCTGGCCCTGCTCGGCCCCAACGGAGCCGGGAAGTCCACCCTCATCAAGGTGCTCGCCGGAGTGCACCGGGCCGACACCGGCCAGGTCACGGTGGCCGGCCATCCCCTCGGCAGCCACGCCGCCACCCGGAACATGTCCTTCATCCACCAGGATCTCGGCCTCGTCCCGTGGATGACGGTGGCCGAGAACATCGCCCTGGGCACCGGCTACCCCCGCCGCCGCGGACTGATCTCCTGGCGGCGGACCCGGAAGCGCTGCGACGACGCCCTGCGGATCGTCGCCGGGCACCTGGACGCCGATGCCCGGATCGCCCGCCTCGGCCCCGCCGAGCGCTCGCTCGTCGCCATCGCCCGCGCCCTCGCCACCCGGGCCGAGCTCATCGTGCTCGACGAGCCGACCGCCACCCTCCCCGCCGCCGACTGCGCGCGGCTCTTCGACGTACTCCACACCCTGCGCGACCGCGGCCACGGCATCCTCTACGTCAGCCACCGGCTCGACGAGGTCTACCGGGTCGCCGACACCTTCGCCGTCCTGCGGGACGGCCGGCTCGTCGACCGGGGCCCGCTCGCCGGTCACAGCCCGGACCGGCTGGTGCACGCGATCGTGGGCCACGCACCGGCCGGACGGGCGCCGGGCACTCCCCCTGCCGCCGGCCCGCACCTGCTGAGCCTCGACAGGGTGCGGACCGGGTCCACCGGAGAGGTCAGTCTGGAGCTGCGCGCCGGTGAGATCCTCGGCATGGTGGGCCTCACCGGCGCCGGCCACATGGAGCTGGGCCGCGCCCTCGCCGGCGCCCGGCCGATCCTCGGCGGGCAGGTGCTGCTCGACGGCCGGCCGTACCACCCGCACACGGTCCACTCCGCACTCGAACGCGGCGTCGGCTTCGTGGCGGCCAACCGCCAGGAGGAGGGCTGCGCCGCCGACCTGACCGTACGGGAGAACTTCCTGGCGAACCCGCGCGCGTCCGGCGCGCCGGCGGCGCACTGGATCAGCCCCCGCCGCGAGCGCGCCCAGGCCACCGCCCTCATCGACCGGTTCTCGGTGCACCCCCGCGACAGCGAGGTACCGATCGCCACCCTGTCCGGCGGCAACCAGCAGAAGGTCATGGTCGGCCGGTGGCTCCGGGGGCACCTGCGCCTGCTCGTCCTGGAGGAGCCGACCGCCGGTGTGGACGTCGGGGCCAAGGCGACCGTCCACCGGCTGCTCTACGACGCGCTGGCCTCGGGCCTGGCGGTCCTGCTCATCTCCACCGATTTCGAAGAGGTCGCGGACGTGTGCCATCGCGCCCTGGTGTTCGTCCGCGGGAGCGTGAGCACCGAGCTGAGCGGTGCGGCCCTCACGGTCGCCGAGCTCACCCGAACCGCCTCGGCCATGCCCGCGATCACCGGCCCCACGACGGACCGATGACCATGCCCCCTTCCTCTTCCCCGTCCCCGCCCCCGTCCCCGCCCCCCTCGCCCTCGCCCTCGTCTTCTCGTCCGTCCCCGCCGCGGTCCCTGCTGGACCGCCTGCGGGGCCACCACATCGGCACCTACGGCCTGCTCGTCCTCGCCGTCCTGCTCTTCCTGGTCTTCTCCCTCGTCCTGCCGGACACCTTCCCCACCCGGGACAACGTCTCCTCGATCCTGTCCAACCAGTCGATCCCGGCCATCCTGGCCCTCGGCGCGACCATCCCCATCGCCACCGGCAAGTTCGACCTGTCCATGGGCTACGGCCTCGGCCTGGCCCATGTGATGGTGCTGAAGCTCATCGTCGACACGGGCTGGCCCTGGCCGCTCGCCTGCCTCACCGTGGTCCTCGGCGGGGCACTGGTCGGCGTCCTCAACGGCGTCATCGTCGAGTACGTACGGATCGACTCCTTCATCGCCACGCTCGGCACCGGCAGCATGATGTACGCCGTCACCGGCTGGATCACCGACGGCTCCCGGATCGTCCCCGGCCCGGACGGCCTGCCGACCGCCTTCACCGGCCTCTACGACTCCCGGTTCCTCGGGCTGCCGCTGCCCGCCTACTACGTCCTGGCCCTCGCGGCCGCGCTCTGGGTGGTCCTGGAACGGCTGCCGCTCGGCCGGTACATGTACGTCATCGGCTCCAGCCGGCGCACCGCCGACATCATCGGCATCCCCAGCCACCGGTACTCCGTCTACGCCTTCGCCGGATCGGGCCTGGTCACCGGCCTCGCCGGGGTCCTCCTCGCCGCCCAGCAGCAGACCGGCAACCCGAGCGTCGGGCTGGACTACCTGCTCCCCGCATTCGTCGGCGCCCTGCTCGGGTCCACCACGATCAAACCCGGCCGCGTCAACGCCCTCGGCACCGTCGTGGCGGTCGCGGTCCTCGCCATCGGCCTCGCCGGCATCGGCCAGCTCGGAGCCGACTTCTGGGCCACGCCCCTGTTCAACGGGGCCACCCTGCTCATCGCCGTCGGCCTGGCCGGCTACTCCGCCCGGCGCCGGCTGCGCACCCCCTAGCAACGTCCGTACGCGCACCGCGTCAGGAGCACCGTGTACCCGAAGGACTCGCACTCTCACCGCAGGAGCACCCGCACGGCCGCGGCCGCACTGGCCGCGGCCGCCGCCCTCGTCGCCGGCTGCGGGAGCGGCGGCCCCTCCACCGGAGCCGCGCCGCCCAAGGCCGGCTGCCCCACCGCCCTCGCGAACGCCAGGGCGGCCGTCGCGCGGGCCGAGAACACCGACGCCGCCTGGCACGGCCCCACCACCGGCCCCGCGGCGGTCCCCGGCAAGTCGATCGTCTACGTCGCGCAGACCATGACCAACCCCGGCGTCGCAGGCGTCGCGAAGGGCGTCGAGGAGGCCGCGAAGGCCATCGGCTGGCGGGTCCGGGTGATCGACGGTGACGGCACCCCGGCCGGCATCCAGGCGGCCCTCAGCCAGGCCATCACCCTGCGGCCCTCGGGCATCGTCATCGGCGGCTTCGATCCCCAGCTGACCTCGCAGCAGATGGCGCGGGCCGAAGCGGCGCACATCCCGGTGATCGGCTGGCACGCGGTGGGCTCCCCCGGCCCGAGCGAGAGACCGAAGCTGTTCACCAACGTCACCACCAAGGTGGAGGACGTGGCGAGGATCAGCGCGGACTGGATCATCGCCCGGTCCTCGGGTGATGCCGGAGTCGTCCTCTTCACCGACGACTCGATCCCGTTCGCGAAGAACAAGGCCGAGCTGATCCGCGAGGGGCTCGGCGCCTGTTCCGGTGTACGGCTCCTGAGCTACGAGAACATCCCCATCCCCGACGCCGCGATCCGCACCCCGCAGGCGGTCTCCTCGCTGCTCTCCCGCTTCCAGGACGAGTGGACGTACTCCGCCGCCATCAACGACCTCTACTTCGCGGACGCGGCCCCGGCCCTGCGCGCGGCGGGCAGGCCGGGCTCCGGACCGCCCTTCAACATCGGTGCGGGCGACGGCGACCCCTCCGCCTTCCAGCGGATCAACAGCGAGCAGTTCCAGGCCGCCACCGTGCCCGAGCCGCTGAACGAGCAGGGCTGGCAGATCATCGACGAGTTCAACCGCGCCTTCGCGGGCCGGCCGGCCAGCGGCTACGTGGCCCCCGTGCACATCGCCACGGCCGACAACAGCGACGGCGCCACGTCCTGGGACCCGACCGGCTACCGCGAGGGGTACCGCAGGATCTGGGCGGGCTGACGACACGGCACAGGGGGCACCGGCCCCGCGCGGGTGCGGGACCCATGCCGGTGCCTCCCTGCCTGCCGGGTTCTACTGGTACGGGTCGAAGGGGATCCCCGCCGGCTTGGCCTCCGCCAGGTGGGAGGCGAAGGAGCCGTCCTTCAGACCGAAGTGCGCGCTGCCGAAGTCGGCCTGGGTGAGCTTGTCCCGCACGGTCGCCGGGTAGCCCGACCACCCGACGAGGGTGGGGAACTGCCAGGCGCGGCGGTGGTTCTCGGGCGGCTCGTCGTTGGTGTTCGCGGCGCGGAAGCAGTGCGTGCCGATGCCGTCCTTGTGATAGACGATCTTGGGGTGGTTGCCGTCCCAGCGGATCTGGTCGCGCGAGTGGACGTTGAAGTCGCCGTGGGCGGAGGTGGCGACGTACTTGGCCTCGTTGCCCTGGATCCACACGACCACGTGCTCCCAGTCGTGTCGGTGGCCGCCGAGCTCGATGCCGGGCAGGGCCTGGTCCTTCTCGAAGTAGAGCGCGTACATGACGGCGCACCAGCCGTTGTTGCAGGCCCAGCGGGAATAGCCGTTGGTGTTCTCGAGGTCGGAGGCGTCCCGGCAGTTGCCGTTGAGGGCGCCGGTGGGCTTGAGCCCGCCGTTGAGGACCCCGCTCGCGCTGATGGCGGGCGTCGGGTAACAGCCGTCGGTGTCGTAGTCGTAGGCGGGCTGGTAGGTCAGCTCGATCGCTTCGGCTCTGCCGGGAAGCGCCGGGGGCGGCGCCGCGAAGGCCACCTGGGGAACGGCGACGACCACCGCGAGGGCGGCACCGATGACCACCATCGATCTCCGGATATGACGGTTCGTCCGCAAAACGGGCCTCCTGGCCGACCGGGTGCGAGGGGGGTGGACGCATCACGGCGGAACACCGCCGACCGACGCGCAGCGAGCATCATTCGCGAACCGGGGCGACACGGCAAGGGGCCGCACAGACTCGGCTCCTTGCGTACCGAGGAGCCGGATGGGCCTTGTGGACAAGGAAATTGACAGAATGTCAGATATGTTCGCTCACGAGCCGGGCGCAGCCCGCCTCCCGCCCGCCGCCGAGCAGCCGCTGAGCAGCCGCTGAGCAGCCGCTGAGCGAAGCTCGACGGAATGATTTCACCGAAGTCGCATTCCGGCCCGCGGCGTCGCCGCCGCCTCCTAAAGTGGCCGCATGGATGACGAGTCGCCCAAGACGGTGCGGGACCTGATGTTCGTGGAGCGTCCGGCCGAGACGCATTTCCCGGAGTCGAGCACCCCTGGGGCCCTTCGTGGTCTTGCGCTGGATGACGACAATGCGCTGGTCACGCACGCCGATCTGTTTCCGGCCAACGTGGCTGCGATCACGGCGGCCGTCGCCCTCCTGGGCGCGGGCGCCGCCCTGGGCGTCGCCGCCACCAAGGCCGCACCGCACGTCAAGAGCAAGCTGAACGACCTCAGGTCGAAGCTGAGCCGCAAGGCGAACGCCACCACCGAGGCCACCGTCCTGGAGGCCGAGCCCGAGCAGGCCGACGTCATCCGACTTCGCCCCCGCACGCTCCCCTCGGCGGGCTCCGGCTCAGCCGCGCGGAGGAAGGATGACGCTGCGGGCTGACATGGCGCTCGCGGGCCGGGCCGACGATGCACCAGCCGCCCCGTCCCAGGTGCGCGGCGCATTGGACTCCGTTGACCGGCCCGGGACCCAGGCCGCCTAGCTCGGGCGGATCGCGGCCTCGATGTCGGCGAGTTGGGCGGCGAGGATCTCTTCGAACGCGGCGCGGCGCTCCGCACCGAGGGGGCGGACGTCGCGGGCGAAGTGGGCCAGGGCCGGGAAGCGTTCGGGATCGGCGCCGAGTACCGCCACGCGGAACAGCTCCATGCCTTGTTCGTGCTCTTCGGGGGTGACGGCGCTGACTCCGGCCTCGGAGGCGATCAGCGCTGCGACGAGGACCGCCAGCCGGTGGTAGCGCAGCGGGATCTCTTCGTCGGGCAGCCCCGACGCGCGCAGGGCCTGCAGCACCTCTTCCACGACCAGCCGGGAACCGGCGCCGCCGGACGCGTACCGCCCCCAGACCGCGGCGAGCTGGGGCTGTCGGCCGAACGCCTCCCTGAGGCGCAGGGCCAGGGCGGTGATGCGCTGCTTCCAGTCACCCTCGGGGCGGTAGCCGTCCATCGCGGCCAGGAGAATCCGGTCGGCGACCGCACGCAGCAGTTCGGTCTTGCTGCGGAAGTGCCGGTAGAGGCTGGAGGAATCGGTCCCGAGGGCCGCGGCCAGCTTGCGCACGCTGAACGAATCCGCGTCGCTCGTGCGCAGCAGCTCGGCCGCCGCATCCAGGATCTCTTCGGTTGACCAACGCCTTCGGCCTGCCATTTTGCTCCTCTCGCCGGATCTCATCCTACCTGTGCACTCGGTGTTGCACGCGCCGCGTGCATAATGAGGACATGAGCATGCCGGGCGGGCCGGCATGCCACTCGTGCCCTGTTGTCCGGGTCAGGCGACCGATGCGGAGCCCACCCCGGGGAAGACGAAAGGACGCATGACGTGAAGAACCCACTGGATGGCGCTGCGCTGGACGCAGCCCTCGAAAACGTCCACCGAGCCGGAATGCCGGGCCTGTTCGCCGAGGTGCGGGACGGCGACCAGGTCTGGCGCGGTGCCGCCGGGGTCGCCGACCTCGCCACCGGCCGCCCCGTCACCGCCGACATGCGCCACCGCGTCGGCAGCATCACCAAGACCTTCACCGTCGCCGCGGTCCTGCAGCAGGTCGAAAGCGGTCTGATCGGCCTCGACACACCGATCGGGCGACACCTTCCGGGGCTGGTTCCCGGAGAACGCGGTGACGCGATCACCGTCCGCATGCTGATGAACCACACGAGCGGCCTCGCCGAGTACCTCCCGTACGCCTACCCCTCCCTCAAGGCGTTCCCCCACCTCGCGGACACCGGACCCCAGAGCCTGGACGACCACCGGTTCACCTGGTTCGACCCCACCGAACTGATCGAGATGGGGGTCACCGCACCCGCGGTCGGCCACCCGGGCGGGCGGCCGGGGGTGTACTCCAACACCAACTACCTGCTCCTCGCCCAGCTCCTGGAACAGGTGACCGGCACCACGGCCGAGCAGTACATCACCCGGAACGTCATCGAGCGCGCCGGGCTCCGGGACACCGAACTCCCCGTCGGACCGTACGTCGACGGGCCGCACTCGCAGCTCTACGAGGCATGGTTCGGCATGATCGACCCACCGCGGGACTACAGCGTCTACAACATGTCATGGGCGATTCCGGCGGGCTCCCTGATATCGACCGTCGCGGACCTCAACCGTTTCTACGGCATGCTGCTGGCCGGGGAGATCGTCGGCCCGTCGTCGCTCGCGCAGATGCAACGCACGGTCCCGGTCGTCTCCCAAGAGGGGAAGACGATCGACTACGGCCTCGGCCTGCACCCGATGGAGGGTCCCGGTCAGGGCGTCTTCTGGGGCCACGGCGGCACGGTCTGGGGTGGTGGAGCGCTGGCCATGACCCGTGCCGACGGCAAGCGGCAGATGGCGGTCGCGGTGAACATGCAGAGGTGGAACAGGCTCGACTCCTCCGGCAAGCCGCAGCCCCATCCCATCGACGACGCGCTCGCGACTCTGTACCACCTGGCGATGTACGGCTGACCGGGACCGGGCGTCAGCCGAGGGTGTTCATCAGGATGATGGCCAGGAGGTCCAGGAGAATGACGGCGACGACGGCGCCGATCATGAACCAGGCCCTGCGCGATTCGTCCATGCCTGCGAGTCACCTCCCGACCCGGGCGGGCCGCTGCGTGCGGTCCGGCCGACCGCACGCGGGACTCGTCCGCCTCCGGCCATCATGACCCGATTCCGGGCGGAGCACAGGTCGGGGGCTCCGCCCCCCGCGGCCGGGACGCTCGCGGCAGGTCAGGCGACCCAGGTTCCGGTCATGCCGACGACCGCCGAGCCGTCCTGGTCGGCCAGCTTGGTCCCCGTGAAGTCACGGGCCCACGGGGAGGTCTGGATACGGAAGGCGGGCCGGTCGGCGGTGAGCGCCTCCATGACGGACTCGGCCGCGCCGGCCGGAGTCTGCGCGCCGTTCAGGAACTGGCCGACCGTGCGCTCGACGTAGTGGCGCAGCGCGTCGGAGTACGGGCCGGCGGCGGCGATCCGGGCTTCGAGGTCGAGGCCGATGTTGTTCACGAACTCCGTCGCCACGGCGCCGGGCTCGATGACGGACACGCTCACACCGACGGCGCCGGCGACGGGGGCCAGGCTCTCCATGTACCCCTCGACGGCGAACTTCGCGGCGCAGTAGGCCTCGTTGAAGGGCTGACCGATGACGCCGCCGACGCTGGTGACCGTGATCAGGCGGCCGCCGGTGGCCCGCAGGTGGGGCAGTGCGGCCTTGGAGACGTTCAGCACGCCGAAGAAGTTGACCTCCATGACCTCACGGACGTCGGCCACGGATTCGAGCTCCAGGGTGCCCACGTGGCCGGCGCCGGCGTTGTTGACGACGGCGTCCAGCCGGCCGTAGTCGGCGATGACGCCCTCCACGGCGGCGGCGACGGAGGCTTCGTCGACGACGTCGAGCTGTCGGATGTCGAGCTCGACGCCCGCCTCGACGGCGGCCTTGCGCAGGGCGTCGGCGCGGCGGGTGTCGCGCAGGGTGGCGACCGTACGCCAGCCGGCCCGGGCGGCGGCGATCGCGGCCGCCAGGCCGATGCCGGAGGAGGTGCCGGTGATCAGAACGGTGCGGGCGGAGGTCGCGGAGGTGGCGGCGGAGGGGGTCGACATGGCGGGGCCTTTCACAGGGGTGATTTATGTGCGTGCACACACACTATAAAATTATGTGCGTGCGCACGCAAGCTCTAGACTGCCGACATGCCGAAGAAGCTCACCGAATCCGAGATGCCGGCGGCCGACTACGCCTTCTACGGGCTGGTGTGGGCCGGGACGGTCATGACCGATCGCGTCGACCGGGCCCTGGTCAAGGCCCACGACCTCCCCGTGTCCTGGTTCGAGGTCATGCTGTGGCTGGCCTCCAGCCCCGAGCCGGTGCCCGCCTCCGTACTCGGCAACAGCACCCTGCTCAGCCGCAGCCAGGTCTCCCGTGTCGTGGACGCCCTGCAGACCCGGGGCCTGGTGAGCCGCACGCCCTCGGCGCGCGACGCCCGGTCGGTGGAGGTCTCCCTCACCGAGGCGGGCCGCACGGTGTTCGCCGAGGCGGACGCCACCCGGCGCGAAGCCCTCGCCCCGGTCTTCACCGAGCTCCTCGACGAGAAGGACCTGGAGGCACTGGGCGCCGTATGGCGCAAGCTCAAGGCCGCGAAGGCGGCAGAGGCGGCGCAGGCCGATCAGGAGCGCGCCGGGTAGTCCCCCGTCCGGGAAGGGCTGCGGGCCGCCATCGACCTGACAGACTCAGCCGAGCTGGTAGTCGAACCAGATCCGGTGGGTGCCGTCCGCATCGACCGCCATGCCCCCGGCACCCTCGATTCCCGCCAGTGCGCCGGTGCCGCTGGAGGGCACGATGGTGAAGAACTCCGCGGTGCGGTCGCTGCCGGACGTGGTCGCCGAGTGCACGAAGTTGAAGGACCCGTCCCGGCCGTTCAGTGAACCCTCGAAGGACTCCATGGCGACATAGGTGCCGACGCCGGTCCCCTGGTCGAACGCGGCGGTGAACAGGGTCGCGGAGCGGCCGGCCACTTCGCCCTCGAACGACTTCTCCATGGTCGCGACACCGACGGGGAGCCCGGTGGGGACGGCAGGCTCGGGCTTCAGCCCGGTCGGGACGAACGCTTTGACGGTGAACGTTCCAGTAGCTCTCATGGACCGACCGTAGCGGTGGGCACCGACAACGCGCCGCCGACCGGGACGCGCGGCGGCCGCACGCGGCGGCCGCGGCGCTGTCAGTCGAGGTGCCCGTCGGGGGTGAGGGTGGCGGCGGCCGCGAAAAGGCGGGCGCAGCGCCGCGTCATGGCCTCCGGCGTCTGCTCCGGGTGCTTGACCCACCAGCGGACGAGGGTGGCGACCAGGTCCCGCCACACGTACTTGAGCGCGTCGGCGTCCAGCGGGTCGGTGGATCCGGCCGCGCGCAGCAGTTCCGCGGTGCCGCCGGCGGCTAGCCGGTCGATGGCCGCCCAGTATTCCGAGGCCCGGCGCGCGGCCTCGCCGCCGGGCGGCAGGGTGGTGTCGTAGAGCACGAACCACGCCTCGCGCTGCCCCTCCAGCGCGGCGAAGATGCCGTGGAGCACGCGCAGCGGCGTGTGCGGGGCGGCCCCGCCCTCCCCCATCGCCGCGCGGACGGTGTCCAGCAGCCGGTCCCCGACCGGGACCAGGCAGGCCACGTACAGGTCCTCCTTGGTGCCGAAGTACTGGTGCAGCAGCGTCTTGGTGACTCCCACGCGCCCGGCGATCGCGGGGAGCGACGCGGCCGCGTAGCCGTGCCTGCCGAACTCCTCCGTGGCCGCCTCCAGCATCTGTTGGCGGCGGTGCTGCCGCGGGACTCCCTTGGTGCCGGCCTTCGAGGAATGCGAGGAGGGGGTTGCCATGAGCCGATATTATCAGTAGGTAATTTACCGCTAGGTAAATTACCTCGACCCCTGGAGCGCCGCCATGGCCGGCACCACCCCGCAGCCGCCGCAGTCCACGTCCCGCACCCGGTCCTGGTGGGGCTGGGGCTGGACGGACGCGCATCCCGACGACGCGGAATGCACCGCGATCGGCGCCCTGCTCCCCGGTACCCTCAGCCGCCCGCTCCCCGTGCCCCGCGTCCGCGACCTGGCCGTCGCGGGCCCCGCCGTCGAACCCCCGCCGAGCCTCGGCCACCTGGTCTCCGCCGATCCCGGGGACCGCGCCGCGCACGCCATGGGCAAGGCCTACCGGGACGTGGTGCGCGCCCTGCGCGGGCGCCCCGGCCGCATCCCCGACCTCGTCGCCCGCCCCACGGACGACCAGGGCGTGGCCGATCTGCTGGACTGGGCCGGTGAGCGGCAGGTCGCCGTCGTCCCGTACGGCGGAGGCTCCTCGGTCTCCGGAGGCGTCGAGTACCGCGGCGACGCCCACCGGGCCGTCCTGTCCCTGGACCTGACCGCCATGGGCCGCGTACTGGAGGTCGACACCGCGGGCCGGGCGGCGCGCATCCAGGCCGGCACCCTCGGGCCGAGCCTGGAGGACCAGCTGCGGCCCCACGGCCTCACCCTGCGGCACTTCCCGCAGAGCTTCGAGTTCTCCACGCTGGGCGGCTGGCTCGCCACCCGGGCCGGCGGCCACTACGCCACCGGCCGGACGCACATCGACGACTTCGTCCAGTCGCTGCGCGTCGTGACCCCGGCCGGCACCAGCAGCTCGTGGCGGCTGCCCGCCTCCGGGGCGGGCCCCTCCCCCGACCGCCTGTTCCTGGGCTCCGAAGGCGCCCTCGGCGTCATCACCGAGGCATGGGTACGCCTGCAGGAACGCCCCCGGCACAAGGCGTCCGCGGCGGTCGCGTTCACGGACTTCCAGGGAGCCCTCGGGGCGGTGCGCGCCCTCGCGCAGTCCGACCTCTCCCCCGCCAACTGCCGTCTGCTGGACGCCGGTGAGGCCGCGCTGTCGGGCGCGGCGCACGACGGCAGCTCCGTACTGGTCCTGGGGTTCGAGTCGGCGGACGAACCGGTGGCCGCCCGGCTCGAACGGGCCGTCGCGCTGGCCCGCTCGCACGGCGGCCGGCACGAGGGGACGGACGGGGCCGGCGGCCGGGAGGACGGCCCGGACGGCGACGCGGCCGTGCGCGCCTGGCGCTCGGCGTTCCTGCGGATGCCCTACCTCCGCGACGGTCTGGCCCGGATGGGCGCGGTCGCGGAGACCTTCGAGACGGCGGCCACCTGGGACCGTATCCCCGGCCTGATCGACGACGTACGCAGGGAGGTCGGCGAGGCCGCGGTCAAGGCCACCGGATTCCCGGCGACCGTCAACTGCCGTCTGACGCACGTGTATCCGGACGGCGCGGCGCCCTACTTCACCGTGCTCGCGGCCGGCCGGCCGGGTGACGAGGTCGCCGTCTGGGACGACCTGAAGGCCGTCGCGGGCGAGGTCCTGCACCGCCACCGGGCCACCATCACCCACCACCACGCGGTCGGCCGGGACCACCGCCCGGGCTATGACCGGCAGCGCCCGGAGCCCTTCGCCCTCGCCCTGCGGGCCGCGAAGGGGGCCCTCGATCCGCGCGGCATCCTCAACCCCGGTGTGCTCGTGGACTGATCGGGGCCCGTACACCCCGAAGGGGTCGGGTCCGCCGGACGACGGCCCCGACCCCTTCGGTCCACGTTCGGTCGGACGCGGTCAGACGCGGTCGGCCGCGATCAGGACGTACTGGAAGGAGCCGTCCTTGTAGGACTCGATGAACGCCTCCTCGATGCCGGTGACCAGGGAGGACGTGGCGCGCAGCTCCCAGTAGGGCAGGGTGTCGGGGGTCAGGTCGATGACGGCCTGCGGTACGAGCCGGTTGTCGGCCATCGCGCGCAGGTACTCCCGGCGGGAGTGGATGTTGCACTCGAAGTGCGCGTTGATCTGGGAGACCCACTTCGAGGGCTGGCCGTAACGCGGGTTCCAGCAGCCGGTGATGGTCACGTACCGGCCGCCGACCTCGAGGACGCGCGAGTGCTCCGCGAAGAGGTCGTGCAGGTCGACGTACATGCTCGACTCGTTGTTCCACGAGCCCGCGGCCTGCCCGGTCTCGAACGGCGTGCTCAGCATGTTGCAGACCCGGGCCCGGACGTGGTCCTCGATGCCGAGTTCCTGGGCGCGCCGGTTGGCGAAGTCGGCCTGCTTGGCCGACAGGGTGACGCCCTCGACCTTGCATCCGAAGCGCTGGTGGGCCATGACCATCGAACCGCCGCGGCCGCAACCCGCGTCGACGAGGGTGTCGTCGCGCCCGATGGGGCCGAGGTGCTCAAGGAGGAGTTTCGCCTGGGCCGATTCCAGGCGGTGGAGCTCGGCGATCAACTTCTTCTCGTATGCGCTGTCCTCGGTGTCGCCGAGGGCGGCGTGGTCGATGTCGCCGATGCCGTAGTGGTGGTGGTAAAGGCCGTCGACATCGCCGAGACGGAGGTTCACGGGCCTGGCCTCGTGGTCCCAGTAACGGGCGATGTCCCCCTGATACGGAGTCACCGGGGCGGGGATGAACACGGAGGTGGTGCCGGCTGCTGCGGTGAGATCGATGCTAGTCATGAACAATTCCCATCTTTACCAGAAATCGGGCAGGCTGTAGCGATAGGTGTTGGTCTGGTGCCAGTAGTGGTTGCCGTCGACCCACACCGCCACCCCGCGCAGGAAGCGCTGCACGGTCGGGACGGGGCAGGCGAGGGCCAGCTCGGCGGCCGCGGTCTCGAAGTCGCGCATCAGGTCGTTGTGGACCTCTACGGCCTTCAGGTAGGCGTCCTGATCGGAGCAGCCCTCGCGTTCGGCGATCACCACCGGCAGATTCAAATGCCTTCCGGGGCTGGCCAGTTCCTTGGTGTAGGAGTACAGATCGTTGACGATCGTCGTGGCGTTCCCGGCAAGCGCGATCACCCGTTGCATGGCGGGCTGCGCGTGGAGGTCCGCCGGCAGTTCGTAGCCGCCGACGGAGTCGGTGATGGTGGGGCAGGGGCGGAAGTTGTTGAACTGGCGCATCGCCAGGTACTCCCAGACCTCGGGAACGTACTCGGTCTGCGCCCAGGCCCCCTCGGCGAGATAGCCCATGTGCAGCCGGGCCATGTCGTGCCGGAACCGGTCGGCCTGCGAGGGGGTGGTGGCCTGGAGGAAGTACTCCATGGCCGAGCGGTAGGCGCGCCGGGGAGCGTCCGAGAGGAGCGACGCCTCCCAGTCCGGCGCGTACTCCTTCGTCGTGTGGAGCGGGTCGAGGGCGGTGTGGGCGAGCAGCAGGCGCCCGCCGAGGCCGACGGGCGAGCCGCCGTGGTCCTCGCAATAGCAGTCGTCGACCGCGTTCTCGGCGACCATCAGCCGGGTGGCGAGCATCAGGTGGTCGATGCTGGGGGCGTCCGGATGGCAGGCGACCATGTAGCGCCCGACGGAGAAGCCGTCGAACTGGTCCTCCCAGTCCTCCGGGTAGAGAGACACCTCGTCCAGCGCCCAGGCCTTGATCCGGCGGCTGAGCTCCTCGACCTGCACCGGATCGGGCTCCGGCACCGGGTGGTGGTAGAGGCCCGGGATCGGATGGCCCGCCGCCGGCGCGGGCGCGTCGGGTGCCCCGGCCGGCCCGGCCGGCACGGGCGCTGCGGGCGCATCGCTCCGGGCCCAGTGCAGGCTCGCCGTGCCCAGACCGCTGGGCCCGCGCAGGATCCGTTCGAGGGCGGCACTCGGCTGCGCCGCGGCCGCTGCCGCACCCTCGTCGGGTACGGGTACGGGTACGGGTACGGGGGTCAGGACGGGCGGTCCCGTCGGCAGGGCGGGCGGAGGCGGTGGAGAAGGCTCTACGGGCCCGGCGCCGGCGGCGGGTTCGACGCCGACGGCGAGGGCGCTGGCGAGGACGTGGGCCCCGAAGGACGCCACGGCGGCGGGCAGGCTCGACTGCAGAGGGGAAGGCCCAGGATCGGGCATCCGTAACTCCTTGGAGAGGTAAGTGGGTTGTCCCGGATCCCGGGCATGCTCGGCGGGCCAGGACAGGCAGAGGTCCTGGCTGTCGCGGCCGTCGGGCTGGTCCTCTTAGTCCCGCCTGCGGGCGATCTGCACGTTCTCCAGCACACCGAGCGCGTCGGGCACCAGGATGGCGGCGGAGAAGTAGGTGGTGACCAGGTAGGAGATGATCGCCTGCTCGCTGATCCCCATGAAGCGCACCGAGAGGCCCGGCTCGTACTCCTCCGGCAGGCCGGTCTGGCGCAGACCGATGACGCCCTGGTTGTCCTCGCCGGTTCGCATGACGAGGACCGAGCTGGTGTTCTCCTTGCTGATCGGGATCTTGTTGCAGGGCAGGATCGGGACCCCGCGCCAGGCCGGGACCGACTGCCCGCCGACATCGACGTGGTCCGGGTAGAGCCCGCGGGCGTTGAACTCGCGCCCGATCGCGGCGATCGTCCGGGGGTGGGCGAGGAAGAACTTGGAGCCGCGGCGGCGGCAGAGCAGCTCGTCGAGGTCGTCCGGGGTCGGCGGGCCGGAGTGGGTCTGGATCCGCTGCTTGAAGGCGGCGTTGTGGAGCAGACCGAAGTCCCGGTTGTTGATCAGCTCGTGCTCCTGGCGCTCGCGCAGCGCCTCGATGGTGAGCCTGAGCTGTTCCTCGGTCTGGTTGTGCGGCCCGTTGTAGAGATCGGCGACCCTGGTGTGGATCCGCAGCACGGTCTGCGCGATGGAGAGTTCGTACTCGCGGGGCTTGAGCTCGTAGTCCACGAAGGCGCCGGGCAGGTCCGCCTCACCGGTGTGTCCGGCGGACATCGCGATCTCGGCCTCGCCGTGCCGGTTCTGGCGCTGGTGCGGGAGCGAGCTGAACCGGTTGATGTGGTCCTGGAGTTGGGGCGCCGCGGCGAGCACGGAGGCGAAGTCGCCGCGGGAGAGGGTGAGCAGGATGCCGGGGGTCTCGGCGGTGGCCGTGTAGTCCCAGGTGGCGTCCGCGTCCAGCAGGGCGTTCTCACCGAACCGGTCGCCGTCGGCGAGTACGGCGACGGCGACGTCGTCGCCGTACTTGCCGACGGAGGTCTGGCTGATCCGGCCGTGGGCGATCAGGTGGATCTGGTCGGCGGGGGCACCGCGCTCGACGATCACCTCACCGGCCCGGAAGTCGCGCTGGACGCACCGGCCGGCGATCGCGGTCAGCACCTCGTCGTCCTCGAAGCCGCGCAGCAGGGCCAGTTCGCCGAGCTCGCGCGGGATCACCCGGACGTTCGCGCCGTCCTGGACGAACTCGATGGTGCCGTCGCCCACGGTGTACGTCAGCCGGCGGTTGACCCGGTAGGTGCCGCCCTTGGTCTCCACCCAGGGGAGCATCCGCAGCAGCCAGCGGGAGGTGATCTCCTGCATCTGCGGGGCGGACTTGGTCGTGCTGGCAAGGTTGCGGGCGGCCGCCGTGCTCAGGCTGGACTGCCGCGGCGGCTCCAGCTGGGCTTCCGGGCTGGTGTCAACGGTCATCGGGCGAGCTCTCCTTCGCAAGGGTGGTGATCGGCGGACGCGCGCGTCACCAAGGAACGAGGAAAAAGGGGGTGAATATCCGGGAATCCGTCCAGATCCGGGGGAACAGTAACGGCCGGTACACCCGTCTTGAGCCTGAAAACCGTTGGCATTACCTCGATGCAGTGATCTTGTGCTGTAGGTGGTTTGCCGGGGTTATGGACGATATCCGGCCTTGCTCACGAACACGTCCGAAAAGCGGCGCGGCGGTCGGCTCGCCGGGCCGCACTCGTCTGCTGGCGCGCGTCCGCTCGGGGGTCCGGCCGCCACATCGCCGTCACCTCCAGCGGGCCCACCGCCAGGCGCCGCAGGGTGGTGAAGCCGAAGCGGCGGTAGAGCCGGACGTTCGCCTCGTCGGCGGTGGTGAGGAAGATGCCGCCGGGGGCGGGGACCGTGGCGAGCAGGTGGCGGAGGAGCCGCCCTCCGGTACCCCGTCCCGCCGCCCCGGGCTCCACCCCGATGTACTCCAGCGTCCAGGCCCCGGCCGGGGTTCGGGCCTCGGCGGCGTACAGGTAGCGCAGCGTCCGCACCAGGGCGCGCGGGCCGCAGCCGAGGGGGCGGCGGCCGGCGGGGTGGGGACAGCGGCGGCGACGGGCCGCCCGTCCCGGTCGGTCAGCAGGTGGCGGCGGGCTCCGGGGAGAGTGGCGTGCGTGCGCAGGGTGGCGCCGAACCACGCCTGCCGTACGCGGTCCGATCCGCCGGCGATCCATGCCATGGCGGGTTCGCGGACGAAGGCGGCGGCAGGCACGGGCGCGCACCGCGCGGGCGGCGGGGCGTCATCGCGGGCCAGGCGTCCGGGCCCGAGCCCGGCACCGGCGTCGGGGCCGGGGCCTGGGCCTGGGCCGGGACCCGTGTCGGGGTCAGACATCGCGCCGCTGTTCCAGCGGCGCCTCCGGTACGAGGTGGCACATCAGGAGCTTCAGGAAGAAGAGCGGTGCGAACCAGGCGAGGGCGGCGGGCACGGGCAGCCAGAACAGGTTGACCACCGCGGCCGCGGAGTAACCGGCCATGGCCGCGGGGCGCTTGAGATGGACAGGGGTGAACCCCACGACCACGGCGGCGGAGAGCAGCAGCGCGGTGTTGCCCAGCGTCCAGCCGCGGTCCCCGCCGAGCACCAGCAGGCCCACCGCGGCGAGGTGGAGCAATTGCGCGCCGACGAAGAGCAGCCGGGCGCGCCGGGCCCCGGGGGCCTGGCGGTGGTACCAGCGCTTGGCGGAGTTCGTCGCGTTGGTGAGGATCCCCCCGAGCAGATCGAGGCCGATCAGCACCACCACGGCCCACTGGAGGCCGTTCCGGTCGCGGTGGGCCGGTGGATCGACGACGTGGGGAACGAATTGATCACGTTCGACGTCTTGGAGGGCATATGGCCGGCCAGGAAGAGGAGGACCTGACGTGAGGACCCCGGACGCATCAACGTCCCGACGCGCACTGCTGACCGTGGGAGCGGGGGCGGCCCTGGCCGCCGCACTGCCGGCGGGCACGGCCCGTGCCGCGTCACCGGTGGCGGGGCTGCGCGCGCTGGAACGCGAGTACGGGGCGCGGCTGGGGGTGTACGCGCTGGACACCGCCACCGGCCGGACCGTGGTCCACCGGGCCGACGAACCGTTCCCCATGTGCTCGGTCTTCAAGACGTTGGCGGCCGCGGCCGTCCTGCGGGACCTCGACCACGACGGCACGCATCTCGCCCGGCGCATCCACTACACGCTCCAGGACGTCACCGACGCGGGCGGCGGGTCGGTCACGGAACGGCCCGAGAACATCGCGGGCGGCCTGACCATCGCGGAACTCTGCTCGGCCGCCATCGCCCAGAGCGACAACGCGGCCGCCAACCTGCTGCTGCGCGAGCTCGGCGGCCCGACCGCGATCACCCGCTTCTGCCGCTCGCTGGGCGACCGTACGACCCGGCTCGACCGGTGGGAGCCGGAGCTGAACACGGCCGAGCCGTGGCGGGAGACGGACACGACCAGCCCCCGCGCGATCGGGCGGACGTACGCCCGCCTCGGACTCGGCGACGCGCTGGACCCCGGGGACCGGGAGCAGCTGAACCGCTGGCTGCTGTCGAACACCACCAGCGGCGACCGCCTCCGGGCCGGCCTGCCGAAGGACTGGGCCGTCGGGGACAAGACGGGCGCCGGTTCGTACGGGACCAACAACAACGTGGGCATCGCCTGGCCCCCGGGCCGCCCGCCCCTGGTCCTTGCGATCCTCTCGACCATGCCGGAGGCGACGGCGCCGCGCGACAACACCCTGATCGCCAGAACGGCGAAGCTGCTGGCGGACACACTCGCCTGAGCCCTCCGCCTCCGGCGGCCCGGCGGCCGCCGGCTCACGCCGTTGTCCCGGTTCGGTGACAGGGTGGGGGACGCTCGGTGAGGGGCCGTACGTTGTATCGGCATGAGACCACGTATCGCCGTGATCGGCAGCGGCCCCGCCGGCCTTGCCTTCGCCCGCGTCCTGCACCGTCACGGTCACCCCGTCACCGTCCTCGAACGCGATCCCGCCCGCGACGCCCGTCCCCCGGGCGGCACGCTGGACCTGCACGAGGGACTGGGCCAGCTGGCGCTGGAGAAGGCCGGGCTGCTGGCGGAGTTCCACGCGCTGGCCCGTCCCGAGGGGCAGGCCATGCGCATCCTGGACACCGACGGGACCGTCCTGCGCGACTGGCAACCCCGTCCGGGCGACCGGGCCAATCCCGAGATCGACCGCGGGCAGCTCCGCGACCTGTTACTCGGGCCTCTGGACGTTCAGTGGGGGCGGGCCGTGACGGAGGTGGTGCCGCAGGGCCCGGAGGGGGTGCTGGTCCGTTTCGCGGACGGGCGGCAGGAGACGTTCGACCTCGTGATCGGCGCGGACGGTGCCTGGTCCCGGGTCCGCCCGGCGCTCTCGTCCGCGACGCCGCAGTACACCGGCGTCACCTTGGTCGAGGCCGCCCTGGACGACGTCGACACCCGCCACCCCGACCTCGCCCGGCTGGTCGGCGACGGATCCGTGGCCGTGTACGGGGTGAACCGCGCGCTCGTCGCCCAGCGCAACAGCGGCGGGCACGTCAAGGTGTACGCCCAGTTCCGCGTACCGCTGGACCGGCACACGGACGCGGACCCGGGCCCGGACGACGACGAGGCCGTGCGATCGAGCCTGCTGACCCGGTTCGACGGCTGGGCCGCGCCCGTCCTCGACCTCCTCCGCCACGGCACGGGTTTCGCCCACCGCCCCCTCTTCGCCCTTCCCGCGTCCCACACCTGGGCCCACGTCTCCGGCGTGACGCTCCTGGGCGACGCCGCCCACCTGATGCCCCCGTTGGGGGCGGGCGCGAACCTCGCGATGCTGGAAGGCGCGGAACTCGCCGAGTCCATCGCCGCCGCCCCCGGCCCCGGAGAGCTGGACGAGGCGGTCCGCGCCTTCGAGGAACGGATGTGGCCACGGGCCGGCACCTGGGCGAACATCACGCTGGCCGGTCTGGAACGCCTCGTGAGCCCGGACCCCTCCCAAGCCCTCGCCCTCTTCGACGAGGTCCAACCCGCCTAGGCCGTCTCTTTCGGATCTTGTCGGCCGAGCCCGCGGCGTCCGGTGCCGTACATGGCAAGGCGGAAGGGCGCGCCGTGTACTGGACGTACTCGGGCGCCCCGACAACGCGGCCAGGTGCGGTGCCGGGCGTCGCGGGCCCGGCAAGATCCGAAAGAGACGGCCTAGACCACCTCAGGACAGCCCGCCGACGCCTCCCGCACCCTGCTGCACCAGCGGGAGGCGCAGTCCGTCCAGGTTGAGGTCGAGGAGGCGTTCGGCCTGGGCCCGTTGGCCGGGGCCGGCCGAGGTGAGGGCGATGCCGGCGAGGGCGGCGAACATGTCGGTCGAGCTGATGTCGGACCTGATCGCGCCCGCGGCGGTGCAGGCCTCCATGAGGGACGTGAGGGCGTCCTGGATCATCCGGCGGCTGTCGGCGTAGGGGTTGGTCCCCGCCGCGAGGACGGCGCGCATCGCGTCGGCCATGCCCATCTTGGCGGTGGCGTAGTCGATGAAGCGGCGCGTCCAGGCGCGCAGGGCCTCGTACGGCGGCAGGGTCTCCAGGAGGGCGGGGACGGAGTCGCACAGTCGCGCGACCTCGTTGCGGTAGGCCGCCTCGATCAGGGCTTCCCGGGTGGGGAAGTTGCGGTAGAGGGTGCCGGTGCCCACACCGGCTTCCCTGGCGATGCGCTCGAAGTGCGCCTCCAGCCCCTGCTCGGTGAACACGCGCACCGCGGCAGCCAGGATCTTGTCCCGGTTGCGCTGCGCGTCGGCCCTCAGCGGGCGTCCTGCGTCCGTGGCCATCAGCGGCTCCCTCACTCCTCACTTGCTAAGTGGAGGAGCCTCCACTTAGTGTGGATTGAAGTGGCGGCGCCTCCACTTTCACTCTAGGGCATGTCATCGGCCTGCCCCTTCCTCCTCTTCTTCCTCCTCCGAAGGGACGGCCCGTCATGTCAGAAATCGCCGGAATCGCAGGAATCGCGGGAAAGGTCGTCGCCATCACCGGTGCCGGCAGCGGCATCGGCGAGGCGACCGCCCTCCTGCTCGCCGAGCGGGGCGCGCGGGTGGTCCTCGGCGCACGCCGCACGGAGCGCCTGGAGGCGCTGGCGGCCCGGATCGAGCGGGCCGGCGGCCGGGCCGCCTGGATCCGTACGGACGTCACCCGGCGCGGCGACGTGTCCGCCCTCGTCGGCCTGGCCCGGGAGCGCTACGGCAGGCTCGACGTACTCGTCGGCAACGCCGGGGTCGGACTCATCTCCCCGCTGGACGAACTGCGCGTCGAGGACTGGGAGGAGATGATCGACGTCAACCTCAAGGGCGTCCTCTACGGGATCGCCGCGGCGCTCCCCCTCTTCCGGGAGCAGGGCTCCGGACACTTCGTCAACATCGTGTCCACCGCGGGTCTGCGCGTCGTCCCGCAGCAGTCGGTGTACGCGGGCACCAAGAACGCCGTGCGCACGATCTCCGAGGGCCTGCGCCAGGAGGCCGGGGACAGCGTGCGCGTGACCGTCGTGTCGCCCGGGGCCGTCCGTACGGACTTCACGGAACGCATGGGACCGCAGGCCCGGGCCCGGATCGACCGGATGATGGAGACCGCGCTGTCGCCGGACGCGGTGGCCCGCGCCGTCGCCTTCGCCGTCGAGCAGCCGGACGGTGTCGACGTGGGCGACATCGTCGTGCGCCCCACCGCGCAGGCCTGAGCGGTGGGGGACCGGCTCCGGCCGTGGCGGGCCGTGCCGGTCCCCAGGGGGCCGTGTTCCTACGGGGCCATCTCGTACGTGCCGGACAGCGCCTCGACCCGCGCCCAGACGCGCGCCGCACGCTCCTCGTCGACGACCGGACGCCGGACCGCACCGAGCGCCCATTCCTGCTGGGCCGCCGTCGCGGAGTCCTTCCCGTACAGCTCGACCGCGTGGCCGGAGAAGTCGCGTACGAGGACGGAGAACAGCTCGTCGAGCACCGACCCGTCCAGGTCGGTCAGGCGGGCCTGCTCCAGGATCAGCTGTCCGTACACGACCAGCGCGAACAGCTGGCCCACGGAGAGGAGGAAGTCGAGGTCGCGGCTCTGCTCCTCGTCCGGCGCGACGGTGGCCACGAACGCGCAGAGCGCGTCGGCCTGCTCGCGGAACCGGGCCACGTTCGGCACGTCGGCGTACGCGTCGTAAGCGGTCCGCCAGTCGTGGAACTGTACGGAGCCCAGGCCGCGGGCCGGCCCCTGCCGGAAGAGGAAGGCGTCGTCGGCCGCGTCGAGCCGGGTCGGCACGGCCGGGTACTCGGCCGGGTTCAGCAGGTGGTTGCGCATGAACTTGAGGATCAGGGCGAGGTTGACGTGGACCGTGCCCTCCAGCTTGGGCAGTCCGCGGATCTCGATGGCCGCCTGCGCGAAGTAGTTGTCCTTCTCGAAGCCCTTGGCGGCGATGACGTCCCACATCAGGTCGATGACCTTCTCGCCCTCCGTGGTCACCTTCATCTTCGTCATCGGGTTGAAGAGGAGGTAGCGGCGGTCGTCGGGGCCGGCGGTGCGGAAGTAGTCGACGGCGCGGTCACTGAAGAGCTTCATCCCGACCAGGCGGACGTACGCGTCGGCCAGCTCCCGGCGCACGTGCGGGAAGGCGGTGACGGGGCGGCCGTAGAGGACCCGGTTGTGCGCGTGGGTGACGGCCTCGTACATCGCGTGCTCGCAGATGCCGATGGAGGCGGTGCAGAGGTTGAACTTGCCGACGTTGACGGTGTTCAGCGCGGCGTCGAAGGCGGCCTTGCCGGTGTGCAGGACGTCCTCGGCGCGGACCGGGTAGTCGTCGAGGCGGAACTCGCTGACGTACTTGGAGGAGTCGACGACGTTCTTCACCAGGTGGTACGCCGGGTGGCGGCTGTCGGCGGCGAAGAAGACGTAGCCTTCGGGGCCCTCTATGTCGGTGCGGCGGCCGAAGACGGAGACGAGGCCGGCGGCGTTGCCGTTGCCGATGTAGTACTTGGAGCCGCTCGCGCGGAATCCGTCGGCGCCGGCTTCGTCGACGTACGGCCGCAGCAGCATGTCGGTGGAGTAGATGTCGGCACCGTGGGTCTTCTCGGACAGGCCGAAGGCGAACACCTCGCCCTCGGCGAGGAGCTGCGCGGCGCGGGCCCGGGCGTCGGCGTTGTCGCTCTGCCAGACCGGGCCGAGGCCGAGGATGGTGACCTGCCAGGCGTACCAGTAGTCGAGGCCGTAGAAGCCGAAGATCTCGTTCAGGGCGGCGATCCGTGCCGTGTCCCAGCGCTTGTCGGACTCCCCCTCGCCGGCCTCGGTGGCCGGGGTCAGGAAGGTCGCGAAGAGGCCCTCCTTCGCGGAGAAGGCGAGGAAGTCGGCGAGCCAGGCGCGGGAGCGGTAGTCCTCGATCAGCCGGCGCTTGCCGCGGCTCTCGAACCAGTCGACCGTGGCGCGCAGCAGCCTGCGGGTCTCCGGGTCGAAGTGCGCCGGGTCGTACGTGTGCGGGTTGAAGAGCAGGGCGTCTGCCATGGGGGTTCACCTTCCGAGGGGTTGGAGGAGGGGAGGGAGGCCGGGCGAATGCGTGGGGGGGCGGTGCGGTGCGGTGCGGTGCGGCAGGGGCGCGGGGCGCGGGCGGCCGCCGCGGCGCCACGGGGTTCAGGCGGTGGCGGTCGGCGGGCCCCCGCCGAGCCGGTGGAGCGTGGCGAGGACGTCGTCGAGCCAGGCGATCGTCATCCGCTCGAACGCGATGCCGCCGCGCAGCACGACGTACTGGAGCTCCTGACCGGCGTCGAGCGGTGCGGGGGCGTCCGGCCCGGTGAAGTCGCGCAGTTCACCGGCGAGATAGCGGGCCAGCCGGTCGCTGTGCGCCCGGTGGTGCCGCTCGACCTCGTGGATCAGTGCGGCCGGGTCGTCGAAGGCCGCCCCGCGGATCTTGACGGCGAGGTCGTGGCGGAGGCTCTCGGGCTCGATCGGCTCGTGCAGCCACTGGGCGAGGGCGGTGCGGCCGGGGCCGGCGACGGAGTACTCCTTCTTGTCCGGCCGGCCCTGCTGCGGCACCTCGCGGACGGCGAGCAGCCCGTTGCCCTCCATGCGTCCCAGGACGCGGTAGATCTGCTGGTGGGTGGCGGTCCAGAAGTAGCCGATGGACCGGTCGAACCGGCGGGCCAGCTCATAGCCGGAGCCCGGCTTCTCCAGCAGGGAGACGAGGATCGCGTGGTCGAGCGCCATGCCCCGATCTTTCTATGCAACTCGTTGCATAGACAAGCGGCGGGGGTCAGGTGAGACGCGGCTCACCCGGGTGCGGGGGACGCCGCCGGATGCCGCCGCCTCACTCGGCGGTGAGCCGCGCGCCGGTCCAGACGAGCGCCGGCGGGATCTCCCGCAGCCAGGTGTTGAAGCTGTGGCCGCCGCTGTCGAGGATGATCGACGAGACGTGCGCGGGTGCTTTCACCTTGCGGATGAACTCCTGTGTCTCGCCGTAGTTCGGCTCGCCCCGCAGCGAAGAGGTCACCAGGAACGAGGAGTTCCCCTGCGGCTGGTGGTCCAGGTGCCACAGCAGGTCGGACCGCTTCTCCTCGTCCTTGTTCCCCTTGAACAGGTCGCCGGAGTCCTTGTCGATCTCGGGCCGGTACTCCGCCGACAGGCCCACGCCGACCGCGTACGCCTCCGGGTGCTGCACCGTCATCTTCAGGGCGCAGTAGCCCCCGGTGGAATCGCCGATGATGCCCCAGCTCCGCGGCGAGGTGCCCACGCGGTAGGTACCGGAGACCGCCTTGACGACGTCAGCGCCGAAGAAGGCCTCGCTCTGCGGGCCCCCGGGCACGTCGACGCACTGGGTGTTGGGCGCGGCGATGGTGGGCCGCATCATCACCAGGATCATCGGCTGCATGCGCTTCTGCTTCGCCAGGCTCCACGCAAGCCTCGGGTAGTGGAGCTTCTTGATGAGGTTCTCGGCCATGCCCGGGTAGCCGGTGAGGACGACGGCGGCCGGGAACCTGCGCTGCCCGTCCCTCTTGTCGAAGTACTCCGGCGGCAGGTACACGTACGCCTCGGCGGCGGCCCGGGACCGCTCGCCGTGGATCGTCACCTTCTCGATCACTCCGCCCACCTGCGGGTTCCGGCCGCCGGGCACCTCCGGGGCCTGCCGGCCCAGCACCTCCACGGCTGCGCCGCCCGGGACGGCCGGGGCATGCTGCTTCGTGCCGGCGAGGTCGGCCCAGGAGTCGTAGAGGAGGAAGGTGCGGTTGGCCGCGGCGCCGACCGTGGCGAGGACCGACACCTGGACGAGCACGAGCAGCCCGACGCGCCCCAGCACCCGGCGGGCGCCCGGGCGCCCGAGCCGGGGCCACAGCCATACCGTGAGGGCGAACAGCAGCGCCGTGCACAATGCGACGCCCGCCATGAGCGTGCCACTCGTCAGACCCATGAATCAGTGAACCCTCTGTGCCGTACCCGTCCGGACGCTCGGGTCCGGAGCGCTACCAGTCGGTGGCGCACCAGGCAAGAGGGACGGAGCGGGCCACGCGTTCCCTCCCTCGCCTTTGTGGCTTCGACCGAGCCGGAACGGAAATGGCACGTCCGGCTCGGCTCCCCTTTGTGCAATGCCACATGGGGCGGCGAAGGCTGCCTGGATCCCGGTACGGAATCCCTTTCCGACGCTGTTGGCATTTGACAGTTCTCATGTATGTTTCACGCGGCAAATTACATTCCATATGCCGATTCGCCTTGCAGATGCGTTCGACAGACGTTCTGGCCTCGGGGTACGGCAGTCGCTGACCAGGAGATCCGTATGACGCAGGACGAAGACCGCCGCAGATGCGCGGGCCGGGCATCGCGACGCGTGGCACGCGTGTGTGCCGCCGCCACCGCCCTGCTGATCACCTCCTGTGGCACGGCCGACGACCCGAAGGACGCGGCCGCCTCGTCCGCCCCGGCGCCGGCATCCGCGTCCGCATCCGCGTCGGCCTCGCCCAACGGCTCGTCGGCTCCGATCAAGCCGGGTGAGGTACGTATAGCGGGCGAGGTCGACAAGCCGTACACCGTCACCCTGGCCGACCTGCGCAAGCTGCCCCGGGCCGAGGCCTCGGTGGAGTTCATCAGCGCCAAGGGGGACCAGAAGCACACCTACCAGGGCGTGCTGCTGCACGAGGTGCTGAAGGCGGCCCAGCCGCGCTTCGACCAGACCAAGAAGAACGGGCAGTTGCGCGGGGTGGTCGCGGCCACCGGCGGCGGCGACTACCGCGCGGTCTTCGCATGGGCCGAACTCGATCCGGGATTCGCCAAGTCCCAGATCCTGCTGGCCGTTTCCGAGGACGGGACGGCCTTCGAGGACTCGGCCGGCCCGCGCCTGGTCGTCCCGCAGGACACCCGCGGCGGCCGCTACGTCTCGGAACTGAACCAGCTGTGGGTCGGCACCGTCGATCCGGTGGTCGACGGTGCCCACTGAGGCCTCCGGAGCGCCGGGCCGCCGGAGGCCCCTGACCCGGCGCGCGCTGCTCGGCGCCGCCGGCTTCGGGGCCGCGGCGGGCGGCGGCGCCCTCGTCGCGGCCACCGTGCGCGAGTCCCCGGCCGCGCCGAGCGGCGGCGCCCGTGCCACCGTCCCCTTCCACGGCCCGCAGCAGGCCGGGATCCTCCACCCCCGCCAGACCCACGCCCACCTGGCCGCCTTCGATTTCGGGGCGCGGACCGACCGGGGCCGGGCCGCCGCGCTCCTGCTGCGCTGGAGCACCGCCGCCCAGCGCCTCACCCGCGGCGAACCGGTCGGTGAGGAGATCAGCCCGCCGGGTTCCCGGGCCGCCGACACCGGCGTCGCGCTGGGCGCCGGACCCGCCTCGCTCACCCTCACCTTCGGTTTCGGCGCGAGCTTCTTCGACCGGGTGGGCCTGGCCGCGGCCCGACCCGAGGCACTCGCACCGCTGCCCGCCTTCCCCGACGACCGGCTCGACCCGGCCCGCGGGGACGGCGACCTGTTCGTCCAGATCGCCGCCGACGACCCGCTCGTCTGCCTGCACGCCCTGCGCACCGTGCAGCGCCTGGCGCACGGTGAGGCGAAGACCCGCTGGGTGATGTCCGGGTTCACCACCGCGCCGGTGCCCGGCCGCACCGCGCCCACGCACCGCAACCTCATGGGACAGCTCGACGGCACCGCCAACCCCTCCCCCGCCGATGCCGCCGCGCGCGACCGGATCCTCGTGACCGCCCCCGGTGCGCCGCCGTGGCTGGCGGGCGGCTCGTACGTGGTGGTCCGCCGGATCCGGATGCTCCTCGACCACTGGGACACCCTCCCGCAGGAGCACCGGGAACAGGCCCTCGGACGCCGCGCCGCCGACGGCTCCCCCCTCACCGGCGGCGGTGAACACACCGCCCCCGACCTCACGGCCAACCGCCCGGACGGCGTCCCGGTGATCGCGCACAACGCACACATCCGGCTGGCCGCCCCCGGCGCCAACGGCGGCGCGACGATGCTGCGCCGCGGCTGGTCGTACTACGACGGCCTGCGCGCGGACGGCACGCCGGACGCCGGGATGCTCTTCGTGGCCTGGCAGTCCGACCCCCGCACCGGCTTCGTGCCCGTCCAGCAGCGCCTCGCCCGCGGCGACGCCCTCGGCCGGTACCTGGTCCACGAGGCCTCGTCGCTGTTCGTGGTCCCCGGCGGCGTCCGGCCGGGCGGCTACGTCGCCCAGGCCCTGCTGGAGATCTAGGCCGTCCGGGTGGATCCGGGAACCAGCGGGCCGTCGCGGGCGTTGGTGCGACCATAGGAAGGTGATCAGCTGGTCCCTGCGGCCGGCTGGCCCCCGGTATCCGCGCCTTCCGACGACCGCGAGGGGAGCCGTTCATGAGCACGGCGAAAGACCTGTTCATCATCGCCATGGACCCGCCGCCGGACCGTTCCGTCGGGCAGGGCGACCTGTCGCTCGCCCTCGCGGGAGCCGAGCTGATCGACCTTCTCGACGCGCAGGCCGCCGCACTGGACGGCGACCGCATCGTGCCCGGCGGGGAGCAGGAACTGCACGACCCCCTGCTGGCCGAGGCCGCGTCGGCGCTCACCCGCCAGATGCCGTACGAGCGGGTCGACGACTGGCTGTGGCGCCGCGGGCGTGATCTGTCCGCGGCGTACCAGGCCGCTCTGGAGGAAGCCGGTGAGCTGACGCGGGGACGGCGCGGCCTGCTGCCCTTCGGGAGCGACCGTATGGAGGTGGCCGATACGCCCGCCCGCCGCCGGGCGCTGAGCCGCCAGGAGGAGGAAGAGCCCGTCCTCGCCGCCCTCGCCTCGGTCGTGGGCATCGGCAGTGGTGACCCCGAGGCCGAACCGCGCCCGGGGGACGAGGCGGTGACGACCGTCCTGGCCGTCGTCAGCGACGCGGTGATGGAGCTGGAGGCCGTACGGCAGCGGCGGACCATCGAGAACGCGGCGTTCGCCAACATCTGGCGCGGCCCCTGATACGCCCGGGCGCCGTGCGGCCCACGGGCGTCCGTGACGTGCGTTACGCCCGGTCAGAACCATGGCACGGCCCGACTATGCTCGCCGGAGTGCCGTCCGCCCCTGTGTACGAACGGCGGATGTCCTCCTGCTGAGAAGGTTCGGAACAATCGTGTTGATCGGGCGTCAGGAAGAACGGGCGGCCATCGCCGCCGCGTTGTCACCGCGGGCGGCCAGCGCGTCGCTGCTGCTGCTCGGGGAGCCCGGGGTCGGCAAGACCCTGCTGTTGGACATGACCGCCGACGACGCGCTCGCGGCGGGGACCCGGGTGCTGCGGGTGCGCGGCAACGCGGCGGAGACCGAGCTGGCCTTCGCGGGGTTGCACCAGCTGCTGCTGCCCGTGCTGGACCGGGCCGACGACCTGCCGGTCCGTCAGCACGGCGCCCTGATGGCCGCCTTCGGCCTGGGCGACGACCCGACGCCGCCGGACCCCATGATGATGAGCCTGGCCGTACTGACCCTGGTCTCGCACGTCGCCTCGGCCGGGCGGGTACTGCTCGCCGTCGACGACGCCCAGTGGATCGACCCCGGGAGCTGCCAGGTCCTGGGGTTCCTCGCCCGGCGTCTCGCGGGCGAGCCGATCGGGCTGCTCGTCGCCTCGCGCGGTACGTGCCGGCCGGAGTGGCTGGACCGGTCGGTCCCGGAGCTGGAGGTGCCCGCGCTGTCGCCGGACGAGGCCGAGGAGCTGATCGGCGCGCAGCCGGATCCGCCCCTGGGAGCCGCCCGGCGCCGTGTGCTGGACACCGCCGCGGGCAACCCGCTGGCCCTGGTGGAGCTTTCGCGCTCGGCGGCCCGCGAAGGCGCGCTCCGGGCGGACGGGCCACAGGCGGCCGGACTCCACGCGGCCGGACTCCACGCGGCCGGACTCCACGCGGCCGGTCATCTCCCGGTCACCGATCTGCTGGAGCGGACCTTCGCCGCCCAGGTGGACGAGCTGCCCGTGGCGACGCGGGCCGCGCTGCTGGTCGCGGCGGCGGCCGAGGGCGTCGGGCCGGCCGGTGTACTGGCCGCCCTGCCGCCCGGCACGGACATGGACGTCTGGCTGCCCGCGGAGCGGGCGGGGCTGGTCCGGCTGCACAGCGACCGCATCGACTTCCGGCATCCCCTGGTCCGCTCCGCGATCTACGGAGCCGCCCCGTTCGCCGAGCGCCGGCGGACCCACCTGGCGCTGGCGGCCTCGCTCGACGGTGATCCCGACCGCCGGGCCTGGCAGTTGTCGGCCGCCACGGTGGAGCCGGACGCGGCGGTGTCGGCCGCGCTGGAGGCCACCGCCATGCGCGCGTTCGCCCGCGGCGCCCTCGCCGAGGCCCTGGCCGGTCTGGAACGGTGCGCCCAGCTGAACCCCAGCCCTGCCGAGCAGACCCGGCTGCTGACGACGGCGGCGTACGCGGGCGTCCTGACCGGCGACATCGACCGGGCGGAGGAGCTCGCGGCGAAGGCGGCCTCGGTCAACGAGGACCCGGCGGCAACGCCCTGGATATCGGCGCTCACCGCCCTGGTGGAGATGCTGATGATGCGGATGGAGCGGGCGTTCGCCCTGATCGCCCCCGACGGCCTGCCCGACGTGGCGCAGCTCGACGAGGGCAGTTCCACGATCCTCACCGGGATCGCCTACCACTCGGGCAGTCCCGTCCAGCGCGAGCGCGTGCTGCGGCTGCTGGCCGGCCGCGCCCTGACGGATCCGGCGCCGCCGCATCCGTTCCACCTGTGGGACGCCGGTGTCACGGACCCCTTCGGCAAGGGCGGCCTGGTCCGGTCCCACCTGCCCGCCGTCACCTCCGCGCCGGGCCGCGCGCCCACCGAGAACCACACGCTCGGCGTGCTCTGCATGATCCTCGACGAGACCGAGACGGCGGTGAGCCTGCTCCGCGAGGTGGCCAACCCGCAATGGGAGGACGCCGACGCCTTCCACTCGGGGATGACCGCCGCCGATCTGGCCTGGGCCAATCTCGACCGGGGCCGCTGGGCGGACGCCCGGCTCGGTGTCGAGCGGCTCGCCGGCCGGTTCCTGGACGGTGTCCACACGCACGGCTCCGCGCGGGCGCTGACCGTCCTGGCCACCCTGTGCGCGCTCACCGGCGAACCGGAGCTCGCCGTACGGCACGCGACGGCCGCCCTCGCCGTCACCGAGCCGGCCGGGGTGCTCGGCGCCGTCGTCCGGGCCCGCCGGGCGGCCGGGCTCGCCGCCACGGCGCTCGGTGACCACGCCTCGGCCTTCCGGCACTTCCGCGCCCTGTTCGACGGGGAGGGGGCACCCGTCCACTACCACCTGTCGTGCTACGCCGTCGCCGACCACGCGGCGGCCGCCGTGCTCGTCGGCCGCGCCGAGGACGCCTTCGCCGCCCTGGAGCAGGTCACCGCCGTGGTCGGCGGCGGGGGCTCCGTCCGGCTGCGGCAGGTCCTGGACCGGGCCCGGGCGCTGCTCGCCGATCCGGCCGAGGCCGGCCCGTTCTTCGAGAGCGCGCTGGCCGACCCGGCCGGCCACCGCTGGCCGTTCGAACATGCCCAGACCTGGCTGGAGTACGGGGAGTGGCTGCGCAGGCAGCGCCGGATCGCCGAGGCCCGGGCCGCCCTGGTCAAGGCCCGTGAGATCTTCGAGGGGCTGGGGGCGGTGCACTGGAGCGAGCGGGCCCAGGCCGAGCTGCGCGCGGCCGGCGTGGCCGTCGCCCCCGCCCCGCGCAGCGCGTTCCGGACCCTGACGCCGCAGCGTCAGCGGATCGTCCGGCTGGCGGCCCAGGGCCTGACCAACCGCGAGATCGGTGAGCGTCTGTTCCTCTCCCCGCGGACCGTCGGCACGCACCTCTACCAGGCCTTCCCGGTGCTGGGCGTCAGCTCGCGCGGCCGGCTGCGGGACGTGGTGGAGCCGGAGTCGGGCGACTGAGGCACGGGGCAAGTCATGTGACGGATGGCAGCGGCGCCGGTCGTTCCGAGACTGGGTGGAGGAAAACGCCCCACCCCCCTCGGAGTTCCCATGAGCGTCGTATTCACCACCTCGCTGCTGTCCCCGTACGAACGGGCGGACTACTGGCACAACCTGGTGTCGGAGACGTTCATCCCGCTCGACGTCACCCTGCACGAGCCCGTGCCGTCCGCATGGAGCATCACCAGCGAACGTCTCGGCCCCCTGCAGATCTCGGCGGTCCAGGCGGGCCGGCAGAGCGTGTCGCGCGACCGGCGGCTGATCTCCCGGGGCGGGGAGGAGTTCCTCACCGTCACCTTCCAGCACACCGGTACCGCGCGGCTGACCCAGGACGGCCGCCGGGCCCTGGTCGGGCCCGGGACCTTCACCTGCCCGGACGCCGGACGTCCGTACGAACGGGAGCAGCCGGACCACTTCCGCTTCACGGCGATCCGGGTCCCCAAGAGCGGGCTGGGCGTGCCGGAGTCGGATCTGCGGGCGGTCACCGGCACGGTCTTCAGCGGTGATGGCGGGACCTCCGGGCTGGTCGCGGGCTTCCTGAGGCGGCTGGCCGAACGGGCCTCCGGCTTCGACGCGTACACGGGGCAGCAGCTGGCCATGACGGCGATGGACCTGCTGGCCGTGCTGGTGCGCGAGCGGCAGGGGCGGCTGGATCCGTACGCCTCGGACACGGCCCGCGGCATGCTGGCGCGCGTCAAGGCGTACGTCCTCACCTGCCTGTCCGACCCCGATCTCTCGCCGGAGCGCATCGCGGCCGCGCACCACATCTCGGTGCGGTACCTGCACAAGCTCTTCCAGCCGGAGGGGACCACGGTGGGCCGCTGGATCCGGCAGGAGCGGCTGGAGCGGTGCCGGCGCGACCTGTCGCGGCGGTCGGGGTCGGCGCCGGCGGTCACCGCGGTCGCGCAGCGCTGGGGGTTCACCAACCCGTCCCACTTCAGCCGCGCCTTTCGCGCCGCCTACGGCATGTCGCCCCGGGAGTGGCAGTGCGGCGCCCGGGGCGAATGACCGGGTCACAGGGTGCGCCGTACCCCCGCCTGGCGTTCCAGGTTCCGCAGTTGGACGACGAGGTCCCCCTCGACCGCGGTGTGGGCGGGGCCGCTGCGGCCGATGGGCAGCACCTGTTCGCCGCGCATGTCCTCCAGCATCAGGGCGAAGGCGGCGTAGGCGGCGGCGAGGGCCACCAGGAGGCCGAGGCCTCCCGCCAGCCGTCCGAGCCACTCGGCCCCGGTCAGCCCGGCCAGGCCGGTGGCCGCCCAGCGGGGCAGGGAGACCACGATGACCAGCCACAGGGCCCGCTTGGGCCGGGTCACGAGCGCCATCAGCGCCCCGAAGCACAGCAGCGCCAGGTTGAACACGCCCAGCACCCGGTGGCCGCCGGCCGCGCCGGTGCCCGTCACGAGGGCGTACGCCAGCCAGCTGCCGGCGAACGTGCCCATGAGCGTGGCCGCGATCACGTCCCGGGCGCCGAACGCGAGGAAGCTCACCAGGAGTTGGAGGGCGAAGGCGGGCAGTACGCACAGGGCGACGGCCCGGCGGTCGGCGGCCTCGAGGACCCCGAGCTGCAGGCAGCCCGTCATCACGGAGGCGATCGCCACCGTGAAGAAGCCCAGTGGCATGGGTGAGGCAATGGGGTGCAGGTTGATCCGTGTCATCGCCCGGAGGTCCGGTTCGTGGCGGCGCCCGGGCGGTGCCGCGTCCGGGCCGCCCGCGGCGGTGTCGCCCGGGACTGTACTCATCTGGTGGGTTCCCCTGTTCCGTGGGTCAGTGCGCGAAGCACGGGTCGACGAAGGGCTGCGGCGGCGTCCCCGGCGCCGATCCGCGCGCCGCCCGCCACAGCCGGTGCTGTTCGGACTCGGCGACGGCCTCGGCCGTCAGCTCGGCCTGGCGTACGCCGCCGCCCGCCCGGTACCCGCCGAAGCGGGCCACCGGCGCCCACTGCGGGCTGACCGGCGGGAGGGGCTCGTCCAGGCCCTCGTACTCGGCGGTCGCGTACACGATGCGGCCGCCGACGACCGTGCACACGGACTCGATGCCGGGGATCGCGGCCTCGGACACGGTGAAGTAGTCCTCCGACAGGATCGTGAGGTCGCCGTAACAGCCCTCCCGCAGGACGCCCTTGACGTCCTCCTCGCCGGTGAGCCGGGCGCCGCCGCGGGTGTAGAGGCCGAGCGCGGTCTCCCTGTCGACGGAGGTCCCGGCCGGGTGGAGCGGCGTACCGCCCACGGTGCGGCCGGTGACCAGCCAGTGCAGGCAGACCCACGGGTTGTACGAGGACACGCGCGTGGCGTCGGTGCCGGCGGCGACGGTGAGGCCCCGGTCGAGCATGGCGCGCACGGGCGGGGCGTGGGAGGCGGCCTCGGCGCCGTAGCGGTCGAGGAAGGCGGCCCCCTGGAATGACATCCGGTTCTGCACGGAGAGGGCGCCGCCGAGGGCGGCGATGCGGTCGAGGCTGTCGGCCGAGACGGTCTCGGCGTGGTCGAAGAGCCAGCGGTTCCCGCCGGGGAAGAGCCCTTCGGCGGCGAGTTTCTCGAAGACCGCCAGGTCGCGGCGGATCGTCTCGTCGTAGGTGGCGTGGAGCCGGAAGCCCCAGCCGTTCTCCATCAGCAGCCGGACGGCCTGCTCGAACTCGGCCTCGTACCCCGCGGCGAGCTCCGGGCGGGGCTCGGAGAAGTTCTCGAAGTCGGCGGCCGCCCACGTCAGGTTCTCGCCGGCGCCGCCGAGGCGCAGCCACTCGTCGCCGTCCCCCGGCTTGACGGTCTCGGTCCAGCGTTTCAGGTCGGCGAGCTCCTGCCCGGCGGTCTGCGGGAACAGGTGGTAGGTGATGCGCAGCGAGAGCTCCCCCGACCGGGCCAGGTCGATGACGGTGGCGTAGTCGTCGGGGAAGTTCTGGAAGCCGCCGGCGGCGTCGACCGCCGAGGTCAGCCCGAAGCGGTTCAGCTCGCGCAGGAAGTGCCGCGTCGAGGTCCGCCGGTCGGCCGCGTCCAGGGTCGGGGCCTTGGCCAGGGTGGAGTACAGGACGAGCGCGCTCGGCGCCGCCAGGAGGATCCCGGTGGGCTCGCCGCCGTGGCCCCGGACGATCTGCCCGCCGCGCGGGTCGGGGGTCTCACGGGTGAATCCGGCGGCCCGCACGGCCGCCCGGTTCATCAGCGCCGACTGGTAGAGGTGCAGGACGAACACCGGGGTGTCGGGCGCGGCGGCGTTCAGCTCGGCCACGGTCGGCATCCGGCGTTCGGCGAACTGTTCGGCGGTCCAGCCGCCGACGACCCGGATCCACTGGCCCTTGGGGGTGCGGCCGGCCTGCTCGCGCAGCATGTCCAGCGCCTGCCGCAGGCTGCGTACGCCGTCCCAGCGCAGCTCCAGTACGTAGTTCAGGCCGCCCCGGATGACGTGCAGGTGCGAGTCGTTCAGCCCGGGGACCACCCGGCGGCCCAGGGCGTCGACCACCCGGGTCTCCGGGCCCACGAGCCCGGCGAGGTCGTGGTCGTCGCCGAGGGCCACGATCCGGCCGTCGCGGATCGCGACGGCGCGGGCCCCGGGCCGGGCCGGGTCCCCGGTGTACACCTTCGCGTTGCGCACGAGCAGGTCGGCGGCCGGGCGCCCGGCCGCCGGATCGTCCGGGCGGCGGGCGGGGCCCACGCCGGCCACGGGCATGCTCGTCGTACCGGCCGGGGCCGTCATGCCAGGGCCTCGCGCAGGGTCTCGACGGCCTGGCCGATCGCGAGCGACGCGGCCCGCGTCTCGCGCAGCGCGTTCAGCATGACGAAGTCGTGGATGGTGCCCAGGACGCGCAGGGCCGTGACCGGGACCCCGGCGGCGCGCAGCCGGGCGGCGTACGCCTCGCCCTCGTCGCGCAGGACGTCGGCCTCGGCGGTGATGACCAGGGCGGGCGGCAGTCCGGTGAGCTGGTCGAGGGAGGCGCGCAGCGGGGAGGCGGTGATCTGCGCCCGCTCGGCCGCGTCGGTCGTGTACTGGTCCCAGAACCAGCGCATGGCGTCGCGGCGCAGGAAGTAGCCCTCGGCGAACTGCGCGTAGGAGTCGGTGTCGAAGGCCGCGTCGGTGACCGGGTAGAAGAGGACCTGGTGGAGGATGCGGACGTCGCCGCGCTGCTTCGCCATGAGGGTGAGGGCGGCGCTCATGTTGCCGCCGACCGAGTCGCCCGCGACGGCGATCCTGGAGCCGTCGAGGTCCCTGTGGTGTCCCTCGCGGGCCACCCACTGGGCGACGCTGTAGTTCTGCTCGATGGCGACCGGGTAGCGGGCCTCGGGCGACGGGTCGTACTCGGGGAAGACCACGGCCGCCCGCGCGCCGACGGCCAGTTCGCGGACCAGCCGGTCGTGGGTGTGGGCATTGCCGAAGACCCAGCCCGCGCCGTGCAGGTAGAGGACGACGGGCAACGGGCCGGTGGCGCCGCGGGGGCGCACGATCCGGGTGCGGACGTCGCCGGCGGGGCCGCCCTGGACGGTGATCCATTCCTCGTCGACGGCGGGAAGGGCGACGCCCTCGCCGCTCTGCACGTCGTCCACGGCCTTGCGGCCGTCGGCGACGGGGATCTGGTACAGGTACGGCGGCTGGGCGGTGGCGTGGGCGAAGGCCTGGGCGGCGGGTTCGAGTACCGGCTCGTCGGACATGGGTGCTCTCCTTCGGTGGGGGTGTCGGGGGCTGGTGGCCGGGGCCGTGGTCGTGCTCGTGGCCGTGGTCGTGCTCGTGCTCGTGCTCAGCGGAGGAAGGCGAGCAGGGCGGTGTTGACCTCGGCGGCGTGGGTCCAGGTCAGGCCGTGCGGGCCGCCGGGGACGACCGTGAGCTGCGCGCCGGCGATGCTCTTCGCCAGGGGGATCGCCGTGGCCTCGATGGGCAGGGTGCGGTCGGCGTCGCCGTGGATGATGAGCGTGGGCACGTCGATGCGGGGCAGGTCGGCGCGGAAGTCGGTGAGCCAGGCCTGGACGCAGTCGAGGGTGCCCTGGGCGGAGGCGCCGACGGCCACGTTCCAACCGGCGCGGACGGCCTCCTCGCTGATGCGCTCGCCGCCGAGGACGTCCACGTTGTAGAAGTCGGCGAAGAAGGAGGTCATGAAGGCGAAGCGGTCGGCGGTGATGGCCTCCTCGATGCCCTTGAAGACGCCGCCGTCCACCCCGCCGGGGTTGTCGTCCGTCTTGAGCAGGAACGGCGGCACCACCCCGATCATGACGGCCTTGGCGATGCGCCCGCTGCCGTAGGTGCCGAGGTAGCGGGTCACTTCGCCGGTGCCCATGGAGAAGCCGACCAGGACGGCGTCGCGCAGGTCGAGAGCGGTGAGGACCTCGTTCAGGTCGGCGGCGAAGGTGTCGTAGTCGTAGCCGTCCGCGGGCTGGTCGGAGCGGCCGAAGCCGCGCCGGTCGTAGGTGACGACCCGGTGGCCGGCGGCGAGCAGGGCGGCGGTCTGCTTCTCCCAGGAGGCCCCGCTCAGCGGCCAGCCGTGGATCAGCACGACCGGCTGTCCGGTGCCGTGGTCCTCGTAGTAGAGCTCGACGGGGGCGGTGCGGCCTTCCGCGACCTTGATGTACGGCATGGGGTGGTGCTCCTCTGTCGGATGTGTACGGGTGGTGTGGGTGTGGGGCCGGGTGGGCCCGGCCGGCCGGCGCACAGGGGTATGCGCGGACGGCCGGGCCCGGTCCGTGCGGCGGGGGGGCTCAGCCGTGGTCGGCGGCGTCCGGGGCGCGGTGCAGGACGAGCCGGGTGAGCAGGCCGCTGCCGACGCCCGCCGCGAGTACGGGGGCGGTCCACCACAGCGGGTACGGGGTGAGGCCGGTCGCCGCGTCGAGGGAGAAGGCGCCGGGCCCGGTGGCCGCGAGCGCGGCGGCGGTGACGATCAGCACTAGGGGGTACTCGTAGCCGTCGTTCTGCACCCAGAGGCCGCCGGGCCACTTCACGGTGAGGGCGACGGTCATGACCCCGATGACGCCGGTCGCGGCGAGCGGGGTCAGCAGGCCGGCGGCCAGCAGGAGGCCCGATCCGATCTGGCCGCCGCCCGCCGCTAGGGCGGTGAGGACGCCGCCGCGGAAACCGTCGGCGCGGAACTCGCGCGCGCCGCCGTCGAGGCCGTTGCCGCCCAGGTGCCGGCTGATCTTCTGCACCCCGTGGGCGGCGACGAGCAGGCCCACCAGCAGACGCAGTATCAGGATGCCGGTGTCCAAAGGGGTCAGCCGGCCGCGTGCTCGCCGATGACGGCCTGCGCGTAGACGACGCCGAGGCCGTAGGCGCCGGCGTGGGCCTTGACTACCTCCATGACGGCGCCGTACGTCTCCTGGCGCGCCCAGTCGCGCTGGAGCTCCAGCAGCACCTGTACCCAGGTCACCGGCACGGCCCCGGCGGCCAGCATCCGCTGGACGGCGTGTTCGTGGGCGGTCGGGCTGACGCCTCCGGAGGCGTCGGAGACCACGTAGACCTCGTAGCCCTGCTCCAGTGCGGACAGGGCGGGCAGGACCAGGCAGACCTCGGTCCACAGGCCCGACAGGATGATCTTCTTGCGCCCGGTCGCCTTGACCGCCGCCACGAGCGCCTCGTCCTCCCAGGCGTTCATCGACGTACGGTCGATGACCTCGTGCCCGGGGAACACGTCGGCGAGCTGGGGCAGCAGCGGACCGGAGAAGGACTCGGCGGCCACGGTGGTCAGCACGACCGGCACGTCGAACGCCTTGGCCGCCTTCGCGAGGCCCACCGTGCTGTTGATGATGGCGGCGCGGTCACCGCTGCCGGTACCGAAGAACATCTGGGGCTGGTGGTCGACGAAGAGCATGACCGCGTTGTCGGGCGCGAGCAGGTCCGCGCTCGGGGCGGCCTGGACCTTGCTGATGTCGAACATGGGGGTGTCCTCCCGGAGCAAACAAGGAATAAGGAATATCGCCGTCCGCGATCCCGCGGCCCGGCACACCCCGAAACTACGCAGGCCCCGGCCACCCGACTTTCCTTACCGTGCACGGGTGTTGGCACGAGAGCGCACGGCGCCGGCTCATGGCGGGCGCCGCCAGCCGGGCGCCGTCAGCCGGGCGCCGTCAGCCGGTCGTCGTCAGCCGGTCGTCGTCAGCCGGCGTCGAGGACGAGGTCGGCGCGGTGGCGGCCGAGGGCGACGAGCCGGGCGTTGGCCTCGTCCGAGCGGGCCACCCACTCGCGCGCGTACGCGGGGTCCTTGCCGTGCCGTACATGACGGCCGATCAGCCGCTCCAGGCGCAGGTCCTCGGCCGGGGCGAGGTACCAGGCCTCGTCCAGCAGCGGGCGTACCGAGTTCCACTCCCCCGCGTCGTGCAGCAGGTAGTTCCCCTCCGTGATCACCAGCGGTACGTCCGGGGGCACGGGGATGCTGCCGGCGATCGGCTCCTCCAGGGAGCGGTCGAAGGCGGGCGCGTACACCGTGGGCCCGTGCGGGGCGCGCAGCCGGCGCAGCAGGGCGACGTAGCCGGCGGCGTCGAAGGTGTCCGGGGCGCCCTTGCGGTCGGCGCGGCCCAGGCGGTCCAACACGGCCTGGGCGAGGTGGAAGCCGTCCATCGGGACCACGACGGCCCGCTCCGGCCCGAGGGCGTCCGCGATCCGGGCGGCCAGTGTCGACTTTCCGGCCCCCGGGGGCCCGGCGATGCCCAGGACGCGCCGCCCGCCCGAGGCGGCCAGCGCCCGGGCCCTCGCTACCGGTTCCGTCGTGTTCATCCGCACATCCTGCCCGAGCCCGGCACCCCTGCCCGGGAGTGGGAGAGGGGTGCCGGGCCGCCGGTCAGCAGCGGGGACAGGCGTCGCGGATCACGCGCCAGGTGAAGGTGGTGGAGCCGGTCGCGCCGGTGGCGTCCTTGGCGGTGACGGTCACCGTGCGGATGCCGCTGCCGCGCAGGAGGCCCGAGATCAGCCCGGTGGAGGAATTGATCGAGGCGCCGGTCGGCAGGTTGACCGCGGACCAGGTGTAGGGGGCCGCGCCGCCGGTGGCGGTCATCGGCAAGTACGCGGAGTCGTACTGGAGGGACACCTGGTTGCCCGGGTTGACCACGGACGGGGCGGCCGCCGCCGTACGTGTGGCCGCCGGGCCGGCCGAGCTGTGCGGCGCGGCGACGGACGGACCGACCGACGCTGCCAGGACAGCGGTCAGGCCGACGGCCAGCGCCGCCAGTCTGCGCGGGGTGCGTGTGGATGTGCTCAACGGAACCTCCGAACTCGTCGGGCGGGAGCGGCGTCCCGGTACGGGTCCCGGAGACCGCCACCGCCCGTGGTGGGTATGCATGTTCGAGGTGCGTGGCGCGTCGGAATCATAGGCGGGCCCGGCCGTCCCGTCGATGGCCCCGCGGTCGGCCGCACAGGCCTACGATGTCCGCCATGCCCGGTACGGTCCCCGTCCCGCTCGACCCGCCGCCCCGCGCCCGACTGCGCTCCGCCACCCGCCTGGCCGTGTGCGCCGCCGTGCCCTGGTTCCTGTGCCTGTGGTGGGGCACGAGCACCGTCCCGGTGCCGGCCGCCCTGCCGGCCGTACTGATCCTGCGCGACGACGTGTACGACGCCCCGCGCCGGGGATGGGACCGGCTCGTGGGCGTCGTCGTGGGGGTGGCGCTGACCACGTTCGTGCTGCACTGGCTGCCGCCGCCCACGGCCTCCTCGGTGACCTCGGTGTCGGCGGCCGCGTCGGTGTCCTTCCTCGCCGTACTGGCCTGCGGCTGCGCGGGCATGTACCTGATGTACCAGGGCGGCGCCCCCAACCAGCAGGTCCTGGTCAGCGCGCTGGTGATCTACGCGACCGCCCTCCCCGGATACGCCCTGGCCCGACTGGTGGAGAGCGCCGTCGGCATCGCCACCGTCGTCCTGTTGGGGCCGCTGCTGTGGCCGCCGGATCCGTACCGGTCGGCCGCGGCCGGGCTCGGCACGTACCGGGGCGAACTCGACGGCCTCCTCGGCGCGGTCGGCGCCCGGCTCGGCGAGGGCGGACCGCCCACCGCCGACGGGCTCCCCGAGGACGCGGAGTTGTGGCTGCGGCCGCGGAACGGCCTCGCGGCCTACGAGCGGGCCGCTCGGCGCACCCGGCTCCCCCGGCTGTACCTCCGTACGCCGAAACGGCCGCCGGACGGGCTGGAGGAGCGGCTGAGGCTCGCCGCCCGGACCGCCCTCACCCTCCAGTACTTCACCCAGGAACTCCGCGAGCGCGCCCGGACCGACGGCACGGGTCGACCTCCCCGGACCGGTCAGGACACCGCCCTGCGCGACACCGCCCTGCGCGAGCTCGCCCCGCTGGTCCGGGCCACCGCCCGGACCGTGGACACGGCACTGCGCGGCGGCGCGGACCGCGCCGCGGTGGCCGCCGACCTCGACCGGGCCCGCGCCCTGGACCTCGCCCACCGCGCGGCCCACCCCACCCGGCACGACGCCGTCCTGCGGGCGGGCCTCCACCTGACCCACGAGGCCGTGGCCGACCACCTGTCGGCCCGCCCCTGACGAGCGTCCGGGGCCCGGCCCGCCCACCCGGGTGCCGGTACCGGTCGGCCCCTGCGGGCGAGCCACCGATAGGCTCGTGCACCGACCGGGGAGATGAAGGATCGATGACGTTGAACGAAGGCCAGCGGGTGAAGCTGGCCGCGGACCTCACGCTGACCGGTTCGCTCACGGCGGCGGGCGACGCGGTCGCCGGCCTCCTGGCCCTGGCCTCGGGCACCGAGGGCACCGTCGAGCGGGTCGACGTGCACCGGCCGCAGAGCGGCGAGGACGTCCGCGAGTACGAGCGCCTGAAGTCGCTCCTCGACTCCTTCGGCCATCAGATGCCCGAGGGGAGCAGGAAACAGCTCCAGGAGAAGGTCGCCGCCCTGGAACCGGTGTGGACCGCCTTCCAGGAGCAGCAGCCGCACGTGACGGTCCGCGTCCGCCTCGACAACGGGTTCGTCCTCGACGGCACGGACGAGGAACTCTTCGCGTCCTCCTGAGGCCGGCCGGGGCTGCCTGGCGCCCTCACCCGGCGCGCGTTTCACTGGAAGGTGCCGTGCCGGCGCGCCCACGGAGGAGCGCGTACCCGGGAGGTCCCGTGAACACGTACGTGCCACCCCGCTTCGATCCCACCCGCGTCCCCCACCTGCTGGGGTCCTTCGCACCCGTGTCCGAGGAGGTCGAGGCGGCGGACCTGGAGGTCACGGGCGAGCTGCCGGACACCCTGGACGGCCTGTACCTGCGCAACGGTCCCAATCCGCGGTTCACGCCGATCGGCTCGTACCTGTACCCCATCGACGGCGACGGCATGCTGCACGGCGTGTGGATCTCCGGCGGGCGGGCCCGCTACCGCAACCGCTTCGTACGCACCCCCGCGCTGCTGGCCGAGGAGCGGGCCGGCCGCGCCCTGTGGGGCGGCATCGAATCGATGATCATGCCGGACGCCGGCCAGGTGGGGCCGGAGCTCGCCGGCACCTTCCGGGACATGCCCGACATCAACGTCGTCCGGCACGCCGGCCGCCTGCTGGCCCTCGCCGAGTCGGCCTGCCCCTTCCGGATCGACACCGAACTGGAGACGCTCGGCCGCGAGGACTTCGGCGGGGTGCTGCCCGCGGGCATCACCGCCCATCCGAAGATCGACCCGGTCACGGGCGAGATGGTCGTCTTCTGCTACGGCCTGGAGCCGCCCTACCTGACCTGGTCCGTCATCGACCGCGACGGCACGGTAGGCCGGGGGCCCACGCCCGTCGACGGGGTGGACGAGCCGATGATGATCCACGACATGGCCCTGACCGGCCGCTACGCGGTCCTCGTGCTCGCCCCGGCCTTCTTCGACCTCGCCGCGGCCATGGCGGGCGGCTCCTTCCTGGCCTGGCGCCCCGAGCGCGGCACCCGGGTGGCCCTGATCCCGCGCGACGGCGGACCCGTCCGCTGGGCGGCCGACGAGGCCTTCTGGGCGTGGCACACCGTGAACGCGTACGACGACGGCCCGGGCGCGGACGCCCCGGTGGTCCTCGACTACGTGCAGTGGAGCAGGCTCACCGTCGGCGGCCCGGAGGAGGACGGGGACCCGATCAGCGGTGGCCTGGTACGGGCGCGCCTGGACCCGGCCGCCGGCAGCATGGCCCGTACCCCGCTGGACGACTCCCGCGTGGAGTTCCCACGGGTCGACGACCGGCGCATCGGGCGGCGCCACCGGTACACCGCGCTGGCCACCGGAACCGGGCGGACGGACCTGCTGCCCGGTGAGTTCGACGCCGTGCGCTGGTACGACGGCGAGAGCGGCACCTCCCGCGTCTGGGCGGCCGGGGACCTGTCCGTCGGCGAGCCGGTCTTCGCCCCCGAACCGGGCTCCGGGACCGGCTCCGCGACCGGCTCTGCGAACGGCTCCGGCTCCGAGGCGGGGGGCCACTGGCTGACCTTCGCCACGGACCGCACCGACGGGTCGAGCTGGTTCCTGGTCATCCCCGCCGAGGATCCCGCCTCGGGCCCGGTGGCCCGCGCCCGGATCCCCGTACGCGTCCCGCTCGGCCTGCACGGCTGCTGGCTGCCGACGGAGGAGTGAACCCGCCCGGCGCGCCCGGGCGGGTTCGCCGTGCCACGCTGTTCTCCTGGCCTCGGGAGGAAACAGCCGCGACGAACGGAGCGCGCTGTGAGCAGACCGATCCACTCCGCACCTCGGCGGCGCGCCACGGCGGCCGGCTGCGCCGTCCTGCTGTTCGCGGCCCTCGCCTCGGGCACCGCGAGCGCGGCGGACCCGACCCCTTCGCCGTCCGCGACCACCCCGTCCGCGAGCGGCGACACGGGACTCGCCGGCCTCGACCCGCGCATCACGGAGATCATGCGCAAGCCGGACTACCGCAATGCCCAGTGGGGCCTGCTGCAGACCGACCCGGACAACGGCCGTGTGGTCCACAGCCTGTTCCCCGAGCAGTTCTTCATCCCCGGATCGACCGCCAAACTGATCAGCGTCTCGGGCCCCTGGCACACCCTGGGCGCCGACCACCGCTTCGTGACCCCGCTCTACGCGGTGGGCGCGCGCGACGGCGCGACGCTGACCGGCGACCTCGACCTCGTCGCCCAGGGCGACCTCACCATGGGCGGACGGACGCGGCCCGACGGCACGGTCGCGTACACCGACCTCGACCACACCTACGCCAACGACTTCCCCGGGGCGACCCTCACCCCGGAGAACCCGCTCGCCGGGATCGACCTGCTCGCCCGGCAGGTACGCGACTCCGGGATCACCCGCGTCGACGGCGACGTGATCGTCGACAGCCGGCTGTTCCTCCCCGACCCGGAGCTCGTCCCCACCCCGACGCCCCTGATCGTCAACGACAACCTGATCGACCTCCTGACCACCCCCGGGGACCGGCCCGGCGCGGACGCCCGGCTGGACTGGCGGCCCAAGGTCGCGCCCTACCAGGTCACCTCGGCGGTGAAGACCGTGGCGGCCGGGAAGCCGACCGCGGTCACGGTGACGGCCACCGACGGCGGCACCCGGATCCGCCTGACCGGGACCATCGCGGCGGACTCCGCACCGCTGCTGCGCACCTCCCCGATCGGCGACCCGGCCGGCTTCGGACGCGTCGCGCTGATCGAGGCACTCGAACGCGCCGGGGTGCACGTCACCGCCGACCCGACGGGCCCCAACCCGGTGGGGCGGCTGCCGCACGACTACGCCGGACGCCCGCGCGTGGCCGCGTACACCTCCCCGCCCTACGCGCAGTACGCCAAGCTGATCCTCAAGGTCAGCCACAACCTGGGCGCCAACCTCGGCATCTGCCTGCTCGCCGTCACCGCGAAGAGCGACCAGTGCCCGGCCGGCTTCCCCGTGCTCGCCGACTTCCTCGACCAGGCCGGCGTCGACCGCGAACAGGCGCAGCTCATGGACGGCCGGGGCGGCAACCCCGCCGACCGGGCCACGCCGCAGGTGCTGGTGCAGATGCTGGCGTACTGGCAACGGACCCCGGACGCACGGCTGTTCCGGGAGGCCCTGCCCATCCTCGGGGTCGACGGCCTGCTGGCCGAGAACTGCCGCAGCTGTCCGGCCCGGGGGAAGGTGTTCGCCAAGACCGGCGCGGCCGTCGGCGGTGACGCCCTCAACGACCGGCTGGCCGTGGGCGCCATCACCATCGCGGGCTACCTCGACAAGGGCGGCGGCCGCTTCGACACCTTCTACGCGGGCGTCAACGGCGCCTCCACACCGGGCGCCGACCCCACCGAGGTGCTGGCCATCACCAACGACCTCGCGATGATCGCCGCCTACCTCCAGGAGTCTTCCTAGAGTCCGGCTCTATGCTGGCCCGATGCCGTCGATCAAGCAGTTCCAAGTCACCTTCGACTGCGCGGAACCCGAGCGCCTCGCCCGTTTCTGGTGCGAGGTGCTGGGGTATGTCATACCGCCCCCGCCGGAGGGGTTCGGCACCTGGGAAGCGTTCAAGCGCTCGCTGCCGCCCGAGCGGCAGGACGCGTGGTTCGCCTGCACCGATCCCTCGGGCGTGGGCCCGCGGCTGTACTTCCAGCGCGTCCCCGAAGGGAAGGCCGCCAAGAACCGGCTGCACCTCGACGTGCGGGTCGGCACCGGACTCGTGGGGGAAGAGCGACTCGCCGCACTCGAGGCCGAATGCGCACGACTGGTCCCGCTCGGGGCGGTACACGTGCGGACGCTGTACGACGGCACCGACTCGTGCATCCCGATGCTGGACATCGAGGGCAACGAGTTCTGTATCGACTGAGCGGGGGCCGCCGCTACGGCTGCGCCCAGGCGTGCAGCAGGGCTTCCCGCGCACGCGGCTCGGGGGTGCCCTCCCGGGCGTGCTCCCGGCCCCAGGCCTCGACGGCGCGCGGGTCCGCGGTTCCCGCCACGAAGCGGTCGAGCAGGTCCTGGGAGAGCCGTGCCTCCTCGGCGGGGTAGCCTGCCACCGCCGCGTGGACGGTGACCTCGTGCGTACCCTCCTCCGTCTCCAGACGCAGCGTCATCTCGGGCGCCCCCTCCCCGAGGTAGTCCGTTCCGATCGCGGCCGAGATCATCGCGCCGAGGGCCTTCGTCGCACGGCCCACCGGATTGTGCCCGGGCACGTCCTCGACCACGGCGGAGCGCAGCTCCGCCCATGTCCACGTCCGGGGAATGTCGGGGTCCGCGGCTTCCAGACCCTCGGCGGTCAGCCGGACGCCGATCCCGAGGGCGTTCGGCGGCGACCCCACGTGCACCGCGTCCGGAGTGACCCAGAACAGTCCGACCATCGCCGCCACGCGCCACTCCCCGCTCTCGTCCCCGACCCACCATCCATACCGCCCGCCGGGAACGGACCGCCGCAGACACACCGGGCGACCGCCGTACCGCGCGCGGGCGTAAATCGATGGGTGCGGGCGGGTGGATCTGCGAGCATTCGCGGATGGGTGCATTGGACGCAGTGGCCGGCAGGGTCGCCGGCGGAGCCACCGTGGAGTTCCGGCCGACCGGCTCCTCGATGGTCCCGTTGATACGCAGTCGTCAGCGGGTGGTGGTCGCTCCGGCCGACCCGTCGCAGCTGCGGGCCGGGGACATCGTCCTCGCCCGCGTCGCCGGGACGGTGTACCTGCACCTGGTGTCGGCCGTGGACCCGGCGAGGAAGCGGGTGCAGATCAGCAACAACCGGGGCCGGGTGAACGGCTGGACCGGACACGACCGCGTCTTCGGCATCTGTACGGCGGTCGACGGCGTCCCCCGTGCGGGCGCCGCGGACAAGACGCGTGCGGCGTAGGGCTGTCGCGATGCGCCGGATGAAGCTGGCGGTCACCGTCCACCACGTGCGGCTCGGGCCGGTGGAGTTCAAGGTCGTCCGACCGGCCGAGCCACCGGCCCGGGCCGTACTCCTCGACCGCGACCGCCACGTGGACGCCTGCCTCGATCAGGACGCCGCGTATCTGATCGGTGGCCTGTGGACGCTCGCCGCCTCGTCACCGCGCTCGCTGGTCCACCTGCCGATCCGCGGCAACCACGCACCCGCGCGCGGGCTGCCGGAAGCCGGGGCCCGACAGCTCGATCTCGTGCTGCTGCACCACTCGCTCCAGTTCGCGCCCGCGCGCTGGAAGGAACTCCGCGCCCGGCTCGGCCCGGGGCGCCCGCAGACGGTGACCTTGACGGTCTCCGGTCCGGCGCTCACCGGCGCCTCCCCGGCCGAAGACGAGGCCCGGCACCACCGGGAGAACAGGGATCTGTTCCACGAACATCTCCACGCCGAGACCCTGTTCATGACCGGCAGCACGAAGGTGTTCCGGGCCACCGCGCACCACTTCTTCGACGTCGCCCGGTACGGCCCCGGACACATGGCCGCCCATCCGCGCCACGGCCACTTCTGCAGCGAGCTCCATACCACCGCCGGAGTCCTCGGTGCCGCGCGCGAGATCCACATCGAGTACTGCGACCGGTGGCGCCCGCACGGGTGATCCCCGCGATCCCTGGAAGGAGCAGCGCCACTCCTGCCAGGAGGAGTGGTCCGCACACTCGGCTCCGCGCGTCAGCCGTCGGCCGTTAGGGTGAAACCTGACCCTCCGTGAAGAAAGGCCCTGCGGCTCACTGTGACCGGATCACGCGCACACACCCTGTTCTCCTTCGGCACGCTGATGGACGAGCGGGTCCAGACCGCTCTCTTCGGCAGAGCGATGCCCACCTCCCCGGCGTCGCTGGCCGGTTACACCACCCGGCCCCTGAAGATCACCGATCCGGCCGTGATCGCCGCCAGCGGGCTCGACGTGCACCTGGTCCTGGAGCGCAGGCTCGGCGCATCGGTCGAAGGCGCCGTACTGCACCTCACCGACCGGGAGCTCGCCGCGGCCGACGCCTACGAGGTCGACGACTACACCCGCCGGCGGGTGGTCCTCTCCTCCGGCGAGAGCGCCTGGGCCTACCTGGACGCGAAGCCGCTGCGCCCGGCGGAGCGCATCGTCGTCGTGGGCGACAGCATCGCCTACGGACGCTGCGACCCGCGCGGCGGCTGGGTGGGCCACCTGGCGGCCGCCCACATCGCCGGGAACGAGGCCGAACGCCGGCTCTTCAACCTTGCGGTCCCCGGCAGCACCCTCGCCGACGTCAGCGAGCAGACGCCCGCGCTGCTGGCGGCGCGCCGGCCCGACACCCTCCTGGTCGCCGCCGGGATCAACGACTCCGCCGTACCGCTCGCCGGCGCGGAGGGCGACGCGGAGAGCGACGCCGGAGCCGACGGAACCGCTGATTTCGCGCAGCTCACCGGCAGCCTCGACGCACTGGCCGCCACCGCCCTGGGCCACAACGCCCGGCTCGTCGTCGCCGGACCGTCCTGGCTCGACGAGGACCGCACCCGCGCCTACGAAGGCCTGCGCTTCACCCGGGCGCGCGCGCTGGCCCTGCGCGTCTTCCTCCGGTCCTGGTGCGAGGCGAACCACATCGACCACCTCGACCTGTGGGAGCCGCTGCGGGAGCGGACCGACCTGCTCGTCGACGGCCTGCACCCCACCGCCGAAGGGCACCGGGCGCTCTACGAGCACCTCGACGCGCTCGGCCGCTGACCACCTCACCGCCCTTGGTGATCTTGGCGAAGCCGCTTGTAACCCCCGGGGGGCACCGCCCGTCACCTGCGCGCAACAGGGACTTCCTACGTTGGACCGCGACGGGGCCGGCCTGCACACGGCCGCAGCGGCCCGGAGCGGTGCGGTGTCGGCCGAAGGCGCGAGGAGGTCCGCGGTGGCGGAGGCGGGGGCGGAGACGAAGGCCGCGGCCGGGCAGCGGGTGCGTACGGTCTGCTCCTACTGCGGCGTGGGGTGCGGGATCGTCCTGGACATCGCCACGGGCGGCGACGGCCGCCGTACGGTGGCCAAGGTCTCCGGGGACAAGCAGCACCCGGCGAACGCCGGGCGCCTGTGCACCAAGGGCGCCACGCACGCCGACCTGATGGCCGCGCCGGGCCGGCTGACCACCGCGCTGGTCCGCGGCGAGCGGGGCGCCGGGCCCGCACCCGCCCCGGTGGAGGCGGCCGTCACCGAGGCGGCCGTGCGCCTGAGGGAGATCCTCGACGCGCACGGCCCCGACGCGCTGGCGCTCTACGTCTCCGGCCAGATGTCCCTGGAGGCCCAGTACCTGGCGAACAAGCTGGCGAAGGGCTTCCTGCGGACGAACCAGATCGAATCCAATTCGCGGCTGTGCATGGCGAGCGCCGGCACCGGCTACAAGCTCTCGCTCGGCGCCGACGGACCGCCCGGCTCGTACGAGGACTTCGAGCGGGCGGACGCCTTCTTCGTCATCGGCGCCAACATGGCCGACTGCCACCCCATCCTCTTCCTGCGGATGATGGACCGCGTCAAGGCCTCCGGCGCCAGGCTCATCGTGGTCGATCCCCGGCGCAACGCCACCGCCGACAAGGCCGACCTGTTCCTGCAGATCCGGCCGGGCACCGACCTGGCCCTGCTCAACGGTCTGCTGCACCTCCTGGTCGAGGGCGGCTGGACCGACCCGGCCTTCATCGGCGAGCACACCGAGGGCTGGCAGGACATGCCCGCCTTCCTGGAGGACTACACACCCGACCGGGTCTCCCGGATCACCGGCATACCGGAGGCCGACATCCGGCTGGCCGCCCGCTGGATCGGCGAGGCGGGCGAGTGGACGAGCTGCTGGACCATGGGCCTCAACCAGTCCACCCACGGCACCTGGAACACCAACGCCCTGGTCAACCTGCACCTCGCCACCGGCGCCATCTGCCGCCCGGGCAGCGGCCCCTTCTCGCTCACCGGCCAGCCCAACGCCATGGGCGGGCGGGAGATGGGCTACATGGGACCGGGGCTGCCCGGCCAGCGCTCGGTCCTGGTGGCGGAGGACCGCGACTATGTCGAGGAGCTGTGGGGCGTGCCGAAGGGCACCCTGCGCACGGACGTCGGCCGCGGCACCGTCGAGATGTTCGAGAAGATGGCCGCCGGTGAGATCAAGGCGTGCTGGATCATCTGCACCAACCCGGTCGCCTCCGTCGCCAACCGCAGCACCGTGATCAAGGCCCTGGAGACCGCCGAACTCGTCATCACGCAGGACGTGTTCGCGGAGACCGAGACCAATGCCTACGCCGACATCGCCCTGCCCGCGACGCTGTGGGCCGAGGCGGACGGGGTCATGATCAACTCGGAGCGCAACCTCACCCTGGTGCGGGGCGCCGCCGACCCGCCCGGCGAGGCCCTGCCCGACTGGCAGCTGATCGCCCGGGTCGCCTGCGCGATGGGCTTCGCCGAGGCGTTCACGTACACCTGTGCCGAGGAGGTGTTCGAGGAGCTCCGGCAGGCCTGGAACCCGAAGACGGGCTGGGACCTGCGCGGGGTCACGTACGAGCGGCTGCACTCGGGCCCGGTGCAGTGGCCGGCCGCCCCGGGCGGGCCGGACCGCAACCCGGTCCGCTACCTCAACGACGGGGTCAGCCAGACCCTGGCCGAGCGCCCGGACGGCACCCGCCCCCGGCTGCTCTTCCCGACGGCGACGGGACGGGCCGTCTTCTTCGCCCGCCCCCACCTGCCGGACGGCGAACTCCCCGACGACGACTACCCGTTCGTGCTCAACACGGGGCGTCTGCAGCACCAGTGGCACACCCTGACCAAGACCGGCAAGGTCGCCAAGCTGGGCAGGCTCAACCCCGCACCGTTCGTGGAGATCCACCCGCAGGACGCGGCCGCGCTCGGCATCGCGGAGGGCGACGGGGTGGAGGTGGCCTCCCGGCGCGGGCGGGCCGTGCTGCCCGCCGTCGTCACCGACCGGGTCCGGCCCGGGAACTGCTTCGCCCCCTTCCACTGGAACGACCTGTTCGGCGAGTACCTCAGCGTCAACGCCGTCACCGACGACGCCGTCGACCCGCTCTCCTTCCAGCCCGGGTTCAAGATGTGCGCGGTGACCTTGGCCAAGACCCGGGCCCCGGTCCCCGTGGCAGCCCTGCCGGCCGGTACGGGCGCGGATTCCGGGGCTGCCCGAGCCGGGGCCGGAGCCGCCACCGCCACCGCCACGCTGGCCCCTCCCGTGGCGGCCGCCGCCGCGACGGCCGCCCTCGCCTCCTTGTTCGGGCTGGAGGACCGGACCCCGCCCGCCCTCTCGGACGGGGAGCGCCAGTACCTCGCCGGTTTCCTCGCCGGGCTCGCCTCCGCCCCGCCCGGCCCGGGCGTTCCCTCGCTTCCCGCCGGCGCCCCCTTCGAGGCCGGGCACGCGCTCTGGGTCGACGGTGTCCTCGCCGGCACGTACTCGCGTACGGCGGCCGCCCTGGCCGCCGCTCCCCCGGCCGCTCCGGCCACCGCTCCCGCCGCCCCGGACCGCCCGGTCCGGCAGACCACAGTCCTGTGGGCCTCGCAGACCGGCAACGCCGAGGACCTCGCGGCCACCGTCGGCGCGGCACTGGCCGGGAGCGGCTTCCCGACGGGCGTGCACAGCATGGCGGACCGTACCGCCTCCGCGCTGACACCCGGCACCGATCTGCTGGTCGTCACCAGCACCTTCGGCGACGGCGACGCGCCGGACAACGGAGCCGCGTTCTGGGAGTCGCTCACCGCCGCCGACGCGCCCCGCCTCCAGGACGTCCGGTACGCGGTGCTCGCCCTCGGCGACTCCACCTACGACGCCTTCTGCGGCCACGGCCGCCGGCTCGACCAGCGCCTCGAAGAGCTCGGGGGCCGGCGCCTCCTGCCCCGCGTGGACTGCGAGCCCGACTACGAGGAGCCCGCGGGACGGTGGCTGGAGCAGCTGCGCGAGGCCCTCTCGGCCGCCCCGGCCCCGGAGCCCGCGCGGAAGCCCCGGCCCGCGGCGGACCGCAACTCCCCCCACACCGCCCGTCTGTCCGGCAACCGGCTGCTCAGCCTGCCCGGAGCCACCAAGGAGGTCCGCCGGTTCACCTTCGACCTGGGCGAGGACGGCCCGGCCTACGAGGCCGGCGACGCCCTCGGGATCCAGCCGGTCAACTGCCCCGGACTGGTGACGGAATGGCTGGCCGCCACCGGCCTCTCCCCGGACGCGGAGGTCGTGGTGCCCGGCCGCGACCCCATGCCGTTCGCCGAGGCCCTCCACCGGCACCTGGACATCACCCGGCTCACACCCGACCTGCTGCGCTTCATCACCGAACACACCGGCGACCGCACGCTCAAGCAGCTGACCCGCCCCGACAACAAGGACGGCCTCGCCCGGTGGACCTGGGGGCGCCAGCCCGTCGACGTCCTGGCCGAGTTCCCGGTCCGGATCGGCGCCCAGGAGTGGGCCGAGCGCCTGCGGCGCCTGGGGCCTCGCCTCTACTCGATCTCCTCCAGCCCGCTCGTCGACCCCCGCGCGGTCAGCCTGACCGTCTCGGTCCTGCGCTACGAGGGGCCGGACGGCAGGCACCGCAAGGGCGTCGCCTCCGCCTTCCTCGCGGACGCCGAACCGGGCACGCCCGTACCGCTGTTCGTGCAGAGCTCGGCGCACTTCCGCCCGCCCGCGGGCGCGGACACCCCGGCCGTCATGGTCGGCCCGGGGACGGGCATCGCGCCGTTCATGGCCTTCCTCGAACACCGCCGGGCGCTCGGCCACCAGGGCGGGAACTGGCTGTTCTTCGGCGAACAGCGCCGCGCCCGCGACTTCTACTACCGTGAGGAGCTGGCGGAACTCCACCGGCACGGCACGCTCACCCGGCTCGACCTGGCCTTCTCCCGGGACCAGCGGACCAAGGTCTACGTCCAGGACCGCATGCGCGAGCACGGCGCGCAGCTGTGGTCGTGGCTCCAGGACGGCGCCCACTTCTACGTGTGCGGTGACGCGAGCCGGATGGCCAAGGACGTGGACCGGGCGCTGCGCGAGATAGCCATGACGCACGGCGGCCTCGACGCGGACGAGGCCGCCGCGTACCTGAAGCAGCTCTCGGCCGCCAAGCGGTACGGCCGCGACGTGTACTGAGCGCCCTCCCGTGGACGCATGCGCCTGGTCGACACCTCCAACATTGCCTGCTCAGACGCAGTGCATTTTGGGCCTTCCAACAAGCATTTGCCATGTGATTGTCGAATATCGGCCGCAGATGCAGGATGGTGTCGGAAGGTTGCAGGCGGAGGAGGACATCTGATGGGCGAGGGAGATCACGGCAGCGCCGTCCGTGGCTGGCTGCGGGGCATCGAGGTGTTCGCGGGACCCCTTCCGGAGTTCGAACCGGAGCGGGCTCCGGCCGATCCCGTACGGCTCTTCCTGTCCTGGCTCTCCGACGCCGTGGCGGACGGCCTGCGCGACCCGCACGCGATGACGCTGTCCACCGTCGACGAGGCCGGCGACCCGGATGCCCGCGTGCTGATCCTCAAGGGCGTGGACGGCGCCGGATGGCAGTTCGCCGGGCACGGTTTCAGCCCCAAGGGCCACCAGCTGGCCGTCCATCCGCGGGCCGCGCTCACCTTCTACTGGCCCGGGCACGGCCGCCAGGTCCGCCTGCGCGGGCCCGTGACGCCCGGCTCCGCCCAGGACAACGCGACCGACTTCCTGGGCCGGTCGGACTCGGCGCGCGCCGAATCGCTGCTGGCCCGCCAGAGCCAGTACCTGGCGGACCCGGCGGAACGCGACCAGGCCCTGGAGAAGGCCCTGGCGCTGATCCGGCAGGAGCCCTCGCTCGTCGACTCCGGCTGGACCCTCTACACCCTCGCCCCGACCGAGGTCGAGTTCTGGCAGGCGGCCCGCAGCCGCGTGCACACCCGGCTGCGCTACGAACGGGCCGGGGACGCCTGGGAACGCTTCCGGCTCTGGTCCTAGGACCCCCACGAACACCCGCGCCCGATGGCACAACCACCCGCGTGCGGGCCCCTCCCCCGTTCCTGCTCACAAGGCGAGGCAACACCGTATGACCACACGCACCCCGTACGGGGGCGGAGCCATCGGCTCCCTCTCCGCCGGCCACTCCCCCCACCGCCGCCCGGACGAGCGCATCGCCCGGTTCATCGCCGAGGCCCTCGGCGACTCCCGGACCGTTCTCGACGTCGGCGCCGTCGCCGAGGACCTGCCCTTCGCCGACGGCGAGTTCGACGCGGCGATGACCCTGTTCGGCGTCCGCCAGTGGCCCGACGTACGGGCCGGGCTGCGCGAGATGCGGCGCGTGACCCGGGGGCCGGTGGTCATCCTGACCTGCGACCCCGACCTGGTCCGGGACTTCTGGCTGTACCGGTACGCGCCCGAGGTCCTCGACACCGAGGCCCTGCGCCACCCGACCGTCGAGGAGCTGGCCTCGGCCCTCGGCGGCTCCGGCACGGTCCGGACCGTGCCCATCCCCCTGGACTGCACCGGCGGATTCAACGAGGCCTACTACGGGCGCCCGGAGACACTGCTCGACCCGGCCGCCCGGCAGGCGTGCTCGGCCTGGAGCTTCGTCGACGACCGGGTCCGCGAGCATTTCGACCGGACCCTCCGCGCGGACCTGGAGTCCGGGGCCTGGGACGAGGAATTCGGCCACCTGCGCAGTCGGCCGACCTATGAGGGATCGCTCGTGATCGTGCGCGCGACCCCGTAGGACGAAGCGGAAGAAGAGGAAGAACGCGATGTCGGTACCCGACCGGATGGACGAACGACTGCGCGCCCTGGGGCTGGTGGAGGCCCAGCGCATGGCCGAGGCCCTCTTCGCCGCAGCCGCGGCCCGTGGCCTGGTGGCACCGGGCCGCAGTGAACGCGAGGTGGGCGACCGGATCGGGGACCTGGCGAGGGAACTGTTCGGCACGTCCGCGCGCCTGCCCGGGCCGATCGTGCGCTCGGGCCCGCACACCCTGCTCCCGTACGGTCCGGAGACACCGGACCGGGTGATCGGCGAGGACGACGTCGTCGTCGCCGAACTCGGTTCGGTGCTCGCGGTGTCCGAGGCCGGATTCGCCTCGACCCTCGTCGTCGGCGAGGACCCCGACAGGCAGCGGCTCGCCCTGGACCTGCCGAAGGTGTTCGCCGCCTGCCGCGAGGCCCTGCTCGCCGACGCGCGCCTCACGGGCGGGCGGCTGCACGCCGAGCTCCGGGCGCTCGCCGCCGCGGCGGGCTGGACGGTGGCCGGATGGCACTGTGGTCACCTGGTCGGGGCGGACCCCTCGGCGGGCGCATGGGACGCGCGGCCGGACGCGTACATCTGCCCGGAGAACGACCGTCCGCTGCGCCGGACCGTCGAGGGAGGGTGGCAGGCCCATTGGGTCCTGGAGATCCACCTGGTCGACGGGCTCCGCGGTTTCGGCGGCTCGTACAAGCGGCTGCTGGACCTCGTCTGACGAACCGCCGGCCGGGCCGTCAGCCGGCTGTCAGGACCAGCGGCGCCGGAGCGCCGTCGGTCCAGTCCGGGGGGATCGCGGCGAGCGCGTCACCCACGGCGGCCCCCTGGAGGAAGGCGGCGCGGTGCCCGTCGGCGATCGTGGCCCGCGGGCCGTCCCAGGCGACGGGCACCAGCCGGGTCAGTCCGGGGGCGGGCCGCGCCCGCCCGTGCACCGGTACGTGCGGCAGGGGACCGAGGGCGCGTCCGGACAGGCCCGCGATCAGGGGCCCGAGCAGGGTACGGGCGGCGACCAGGGCGGCGTACGGGTTGCCCGGCAGCCCCACCACCCAGCGGTCCGGGGCCAGTTCGGCGAGCAGCATGGGGTGGCCGGGCCGGCAGGCGACCGTGTCGACGAGCATCCGCGCCCCGGCGTCGGCCAGCAGCCGGCGCAGCTGGTCGGTGGCGCCGACGGAGGTGGAGCCGGTGACCACGACGACGTCGGCGCCCCGCACCGCGCGTACGGCCCCGGCCAGCCGTCCGTGCGGCCGATCGGGGACGTACCGCACTTCTTCGGTCTCGCCGCCCAGTTCGGCGACCAGAGCCGGGAGCAGCGGCCCGAGGGCGTCGCGCACCCGGCCGGGGCCCGGAACACCCGCGTGGTCCAGCTCGTCCCCGGTGACCAGTACGCCGACCCGGGGGCGCGGCCGTACCGGCAGGGTGTCGTGGCCGCAGGAGGCGGCGAGTCCGAGCAGCGCCGGACCGATCCCGGTACCGGCGGGAGCGAGCCGGCGGCCCGCGGGGGCGTCCTCGCCCGTGCGCCGTACGTGCCGGCCCGGCGGCGGCACGGGCCCGGACACCAGGCCGTCGTCCGTGGTCACCGCCGACTCCAGCGGCAGCACGGCCATGGCCCCGGCCGGCACCTCGGCCCCGGTGGAGATCTCCACGCACTCCGCCGCGCCGAGCACGCCCGCCCAGGGCGCGCCCGCGCGGACGGCGGCCCGTACCCGCCAGGGGCCGGTGCCGGACACCGCGTATCCGTCCATCGCGGCCGTGTCGAAGCCGGGGAGCGGCCGCAGGGTGGGCAGGGCGTCGGCCAGGGTGAGTCCGGCGGCGTCACGCAGGGGAACCGTACGGGCGGGCAGCGGGCGCGCCGCGCCGTGGGCCAGGACCCGGGCCCGCGCCCAGGAGACCACCGGTGGCCGTGCCGGGACCCGGGGCGCGGAGGCGGAAGCGGATACGTGATCGGGGGCGGGTGCGGGTGCGGGCGCGGTCGTCGGAGGCATGGAGACGACTGTCGGCCAGGGGCGTTTCCGGGTCCCCCCGGGAGGGTTGCGGTTGCGCTCCGATCCGCTCACCTCCCGCGCCGTGCGGCTGTGAAGCCCGCATGCACGCCCGAGGGCCGGGCACCGGTGCGGTGCGCGGCCCTCAGGAGGATGCGGGGGGGATCAGGCGGCGGCGAGGGAGATCTCGGTCGACTTGATCAGGGCGACGACGGAGGTACCGGAGGCCAGGCCGAGGGCCTCGACGGCGTCCTTGGTGATCGCGGCGGTCAGCTCGCCGCCCTCGACGGAGACCTTCACCGAGCCCATGGCGCCACCGGTCGCGACGTCCGTGACGGTGCCGGCGATCTGGTTGCGGATGGACAGGCTCATGGAAAACACGCCTCACATGGTCGGAAACGAAATCGCAAGCACTTCTGTGACCTGCGTCATGGCCGAACGTACCCGATGAAGCACGGTGCCCGGAGCGCCCCCATCTCATTCGCCAACCGAATGGACGCGACCTCCTGGCGTATTCCGGAAAGGCCCGAGGTCCTCTTGTTTTCCGGGCTCTCCGCTCGTCTGAACTGGGATTTTTGACCCGGTTGGCGGAATCGGCGCCCCATCGGGCGAGGAGCGGCGAATGGCAGATGCCGGTCTTCCGAGGCTCCATTGGCAGCAAATGCAGCACCGTTTCCGTATCTCGTACCGTGCGTGCGCGAAATACGGGTGACCGGACAGGAGAACACATCCCGCCATGCGCTTCCTCCAGTACGTCCGACAGCGCCGGGCGGTCGTCGGCCTCCTCGGCGGCGCCCTCCTCGTTCCCGTCCTGGCCGCCTGCGGCGGTGGCGGCACCGCCGTCTCCGCGGCCGCCGCACCGACCGCCTCCGCATCGGGCTCCGTACCGCCCGCGAACCTGACCGTGCTCGCCGCCGCCTCCCTCACCGACGTGTTCAAGACCATGGGGGCGCAGTACGAGAAGGAGCACCCGGGCACGAAGGTCGCCTTCTCCTTCGCCGGATCGCAGGAACTGGCCGCACAGGTCAGACAGGGGGCCCCGGCCGATGCCCTGGTCACCGCGGACACCAAGACGATGGACGGCCTCAAGGCGGAGACCGGGACCCCGACCGTGATCGCGAAGAACGAGCTCGTGATCGCGACCGCTCCGGGCAACCCCCACAAGATCGACTCCCTGAAGGACCTGTCCGACCCCGACCTGAAGGTCGTCCTGGCCGCTCCGGAGGTGCCCGCCGGGCGCTACAGCCAGGAGATCATCGACAAGCAGGGCATCACCGTCAAGCCGGTCTCGCTGGAGCCGAACGTACGGGCCGTGCTCTCCAAGGTGGAGCTGGGCGAGGCGGACGCCGGCCTCGTCTACAAGACGGACACGACCGCCGCCAAGGGGAAGGTCGGGGCGGTCGGCATCCCGCCCGACCAGAACGCCGTCGCCTCCTACCCGGCCGCCACGCTGAAGGCCACCAAGAACGCCGCCGCCGCGGCCGCCTACGTCCGGTGGCTGTCCTCGCCGGAGGCCCAGAAGATCCTCCAGGAGGCGGGCTTCCAGAAGCCGTGACCGCCCGCCGCACCGCCGGGCCCCGCCCGCCGCTCCTCCTGGCCCTGCCCGCGCTCCTCGCGATCGCGTTCCTGATGCTCCCGCTGGTCGGAATCCTCGTCCGCACCCGGTGGAGCGAACTCGGCGAGCACCTGACCACGCCCGGCTCCCTGGAGGCCCTGCGGCTTTCCCTCGTCGTCTCGTTCTGGGCGCTGGGCCTCAGCCTGGTCCTGGGCGTACCCATGGCCTGGCTGCTGGCCCGGGTCGACTTCCGCGGGAAGACCGTCGTACGGTCCCTGGTGCTGCTGCCGATGGTGCTGCCCCCGACGGTGGGCGGTGTCGCGCTGCTGCTCGGCTTCGGCCGGCGCGGTCTGCTGGGCCCTTTCCTCGACGACGCCTTCGGGATCACCCTGCCCTTCCACACCTCGGGAGCCGTCGTGGCGGCCACCTTCGTGGCGATGCCGTTCCTCGTCATCAGCCTCGAAGGGGCGCTGGGCGGACTGCGGCCGGGCTACGAGGAGACGGCGGCCTCCCTCGGTGCCACCCCGCTGCGGGTCTTCTTCACCGTCACCCTGCCGATGGTGGCCCCCGGCCTGATCGCCGGAGCAGCCCTCACCTGGGCGCGGGCGCTCGGCGAGTTCGGGGCCACGATCACCTTCGCCGGAAACCTGCCCGGCGTCACCCAGACCCTCCCCCTCCAGGTGTACCTGCTGCTCCAGGACGACCCCGAGGCCGCGACCTCGCTGTCCCTGCTCCTGCTCGTCGTGGCGATGGCGGTACTGGTCGCCCTGCGCGGCCGCTGGACCTCCGGCCACGCGGTACGCGACGCCCCTCATCCGACTCCCGGCGAGGACCCGGTCGCCCGGGCCCCCGAGCCGGACGCGGACGCACTCGCCCCATCCGCGCCCGCCGGCCGCTGGTCCCTGCACGCCGAGGTCACGGGCTTCAACGAGCTCACCCTCGACGCTGAACCCGGCACCACCATCGCCGTGGTCGGCGAGAACGGCGCCGGCAAGACCACCCTGCTGCGCGCCCTGCTCGGCCTCACCCCGCGCGCCCACGCCGCACTGCGGCTCGGCGACGACGACGTGACCACCCTGCCCCCGCACCGGCGGGGCGTGGCGTGGGTCCCCCAGGACGGCGCGCTGTTCCCGCACCTCACCGCGCTCGGCAACACCGCCTACGGGCTGCGCGCGCAGGGCACCGGCCGCGCCGAGGCCCGCTCCCGGGCGCGCCTGTGGCTCGACCGGCTCGGTGTCGGCCATCTCGCCGACCGCAGGCCCGCGCAGCTGTCCGGCGGCCAAGCCCAACGGGTGGCGCTGGCCCGGGCGCTGGCCGCCCAGCCCCGCCTGCTGCTCCTGGACGAACCGCTGGCCGCACTCGACCAGACCACCCGGGCCCGGGTACGGCACACCCTGCGCACCCACCTCGCCGGCTTCGGCGGGGTCTGCCTCATCGTCACCCACGACCCCGTCGAAGCCGTCTCCCTGGCCGACCGGGTCCTCGTACTGGCCCACGGCCGGGCCCTCCAGGACGCACCGCCCGCCGAGGTCACGCGCAATCCGCGCTCCCCATGGGTCGCGCGGATGCTCGGCCGCAACGCGTGGCCGGGAACGACCACGGTGGACGGGCTCAAGCTGGCCGCCGGCGGGTCCGTCGTGGTGGCGGAACCCGTGGCGGAGGGCTCCGAGGCCCTGGCCATCGTCGCGCCCGAGGCCGTCTCGCTGCATCGCGAGCAGCCGTCCGGCAGTCCGCGCAACGTCTGGCCCGGAACCGTCCGTGAGATCACGGCGGCGGGCAGCAGGCTCCGGGTCCTCGTCACGTCCCGGGCCGCCGCCGACGTCGTCTCCGAGATCACCCCGCAGGCGGCCGCCGAGCTGGCGATCGCCGACGGCACCGATGTGTGGTGCAGCGTCAAGGCCACCGAGATCACCCTCGTGCCCTTGTGATCCCGTGATGGTGCGACGCTCCGATCGGCGGCGCGCATCGAAGCGGGCACATACCACGAGAACCGAGCGAAACACCTCGCATATGCCATCCACTCTGGCGCATTCACCTCGTGGATGATTAACTGCCTTCGGGCGGGCCGCTTCGGCCCGCTGCGTGTCCACGTCCTGTCGCCCTGCCGGGTCGACATCGGCCGACCGACACGCACACCGGCCCCGTGACGGTCGAGCGGCTCTCGCCGCCATGGGGAGCACCGGCAAAAGAGGCCCCCGCATGCCGATCGCGGTGTTCGGTACGCGGGGGCCTCTTTGCGTTCCGGCCACCCGTCTCACGGACCGGAGCGCCTCTGGCATATGCGGTCACAATGTGGGCATGCTTGCGCAGATACAGCCTGGAACAGCCGCATCGGCTCGAATGTAAGGATTGAGGTATGGCGGTAGTCGTCATGCAGCCCTCGCCCGGGCAGGCTCCCACCGCCGTGAGCAGGGTGCTCGCCGCGGCGGGTCTGGCCTCCCGGACCGTCCCGCACGCCGACGACGCCGGTCCGTCCGCCGACCTCGCCGGGGTGGAGGGCCTGATCGTCCTGGGCCCCGCCGATCCCGGCCTGCTCCGGGAAGCCCTCGCCGCCGAGGTGCCCGTACTGGCCCTGGAACCGGGCACCCGACTCCTGGCGCGGGCGGCCGGCGCCGCCCCGGGGCCCCGGCCCGACACCGCACCCGACCGCCCGCCGGTGGAACTCACCCGGGCCGCCGGCTCCGACCCGCTGTTCGCCGGGGCCACCCGGCCCTCCCCGGATCTCCGCCCGGCGTGCGACCCGCTGGAACTGCCCGCCGACGCCGTGGTCCTGGCCTCCTGCGACGGGTACCCGGAGCAGGCGTTCCGGATCGGGGCCAGCGCCTGGGGCGTCCGCTTCCTGCCGCAGGAGCTCCCCCTGGACCCCTGGGGCGAGCAGCTCCTGGGCCGGTTCGCCGGCCTCGTGGCCGCCCGCGCCGAACACACCGCCACCCGGGCCTTCTTCACCCGCCGGGCCGACGCCTGGGAGGAGCGGTTCGCCTACCAGACCCCGGCCTACGAAGCCGCGATCGCCCGGCTGCGGCTGGCACCCGGCGGGCGGGCCCTCGACCTCGGCTGCGGCACCGGACGGGCCATGCCCGCGCTCCGGGCGCAGGTCGGGCCCCGCGGCCGGGTGCTCGGCGTCGACCTCACCCCGGCCATGCTGGCCGCGGCCGCCCGGCACGGCCGCACCCGCCACGGGTCCCTGCTCGCCGCCGACTGCACCCGGCTCCCACTGGCCGGTGCGTCCGTGGACGGCATCTTCTCGGCGGGGCTGCTCGACCACCTCCCGGACCCGGCCGCAGCCCTGCGCGAATGGGCCCGCGTCACCGCCGCCGACGGCGTCCTGCTGCTCTTCCACCCGTCGGGCCGGGCGGAGCGCGCCGCCCGGCACGGCCGCTCCCCGGACCCCGACGACCTCCTCGCCGAGGGCAACCTCCGCCGCGTGCTGGGGACCACGGGCTGGCACCTGGAGGAGTACGAGGATGCCGCCGGCCACTTCCTGGCCCGTGCGGTGCCGCGCGGCTGAGCCCGTACGGGCGTGCTCAGAGGCGGTGGATCCGCTCGATCCCGTACCAGTTCGAGACGCAGGCCGCGACCCAGTCCCGCTCGTAGGCGGACGTGAAGAACGGCTCGGCCAGGCTTCCGATGTGCAGGGGCCGGTATCCGAGGTCGGTGGCACCCGCCGCGGCCTCGGTCCGGATGCGGAAGTTCTGGGCGTCCCAGGCCACGGCGCGGGTGACCGTGGCGGTGGTGAGCTGCTTGACGCTCGGGACGAGCACGGCCAGCGAGGCGAGCGCCAGTCCGGCAGCGGCCACGATGCCCGCCGGCAGGACCACGGCGGCGGCCCCCCGGCGCGCCAGGTAGCGGCGGGCCCACACCCCCGGCAGGACTCCGTAGGCGCACAGCGCCAGTTCCATCGGAACGAGGTAGTTCGTCCAGGTACGGGCGTACGTCCAGCCGCTCGGTCCGTAACCGCTGCGCAGCCCCACCACCACCGCGAACGATCCCAGCGCCACCACGAGCACCGGCAGCAGCAGGAGGGCGACCAGCATCCTCCGCGGGACGGTCCGGCCCGGCTCCCGTTTCCCGGGCGCGGGCGCCGCGAGCCCGGCCCCCAGGCCCAGCAGGAGGCCGACGGCGGCGGCTCCGAGGTAGGCCCACTGGCCGGTGACGGTGTCCCACATGTGCAGCCAGTCCTCGTAGGTGCCCCGGAGTTCACCCGCGGAGAGCATGGACTCCTTGGCCGGCTGCTGGGCGCGGCGCCACCGGGCGCCGGGGGACGTGGTGAGCACGATCAGCCCGCAGACGATCCCGGAGCACCAGAGCAGGCACCAGGTGAACGGATGCCAGGTCTGCGCCAGCCCCAGGCGGGGCACGGCCAGCAGCCCCACACAGGCTGCGAGGAGTCCGCTGACGAGGGAGAACGATTCGCTCAGGGTGCCGATCGCGAACCCGATGAGGAACGCCGCGGCGAAGCCGCCCGCGCGTACGGGGGCCCGGGGCTGGCGGACGGTCCAGATGCCCAGCAGCAGCGCCCACACCCCGATGACGCTCGGAATCGTGTGGGAGATCGTGGCCGGTGCCCACAGCAGGACTTGATAGCTGCGGGTGCCGCCGTAGTAGATCACGGCCTGGACGGCCAGGGAGGCGGCGACCAGGAGCAGTACCGGGGGTTTCACGCCGAGGCACCGCAGGAACCGGATCCCGAGCAGGACCAGGCCGATGGTGAAGGCGACGGCGATGACGCTCGGCAGGATCTTCATCCCGGCGAGTCCGTCGCCGTAGACGATGCCGCTCAGGAAGGCGTTGGTGATCCGGCCGTTCTGGGTGGCGTAGAAGTCGTGCGTGATGCCGAGGACGCCCAGATCCCGGGACTTCCAGGCGGCGCACCAGTCGTCCGAGGTGGGCCGCAGGTAGAGGCCGAGGAAGCAGCCGACGGCGATCAGCGCTCCGGCCGCCGCCACCAGGCAGCTGCCCGCGACCGGCAGGAGCCTGCGGACGAACCGGCGATTCCCCTCGGTCGAAGCAGTGCTCATTCACCAGTCCTTCGCAGCGAAGCGCGGCCGGGCCGGCTTCCGACTGCCGATGGGCCGCCGGTTCCGGTCACACCAATGTGCACGGTCCACCGCCCACCGGCATCCGAGAGGAGAGCCGCCCGGGCCGGGCCCGCGGCCCTCCTGGCGTGCGCCACGGGCGTCTCGCCGTGCCGCGGCCGCCGCTCCCTTGCCGCGTCCCATGCCGCCTTCGCTGCCGCGTCCGTTGCTCCGTCGGATGCTCCGTGCGTTGCTCCGTGCGTTGCTCCGTGCGTTGCTCCGTCCGGGAACGTGAGGCCTCTTCAGGCCCTCCCCCTTCCGTCACCCGGGCGGCGGGCATGTCATGGCGGGCTCCGCACATCCGGCCCACGATGGGAGCTCCGGGGGCCGCGCGCGCAGAAGCCCGACACAAGGAGTGGCGATGCCTGCTGCCCTGCTCGTCCGCTGGGCGGCCGTCACGGCGTCCGTCGCGAGCGTCGCCCTCCCGGTGTGTGTCGCAGGGAGCCCCGTCGGCCGGCCCTCCGAGGAAGAGCGGCGGGTGTTCTTCGTCCGGCCCCTCGGACACCAGAGCCACGGCGATGCCGAGGGACGCTACGCGCCCCTGTCCATGCTGATCGCCCCCACCGTCGGGCTCCTCTCCAACACCACCGCCGCCGAAGGCGTCACACCTGACGGCGCCGGGGGCGCACGGTACGTCGAGCGGAGCCACGTACTGCGCCTGCTGTCCGGCCGGTGGCGGTACCTCCCCGCCGGCCGGACGGCGTCCGTCGTGGTGGCCCCGGAGGATCCGACGGCCCGTCTACAGATCGCGGAGAGCCGCGCCTGGCTGGCCGCCGGCCGGGTGCCCGGCAGCTCGGCGGCCCAGCGCGCGGCCGCCGAGCGGGCCCTGCTGGCCATGCGCGCCCTGCTGCGGCCGAACGGGGCCATGGCTGCGGGCTGGACTCCCGGCTGGATGTACTCCTGGCCGCGCGACTCCAGCTTCGCCGCCGCGGCGTTCGCCCACACCGGCCACGACGCCGAGGCCTACCGGATCCTGCGCTACAGCGCCGCGACCCAGCGCAAGGACGGCACCTGGGACGCGCGGACGGAACTCGACGGGTCCGGCCCGCCGGACAGCAGGCGGTGGCAGCTCGACGCCAACGGCTGGGTCCCGTGGGCCACCTGGCAGTGGTACCGGACGGCGCCCGACTCCACCCGCCGCGCCCGGCTGACCGCCCTCTACCCCATGATCCGCAAGGCGGCCGACCACGCGGCGGCCTCCCTCGGGGCGGACGGGCTGCCCCCGGCCTCCCCGGACTACTGGGAGGTGATGACGACCACCGCCAACATCGGTACGGCCGCACCCCTGCTCGCCGGGCTCAACGCCGCCGCGGACCTCGCCGGCGAGCTGGACCTGCCGGGGGACGCGGCCCGCTGGTCCGCCGCCGCCGGGCGGCTCTCCACCGGGATCTCCCGGACGTTCGCCCCCCTCGGCTATCAGCGCACCGTCGACGGACAGCACGGACGGGACAGCGCGGTGGCCTTCATGGCGCCCCCCTTCAACACGGCCCCGGCCGACCTGCCCCGGGCGCTGGACACCACGTACAAGGCGCTGCTGCTGCCCAGCGGGGGGCTCACCCCCGGGAACGATCCGACCGCGCCCTGGGGTGCGAACGCCTGGACCCCCAGCACCTCGTTCTTCGCCCTCGCCTGGGCGGGTACGGGGCAGCCGGCGAAGGCCCGGCGGGTCCTGGACTGGGTCCTCGCCAAGCGGAACCCGCTCGGGGAGCTGCCCGAGAAGGTGGACCGGGCGGGCAGGCCCTCGTCGGTCGCACCACTGGCGTGGACGGGCTCGATCGTCGTCCTCACGCTGGTGGCACTCGACGGCGGGGCGCTCCCCGCACCACCCGGGAGGCCGTAGCGCCGCGGCCCCGTAGGTCCCCCGCCCCTGCGGCCCTTGCGGCCTGGGGCAGGCGCCTCAGAGCGGGTCCGTTCCGTCACCGGGCGGCGGAGCGGTGCGCAGGCGTTCCAGCTCGTCGAGCAGGCCCTGGTACGCGCGCTTCTCGGCCGCCACCGCGCGCGCGAGGGGGACGTGGTGCGGATCCTTCCGGGACCGGGCCTCCCCGGCGGCGGCGACGCGCAGCTCCCTCGCCCGGTCCAGTTCGTTCATCGCCGCCACGGTGCCGACATCGAGCAGCTTGTGCTCCAGGACCTGGGCGAAAGCCCGCTCGGTCGGCGCCGTGAGCCTGTCGAGGTCCTCGGCGCAGCTCACCGGGGCCTCCGCTCGCCCACAGGCCCCGTCGAGATCCCGGGAGAGCGATCGGAGGGCCTTCCCGAGTTCCGGGTACCCCCGGTCCGGCGCGGTGTCGCCGCCGCATCCGGCCACCAGGGCCGTGCAGGCGGCGAGGACGGTAACAGCGCGCACCGTCGCGGGTCCTGGGCACATGAGTCGGCACGAGATGAGAGGAGGGGTCATGGAAGCCCCGATCGCCCGTTGGTCCGCGTGCGGCCGCCCTGGCTGCGCGGTGGTCCGGCTGCCATCCTCGCCCGCCCCTGGCGGCCCTGCCACCCGGCGGGCCGGGGCCCCCGGTGCCCCGGGCCAGCGCTGCGGCGCAGGTCAGCGAGGGGGCTGTCCCCCGGCGGTGGTCGTGCCCGGGCGGCCGGCCTGCGCGAGCGTCCAGGGCTGGACGGCCCGGTGCCACGGGGCGGGGGTCCGGCCGCCGGGCAGTGCGGCGCCGCCCGCGGGAACGGTTGTGATGACGTGCAGGTCGGCGTCCAGGCCGAGCGCCGCGGCGACGGCCGTACCGGCCCCCTCGGCCACGCCGGCCGGGGCACCCGTGTACAGCATCTGGGACTCCTGCCAGGACTGCGGACCGTCGGTGGCCGCCACGCCGACGGTGCCCGCACCCGCCCGGCCCGCGAGCAGGTCGCCCGCGATGCCGACGGCGCCGTAGCCGCCCAGGCCGCCGGCCTCGGCGACCGGGGAGAACTCCGGTGCGGGCCCGCCCGCGCGGGCCAGGCTCGTGGCGACGGTGCCGATACCGGGCCGGCGGAAGAACAGGCGGACGCCGTCGCCCTCCGGGCGGACCGAGAGCGCGCCCGTCGTCTGGGGCAGGCCGGTCGGGACGGGGCCGCCGAAGGGGGCGTCCGGTGCCGGCTGGACCCAGGCCAGGACGGACCCGGCCGTGGCCGCGTACACGTGGCGCCGCCCCGACGCGTCGGTCGCGGTGACCGGGTCGCCCTGGAGGCCGGCGCCGCCCAGGGCCTGCCACGCGCCGAAGTCGCCGCCGGGGGTCTCCTGGGCCCGGGCGCGCAGCGTCCGGCTGGAGTCGCGGACGTACACCGTGATCCGGCCCTCGGGGTCCACGGCGACGGACGGCCCGCTGATGGCCGAGGTGCCGGACGTGTCCACGGTGTCCGGGGTGCCCAGCGACCGCCACGGGCCGAATCCGCCGTCGACCTCGTTCTGGACGGCGTAGACGATCTCCCGGCCGTACTCCTGGGGCGTCGCGCCGAGGGTGGTGCGGGTGGCGAACACGCCGATCCGGCCGTCCCAGAGGCGGACGGCCGCCGCCCCGGAGTCGATGCCGTCACCGGGCAGGAACTCGGGGCCCTGCCAGAGGGCCTGCGGGCCGCTGCGCGACCAGTACGCCATACGGCCGTCCAGCGCGGCGAAGGCCCACAGCCGTCCGGAGACGCCCTCGGTCATCCAGGAGGTGCCGTCGCCGCGGCTGTAGCGGATGGTCTGGCTCCAGCCGGCGCCGGTGGGCCGGGTCGCGGTCTTGCGGTCGCCGCAGCCGGCGGGGCTGCCGCACCAGTCCTGGTGGTCGGTCCAGGCGTAGGTCTTGAGGTAGCCGAGCTTCTCCTCGGCCGTCTGCGGGTCGAGCGTCGGGGGCAGCGAGCTGTTCGGGTAGCTCACGTAGTTCTGGACCGAGAAGTGCGGCCGGGCCGTGGTCTTGGCGTAGCGCTCGACGGCGGCCTGCACGAAGCGGGCGCCGTACATGTGGTCCTGGTGGTCGAGGAAGGCGCCGCCGCCCTCCGCCCTGCCGGGGGTCGGGTCCTGCGTGCGTATCGTCGTCGGCCGGTACGTCTCGAACACGCCCGCGATGGCGGCCACGGTCTGGTCCTTGGTGTAGGAGAACCAGTCCTTGACCGGGGTTCCGGAGGTCAGCTGCGCGCCGAGGGCGGGGGTCCGGCCGTCCCACAGGCCGCGGAGGCTCTCCGGATTGTCCCCGGAGATGCTGCGGGCCTCGCGCAGCTCCATCCATACGAGGTTGACGTGGGGCCGGGCGACGAGGACGTCCACTTCGGCGCTGCCGCCGCCGGCGGTGGGTACGGACTTGCGCTGCCAGGCGCTGGCGCGGTCCCCGGTGGCCATCTGCGCGTAGGCGGCGCGTATGCCGTTCTGGCGGGCCTCGGCGTAGGCGGCGCGGTCGGCGGGGCCGGCGGCGTCCTGCAGGTGCGGGCTGTGGGCCTCGTTCCTGCCGTCGGACTCGCCGGAGGTCAGGTAGACGGTGGTGACCTTGATGCCGGTCGATATGGAGCGGCTGAGGTCGGGGTTCATGAAGAAGAGGTCGTCGTCGGGGTGCGCGACGACCTGGAGGGCGGAGCCCTCGGTCACGCTGGGGGTGACCACCGCCTCGGGGGCCGCCTGCGGACGCTCGGTCCCGTGTCCGTAGGCCCAGGCCGTCATTCCGGCGGTGCCGACGGAGAGCGCGGCGAGCAGGGCCGCGAGTCGGGTTCGGCGGGCCAGGGACATGTACAGCGCCTCGAGGGTCGGTCCGGTGCGGCGATCCGCCTGGGAAGTCGATCGGTGTCCCGATGGCTCCATTGCTTCCGGAGACGACCGCGGCCGATTATGTCCCGCACGTTCGAGGCTGACACACCATCAAGTCACTTATGACCGCAAAGGGAGTTGTGACAGAAAGGCACTATTTTGTCCCATTTGTCAGCTCATGCGTACTTGGCTAGGAAAACCGGCCGAAACCGATGTATGTGCTGGTCACGTGCGGGTTGCCGGGGATCGGCACGGCCGTCGAGCGCGCCGGCCCCTTCGCCACCGACCCCCACACGTGGCGCATTCCACACCTCAGGCCGGCCGGCTCGGGCGGTGACGCGGCTCCCACTTCCGGCACGCCCCCGCTCGGACCGGAGCCACGCCCGGCCCCGGCCCGGGACGGGCCTGCGGGGCCCCTGTCCCGCCTAGGACTTGTCCGGTCGATCATGTTCGGAGCCAGATGGTGAGGGCTGCGGGCGTTGCGGTGCCGAGGTAGACGTAGCGGCGTTTGTCGTATCGGGTGGCGACTGCCCGGTGCTGTTTGAGGCGGTTGATGGCCCGTTCGATGGTGTTGCGTTTCTTGTAGCGCTCTTCGTCGAAGGCCGGTGGCCGTCCGCCGCGTGAGCCTTTGCGCAGGCGGGCGGCCTGGCTGTCGGTTTTCTCCGGGATGGTGTGGCGGATGCCGCGGCTGCGCAGGTACTGGCGGCAGGGTCCGTTGCTGTAGGCCTTGTCGGCCGCGACGCTGTCCGGCTTCTTGCGCGGTCGGCCGGGCCCGGGTTTCGGGACGCGAATCTTCTCCAGGACCGGCTTGAACTGGGTGCAGTCCGCCCGCTGACCTGGTGCGACGACCAGGGACAGCGGGCGGCAGCGGCCATCCGCGCTCAGGTGGAGCTTGGTGGTGAACCCGCCGCGCGAGCGGCCCAGGCCCTCACCTCCAGCACCACCTCCACCAGGCGGGCGACGAGGCTCTGCCACGGCGTTTCGCCCTGGTGTTCTGGGACTTCGTCCCCCTTTGAGGCGGGGGCCGGCGGCGGGTCGGTGCGGGCGCCAGCCGCGTGCTGATGAGCCCGCACGATGGTGGAGTCGACCGAGATGTCCCAGTCGATCTCACCCGCCGCGTCCGCTGCGGCCTGGACCTTCTGGAGCAGACGCTCCCAAGTCCCGTCACCCGACCACAGTCGGTGGCGTTCGTAGACGGTCTTCCACGGCCCGAACCGTTCGGGCAGGTCACGCCACTGCACGCCGGTCCGAACCCGGTGCAGAATCCCGTCGATCACCTGCCGGTGGTCCCGCCACCTGCCACAACGCCTGTTGCTGACCGGCAGGAACGGCCGCAACCGTTCCCACTCGGCATCCGTCAGATCACCCCGGCCCATGTCCACATCAACGACCCGGACACGGACTAGTCACATGATCGGCCGGACAAGTCCTAGGGGGTATCCGGTCGATCAAGAATGCTCGTCGCGGCACGTTCGGGAACGTCCCCGGCGGGAGCCTGGGCAGGGTGGCCGATGTCGGTCCACTGGAGGGCGGTCTGCCAGCCCTCCCAATCGGCTGCCCAGCCGAGCAAGACCTCGCGGACCTTTGCCTGAGAGTCTGTCCGCGCCTGACAGTGCTCCGAGGCGTCGATGTGGTACTCCACCTCGTAGGCCTCGTCTTCGCGGAGCAGGACCTGGATGTACTCGTCGCCCTCAAAGCAGTCGGTCAGCCGCTGGAGGAGCAGGTGCTTCCTGCTCCTCAGGCCGGCGAGCATCGCCTCGATGGTGGCCGGATCGGGGTCGTCCTCACTCCGGCCGTGCTCCAGCGCGACAACTCCGATCGGTCCGATGCCCTGCCTGCGCCGCTTTTCCCGGAGCCACGTCTTCTCCTGACCGGTCAGGAGTGGCGGCGGTACGGGCGGCCCGTCAGGGTTGTAGACGGCGATGGGGTCATCCGGGTCGGACCACGAACCCACCTTCCACAGCCGGTAGACGTGGACGCCGCCCTCGGGCAGCGGCACGGCGAGGATCTCCGGTGCAGGAGGACCGGGAATGCACCGCCCCACGTCCTCCCCGTACGGACCCCCGTGGAAGATGGCATGCATCCAGCCACTCGGCGGTCTGCCAGTCGTGTCGAAAACGTCCTCCACCACACACCCCCTCGCGCACATCCTAGAGTTCACGCTAGCCATGATCGGCCGGACAGCGCCTAGGCCGCCTCTTTCGGATCTTGCCGGGCCCGCGACGCCCGGCACCGCAGGCTCGGCCGACAAGATCCGAAAGGGACGGCCTAGTTGTCGAACCAGGCGACGAGCCGGACGTACTCAGGGCCATGCACGTCGGCGAGAGCCTTCATGGTCGCCCAGACCGGGCCCCACTCGCCGTCCTGGCGCACCGCCTCCCGGCGCGTCATGCGCTCCACCCGCATGATCTTGCCCTCCTGTATCCACTCGTCGCCCTCGGAGCGGCCGTCGAGGTTCCGGAACGACTTCCCCGACTCGCGCAAGCCGTGCTCCACGCTGTACCGGTACTCGTGCACGCGGGCGTCGACGGTGAGTGCGGGCTCGTCCCAGTCGACGGCGACCAGCTCCTCCCACCCGATCCAGGACGGACTGTGGAAGAGGTCCGGTGCACCCTCGTAGTGGTCCCGGACCTCGTCGGTCACGTCGGGCGGCAGCCCCCGCCCTTCAGCGAGGGGCCGGAAGCCTGCGTAGTTCCGGACGCCGAACAGGCAGCCGAAGGCGTCGTAGCCCCTTCCGCCGTACAGCAGATCCAGGTTGATGGCGGCATGCCAGCTCGAATCCTCCTCGTCGAGGGTGCCGTACGTGCCGCGGCACTCGATGAACCCGTGGATGTCCGCTCCCATGACGACGGATTCTCCTGTGCGCAGGGGCGGCACTTCAAAGGAGATTCCAGATTCCCGCCGCCCCGCCCGGCCCCGAAACAAGATCCGATACAGACCGCTTACGCCCGCGGCGCGTCCAGCCGTTCGGTGAGGCTGCCGTAGATCCCGGGGCGGCGGGTGCGCATGAGGCCGAACTCCAGCCAGTCGCGGCGCTGGTCGAGGTCGAGGTCGGCGACGAGGACGGCCTCGCGGTCGCGCGGGGCGCGCAGCATGATCCGGCCGTAGGGGTCGGAGATGAAGGAGGACCCGTAGAAGGTGGAACGGCCTTCGGTGCCGACCCGGTTGGGCACGATCATGAAGAGGGCGTTGGCCAGTCCGTTCGCGCTGATGGCGTGCTCCCACATGGGCCGCGTGTCGAAGTCCGGCAGGTCCACCTCGGAGCCGATGGCGGTGGGGTGGACGAGGATCTCGGCGCCGGCCAGGGAGTAGGCGCGGGCCAGCTCGGGGAACCACTCGTCCCAGCAGGTGGGGAAGCCGAAGCGGGCGCCCTCGTGGGCGACGACGGGGAAGCCGCTGTCGCCGGGGCGGAAGCACAGGTCCTCGCGGTAGCCGGGGAAGGCGGGGATGTGGTTCTTGCGGGTCCGGGCGATCAGCTTGCCGTCGGGGTCCACGCAGACGGCGGTGTTGTAGCCGAGTCCGCCGTCCTCGGCGCGCTCGTAGAGGGAGGCGTGGACGGTGATGCCGAGCTCGGTGGCGAGTTCTGCGGCGAGGGCGACGGTGGGGCCGCTCTCCACGTCCTCCAGGTAACGGGCGGCGCCGTCGGCCATGGGGTCGTCGGTGTTGCAGAAGTAGGGGCTGCGGGTGAGCTCCGGGAGGCAGACGACGGCGGCGCCCTGCCCGGCGGCGAGGGCGACGCCCTCGCGGAGCCGGTTGTCGCGCTCGGCGGCATCGGCGTACCAGCGCATCTGGACGAGGCCGACGCGCAGCGGTTCGCGTTCGCCGGGCTGGGTGCGGCCCGGCGAACCGAGCGGGGATCCGAAGGAGGTGAGGAGCGCGTACGAGGTCACGGGCGGGCTGCTTTCGGAGTTCTGACTGAAATTTCAGTCAGAATGCGGGATGCGGAAAGGTTCGGTCAAGGGGCGGTCGGTTCGATGTGACGGACGGGCCGGACACGGCGGCGCCGGAACGTTCCGGCAAGGCATGAATGTAGACGCTGCCGGAACGTTCCGGCAAGGCGGGACCGAGCGTCTAGAATGCGGGGCGTGACCCCACCTGCCGTGACCCTGCTCGATGTCGCCCGCGCCGCCGGCGTCTCCAAGAGCACCGTCTCCGACGCGCTCCAGGGCTCCGGGCGGGTCGCGGAGGCCACCCGGGACCGGGTCCGCGCGGTCGCCGAGGAACTCGGCTACCGCCCCAACAGCGCCGCCCGCAGGCTGCGCCGCTCCAGCACCGGAGCCGTCGGCCTGCACCTGCCGCAGACCGCGACGCGGCTGGACTACTACATGAACCTGGCCTTCGGGGCCGTCCAGCGCGCCCAGGAGGAAGGACTCGACGTCGTCCTGCTCGCGCCGGGCGGCGGCGCCTCCGGCCCGCTCGCCTCCCGGGTCGACGGCCTCCTCGTCATCGACCCCGAGATCGGCGACAGCGCCGTCCCCGGACTCCTCGACTCCGGTGTCCCCGTCGTCACCGGCGAGCGCTACCTCGGCCCCTCCCCCGCCCCCGCCGGCGCGGTCGTCTGCGACAACGCCGCCTCGCTCCGGGCCCTCCTCGACCACGTGCACGAGCGCGGCGCCCGCCGCCCCGCCCTCCTCACGCCCGAGGGCACCTCCGCCTGGGCCCAGGCCCTGCGCGAGACGGCCGCCGCCTGGGGCACCTCGCGCCGGACCGAAGTCGCCCTGCGCACCGTCCCGTTCGCGGCGACCGAGGCCGACACCGACGCCGCCACCCGCGAGCTGCTCGCGACCGACCCCGGGATCGACGCCGTGGTCTGCGCCCCCGACGGAGCCGCGCCCGGAACCCTGCGCGCCGCGGCCGGCCTCGGCCGCACGGTGGGCGCCGACCTGCTGGTCGCCTCCTGCGTCGACGGCACCGCGAACCGGAGCGCGAACCCGCCCGTGACGGCGGTCGACCTGCGCCCTGCCGACTACGGGCGGGCCTGCGCGGAACTCCTCTGCGACATCCTCGCCGGCCGCGCCGCGCCCGGCACCGTCCGCCACCACACCTCGGTCCTCGAAACCAGGGCGTCCACCACCGGATCCCAGCACCCCTGAACGCCCCGGGCCGAACGGCCGGCCAACGCTCAGGAGCAGGCGGCCGGTTCGGACTCCGGCGAAGGCCGCTCCGGCCGCCGTGCGGCCGGGTGCCGACAGACAGGCCGACCGGGTCCGGTCCACGTCGTACCGTTCGGCGGGCGGCAGCGGAGCCCCGGCCCTCGCGGCCCGGTGGCTCTGTTCCCCGGCCGGCCGCAGGGCGTCCGTGTGCCGCTGCCGGCTCTCCTCGTACGCTCCTGCCGGCAGCGCCGAACGGCCCAGCGCGCACAGCCGTTTGCCGGCCTCCGTCCGCAGCCCGAGCTCCTGGGCGATGGCCGGCCCCTCCCCGTGCGGCCGGGGCGCCCGCGGGTACTCGCCCGCGATCTCGTGGAGCGCGGCACGGGGGAAGACCGTCTGCAACAGGCCCCAGCGGTCACCCGGTCCCGTCCCCCCGGCGCCGCGTCCCGTCCGTCCAAGGTCGTGGAGTCGTTGCGGGGCGACGGTCTCCGGTATCCGCTTGACCCGAAGCCCGGTTGAGGTCCTAGCGTTGATCACGTGGATCACACCGATCGCGTAGACCATCACCTGATGCCAGGGGGAGACGGAACCGTGGAGCTCGAGACCTCAGCAGGATTCGACCGGGCACTCGTACTGGGGCCGGGAGGTGTGGTCGGAACCGCGTGGATGGCCGGGCTGGTCGGTGAACTGGTGCGCAGGGGTGTGGATCTCGGTGTCGCCGACCTGACGGTCGGCACGTCGGCCGGTGCGATCGTCGGCGCGATCCTGACCACCGGCCAGGACCTCGGCCGCCTCGCCGAGGTGGCGACGCGACCGGGTCCGGCCCCCCGGCGCGGGGTGGACGCCTCGGTCGCCGGCGCCGTGTTCGCCGTGCTCGGTCGGCCCGGACTGGAGCCCGAGGAGGCCCGGCGCCGGGTCGGCCGGATCGCACTCGACCATGCGGACGCCGACCGCGAGGCCTCCGCCGAGGCCGAACGGGCCCTGCTCGCGGGCCGGGGCGCCCTGATCGGCACGAACGCCTGGCCGGTGGAGGGTGAGTTGCTGATCACCGCGGTGGAGGCGGCCACGGGTGAGCCGACGGTGTGGGACCGCACGAGCGGTGTGCCGCTGGTGCACGCGGTGGCGGCGAGCAGCGCCTTCCCCGCGGCGGAACCGCCGGTCTCCGTCCAGGGACGGCACTACATGGACGGCGCCCTGCGCGCCGGCGCCAACGCGGACCTCGCGGCCGGAGCCCGCACGGTCGTCGTCATCGAGCCCCTGGCGCACCTGAATCCGCGCGAGCCGCTCGACCGGCGGCCGACGGCCGACGGGGCGCGGACGGCCGACGGGGCGCGGACCGTGGTGACCCTGGCTCCCGACGCGGAAGCGGTACGGGCGTTCGGCTCCGACCTGAACGACCGGACGAACTGGGCACCGGCCTACCTAGCCGGCCTCGCCCAGGCGCCCGCTACCGCCGAACGGCTCCGCTCCGTGTGGCAGCCCGGCCCCGGACGATGAGGGCCGACGTGAACCCCTGCCTGCGCGAACGGGAGAACAGCGCTGGAGGATGAGCACATGAACGACCTCCTGAAGTTCCTCGTCGCACGCATCATGGACGACAACCATGCCTATGCCCACGTGTCCGAAACGATGGGCGGCGAGGCCCTTCTCGACAGCCATCTGCCGATGCTCGACCTGACCGAGCAGTTGGCGCACGAGTACCGGGCCATCGCCCCCGCCGACCCCCGTGCGGCCGGCCTCGGGTACGCGATCCGAGTCCTCGCCCAGTCGTACGCCGGGCATCCCGAGTATCGCCAGGAATGGCGCCCGGCGGTCATCGCACCAGATCGCGGACCATGACCGGAGCACCGGGGATACCGGCATGCGCGGTGAGCGGGTGGACCGTAGGGTCCGGAGATCATGAACACGTTTCTCCATCAGCCGCGTCTGACCGCCGAAGAGCTCTTCCGCGCCCTGCGGGCACGCTTCTTCATGACGGCGTCGACGCCGCGGGTCTGGAGGAACGGGTGGCGCCGGCGAGGACGAGGAGGATCAGGAGGGCCTGCGTGACGACTACGACCCGGAACGGCTGGCACCGCAACTGGGCCCGGCGCTCGCGGAGCCGCTCCCAGGGGTCTCTCGCCGGGCGTCCGCGGATCGGGACACCTGGGGTGGGGGACCGAGGTGGCTCAACTTCGTACCGGTGCGAGGAGGCCACGAGGTGCCCGTGGTCCTGCCCCGCCTGATCGGAACGGGCAAATGGTTCGGGTACGGCGACCGGGTCCTCACCCCCGCCGACGATGCGGCGCTGCTCAGACGCCGGCAGGAGCAATGGGGGGCCGAGCTCTTCCTCGCCCACGGCGCCTGTCTGGAGTTGGCCGTCGACAGGCCGCCCCTCGATCCCCGGGCCGCCGGCGACGGCATGGTCCGGTCGACGATGTGGTCGCTCTGGTGGGACTGAGCAGTACGGCTCCGTCCCACCCGTGAACGACTTCGTCCGGGGTCGCGGTTCCCGGCCGCCGACTCCGCACCGGCACCAGGCCGTCCATCCGGACCGGTTCCGCCTGGGCTGGCGGACGCGGCGCCGGCGAAGTCCCGGACCCGTGAGGTGCGGGTCCGGCTACTGCCGCCGAGGCACGGGCGGCCGGGGCCCTGGGGCAGACGCGGAGCACGGCGGAGCCCCTGGCACCGGGCTGTCTGGTGAGGCTGCTGCAGCGCTGTACCGCTGGGCCAAGGAGAGGTCAGGGGTCCGCAAGACCGAACCGGCCCGGAACGGGCTGTCGGAGCGGGTCCGGTCGCTGCCGGCAGGCCGCAGGCTCTCACTCCTCGACGTACAGGAACTCCGGCCCGTAGGTCTTCCCGCTGCCGTCGGGCAGCTCCAGCTGAACGAGCTTCCGCGCCTCGGTGCGCATCCCGCCCATGTGGCCGATCGCCGGGAACAGCATGTCCGAGTCACCCGTCACCCAGGCTGCCTGCAGCGCCCGCAGCATTTCGCTGAAGTGTTTGTTGAACGCTGCGAGCACCTGCTGAACCTCGGGCGAGGGCACGTTCGGCCCGCCGTTGGCCCAACCGCCCTCGGGAACCCGCCCCATGGGGAAGGCCGGGGGCAGCGGGACATCGTCGCCCTTGAAGTCCCAGACGACCGGATTCTCCGACACCTTGATCAGCTTCTTGCCGCGGAACATCTCCCGGAACACGTAGAAGTGCGCCAGCTCGCCGGGCTTGCCGGGGAAGGGGTTCTCGGGTGAGGCGGAGGTGCCCTCGCCCTGCTCCTTGATGATCTCGATCGCGGCTCGCACCTTCTCGATGCTGTCGATCGGAACGATCTTGTTGCCCTGGCCGTGGTTCTCAAGGGAGAAGTCGATCTGCCGGTCGCCGCTGATCAGCTGCTGATGCGCCTCGAACGCCTCTTCGATCTCGGTATAGAAGGCCCCGATGGTGGCGAAGGCGCTGAACTGGGCGACCGGGTGATCCGGGCGCTCGATCTCGGAGAACATCTCGACCGAGTCCTTGGTCAGCCCCTCCAGGAAGACGATGAGTTCAGGTCTCACACCCCCCGGCAGCGCACGCTCGTACTTGGGCACCACCTTGGGATCGGCGAGGACCGGCGTCCCTCCGATGGTGGTGAGCATGTTGCACACCAGTCCCATGTGGGTCATCTCATCGAAGATGATCTCCCGGATGCTCTTGGCGACCGCCGTATTCGATTCCTTGATCGACCACAGGGCGCTCGCGTACGGGCCGATGGTCGCGATCTCCACCATGATCGCCTGCTGAAGGGAGTTCTTCAGCCACTCCGCATCGCGGTCCGCCGGGAGAACACCCAGCAACTCGACGATGGCGTTGCTCTCATACTCAAGGACCTGGGTCATGCCCACACCTGCCTCATTTGTGTACAGACAGGACGGAAGGGTATCCGTCCGGCAGGCCGGGCGAGCGAGGTGGGGGCGAGCCCCCGGACGGTTCACCCCATCGGGGCAGGCGGCCCCGAAGACACCGCCCGGGACGAAGAAGCCGAAGAAACCGTGGAGTCGCCTGGCGGCGAAAGCAGCCGCACCGATCGTCCCGAGCCCGGCCGGCTCCCTCGCCGCCTACGCCGGACTCGCCCCGGCGACCCGCAACTCAGGTTCCGCGATCCGCAGCGAACCGGCGAGAAGACAGCCGGCTCGAACGGGCCTTCCTCCTCTCCGCCTTCTACGGACCCCAACCACCCGAACAGCCGGACCAAACTCGTGGGGCCACACCCCCGACACCCCTTCACACGGACACGCCACCACTGTGACGTGCGCCACAGCGCTCCTGCTGATACGTATAGGGAGAGCCGAGCCGAAGGTGGAGCGATGGCCAGAAGTCGACGGGACATCAACTCCCTGAGCCCGAGCGAGCTGAGCGACCTCATGTATGCGATCGACATCCTGCGCGCAAGCTCGACCGCCGATCCGGACGACATGAGCGGGTACGGCTTCCAGGCTGTGCTTCCACAGCGACGGGTCCGTCGGCCCGTGCGAACACGGCAGCGACTTGCCGTACTGGGGCTGGTTCCGCCCACAGGCGACGGGCCGGCTCCCGGCCGCGTTCTCGCGGCCCGGCCTGGACTCCGGCCGTGACGCGAGCCCGTCGACGCCGCTGCCGGCGAACACCCCCGACATCGTGCTCCACGACAGCAATCAGGCCGAGTTCGCCGGCTACGTGAAGGGCTCGCCGACACGCTGGCGCTGGGCTGTCGGCACGGGTACACCGATCGGCTCAACGCCGCGTTCGACGTACTCGCTCCGCCCAGCCGTACAGGGCCTCCCCCACGCCGCAGGGTGAGCCACAGCAACCACCCGAGCCGATCGGGGAGATCACACTCAACAGCGTTCTGATGGAGGTGTACGGCCAGCATGCGCACTCCCGTGTTCGAGCTCCACATCCGGCCGATGTTCCGTGCCACCGACAAGGTCCACATGGGCTTCGCATTCGATCTGTGGGACTACGACGACGTCGTGGCGAATGCCGACGACATCCTGGAGCGGCTGCAGAGCGACATGCCGCCCACGGCGACCGGCGGCCCATGGCCGGAGGAGTGGATCACGCTCTTCCAGCGCTGGAAGGACGGCGCCCGCAAGCGTCTGGACCTCGGCACGGCCGCCTTCGCCCTCCAGCAGGGCACCGCGAAGACCACCATCACCGCGACCGGTACCTTTCCGGCTGCCGGCGTCGTGGGCTGGCTGCAGCTGGAGAGCGAGACGGCCGCCTCCAAGACCTACGTCCTGTACTTCGAAGCCCCGGACTCCCCCGCCGGCGGCGCGCCCCAGGCCTTCACCCTGAAGGAGAGCTACCCTTCCACCGACACCCGGTCCGTCTTCGTCCATGACGGCGTCGGCACCCAGCAGCTTCACTGAGAGCGCCGCCGGAGCCGTCAAAAGGGGGATCTTCGGAAGGAGCCGCCCGGCGGCGTTGAGGTCGAGCCGGACGACCACGGTCTCGGGCGCTCGCGAGGTGGGCCGACCACCAAGGTCCATCTCGCGGTCGAGCAGGGGCAGAAGCCCATGTCGATGGTGGTCACGGCCGGGCAGCGCGGGATGAGTGAGTGGCTGTGACCCCGCGGCCGCAGCAGCCTCGGTTAATCCTTTGCCGAGGAGCCGACGGACCGGCTACGTTCTCCCAGCCGTCCACTTTGATCCGGACCGGCACCGTCGACGAGGAGGTGTGGAGCACATGCGCAGGAGTGCCCAGCAGTTGAGCCCGCGTACTGACCTTTGCCACCTCCTCACGACGGAGACACCTTGTCGCTCCGCATCACCCCACTGACCGACCCCGCTCACGGGGCGCACAGCCGACGCCTTGCATGGCTGGCGTCCGACGCCGATGCCAACCCTGTCGGGACGGCCTTTCTGCGCCTGTTCGATGGCGGACAAGCGCACCTCGCCGAACTGACCGTCCACGTCCATCCCGTGGAGCGCCGCCAGGGCGTCGGCTCCCGGCTCCTCGACACTGCCGTGGCCGCCGCCCGGGACAACACCCGGCGCTGCGTCGTGGCGCAGGCCGGGGCCGGATCGCCCGGCGACCACTTCCTGCCGGCCCGCGGCTTCCGCAAGGTCCTCACCCTGAGGTACTCCCGCCTGCCCCTGGCCGATGTGGACATCCCCTCCCTGGCAGGGATCATTGAGCGTCCGCATTCCGGCTACCGGCTGGCGTCCTGGCAGGGAACCGTGCCCGACGATCTCGCCCAGACCTTCGCCGACTCGCGTCGCGCCATGGACGACATGCCCATGGAGGACACCGACCACGGCACCACGACCTGGGACGTGGACCGGGTCCGGGCTGCCGCGAAGGCCGTCGAACAGCGCGGCGACCACCTGCACACCGTCGTCGCCATCGACACCTCCAACGGCTCGATCGCCGGGTTCACCGAACTCGTCGTGCCCGGCGGCGGCACGGGTGATGCCCAGCACTACGGCACCGGCGTGCTGCCCGAGCACCGCGGACACGGCCTCGGCCGCTGGATGAAGGCCGAGTCGATCCGACACGCCCACGGGCACTACCCGGACCTCGGCGGCCTCCTGACCGACACCGCCGACAGCAACACGCACATGAGACACATCAGCGACAGCCTCGGCTACCTGCCCACGCACACGACACTCCAGTACCAGCTCGACCTGTAGAGACGAGCGGACGGGCCGGACCTGGGCATCACCTCGTCCGGCCCGTCGGCACTCAGTGGGCGCCGTCCGGGCGCAGTTCGATGTGGTCCGGGGCCAAGTCGACCGCCACGCGGTGTTCCATGCCCAGGGCCTCCAGGAACTTCGGGGGGAGCTGGACGCGGCCGGAGCGGTCGAGGACGACGTACTCGCGTTCGCTGATGGATTCCTCGCCGTGTTCGTCCGTGACCAGGCGGCGCAGGACCTCGCTGCTGGTGCGGCCGTCGCGGATCGCCACGGTCCGGCGGACCTCGCCCGCCACCATCGGGTCGTGCGTCACGATGACCACCGTCACGCCGAGTTCCTTGTTCACGGTCCGGAAGGTCTCGAAGACCGCCGCGGCCGTCTCGGAGTCCAGTTCGCCCGTGGGTTCGTCGGCGAGCAGCACCTTGGGGTCGTTCGCCATGGCCACGGCGATCGCGACGCGCTGCTGCTGGCCGCCGGACAGTTGCGCCGGGTGCCGGTGCGCCAGGTCGCCGATCCCGAGGGCCTCAAGGATCTCCCCGACCCTGGCCGCGCGGCGTGCGCCCGCGCCGCGGCGGGGGCTGTCGCCCTTCAACTGCATCGGCAGGGCCACGTTCTGGGCGGCCGTCAGGAACGGCAGCAGGTTGCGGGCCGTCTGCTGGAAGACGAACCCGACCGCTTCGCGCCGGTACCGCAGCCGGTCCCGTGCCGACAGTTCCAGCAGGTCGTAGCCGGCGACCGCCGCGCTGCCGGCCGTGGGGACGTCCAGGCCCGCCAGGATGTTCAAGAGGGTGGACTTGCCGCTGCCGGAGGCGCCCACGAGGGCCAGCAGGTCGCCCTGCTCGACCGTCAGCTCCAGCCCCTGGAGGGCCTGTACCTCGATGCCGTCCTGGCTGAAGATCCGGACCAGGCGGTCGCAGGCGATCGCGGCGTCCGCCCCCGCCGGGGTGCGCGGCTCGGCGGCGGCCGTCGCCCGGCGGCGCAGCTCCTCGTACGTCGGCTGGTCGGTGTTCAACGCTGGTCTCCCGCTCTCAACTCGGTGGTGATCTGCCGTCGCCCGGATGTCGCCGCCTCGACGCACACGGCCGCGGCGACCAGGGCGGCCAGGCCCAGGGCCTGGGTCAGGACGGGCCCCGCCGTCAGCTGCACTCCGTTCGGCACGTGCGCGCCGACCAGCGTGGACAGGTCCATAGCCAGGCCGAGCAGGGCCACGGCCGCCGCCGCCACCAGGGCCCCGCCCAGCGTCGCGGCCAGGGTCTGCGGCAGGGTCTCGGCGAGGATCAGCGCCACGCCCTGCCTGCGGCGCAGCCCCATGGTGCGCAGCCGGGCCAGCAGCGCCGCGCGTTCGGGGACGGTCCGCATCAGCGTCAGCAGTACGGCCAGCAGGGCGAAGCCCGCCGCTCCGGCCATGGAGGCCCAGAAGAGGCGCTGTGCGGAGCGCTGCAGCGGATCGGCGCCCAGTTCCGTGACGGCCTCGGCGCTGGTGTGCACGGGATACACGTCGTCGAGCGGGGCCGGGCCCGCAGCGGAACCGGAACCGGGGATCGGGGCCGGGGCCCGGGCGGGAGTCGCGGACGGCGCCGGGAGCTTGGAGCGCACCAGCGCGCGCAGCCGGTCACTGTCGATGTCGCCGAGGCCGAGCCACCGGTTCGGGTGGTCGGCGCCGCCCATGAGGGCCGTCGCGGCGCCCGCCGGCACGACGACGGTCGCGGCGTCCCGCGCCGGATGGGCCGGGGTGCAGTCGACCATGCCCACGACCCGTACCTTCAGCTCCCCGCCGTCGCCGGGCTGCACCGTGTACGTGCCGCCCTGCCTGGCCTGTCCGGCCAGGTGCGCGCTGAACAGCGCGGGCACCGGGGCATCGGGGGACGGCGCACCGCTGGTGGCCAGCAGGGCGGGGTCGAAGGATCCGCAGCCGAGGACCCGGGACAGCTCCGCGTACGCGGCCGGCTCGGCAGCGATCACCGTGACCTGGCTGGCTCTCACGGTGGTGCCGTGCAGGGAGGAGTCGTGGTCGATCCACAGCGGCACGGAGGTCCGTACGCCCGGCAGCTCGCCCGCGGCCTTCGCGAGCCCCGCCGGGAGCGGGGTCTTCCCGTACGCGGATATCGCCGCGTCGCCCCCTACGGTCAGCCGGGCCACGCCCAGCCGGGACGAGTCCACCGACTGCAGCACGGCGGCGCCGAATCCCCCGGTGGTGATGGCGACGAGCAGCGCGACCATCGGCAGGACGGAGGGGCCGGTCCGGCCGCGGGCCTGTGTGCCGGTGGTCGCCGGGCCGCGGGCGGCCCGCGCGAGTCCCAGGAAGCCGACGAGTCCGGAGCCGCGGCCGGCCGCCCGGGCGAGCCATCCGGTGACCACCGGCTGGAGCCGGGCCAGCAGCAGCCCGCCGCACAGGGCGAGCAGCAGCGGGGCCGCGATGAGCAGCGGGTCGAGGTCGCTGCCGGGCGGGGCGACCCCGCGGCGGCGGACCTCCACCACGGCGGCTGCGGTGGCGATGAGGACGAGCAGTTCGGCCACGGGCCTGCGCCACCGCCCGGCGGGGCGGGCCGGGGTCAGCAGTACGGCGGCCCGTACGGGGAAGGCCAGCAGGGCGAGCAGGGCCACGGCCGCGGCCGAGAGCAGTGCGGGCACGAGCCTGGGGGTGGGCAGCAGCAGAACGGCGAGCGCGGTGGCGGCCGCGGCCGCCGGGAGTACGGTGACGGCGCCCTCGCCGAGGAGCCGGCCGACGATGGCGGCGCGCGAGCCGCCGCGCGCGAGCAGCAGCCGCAGTTCGGCGTCGCGGCGGTCGGCCGCGAGTGCGCCGGCCAGGCACAGGACGACGAAGGCGACGCCGCCGACCCCGGCGGGTCCGATCGCGGCGAGCGGTGCCGCGGCCTGGGTACGGGCGCGGGCTTCCTCGAACCGCTCGGGCAGCCACGAGGTGGTGTGCAGCCGCGCGCGGCCGGTCTCCCGGGCGAGGGTGGCGGCGGTGGGTCCGGCGAGGTACGAGGCGATGTCCTTCCTCGTGGCGTCGAGCCGGTCGGCCCGCAGGTGGCCGATGTCCACCGGCAGCTGCCAGAAGTCCTCGGCGGTGCGGCTCCAGGTGCTCATTCGGTCGAGGTCCCCGGTGCCGACGAGGGCGTCGACGTCCCAGGCGAGGTTCTCGTTGTAGTAGTGCTCGCAGGCGCGGGCGAGGCACCCCAGGTTGCCGGTCCAGAAGCCGTCGGTCTCGTCGAGGACCGCGTAGAGGCCGACGACCTCGACGGACGGTGTGGCGTCCACTCGGGGCGCGATGTTCAGGACGGATCCGACGCGGGCGCCGAGGGTCGCGGCGGCCTTCTGCGAGAGGACGACCTGGAGGGGCGCCATCTCCCCGGGGGCGGCCTGCGCGGGGGCCGTGGGTGTGCTGCTCGGCCAGTGCCCTTCCGCCAGCTTCACATGGGCCTCGGCCTGGCGGACGTGCAGGAGGTTCATGCTGGGCGGAAAGCCGGAGGGGCGGTCGAGTTCCGGGTTCGTCAGCTCCTGCCGCTTGGTGGTGCGCGCACCGTGGACGACCGACCCGGGGTCCACGCGGAAGGTGGATCCGGTCGGTGCGAGCAGTTTCTCCAGCGTGGCGTCCAGGGCCTGGGCGCTCTGCCCGCTGTCCGGGGAGGGCGCGGTCACCTGCAGGCCGGCGTTGCCGGCCGCGCTGTGTTCCAGGAAGGACCGCAGGGCCTGGTCGGCGCCCCGGTCCTGGGCCCGCGGCAGCGCGGCGGCCAGCAGGACGGCGACGAAGGCCAGCGCGGCGCCGAGCAGGGTGCCCAGTGGCGCCGCCCGCAGCCGGGTCCTGACCCAGGGCGCGGGCCGCGGGGCGGTGGACGAAGGGGGGGCGGCAGGTGCCGGGGCGGACGACGCCCGGGTGGCGGACGGCGGGGTGGCGGACGGCGGGGTGGTCACATCTCCTCCACGGGACGCAGCCGGGCGGCGATGTCGCCGCCCCGGGGGCCGCTGAGCGCGGCCGACAGCAGGGGGACGGCTGCGATGGCGGCGACCGTGAGCACGGTCTGCCAGAACGGCATGTCCACTTGTACGGGCGGGAACGGCCGCCCGGCGGCGGGTGTCAGCACGACCAGGGGCGCCATCAGATGGACGAGGGCGATGCCCAGCCCGGTCCCGACCGCGGACCCGATGGCGATCAGCACCCCGCCCTCGGCGGCGGACGCGAGGGCCAGCGAGCGGCGCGGGGTGCCGAGTGCGAGCAGGACCGAGAACTCCCGTCCGCGCACGCGCCGTTCGGCGGCGGTGGAGGTCGCGAAGCCGATGGCCGCCAGGACCGCGCAGGCGGCGGCGAGGGCGGCCAGGGCGCTCTGCGGGCCGGCGCTCAGCGGGTCGTCGAGCAGCCGCTCGGTGATCTCCTCACGCAGTTGGACGCGCTCGATCCGGGCGCCTTCGCGCAGCTTGTCCGCCGCGCGGGCCGGGACCGGGTCGGCGGCCGAGCCGGCGGGCAGCCACCACTCCGTGGGCGAGGGCGGCTGCTGGCCGACGGATTCCAGCAGGAACCGGCCGAGCAGGTGCAGGTCGACGGCGAGCGCCGAGCGGCCGGCCACGGGCAGGGAGTCCACGGAGGCGGTGATCCGCACCGGGACGCCGGCACCGTCCAGCGTGACGCGGACCGTATCGCCCACGGCGGCGCCCAGGGACCTCAGGTAGCGGGTGGTGGCGACCGCGGGAACGGCTGTGGGGGCCGGGCCGGCGGGCGCCGGGAACACCACGGTGTTGGCGCCCTGCAGGGTACCGAAGCCGCCCCAGTAGCGCAGCCGCAGCAGGTCCGTCGAACCGGCCGGGACCGGGATCACCTCGGGGACCCGCTGGGGTCCGTTCCCCTGCGGGAGCGAGGTCCGCCAGTCGGCGGCGTCCGCGGGGACGGTGACGCCCGTGGCGGCGCCGTCCCCGGTGTCGGAGACGCCGATCCGGCGCACGGTCAGTTCGCTGCCGTCGCCCGGGTGGTCGCCGTCCCCGGCGTACGAGAGGCGTATCCCCGCCAGGGTCAGCGGGGTGGCCGCCGATCCGACCGGGGCGCCGGTCAGCGCGTCGAGGAGGAAGGGCAGGGTGGTGTCGCCGCCCTCGGGCAGGGTGACCGCGGGCGTCCCGTACGTGGCTCCGAACCGGTCGCGCAGCACCAGGCTCACGGCGGCCCAGCTGATCCTGGAGGAGCGGACCGACACGTCGAGGTCGATCCGGCGCGGGGAGCCGGGCAGGGCGACACCGGGGCTCGCGGGGGCGGCCGCGGTGCCCGGGTCGCCGGCGGCGAGCGGGGTGAACAGCTCGCGCATGCCGTGCCCGCCGCGCAGGTCCGCGCGCAGCGGCACCCGTTCGCCCGCCTTGACGGCGTCCAGCGCGACGAAGTCGGCGGGCTTCCCGTCCGGCAGCTTCTGCTCCCGGCGGACCACCGGAATGAGGCGGTCGCCGCCGGGCAGGGCCGCGTAGCGGCCGCCCTGCCCCATCGGGGACATGCTGCTGCCGGAGATCCGCAGGCCGCCCGCGGTCGCGAAGTCGGCCTGGTCGCGCTGGGAGGCGGACCAGCCGACGTGCTGGCCGAGCGCCAGGATCCCGCTGGCGACGGCGAGTACGAGCAGCAGCACGGGCCCGGTGGCCCGGCCGGGCCGTCGGGCGAGCTGCCAGCCGAAGAGGGCGGGTCCCAGGCTCCGGCCGCGCGCCGCCAGCCGTCCCCCGGCCCGCGCCGCGAACGGCAGCAGGCGCAGTACCAGCAGGGTGCCCCCGCACAGGGCCAGGGCGGGAGCGGCGACCAGGACCGGGTCGACACCGAGCCCGCCGCCGGCGGAGGCACCGGGCGCGGGGGCGTCCGTACCGCCGTACTGCGAGAGCTGCTGGTAGCCGAGGACGGCGAGGACCACGACGGCCAGGTCGACGCCGGATCGGGCGGCGCCCGTCACGAGCGCCTGGCGGCTGCCCACGCGGCGCAGTACGGCGGCGGAGGCCCCGCGCAGGACGGAGGGCAGGGTCGTCAGCAGCACGCAGGCCAGGGCGCAGCCGCCCGCGACCGGCCAGACCAGCCAGGTGTCCGGGATCTCCAGGTGGACCCGCCCGAGCGGTCCGAACCGGCCGAACAGGCGCAGCAGGGGTGGGGTGAGCAGGGGTGCCAGGACGGCCGCGGGCAGGGCGAGCAGCAGGGACTCGGCCGCGGTGAGCGCGCCGAGACGACGGCGGGAGGCGCCGCGCGCGGTGAGCAGGACCCGTTCCGGTTCCTGGCGGACGGTCAGGATGTGGGAGACGAGGAGCAGTGCGGCGGTCGACAGGACGGCGAGCTGGAGCGCGCCCATCAGCAGGGTGGAGCGGGCGACGACCGTGCCGGCGCTCAGCTCGGCCAGCAGCGTGGGCAGTTCGGTGGCGGTCCGCAGGGAGCCGGCGCGTTCGAGGGTGACGCTCGCGGGGTCGGTCGCGGTGCGGACGGCCTCGGCCTCGGCGGCGCGGACCGTGCGCAGGTCCGGGGTGAGCAGCGTGAGGCGGTGGTTCTGCAGGAGGCCGCCGGTGGTGAAGGCGCTGTCGTCCACCAGGAGCGGGCCGTAGATGGCGAAGGTGTCGGCCTGGACCTCGCGGCCGCCGAGGGGGTCGAGCCGCCAGTACGCGGCGTCCGGGTCGGTGGCCCGGTACACGCCGGTGACCAGCACGGTCAGCGGTGCCCCGCCGAACCGGTCGTCCAGCCGGACCGGTGCGGGCAGCGCGGACTCGGCCAGGCCGAGCCGGGCGAGCGCCGCGCGCGGCACGGCCACCTGGGTCGGGGCCGGCGGGGCGCCGGCGGCCGGGGGTGCGGCGACCGGCGCGGGCCACTCACCGGCGAGCAGCCGTACGTGGTCCTTGCCGAGGGCGGCGAGCAGGGTCAGGTCGGCGTCGCGGCCGGAGGCGGCGACGCCGGGCAGTCCGTACGAGCGGCTGCGGGCCACGCTCTCGGAGGCCACCGGGAGCCGCCCGAACACCTCGTCGGCGAAGGCCCGTACGGCCTGGTCGTCCTTGGCGCGGGCATCGGCGGGATGGCCGCTGGTGATGACGACGGTGGTCCGGGGCTGTGCCGTCCCGGTCAGGGCCCGCCGGAGGCCTTCCTCGCCCACGCCACGGGTGAAGGCCGTCAGCGCGGTCAGTGTGGTCGCGGTGATCAGTACGGTGAGCAGCACGGCGACGGCGAGCGGCCATCGCCCGCGCAGTCGGCGCACGACGAAGCCGAGCACGTGTTGAATTCCTCCCCCGTCCGGACCTGAAGTACCGGATAGCGGACGATGCTGTCAGATGCGATCGATGGAGGGAAGGGGCTTGCGTGATTGGTGCGACAGATGCGCAAATGCGATCAGGAAGCGGCAGTGGCAGCTGGCGCGGGACGCGGGGCCGGGCGCCCCGCGCGGACAACTCGACGGGGGAACAGACGCGATGAGGGATCACCAGGCACCGGCGACGGTCGCGACACGGGCGGTGCGGGACGGCGGAGGCGCCGGCGCAGGCGCCGGCTCCCCGATCGTGGTCGTCGACGACGTGCACCACAGCTTCGGCAGCGGACCGCAGGCCGTCCACGCCCTGCGCGGCGTGTCCTTCGAGGTCCGCCGCGGCGAACTCACCGCCCTCAGGGGCCGGTCGGGCTCCGGCAAGACCACCCTGCTGAACCTCGTGGGCGGCCTCGACTCCCCGACCGGCGGCCGGATCACCCTCGACGGCACCGACCTGGCGACGCTCGACGAGCCGGGCCTGCTCGCCCTGCGCCGCGACCGCATCGGATTCGTCTTCCAGTCCTTCGGCCTGATACCCGTCCTGACGGCCGCCGAGAACGTCGGCGTTCCGATGAGGCTGCGGCGCGTGCCCGCCAAGGAGCGCGAGGAGCGCGCCCGGACCCTGCTGGCCCTGGTCGGACTCGCCGACCACGCCGAACAGCGGCCCGGCGAACTCTCGGGCGGCCAGCAGCAGCGCGTGGCGGTGGCCCGCGCCCTGGCCAACGACCCGGACCTGATCATCGCGGACGAGCCGACCGGCCAGCTCGACTCGGAGACCGGCCGCTCGGTCATGGAACTGCTGCGTGCGGTGGTGCGCAGCGAGTCGGTGACCATCCTCGTCGCCACCCACGACCCCAACCTGATCGAGCTCGCCGACCGGGTCGTGGAACTGCGTGACGGCCGCATCGTCGCGGCCGACTCATGAGCCGAGCGCGTCGGCGCTGCTCCGCTGCCAGTACGTGACCGACAGCGAGCTGTCGTAGGCGAGACCGGCCGCCGGGAGGGGCGGGGTCGCGGACGCGCCCCCGTCGCTGAGGGGCGTCCGGCCCTGGAAGGCGATCGTGAGCCGGTGTCCGGTCGTCCCGCCCTCGCCGCTGCCGTCGGCCGCCGACAGCAGGGCCCCCGCGTAGCCCGACTCGCCCGGGGCGAGGGACACCACGGCCTGGGGCCGGGTCTGCTGCTGCGCGGTCGGCACCCATTGCATCTCGTCGAAGCGGAGCACCGGGTAGTAGGTCAGATCGCAGGTCTTCGAGCCGGTGTTCTTCACCGTGATCAGCATGTGGTTGAGCGGCCGGGAGACCGGCTGCACCGTGACGCCGGTGTTCGCGCCGTTGCACAGGACGCGCTGCTGTTCTCCCGCGGCCGTCGGTGCGGAGGCGGCCGACGCCTTCGGCGAGCCCTTGGGGGCCGCTGCCGCGGTCGATGAGGCCGAGGGAGCGGCTTCCGTGGCGGGGCTCGAAGCGGCTGCCTCTCCCCCGTCCTTGAAGCCCGTGCCGTCCTCGCACCCGGTGAGGGAGAGGACGAACAGGGCGGCCGCGGCCGCACCGGCGAGGCGCCGGAAGGCGTGCGGGCGGGAGGTACGGGCGGTGCGGACGAGGGGTGTGCGGTGGAACGCGTGCATGGCTGACGGCCTCTCATGGGGCATGGCGACAGGGCCCGGTGGGGGTCCTCCGGGACCGGCCGCCGGGAGCGGTGTGCTTGGATGACCTCAGCCTGAGCGATGCTCCGTCCCGGCCGCCACATCCGCTGGGCCATCAGGAACGCTGGAATACCGGCATAGGCTCTGAGCTGCGCAAACAACCTGTTCCTGGAATGCGGGACAGGACACGGGGTGGGAGGAACGGTGTCGGAGGACACTGCTGGGTCCGGGTTCGCCGGGCTGCTGCGGGAGTTGAAGGACCGGTCGGGCCTCAGCTACGGAACGCTCGCCAAGCGGCTCCACATGAGTGCGTCGACCTTGCACCGCTACTGCAGCGGCGAGGTGGTCCCGGCAGACTACGCACCGGTCGAACGGCTCGCCCGCCTGTGCAAGGCCTCGCCCGAGGAACTCCTCGCCCTGCACCGGAGTTGGGTGCGGTCCGATGCGAACCGCCCGCGCAAGGGCGCGGACACGAGCGGCGCCGTGCAGGAGCTGGCCGGGGCACCTGCCGGAACCGGAACCCTTCCGGTCGACACGGCCGAGGTACACGGCGCGGCGGACGCACCCGAAGTGGCCGAGGCGGGGTCCGGGGCGGGGTCCGAGGTCGCAGAAGCGACCGCCGCGGCCGGGCCGACCGCACCGACCCGGCGTCCTCGCCCGCGCGGGGCCGTGCTCGCCGGGATCGCGGTGACGGTCGTGGCCGCCGTCACCGCCCTGGCCGGCGTGCTCACCCTGGACGAGCGCCCGCCGGAACAGGGCACCGACGTCCGGGACCGCCCCGTCGGTGCCGCGAACCGGTTCGCGGCCGGGGAGAAGTCCCCGGCCGGACCGGACGCCCCGGACGGACCGTCCTCGCACTCGTCCCCGTCCCCGTCCCCGTCGTCGTCCTCGTCCTCGTCCGCCTCGTCGTCGCCGTCCGCGCCCTCGAACGCCACCCCTGCCGCCCCCGCAGCAGCGGGACACGGCAGCAGCGGGGGCGGCGACACCTCCGCCGGCACGCCGGTGAAGGTGACCACCCGCCCCCACACCTGGGAGGCCCCCTGCGGCCAGCACTACCTGATCGACAAGCCCCCGGCCCAGGTGGGACCGCCCCCCGTGGAACGGGACGCACCCGCCTGGGTGGCCGCAGCCGGGGCCGTACCCGCGGGCGAGCAGTACGTCACCCTCACCCTGCAGGGATCCGGCGCGGACACGGTGGTGCTGGACGGGCTGACCGTCCGTACGGTCGCCAAGCGTGCCCCGCTCCCCTGGAACGACTACGCCATGGGCTACCCGGGGGTGGGCTGCGGCGCCGGCGTCCCGACCCGCTCCTTCGGCGTGGCCCTGGACTCCGCGCGCCCGGCCGTCGCGCCCCTGCCGGGCCAGCGGGACTTCCCCTTCTCGGTGAGCGAGTCGGAACCGGAGGTGCTCCACATCAAGGCCGCCACCTCCGCCCACGACGTGAGCTGGTACCTGGAGCTGTCCTGGTCCAGCGGCTCCCGGCACGGCACCCTCAAGATCGACCACGACGGCAATCCCTTCCGCACCAGCGGACGCGGGGGGCGGACCGGCTACGAGTTCCCCCTCGGCGGCGACGGATGGGTCGGGGAGGGCACGACGATTCATTGACCAGGAGCGACCGGGTGTGTACCTGGAGCGCACGGTCCGCGCCGTCCCGGAGCGGTCCCGGGGGATCGACCCTACGATGGGCGGGAACCGGCGCGGGCGGCTCGCCGTGCGGCCCGCCCAGAGCACTCGGGGTGGAGACGACGTATGGCACAGGCCGCCGACACAGCGCGGACCGTCATCCTGACCGTGGACGACGACCCGGGGGTCTCCCGGGCCATCGCCCGTGACCTGCGACGACGCTACGGCGCCGAGTACCGGATCGTGCGCGCCGAGTCGGGCGAGTCCGCGCTGGAGGCGCTGCGCGAGCTGAAGCTGCGCGGCGACCTGGTGGCGGTGATCCTCGCCGACTACCGGATGCCGCAGATGAACGGCATCGAGTTCCTCGAACAGGCCCTGGCGGTGTACCCGGGCGCACGGCGGGTGCTGCTCACCGCGTACGCCGACACCAACGCGGCGATCGACGCGATCAACGTGGTCGACCTCGACCACTACCTGCTCAAGCCCTGGGACCCCCCGGAGGAGAAGCTCTACCCGGTCGTCGACGATCTGCTCACGGCCTGGCGCACCAGCGACTACCGTCCGGTACCCGCCACCAAGGTGGTCGGGCACCGCTGGTCGGCACGCTCCTCGGACGTGCGGGAGTTCCTGGCCCGCAACCAGGTGCCGTACCGCTGGTACTCCTCCGACGAACCGGAGGGGCGGCGGCTGCTGGAGGCGGCCGGGGCCGACGGGCAGCGGCTCCCGCTGGTCATCACCCCCGAGGGCACCGCGCTGATCGAACCGGAGGCGCCCGAGCTGGCCTCCCACGTGGGGCTCGCGACGACGCCCGCGGCGGACTTCTACGACCTCGTCGTCATCGGCGGCGGCCCGGCCGGGCTCGGCTCCGCGGTGTACGGGGCCTCCGAGGGGCTGCGTACCGTACTGGTCGAGCGGTCCGCGACCGGCGGACAGGCCGGTCAGAGCTCCCGCATCGAGAACTACCTCGGTTTCCCGGACGGCGTGTCGGGTGCCCAGCTCACGGAGCGTGCCCGCCGCCAGGCCGGCCGGTTCGGCGCCGAGATCCTCACGGCGCGTGAGGTCACGGGGCTGGAGGTCAACGGCGCGGCGCGCGTCGTCCGCTTCTCGGACGGCTCGGCGATCGCCGCGCACAGCGTCATCCTGGCGACCGGGGTGTCGTACCGGCAGCTGCGCGCGCCGGGCTGCGACCAGCTGACCGGCTGCGGGGTGTACTACGGATCCTCGCTCACCGAGGCCGCGTCCTGCCAGGGGCACGACGTGTACATCGTGGGCGGCGCCAACTCGGCCGGGCAGGCGGCGATGTACCTGGCGCGGGGCGCCAAGTCGGTGACGCTGCTGGTGCGCGGGGAGTCCCTGACGGCGTCGATGTCGCACTACCTGATCCAGCAGATCGAGGAGACGCCGAACATCACCGTGCGCACCCGGACCGTCGTCGAGGCGGCGCACGGCGAGGGGCACCTGGAGCAGCTGACCCTGCGGGACGTGGACGGCGGAGCGAGCGAACTCGTCGACGCGCAGTGGATGTTCGTGTTCATCGGCGCGGCCCCGCTGACGGACTGGCTGGACGGTACGGTGCTGCGCGACGAGCACGGTTTCATCCTGGCCGGGCCGGACCTCACCCCGGACGGGCGGCCGCCGGCCGCATGGGAACTGGACCGGCCGCCCTACCACCTGGAGACCAACATTCCCGGCGTGTTCGTGGCGGGCGACGCGCGCGCCCAGTCCGCGAAGCGCGTCGCGTCCGCCGTCGGAGAGGGAGCCATGGCCGTGATGCTCGTCCACCGGTACCTGGAGCAGTCATGAGCGGGCAGGTCATGCCGTGCAGCCCGCAGGAGATCGCCTCGCTGTTCCTGTTCGAGAAGCTCACCCCGGAGCAGCTCGGGCGGCTGTGCGGCGAGGGGCGGGTGGAGCGGTTCGTAGCCGGTCCGGTGTACACGGAGGGCTCCCCGGCCACGTGCTTCTACGTGATGATCGAGGGCACCGTCGTACTGTCCCGCCGGGTCGGCGGCGACGACGTCGAGGTGAGCCGCACCTCGCAGCGCGGCGTGTACGCGGGGGCCATGCAGGCCTACCTGGGCGACCAGGTGCCGCAGACGTACACCAACTCGATGCGGGTGACCGAGCCGACGCGGTTCTTCGTGCTGCCCGCGCAGTCGTTCGCGGACATCATGCGGGAGTGGTTCCCGATGGCGGCGCACCTGCTGGAGGGGCTGTTCTTCGGCTCCAAGAACACCCAGCGGGCCATCGGGCAGCGCGAACGGCTGCTGGCGCTCGGGTCCTTGTCCGCCGGCCTCACCCACGAGCTCAACAACCCGGCGGCGGCCGCCGTCCGGGCCACGGCGACCCTGCGGGAACGGGTCGGCAAGATGCGGCACAAGCTGGCCCACATCTCCCAGGGCCAGTACTCGCGCGAGACGATCGCCGACCTCATCGAGATCCAGGAACGCACCGTCGAGCGCGTCGCGAAGGCGCCGGCGCTCAGCCCGCTGGACGCCTCCGACCGGGAGGACGAGCTCGCCGACTGGCTGGACGACCACGGCATCGCAGAGGGCTGGCGGCTCGCGCCGACCTTCGTGCAGGCCGGGCTCGACACGGACTGGCTGGAGCAGGTCGCGGCGACCGTCGCCGAGGAGATCCTGCCGTCGGCGATCGGCTGGCTCAACTACACGGTCGAGACCGAGCTGCTGATGGACGAGATCGACGACTCCACCACCCGCATCTCCCATCTCGTGGACGCGGCCAAGCAGTACTCGCAGCTCGACCGCGCCCCGTACCGGGTCGTCGACGTCCACGAACTCCTCGACAGCACCCTGCTGATGCTGTCCGGCAAGATCGGCTCCCGGGTGCGGGTGGTCAAGGAGTACGACCGCTCCCTGCCGGACGTGCCCGCCTATCCGGCGGAGCTCAACCAGGTGTGGACCAACCTCATCGACAACGCCGTCTTCGCCATCGGGAGCACCGGCGGCGAGGGCACGCTGACGGTCCGCACGGCCCGCGAGGGCGACCGCCTGCTGGTGGAGTTCCGCGACACCGGACCCGGTATCCCGGCGGACATCCGCAGCCGCATCTTCGACCCCTTCTTCACCACCAAGCCGGTCGGCGAGGGCACCGGTCTGGGCCTCGACATCTCCTGGCGGATCGTCGTGAGCAAGCACCACGGCAGCCTCCAGGTCGAGTCCGCCCCGGGTGACACCCGGTTCCAGGTGCTGCTGCCGCTGACCGCCCCGGCCCCCGAAACCGAAACCGGGACCGGATCCGCGACCGAGACCGCTGAGGAGCCCGTATGAGCGAGATCGAGGGAATCGACCCGAACGCCGCGCCCACCGGCACCGGCTGCGTCGAGTGCGACGAGCTGGGCGGGTGGTGGTTCCACCTGCGGCGCTGCGCCCAGTGCGGCCACATCGGCTGCTGCGACTCCTCCCCCGCCCAGCACGCCACCGCCCACTGGAAGTCCTCCGGCCACCCCCTGGTGCAGAGCTTCGAGCCGGGCGAGGAGTGGTTTTGGAACTACGCCACGGACGCGCTGTACGACTCCGGCCCCGAACTGACCGCTCCGCGCGACCACCCGGCGGACCAGCCGACCCCGGGCCCGGCCGGCCGGGTACCCGAGGACTGGACGCGGCGGCTGAACCGCTGACCGCGGTGCCGGCCGTGAGCGCCGGCTACGGCCGCCCGGCCGTCGGCGGCGTCCACACCGTGCCGCGGGCCTCGTATTCGAGCATGGCCTCCACCCCGGTCGCGGCGTCGGCACCCAGTTCCCGGCGTACGAGCCACAGGGCGAGGTCCAGCCCGCTGGTGATGCCACCCGCGGTGACCAGGTCTCCGTCGTCCACCACTCGGGCGTTCTTCAGGAGGCCGCCCTGCTTCTCCAGGTCGGGGCGCGCCTTGTGGTGGGTGGTGCAGGGGCGTTTCGTGGTCAGCCCGGCGGCGGCCAGCAGCATGGTGCCCGTGCAGACGGCGCTGACGGTGAGGCCCGGGCGCACCGCCGCGGCCAGCCTCCCGGGAAGGACTCCGCTGCGGATCTCGGCCCACACGCCGGGGCTGTCGCGGCGCGCGTATCCGCCGCCGGGCACGAGGAGGATGTCCGCGGTGCGCGGGGCCCAGGCGTGCTCGACGTTCACCTGCGTGCCGTAGGCGGCACGCACGGGACCGGGCCCGGAGGCGCTGACGTAGCGGACGTCGACCTCCCGGTCGGTGAAGAACCGGGCGGCCGAGAAGACCTCGTAGGGTGCGGCGAAGTCGAGTTCCTCCACGCCCTCGTACATGACGACGTGCACGCGTAACGGCCCCGCCTGTTTTCCGGCGGATCGCGGTTCCGCCGCCGCGGCCACGCTGGCGGCACCCCCCAAGGCGGCTGCCGCGCCGACGGCGACCTGGGCCCGGAGCACGTTCCTGCGGTTCATCCGATGGTTCCTTCCGATCGCCCGGCCGATACGCCGCTCTGCGACAGGAGTCGAAGCCGCCGAAGGCCGGGTTCCCGGGCCTGGCTGTGGCAGGCGCCACACCCCGGCCGGGACGATCGCCGAAAGCCGTGGATCCCCCGGCAGCCGGTAGGCCGGGTCCGCAAAGTAGCGCCGGCCGCCCGGAGGGCGGACCCCGCGGCGTCTGGTGCCGTGCCTCGCAAGGCGGAGGGCCGCCCGTGTACTGGACGTACTCGGGCGGCCCGACAACGCGGCGAGGTGCGGTGCCAGGCGTCGCGGGGCAGGCGGGACTTTGCGGACACGGCCTACGGCCCGAAGGCGCCGTGCCGGCCCGCCCCGGCGGCGAACCGGCCCGCTCCGGCCTGCGTCTCCCCCGCGGTCAGTGGCACCAGGCCGTGCCGGAACTCCCCCGCCAGTGCATCCTCCTCGGCCAGTCCGTGCTGTTCCAGGACGGACAACCGGTCGTGGCGCAGACAGAGCTGGGGGAACCCGGCGATCTCGCGGGCCAGTTCCTCGGCGGCCTGCCTCGATCGGCCCGTGGGGACCACGCGGTTGGCCAGCCCCATCCCCTGCGCTTCGGCGGCCGGGACCGGACGGCCCGTCAGGATCAGGTCCATGGCCCGGCTCTCGCCGATCAGGCGGGGCAGCCGCACCGTACCGCCGTCGATCAGGGGAACGCCCCAGCGGCGGCAGAACACGCCGAACACCGCGTCCTCCTCCGCGACCCGCAGGTCGCACCAGAGCGCCAGCTCCAGACCGCCCGCCACCGCGTGCCCCGCGACGGCCGCGATCACCGGCTTGCTCAACCGCATCCGGGTCGGCCCCATGGGTCCGTCGCCGGAGGCGAGCACCTGGTTGCCGCGTTCGGTGCCGATGGCCTTGAGGTCGGCGCCCGCGCAGAACGTTCCGCCCTCGCCCCAGAGCACGGCGACGGCCGCGTCCGTATCGGCCTCGAACTCCCGGAAGGCATCCGCCAGTTGCGCTGCCGTCGGACCGTCCACGGCATTGCGTACCCCTGGCCTGCTCAGGATCACCGTGTAGACGGGGCCGTCCCGCTCCACCCGTACCGCGGCCTGCTCGTCCGCCATGCCCGCTCCCCTCACGCTCGCCGGCCTCCATTGTGGGGGCGGGGAGGCCGCTGTGCGCGGGACTCCCCCGGACGCTCAGTCCGGCCCGCCCGCGGCGGGGCCGGAGCCGGGCAGGCCCGTCGGGCCACCGGGCGTCACGAGCGCCGTCTCGTAGGCGAAGACGACGACCTGGGCGCGGCTGGAGAGACCGAGCTTGGCCATCGCGCGGTTGAGGTGGGTCTTGACGGTGGCTTCGCTGATGAAGAGCTGCCGGGCGACTTCCGTGTTCGTCGCGCCCGTGGCGACGAGACGCAGGACGTCGCGCTCACGGCCGGTCACGGTGTGCCATTCCGGGGCGATCACCTCCGGCGGGGTCGGCCCGGGGCGGTACGCCTCGATCAGGCGCCTGGTGACGGTCGGCGCGAAGAGCATGTCGCCCGAGGCGACGGTGTGGACGGCGGCGACCAGGCGCTCGGGAGGCGTTTCCTTGAGCAGGAACCCGCAGGCGCCCGCACGCAGCGCGTTGTAGACGTACTCGTCGAGGTCGAAGGTGGTCAGCACCAGGATCCTCGGCGGTGTGTCACCCGTGTCGCCCGCGCGCCGGAGGATGCGCCGCGTCGCGGTGATGCCGTCGGTGCCGGGCATCCGCAGGTCCATGAGGATGACATCGGGTGCGGTGGCCTCGGCCAGCCGGACGGCTTCCTCCCCGTCGCGCGCCTCGCCGGCCACGGACAGCCCGGGCGCGGCGTTCAGCAGGGACACCAGGCCGGCACGGATGAGCAGTTGATCGTCGACGACCAGTACCGTGGGCATCGGGGAATTCGGTCCTCATCGGATAGGGACGTCCCCGGTGCCCGGGGCCGGGAGGCCGCCCGGCCGGTCACTGGTGGTGGGCGCCGGAAGGGTGAGCCGTACCTCGAATCCACCGAGGGCGCGGGGGCCGGCGGTGACCGACCCGCCGTAGATCTTCGCGCGCTCCCTCATGCCGATCAAGCCGTGACCAGGTGACATCTCCTTGTTTGGCCGGAACGTGCCGTCGCCTTCGTCCGTCACGCACACCACGATGGTGCGGCGTTCGTAACGGATGGTCACGGCCGCCCTGGTCGGTCCCGCGTGCTTGAGCACATTCGTCAGTGCTTCCTGGACCACTCGGTAGACGCACAGGGCCATCCCCTGCGGAAGGCGGACCGGGGATGCCGCGATCTCCATGGTGGCCTCGACCCCCGCGCCCCGCACCCGCTCCAGCAGCCTGTCGAGCAGGTCGAGCCCGGGGGCCGGGGCGTGGGCGGCGCCGCCGCCGTCCTCCCCCTGTCCGTCCCCCCTGTCCGTCCCGCTGCCCGTCCGGCTGTCCTTCCTGGCCGACGCGCAGGAGTACGAGCATCCGGCGCATCTCCTCCAGTGCCTCCCTGCTGGTGTCGGCGATGGTGTCCAGGGCCCGCCGGCTCGCCGCCGGGTCCGTGGGGAAGACGTACGAGGCCATGCCGGCCTGGAGGGAGATCACCGACATGTGGTGTGCGACCACGTCGTGCAGTTCCCGCGCGATGCGCACCCGCTCCTCCGTGAGGGCCCGGCGTGCGTTCTCCTCCTGCTGCCTGCGCAGTTGGAGGGTCAGTTCGGCGAACTGCCTGTTCCGTTCGGCGAGTGCTCCCGAGCCGCGCCCGACGACGAGGACGACGGCCGGGAACAGGACCGCCTGGGCGAGGACGGTCGGCATGGAGCTGTGCTCGATGTTGCCGATCCCGGCGTACAGCCACGCTCCTGCCACAACGGCCGTGCACACGACAGCGGTTCGGGGGCGACGGGTCGCCGCCACCGTGTACAGGGCCAGCAGCGGGGGCATCGAGTTGACCACCGGCCAGTACCCGCAGGCGATGAACAGGACCCATAACGCACTGCCGGCGGCGAACACCGCGACGGGCGCGATGTGGCGGGCCACCATGACCAGACCCACCAGGGCGGTCAGGGCCGCCCCCGGCCCGTCCATGGACCGCCATCCGGCCGGTGGCTGCTCCTGCCCCAGCAACAGCCCGGCGCCGATGTAGCCCAGCGCGAGCAACAAGTCGACGGCCGACGGCCGGTACCGTCCCCCGAGCCTTTCGAGGAATCCCGATCCAGCGTGCATCGGCGCAGCCTACGGGCCGCCGGGCGGCCGGGCCATGGGCCTGCCGCAGGACCGGGCCCTGCCGCTCCCGCAGGGTCCGGCTACCGCCGCAGTTGCAGGGAGGACGCCCGCCACCCGCACCGGGTGGAGAACCGAATCATCCCGGTGCGTGCCGCCGGGCGGCCGCCGGCCCGCCTAGCGTTCTGTCCGGCCGGCCGCCGGAGCTCACCGCGGCGGCGGCGCACCCACCGACTTCCGGTTCCCTGAGAAAGGCAGACACCGCCATGACCACTTCTGTGAAGCGCACGCTCGTCGGAGCCTCCGCAGTCGCCTCGGCACTCGTCATCGGGCTGGCGGGCACCGCGAGCGCGGCCACCGTCGGCTTCAACAAGACCTCCGCCAGTGGCAAGGCTGAGATCAGCGGCACCTACGAGTACCACGTGTCGGGAACGATCCCGGGGACCGGCGAGAAGCTCTACTCCGGGTCGTTCCAGGGCGCCACGGCCAAGGACAAGGTGGCGGGTGACGGCTACGAGGCCGTCCTGGCCCTCGCCTACCAGGACTGGAAGGACGGCGCCTGGCACAAGGTGACGAACCACGTGGCGGTGGTCAACGGCACGAGGAGCTGGACCTTCAAGAACAAGAAGGACGTGAAGGCCTATGCCTGCGACCGCAAGGTCGGCACCACCAAGCTGCTGAACTGCCGCGCCGCCTGGTAGGCCGGTCCCGCGTGAAATACCGGAGGGCGGGCCGTCACCCCTGTGACGGCCCGCCCTCCGGTGCTCGGGTGCGCCCTGCGGACGCCGGTGTTCCGCGACCGGTCACGCCTTGAGCGCGCGACCCGCCACGGTCAGTGCGAGGCGGCGGGGGGCGAGCGCGGACGCCGTGGCGGAGAGCCGGTTGCCGAGGCCGACGACGATGCTGGGCGGCGTCTTGCCGCGTTCCAGTGCCCGGCGCGTCGCGGTGACGACCTGCTCCGGGGTGGCCATCCGGCCCACGGCCGCGTCCCGGCTGCCGACGACGTCGAAGAACTCGGTGCGGACCGGCCCCGGCGAGACGGCGAGCACCCGCAGGGAGGAGGCGCGCGTCTCGTACGCGACGGCCTCGGTGAAGTTCAGGACGAAGGCCTTCGTGGCGCCGTAGACCGCCATCGCCGGGGTCGGCTGGTAGGCGGCCGCGCTGGCGACGGTGACGAGGGCGCCCCGGCCGTCGGCCGTCAGGCCGGGCAGGAACTCCCTGGTCAGCTCCGTGACCGCGAGCACGTTGAGCTGGATCATCTCGCTGATCCGGGTGGGGTCCTCGCCGGCGAAGGGGCCGTGGGTGCCGAAGCCCGCGTTGTTGACCAGCGTGTGGACCGGTACGCCGAGTTCGTCGAGCTCCGCGCGCAGCGCCGCCGCGGCGCCGGGCCGGGCGAGGTCCGCGGCGATCGGGCGGGCCGTGACCCCGTACCGGCGCTCCAGGTCCGCCGCCAGCTCCTCCAGCCGGTCGACGCGCCGGGCGACGAGGACGACGTCCGCTCCGCGCTCGGCCCACTGCCGGGCGAACTCGACGCCGAGGCCTGCACTCGCCCCGGTGATCAGGGCTGTGGTTCCGCGGTATGTCATAGACATGGGTCGGCGCTCCGTTCCGGGACTCCGGTCGATGGTCGATACTTGAATGTAGACAGAGCAAACATTGTTGTCAATGACAACATCGACGGAGGAGACCGCCTTGGCCGACGCCGATGCGCCCTATCACCACGGCAATCTCAGGGAGGCCCTGCTGGCGCGCGCCGAAGACGTACTCGCGACCGCGGGGGCGGACAGCCTCTCCCTCCGCGCGCTCGCGCGGGACCTCGGCGTCAGCCACGCGGCGCCGGGCCGCCACTTCCGCGACCGGCAGGCCCTGCTGGACGCGCTCGCCGTGGGCGGCTTCACCCGGCTCAACGCACGCCTGCGGGCCGCCGTGGACGAACCGGGCCCCGTCACCGCCCGGCTCGCGCGCATGGGCCGGGCGTACGTCGGCTTCGCCGTCGCGCACGCCCCGCTGCTGAGCCTGATGTTCACGGCCAAGCACGCCGACGACTCCAGCGCCGAGCTCCGCGAGCTCGGCCACCGGAGCCTGGACATCGCCGCCGAACTGATCTCCCTCGCCCAGCAGGAGGGTGTCGTACGGGCGGGCGACCCGGCCCGGCTCGCCCAGGTCTCCTTCTCCGTGGTGCACGGCCTCGCGGCCCTGGCCGTCGGCTCCCTCCTCGACGACACGCCGCTGGAGGAGGCGACCGACCTCGCCCTCGACGTCCTGCTCGCAGGCCTCGGCCCGGTCGGTCCCGAGCCGCGCTCCTAGGCCGTGTCACCCCGTGGCAGGGGTGTGCCGGTGCGGAGTTGCCGGGTGAGGGAATCGCCCACGGTGAAGGCTTCCGGGCCGGTGCCGAGGGAGCCGAGGTGGGTCGCCAGATCGGCGCAGTGGAGGCGGACGGCCGCTTCCAGGAGCTGGGCGTAGACGTCGACCGCGGCACGGATGCGGTGGCGGACGGTCAGCGCGAGGGCGGCGGCGAGCGGGGCGGCGGGCCACCACCAGACCGCGAGCGGGGCGTACAGCAGTGCCCAGCCCCCGAGGGTGGCGGCGCGGGTGAGGGCCTGTTCCGCCGTGGTGATCTCGGCGCGGGTCGTCTCGGGCAGGGTGAGCCACAGGTAGGGCCACAGAGTGGGCAGGTCCAAGTGGTGATCACGGTCCAGGCGTACGGCGACGGCGTGGACGCGGTCACCGCTCCAGGTGGGCCGGTCCGGTGCTTCGGCGGCGATCGCGCGCATCGCATCGTGGAAGGCCCGGCGTGGCGCCGCGTCGGCCCGGCGCCCCTGGAGGGCCAGGGCCCGGGCGTCGGCATCACGCTGCTGCCGGTACGCGGTCGCGGCGGCGCTCCAGCGGGTGTGGCGGCGGGTGACGGCCGCCTGGGCCCACTGCCGCAGAGGGCTCGGCCAGGTGCGCCAGTCGGCGGCCAGTACCGTGCGCAGCACCACCGTGCCCAGCCATTGGGCGGCCAGACCGGTCGCCGCCGCGAGGGCGAGGACCGCGGCGAGCAGGACGACCTGACCGCCGACACCGCTCACGGCGGGCGCCTGGGCCCAGTCGGTGATCCGGCCGACGAGACGGCGGTGGTCCAGGGCGTGGGCCTGGCCGAGGGCGCGGGCGACGGCGGCGGTACACAGGAACAGCGCGCCCGGCAGGACCAGCAGTGTCAACCAGCGCTCGGCGAGTTTCTGGCCGAGGGCGGTGAGGAACCCGGTCACCGCTACAGGCGCTCTCTGCGCAGGGGTTCATCGCCGATCGAACAGCGCGGCGCCTCGGGTCCGTCGGGCCAGGAGTAGCGCGAGCACTGCCCCGTCGGGCACAGCAGCACCCACGCGTCGGGGACCGGCGCACTGGTCCCGATCGGGTCCAATCCCCTGGCCCCGCCGCCGACACCGGCGGCGTCACCCGCCGCCAACAGGGCCTCGTGCAGCGCGTCGAGCCGCGCGGTGGGGTCCGTTCCGGCCCGCAACGCCGCCGCCAGGTCCTCCAGCGGCGCCGCACCATCGGCTCCGTGCGCCTCCAGGTCCGCACGGATGCGGTCCAGCCGTCCGCATACGTAGGCCACTTCGTCGCGCCGCCGCGTGTCGCGGTCGCCGTTCGCCTCGATCACCACATGCCCCCGTTCCCAGCCCGCCGTTCGGTGCGGCGTGCGACCATGGTCCCCGAATGTGGCCGCCGAGGTGGGCAACTGAGGCTGATCGAATCCCCATTGACGGATCTTCAGCCGGGGGAGGGTGCATGGGGGAACGGGAAGACCTGCTGACCTCGATCCGGAGCAGAGTGGCCCACGCGGCCTCCACGGGCGAGGGGACCGCGGTCCTGGATCCGGCCGCGCTCGATGAATCCCGGTCCCTGGGAAAGATCTGCGACGCGGGCGACGGGAACGACCTGGAAGCCCGGTACGCCATGGGCTGGCTGCACCACTACCGAGCCCGGTTCGGAACGCGTCCGCAACAGCGTGAGGCCGAGCAGAACCTCGCGGTCCACTGGCTCACGCCGTGCTTCGTCGCCGGTCGGATGCCTCTCCCGGAGCCCCTCCTCACCTCCCTCGCCGAGCGGGCGGTCCCCGCTGCCCTGGCGGTGCAGAGAAGGGCGCAGATCACCGGTGATCCGGAGGACCAGGCGCAGGCCGTGCGCCTGTGCCGGCGCATCGTGAACAGCCTCCCCGAGGACCATCCCGCCCGCGCCGCCCTGCTGTCCAACCTGGGTATCGCTCTGCTGATGCGTGCCACGTACACGACGGCCGTCACCGGTCTGGACGAGGCCGTGGAGACGGTCCGTGCCGCCGTCCGGGCCGTGAGCGATCAGGATCCCGGACGGCCGGTGTACCTGACCAACCTCGGCCTCGCCCTGAGGGCGCGGTTCGAGCGCAGCGGGGCACCGGCGGACATCGACGAGGCCGTGGAGATGCTCCGGGCCGCCGTCCGGGCCACCTCCGACGGCGATGCCGAGCGCGTGAGCCGCATGTACCACCTGAGCCTCGCCCTGGGCGTGCGGTTCGAGCGCACGGCGGCTCTCCCGGATCTGGACGAGGAGGTGGAACTGATCCGCACCGTCGTCCGGACGGCCCCCGCCGGCCATCCCGACCAGGTGAAGTACCGGTCCGTCCTCGGGGGCGTCCTGAAAGCCCGCTTCGAGCGCACCGGGGCCATGGAGGATCTCGAGGAGGCGGTGCGGCTGACCCGTGCCGCCGTCCGGGACGCCCCCGGCGACCGTCACGATCGCGCCCAGGGCTTGTCCGCACTCAGCTTCGTCCTGCTCACGCGGTTCGAACACAGCGGGGAGGCGAACGACCTGGACGAAGCGGTGGAGTCGGCCCGGGCCGCCGTCCGCGTCGCTCCCGACCAGTACCCCGATGTCGACCGGGCCATCCTCCTGTTCGGACTCGGCGGCGCCCTGCTCCGGCGGTTCGGCCTCACGGCAGCACCGGCGGATCTGGACGAGGCCGTGGAGGCGCTCCGCGGCGCCCTGCGCATCGTCCCCGAGGACTATCCCCTGCGCGCCGCGTACGAAGCCGTGCTCGGCGACGCCTTGGGGAAGCGTTCCGAGCGGGACGGCCCGGCACAGCGGGACGGGCAGGAGCAGCTGTCCCTGTGGAGGCGGACGGTCGAGGAGCGGACGGCCCCGCCCCGCCTGCGCATCATGACGGCGCGGGAAGCGGCTCGTTGGGCCGCGCCTTCGGACCCGGCCCTGGCCGCCGGCCTCCTGGAGCAGGCGGTGCTGATGCTGCCCGAATTGGCGCCGCGTCGCCTGCACCGCGGCGACCAGCAGTTCGTCCTCGGCAGCGTCTCCGCCGGGCTGGCCGCCGAAGCCGCCTCCACGGCCCTCGACGATCCCACCGTCGACGTGCGGGAACGGCCGGCGCGGGCCCTGCGCCTCGCGGAGGCCGGACGTGCCGTGCTCCTGTCCCAGGCACTGGAGACCCGAAGCGATCTCACCGATCTGTACGACGAGCACCCCGGTCTCGCCGAGCGCTTCTGCGAGCTGCGCGACCTGCTGGACCAGGGGCAGGCCGAGGCGGCCGCTCCCGGCGCCGCCGGCCGGACCGCGGCGACGGGTCGCGAGCGCCACCACCTGGCGCAGGAGCTGGAGGCGGTACTGGCGCGCATCCGGGCCTGTGAGGGGTTCACCGCCTTCGGCCTGCCGCCCACCCTCGACGACCTCCTGGCCGAAGCGGCGCACGGCCCGGTGGTGACGTTCAACGTCAGCCGCTACCGCAGCGACGCGCTCCTCCTCACGCGCGACGGCGTCACCTCCTGCCCGCTGCCCCGGCTCACCGAAGAAGCCGTCATCGGCCAGGTGAACACCTTCTACCGAGCGCTGGCCGGAACGATGGCGTCCGACGGCGACCGGATCTCCGCCCAGCAGTCGCTGTGCCGGGTCCTGGAGTGGCTGTGGGAGGCGGCCGTCGAGCCGGTCCTCTCCGCACTGGGCGACGCGCTCCCCGCAGCCGGCCCCGACCAGGACGGGGAGCCCCTCCCACGCCTGTGGTGGGCCCCCGGCGGCATCCTCGGGCTGTTGCCCCTGCACGCCGCCGGCTTCCACGCCACCCCCGGCCAGGGCCCGCAGCGCCGTACGGTCCTGGACCGGGTGATCTCCTCCTACACACCCACCGTCCGGGCCCTGCGCCATGCCAGGCGCCCCCGCCCCCGGACCGCCGACGGCCTCCGTTCCCTGATCGTCGCCATGCCGACCACCCCCGGTCTCGGCCGGCTGCGGTACGTGCAGGAGGAAGCCGGCCGACTCCGGTCGCTCCTGCCCCGCCCCGTCCTGCTGACCGCGCCCGGAAGCGACCCGGAGGAAACGGCCCCCGGGCCTGCGGGCAGCGGTGTTCCCACCCTGGCCGCCGTCCTCGACCGCCTGCCGGAGTGCGCCATCGCCCACTTCGCCTGCCATGGTGCCGGCGACCGTACCGACCCCTCCCTGAGCCGGCTGTTCCTGCAGGACCACGCCACCGCGCCGCTGACCGTCGCCGCCCTCGCCCGCGTCGACCTCGGCCGCGCACGGCTGGCCTTCCTCTCCGCCTGCAGCACCGCGGATCCCGGCAGGGCCGACCTGCTCGACGAAGCCATCCACCTCGCCAGCGCCTTCCAGCTCGCGGGCTTCCCCCACGTCGTCGGCACGCTTTGGCCGATCGACGACCACCTGGCCGTCACGGTCGCCGAGTCCTTCTACACGCACCTGACGACCGGTCCGCCGGGGACGCTCGATCCCGACCGGTCCGCGGCCGCCCTGCACCACGCGGTCCGGACGGTTCGCGACCGCTACCCGAGGACCCCCTCCCTGTGGGCCGCCCACCTCCACACCGGCGCGTGACGCGGCGGGACCCTCAGCCCGCCGCCGCGGCCGTCCGGTACGGGCGGAAGAACGCGCGCAGCTCCTCCGCGTAGAGCTCGGGCTCCTCGAACGGGGCGAAGTGCCCGCCGCGCGCGGGCTCGGTCACGCGCACGACGTTCGCCGTGCGCGTGAGCCACGCCCGCGGCGGACGGACGACGTCACCGGGGAAGAGCGAGAAGCCGGACGGCACTTCGACGCGGCGGGCGTGCTGGGCGGGCGGGATCGCGGCGTTCGCACGGTACATGCGCATCGACGAGCCGATCGTCCCCGTGAGCCAGTAGATCGTGAGGTTCGTGAGGATCTCGTCCTTCGTGAAGCTCCGCTCGACGTGGCCGCCGCAGTCGCTCCACGACCGCAGCTTCTCGACGATCCACGCGGCGAGACCGGCCGGTGAGTCGTTGAGTCCGACGGCTGCGGTCTGGGGCTTCGTGCGGTGCACGGCCGCGTAGGCACCCTCGTTGCCGCCCCAGGCAGCGGCGCTGTCGAGCCAGGCGCGCTCCTCGGGCGCGAGGTCCGCGGGGTCGCCGGTGAAGACGGGCACACCCGCGTCGGTCCGGTGGACGGCCACGACCCGTTCGGGGTGGTCGAGCGCGAGGTAGCGGCTCACATGGCTGCCGATGTCGCCACCCGCGGCGCCGAAGCGCGGGTAGCCGAGGAGGGCCATGAGCTCGGCCCACAGTCCGGCGACGGCGATGGAGTCGAGGGGCGGGCCGGCGGGACGGTCGGAGTAGCCGTAGCCCGGCAGGTCGGGCACGACCACGTCGAAGGCGTCCGCGGGATCGCCACCGTGCGCGCCGGGGTCGGTCAGGAGCGGGACGACCTTCGTGTACCGCCAGAACGAGTCCGGCCAGCCGTGGCTGAGGACCAGCGGCAGCACCGGCCCGGCCGGCGCGACGGCCCGGGCGTGCAGGAAATGGATTCCGAGGCCGCCGAGCGCCACGCGGAAGCGGGGAAGCTTGGCGAGTGCCGCTTCCTGCGCCGCCCAGTCGAAACGGTCCGCCCAGTAGGTCACGAGGTCGCGGAGGTAGTCGAGGTCGGTCCCGAGCGACCACCCGGCGTCCTCGGGCGCGTCCGGCCAACGCGTCCCGCGGAGCCGCGCCCGCAGGTCCTCGATCGCCGCGGGGTCGGTCCGCTGGGTGAACGGCTGCGGGCTGGTCAGGGCGTCCGGCATGCGGCGCATGCTAGCGGGGGTGACCCACGCGGGATCGGGATCCGTGCGCCCGACACGCGTGGCGATCAACCGGCGCTCCGGTGGCGGCCCGCTGGTGGGCCGAGGGCGCCCTGAGGGACTGCCGCTGCCTCCGGGGGCGGCTCCCTCCGGCCTGCGGCCTTCCGTGAGCCTTCAGGGTGAGGGCGTGCGTGGTGCCGTGCCGGGGGCCGGGCTCCGGGTGAGGCGCCGCGTGTGCGTCGTGGTGGGCATGGACCGGTCCGGCTCAGGGGCGGTTTCCCCCGCCAGGCCGTTGAAGGTGGCGAAGACCAGACGCTCGGTCTGGCCTTCGATGCCTTGCCGGTCGTCGATGTGTACGAGGCCGTCGATGAGCAGAACAGCCAGGCCGTGGATGGCGGCCCAGACCACGAATTCGGCGCCCGGGCGGGCTTCCGGGGGCAGGTGGCCCGTGTCGGTCAGACGGTCGAGTTCGGTGGTGAGCACGTCGTGCGGGTGGGGTGAGATGGCGGACCGCGCCGTTGTGGCCCCACCGCGGAAGACGAGCCGGGCGACGGCCGGGTCCTCGACGGCCCAGGTGACATAGGCGCGCCCGCATGCGGCGAGACGTTCGGGACCCTGCTCCGGCGCCTGGTCCATGGTGTCGCGCAGGCGATTCCCCAGCCGGGCCAGCGCGACCTCGGACAGGGCGGACACGAGTGCGTCACGCGAACCGAAGTGGTGGTAGGCGGCGCTGGGGCTGACGCCGACCCGTGCCGATGCCTCACGCAGCGACCAGCCGTCGGCACCCCGCTCCCGCACAAGGGTCTCCGCCGCGTCGAGCAGCGCGCCGCGCAGGTCCCCGTGGTGATATCGCTCCTTCGCCATGCCTTCATCTTAGCGGTGCTCAGATCGAATGTTACGCTCGGGCCGAAATCTCAACACTGTTCAGATCCGATCTGGAGTTGTGCCATGTGCCCCACCGACCCCACGCCTCTCGGCTCCGACGGCGCGCCGGATGTCCTGCAGAGCCCCCCGCCCGTCGTGACGGGATCTCCCGTCGAGGTGTCCGAGGGCGTTTTCGTCATCCCGGACCACCGCGTCGAGTTGGTCCCCAACGTCGGCATCGTCCTCGGGGAGAGGGCCGCGCTGGTCATCGACACCGGCCTCGGCCCTCGCAACGGCGCGATGGTGCTGGAGCACGCCCGGCGCCTGGCCGGCGACCGCCGCCTGTACCTGACCCTCACCCACTTCCATCCTGAGCACGGCTTCGGCGCGCAGGCGTTCAAGGGCGCCGCCACGATCGTCTACAACAGCGGCCAGCGCGCCGAACTGCGGCGCAAGGGAGCCGGCTATCTCGGCATGTTCAGGGGCCTGAGCCCCGCGGTCGCCGCCGAACTCGAAGGAGTCGAACTGGTCGACCCCGATCTGGTCTACGAGGGCGAGGCCGAGATCGACCTCGGCGGCCGTACCGTGCTGCTGCGCGAGGTCGGTCCCGCGCACACCGGCTCCGACCAGATCGTCCTTGTGGACGGCCGGGTGCTGTTCGCCGGCGATCTGCTGGAAACCCGCATCTTCCCGATCGCACCGTACTTCCCGCCCCACGACACCGACGTGGACGGCGAGGGCTGGATCGGCGTGCTCGACCAGCTCGCCGCACTCGCCCCGCAGACCGTCGTTCCCGGCCACGGCGAGGTCACCGGCGCCTCGCTCATCCACGACGTCCGCGACTACCTCACCTACGTCCGCGACGAGGCCCTACGGCTGCGCGAGTGCGGCACCACCGCCGACGACACGGCCGCCACCATCGACGAGAACGCCCGTACCCGCTGGCCTTCCTGGGAACGCCCCGAGTGGATCGGCCTCGCCGCCCGCGCCTTCTACGACACCAGCGCATCGGTCTGAGCCCCGCCGCCCGCGACCGGCGTCGATGCCCTCAAGGGCACACCCGCTACCAGGTTCGACAAGCTTGCCGACCGCCATCGCGCCGGGGTCGTCTTGGCCTCGCCGATCCTCTGCCTCCGCGAACCAGGCAGATGACCAAGCGTCAGACACGCCCTAGCGCATTTCCGTCCGGCGCGCCACCGGCGGGCCTCGGGATACGGCCGAACCGATCGGAACATGAGCGCGGATTCCCGCGCGGCCAACGGGGTCGGCACGCCGTCGACCTCCCGTTACGCCGACGCACACCGCGTACGGACCCCTTCCCTTGCCGGAATTCGACGCCATCGATGGCGCATAACGGTTCCTCCGGTCCGATGAACTCCAACGAAAGCCCACATCAGCGAAGTTGGGCGTAGTTATGCTCCCGCCCACCGGTCAGAAGGCCCCCCTTTTCGATAGTTCGAGGACGCCGATGGAGCAAAGAGGTACTCCCCCCGAAAGTCCCCACCTGGAGGGAAGAGCGAGCCGGATGCTGCCCGCGACCGCGGTCGTGGCCGCCGCCTGCCTGGTCGGCGCGCTGGCCTCCTCCTCGGCACCGCTCGGCACCGCGCTGATCGCCGTCGGCGCCGTGTGCACCGCGGCGGTCTTCGTCGAGGCACGACGGCGCGGCCGCGCACTCGCCGCCGGACGCGCCCAGGTCGCGGCCCTCCAGCACGCCCTGGCCCGGCAGCAGACCGAGGCGGCCCGGCTGTCCGAGGCGGTGCTGCCCGAGGCCATCGAGCGACTGCGCAAGGGCGAGCCGGCCGAGGAGGTGCTGACCGCCCTGGGAGGGCGTGGCGGCCACGGCAGCCGCTGGGGCGACGACGAGGCCCTGACCCCGCGCTTCAGAGCCGCCCTCCAGGCCGTGCTGGCCCACGTCGTCGACGCGGTCGACAACGAGGAGAGCCTGCGCGACTCGGCACAGCGGGCCTTCGTGAACGTCGCCCGGCGCGTACAGGCGATCGTCCACCAGCAGGCCCACGAGATGCGGGAGATGGAGGACCGGCACGGGAACAACCCGGACGTCTTCGGCGACCTGCTGCGGCTCGACCACGGCACCGCCCTGATCGGCCGGCTCGCCGATTCCATCTCGGTCCTCGGCGGTGCGCGCCCCGGCCGCCAGTGGAGCAGGGCCGTCACCCTGTACAGCGTGATGCGCGGCGCGATGTCGCGGATCATCGACTACCAGCGGGTGGACCTGCACTCGGTCTCCGAGGTCGCCGTCGTCGGCCCCGTCGTGGAGCCGCTGATCCACACCCTGGCGGAGCTGCTGGACAACGCCACGCGGTACTCGCCGCCGCACACCCGGGTCCACCTCACGGCCGTCGAGGTGCAGTCGGGCATCGCCGTGGAGATCGAGGACGGCGGCCTGAGCATGAGCGAGGAGGCCCGCGGCCGGGCGGAGAAGATGCTCGCGCAGGCGCAGTCCGGCATCGACCTCAACGACCTGGGCGAGACGCCGCGGCTGGGGCTGGCGGTGGTCGGCCGGCTGGCGCAGGCGTACGGGTTCCAGGTGTCCCTGCGCTCGTCCGCGTACGGCGGCGTCCGCGCCGTGGTGATCGTGCCGCAGCACCTGATCACCACGGCGACGTCCGCGACCGGTCTCGCCCACGGCATCGGCTCCTCCTCGGGGCCCAGGGCCGTGGCCGCCACGCCGCGCGAGCACAGCTTCGACCGCTCGTCGGAGGGCGTGGGCACGCCCCGGCCGGCTCCGGCGCCCAGGCCGGCGCCCCTTGCCGCCGAGCAGTCGCAGGCCGCCGCGCGGACCGCGACCGGCTTGCCGCAGCGCCGCCGGAAGGACCGTCTGGCCACCTCCGGCGCCCGACCGGCGGCGGAGCCCCGCTCGGCGGACGACGGCGGCCCCGGAATGTGGCTGGAGGCGTTCCACAGCGGATTGTCCGGCACGCCCGGCCACGATGATGCGCCGGGCACCGAAGGAACGTCGGGTTCAGCGACCAAGGGGGCGTAGGAAATGATGACTCAGCGAATCAGCAGCATGGACTGGATGCTCAAGGACCTGGCGGCCGGAGTGCCGCAGACGCGGCACGTGATCGTACTGTCCGCGGACGGACTCTGCGTGGCGCAGTACGGGGCCGACACCGACACGGCCGACCGCCTGGCGGCCGCGTGCGCGGGCCTGCAGAGCCTGGCCGGGGCGGTGGCCGCGGAACTGCCCCGCTCGGAGGGCCGGATGCGCCTGGTCGTGATCGAGATGGACGGCGGGTTCTTCTATCTGATGGCCGCCGGCGACGGCTCCTACCTCGCGGTCCTCGCCGACGAGGGCGTGGACGCGGGCCTGATGGGCGCACAGATGCGCAACCTGGTGACCCGAATGGGGGAGCACCTGAGCAGCCCGCCCCGGCATGACGGGCAGCCCGCGTGAATGAGCCGCCCGCAAGCTGGGAGGACAGCAGTCCCGAACGGCTCTACGTCATCACCGGCGGACGCAGCGGACCCTCCACCGAAGTCCATCTGGACCTCGTGACCCTGGTCGTGGCCAAAGGGTCCGCCCGGCCCGAGATGCAGCCCGAGCAGGCGGCCATCCTGCGGATGTGCCAGTCACCGCTGTCGGTGGCCGAGATCTCCGCGTACGCGGGCCTGCCCGTGAGCGTCGTCACCGTGCTGGTCGGGGACCTGATGGCCGCTCGACGCGTGTACGTCCGTCCGCCCGTTCCCGCCGCGCAGCTACCCGACCTTGCTCTGATCGAGGCAGTGATCGATGGACTTCAGAAGCTCTGACCCGCCCGCCGGGCCGCGCGAGGCGGACATACTCCCGCAGACGGCCGCGGCCGCCGTGAAGATCGTCATCGTCGGCGGATTCGGCGTGGGCAAGACGACGATGGTCGGTGCCGTCAGCGAGATCAGGCCGCTGACGACCGAGGAGACGATGACCCGGGCCGGCGTCGGCGTCGACGACACCTGGGGCGTGGACCGCAAGGTCACCACCACCGTCGCGATGGACTTCGGCCGGATCAGCATCAACGACGAGCTCGTGCTGTACCTGTTCGGAACACCTGGTCAGGAGCGCTTCTGGTTCCTGTGGCGCGGGCTCTTCGAGGGCGCGCTCGGAGCGGTCGTACTCCTCGACACCCGTCGGCTGGAGATCAGCTTCGACGTCATCGGACGGCTCGAGGAGCGGGGCGTCCCGTTCGTCGTGGCCGTCAACTCCTTCCCCGGCGCCCCCGAGCATCCGGTGGAGGAGCTGCGCCAAGCCCTCGACCTGCCGCCCGCGGTCCCGATCCTCGTCTGCGATGCCAGACGGCGGGACTCGTCCCGCGATGTCCTGCTGACCCTCATGCGCTACCTGCACGCCCAGGCAGCCACCCAGGAGGCAATGTGAACGCCGGCCCCACCAACGCCAGCCCCACCCCACCGCCCGAGTGCCCCGCCCACGCGGCGGCGGCGACGGCCGGCGGCCTGTACCGCCTCCACGGAGCCGAGGCCCAGGCCGATCCCCTTGCGTTGTACGAGAAGCTGCGCGCCGAACACGGGGCGGTGGCCCCCGTCCTGGTGAGCGGGGACCTCCCGGCCTGGCTGGTCCTCGGCCACCGGGAGAACCTGGACGTGGCGCGCACGTCCTCGCGCTTCGCCCGCGACCCGCGGGGGTGGCGCGACATGAAGGAGGGCCGGGTCCCGGCCGACACCCCGCTCGGCCCCATGGTCTCCTGGGTGCCGGTGTGCAACTTCACCGACGGGCCCGTGCACGAGCGGCTGCGCTCGGCCGTGGTGGAGTCCCTGGAGCGCTTCGACAAGCGCGGCATCCGCCGCTACGTGACGCGGTTCGCCAATCAACTCGTCGACCAGATCGCGGGTGAGGGGTACGCCGACCTGGTGTCCGCCTTCTCCGACCAGCTCCCGATGCTGGTCATGACACAGCTCATCGGGGCGCCCGACGAACACGGTCCCCTGCTGGTCAACGCGGCCCGCGACATGCTCCAGGGGACCGAGACGGCCCTGCAGAGCGACCGCTACGTCACCGCCACGCTGGAGCACCTGGTCGTGGAGCGCAAGGCCAGGCCCGTGCGCGACCTCGCCTCCTGGCTGCTCGAGCATCCCGCGAACCTGAGCGACACCGAGGTGCTGATGCACCTGCGCGTCGTGCTGATCGCGGCCTACGAGACCACCGCCAACCTGATCGCCAACACGCTGCGGACCGTGCTGACCGACCCGCGCTTCCGGGCCAGCCTCTCCGGAGGCCATATGACGCTGCCCGACGCCCTGGAGCAGGTCCTCTGGGACGACCCGCCGATCAACACGATCATCGGGCGCTGGGCCACCGGTGACACCCTGCTCGGCGGTCGGCAGGTGAAGGCCGGCGACATGATCCTGCTGGGGCTGGCCGCGGGCAACGCCGACCCGCAGATCCGGCCGGATCCCTCGGCCTCCGTCCACGGCAACCGCTCCCACCTGGCCTTCAGCAGCGGTCCGCACGAGTGCCCGGGCCAGGACATCGGCCGCGCCATCGCGGACACCGGCATCGAGGTCCTGCTGGACCGGTTGCCCGACCTCCAGCTGGCGGTCGACGCGAGCGAGCTGCAGTGGCGCGGCACCCTCATGTCACGCCATCTGCTGTCCCTGCCGGTACGGTTCGCCCCGCGCCCCGTGGCGACCGCGCGGCCCGAGGCCGAGCAGCCGGCCGGGCACCCGGTCCATGCGGTCGTCCCGCCGCAGCCGGCGGCAGCGCCCGCGGTCGCGGGCCGCCACCGCTCCGTCAGCTGGTGGCGGCGGCTGCTCGGCCTCGGCCGATGACCGACGGCTGACGGCTGACGGCTGACGGCTGACGGCTGACGGCTGACGGCTGACGGCTGACGGCTGACGGCTTCCGTACCGAGGGCCCCGACCACACCGGCCGGGGCCCTCGGTGCCGCTCAGTCGTGTACCCGCCGCCACCAGGAAGCGAGGGCCGGCACGTCCGGCGGCTCGGTCCCGGCGAAACTGGGGTCCTCTGCGAACCGGATCGCGAACCGGGCGTCCGGCAGCGGCAGTTCGTGCCGGTTGCGCGGGCTCGCGTACCGGGGTGCCCGGCTCTGCCAGGCGATGGACCCGGCCACGTAGTGGCCCAACGCCGCCAGGTGACGGCGCAGTTCCGCGTTCGCGCCGGCCTCCGCCCGCGCCCTCAGTGTCATGAAGAGGACCAGCACCCGGTCGCGCAGGGCCACCGCGAGCGGCACGGCCTCGGCGGGCGAGCAGTTCTCCTGCTGGGCGAGGACATTGACGAGATTCACCTCCCTGGGCTCCAGGTGGTCGTCCTTGTCGTAGGAGAACAGGTCGTTGTCCGCGCTGACGACGAATCCCGCCGCATCCGTCAGCACCGTCAGGGCGCGGGAGCAGAGCACCTCCGTCGGCAGCCGGTCCCCGCGTGCGACGTCGGACCAGGTCAGCGAGAAGCGCGTGCCGTTCGCCAGCGGCCCCATGGCGACGAAGTCGTTCAGTCCCGGCATGATCCCGGCCTCGGCCCGGGCGGCCCGCCAGGCCGCTCCGAGCAGCCAGTCGCGCGTCCCCTCGACGAACCTGCGCAGCTCGTAGGGCGTGAGCATCGCGTGGGTGCGGCGCACGAGGTCCAGCAGCGCACGGGTCATGGGTCCGTCGGGCAGCACCGCGGCCCCCGGGTCCTCGATGGTGCGCAGCAGACGTACGCCGTGTTCGACGACGGCACCCGTCCCCACCTCATCGGAACCCGAATCCTGCCAGTCGTCGACGGCGTTGGCCCAGTAGTTCCACTGGGTGAAGAGCAGGAGGGCGTCCACGTCCCCGTCGGGGATGATGCGGCAGGAGAAGTCGGCGCTGTGGGTGGCGAGACCCCATGCGCGCTCGACCGGATCGGGATAGACGCCGAAGGCGTCCAGCCACTCGACCGCCAGGGCCTCCACCTGCTTCGCCTCGGGATGGACGAGGTCGCGCTCCAGGGGGCAGTAGAAGGACGGCAGGCGCGTACCGAGGCGCGAGGGGCGGGGTGCGGGTGCCGGTGCCGGTGCCGGTGACGCCGTCATCGGCGGCCCCCGAGCCGGAAGCGCAGCAGCCGCGTCTGCACCGCGTGGTCCCGCCAGAGCCGGAAGAACCTGCTGTGCGCGAGCGTCGACTGTTCGAGCCGTTCGCCGGTCCAGGCGCCGGGCCCGGCATCCGCGCCCGCGCGGAGCCGGTCGAGCTCGGCGGTGTTCCACGCCATGGACTGCACCCAGAACTCCGCCACCGAGTCCGTCACGTCCTCCTCGTCCACGAGCTGAAAGCCGGCCGCCTCGGCCGCGGCGAGGTATTCCTCTCTCCGTCCCAGTCGCGTTCTGTAGTAGCCGTCGATGAACTCGCGCCATGCGGAGCGGCCGGCGAAATGCTCCTGGATCCCGAACCATCCGCCCGGCTCCAGCGCTTGGGCGACGACGCGGAAGAGCCGGGTCCGGTCGGTGTAGCCGCTGCTCTCGTTGGCGTAGACGGCGTCGTACGCGCCGGTCTCGTCCAGGTCGTGCACATCCGCCAGTACGGGCTTCACCCGCTCCCCCACCCCGGCGTGCCGGGCGAAGTGCCGGACGATCGGGATGTGTTCCGCCGCGACGGTGAGGCCGGTGACCGATGCTCCGTGCTCCTGCGCCCAGTAGAGCGACGTCCCGCCCAGGCCGCAGCCGATGTCCAGCAGGCGCCGGGGAGGTGCCTCGTACGCGCCCCACGACCGGGCCGCGTGCTCGACGATCCGCTCCTGCGCGTCGAACAGGCGCTGCTGCAGCACGTGCTGGGGGGCGGTGCTGTCCGGCGGGCCGTCCGGGTAGAGGCCCACGTGGAAGTGGACACGGGGGCCCGGACCGTACTTGTGCAGGATCTCTTGCGTCTTGCGGCTGTAGTAGAGACGTATGGGGTCGTCCGCGGCCGATCCCTGGTCGCTGTCCAAAAACGATAAGAGGGGGGTGACGTACATGGGGTGTCCGCCCTTTCGTGGGGTAGGGCTGCCTCCGGGACACGCTGTCACCGCACTCACCGCGTCCCGTCCGGCACACTGTTGAAGCACGGATCATCGTGGCACTTCAGATCCGGCACGTCAGCCCACTGGAGTAACACGGAGCGGCATCCGGGTCCCCGCGTAAACGGGCCGGGCCGGCTCTACGGCGTCCGGGTCGCGGGCGCGGTCCCGGCCGGTGGCGATGGCGAGGTCCCGGCCGTGCGGGACGGCCGCCGGCAGGTGCGGATCGGCCGGACGCGGCCCCGTACCGCGCCCGGCAGCGGCATCCGCCGCACCTCGGAGCCGGCACACGGCGTGGGCCGCCCGCACCCGTCCCGGGAGACGCCCCACCTCGGGGAAGGGGCGCTCCGACACACCGCGAGTGCACCCCCTTGCGGACAGATCCTGTCCGCAAGAAGGACCGCGGGCAGCGGCCGCCAGAGCGCTATGACCCGATTACGTAGATATCCTGTGAAGTGTGATCGAGTCTGGACGGCCGCGGCTACGCAGGCGCCCTGGCCCGGGGAGACTTGTGCGGCTGTCGCCGGTCATCCTGACCGTCGTCATCGCCAGCCTGGCGTACAACACTCCGCCGGAAATGGCCTTCAGCCGTCTCCTGCCCGCGGCGCCGGCCCTTGCCGCCGCCATGTGGCCGGTGCTGCCCACCGTCCTGCTCGGGACGGTCTGCCTCATTCTGATGATCGGCCTCAGCTTCGTCTTCCCCGACCTGGGGACGTGGTGGACGGCCGCGGGGATCATCGCCGTCACCGTGGCCGCCGCGTACGGAAGCCATGTCCGGCTCCAGCGGGAACGCACCCTCTTCCAGGTGCGGCTCGTCGCCGACGCGGCGCAGCAGGTGGTACTCAGCCCGCTGCCCCGCCGCTTCGGCGGCATCGAGATCGAGTCGCTGTACCTCGCCGCCGCGGCCGAGGCCCGCATCGGCGGGGACTTCTACGAGGTGGTCGACACGCCCTTCGGGGTCAGGCTGCTCATCGGCGACGTGCGGGGCAAGGGCCTGCCGGCGGTGGGGGCGGCCGCGGCGATCGTGAACGCCTTCCGGGAAGCCGCGTACGGGGAGCCCGACCTGGTCGACGTCGCCCGCCGCATGGACGCCAGCAGCACCCGTTACAACGGCGCCTTTCCACCCGAGGGGCCGTTGGAGCGCTTCGCCACCGCCCTTCTCGTCCAGATCCCGCACGGGGGCAGACGTATCGACATCCTCAACTGCGGACACCCCCCGCCGCTGCTCCTGAACGACGGGAAGGTCCTCACCCTCGAGTCCGCCAACCCGTCTCCCTTGCTCAGCCTCGCGGAGCTGATCGGCGACCACTACAGCGTCGACACCTTCGACTTCGCCCCCGACGATCTGCTGCTCCTCTATACCGACGGGATCGCCGAGGCCCGCGCCCGCGACGGCGAGTTCTTCCCGCTGGCGGCCTGGATGCGCCGGCAGCCCCCGACGCCGCCCGACGAACTGCTCACGGCTCTGCACCGCGACCTCCTCAGGCACAGCAAGGGGCGTCTCGACGACGACATCGCCGCCCTCGCCGTCCGCCTGTGCGAGCCTTGAGCGTCAGGGCTTCAGCTCGGTGCCGAACCCGCCCACGCCGGGGGCCGGAACCCCGTCCGGGTTCTCCCGGCCCACCGCACCCGGATCCGGGGCCGGAGCGGGCTTCGGGGTGTCGGGCTTGTGCTCGCAGTACACCTTGCCCTGGAAGAACTTGCAGCCCGGCATGTTCTCCACGTCCCGGGGCTTGCCGTTCTTCCCGCCCTTGGACCTGTCCTTCCCGCCGCCCGGATCGTTCTTGCCGACCGCGCTCACGTGAGCACTCTTCGTGTGCACCTCGGCGGCGTGCGGAGCGGCCCGGGCGGCGAATGCGCCGGCGGAAACCAGCGCGCCTCCCGTGACGAGCGCGGCAGGGACGGTGAACATCGCGAAACGCTTCCGGGACGTGCGGATCATGAGAACGACTCCAATGAAAGGCGGCGAGGGGGAGGTTCCAGAGGACCAGAGGTGAAATATCCCTTTTGCCCTCTCGCTAAGAGCCTGGCCGCGGATCTTCATGAGGCTGTCCGCCGACTGTCACAGGCGCGTGACGGGCACCCGAGCGCAACGCGCCGCTGCCGCCGATCAGCACCCGTGACCTGGAACAGGGGTCCTGAACCTGCTGAACCATCACGGTGACAAGGTGCGTGGCGCAGGTCCCCTCCACCCGGCGCGGCGCGATGATGCACGCGGGCTGGCCCGCTGGGCCCCCTCCTGCGTAGGAGCACGGGGCAGACACGGTCACCGCTCCCGGCCCCGACGCCGGGTAGCCACCCCCCAGGCTCGGCAAAGGACCCGTCAGTGCCCCGCAACAGTCACGCAGCCACCCCCGTCGCATCCGTCCCGGACTCCTCCAGACGGTGTGCCCTCCCCATCCTGATGGCCGCCATCACTCTCACCGGCTCCCTCGCCCTCATCCCCGGGCTCGCCACCGCCGCCCACGCCGCACCCACCTGCACCACCACCGGCAATACCGTTGCGTGCGCCTACCCCTACACCGGCAGCCCCGACACCTTCACCGTCCCGGCGGGCATCACCACCCTGGACGTCACGGCCGTAGGAGGCACCGGCGGAAACAGCTGCAGCATCCAGGGCACGGTTCCGGGCGGTCGTGGTGCCACAGCCTCGGGCTCACTGGCCGCCACTCCTGGAGAAACCCTCACTCTCCGAGTGGGTGGCACTGGAGGGACGAGATGTGACAACGTCCCGGAACCGGCTGCCGGCGGGTTCAACGGCGGCGGAGCCTCAGGGACCGCCGCCAACGGGACCCGCCGTGGTGGTGGAGGAGGCGGCGCTTCAGACATCTACCGCGGCACGGAGGCTCTCATCATTGCCGGTGGCGGTGGCGGAGGCGGAGGAAGCGGCAGCCTTGCCGCATTGGGCGGTTCCGGAGGAAGTGCGGCGCAGAATGGAGCTGCGGGTGCCAGTGGCAGCAGCAACGGGCTTGCTGCGGGCGGTGGCGGGGGCCAGGGCGGTCTCGTGACGGTGCCCGGTCAAGGCGGCGCCGCGGGAGACACGGCATGCACCGCCATCGCAGGCGGGGAACCCGGCGTGGCGGGCACGGGCGGGAGCGGAGGCAACGCAACTTCTGCCCCAGGGGATTGCCGAAGCGGAACCGGCGGCGGAGGAGGGGGAGGTCTGGCCGGCGGAGGTGGCGGCGGTGCGGGGAGCCTCGGCGCCGCCTTCGCCGGAGGTGGTGGGGGCGGGGCGGGCTCCACCTTCGTCATCCCCCAGGCCACCAGCCCGAGCGTCGCCGTGGCAACGACGGACGCGCAGATCATCATCCGCTACACCGTTCCCGCCACCACCACCGCACTCGCCTCCAGCCCCAACCCCTCCACCATCGGCCAGAACGTAACGTTCACCGCCACCGTCACGGACGGCGCGGTCACCCCCACCGGCACCGTGGCGTTCAAGGACGGCACCACCACCATCGGGACCGGCACCCTCAACGGGGCAGGCATCGCCACGTACACCACCAGCACCCTGACCGTCGGGTCGCACACCATCACCGCCGTCTACGGCGGCGACACCACGCACACCGCCTCCACCAGCACCCCACTCACCCAGACCGTCAACCCGCTCATCTGCGCAAACGCGACTGCGACGATCACCGGAACCAGCGGTAGCGACATCATCACCGGAACCAACGGCAATGATGTGATCTTCAGCCTCGGTGGGAATGACATCGTCAACGGAGCGGGCGGCAACGACCTCATCTGCGGCGGAACCGGAGACGACATGCTCACCGGCGGAACCGGCGACGACCGCATCGAGGGCGCTGACGGCAACGACGTGATCAACGGCAACGACAACGACGACACCCTCCTCGGCGGCAACGGAAACGACGCCATCAGCGGCAACAACGGAAACGACACGCTCAACGGCAACACCGGGACCAACACCAACAACGGCGGACCCGGCCAGAACACCTGCACCAACCCCACCAACGGACCCGGCTGCAACATCTAGGCAGCGTCTTGTCGATCACGTGTCGAGCCACATGAGGGTGCCGGCGGCGGAGACGGACAAGCGGACCTGTTGGAGCGATGTCTGGGGCGGCCACGAGATGATCAGGTGTGCCGTCTCATGACATTGGTTTCTCGCGGTCAGGATCGGCGGCGTAGGACGTGAGGCGGTCGGCGAGCGCGATGACGAGGTCGCGGAGTTCATCGGGGCGCTCGATGACGAACGGCCGGTCGAGTGAGGCGAGTACCGGGGGGAGCCAGTCGAGCCGCTCCGCCCGCAGCTCGACGCGCAGCCAGCGCTCGGTCGCGCGGTCCTCGCCGGCCGCGGACTCGTGCTCCTCCAGGCTCGCGACGCTGGCCGGAAGGCGGGCGCGGATCTGCTCAACCGTCCCGTGGATCCGCAAGGTCACCTCATGCTGGTACTCGGCCGTGGCGAACCCTGACAACACGCGCTGTTCCGGACCGGGACCCACTGGCGCTTCGAATGAGCCGGGCAGGGTCCGCGCGTCCGCGATGCGATCGAGCCGGAAGGTTCGGTCCTTGCCGATCCGGGCGTCCTTGCCGGTGACGTACCACCGGCCCGCATGCGCGACGATCCCGTACGCGTGCAGCGTGCGTTCGCTGCGCCGTCCGTCACGGTCGGTGTAGCGGATCGAGACCGGTCGGCAGTGGCGCACCGCATCGGCGATCGTGAGCAGGACCCCGGCGTCCGGGGTGTCGAACTCGCCGGGCTGATCCGTGAAGGCGAGAGCTTCCAGGAGTGTGTCGAGCCGACGGGCGATGTGCTTGGGCAGCACCCGCCGGATCTTCGCCGACGCCGTCTCGCTTGCCGTGCGCTCCGCCGTCGTCAACCCTGCGCGGCGGCCCGCGACCAGGCCGAGCGCCACGGCCAGCGCCTCGTCGTCGCTGAGCATGAGCGGAGGCAACCGGTACCCGGGAGCCAGCCGGTACCCGCCGTAGCGGCCGCGCACCGATTCCACGGGCACGTTGAGGTCGATCAGTTGGTCCACGTACCGGCGCACGGTGCGCCCTTCGACGCCGAGCCGGTCGGCGAGTTCGGCCACCGTCCGGGTGCCGCCCGACTGCAGCAGCTCCAGGAGTGTCAGCACGCGGCCGGTTGGTCGAGGCATGTCGGCAGCCTAACGCGAATACAGGACCGATTCTGTCCACTATTTCTCCTAGCCTGCGACGAGCAAGCCTCCAGCACAGCCAAGGAGATTCCCATGGACTTCGTCTCGATCCGCATCATCACCGGCGACGTCGCACGCCTCGTCGACTTCTACGAGCGAGCCACAGGGGCGCGGGCGACGTGGGCCACAGAGGACTTCGCCGAACTCCGGACCGCGGGCGCCACCCTCGCGATCGCCGGCACCCGCACCGTCCCGCTGTTCGCCCCGGACTCTGCCCGCCCGGCGGACAACCACAGCGTGATCACCGAGTTCCTCGTCGACGACGTGGACCGCGTTCACCAGAACCTGACCGGCTTCGTCACCGACTTCGTCACCGAGCCCACCACGATGCCCTGGGGCAACCGGTCGCTGCTGTTCCGCGACCCCGACGGCAACCTCGTCAACTTCTTCACCCCCGTCACCCCGGCGGCCATCGAAAAGTTCGCACGCTGACGCCACGCACAGCCGCTCACGCGGGAGCCCTGAGATCCCAGGGCTCCCGGTGAACGCGGCCGCCGAGTCCAGGAGCGCCACCAGCAGGGGACGATCGACGGTCCGGTGGCCGGCCTCAGGTTGGCTTGCGCCACACCGAGATGTGCTTCGCGGAGTCCTGGGTGAACGGCGAACCGTCCCAGTCCGCGACGCGGCGTTCCCTCTCGAGCCCGGCCAGCCGTGCCATCAGGTCGAGCTCTGCCGGCCAGGCATAGCGGTGCCGGGAGTTGTCGCGGCGGTAGCGGCCGCCGTCGCCGTCGCGGGTGAAGTGGTGCGAGACGAGGATCTGCTCGACGAGGTCGAAGGTGTCGAAGCCGAGATGCTGCTCGGAGACGTCGAACGGCACCGCGACCTGGCCGGGCGGCAGGAACCGCAGCGGCGGCACGCCCAGTTCGATGACGAATCGGCCGCCGGGCTCCAGATGACGTGCGGCGTTGCGGAAGCACTCGACCTGCTCGTCCTGCGTGAGCAGGTTCGTGATGGTGTTGTAGACGAGATAGACCAGGGTGAACTCGCCGGGAACGACGGTGGTGGCCATGTCACCGATGACCACCGGGAGCGTGTCCTCGTCGGTCTTGCGCCGCAGCACCGCCGCCATGTGCTCGGACAGTTCGATGCCCACGACCGGCACGCCGCGTTCCCGGAGCGGAACGCCCACCCGTCCGGTCCCGATGGCGAACTCCAGTGCCCGGCCGTCTCCCGCGAGCTCGGCGAGGAAGTCGAGAGTCGGTCCGAGGAAGGCGGCCGAGGACGTCTCGGACTCCTCGGCGTCGTAGCGGTCGGCGGTCGCACGGGTCCACAGCTCACTGCTCGTCACGGGCGGCCACTTTGCCGGGTACCGAGGCGCGCTGTCGACGCATTTACCCTCGCGTCTCCAGGTCGGTGCCGACGGCGCCGGCCGAGCGGAGTGAACGCCCGAGGTCTCCCGTGAGGATGCGGGGGTGGGGCGCCACCACCACAGATCGGGGCCGGGCGCCCACGCGTTCACGCTTTCAGCGACCGTGAATGCCGTGCGTCAGCCGCGCTGGTGCAACAGCTCTCCCACCTCGGTTTCCGTGGCCACGGAGTGGTCGGATCGCGCCCGGGGGCGGTCACGCGGTGGGCTGACCCTGCGTTGTCGGTGGGGGCCGTTACCTTCCCACGCATGACGACACATTCCAAGCCGCTGGTGGCGCTGTCGGCCGACCCGACGGGCGGAACGCTGGGCCTCAGCCTGCCGGCGGGCTCGCTGGTGAGCGAGACCGGCGACGGTCCTTGGCGCGAGCCGTTGCTCTGGATGGCCGACGGGGCCGCGATGCCCGGTGCCTGGGCTCGCTGCCAGCCGGTCGGGGATGCGGTGGGACTGAGGCCCGTCCTCCTCCAGGACGAGTCAGGCATCGGGGAGTGGTGGGGCGGCGGGCTGGATCCCGGCATGGTGTCGGACCCGGGCGATCACCATGCCGAGGACGTTCTCCGGGACCTTTGGGAGTCGGCGGTATCGGACGCCGAGGAGGATCAGGATGAAGAGGACGCTGCCGAGGCCATCGCCCCGTTCACCCGTCGCTGGCCCGGACTTGCGTCGGCGGGAGGGGCGCCGGCGGATCCGGACGCGACTGCGGGGGACGTCGCCGACGGATTGATCGGGCCCTGGCTCGAAAGCCCTCGGCTCGCGCTGGTCCCGGTGGGCCGGTCCGCGGACCTCCCTGCGGCGATCGGCTGGTCGGGGCCGGTCCACTACGAAAGCGACGTGGCGCGACTGTGTGCCGTTCTTCGTTCCTGGGAGGATCGCTTCGGAGCCCGGGTGGTCGCTCTGTCGCACGCGCGGCTGGACGTGTCCGTGGCGGTTCCACCGCAGTCACCGGATGAAGCCCTCGCGGTCGCCGCGGAACACTTCGCGTTCTGCCCGGACAACGTCTTGCAGGGGTACGAGAGCATCCTGCTCTACGCGGAGCAGGCTCTGCTGGGGAATGCCCACTGGACGTTCTGGTGGGACTGAGGCCGTGGGCGGAAGGTCCTCGCGGACGCCGTTCGCACAGGTCAGGCCCGTCAGGGCCATTGCACGGGCTCGACGGCGGTCTCCTTGACCACCTTCAGGAAGGCTTCGATCGGGGCCGGGAGCGGTGGTGCGCCGTAGGCGACGGCGTCGACGACGCGGTGGTCGCCCGGTAGGCGGTCGATCCGCACGCCGGGGTGGAGATGGGCGCGCAGGGCGAGGCCCGGCAGCGTGCTGACGCCGAGGCCGGCGGCCACGAGGGCCTGGGCCGCGACGTAGTCGTCGGTCTCGAAGGCGATGGCAGGAGTGAAGCCGCGCTTTCCGCACGCCGACAGGAGGTGTGTGCGGCACCGCTCGCAGCCGGCGATCCACCGCTGTCCGCGGTAGGTCTCGAGGTCGGTGCGCGGACCGGGCCACGAGGCGCCGGCCCGGCTGACGATGTAGACCGGCTCGTGCAGGATCGACGTCACGGTGTGGCCCTCGCGACCACCGGGTGGGCTGTCACCGTGGTGGAAGGTGAAGGCGACGTCGGCCTCGCCGCGCCGCAGGGCCGCCAGGGCCTCGGGAGGCTCCGCTTCGGTCAGAGCCAGTTCGATGTCCGGGTGTTCGGCGCCGAAGGCGGCGGCCACCGCGGGTACGAGCGTGGCGAGCGCGGACGGGAACGCCGCGAGGCGCACCCGTCCGGCGCTGAGCCCGGCGTGGGCGGCGAGTTCGGTCCGGGCCGAATCGATCCGGCCGAGGATCTCCTCCGCGCGATCGGCGAGCAGTCGGCCGGCCTCGGTCAGCCGGATGCCGCGGCCTGCCCGCTGAACGAGCGGCACACCGGCTTCGGCTTCGAGTCTGGCGAGGTGGTGGCTGACCGACGGCTGCGCGTAGTGCAGCGCCGCGGCGGCAGCCGTCACCGAACCCTCACGTGCGATGGCGGCGAACACCCGGAGTCGGTTCTCGTCGAACATTCATCGATGGTATCGATGAATTCATCGGAAACTGACATTTGTCCTATGGATTGGCTCCTGCGCAGCATGAGGGCATGCCCACACCGACGATCTCCGACGTCCTTCGCGCGCGTCGTCTGCAGAGCGCGCACCTGTCCCCGACCCCGCTGCTCTCCCATCCCGCCCTCGACGCCTCCGTCGGCGCCGGGGTCCGTGTGCTGGTCAAGCACGAGAACCTGCAGCCGACCGGCGCCCTCAAGGTCCGAGGGGGCGTCACCCTGCTGGCCGCGATGGACCCGGCCGAGCGTGCACGGGGTGTCCTGTCGTACTCCACCGGCAACCACGCGCAGTCCCTCGCCTATGCCGCGGCCCTCTTCCACGTCCCCTGCACCATCGTCATGCCGCAGAACCCGAATCCGCTGAAGGCCGCGGCCGTGCGGCGCCTCGGCGCCGAACTGGTCGAATACGGGGCGGACTTCGAGGAGGCCCGCCGCCACGCCGAGCAGCTCGCACCCCGGCGCGGGATGCGCTTGGTCAGCGCGGCGAACGAACCGGACCTGATCGCTGGCGTGGCCACCGCGTACCTGGAGGTCTTCGAGCAGGAACCGGAGCTCGACGCGATCGTCGTGCCGGTCGGTGGTGGCAGCGGCGCGGCCGCCGCGTGCCTGGTGGCGGCGGCGATCAGTCCGCGCTGCCGCGTCATCGCGGTGCAGTCCCGCCACTCGCCCGCCGCGCACGACTCCTGGCGCTCGGGCCGCTGCGTGGAGCGTCCGAACACCACGACGGCGGAGGGTCTGGCCACCGGGTCGGGCTTCGAGCTGACCCAGCGTCTGATCCGCGAGCACCTCGCGGACTTCCGGCTGGTCGGCGACGACGACATCCGGTGGGCCCAGTGGCTGCTCATGCGTGATGCCCGAACGGTGGCCGAGGCGGCGGCCGCCGCATCGCTGGCCGGGCTCCTCGCCGCACGCGACGGCCTTGCCGGGCAGCGGGTGGCGATCATGTGCACGGGCGGAAACGCCGGCGAAGCCGAACTGCGGGCCTGCCTCTCCGCCGCACCCTCAGGCGGCTGAACCCGTTCGGGCGGGCGGGGCCGTGATCGATACTGATCTTCATGCACGTCAACGTCACGGCCACCACCCTGGAACGCGTCGCCGGTCACCGGATCCGCTTCGACGCCCGGTTCGAGCAGTACTTCGACAGCCTCGGCGGGCGTTTCGACGTCCCGGCGCCCAGCCGGTACGTCCCCCGCTGCCTGGAGCTCCTGCGGGAGTTCTCGATGCGCGGCGGCAAGCGGCTGCGGGTCGTCCTGCTGTACGAGGCGGCCCGGCTGGTCACCACCGACGAGATACCGGGGCTCGCCGAGGCCGCGCTGAGCATCGAACTGCTCCAGACGCACGGCCTCGTCCACGACGACATCATCGACGACGCGCCCCTGCGCCGCGGCGGCCCGTCGACGTACTACGCCTACCGCCGGGAGTTCCCCGGCCAGGACGCCACCGCCCTCGGGCTCGCGATGCTCGCCGGGGACCTCGCCGCGTTCCTGTCCACCCAGGTACTGCTGGAGGCCGAGGTTCCCGCCGAGCTCCGCCAGGCCCTGCTCGGCGTGCACACGCGCACCGCGGCGGAGACCGTGGCCGGGCAGATCGCCGACCTGGAGCGGGACTCCCACACCCTGCCCGACGAGGAGTTCCTGCACACCGTCACCGACTTCAAGAGCGCGCGGTACTCGATCCTCGCGCCGCTGACGATGGGCCTGCTGGCCGCGGGCGGGGATCCGGCGCCGCACCGCGCCCGACTGCACCGGTACTCGCGGCTGGTGGGCATTTCCGAGCAGATGCGCGACGACTTCATCGACCTGTTCGGCCCGTCCGGCGACGACCCGGCGGCCGAGGTGAAGTCCACCGGGGCCGACATCCGCTCGGGCCGCCGCACCTACGCCGTCCGCGCGGTCCTGGCCGCCGCGACCGGGGCCGACGCGGCCCTCGTCGAAGCCGCGCTCGGTGATCCCGGCTGCCCGGACGAAACCCTGGGCCGGATCAGGGAGATCGCCCGCGCCGCCGGCGTGGACCGGCGGCTCAAGGCGGAGATCCGGCGGCACGCGGAGGCCGCCGCCGCCGAGGCCGCGTCCTGGGAACCGTACTGGCGTGCGGAGGCCGTGGAGTTCTTCCGGGGCCTGCCGATGTGGAACGTGGACCGGATGCCGTGAGGGACGGCGACGGGCGGGAGCCGACGCGTACCGTCACGCGGCGTCGGCTCCCGCGTCGAAGCCCTTGGCGAGCAGCCGGACGGCCAGCGTCACCTCCCAGGCGAACACGGGAAGCGCCGCGAGCGACCCCGCCGCCGAGACCTGCTCGTAGACACCGAACAGCACGGCGGTCGCCGAGGCGCAGATCATCGTCCCGCCGACCAGGCCCAGAACGGCGATCCACCGCGGTATGAGCCGCGAGGTGTACATCAGACCGGCCAGCACCAGGGTGTTGGCCCCGAGGACGAAGTTCGGCCCGAACAGGAACGTCCAGTCGTGGAAGGCCACCAGGGCCTGCCCGGCCGTGACCAGGGACGATCCGTCGGCGCTCGCCGCACCCTCCGCCTGCCTCCTCAGCGTCACCACCGACAGCACGTTGATGATGCCGACGACGATGACGGCGGCCTCCAGCAGGCGCCCGCAGACGTAGCCGATGGCCGCCCCTTCGTTGCGCTTCCGCAGGACCGGGTACAGCGCGGCCCCCGTGCCCGTGACGGCCAGCGCGAGCACGAACTCGCACAGCGCCCCCAGGAACACCTGGGTGTCGGCGCCCGATCCGAGGACGTAGCCGGTGTCGTGCAGAACGGGACGGTAGAGCGCGAGCCCGCCGATCGCGGCGACCTCGGTGACGAGGAACAGCACACCCGCGACGATCGCGGTCCTCCTGGTCGATCCCATACGGAACAGCCCCTCCCTCATTGGTGTACGGCGTACACCTGACGCTTGGCGCTCACCCTAGGTGTACGCCGTACACTCGTCAAGGCGGGACGGACGCCGCCCGCACCACCCCGGGACCGGATCGAGGGAGAAGCCCCCATGCCCCAGCAGCCGCAGGAACCACGCCGGACCCCCCTGAGCCGGGACCGGGTGCTGCGCGCCGCCGTAGCCTTCGCCGACGACGCCGGGATCGAGGCGCTGAGCATGCGCAAATTGGCCCAGGAGCTGGGCGTCGTGCCGATGGCGCTGTACAAGCACGTCGCCAACAAGGAGGAGCTCCTGGACGGCATGGTGGAAGTCGTCGTCGCGGGCATCGCGGGCCAAGTGCCCGGTTCCGACTGGAAGAGCGCGGTCCGCGGGCGGATCCTCGGGGCGCGCGGCGCCCTCCTCGCGCACACCTGGGCGGCTCAGGTCATCCGGTCGCGCACCAGCCCGACGCCGGCGGTGCTCGCCTACCTCGACTCGGTGATCGGAACCTTCCGGGCCGGCGGCTTCTCGACCGACCTCACCCACCACGCGATGCACGCCCTCGGCAGCCGGGTGCTGGGCTTCACCGAGGAGCTGTTCGACGACCCGGCGGACACCGCACCGCAGGACGAGCGGGCGCAGGCCGCCGCGTACGAGGTGATGGCCCGGCGGTATCCCCACGTCACCGAACTGGCGCGGGCGGTGGCGCACGACCGGCGGTCGGTCGTCGGGCAGGGGTGCGACGACCAGTTCGAGTTCGAGTTCGCGCTGGACCTCCTCCTGGACGGGTTCGAGCGGCTCCACGGGCAGGGCTGGAAGTCCACGCCCTGAGCCGATCGACACCCCTGCCGAGCCCCGACCCCTCGCCGAGCCGCGCCCCCGCCCCGGCGGCCAGGCGGTCCGGGGTCGGGGGTCGGCGGTCGGGGGCCGAGGGGCCGGGTCAGTTCCTCACGGCCCCCTGCCGGGCGTTCGACATGGCCGACATCCAGGCGAACGCCGCCTCGCACTGCTCCGGCGTCAGCCCCTCCTCCAGTTCGGCCTCGCGCCGCTGGACGGCCGGGAGCGCCTCCTCGTAGCGCGCGTGTCCGAGCTCCGTGAGGCTCAACTGGTGGGTCCTGCGGTCGGTGGCGTGCGGGGCCCGGAGGATCAGGCCGTCGCGTTCCAGCGCCGCGAGCATCTCGTTGGCGGCCTGGCGGGAGCTCCCGACCAGGCGGGCCAGCTGGGCCACCGAGATGCCCGGGGACTGCCCCACGATCATCAAGGTCGCGAACTGCGGCACGGTGAGCCCGAATTCCTCCAGCTCGACCCCGATCGCCGCCCGCATGCTGAGCCAGGCGTGGCGCACCACGAAGCTCAGCACACGACGGTGACTCTGCTCGCCCATCGGACGACCTCCGCATTCATGATTGACAGGTACTTTACGAGTTTGCCACGATGGGAGAACCGTCAGGTACCTGACGATTCTTGGGCGGCGCGCCACCGCCTCGTGCTCCGCGATGCGCGCCCCCGGAACCCAACGCTCCCTGATCCGAAGGCAGTCACGCATGTCCTCACCCCTGTCCCCACCCATGTCACCGGTGGTGTCCACCCCACCACCGGCCCGTCAGCGGCTCATCCTCGGCGTCCTCGTCTTCGCCCAGCTCCTCATCTGGCTCGACGGCACCATCCTGACCACCGCCTTCGAGACGCTCTCCGACCCCGTCCGGGGGTTAGGCGCCACCCCGGGCGAGCTCCAATGGGCCACCGGCGCCTACACGCTGGCCTTCGCCGGCCTGATGTTCACCGGAGGCGCGCTCGGTGACCGGTTCGGCCACCGCAACGTCCTGCTGACGGGCATGGCCCTCTTCGGCGTCGCCTCCGCCCTCGCCGCCTACGCCACCACGCCCGGCCAGCTCATCGCCGCCCGCGCCGTGATGGGCGCCGGCGCCGCGCTCCTCGTCCCGGCCACCATGGCGGTGGTCAGCTGGACGTTCGAGCCCGCGCAGCGCCCGGCCGCCTTCGGCACGCTGTCGTCCTTCGCCGGCGTCGGCCTCGCCGCGGGGCCGATCCTCGCCGGGGTGTTGCTCGCGCGGTTCTGGTGGGGGTCGGTGTTCCTCGTCAACGTGCCCGTCGTCGTCCTCGGCCTCGGCTTCATCGCCCGGTACGTGCCCAACTCCCGCAGCCCGCAGGTCCGCCGCCTCGACCCGGCCGGGCTGCTGCTGTCGACCGGCGGCCTGGGCGTCCTCGCGTACGGCCTGATCCGCGCCGGCCAGGACGCCTCCTTCGCCGAGCCGCGCGTCTGGGGATCCACCCTCGTCGGCATCGCGCTGATCGCCGCGTTCGTCGTCGTCGAGCTGCGGATCGCCCATCCCAGCTTCGACCCCCGGCTGCTGGCGCAGCGCCGCTTCGCCGCCGGGAACCTCACCCTGATGACCGTCTTCCTGGCCATGACGGCAGCGTCCTTCTACCTCGCCTTCTACCTGCAGGGCGTCCGCGGCTACTCGGCGCTGGACGCCTCGCTCCTCGCACTCCCGGGAGCCCTCGGCGTGGTCGTCGGCGCCCCGGTCGCCGTCCGGCTGGCCCGGCGGACCTCCGTCCGGCTCGTCTGCTCGATCGCGCTGACGGTCGCGGCCGTGGCGATGGGCTCCTTCGCCCTGTTCGGGGCGACCACCCCGATCGCCTGGTACGCGGTGGCCGTGCTGGTCCAGGGCACCGCGATCGGCATGGTGATCGCTCCCGTCACGGGTGCGGTACTGGGTTCCCTGCCCCTGGAGCGGTCCGGCGCGGGCAGCGCGGTCAACAGCACCCTGCGCCAGACCGGCAGCGTGCTGGGCATCGCGGCCGGCGGCACGATCACCTCGATCGTCTACCGGCGTTCGATCGACGGCTCGCTGGCCGGCCTCCCGGATCCGGTACGGGAACCGGCGCGGGTCTCGGCCGAACTCGCCCGGCACGTGGCGGCGGCCACGCACGACACCCGGCTCGCCGCGGCCGCCGACAGCGCCTTCCTGCACGCCATGCACGTCGGGGCGCTCTGGACGGCCGGGTTCACGCTGATCGGCGCGGTCGTCCTGGCCGTCGGCCTCCGGCCGGAGCATCCCACGGGGCGCGAGCGGGAGCCGGTCCCGGAGGAGAAGCGTGCGGCGCGCGCGACGAGCGCCACGCCCTCGTGACGCGCAGCCGCGCGGCGCACCGGTCCCGGCGCGGCATTCGGGTGGCGGACCGCCGTGTCGGGCCGTCCGCCCCGGAGCGGTTCGCCATCCTGGGCCAGGCACGGCATCACGATCGCCGCTGCCCTCCCCCACGGCGACAAGGAGTACGGCATGCCGACGGACGCGGTCGGGCGTTTCCTCGCGGCTCTGGGGCCGCAGCAGCAGGAGGCCGTCGCCGGCAGACCGCCGCAGGAGCAGGAGCGGCTCGCGGCGGCCTGGGAGCGGGAGCTGGCCTCGGACGACGAACTCGACACGCTCGACGAACTGTCACCACCCGCGGCGGAGGCCGAGGCGGCCCGCCGCGTCATGGACCGCGAAGGGTGACCTGACCCTCGCGGGCCGGTCCGGTCCGGCGCACTCCCGCCGCCACACGGGAACGCCGGACCGGACGCCTCAGTGGCCGGAGGTGTCGAGCGGCCGCAGGAAACGGCGCTCGTACCGCTTGATGCAGCGGGTCTCGCGGGCCAGGTCGAAGGCGGCCTGGCACTCCGGATCGGACATGCTGTCCTTGCGGTACTGCTCGTACGCGGCGAAGCCGGGGAAGGAGAAGAGGGCGTAGGCGATGTCGCTGTCGCCCTCGCTGGGCAGGAAGTAGCCGTGGTGGGTGCCCCCGAACCGGTTGACCAGCCGGACCCAGCGCCGCCCGTACTCCTCGAATTCCGCGAGCTTGTCGGCGTCGATCTCGTACTTCAGATGAATGGTGATCACCGCCCCATCATGCCGGGACCCCACGACTTCCCCCGGTGCCGAGGCAATCGCCGCCTTCGGGGAGGGGAACGGGCCACATCCTCGTACGCTGCGGGAGTGGGAGACCCGTTGCGGAAGGGGGAGCGCATGTCCATGCGGAAGGGTGCCAACGTACCGGTGCCGAGCGCCACGGTCCGGGTGGAGCTGGGGTGGCAAGGGGGTCCCGGAGCGCCTGACGTGGACGTGTCGGCCCTGCTGCTGACGACGGCGGGCAAGGTGCGGTCGGACGACGACTTCGTGTTCTACAACCAACCCGTGCACCCCAGTGGCGCCGTGCGCCACGAGGGACGGCGCCAGGACGGCACGGGCGTGCTCGAGACGATCGGGGTGACGCTGTCCGGGGTGGAGGAGGAGATCGGGACCGTGGTGGTCGCGGCTTCCACGGACGGCACGTTCGGTCGGGTGTCCGGCCTCTTCGTACGCGTACTGGACGCGCGCAGCGGCGCCGAGACCGCGCGGTTCGACGCCACGGACGCCACGACGGAGACCGCGTTCGTGCTCGGGGAGCTGTACCGGCGGGCCGGTGCGTGGAAGTTCCGGGCGGTGGGCCAGGGATACGCCTCCGGTCTGGCCGGGCTCGCCACCGACTTCGGGATCACGGTCGACGATCCCGCCCCGGCCCCGGTCCCGGTGCCCGCCCCGGTTCCGAGCCCCGCCCCACCCCCGCCGGTTCCCGTGCCGGTACGGCTGTCGAAGATCACCTTGACGAAGGCGGCCCCCGCGGTGTCGCTGACCAAGCAGGGGGCCACCTCAGGGGGCATGCGGGTCAATCTCACGTGGAGCGCCGCCGTGCCGCCGCGCGGCTGGATGCGGAAGGGGAAGGACGCCGTCCGGCTGGAGGACGTCGATCTCGACCTCTCCTGCCTGTGGGAGCTGCGGAACGGGACGAAGGGGATCGTCCACCCCATCGACAACCAGTTCGGCTCGTTCCACCAGCCGCCGTACATCCAGCTGGACCACGACGACCGGACCGGTGCCAGCGAGGCCGGCGAGAACCTCATGATCAACCTCGACCACGCGGCCGAGATCGAGCGCCTCCTGGTGTTCGTGGTCATCTACGCCGGGGCCACCAGTTTCGCGGGGCTCCAAGGGGTCGCCACGCTCCATCCGCCCGTCGGTCCGCCGATCGAGGTGCGCCTGGACGAATGCACCGTCCCGTCACCGGTGGCGGCGATCGCACTGATCGAGAACGTGGGCGGGGAGCTGATCGTCCGGCGGGAGGCGAAGTACCTCCTGCCGGCGCCCGGCGTCTTCAAACAGCAGGCGGCGGACATCGAGTACGGCTGGGGCATGAGCTGGCAGTCTGCGAGCAAGGACTGACCCGGCGGGCCCTCGCGCGCGCGGAGCCCGGGCCCGGCGGCCCGGGGCCGAGGTACCGCCGGGTCCCGGCCCTCATCCCGCCAGGTCCCCGGCGTCCAGCGGCCGCCGCCACACGATGCGCCGGTGCACGGCGTCCAGGTCGGCCTGGAGCGGGCTGGGCGGCACCGCGAGAACCGGGCAGGGGGCGCGGGCCAGGCAGTACCGCGCCACGGACGGGCGCAGCGCGCGCAGCAGGCGCCCGCGCGAGCCCGTACCGACGACGAGCAGGTCACCGGGGTCGCGGACGGTGTCCACCAGGGCCGCGCCCGGGGTGGCACGGACGGTCAGCGCGGCCAGTGCGACACCGGGCGGGCCCTGTCCGAAGGCGGTGCCGAGCACCTCCCGCAGCCGCCCGGCCGCCGCGTCGCGGCAGTCGGCGAGCAGGGGCGTTCCGCCGACGGAGGTCCGGGAGGCCGGCGCGCCGAGCGGTGGTTGCCAGGCCAGTACGACCCACAGCTCCGCGTCCCGCGTACGGGCCTCGGCGGCTGCCCGGTGCAATGCCGTCAGGCTTCCCAGGGATCCGCACGTGCCCGCCACCACTCGTCCTCGCACCGCTGCCCGCCTCTCCTGCCGCTGTCGCCTCTCGCACCCTTCATGAGAGCGGCGACAGCGGGGTGCACGGCCACTTCGCTGACGCCTTTCTGACGCCGGGAGCGCAGATCCGTACGGGTCCCTGACACGGTGGCCCGCCAAGGGCTCGTCCACACGTGTCAAAAAAACCTCGGAGGGGATGTCGAGAAGACATGACCGGCTCCGTCCCAGGGGTGAACGCGACCACAATGGGTCGCACCAGCACCGAGGAGAACCACCATGGCCAAGTACCTGCTGCTCAAGCACTACCGCGGCGCCCCGGCAGCGGTCAACGACGTGCCCATGGACCGGTGGACGCCCGAGGAGATCTCGGCGCACATCCAGTACATGAACGACTTCGCGGCCCGTCTCGAAAAGACCGGCGAGTTCGTCGACGGTCAGGCGCTCGCCCCCGAGGGGACCTTCGTCCGGTACGACGGGGAGGGACGTCCGCCGGTCACCGACGGCCCGTTCGCGGAGACCAAGGACCTGATCGCCGGCTGGATGGTGATCGACGTCGACAGCTATGAGCGCGCCCTCGAACTGGCCGGAGAGCTGTCGGCCGCCCCCGGGGCGGGCGGGAAGCCGATCCACGAGTGGCTCGAACTGCGTCCGTTCCTGGGCGCGCATCCCACCATCACGGAATGACCCCACCGATGGACGAGACCCTGCTCAGGGGCCTCACACCGAGCGTGCTCGGGATCCTCGTCCGCCGCGGAGCCGACTTCGCGGCGGCCGAGGACGCCGTCCAGGAAGCGCTGGTCGAGGCGGTCCGGACCTGGCCCGCCGAGCCTCCGCGGGACGCGAAGGGCTGGCTGGTCACCGTCGCCTGGCGCCGGTTCCTCGACGCGACCCGGTCGGACACCGCCCGCCGTCGGCGTGAGGACCTCCTGGACGAGGAGCCGCCGCCCGGGCCGGCGCCCGCGGTGGACGACACGCTCCAGCTGTACTTCCTGTGCGCCCATCCGTCGCTGACGCCGTCGTCCGCGGTGGCGCTCACGCTGCGCGCCGTCGGCGGGCTCACCACGCGTCAGATCGCCCAGGCCTACCTGGTGCCCGAGGCGACCATGGCGCAGCGCATCAGCCGGGCCAAGCGCACCGTATCCGGCGTACGGTTCGACCGGCCCGGCGACGTCGCGACGGTGCTGCGCGTCCTCTACCTGGTCTTCAACGAGGGCTACTCCGGCGACGTCGACCTCGCCGCCGAGGCCATCCGGCTCACCCGGCAGCTCGCGGCCCGGGTCGACCACCCCGAGGTGTCCGGGCTGCTCGCCCTCATGCTGATCCACCACGCCCGGCGCGCCACCCGGACCGCGCCCGACGGCAGTCTGGTGCCGCTCGCCGAGCAGGACCGCGGCCGGTGGGACACCGGGGCGATCGCCGAGGGCGTGCGGATCCTGCAGGCGGCCCTCGCCCGCGACCGGCTGGGCGAGTTCCAGGCCCAGGCGGCCATCGCGGCGCTCCACGCCGACGCGCCCACGGCCGGGCAGACCGACTGGGTGCAGATCGTCGAGTGGTACGACGAGCTCGCGCTCCTGACGGACAGCCCCGTCGTACGGCTCAACCGCGCGGTGGCCGTCGGTGAGGCCGACGGGCCGCGCGCCGGACTGGCGGCGCTCGCGGCGCTGGACGACACGCTGCCCCGGCACACCGCGGTGGCGGCGTACCTCCACGAGCGCGACGGCGACGTGGTGACGGCGGCGCGGCTGTACGCCGAGGCGGCCCGGAAGGCGCCCAACCTGGCCGAGCGCGATCACCTGACGCGCCAGGCCGCCCGGCTGAACAGCGCTCGCCGGTCCCCCTGACCGGGCGGCGGAACCGTCCGCCGATTCTGCCCCGTCGAGGTCGAGCGACGGCGTCAGGGCGTCACCGCGTACCGCCGTCGACCGGGGCGGCCGGCCGGTCGGGCGCCTCCTCCACCACGAGGTGTCCGGCCCCCGGCAGCACCCGCAGTTCGACGCCCAGCGTGCGGGTCACCGCCGCGCCGAGCCGCTTCGGCGGGAGGAACACGTCGTGCTCGCCGGTGAAGACCGTGCGGGTCACCGGCTTCGCCGGCAGGGCCGCCCTGCCGGGCGCCCCGCCGGAGCGGGAGTGCCGGGCCACCAGCGTCATCCACTCCACCAGCCGTTCCCTGGGCTCGTGGCCGGGGCGAGCACGGCCCGCAGGAGCCTGGCGCTGCTCCTCGGGGCGGGCCGCAGGAACCGTGCGGCGGAGGCGGCCAGCAGGCCAGGGGGCAGGCGCAGCCCGGTGAGGCCGCCGGTACCGGCGGACACGACATGGGTCTGCGCTCCGGCTGCGCCCACCACGGTCCGCTCCTGCGGTACGTCCCACCCGTCGAGCTGTTCGCCGCACCAGCGCCGGACGAGGTCCCGGCCCGCCGCGCTGCGGTAGATCGAGTCCGATGCCATCAGGACGGCCTCCCCTCGGCCGGTGCGGACGGCGCGAGCGCGGTGTGGAGGAGCCAGGCCGCCGCCGCGCCGACCGCGTACCAGAACAGGTCGGGTGCGTTGAAGGTGGAACCGAGGACCAGGTGGGCCGCGGTGCTGTGCCGGGAGAGCTCCGCGGGTACGGCGGTCAGCTGGAGGAACTCGACGGCCCAACTGGCGGCCAGCGCGGTCCCGGCCGCCCGCAGGGGTGTCAGCCGGGGCGCGACCAGCACGACGAGGGTCAGCAGCAGGACGGTGTACAGGGCGTCTCCCCCGTACTTCGCCGCGCTCCCCGCCGTGACGGCCCGCAACCCCAGCCCCGCGCCCACGGTCACCACCGCGGCCCCGGCCGCCACCAGCCGGGTCCGTCGGAGGTCGGGGGCTGCGGCGTTGTCACGGCATCGGGGTAGGGGATCCACGGGGCCATACTGCCGGAGCCCGACGGCTCAGCGGGTCGGGTAGTCCGTATAGCCGCGTGCGTCGCCGCCGAAGAAGGTGGCGGGGTCGGGGGTGTTGTACGGGCCTTCGGTGCGCAGGCGGTCCGGCAGGTCCGGGTTGGCCAGGAAGAGGGCTCCGAAGGCGAGGAGGTCGGCCACGCCGTCCTCGATCAGCGCGAGGGCGCGGTGATCGGTGGGGCCCTCGGTCGCCGGGTTCAGCACGAACGGACCGGAGAACTGCTTGCGCAGGGTGAGGGTGGCCTCCCGGGCCTCGGGGGCGTGCTCCAGGACGTGGAGGTAGGCCAGGCCGAGTCCGTCGATCTCCTTGACCAGGGCCTCGTAGACGGGCTGCGGGTCGGGCTCGGAGATGTCGTTGTACGTGTTGCCGGGCGAGACGCGCAGTGCGGTGCGCTCGGCGCCGATCGCGGCGGCCACCGCCTTGACCACCTCCACCGCGAAGCGGATCCGGTTCTCCACCGGCCCGCCCCACTCGTCGGTGCGCAGGTTGGAGCCGGGGGCCAGGAACTGGTGGATCAGGTATCCGTTGGCCCCGTGCAGCTCCACCCCGTCGAAGCCGGCCTCGACCGCGTTGCGGGCGGCCTGCGCGTAGTCGGCGACGGTCTGCCGCACCTCGGCCCCGGTCAGCTCGTGCGGGGTGACGAAGTCCTTCATGCCGTCGCCGGTGAAGAGCTGCCCCTGGGCGGCCACCGCCGACGGGGCGACGGGGACGAGGCCGTCGGGCAACAGGCTCGGGTGGCCGATGCGGCCGGAGTGCATCAGCTGGGCGAAGATCCGGCCGCCCGCCGCGTGCACGGAGTCGGTGACCTCGCGCCAGGCCGCGACCTGCTCGGCGCTGTGCAGGCCGGGGGTGAAGGGGTAGCCCTGTCCGACGACGGAGGGCTGGATCCCCTCGGTGATGATCAGACCGGCGGATGCGCGCTGGGTGTAGTACTCGGCGACGAGACCGGTCGCGATGCCGCCCTGACCTGCACGGCTACGGGTCATCGGGGCGAGGGCGATCCGGTTGGAGAGGGTTGCGCCGGCTACGTGGACCGGTTCGAAGGCGCTGGTCATTTCTGCCTCACAAGGATAGTTGGTCGGCCAATGATTGGCCGCGGGATGCAGCGTACCCCATTACTTGGCCGACCAAGATAAAATGTGGGCGGACGGTAGAATCCATCCGGAGATCTGCCGGACCGACCAGGAGGAGCACGTCCATGACCGCCGAATCCGTACAGGAGCCGCGCTCCGCCACGCAGTGCGCGGCGGTGCCGAGTGCGGTGCTGGACGGGCCGGTGAGCCATGCGATCAGCCGGGTCTCCCGGCTCCACCGGATCGCGGCGGGCCGGGTCCTGCGGGACCTGGGCCTGCACCCGGGGCAGGAGTTCCTGATGATGCACCTCTGGGACAGCGGGGCGGTGCGCCAGTCCGAGCTGATCAAGGCGGTCGGCCTCGACCCCTCGACGGTGACCAAGATGCTCCAGCGCCTGGAGCTCTCCGGCCATGTGCGGCGCAGCCCGGACCCGGCGGACCGGCGGGCCTCCCTGGTCGAGGCGACGGACGCCAGTCGCGGACTCCTGGTCGAGGTCCGCCGGGCATGGGGCGAACTGGAACGCCAGACCCTGGACGGCCTGGACACCGCCGAACGCGCCGAACTGGCCCGGCTGCTGGGCAAGGTCGAAGCCACCTTGTGCACGGAGCTCGCCCGCGGCTTCGGCGCGGAGTGCGACGCCGCCGCCGAGGGCCCGGGCGGCTGCTAGGGAGCGCCTTCCGCGCACCCGGTGGGCGATCTTGTCCGGTTTGACAGAGAATCGCCATGAGACACCCTCAGGCTCACCCGATGTCGGCATGCGCGGATCGACGGTCCGAAGGTCGTGGGATATGGCACCTGCAACGCTCCAGGGCGCGGAACGGACCGAGGACTCCCCCGCCCTGGATGATCCCGGGGCGCACGCGCCGGAGGAAACACGGGGGTGGTCACCCACTCCGGAGGAACTCGCTTCCGTCCGGACCACCGTGGCCCGGCTGAAGGCCGCCTACCCCTCGGTCGACGCGGACACCGTCGAGGCGGCGGTCACGGCCGCGTACGACTCGTTCGGGCAGGCCAGGGTCAGGAAATACGTCCCGATCCTGGCCGAACGCAGGGCTCGGAAGGCGCTCGCCGCCGCCAGGAGCACCCCGGACGTGGCGGGGAGGCGCGAGCGCTGATGTCCGACGAGAGAGCCGAACGCATCGCGGACTTCATCGAGCCGCTCCGGGTGCGACCGGGGTCGAAGGTGCGTCTGGAACGGGACTTCGATCCCCGCTACAAGGCCGGCATGAAGAAGCGGGAGGGGGCCGAACTCCTGCGGACCGGGGTGTCGCTGCTCGCCGAGTACCAGGAGCGGCTCGCCGCCCAGGACACGTACGGCGTGGTGCTCGCCCTCCAGGCGCTCGACGCCGGGGGCAAGGACGGGACCATCCGCCACGTGATGAGCGGCGTCAATCCCCAGGGCGTACGGGTCAGCAGCTTCAAGGTGCCCTCCTCCGAGGAACTCGACCACGACTATCTGTGGCGCTACGCCCGGCGGCTGCCCGAGCGCGGCGAGATCGCCATCTTCAACCGGTCGCACTACGAGGAGGTCCTCGTAGTGCGCGTCCACCCCGAGATCCTCCTCCGGCAGAAGCTGCCGGAGCACGTGCTCGGGCCGGACATCTGGGACCGGCGCTACCGGGAGATCAACCGCTGGGAGCGCTACCTCACGGACAACGGGTTCAAGGTGGTGAAGATCTTCCTGAACCTGTCCAAGGAGGAGCAGCGGACCCGCTTCCTGAAGCGGATCGACCTGCCGGAGAAGAACTGGAAGTTCTCCGCGGCCGACGTCCGGGAGCGGCGCCGGTGGGACGAGTACCAGCACGCGTTCTCCGAGATGCTGTCGGCCACGAGCACGAAGTGGGCGCCGTGGTACGTCGTGCCGGCGGACCGGAAGTGGTTCGCGCGGATCTGCGCGGCGGCGGTCCTCGCGCACACCCTGATGGACATCGATCCGCAGTACCCCGACGTGGGCGAGGAGGCCCGCAAGGATCTCCTCGTCACGAAGCGGAGCCTGGAGCGGGAGGCTCCGGCCGGCGCCCCGGCCGATCCGTACGCCGCCCGGCACGGCAAGCCGAAGAGCAAGCCGAAGAAGAAGCGTGGCTAGCGGCCCTCGGACGGCGCGCGGCCGGCCCGGACGCGTCCGCGGCCCCGGATCGGAGGCACAACCATGACGGTGCGGTCGGATTCCGTGGCGGAACAGCCGCGGGCTGCCGGGGACGGCTGGTACGCGCGCTCCCCCGAGGAGGTCGTGGCGGCGTTCGGCGTCGATCCCGCGGCCGGCCTGTCCGCGGCGCGGGCCGCGGAACTCTTGGCCGCGCACGGCCCGAACGCACTGCCGGAAGAGCAGCGGACGCCGGCCTGGCACCGGTTCCTCGCCCAGTACCGCAGTTACATGCAGATCGTCCTGGTGGCCGCGGCGATCGTCTCGCTGGTCATCCAGGAGTGGACCACCGCGATCCTGCTGATCGTACTGACGCTGCTGAACGCGGTCGTGGGCCTGCGCCAGGAGGGCAAGGCCGAGAGCGCCATGAACGCGCTGAAGTCGATGATGAAGGCGACGGCCCGGGTGCGCCGGGACGGCAGGGAGGCCGAAATCCCCGCCGAACATCTGGTCGACGGTGATGTCGTGCTCATCTCCGCCGGGGACCAGGTGCCGGCGGACGGACGTCTCATCGAGGCCAGCGCCCTGCAGATCGACGAGTCGGCGCTGACCGGTGAGAGCGTTCCCGCCGCGAAGGAGACCGGCCCGCTGCAGGGCACTGGGCTGTCGCCCGGCGACCAGACCAATACGGCGTTCATGAACACCCCGGTCACCCACGGCAGCGGCCTCATGATCGTCACCGCGACCGGCGCGGACACCGAGCTCGGCAAGATCTCCGGAATGCTGTCGGCCACCGAGAAGGAAGTACCGCCGCTGACCAAGGAGCTCGACCGGCTGACCCTGTGGATCACCGGCGCGGCGGGCCTCACCATGATCGTGATGTTCGCCCTGGGGCGCCAGCGGGACCAGGCCTGGGACGTGCTGTTCGTCAGCGCGGTCTCGCTGGCCATCGCGGCCATCCCCGAGGCTCTGCCGACCGTGACCCAGGCGATCCTGTCCGTCGGGAGCCTGAACCTGGCCAAGCGCAGCGCCATCGTCAAGGAGCTGCCGTCGGTGGAGACGCTGGCGTTCACCTCGGCGATCAACTCGGACAAGACCGGCACCCTGACGATGAACCAGATGACCGCCGTCGAAGTGCTGAGCCCCACCGACCGGTACACCGTGTCGGGCACGGGCTACGGACTCGAGGGGAAGGTCCACCACGCCGCCGGGTCGGCCGCGGGGATCGAGGACGCGATCCTGCCGTACGTGGTGGCCAGTGACGCCAAGCTGGTGGGCGGGGCGGTGGTGGGCGATCCGACCGAGGGGGCGCTGCTGGTGCTCGCCCACAAGGCCGGCCTGGACACCGACGCCACCAGGGACGCCCTCCCCCGGCTCGCCACCCTGCCGTTCGACCCCGAGTACAAGCTGATGGCCACCTTCCACTCGGCGGTCGACGCCTCCGGGCGGCAGGTCGTGCGCTGCTTCGTCAAGGGAGCGGCCCCCGCGGTGATGGCGCGGGCCACCACCGCCCTCGCGGCGGGCGAGGCGGTCCCGTGGGACGCCGATCTGCTCCGCCGGGCCGAGGAGCAGAGCGAGCGGATGGGCGGTGAGGGGCGGCGGGTGATGGCCGCGGCCGTGCGTGACCTCGACCCGGACGGCTTCGATCCGGAGGGCGACCTGCTCGCGTACGTCACCGAGCTGCGGATGACCAGTCTCGTCGGCATGGTCGACCCGCCCCGTGAGGAGGCCAAGGCCGCGGTGGCCGACGCGCAGGCGGCGCACATCCGGGTCCGCCTGGTGACCGGGGACGACGTCACGACCGGGGCGGCGATCGCCCGGCAGATCGGGATCCCGGGCGAGGCCGTGCTCGGCTCCGAATTCGCCGCCATGAGCGAGGAGGAGCAGCTCGCCCGCATCGAGGGGATCGGTGTGGTCGGGCGGGTCGCCCCGGAGCACAAGGTGCTGCTCGCGAACACGCTGAAGAAGAAGGGCGAGGTCGTGGCGATGACCGGGGACGGCGTCAACGACGCTCCCGCCATCAAGGCCGCCGACATCGGTATCGCCATGGGCAGCGGCACGGACGTGGCCAAGAACGCCGGCCGCATGATCCTCTCCGACGACAACTTCGCCACCATCGTCTACGCCGTCGAGCAGGGCCGGACGATCTACGACAACCTCACCAAGTACATCCGGTTCGTTCTGCTCCTGCTGGTCACGTTCGTGCTGACGTTCCTCGGGGCGACCGTCTTCAACATCGCCGCCGGTGAACCGTTCACGCCGCCGCAGGTGCTGTGGATCCACTTCGTCGTCAACGCCTCCTTCGGCTTCGCCCTCGGCTTCGACCGGGAGAGCGCCGGACTCATGAGGCGCCGGCCGCGTCCGCGCGGAGAATCGGTGCTCACCCGTCCCGTGCTGGTCACGGTCGGGCTCGGCGGGCTGGCGATCACCATCCTCCTGCTCGGACTGATCACGCTCGGCGAGAGCCACTTCGCCAACGTCGAGATCGGCCGGTCGATCGCGTTCACGGCCTTCTCCCTGTGCCTGATCGTGGCGGCGTTCGAATGCCGCAGCGAAACGGATTCCGTGCTGACGACCTCCACGTTCGACAGCAAGCAGATGAACTGGGTCGCCCTCGCGCAGTTCGTGCTCTCCGTCCTGGTGACCCAGACGGACGGCTTCCAGCGCGTCCTCGGGACGACCGACATCAACGCGCGGCAGTTCGGCTGGGCGCTGCTGGCCGCGGTCGTGCTCCTGCTCGTATGGGAGCTGGGCAAGCTCGTGGCCCGCCGGTCCAGGGCCGCGTGAGGAAGGCGGGTCCGTGACCACCCGGCACGACGGCCGCGGGGTGCTCTCCCGCTTCCGGTCGGTGCCCGGGATCCGCGCGGTGTCGACCTACCGGCGCGCGTGGCTGCCCAAGGACCTGGTCGCGGGAGTCGTCCTGACCACGCTGCTGGTGCCGCAGGGCATGGCCTACGCCGAGCTGGCGGGCCTGCCGGCCATCACCGGCCTGTACACGACGATCCTCTGCCTGCTCGGGTACGCGGTGTTCGGGCCCTCCCGGATCCTGGTGCTGGGCCCGGACTCCTCGCTGGGTCCGATGATCGCCGCCACCGTCCTGCCCCTGGTGGCGGCCGACGGGGACCCCGACCGGGCCGTCGCACTCGCGTCGATGCTCGCGGTCATGGTGGCGGCCATCATGATCCTGGCCTCGGTGGCGAAGCTCGGCTTCATCGCCGACCTGATCTCCAAACCGACGATGATCGGCTACATGAACGGCCTGGCCCTGACCATTCTCATCGGCCAGCTCCCCAAGCTGCTCGGCTTCAAGGTCGATGCGGACAACCTGATCGGCGAGTGTGCCGGCCTCGTGCGGATGATCGCCGACGGGGCGACGGTACCGGCCGCCGCGGCCGTGGGCCTCGGCGGAATCGCGCTGATCCTGATCCTGCAGCGCTTCCTGCCGAAGGTTCCCGCGGTACTCGTGATGGTGGTCCTGGCGATCGCCGCCGCCACCGTCTTCGACCTGGACGAGCACGGCGTCGGCCTGGTCGGCGTACTGCCGGAGGGTTTCCCGCCGTTCACGCTCCCCGATGTGCGGCCCTCCGACCTCGCGCCACTGCTCGGCGGTGCGCTGGGCATCGCCCTGGTGTCGCTGGCCGACACGATCTCCAACGCGTCCGCCTTCGCGGCCCGCACGGGCCAGGAGGTCCGCGGCAACCAGGAGATGGCCGGCGTCGGTGCGGCCAACCTGGCGGCCGCACTCTTCCAGGGCTTCCCCGTCAGCACCAGCGGGTCCCGGACGGCTGTGGCGGAGCGCGCGGGGGCCCGGACCCAGCTCACCGGGGTCGTCGGGGCGGCGCTGATCGTCCTCATGCTCGTGCTGGCTCCGGGGCTGTTCCGCAACCTCCCCCAGCCGGCCCTCGCGGCCGTGGTCATCACCGCGTCGCTGTCCCTGGCCGACGTACCGGGAGCCGTACGGCTGTGGCGGCAGCGGCGGGCCGAGTTCCTGCTCTGCTTCGCGGCCTTCGCCGGCGTGGCCCTGCTCGGCGTGCTGCCCGGCATCGCCATCGCCGTGGGCCTGTCCGTACTCAACGTCTTCCGACGGGCCTGGTGGCCGTACGACACCGTGCTGGGGCGGGTGCGGGGCCTGGAGGGCTACCACGACATCCGCTCCTACCCCGCGGCCGAGCAACTGCCGGGCCTGGTGATCTACCGGTTCGACGCCCCGCTCTTCTTCGCCAACGCCAAGACCTTCCGGGACGAGGTCAGGCGGCTGGCCGCCGCGGATCCGCGGCCGAGCTGGATCGTGGTCGCGGCGGAGCCCATGACGGACGTGGACACCACCGCCGCCGACATCCTGGAGGAGCTCGACGAGGCGCTCAACGCGGACGGCGTGCACCTGGTGTTCGCCGAACTCAAGGACCCGGTGCGGCGGAAGATCGAGCGGTACGAACTCACCCGGACCATCGACCCCCGGCACTTCTTCCCCACCGTGGAGGCCGCGGTGGCGGCCTTCCGACTGCGCACCGGAGCGCAGTGGACCGCGCCGGGCCCCGACACGCCCACGGGCCCGGAATGACGGCCCGAGCCCCGGATGGCACGACCGGCGGAGCCGGGGCACCATGGCCGTGGAGGACGCCATGAACCAGGACCCGCAGGTACCTCCCGCGCAGGACGAGCCGGCACGCAAACACCGTCTGCTGCCCCGCCTGACGCTGCCCGGCTGCTGGGGCGCGCTCCTGCTGGCCTGTCTGTCCTTCACCCCGTCACTGCTCCCCCGCGGCGGCGTACTCCAGGGCCTGATCTGCGGTATCAGCGCGGCCATCGGCTACGGGCTGGGCGTGGTCGCGGCGTACGTGTGGCGCGCCTTCGCCGACCGGGAGGCACGCAGCCCCGCGCGCCGGTCGTGGCTCGTCCTGATCGTCGGCGCGGTGGTGCTCTTCGGCGTCGCGTTCGGGCTCGGCCAGTACTGGCAGCACCAGATCCGGCTGCTCATGGGGGTCACCGACTACAACGTCCTGTTCACCGTCGCCTGCCCGTTCGTCGCGGTCCTCGTCTTCCTGCTCCTGCTCCTGGCCGGGCGGGGACTCCGGGCCCTGTACCACCGGGCCGCCGACCTGCTCGGGCGCTGGATCGGCAGGCGCGCCGCGCGGGTGGTCGGCTGGATCCTGGTGGCGGGCCTGGCGTGGGCCGCGTTCTCCGGGCTGCTGCTGAACGGCTTCGTGAACGCGTCCAACGAGGCCTTCTCGCTGCGTGACACGGAGACCCCGGAAGGCGTGCACCAGCCCACGTCGGCGCTGCGTTCGGGCGGGCCCGGCTCGCTGGTGCCGTGGGACTCGCTGGGCAGGGAGGGCCGGGCGTTCGCCGACGGAGGACCGTCGGCCCAGGAGATCGGCGCGTTCACCCACCGCACGGCGCAGGAGCCCATCCGCGCCTACGCCGGGCTGGAGACCTCCGACGACACGGAGACCCGGGCGGCCCGGGCGGTCGCGGACCTCGAACGGGCGGGCGGCTTCACGCGCGAGAACCTGCTCGTGATGACCACCACGGGCAGCGGTTGGGTGGATCCCGCGGCTGTGGACTCGTTCGAGTACCTGGGCAACGGCGACGCGGCCACCGTGGCGATCCAGTACTCGTACCTGCCGTCGTGGATGTCGTACCTGGTGGACCAGTCCAAGGCGCGCGCGGCCGGCCGTGATCTCTTCGACGCGGTCTACGACAAATGGTCCAAGCTGCCCCAGGACCGGCGCCCGCGCCTGTTCGTGGCGGGTGAGAGCCTGGGGTCGTTCGGCGGTGAGACGGCCTTCAGCGGGGAGGCCGACCTGCGCAACCGCACCGCGGGCACCGTGTTCGCCGGCCCGCCCAACTTCAACACGCTGTTCCGCGAGTTCAGCGACCACCGCGACGCGGGCAGCCACGAGATCGAACCCGTCTACCGGGAGGGGCGGACCGTCCGCTTCACCGACGACCCGGCCACCGGGACGCCGCCGGCCGACCGGCCGTGGGACGGCCCGCGGGTGCTCTACCTGATGCACCCGTCCGATCCGATCGTCTGGTGGAGCCCGAACCTGGCCCTCACCGAGCCCGACTGGATCGGGGAGCGGCCCGGCTCGGACGTGCTCGAAGCCATGGTCTGGATTCCGTTCGTGACCTTCTGGCAGGTCACCGCCGACCTGCCGTTCTCGACCGGCGTTCCGGACGGCCACGGCCACACGTACAAGGCCGCGTACGTCGACGCCTGGAAGGACATCATGCGGCCCGAAGGATTCACCGCGCAGGACCTGAACGAGCTGAAGGGCATCGTCTCGCCGCAGCACTGAGCCCACCCCGCCCCGGTCAGCGCAGCAGGTACCCGACGGCGTAGCCGAACGCGTTGACCGCCCAGTGCAGGCCCATGGGAGCCAGCAGGCTGCCGCTGCGGCGGCGCAGTTCGCAGAACAGGACACCGGCCGCCGTCGTGAACAGCACGGCGCCCAGCACCGCCAGCACCGCCCCGAGCCCGGAGTCGCCGACGACCGAGTTCACGGCCGGTTTCGCGGTGGCCAGGTGCAGCGACGGCAGCACGTGCCACAGGCCGAACAGCAGACTCGACACGGCGGTCGCCCAGAGCGCCCCGCGGACGCGGTACACGAGGCCGTAGAGCACGCCGCGGAAGGCGACCTCCTCCACCAGGACCGTGCCGACGGGGACCAGTACGAACACGCGGAGCAGTACCTCGCCGCCGTCCATCGCCTCGTACCGCCGGTCCTCGAACAGCCCCCTGGTGGCCGGGATCAGCGCCCCGGCCAGGTAGACGACGCCGACCAGGCCGATCAGGACCGCCGCCCAGCGGGCGCCGCGGGCCAGCGTGTCCCGGGCCAGACCCGCGTCCGCGAGGGTGCCGCCGGCCCAGCTCAGCACACCGAGCAGCAGGCCGCTGACCACGACGGCCGTCACCAGGCCCCACAGGCCCGTCCAGCGGTTCAGGGCCACGTTGGCGGCGCCGAGGACGGCCACCGCGGCCGCCACGGCCGGCCAGGTGCCGATGCGTCGCGGGCGTCGGCCGTATCGCCGCCCGGCGTCATCGGCGGTGCTGCGGGGCATGAGAACCCACCTCGGTCCCGGTCATGACGACAGGTCGGTCGGCCTCATCTTGCACCGTCACCGCGGAACTCGACGGCCGCAACCCCGGCTCGCCGACGCACGGTGGACCGAGCGGCGGACGACGCTGTCGATCCGGCGCCCGGTTCGCGGGGTGTCCGCGTCAGTAGTCGATGCGGTCGGTCTTGGCCACCCACGCGTCGAACGGCGCCGTCCGGTTGGGCAGGTCCAGGCGCTCGATCGCCAGCGGCCACTTCGACGCGGGCTGCTTCTCGAACAGGTCGTAGAACTTGCGGTCGTCGAAACCGGCCACCGCGGCGTCGTCCCGGTCGGCGGCGAAGACGATCCGGTCGACGCGCGCCCACAGCGCCGAGGAGAGGCACATCGGACACGGTTCGCACGAGGTCACCAGGACACAGCCTTCGAGTGAGAAGGTGTCCAGCTCCTGGCAGGCGGCCCGCATCGCGCTCACCTCGGCGTGGGCGGTCGGGTCCAGGGTGGAGGTGACCCGGTTGTTCCCGATCGCGACGATCTCGCCGCCCTTGGCGACCAGGGCGCCGAACGGCCCGCCGCCGTTCGCCACGCTGTTCGTGGCCAGTCTGATCGCCTCGTCCAGCCAGGTGCGCTCGAGGTCCTGGATGTTCACTTCTTGGGTGTGCGCGGTCACGGTCACTCCTTGGGAGACGGTGGGGGATTTCCCTGGTGTCCCGCCCATCGGGGACAGCAGGGGCACGGTGCGGATGGCGAGTTCCGCGGTGACGGTGACGCCCGGATCGAGTCGGGCCATGGCGAGCGGCCGGACGGACGACGTCTCGCTCAAGGCTCCCTCTCCCCCGCTTCGCTGCATCGTGTGTGAAGGAGTACACAGGCAACCGGGGGGAGTCAGGCAGGGACGGAAGACATGAAAACGCCCCCTGGCTGAAACCTACTCTTCGTGCAGAACTACAAGACCCGTTCCCCGGGCATGACATGGCCTCTGGTCGATGATCCAGCGGACGCCCGCGGAGAGAACCTTCCAGGTGAGCACGGCAGTTGACGACGCAGGCCCGGCCGGACCGATCGGCGGGGGCGAAGCGGAACGCCACGCGGCCCGCGCCGGTGACCGCGCGCATCCAGGCCACGGGGCGCCGTGAGGCCTCGGACCCTGCTTCGCGCGACCTCCCCGGGGCGCAACCGGAAGCTGTCGGCGGGGGTCCGAACACCCGTCAGGCGGTCACTCGAGGCCGGCCGCCACGGCCTCGCCCGTACACCTCTCGGTCAGATAGGGGCGGATGTCGTGTGCGCGTGCACCGTTGTGCGTACGGATGTTGCGGACCCGCGGCCCGAACGCCGGCCGCAGGTCCTTCTCCAGCGCGACGACATCGGCGGCGTCGGCCACGTTCGTCCAGGTGAGGCTGTCGTCGCCCGGCCAGACGCCCGTACCGTCCGTCCCGGGCGGTGGACGCAGGCGGTCGAAGATGAGGCTGCGGATCCCCAGCGGCGAGCCCACGGTCACGAACGCGCGCACCCGATGGCGGTGTCGGGAGGCGCACAGGGCCTCGTAGGCGACCACCGAGCCGAGCGAATGCGCCACCACCACCTGGACCTCCTCGGTCAGCAGGTCCGAGACGCGCCGACGGGCCTTCAGACGCGTGGCGGGATCCAGCAGATAGGCGCGGACCTGCTTCAGGTCGCCCACCATCGACCGCAGGGCGATCCCGGTCATGAAGGGCGAGGCGCTCAGGGCGCGGAGCGCAGCCTGGGCCGTGCGGGGGGTGCGGGCGAGGGTGTCGGCGCCGGGAGGGACCACGGCGGGGTCGGCCGAGGCGGCGGCCTCCCACCAGGCCGCGAGCAGCTCGCTCTCGAACCCCTCTGCCACGTCACCGGCGCGGTAGGCGGGCTCCCCGACCGCGAGCAGCTCGCCCGGCGGGCGGAAGAGGTCGCCGTAGAAGGCCATGCCGACATCGCCGTCCGCGGCCGCCCCCGCGGCCCCGGCGCGGGTCAGGCCGTCCCTGAGGGCGGGCAGCCACTCGGCGAGCAGGTCCTGCTCACCACGCAGTTGCTGCGCCATTCCGTGTACGCAGAGAATCCGCAAGGCCCCCGCCCCACCTTTCACCGACCGTGCCGGACCAGTGCAGGGTAAGGGGTGGATCGCCGGGCGCGCCGGGCATTGGGCGGAACCCGGCGCCGCACGCTCCCCTCCCGCTCAGCGGCAGGCGTCGATCTCGTGCTGCCACGCGCGGGACGGGAAGGCCTGGGGATAGAGCCGGGCGCACGTGTCCAGGTGGGCGCGGAAGGCCGTGCGCAGGCGGCGCGCGTAGTGGGCGCACAGGGCCTCCGGGGGCGTTCCGGTGGCCGCTGCGTGGACGACCGCCGTGGCCAGGACGGCCGTACGGAGCGCCTGGGCCGTGCCGGTGCCGCTGAGCGGGTCGTAGCGGATGGCGCCCGCGCCGACGAGGAGCCGCCCGGGGGTGTGCGTGGTCGGGGCGGTCGCCGGGGTGCGGTGGAGGCGGGGGGCGGCCGGCAGCGAGACGGCGGCGGCGGGTGCCCGCAGGAGTCGGGGGGCCAGGGCGGAGGCGGCGAGCAGGCGGCCCAGCAGGTTCTCGGGGTGGGATGCGGGACCCGGGATCATGGCCTGCAGCAGGGCGTTGCCGTCACCCAGCGGAGTGAGGTGGAGCCAGGCGAGTTCGGTGCAGGCGAGGCGGGCAGTGGTGTCGTCCTGGCCGGGTGCGAGGGCCGCTTCGCCGGCCAGCAGCCGGCGGCGGCCGGCTGTCCACCGGTCGTCGGGGTGGGAGGCGGCCGTGACCGTCCACTGGGGTACGCCGCCCCTCCCGGACTCTTCGGCAACGGTGTCCGGATGGTGTGCGGCGAGGCGGTCGAGCAGCCGGGCGGCGAGCCGGGCCCCGTCCACCACCACGGCCGGCGCGCCGACGGGCGGGGCGGCCGGACCGGCGCCCCAGCGGGCCCGCCGGTGGGTCAGTCGATGGGTGACGAGGCCCAGTTCGGCCGGCCCGCCGATGCCCCACAGGGACCGGAGCAGGGCCAGGGTGGATTCGCCCAGCAGGAGCGGGCGCCGGCCCTGGTCCGGGCGCGGCCGGAGCCGGACCCGGTGGCCCCGCGCGGCGAGGAGCCAGGCGCAGGTGACCTCGGCCAGCCCGGAGCCGGCGATCGTGACGTCGGCTCGGCTCATCGCGAGCCGAAGGCGGCGATCAGCGCGTCGGTGTCGGCCTGATGGCGGGTCATCATCTCGCGTACCCCGTCGACGGCGAGGGCGTTGATGCTCTGCCGCACCGCGCCGGAAGCCCGCGCGGCGGCCAGGGCGGCCCGGCCGTCGCCGGGTTCCGGGCCGGGCGCGGGAGCCGGAGCGGACGTGGAAGCGGCTGCGGACGCGATCGGCTGCTCGCCGGCGGGGGCGGGCGCCGCGGGGAGCTTGGTGAAGCGGGGAGCGACACCGCGTGACGCGAGGAGGTGGTTGAGTTCGTGGAGGTTGGACATCGTCCGGCGGGCCTGCTCGATCAGCACCCCGCCCGAGGTGTCGCCCCGTTCCAGCGTGGACTCCAGGGCGCCCAGCAGCATGGTGTAGTTCAGCGCCGACAGTTCGACCAGCTGGACGTCCAGCGCAGTACCCGGATCGGTGCGCAGCGGCCGGAGGTACTCGTCGGGGGAAAGCTCCGCGAGATGGTTCTTGACCGCGGTGAAGCGGTGGTAGTGGTCGTCGCCCTCGTCGATGATGAGCTTGATGAGGTGCGCCAGCCGGTCCGCCTCCGGGAAGAGCTCCGGGCGGTGGACGATGGTCTCGTGCAGCTTGACGTACATCCCGTCGATGCCCTGCGGGTCGGCGCTCACCGCGCTGGGGCGCTCCACGGCGATGAACAGGTCCAGTTGTCCGGGTGTGAGGGGCTGCGGATCGAAGCACCGGCCCGTCCGGGGCTGGATGACGGTGTCGTGCCGGGGCGGTTCGAGCCGCGGTGGCCGGCCGAGTGTGCCGAGGATTTCGTTGACCCATCTCAGGTGGCGCATCTCGTCCACCGCGACGGAGAACACCTCCGCGGCGGCCGCGTAGATCTTCCGGGCCCGCGCTCCCTCGGGCGTGGCCGGGTCGTGCACGGCCGGGTCGAAGACGGGCGGGGCGTCGAGGGAGTAGTGCGCGTAGAGGTACTCGAGGCACAGCGCGTGCTCGACGCCGGCGAGCCGTTCCAGCTCCTGGATCACCTGGGCGCGCGTCATCGGCCGGAGTCCGGACCAGTCCGGCAGTTCCATGCCGTCGTCCTCGCGGCCGTTGAGGACGACGGGCAGCACGTTCCAGTTCGCGATCAGGGCGGGGTGGTCGAACTCCTTGGCGGCGCGGCCCCGGATGGTGGGGATGTCGGGCTCGGGCGGGTTGGTGGTGCGGTCGCGGCGCTGGAAGTTGAGGTTGCGGTGCACGCCGTCGGAGCTGGTGGAGATGTCCGGCTTGGAGGCGGCCCAGTAGTAGCAGCCGCATTCGCGGAAGTCGTACTGCCAGGGCGCGCAGAGGCTTCGGGTGAGGTCGCCGGCCTGGTACACGTCGGGGTCGATGACCCCGTCCGAATCGAGGTAGCGGGCCCGGTCGGCGAACAGGACGGCCCATTCCAGTACACCGTCCGCGTCGCGCGACACCTCGGTCCGGCCCTGCGTCCGCCAGGCGTTGAGGCCGCCGTCCGGTACCCAGAACGCACCCGGGGAGGTGCTGCCCGGGGTGCGGCCGAGGACGACGGCCACCCGGCCCGGGAGCAGGTCGTGCACCCGGCGCCACAGTTCCAGCCCGGTGCGCTCGGTCGCGTGGAACACCGGCGCGTCCGCCTCCTCCTGGTCCACCGTGGTGCGCCCGCAGACGGCCCACAGGTAGAGCGGCTGCGGGTCCTGCGGCGTTCCCGTGTCCAGGTCGGCGTCGGTGATGCCCTGGGCGGCGGCGGCACCGCCGGTGACGGCCAGCACCCGCGATCCGCTCGCGTGGTGGAAGTCGACCGTCAGGCCGGGGAAGAACGCCTTCTCCAGGTTGCGCTGGTCGAATTCCAGGCCGGGGAAGCAGTTGTCGACGCCGCTCTCCGGGCGGGAGCCGGACGGGTTGCCGCGGACCACGTGGTCGGCCCGTGCCGTGAGATTGCGGGGGAAGATCTTCCCCTCGGGTACGGGGAGGTCGACGCTTCCGGGAGTGGGGGCGTTCATGGCGGCTCCTTCGGCCGGATGGGGCGGGGCGCGGGTCAGCGGGCCAGGGCGGCCGGATCGCCCGGGAGGTCGGATGCGGTCGGATTCCGGAAGAACTCCGGTGCGGCCTGGGAGAGTTCGACGTAGGCGCGCAGGCAGAAGGCCAGCCAGCCGCGGATGTAGTCGCAGCCGGGCCGGCCGCGCCGGGTGACCTCGTGGTAGCAGCCGCCGCCGCACAGGTAGCGGGCCCAGCAGGACCGGCAGGGCTCGGCCCGGTCCACGTGGCGGGCCGCCAGATGGGCCGCTCTGGCGCCTTGGTCGGGTCCCTGGGCCAGCGAGCCCATGGCGAAGGCCGGATCGTCGACCAGCCGGTGGCAGGCGTAGAGGCCGCCCTCGGCGGAGGCGCTGAGGTATCCGGCGCCGGCGCCGCAGGGGTACGGGCGATGGCCGCCGGTGTGCAGTTCGTACATCGCCGTCTGGAAGTTGCCGAAGGGGTACGGGCGGCCCGCCGCCAGCTCGCGCAGCGCCGCTTCCCCGCACTCGACCATCTGTTGGAGGAATCCGGTGAAGGTGTCGGTGCCGATCTCGTAGGCGGGGTCCGGGGCGCTCACCACCGCGGCGAAGCCGACCTCGTCGAAGCCGAGGCCGATGCCGTGCTCCAGGATGTCGAGCAGCCGTCCGGTGTACGGGGTCACGCTCACCCGGGCCGAGAGGTGGCGCGGCCTTCCGTGCCGCTCCAGCACCTCCAGCCCGGCCCGCAGCCGTTCGTACGCGCTGCCCCCGCCCGGGGCCCGGCGCAGTGCGTCGTGGCCGGCCCGGTCGCCGTCGAGGCTGACGGCCACGGTGAAGGGGTGGGCGGCGAACAGTTCCGCGTCCGCGGGCCGGACCGTGGTGAGGTTGGTGGTGAGCGCGAAGCGGACGGCGTGCCCGGTGGCGGCTCCGGCCCGGGTCGCGTACGCGACGACCTCGTGCACCAGGTCGCGGGCGAGCAGTGGCTCGCCGCCCATGAACCCGACCACCACCGCCGCGTCCGGGGCGGCCTCGGCGAGGAGCCGGTCCACTGCGGCGAACGCGGTCTCGCGGGGCATGGCCCGGGCGGAGCCGCCGAACCGGCCCTCGTCGGCGTAGCAGTGGCCGCAGCTGAGGTTGCAGGCCTGCATCACGTTGAGCGAGAGGGAGGACAGCGGCGGTACGGCGGCCGGGGTGCCGTCGATCCGCGGGGCCGGCATGCCCGCCCCGCCCCAGAGCGGCAGACCCAGTCCGGCGGCGAGGTCGGCGTCCTGGGCCGGGTCGTGGGCGGCGGCCGTCCACCGCTCCAGGCGGTCCGCGGCCTCTTCCGGGAGGTCGTAGATCCGGCTGCCGTCGGCGACGAACAGGTGGGCTCCGTGGGCGCTGCGGAACACCCTGGTCTCGGCGTCGAGGCCGAGCGGGCCCGGGGCGGCTCCGGAGGCGGGCCGCGGTTCGCGTTCCGGCGGCCTCCTGCCGATCTGCAGCAGGACGCTCATGTCCCCTCCTCGACCCGTTCGCGCAGCGAACCGACCCAGGCCACCAGGAGGTCGTACTGGCGGCGGGTCAGGTGCATGGGGAAGGCGTCGGATCCCCGTACCGCGACCGGCATCCGGCGGTCGTACCAGACGTCCTCGGACCCCGGCTCCCTGATGACCCGTTCGATGAGGCCGGGCTGTTCGCGGAACATGTCCTCCAGGGCCTCCAGCGCGACGAAGCGGCGGTGCCGGCGGCGGCCGCGCTCGGTGAGCGCGAGGATCACCCCCAGCAGGGGTTCCGGCGGGCTGAAGGTCCGGGCCCGGGCCGGGCCGGTGGGCAGGCCGAGGTCCTCGGCCGTGCTCTCGTTCTCCAGCGTCGCCCGATCGTTCTGCGCGTCGACGTTGACGGCGTCCATGGCCTCCAGCACCCGTTCGAACAGGTCGCGCACTTCCAGCGCGGTCAGTTGCGGGTGCTCGGCGACGTAGGCGGGGTCGCGGACCTCGCCGCGCTTGACGCGGTCCGCCAGGCCGTCGGCCAGCGAAGTGAAGGGTCTGCGGTCGGGCGCGAAATCGGGCGGGGTGACGACGATGCGCGCGCGGGCCGACAGGCCGCCCGGCAGGGTGACGGTGACCAGCCCGTCGCACACGTCGTCGACCAGGCCGAGGCTCTTCTCCCCGTCCTCCTCCCGCGAACCCGCGAACAGCCCCCCGGGAACCGTCCGCGGATCTCCCTCGCCGGTGAACTCGCACCAGCGCGCGTCCGGGGAGAGGAACAGGCGCGCGTCGGGCAGGACGAACCGCCGGGAGCGCTCCGGAAGGTCCGTGGGGCCGTACACCGCTCCGGTGGCGGGGGTGAATCGCAGCCGGAGTTCGGGGAACCGGTCGTCGGGTCTGGTCACCTGGACGGACCCGAGCGGTACGTGCCGCCCCTCCGGGACCAGCGGCCGGTCGGCTCCCTGCGGCGAGCGCCCCTGCAGCGGCCTGCGCAGGTGGTCGTCACCGGCCAGCTCCACGGCGGCCTCGATCCGGTCACCCGGTGAGAGGGTGCAGTGGTGCGCCTTCAGGTTGGCGACCTCCACCTGCCAGCGCACGTCGGCGAGTTCCGTTCCGGCGGCCGCCAGCACCTCGGCGGTGAGCGGGCCGGTGTGCCGCTCGCCGTCGACCGTCCACGCACCGTGCACCTCGAAGAAGGGGCAGAGCGGACGGAAGCCGTCGGCGTCCTTGAACAGGACGCGGTCCCCCTCCGGCTCCCGCTCCGTCAGGGTCCCGTCCTCGGCGACGTCGAGGGAGGGCCTGGGCTCGACGACGGTCTTTCCGGTGCCGCGCGGCGTCAGGTCGCTCATGCCCCAGCGGTAGTTGTCACAGGGCACGGGGGACGGGCCCAGCCGGGCGAAGGCGAGCGGTGGATGGAGCCAGATCCGTTCGATCACTGTGAGTCTCCGTTTCCTTCCAGGGGCCCGGGATCCGAGGGGTCCGGGGAATCCGGGCAGCGGGGGCGGCCGTTCAGCCGAATGCCTCGGCCCCCGGATAGGGGGCCCCGTCCCGTACGGGCGGAACCAGGTACGTACCGGCCGCCCGTACCGCCAGCAGCCGCCCGGCCGGTCCGTCCGGACCGGGCTGCCCGCCGAAGTTGACGCCGCCCAGCCAGCCGCGCTGGGTGAGGATGCGCAGCACCCGTTCGGGGCTGTCCTGGAAGCCGATGAAGTTCAGTCCGGCCCGGAAGCCCGGGGCGGCCGCGACCGGTTCGAAGAACTCGTACCCCTGCCGGAACACCCGCAGCGAGCCGCTCTGGTCGGGGTCGGCGGTGGCGGTCAGATTGGCCCGCCGCACATGGGCGGTGAGCAGCACCGGATCGGCGGTGGGCCGTGGCTCCAGGAACTCCTCGTTGCCCGGCTGCGTCACCTCGGTGGTCCCGGCCACCGGGCAGCCCTCGGCCGGTACGGGCCGCCCTTCGGTGTCGCGGCCGGTGAGCGGGGCTCCGGTGAGCTTGTCCCGGCCGACGAGGAACTCCTGCTGCGCGCGCGGCAGGACGTGCCACTGGTCGAGGTCGACGGTGAGGCGGGCGAAGACCAGGCACGTACCGCCGATCGTCCAGGGGTCCGAGCCGGCGTCTTCCGCCCCGATGCTGATGACCCGTTCCCGGTCGGCGCTGCCCAGGTTGGACACGCCGTCGTGGAAGCCGATCCAGCTGCGCCGGTCGTCGCGCTGGAATCCGGTGTGGATGCCCGCGATCTCCAGCGTGGCCGTCCGCGTGTCGCCGGTGCGCGCGCCGCGCAGCAGCTTCCACAGTTCCACCACGGCACGCGAGACCGCGAGCTGGGTGTCCGCGGTGAGCTGCAGGCAGAACTCCTCCGTGGCGTCGTTGCGGACGACGTCCGGCGCGTAGGACAGGCCCCCGCCGACCAGCAGCGGCCCGCCTCCGGTGGGGCGGGGCGAGCGGAACCGCAGGCGCGGGCCGAGTACGGCCGGGCACGGGAGTTTCGCGCCGGCGATGTCGAACGCCTTCGGGCCGAGGCCGAGCAGGAATTCCAGGCCGGCGCTCGGCACCGGGTGGCCCGGCAGCTCCGGCACGACGCCGTCGGCGAGGCCGCGCAGCATCGCGGTGACCTCGCGCAGCGCGCCGTCGACGGCGGCGGCGCCGGCCTCCGGGTCGGCCCTCAGGAACACGAGCGCCAGATGGCCGGGCGGGCGCCGGCCGGGCCCGTGGTAGATCCCGTCCTGGAGGACGCTCATCTCCCGCCCCGGGGGCGGCTGCCCACGGGTGCGGGCCGCAGGGTCTCGGCGTCGAAGGCTTCCTTCAGCGGCCCGACGGTGTCGGTGCACACGCTCGCGTCCCGGCAGCGGATGGCCCCGGTGGAGTCGGCGAGGACCACGAAGTCACCGGGCGGTACGGGTGCCGGTGCGCCGAGCGCGACCACCGGGCCCACCTGTACCTGGCGGACGACCTGGTAGCCACCGGTCAGGGGCTCCTCCGCGTCGCCCTCCACCACGGTGATCTCGTCGAGGAAGTGCGGGGCGTCGTCCGGCGGGCCGAACTCCAGCCGCTGGACCAGCCCCTGCCGGCCGCGCCCCAGCCGGATCCACGGTTCCGGGACGGGGCCGCCCTCGAAGAGGAAGACCTCGGAGGTGAACTGCTGGATGTACATGCCCAGCGGATCGGCGAAGGACACGGTCCGGCCGTGGAAGGCGGCGTCCGCCGCGGCCAGGGCGGCGGCCGGGTCGGCATGGCGGCAGGACAGGGCTTCGAGCCCGGGCTGCTGTCGGAAGATCTGGTCCCGGCCGGCGGGTTCGAAGCCGCCCGCGGAGTTCCGGCGGGCATAGGGCTGGGCGCCGAACATCACGATGTAGATCAGGTCGTCCAGCCCGTTGATGGGGTGGGCCATGAACAGGGCGTTGACCGCGTTGAGCGAGCCCGCCGGGTCGGCCGGGACACCGGCGTCGATCAGGTCGCGGTGCTGTCCGTGGCCGGTCAGGTGGCGGGCGAAGGCCACGCGGCGCTGGGCCGGGGAGAGCGCCTGCGGGTCCGCGACGGCCGGTCCGTAGAGTTCCTGCCAGCGCGGTTCGGTGCCGAGCGTCCCGGTGAGGATCTCCCGCAGGCGGGCCGGGGCGTGCTCGGCGAGCATCAGGTAGTACTCGGGGAGCTCGGTGGTGACCTGCACCCGCTTGGGGCGCATCCGTCCCTCGGTGTCGGCCGCGCTGATGACCGCGTACTCGCAGTATTCGTTGTGCAGGGCGCGGCGGCCGCGTACGCCCCAGTCGGACAGCGCGCGGGCCGTGGCGGCGTCGAAGCAGAACTCCGGCTCGGCCGGATTGCCGAACCAGGTGACGGCCACCCGCTCGGCGGCCGGATCGTCGGGTTCCAGGGTGAAGAACTTGCTCCCCAGATCGGGCTCCAGGGTCCTGAACTGGCGGTCGATCTCCTTGTTCCAGCGGTCCAGGAGATCGGGGGTCAGGTCGTCGGCCAGTCCGGGCACGGAAAACGGCACGTCGGTACCTCCTGACGGGGCGTGACCCCGTAGGTGACGTTGTGAGCGACGCAGATCGTGACACAGAGTATCCGCTCATTCACGGAAAGTAGTCAGTGGCGCGCCCGGCGCTGCTCTCCGGGCTCGGGGAGCGTGGCCGTCAGCCGATGCCCAGCACGACCGGACCGCCCGACGGGTCGACCCGGTCCGTCCATCCCGGCGGCAGCCTCAGCGATCGTGACGGCGACATCCGGACCGGGAACCGCCGTCGCCACAGCAGCAGGCCGTCCTGGGCGGCCGTCAACACCGGGGCGGTCAGCGGCTCCCCCGACCGCAGCAGCAGCGGCCGTCCCCCGACGTCCGTGAGCCGGTTCGGCGCCACCCACAGCAGCGGGGCCCGGACGAGCAGCGGCGGACCGGGCTCCGGCCACGGCGCACCCGAGAGGCGGGCCAGGACCGCGGCCGCGGCGGCGTCCCCCTCCGCGGCCGCGGTGGCGGCGCGTTCGACGCCGTGCAGGGCGTTGCCGACCGCGAAGACCCCCGGCACCGACGTACGGAAGGACGCGTCCACGCAAGGCCCGCGCGTGCCCGGGTCCAGGGCGATGCCGCCGCGGCGCGCCAGCTCGTGGTCGGGGATCCAGTCGCCGGTGAAGACCACCGTGTCGCACGCGAGGACCCCGCAGCGGCCGTCCTCGTGGCGCACGGCCACGCCCGACAGGCGGCCCCGGCCGCGCAGTTCGGCCACCGTCGTGGCCGTGAGCAGCGGGACTCCCGGTACGGCGGCGGCGCGGGCGCGCTCCGTGACGACGGCCACCACCTCCGCTCCCGCCCGGCGCAGGGTGCGTACGGCGTGGCGGGCCACCGGCTCGGCGCCCACCACGACGGCCCGTCGGCCGATGTGCTGGCCGTACAGGTGGACCGACTGCTGCAGTTCCCCGGTGGTCAGCACGCCCGCCGGCCGGGAGCCCGGCACCAGCCGGGCGCTGCGCGGGCGCTCGCGCGCGCCCGTGGCGAGGACGACCGCCCGGGCGGTGATCCGCTCCAGGCCCGCCGAGCTCGTGGTCTCCAGGGTCAACGGGCCGGCCCAGCCGGTGGCGCTGACACCGGTACGGAGCTTCGCCCCGGCCGCCGTCGCCGCCCGCACGGCCCGCAGCGCGTACGCCGGTCCGGTGAGCCAGGGATGTACGGGCCCCCCGAATCCGCCGTGGTGGCAGTGGCGCGGCACTCCGCCCGCGTCCTGCTCGCGCTCCAGGACCTCGACGTGGCCGGCGCCCGCGCGCGCGAGGCGGGCGGCCAGGGCCAGCCCGGCGGGACCGGCGCCGACGACCAGGACGTCGACCGTGCGGTCGCGGCTCACCCGCGGGCCTCCTCGAACAGCGCACGGACGGCGGCCCCGCAGTGGAAGCCCTGGCAGCGGCCGGCCCGTGCGCGGGTACGGCGCCGCAGGCCGTCCGGCGAACCGGGCGGGACGGTCGAGGCCAGCGCGTCGCGGATCTCCCCGCGCGTCACGCGCTCGCAGTGGCAGACGATCCGGCCGTACTCCGGGTCCTTCGCGATCAACTCCGCGTCGCGGTAAGGCCGGAGGAACGCCTCGCCCAGGTTCGGCATCCGTACCGGTGCCGGTTCCCGGGCCCCGGTCACCGGCAGGCCGCCGTCGGCGAGCAGTTCCACGACGTGGGCGGCGATCGCCATCGAGGCCGTCAGTCCCGTCGAACGGATCCCGCCCACGGTGACGTAGCGCTGAGCGGGGTGGGCCCGGATCGCGTAGTCGTCGTCGCCGGTGGCGGCCCGCAGGCCGGCGTACACGGCGGTGACCTCCTCCTCCAGGAGGGCCGGCAGGATCCGTCGGCCCTTCTCCCGCAGCAGCGCGAGCCCCTCGGCGGTCGATCCGGTGTCCGTCTTGTCGTCGAGGTCTTCGGCGGTCGGCCCGAGCATCACGTTCCCGTACACCGTCGGCGACACCAGCACCCCCTTGCCGAGGGCGCCCGGTACCGGCAGCAGGATGTGCCGTACCAGGGTGCGGGCGAGCTCGTCGAAGACGATCAGCTGGCCGCGCCGGGGCGTCACGGCGAAGTCCGCGTGGCCGAGGAGCCGGTCGATCTCGTCGGCGTACAGACCGGCCGCGTTGACCAGGTGCCGGGTGCGCAGCGGGCCCCGGGTCGTGGCCAGGGTATGCGTCTCGCCCGAAACGACTTTCCGCACGCGGCAGTTGAGGTGGAGGTCGACGCCCGCACGCACGGCCTGCGTGGCGTACGCGAGCGTGGTCGTCCAGGGGCAGACGAGGGACTCCCCCGGCACGTCGAGCGCACCCAGCACCCCGGGTCCGAGCTCCGGCTCGCGGGCCCGCACCTCCTCGGCCGCGATGATCCGGGCCGCGCGGTAGCCGTTGCGTACGGCCTTCTCCGCGAGCCCCGGCAGGGCGGCCAGCTGCTCCTCGTCCCAGGCGACGAGGAGCGCCCCGAGCGGCTCCACCGGGATGCCGCTCTCGGCGGCGTACGCGGAGAGCAGCCGGTGGCCCTCCCGGACGAGCCGGGACTCCAGGGAGCCGGGCACCGCGTCGAAGCCGGTGTGCAGGATGGCGGTGTTGGCCTTCGAGGTGCCGTCGCCGACGTCGTCGGACGCGTCGACCAGGGCGATCCGCAGCGGGAGCCGGGCCAGTTCGCGCGCGATCGCCGTGCCCACGACGCCGGCGCCGACGACCGTCACGTCGTACTCCCCGCCGGGCAGGGCGCCGCCGGTGGTGACGGCGCCGCCGGTGGTGGTGGTCATGCCGGTGCGTCGCCGAGCAGGGCCGAGACGGCCGCGCGGAAGCGTGCGCGCCGCTCCGCCGCCTCGGCGGCGTCGGCCCGCGGCTCGTAGACGGCGGACGGCTTCCACTCCGGGACGGCCTCGGCGACGGTGAGCGAGGGATCGAACCCGAGCCGGGCGACGGCGCCGACGCCGAGCGCGGTGACGTCCGGCAGCGCCGACACTTCCACGGGGATCCCGAGGAGGTCGGCCTGGGCCTGCATGAGCAGCGCGGACCGGGTCAGCCCGCCGTCGACGCGCAGGGCGGCGAGCGGGGCGCCCAGGTCGGCGGCGGCCGCGTCCGCGAGCTCCGCCACCTGGGCGGCGACGCCGTCGCACAGGGCGCGCACCAGATGTCCTGCGGTGGTGTCGAGGCCCAGACCGGTGACCGAGCCCCGCAGGTCGCCCCGCCACCACGGGGCGGCGAGCCCGGCGAGCGCGGGGACGAAGGTGACGCCGCCGGCGTCGGGGACGCGCCCGCCCACGGTGTCGAGGTCGGCGGCGCCGGAGATCACGCCGAGATCGGTGAGCCAGCGCACGGCGGAGGCGGCCGTGTACACCTGCCCGTCCAGGCAGTAGCTGGTCCGGCCGGCGAGCCGCCACGCCACGCAGCCGACCAGTCCGGAGGTGCTGCGCAGGGGGCGCCGGCCGGTCTGCGCGAGGAGGAACGCGCCGGTGCCGTAGGTGCACTTGGCGGTGCCGGGCTCGGTGACGCTCTGGGCGAGCAGCGCGGCTTGCTGGTCCACGAGCAGTCCTGTCAGCGGCAGCTCGGGACCGAACGCGGTGGTGGTGCCGACGAGGGTGTCCGCGTCGACGACCTCCGGCAGCCGCTCACCCGTGAGGCCGAAGGTGTCGAGTGCCGCCTCCGACCAGCGGGTGGTGTCGAGGTCGAGCAGCTGGGTGCGGCCGGCGGTCGCCGCGTCGGTGACGAACGCGCCGGTGAGGCGGTGCACGAGCCAGACGTCGCTGGTCGTCACGACACCGCGCCGGGTCAGGTGGCGGCGTATCCAGGCCATCTTGGGGGCGGCGAAGTACGGGTCGAGCGGCAGACCGGTCGTCTCCCGCAAGGCGGGGGCGTGCGCGGCCAGTTCGGTGCAGAGCTGTTCGGCGCGCCGGTCCTGCCAGACGATCGCGTCGGTCAGCGGTTCGCCGGTCGCCGGATCCCAGGCGAGCACGGTCTCGCCCTGGTTGGCGAGGCCCACCGCCACCACGGGCTCGCCCGCCGCCGCCAGCGCGGCGCGTCCGGCGTCGACGACCGAGTCCAGCAGTTCGCCGGGGTCGACCTCGACCCGGCCGCCCGGCAGGTAGCGGGGGCGTACGGGGGCGGACCCGGATCCGATGACCCCGCGTACCGGACAGACGACCAGCGCCTTGGTCCCCGAGGTGCCTTGATCGACAGCGAGCACCGGGCCCGTCATCACCACTCCGTCCCTGGTGTCGCCTTGATCGAACGTCCGTCGGAAGCCTGCCCCGGCCGACGTCGCCCGTCAAGATCGGTCAGAGGCCGCGGGCGCGCCACTGACGCATCCTCATATGGTGATCGTGGCTTGATACTTACGTTCGAACAAGGATCTGGATGCGTATGCTCCTGATCGCCATATAGTGATCGCCGATCAACGGGCAGCGACATCGACCGTGGGTCAACGGCGGGGGTTCGACGAACAGTTCTCGCATGGTTCACGCATCCCTGGCACCGGGCACGGCTGCACCACGGCAGTCGCGGCCGGATGGACCCACCTTCCATGCGATCCGAGGACTGATGATCACGACCACCGCAGAACGCGCCCGCCCGGGCCGCCGCCCGTCGACCGGGACGAGGTGATGGCGGGCAACGATTTCCGGCCCGTCTACCACCCGGCCGGCCACGACAAGGAGCTGCGTGCCGCGGCCCAGGACCTGCGCACCGGCCGCTGGGTCTCCATGGCGCGCTTACTCGAACGCACGGACAACTGGGGTCTGTGGACCCAGCGCACCCAGGTGCTCGCCGCCGTCTCCGCCGGCTCCGACGTGGTCCAGGCCTGGCGGGCCGAGCAACCGCACAGCGTCGCCGCGCTCGTGATGCACACGCGCGTCTGCGTCGAACGGGCCGTTCGCGCCCACCGGGCCGGGCACCCCCGCACCGGCGAGCTGTGGCAGGAAGCCTGGTCGACCTGCCGGGAGGCCGCCCGCATCAGCCCCGCGGACCCCGTGCCCTGGGTCTGCCTGCTCGCCCTCGCCCTCCTCGACGAGCAGCGCCAGATGGCCGAGCACCGGATCGCGCCACCGGTCCCCATGCTGCCTCCCGGCCCCTGGGGCATCCTCGCGGAGGTCGACAAGCGCGACCCGCACAACCGCGAGGCCTACCACCGCATGCTCCAGTTCGTGTACGCGGGCGCGCCCGGACCGCTCTCCGAGGCCGCCAACTTCGTCCACTGGGCGGCCGGTTCCGCCCCGCCTGGATCCCCCGTGCACGTCCTGCCGCTCTACGTACGGGTCGAGCGCTACCGGCGCGAACGCGGTCAGGAGCGGGCTCTCGACCTGCACTGGGTCGCCGAGGACGCCGTCCGCGACGCCCTGCACGCCCTGGACACCTGGTTCCACCACGCCGACCTGCCGCGCGCCTCCCCGCTCGATCTGAACCAGCTCGCCCATGCCCTGTGGGGAGCCCTCCAGTTCGACGAGGCCGCCCGGGTCTTCGACACGATCGGCCCGTACTGGACCACCCTGCCGTGGGCCCACCGGACCCGCGACCCGGCCGACCGCGCCCTGGCCGAGGAGGTGTTCCTGCAGGCCAGGTCCCGCAGCCTGGCCGGCCGGAGCTGACCCCCGCCGCCCTCCCCCACGGCGCCGACCCCTCGCACCACCCGCACCACCCAGGCCGCACCCGCACCCCCAGGCAACACCGTCCCCGTGCTTCACAGACCCCCGGAGGTACCGCCGTGTCCAGAACCGATTGGGCCGCCCGCCAGGCCCACAAGGCTCCGCCCCAGCAGGACGAGGAACAGCGTCTCAGGGAACTCGGCTACCAGCCCGTCCTCGCGCGCCGGATGGGCGGCTTCGGCAATTTCGCCATCAGCTTCTCCGTCATATCCGTCCTCTCCGGCTGCATGACGCTGTACGGCTTCGGCATGGGCTCCGGCGGCCCGGCCGTGATGCTGTGGGGCTGGGTCGGTGTAGGCCTCTTCGTGCTCTGCGTGGGTCTCGCCCTGGCCGAGGTCACCAGCGCCTACCCCACCTCCGGTGCGCTCTACTACATGGCCGACCGGCTCGGCGGACGCCGCTGGGGCTGGTACACGGGCTGGCTGAACCTGCTCGGCCTGCTGGGCGCCATCGCCGGCATCGACTACGGCGCGGCCCTGTTCACCGGCGCCTTCCTCAACCTCCGCTTCGGGTTCGTGCCCACTCCCGGCTCGACCTTCCTGATCTTCCTGTGCATCCTGCTGCTGCACGCCGCGCTCAACCTCTTCGGGGTCCGCCTCGTCAGCGTGCTCAACTCCATCAGCGTCTGGTGGCACCTGGGCGGCGTCGCCGTGATCGTCGGCGCCCTGGCCTTCGTCCCCGACAACCACCGGTCGGCTTCGTTCGTCTTCACCGAGTTCGTCAACGACACCGGCTGGGCCAACCCGTTCTACGTGGCGGCTGTCGGCCTGCTGCTCGCCCAGTACACCTTCTCCGGCTACGACGCCTCCGCGCACCTCTCGGAAGAGACCAGCAACGCCTCCGTATCCGCAGCCAAGGGCATCGTCCGGGCCATCTGGGTCTCCTGGATCGCCGGTTTCGCCCTGCTCGCCGGCCTCACCTTCGCCATCCAGGACTACGCGGCCGTCCAGAACAGCGCCACCGGCGTCCCGCCCGCCCAGATCTTCATCGACGCGCTGGGCTCCGGCGGCGCCACCGCCCTGCTCCTCGTCGTCATCGTCGCGCAGCTCTTCTGCGGCAACGCCGAGGTCGCGGCCGCGAGCCGGATGGTCTTCGCGTTCAGCCGGGACAACGCGCTCCCCGGCTCCGCCCTGTGGCGCAAGGTCAGCGGCCGGACCCAGACGCCGGTGCCGGCCGTCTGGCTGTCCGTCGTGGTCGCGGGCGTACTGGCCCTCCCCTCCCTGTACTCCGCCACCGCCTACGGGGCCGTGACCGCCATCAACGTCATCGGCATCACCCCGGCCTATGCCATCCCGATCTACCTGCGCCTGCGCGCCGGCAACCGCTTCGAGCCGGGCCCCTGGAACCTGGGCCGCTGGAGCAAGCCGATCGGCTGGATCGCCGTCCTGTGGGTGGCGCTCGTCACCGTCCTCTTCTGCCTGCCCCAGAAGTCCCCCGTGACCATCGACTCGATGAACTACGCCGTGATCGCCCTGGCCGTGGTCCTGGTCCTGGCCAGCGTCTGGTGGTACGTCGCCCGCCGCTCGTACGGCACCCCGTCGGCCTACGGCAACGCGCGCGAGCAGGCGGAGATCGCCGAGGACATCGTCTGACCCGCCCCGGCCGGCCCGACCGGCCCGCGGGCGGCGCACGGCCGGTCAGCGGCGGCCGGCCGTGCGCCGCTGCGGGGGCGTGATGCGCACCCGCTCCCCGGCGGGCCCGCCGTCGATGTCGTCGAGTTGCGCGACGACCGTGCTGCGCAGGTCGTCGTAGTCGTCGAAGCGGAAGTCGTGGAACAGCGTGTAGCCCGTCCACATCAGGTTGGCACACACCCGGGCGGGCACCCGGCCGGTCCGGGCGCCCATGCCGACCAGCGCCACCGACCGGATGCTGCCCGGCGCTTCGGCGTTCTGCAGGTGGACCGCCTGGAACGCGGCCGCGGACGCCAGGGCGACGTTCAGGGTCTCGCGCACGTTCTGCGAGGACTGCTCCATCGTCGGCGTCGATATCAGGAACTTCGGCACGACCGCCCCCGACGCGACGCACACCGCGCTCCCCACCGGGAGGCTGCCCGCGAACTGCGCGCGGATCGCGCGCTGCACGCGCAGCTGGATGCCCGCTCCCAGGTGCCGCTTGATGACCGCGTCGACCCCGCCGTCCATCCGGCCCCTGGAGTTGGTCGGCGTGACCCAGGCGTCGACCGCCTCGTCGAGGATCGAACCCCGGCGGATCTCGACTCCGGGAGTGTCGGCGAACGCGGCCCGCCACGCCTGGACCACCTCCGCGTTGACGTCGGTCAGCACCACCCGGAGCGGCGACGGCACTCGGTCCACACTCATGATCTACTCCGATCGGGAAAGGGTTCCTGCACTGCTCAGGGACGCTACCGGGGACCACTGACAACGCCGCCGACGGACGCGGGCGATGACGGGCCGTCACGATTGCGCGCCCCCTGGGCCGGTGTTAGCCTGCCGCCAGATTTCCGTCGGCCACGCTTCCAGGGCCGACGTCTCGGACGAGCGCCGACCGCCCGCCCGCGCGTACTCCGGTACGCGTGCGGGCCGTTCCGGCCGCTTCCGCCGGCCCGGAGCCGACGTCCGACACCTGGTTCCTGACACCCGCACGGGCCTCTCACCCGTGTCCTCATCGTGCCCGTCGGCACGGTCCGACCACTCGGAGTGCCTCCCATGAGCGACGCAGCATCCCCGGCCCAGCCCCACGCGGACGACCCGCTGGGCCTCGCCGAACTGTTCGAGGGCGGCGGTGAGCCGTGGCTTCCGCTGCTGAAGCCCGTCATCGAAGCGCAGCCGGACGCCGCTGCGTTCATCGGCGCGGGCCGCAGCCCGGAGACCGTCCCCGTCCGCGAACTGACCTTCCAGGCGCTCAAGCCCAACCCGCCGCACAAGTGGAAGGTGGTCGTCTTCGGTCAGAACCCCTACCCGCGGCCGGAGAGCGCCACCGGCATAGCCATGTTCGACAACACCTTCCACGACTGGACGGACAGCCAGTTCGGCAGGGTGGTCAGCATCCGCTGCATCATCAAGGCGGCGGCGATGTGGAAGTACGGGATTCCCAAGAAGACCCCCATCGCCGACGTCCGGGCCCTGTTGAAGGAGCGGGACACCGTCCAGCCGCCGGAATGGTTCCAGGCGATGCTCACGCAGGGGGTGCTGCTGCTGAACGCGGCACTCACCGCGGGCAGCGCCGGATCGGCGGCCGTCGACCGGCACACCGCGTTCTGGCGTCCGGTCGCCGAGCGGATCGTCGAGGAGATCCTCAAGGCCAAGCAGAACGCCGACGAGGAGGACCGCGGCGTCGTCTTCGTGGTGGGGGGCGCACGCCCGCTCCCTGAAGAAGGTCGTCCTGCGGCTCCAGGAGAAGTACCCCGAGGTCGAGGTGCGGCACATCGACCACCCCAACCCCGCCGCACAGGGCGACATCTTCTGCGACGGCGACCACTTCGCCATGGTGAACGACGCACTCGCGTCGCTGGGCGCCGATCAGATCGACTGGCTGCCGAGCAAGGGGTGGAACACGGCGGGGCCGAAGGCCGGCGGCGCGGGCGGCGACGTCGCCGAACGCATGGGCGCCTTCATCGCGTCCACCATGGAACTGCACCAGCTGTACCTCGACCGCCTCGCGAGCGTGAAGGACGAGGGGCTCGTCCTCCCCGCGATCAGCGGCGTGTTCGACACCCCCCTGATGGACTTCCAGGACGCCGTCGGTCCGGTCGTCGAGGTGCTGTCCGGCCTGGACCGGCACGTCAAGCTGTCCCACGCGTTCGGCATGGGGCGGGCGGACGGAGCGGCCGGCGGCCTGTCCGCCGACGCGATCGCCGCCCTCCACCTCTACACCTGCGAGTCCGCGTTCTACCGGGAGATCAACGCCGTCCTGCGCTCCCCGGACCGCGCCCGGCTCGTGCCGTACCTCCCGTACCTGCGGCTGCTGTTCTCCGCCGTGGCGGAACTGCCCGCCCGCACGGCGCCGTTGTGGCGCGGCGTCGCACTGGACCTGCGCGCGCAGTACCCGCTGGGGCGGACCGTGACCTGGTGGGGCGTGTCCTCGTGCACCTCGGAGGCGGGCGTGGCACGGGCGTTCCTCGGCGGGCGGGGCAAGCGGACGCTCTTCGAGGTGACCCCGGTCCGGGCGGTCGGGATCCGCAGCTTCTCCGCCTTCACCGGCGAGGAGGAGTTCATCCTCGCGCCGGGTACGCAGCTCGAGGTGACGGACGTGAAGACCGAGCGCGGTGGCCTCTGCACGGTGCGGCTGACCGAGCTGGCGGAGCAGACCCTCGTGTCCTGAGCCTGTCGGTGGTGGGACCTACTCTCGGCCGCATGGGAAAACGCCTCGCTTTTGCAGCCTAGGAGTCCTAGGTTAAAACTAAGACCCCTAGGAATGGAGGGCGCATGGCACGGGCCGGGCTGACGGCCGAGCGGGTGACGGTCGCGGGCGCCGAGCTGGCGGACGAGGTCGGGCTCGACCGGGTCACCATGTCGCAGGTGGCGCGGCGGCTCGGGGTGAAGGACGCGAGCCTCTACGCGCACGTGCGCAACCTGGAGGATCTGCGCGGCCGGATCGCGCTGCTGGCGGCGGACGAGAAGACCCTCCGCATCGCGCAGGCCACGGCCGGGCGGGCGGGCAAGGACGCGCTGGTCGCGTTCGCCGACGCCTGGCGGGAGTACGCCCTCGAGCATCCGGGCCGCTACACGGCGACCCAGACCCCGATCCGCATCGACCCCGAGCTGGCCGCACGGGCGCCCGGGCCGCGCCGGGCGGTCGAGCTGACCTACGGCATGCTGCGCGGCTACGCGCTGACGGAGCCCGACCTGACCGACGCGGTCCGGTTGCTGCGCAGCACGTTCCACGGGTTCGTCGCCCTGGAGGCGGCGGGCGGGTTCGCGCACGAGCGTTCACCGCAGCTCTCCTGGATCCGCACCCTCGACGCCCTCCACACCCTCCTGGAGCACTGGCCCCAGACCCGAGAAGGAGACCCCTCATGACCGGCCCGGACATCGGCAGCCTGCGCGTGAACGGCGCGACCCTGCACTACGAGGTGCGCGGCCGGGGCCCGCTCCTGCTGCTGGTACCCGGCGGGACGGGCGGCGCCGCCTCCTTCGACGGCATCGCCGACGACCTGGCCGCCGAGTACACCGTCGCGACCTACGACCCGCGCGGCATGTCCCGCAGCACACTGGACGACCCCGACGCCGAGCAGCACGTGGCCGAGCACGCCGATGACGCGGCACGGATCCTGGACCTGCTGTCGCCCGGTGCGCCCGCCCGGGTGTTCGGCACCAGCTCGGGCGCGATCGTCGCCCTGCATCTGCTCACCGCCCGTGCCGAACGCCTCGTACGCGTCGTGGCGCACGAACCACCGGTGGTGGAGGTCCTGCCGGACGCCCCCGACCACCGGCTGCTCGTCGCACGGGTGCAGGAGACGTTGCGCACCGAGGGGCTCATGCCGGCGATGGCCGTGTTCGCCGCCGGGCTGCGCAAGGACGGGGACACCGCCGGGCCGGGGGCCGAGGTCGGGCTTCCGTCCCAGGCTGCGGCGCGGGCCGAGCGGACGATGGCCGACCTGCCGTACTTCGTCGGCCGCATCGTGCCCGGCTTCATGTCCTACGTCCCGGACATCGGCCGGCTGGAGACGCTGGCGGACCGGCTCACGCTGGCCTGCGGCCAGGATTCCCGCGGCGAACTGCCCTACCGTCCGGCCGCCTTCCTGGCCGAGCGCCTCGGCACGGAACTCCTGCACTTCCCCGGCGGGCACACCGGCCTGACGACGCACCCCGCCGGGTTCGGCGAGCTCCTGCGGAAGGCCTTCCGCGCGTAGGGCGGATCCGCGTCCGGGCTCCGGCCTACCGCCGGTCGGCGTACGCCTCGGTGCGCGCGGCCCGATGCATTTCTACGCTGGATGAATGAGCATCAGATCCTCTGGGCGCAGAACCGGCGCGGGCGCCGCGGCTCTCGCCATCGGCGCATCGGTCCTCCTCGTACCGGCGGCGGCCGGCGCCGCGCGGGCCGAGCCGCTGCCGCCGCGGCCCGCCCCGGCCGTCGACGCCTCGCTGCTGCACCGGGCCGGAACCCACGTACGGGCGCGGCAGGGGGCGCCCGCGCTGCCGGACGACGTGTCCGCCCTGTCGTGGCTGGTGGCGGACGCCGGTACGGGTGCGGTGCTCGCGGCCCACGACGCACACCGCCGGCTGCCACCGGCCAGCACCCTCAAGACCCTGTTCGCCCTCACCGCACTGCCCCACCTGCCCGGCTCGGGCCGGCACACGGTCACCGAGGCCGAGCTGGACGAGGTGCCGGAGGGGAGCAGCACGGTGGGTCTGTCCGCGGACCACACCTACCGGGTGGCCGACCTGTGGCGGGGCGTCTTCCTCAGCTCGGGCAACGACGCCGTGCACGTGCTGGCCGAGATGAACGGCGGCTGGGACGTCACCTCGGCGCAGATGCAGGCCAAGGCGCGCGCCCTGGGCGCACGGGACACCACCGTCGTCTCCCCGGACGGATTCGACGCGGACGGCCAGGCCTCCTCGGCCTACGACCTCGCCGTCTTCGGCCGTACGGGCCTTGCCGACCCGGCCTTCGCCGAGTACGCGGCGACCGCCGACGCCCGCTTCCCCGGCGGCACCACCACCGACGGCAGTCCCACCTGGACGTACGGGATCGAGAACACCAACCGGCTGGTGACCGGTCAGGACGGGCTGGGCCGGTACCCGGGGATCATCGGGGTCAAGAACGGCTACACCTCCCAGGCGGGCTTCACGCTGATCGCGGCCGCCCGTCGGGACGGCCGCACCCTGCTGGCGACGGTGATGAACCCCCAGTGGGGCGGCGCGAACGCCGTGTACGAGGAAGCGCGCTCCCTGCTGGACTGGGGATTCGCCGCTGCGGGACGGGTGGATCCGGTCGGGTCGCTCGACCCCCCGGCGCCGCCCGCGACGCCGCGCACCGTCGCCGCCCGGGCCGCCCGCGCCGTCACGCCGGAGCGGCTCGACGTGGGTACGCCGATGGTCTACGGCTTGTCGGCCGCGTTCCTCGCCGCCGTGGCGGTCCTGACCGGGGCAGGTGTCCTGCGGCGCCGCCGGGACCTGCCGTGACCCGCTCGGCCTGTTCGGTCCGTTCGGTCCGTTCGGTCCGTTCGGTCCGTTCGGCGGCGGACACGACGCGGCGTACCCAGGACCCGACATCCAGGGCCATGGAGTGACGGACCGTGAACGACGAGCGCGCGAACTCGACCGGCGCGGGTGTACGGGCGCAGCCTCGCCCACCGCGCTGCTCGCGGTCGACCGGAGTGGCGGCCACGGGTGCGGGCGAGGCAGTCTGTACTCATGAGAGCGCCCTTGCGCTCGCCTTCTGGACCGCGAGCCGACGGCCACCACCAGGTCCTGTTCGTCTTGGCGGAGTGTGTGCCCTTCGCGATCGCCCTGCTGGTGCTGCTCGTCGAGTTCACGCCCCTGCACGTCCTCTACACCGGCCCCCTGTTGGTCGCGACGCCCGCTCTGGCGGCCGTGACGATGGGCCCCAAGGGGACGCTCGCGGCGGCGGGGGTGGCCGTCGGTGTCAGCGTGGCCACCGCGAGCTACAACGGCGCCTGGGGGAGCCAGCAGGTCTACACCAACTTCCTCGCCCTGTTCCTGGTCTCGGTGGCGAGTTTCATGACGAGCCGCTCCGCGCGCACGCGCACGGAGAACGAGCTGAACCAGGTCCAGCGGATCGCCACCGCCGCCCAGGACGTCCTGCTGCGGCCGGTGCCGACCCTGCTGGGTCCCGTACGGGCGGCCAGCATGTACCTGGCGGCCGAGACGGGCGCCCAGATCGGCGGCGATCTGTACGACGTGGTGCAGACCCGGTACGGGGTCCGGATGATCGTCGGGGATGTCCGGGGCAAGGGACTCCCGGCCGTACGGGCCGCCGCGATCGTGCTGGGCGCCTTCAGGGAGGCCGTGCACTACGAGGACGACCTGATGGAGGTCGTCGACCGCTGCGAGGCGGCCCTGCTGCGGGACGCCGCCGTCTCGGGCGCCGGTGGTGCGGAGGCCGTCCTGGAGGGGTTCGTCACCGCGCTCGTGGCCCAGATCCCGGACGGCCCGCACATCGACGTGATCAACCGGGGCCACCCTCCCCCGCTGCTGCTGTGCGACGGCGTGGTCCGGCCACTGACACCCACCGCCCCCCTGCCGCCGCTCGGTCTGGTGGAGTTCGTCAGCGGTCCTCCCCGGCGGGCGGACCGCTATCCGTTCGCACCGGGGGACCGGCTGCTGCTGTACACCGACGGCGTCATCGAGGCCCGCGCCCCGGACAAGGCCTTCTTCGACCTGGCCGAGGCAATGGTGACCATGCGCGACCACAGCCGGAAGGAGTTCCTGGAGGGCCTGCACCAGGCACTGCTCCGCCACACCGATGACCGCCTGGCCGACGATGTGGCGGTCGTCGTCGTGGACCGGAGCCTGGACGAGGGGCAACGGTCGGCCGGAGGTCCGGCGTAGCACCCCTGGAGTCGCCCGGACGGTCCGGGAGGCGACAGCATGGGGGGAGGGCGGTCGGCGCGATGCCCCCGGGAGGAGGCGATACGGACAGTGAACAGTCATCGCTTCTCGTTCTGCGGGGCCGAGCTCGCCGCTGTCTACGTGGTCGCCGACCAGGGCAGGGAACTCCACCTCGCCGAGCTGACCGGAAACCGCGGCGTCCTCTACGGGCTGCCGGCGATCCTCGCCGTGGCCGGCCACTCGCCCGCCGCCAATGCCTTCCGCTCGGGCCGCCCGCTGTGGCTGGCTCCCAAGGAACTCGCCACGTTCATCGAGGAGGACCCCCACCACTTCCCCACCCGGGTGCGGGACGGCGCACCCAACTCGCCCGCCAGGATCTCGCTGGGCGCGCTTCCGCTGGGGTACGACGACCAGGAGCTCGGCTGTCTGATCGTCGCCGGGCAGGCCGGGGACGGCTTCAGCGCCGACGACCGCAGCCTCCTGGAGCTCTACGCCGACCAGGTGGCCACGGGACTCGAATCGGTCGCCGGACGCTTCGCCGGACGCAAGTCCCCGCAGGCCCATCTGGGTCAGTCGCTGGTGCCCGACCAGGGCGGCGCCTTCATCCTGGAGCTGAGCACCGGCCGTATGGAGGCCGACGCGCACGTGCTGGAACTGCTGGGTCTGTCTCCCGGGCAGTTCGACGGGCAGGTGGAGACCGTGCTCGCCTGCGCCGTCCCCGACGACATGCCCGCACTGATGGCGATCGTGGAGCCGAACCGGCTTGCCGCCGCCGGACAGCAGCTGGCGTTCCGTATCCGCCGCCCGAACGGCGAGCTGCGCTGGCTGGGACTGCGCTGCCGCGTGGAGGTGGACGCGGACGGTACGCCGGGGCGCGTCCTGGGCGTGGTCGCCGATGCCACCTATCTGCGCCCCAGCGCCGACGAGGTCTCCCTCGTACAGCGGCTGTCGGCCACCCTGGCGGGAGCGGCGACCATCCGGGAGGTCAGCCGGCTGGTGGTCGCCGCCCTGCGCGAACCGCTCGGCGCCTCCCGGGTCGCGGTCGGCGAACTGGAGCCCGAACGGCTCATCGTCACCGCCCTCGATCCTCCGGAGCCCGACGCCTGGCCCGAGGTCTGGCGCTCGGAGTGGCGGTCCGAGTGGCCCGACGTGGCGCTCAGCGACCTGCCCACCCTGCAGAGCGCGCTGCGCGGGGGGCACTTGAGTCTGTGGCCGCCGGGGGCGGCCCTGGAGCCCGGCCTGCTGGGCGTCGGGCCCGGTGGTCTCGCGGTGCTGCCGCTGCCCGCCGACGGCCGGATGGTCGGGGTGTGTCTGGTGGGCTGGGACGCGGAGCACCGGTTCGGACCGGAGGAGCGGTCGCTGCTGACCGCGACCGCGGGACTGGTGGGACAGGCGCTGGTGCGCGCCCACGCCCTGGACGCGGGCCACGAACTCGCCACCATGCTCCAGCGCAGTCTGCTGCCGCGCAAGCTCCCCGAGCTGCCGGGCGGGGTCGCCGTCGCCCGCTACCTCCCCGCGACCGCCGGACTCGAGGTCGGCGGGGACTGGTACGACGTCATTCCGCTCCGTGACGGTCATGTGGCCTTCGTCATCGGGGACGTCCAGGGGCACAGCGCGGGCGCCGCCACCATCATGGGCCAGATGCGTACGGCGGTCAGGGCCTACGCGGTGGAGGGCCACCCGCCCGATGTGGTGGTCGCGCGGGCCAACCGTCTGCTGGCCGGTATGGAGACGGATCTGTTCGCCACCTGCGGGTACGTGGACCTGGACATGGAGGAGGGCATCGCCAGGGTCGTCCGGGCCGGCCATCTGCCGCCGATCCTGCGTCATCCCGACGGCGTCGCCGAGGAGATGGTGGTCGAGGGCGGCCCCCCGCTGGGCGTGCTCGCGGAAGCGGAGTTCCCCATGACAGAGGCGGGGCTGATCCCCGGCACCCTGCTGGTGCTGCTGACGGACGGCCTGGTCGAGTCCTCCCGACTGCGCCTGGAGGAGGGCGTACGGCGGGTGTGCGACGTGCTCGCGGCGGCCGACCCGGACGATGTCGGAGGGGTCGCCGACGAGCTGGTCGTCGGCGTGGGCCGTCGCGACGACGATGTGGCGTTGCTGTTGCTGCGCTACGACGGCCAGGGGGACCGGCCGATGCGGAGCCACTGGACGGTGTGGCGGGTACCCAACGCGGTCCTGCACGCGCGCCGCTTCACCGCCCGCACCCTGCGCTCCTGGGGAGTGGTGGAGGAACTCGACGAAGCCCTGTTGATCGTGTCCGAGCTGGTCACCAACGCCATCGCGCACACCCAGGGCGAGGTGGGGATGGATCTGACCCTCTCGGCGGACCGGCTGCGGATCGCCGTGAACGACGGGTCGCCGCGCAGCCCCGTCAAACCGGTCTGGGTGAGCTGGGAGTCGACGGGCGGTCGCGGGCTGCTCATCGTCGAGGCGACGGCGACGGCCTGGGGCTCGGTGCCGCTCAGCGGCGGCAAGCAGGTGTGGGCCGAAATCCCCTGGCGCCGCGGTTCCTGACACGTCGCGCGGGCGGCTCCCGGGGACAGCCGTCAGCCGGGGCGCTGCGGCCTCCCCCGAGGACACGGCCACCCAACCGCCCGGCCCCCGACGGCTTGGGCCGTCTCTTTCGGATCTTGTCGGCCGAGCCCGCGGCGTCCGGTGCCATGGGGCCTCCCCAGGCCCGCCAGCGCCGAGGGGAAGCCTGGCAAGGCGGAGGGGCGCCCGTGTACTGGACGTACTCGGGTGCCCCGACAACGCGGCCAGGTGCGGTGCCGGGCGTCGCGGGCCCGGCAAGATCCGGAAGAGACGGCCTAGGGTCGGAGGATGCGCATCGTCTCCCTGCTGCCCGCGGCGACCGACATCGTGGCGGAGCTCGGCCTGGCCGCCGATCTGGCGGGCCGTACCCACGAGTGCGACTGGCCGCCGCGGGCGGTGGCCGGCGTGCCCGTGGTGACCTCGGCCGAGTTCTCGGCGGACACCCTGACCAGCCGGGAGATCTCCGACGCGGTGGGCGGCGCCGCGCACCGCGGCTCCTCGCTCTACACCCTCGACACCGAGGCCCTCGGCGCGCTCGCTCCCGATGTGGTCCTGACCCAGGACCTGTGCGACGTCTGCGCGGTGTCCTACGCCGGCGTGAGCCGGGCGGTGCGCGTCCTAGACGGCGGGCCCCGCGTGCTGAGTCTGGAGCCGCGCACGCTGGGCGACGTACTGGACTGCCTGGTCACGGTCGGTGAGCTGCTCGGCGTGGCGGAGCACGCGCGGGAGCGGCGGGCGGCCCTCGCCGCGCGGCTGGAGGCCGTACGGGCGCGGACCGCCGGACGGCGGCGCCCCCGGGTGGTGGCGATCGAATGGCTCGATCCGCTCTGGCCGGCCGGGCACTGGGTGCCGGAGCAGATCGCGTGCGCGGGCGGTGAGGCACTGATCGCCGCCCCCGGGGAGCACACCCGGCCGACGGAATGGGAGGCGGTCCGGGCCGCCCGCCCGGACGTGCTCCTGGTCATGCCCTGCGGGTTCGGCCCGGAACGCACGCTGCGCGAGCGGGAGCTGCTGACCTCGCTGCCGGGGTGGGAGGAGCTGCCCGCGGTGCGCGCGGGTGAGGTGTGGGTGCTGGACGGGCCCGCCTACTTCAACCGCCCGGGCCCCCGCGTCGTACGCGGCGCGGAGGTACTGGCGCACGTCCTGCACGGGGTCGGGGCGGGTGCCCCGGTGAGTCCGGCGGAGGCCCGCCGGCTCGGCCGCGGCTGACGGCGGGCCCGGATTCCGGGTTCTCGCCCGGTCCCCTCTGCCCGGGCCGTACGATGCGTTCTGCTCCGGCCCACCGCGGCCCGGGCCACAACCGAATGCATGCACAACTGGGGGAAGCCGGTGGGAATCCGGCGCTGACCTGCAACCGTGAGCGGTGTCCGAAACGCCGTGAGTCGGAGAACCCGGGGTGCGATGTGCACCGCTTCCCACTGTCATGGTCTGCAGTACGAAGCCCCAGCCCGGCCCGGCGCCCCCGGGCGTCCTCCTGAGGGACGCCCGCAGGGGGTGTGCACGGGTGCGGGTCGAAGGGTTCGCGTGAGCAGGCCCGAAGATCCGCTCAGGAAGGCACTCCATGCGCCAGACCCTCGTCCGCCGCTCCGTGGTCACCACGTTCGCGCTCGCTCTCGCCCTCGCCACCGCTCCGGCCGTGGCCGAGGCCAAGCCGAGGCCGAACACGAACGCGGCCGTCAAGGTGGACCTCACCGTCCAGGGACCCGACGGGCTGCTGTTCCAGGGCAAGGTCAAGACCAAGGGCCACGATGTCACCACCGCGACCGGTGGCACCCACAAGTGCGACGGCACCAACGGCGGCGCCAACCCGTCCAAGGTCCCCACCCCGACCGCCGCCCTCGACGACGCCGCCCACAAGAAGGGCTTCACCTGGGACGGCACCTGGTACGCGTCCTTCGACGACTTCTCCGTCGACACGATAAAGAACGTCAGCGGCGGCGGCTCGGCGTACTGGAGCATCGCCGTCAACGGCACCCCGACCCCGGTCGGCGGCTGCCAGTTCAAGCTCAGCGCCGGCGACCGGGTGTCCTTCACCTGGACGTCCTTCTAACCGGCCGCCCGCCCGGCAGGGGCTGCGGCCGCGAAGGTCCGCAGCCCCGCCGGCATTCGGTGATCAGGCGCCCCAGCGCAGGGCGATGGTGTCGCCCACGTTGATGACCTTGTTGCGGACCGCGCCGGCGAACGCGGAGCCGTCGACGCTGACCTTCCAGGTGCTGGAGCCGCTGTTGGCCTTGCCGTTGACGGCCGTGACGGTGCCCGTGCCCGACGAGGGGGTCACGCTCGTGACGCAGCCGGTCGGGGTCGCCCCGGTGGTGGCCGCGTTCAGGACGTCGCCGAGGGTGGTGGTCGTACCGGTCGGGGTGAAGGCCACCGAGCAGACCTTGAGGTTGCCGGCGCCGTCGTCGACGGTCAGGGCCAGCTTGGCGGCCGTACCGGCGGTGAAGGTGGACTGGGCGACCCACTGCGGGGCGCCGGGGGTGACCGGGACGGGCGGGGCCGTGGTGAAGCCCCCGCCCGCGACGGCGCGCAGCGCGTCGATCGAGGAGTAGGCAGAGGGGACGGTGTCGGAGGGCTTGTACTTGAAGCCGCCCGCCGGGTTGTACTGGTTGGCTATCAGGAAGTCGATCGGGGTCTTCCCGGTGACCGTGAGGAAGTCGCCGGTCTGCGGGTTGAAGCCGCAAGCGTTCAGGCCCGCGACGCCCCAGCCGTTGGAGCTGGTGTTGACCCCGTAGAGGGAGTTGAAGGCGCCGGTGGAGGAGAGCAGCGTGCTCTTGAGGAAGTTCTTCGCCTGGACGACGTCCGGGTCCGTGTTGGGGACGCCGGAGACGCACAGGGCCGCCATGGCCGCGCCGGTCATGTCGACGTCGCCGGCGGAGTTGAGGACGGTGGGGTTGCCCTCGGCCTTCTGGTAGGTCCAGCCGCCGTCCACGTGCTGGTTGGCGCGGATCCGGGTGACGACCGCGTCGGTCAGTGCCTGCGGGATGCGGGCGCCGCCGGCCTGTGTCCTGGCGCCGCCCAGCGAAAGGGCCGCGAAGACCGTGCCGTTGAAGTTTCCGGAGGAGCCGAAGTAGCCGGCCTCCGCCGTCTGCCAGTAGGAGTAGATGTTCGCCACGAGGTTGCGGGAGGCGGAGACGCGGGCCGGGTCGATGCCGGCGGCGTACGCGTTCAGGGTGCCGCGCTCGTAGTCGGTGACCACCGGGGAGGCGGACGGCCAGCCCGCCGTCGAGAGCAGGTTGCGGTAGACGGTGCGGGCGTTCTTCGTGGTGTCGCCACCGGGGTAGACGTCCACGACGGCCGTGCCGGTCGCGGCGAAGGTGCTGAAGGCCCACTCGTTGGAGAGGCCGGAACCGGCGTACGAACCGTCCGCCGCCTGGAGGGACTTGAGGTAGGCGACGCCGTTGGTCTTCGAGGTGGCGATCTGCGCGGGCGACGAGGTCGCGAACGCGGGCAGCGCGGTGAGGGCGAAGGCGCCGAGCGCGGCGGGCACCGCGAGCGCGAGGCGGCGGGAGGTGCGGGGACGGGACATGGCCTGCTCCTGGAATCGGCGGACGCCGACCGCTCCCGCGCCCCTGCCGCCGTACGGACGCACGGCCGGGCATGCCGGAGGGCCGCCGTCCGGAACGCGTGGTACGGCTTCCTGTGCTGCATCGCCGTATGGGCATTCGGGCTCGGAGACGGCCCCCGCCGTCCCACACCGCTGCGCGTCAGCTCCGGGTTCCCACCGGATTCCCCCATCTGGCAGCCCTGGACGCTACCTGAGTGATCAAGGGTCCGCCAGCCGGACGGGAGCGGTCCGCAGGGAGCCGTCCGAAGCCTCTCCCCTGAGACGCAGGCCACCTTGACGCTGTCTTCAGCGGCGTGTTCCACTCCGACTGATAAGCACTCAGCTCCAGGGGAAGCCGGTCTGAATCCGGCGCTGACCCGCAACCGTAGGCCCGGTACCGCCGGGCGAGCCGGAATGCCTGGAGCCAGGTTTTTGCAGCGAGAAACGCCGTCGCGGACTACGGCGTGGTTCGAAGGCTTCTTCCGCGTCCTGCGTCCTGCGCCGCGCCCAGCGTTCTGCGCTCGGCGCTCCGCGTGTACGGGAAGCCCTGTGCCACGCACTGGTCCGCCCGGCCGACACGAGGGGCCGTGGTGGGGACCGCAGAGCAACCAGAGCGACGCACGGGGAAGCAGAGGCTGGTGTCGCTGCTGTCGGCGGCGCTGCTGACCTTCGGCACGAGCGTGGCCTTCGCCACCGGTACGCCCTCCGCGGCGGCCGACCCGATCGAGGGGTGCACGTCCACCACCGGCGCCATCGTCGCCGTCGACTTCGGCCCGTTCGGCGGGAAGGTCGAGCGGGGCTGCGACACCACACCCACCACGGGCTACGAGTTGCTCCACACCGGCGGTTTCACCACCGAAGGCACCCAGCACGACGGCCCCGCCTTCATCTGCCGCATCGGCACCGGATCCTTCAACTCCGGTACTCAGTACCCCACTGCGGACAAGGAGAACTGCGTCCTGACCCCGCAGGCGACCGCGTACTGGTCGTACTGGACCGCGTCCCCCGGCCAGAAGACCTGGACCTACAGCTCGCTCGGCGCGATGGCCCGGACCCCGAAGGCCGGGGACGTGGACGCCTGGGTGTTCGGCAGCACCGACATCGGCGGCACCTCGGGCAAGCCCGCCTTCTCCCCCGACGACGTCCGCGCCGCGGGCGGCGGCACCGACCCGGACCCGACGGGCCCGCCCCCCGTGCCGCCGGGCACCGTGGACGTATCCGCCGCCACCCGCTGGGTCACCGGGAGGCTGGTCGACGGCGAGCGCGTCGTCGACGAGGGTGCCACCACCCCGAACTACCTGCTCACCACGGAGGCCGTGTACGCCCTGGCCGGTGCCGACCCCAAGAGCCCGGCGGCCCGCAAGGCCGCCGACTTCCTGGCCACGCCCGCGCACACGGACGCGTACGCCTACCCGGCCGGCAAGGCCGGGATCCCCGACGCGACGGCCGCCGCGCGGCTCGCCCTGGTCGCCGAGGCCACCGGGAAGGATCCCCGCGCTTTCGGCGGGCACGACCTGCTCGGGGACCTGGTCAAATACGTCTGCCCGAGGGACATCGGCGACGGCGAGACGATCGACGGCTGCCTCACCAAGGGCGACTTCCGCACCACCGGCCAGTCCGATGCCCAGGCCATGGCGGTCATCGCCCTGCTGAACGGCGGTGTGACGCCCCCCGCCGATGCCGTGAAGCGGCTGACCGGCCTCCAGTGCGAGGACGGCGGGTTCACCAGCATCCTCATCCGCTCCGGCGGATGGTGCGAGAGCGAAGCGGGTTCCACCGCGCTGATCGCCCTGGCCCTCAAGCGGGCCGGCGGCCACGACGCCGTCGTCGAGAAGGCCCGCGTCCACCTGCGGAAGTCCCAGCTGCCCACCGGCGCCTGGCCCGCCGCCGTCTCGATGACCACCGGCAGCCCGGGGTCCACCGGCTGGGCGGCCCAGGCCATGCGCGCCCTCGGCGACACCCCGTACGCCGACGCGGGCCTGTTCCGGCTCTCCAAGCAGCAGCTTGCCCGCGGGGCCTTCGCCTTCGAAGAATGCCTGACCGAACCGCAGTTGTACCCCACGGCGCCGGCCCTCGTCGCGGCCGCCAGGAGCGACCTGGTGAAGCTGACCACCAAGAAGGCGGACCCGCCCACACCTCCGACCACTCCCTCGCCTCCCACCACTCCGTCACCTCCCACCACCCCGGGCGGCGGGCCGGACCTGAAGAAGGGCAGCGCGTACCTCACCGACACCACCCGGCTGGTCCAGGGCCGTTACTACGAGAACGCCCCCGGCAGTGGCTTCGCCGACTACGGTCTGACCATCGACGGGGCCTACGCCCTGGCCGCCACCGGCGAGAACACCACCACCCTGCGCAACATCGTCGATTTCCTCGACAAGGGCGGCAAGGACGGCAAGGGCCGCGGCGTCCACGACTGGACCCTGATCGGCACCGAGCACGCCGGCGGCGGTTCCCTCGGCAAGACCGCCCTGCTCGCCGAGGCGGTGGGCCGTGATCCGCGCAACTTCGGCGGCCAGGACCTGATCGCCGCCCTCGCCAAGGCCGTCTGCCCGGCCCCGAGCACCGCGCCCGACCGGAGCTGCGCCGCCAAGGGCGCGTACACCAACGCCCCGTCCGTGTTCTCCCAGTCCCTCGCCGTCATCGCCCAGGTCCGTGCCGGTGAGAGCGCCGCGGCGGCCGGTCCGATCGCGTACCTGGAGAGCCTCCAGGAGCCGTCGGGCGCCTGGCCCAGCCTGATCGGGACGCCCAGCGAATCCGAGGTCGACTCCACCGCCATGGCGGCCATGGCCCTCGACCTGCTGCCGGACGCCAAGGCGCAGGCGGCCGTGGACAAGGCGCTGGCCTGGCTGGCCGCGCAGCAGAAGGACGACGGCGGATTCCCCGGTGCCTCCGGCAACTCGGTCAACTCCGCCGCCCTCGCCGTCCAGGGCATGACCCTGGACGAGCCCAGGTACCGTACGCGGATCGCCAGGGCCCGCACGTTCCTGGCGGCCCAGCAGAACACCGACGGCGGTTTCAACGTGGCCAAGGGCGGCCAGCCCGGTTCCGACGTCCGCGCCTCCACCCAGGCCGTCGGCGGCGCCACCGGCATCTCGTTCGCCACCCTCACCCGCAGCCTGGACGGCACCACACCGCAGCCCGTCCCCACCGGCACGACCGGTGCTCCCGTCATCGTGACCCCGGGCGGGGAGACGGCCGGCACCGGCGGCGGCTCCGGTTCGGGCGGCCCCCTCGCCTCCACCGGAACCCAGGTCGCCGGCCTCGCCGCCGCGGCCGTGGTCCTGGTGCTCGGCGGCTGGGGCACGACCCGCGTCGCCCGCCGCCGGCGCCACCGCGAGCCGACCGGAGGCCGGGCGTGATACGCAACCGCACCCTGCGGGCCCTGGCCCGTACGGCGGCCGCGCTGGGGCTGACGGTGGCGGCCTCCGCCGCCACCGCGGCCCCCGCCGGGGCCGCCCCGCAGCCCATGGGGCAGTGCACCACGTCGTCCGGGGTCGTCCTCGCGGTGGACTTCAGCCGCTGGGGCGGACCCGTCTACCGCTCCTGCGGTACGACCCCCACCACCGGCTACGAGCTGCTCAACCAGGGCGGCTGGGCCACGACCGGCACCGGCCACGACGGGCCCGCCTTCATCTGCCGGATCGGCTACAGCGGCCACCAGGGCGGCAGGCAGTTCCCGACCCCGCAGCAGGACGACTGCGTCCTGACCCCGCCCGCCTCCGCCTACTGGTCGTACTGGCACGCGAACCCCGGCCAGAACACCTGGGAGTACAGCCAGCTCGGCGCCATGCTCTACAAGCCGAAGCCCGGCAGCGTCGACCTGTGGATCTTCGGCGGGACGAACATCGAGGGCACCGAGGGGAAGCCCACGGTCACCCCCGACCAGCTGCGCGCCAGGAACACCAGGCCCGAGGGCGGGCCCGTGCCCAAGGACACCCGTACGGCGGCCCCGCTGCCGCCGAACGTCAACACCGGGCCCCGGCCCGGGAACCCGCCGCCGGGCGGGGCGCCTTCCGCCACGGCACCGGCGCCCGGCCCCTCTGCCTCTGCCTCGCCCTCGGCCTCGGAAAGCCCCACCGCGAGCGCCGCGCCGACGCCCTCCGCGCCGCCTTCGTCCGGCGATCCGGTGCTCGCCGCGCCGTCTCCCGGCTCCCAGGTGGTCGAGGCCGCGCCCGCGGCCGACGCGAAGCACGACGTGGGTTCCTTCCTGCCCGCCGTCGCCACCGGAGCGCTGGTGCTGCTGATCGGCGCCGGCGCCGCGTTCGCGGCCAGGCGCCGCCGTCGTACGGAGTAGCCGCGTGCCACGCACCACCGTCACCACCTCGGCGAAGGCTGCGAACCCGCCCGCGTCCGGCCCCGCGCCGGGCGCGGGCGGCCGCCGGCTGCCCCGTACCCTGCACCCGGTCGCCTGGTGGATCTGGGCGCTCGCCCTGGCCACCGCGGTGAGCCGCACCAACAACCCGCTGCTGCTCTTCCTCGTCCTCGCGGTCCTCGGCTACGTGATCACCATGCGCCGCACCGAGGCCCCCTGGGCACGCGGCTTCAAGTACTACTTGTACCTGGCACTCACGGTCGTGACGATCCGTGTGCTGTTCCGGGCCGTCTTCGCCACCGGCATCACCCCGCGGGACCACTTCCTGTTCTCCCTGCCCCACATCCCCACCCCCGACTGGTACGCGGGCATCCAGCTCGGCGGGCCCGTCTCCCTGGAAGCCCTGCTGTCGGCCGCCACCGACGGACTGCGGCTCGCCTGCATGCTGTGCTGCATCGGTGCGGCCAACACCCTCGCCAACCCCAAACGGGCCCTGCGGGTCCTGCCCGGCGCCCTCTACGAACTCGGAGTCGCCGTCACGGTGTCCATCAGCGTCGCGCCCCAGCTGGTGGCGAGCGTCCAGCGCGTCCACCGGGCGAGGCGTCTGCGGGCCGGCCGCACGAGGGGCCTGCGCGCCCTGCGCGGGATCGTCGTCCCCGTCCTCGAAGACGCCCTGGAGCGGTCGCTGCGGCTCGCCGCCGCCATGGACTCCCGCGGCTACGGGCGCGCCGGGACCGCCACCCGCCGCTCCCGCCGGCTGACCGGCGCCCTCATGCTGCTCGGTATGTGCGGCCTGTGCGCCGGGGCCTACGGACTCCTGGACGCCACCGCGCCGAAACTGCTGGGCCTGCCGGCCATGGCCGTGGGGGCGTCGCTGTGCTTCGCGGGGCTCCGGCTCGGCGGGCGCCGGATCACCCGGACCACCTACCGGCCCGACCCGTGGCGGGCCGCGGAATGGGCCGTGGCCGGCTGCGGGGTGCTGTCCGCCGTCCTGCTCTTCACCAACGCCGGTTTCAACGCGGCCGAGTTGAACCCCTCGATCTACCCCCTCAGCTGGCCGACCCTGCCGCTCGTCCCGGCCGCGGCGATCCTGCTCGCCGGAACGGCCGGCTTCCTGGCCCCGCCACCGACCGCCCCGGCCCGCCCGGCGGTCCCCGCACCGCGCACCGAGGAACCCAAGTGATCCACTTCGACCAGGTCACCGTCCGGTACGAGGACACGGCCGAACCGGTCCTGCGCGACGTCGACCTCACCGTCGAGGAAGGCGAACTCTGCCTCGTCGTCGGCCACACCGGTGTCGGCAAGTCCACCCTCCTCGGCGCGGTCAACGGACTCGTCCCGCACTTCACCGGCGGCACCCTCCACGGCCGCGTCCTAGTCGACGGCCGGGACACGGCCGAGCACCCGCCCCGCGAACTCGCCGATGTCGTGGGCGTCGTGGGACAGGACCCGCTCGACGGCTTCGTCACCGACACGGTCGAGGAGGAACTCGCCTACGCCATGGAGCAGTTGGCGATCCCGCCGGCCACCATGCGCAAGCGCGTCGAGGAGACGCTGGACCTCCTCGGCCTCGCCGACCTCCGCCACCGTGCCCTGTACGAGCTCTCGGGCGGCCAGCAGCAGCGCGTCGCCATCGGCTCGGTGCTCACCGCCCACCCCCGGATCCTGGTCCTCGACGAGCCGACCTCCGCGCTGGATCCGACGGCCGCGGAGGAGGTGCTGGCAGCCGTCACCCGCCTGGTGCACGACCTCGGCGTCACCGTCCTGCTCGCCGAGCACCGGCTGGAGCGCGTGGTCCAGTACGCCGACCGCGTCATCCACCTCCCCGGCGACGGGCGCGTCGTCTGCGGCTCGCCCGCCGAGATATTCCGTACGTCGTCCATCGCGCCGCCCATCGTGGAACTCGGCCGCGCCGCAGGCTGGGACCCGCTCCCCCTCTCGATCCGCGACGCCCGCCGCGCGGCCGCGCCCGTACGCGCCCGGCTCGCCGGTACGGCTCCCGCGCCGGTGCGGCCGGTGCCCGCCGCGGCTCCGGCCGAGCTGCTGAAGGCCCGCGGGGTGACGGTGACGTACCAGGGTGTCCCGGCCGTCCGCGCGGTCGACCTGCACCTGCGCGGCGGCGAGGTCACCGCCCTCATGGGCCGCAACGGCTCCGGCAAGTCCTCCCTGTTGTGGGCCCTCCAGGGCTCCGGCCCGCGCAAGGCCGGCACCGTGCACATCCCCACCGCCGGGGGAGGCAAGGACGCCGACCCGCAGAAGTTGTCCGCCGCCGGAGCCCGCCGCCTCGTCGGACTGGTCCCGCAGACGCCCACCGACCTCCTGTACCTGGAGAGCGTGCAGCAGGAACTCGACCAGGCGGACTCCGAATCCGATGCCGGCACGGACTCCCCCGCCGCACGCGAGATCCTCGACCGTCTCGCACCCGGGATCGACGACGCCACGCACCCCCGCGACCTGTCCGAGGGGCAGAAGCTCGCCCTGGTCCTCGCCATCCAGCTGTCCGCCGCACCCAGGGTCCTGCTCCTCGACGAACCCACCCGCGGCCTCGACTACCGCGCCAAGGCGGAACTGATCCGCATCGTCGACGACCTGGCCGCCGAGGGCCGCGCCGTCGTCATCTCCACCCACGACGTCGAGTTCGTCGCCCGCGCCGCCGACCGGGTCGTGGTCATGGCCGAGGGCGACATCGTCGCGGACGGCCCGACCGGCGAGATCATCGTCGCCTCCCCCGTCTTCGCGCCGCAGACCGCGAAGATCCTCGCCCCGCTCCCCTACCTCACGGTCGCCCAGGTGGCCTCCGCCCTCCCCGACGACGAGACGGACCGGGCCCGATGACCACCGCCGCACGCACGGCTGCCATCCGTATCAACGCGCGGGCGGGTGTCGTCATCGCCCTGGCCGCGTTCCTCGGGGTCGTCGCGTTCTTCTGGCCGTTCCTCGTCGCGCCCGGGAAGTTCGGTTCCCACTACGCCCCTCCGCTGATCTTCGGCGTACTGCTCGTGATCGTGCTGTGCGTGGTGATCTCCGAGATCGCGGAGGGCGGGATCAACTCCAAGGCCTTGGCCATGCTGGGGGTCCTGTCCGCCGTCAACGCGGCGATCCGCCCGCTGGGCGCGGGCACGGCCGGCATCGAGACGGTGTTCTTCATCCTCGTCCTCGCCGGCCGGGTCTACGGCCCGGGCTTCGGATTCACCCTGGGCTGCACCTCGCTGTTCGCCTCCGCCCTCATCACGGGCGGGGTCGGGCCCTGGATGCCGTACCAGATGTTCGGCTGCGCCTTCGTCGGCATGCTCGCCGGCTTCCTGCCGAAGGCCTCGGGCCGCCGCGAGATCGCCATGCTGGCCCTCTACGGCTCCGTCTCCGGCTATCTCTTCGGCTTCCTCCTCAACCTCTCCTTCTGGCCCTTCTCCCTCGACCCCGACAGCTCCATCGCGTACCTGCCGGGCCTGCCCTTCACCGAGCAGTTCCAGCGCTACCTCGCCTTCGACCTCGCCACGTCCCTGGGCTGGGACACCGGCCGCGCCGTCACCAACTTCATCTGCATCACCCTCGCGGGACCGGCCGTCCTGACCACCTTCCGCCGGGCCGCCCGCAAGGCCCGCTTCGAGGCCCCGGTGCGCTTCCGGCCCGGTGCACGCCCCTGACCGGATCGACCCATCCGCTTTATTGCATATAGTTCGCAGTTGCGGTGCATCTGCAGAAAAGGGTGGAGAGCAGTGAGCGGACCAGTGGTGCTGGGGATCGAGTCGTCGTGCGACGAGACCGGCGCGGGAATCGTGCGGAACGGCGAACTGCTCGCGCACGTGGTGGCGTCGAGCATGGACGAGCACGCCCGCTTCGGCGGCGTCGTGCCCGAGATCGCCGCCCGCGCGCACCTGCACGCCTTCAACCCGGTCGTCCGGCAGGCCCTCGACCAGGCAGGGCTGCGACTGAACCAGATCGACGCGGTCGCCGTCACCACCGGGCCCGGCCTGTCGGGCGCGCTGCAGGTGAGCCTGGCCGGGGCGAAGACGCTGGCGTACGCGGCCGGGGTGCCGCTGTACGGCGTCCACCACCTGGCCGGGCACGTCGCCGCCGACACCCTGGAGCACGGGCCGCTGCCCGATCCCTGCGTGGTGCTGATCGTCTCCGGCGGCCACACCTCGCTCCTGCTGGTCCGGGACCTGGTCCGCGAGCCGATCCTGCACCTCGGGGACACCCTCGACGACGCGGCGGGCGAGTGCTTCGACAAGGTCGCCCGGATCCTGGGCCTGCCGTATCCGGGCGGTCCGGCCATCGACCGGGCCGCCCGCGACGGCGATCCGAAGGCCGTGGCCTTCCCGCGCCCGCTGACCCGGCCCGGGGACGCCCCGTACTCCTTCTCCTTCTCGGGGCTGAAGACGGCCGCGGCCCGCTGGGCCGAGCAGCACCGGCAGCGCGGCGAGGAGCCGCCGGTGGCCGACGGGGCCGCCGCGCTGCAGGAGGCCGTCGCGGACGTACTGACCCGCAAGGCCCTCGCGGCCTGCCGCGACCACGGCGTGAAGACGCTGATCGTGGTCGGGGGCGTGGCCGCGAACTCGCGGGTCAGGGCCCTCGCGGAACGCCGATGCGCCTCGGCCGGCATCGAACTGCGCGTTCCGCCCATGACCCTGTGCACGGACAACGGCGCCATGATCGCGGCCGTCGGTGACCTGCTGGTCCGCTCCGGGGCGGAGCCGGCCCCGCTGAACGTGTCCATCGACCCGTCCGCACCGCTGGAGTACGCCTCCCTGACCCCGCTCCCCGCCCCGCCGGTCGCCGCTCCGTGAAGTTTCGTGAGGTTCCGCGAAGTTCCGTGACCACCCGACCGACCCCCTGAGAGGACCCACCACATGAGGGGCATACGCCCGCTGTCCGCGCTCCTGGCCGTGGCCGCCGTACTGCTCGTCCCGGCCTGCGGCGGCAAGGCCCGGGACCGAGCCGCCGCATCGGGACCCGGGACGGAAGGGTTCCCCGTCACGGTGTCCAACTGCGGGGTGGAGAACACCTATCAGCGGCCGCCACAGCGCGCGGTATCCCTGAACCAGCACGCCACGGAGGTCATGCTGGCGCTCGGGCTGGAGAAGTCGATGGTGGGCACGGGCTACCTCGACGACAAGGTCCTGCCGGAGTACCAGGCCGCCTTCGACTCGGTGAAGGTGCTGTCGAAGCAGTACCCGTCCTTCGAGACCCTGCTGGCCGCCGAACCGGACTTCGTCTACGGCGGGTTCGGCTCCACCTTCGCCGAGAAGGAGGGCCGCGGCCGGCCGGCGTTCGCCAAGGCCGGGATCAACACCCGCCTCAACATCGAGGAGTGCCCGGCCGGGCCGGTCACCATGGCCACCGTCGACGAGGAGATCCGTACCGTCGCCAAGATCTTCGGCGTACCGGAGCGGGCCGAGGAGCAGGTGAACAAGCTGCACGGCACCCTGGAGCGGGTCGACGGCAAACTGGCCGGTGTCGCCCCGGCCAAGCTCTTCGTCTACGACAGCGGGGACAAGACCGCCTTCACCGCGGGCGGCAAGGGCATCGGCAACGAGCTGATCAGGCGGGCCGGCGGGGTCAACCTCTTCGCCGACGTGGACAAAGCCTTCGGCGACGTGTCGTTCGAGCAGGTGGCCGAGCGCGCGCCCGAGGTCGTCGTCATCTACGACTACGGCGACCAGTCCGTCGAGGACAAGAAGAAGTTCCTCCTCGCCAACCCGGCGCTGAAGGACGTCCCCGCGATCAAGAACCAGCGGTTCGCGGTGCTTCCGCTGTCGTCGACCGTGCTCGGTGTGCGCGTCCCGGCGGCCGTGGAGTCACTGGCCCGCCAGATCCACCCGGACCGCTTCCGGTGACCGGGACGACGGACGAAGGCACGGCGGTCGCCGCTCCGGTGAGCACCCCGGCGGCCGCGGCCCGCCGCCGGGCCGTTCCCTACCCCCTGCTGCTCATGGCCCTGGCGGTATTGCTGGCCGCGGCCGCGACGGCCGGCATCGCGGTCGGCTCGATCGGCGTCCCGGCCGGCCAGGTGTGGGGGATCCTGCTGCACCGGGTCCACCCGGTCCTCGCCGATCCGACCTGGACTCCGGTCCGCGAGACGATCGTCGTCGACGTCCGGCTCCCCCGGGTGCTGCTGGCCGGCGTGGTGGGCGCGGGCCTGTCGGTGTCGGGCATGGCGCTGCAGGCCCTGGTCCGCAATCCGCTGGCCGATCCGATGCTGCTGGGGGTCTCGTCCGGCGCGTCGGTCGGCGCGGTCCTGGTCCTGGTGTTCCACGTGACCCTGTTCGGGATGTTCTCACTGCCCGTGGCGGCGTTCTGCGGAGCACTGGCCGCCCTGGTCGCGGTGTACTTCCTGGCGCGCTCCGGCGGGCGGATGACCACCGTACGGCTGGTGCTGGCGGGTGTGGCCATGGCCGAGGTCCTCTCCGCGGTGGCCAGCTTCCTGATCGTCACCTCCAACGACCCGCAGAAGACGCAATCGGCCTTGCGCTGGATGCTCGGGGGGCTGGCCGGCACCACCTGGACGACGGTCTGGATCCCCGTCGGTGCCGTGCTCCTCGGCACGGCCGTCCTGCTCGGGGTGTGCCGGTCCCTCAACCTGCTGCTGGCCGGGGAGAAAGCCGCCGCGGCGCTGGGGCTGGACGTCCACCGCTTCCGCGGCGCCCTGTTCACCCTGGTCGCCCTGATGATCGGCACCATCGTCGCGGTCAGCGGCCAGATCGGCTTCGTCGGGCTGATCCTGCCGCACGTCGTACGCCTGCTGGTGGGCGCCGACCACCGCCGCGCGCTGCCCGCCGCCGCTCTCCTCGGCGCGAGCTTCCTGATCGCCGCCGACCTCGGCGCGCGCACGCTCATGAGCCCGGAGGAGATACCCGTCGGCATCCTCACCGCCCTCGTCGGCGGCCCGTTCTTCCTCTGGCTGATGCGACGAAAGGCACCGCGATGACCGGCGTACCCGTACCCGGGCCCGGTGCCCTCGGCGCCGAGGACGTCACGGTCGTGGTGAACGGCCGGACCCTGGTCGACCGCGTCTCCCTGCACGTGGCACCCGGTGAGGTGCTGGCGCTCGTGGGTCCCAACGGCGCGGGCAAGTCGACGCTGTTGCGCACGTTCTACCGGGTGCTGCGCCCCACGTCCGGACACGTCCTGCTGGACGGCGAGGACGTGTGGCGGATGCCCGGCAAGCGGCTCGCCCAGCGCCTCGCCGCCGTACTGCAGGAGACCGCGGGCGACTTCGAACTCACCGTCTACGAGGTGGTGGCGATGGGACGCACCCCGCACAAGCGCGCCTTCGAGGGCGACGACGCCGAGGACCGCGACATCATCATGGGCTCGCTGGAGGAGCTCGATGTCGCCGCCCTGGCGCAGGCGCCGTTCGACCGCCTCTCGGGCGGGGAGAAGCAGCGGGTACTGATCGCCCGCGCGCTGGCCCAGCGCACCGGGACGATGGTGCTGGACGAGCCGACCAACCACCTGGACCTGCGTCATCAGCTCGACGCGCTCCGGCTCGTCCGCAGGGTCGGGGTCACCGCGGTGATCGCCCTGCACGACCTCAACCTCGCCGCGTCCTTCTGCGACCGGATCTGTGTGCTGGACGGTGGCCGGGTGGTCGCGACCGGGACACCGCAGGCGGTCCTCACCCGGGACCTGCTGGCCGAGGTCTACCGTGTCGAGGCGGAGGTGTCCCGGCATCCGGGCACCGGGATCCCGCAGATCACCGTGGTCCCCGACGCACGCCGCGACGGCCGGCCCGTGGAGCGCGGCTAGGCCCAGGCCCCCTGAGCGCTACCGGGGCGCCGCGTCCCCGCCCCGGGCGGCGCCCGCGACCCGGCGCCGGACCTGGTCCTCCTGTGCGAGGCGCCGCAGCAGCTCGAACACCGGGGCGCAGATCGCGAAGACGATGACGGCGCGCTCGGCCAGGGCCACCGGATCGTCCAGGCCGGCCGCGCGCTCCAGGTCCAGCCGGGCCACGGACTCGGCCAGCCTGGCGTAGGCGGCGAGTTCTCCCGGGGCGTACTGGGCGTCCAGCCGGCGCAGCTCCTCCAGCGCCGCCGTCAGCCCCTTCACATGCGGTGAGGTGACGGGTGCCTGCCAGTCCAGCTCCGTGAGGAGGCCGGCCACTTCGGCACCGGCGGTCGCGTCGGCACCGGCTTCCTCCTCCTGGCCCGCGGCGCCCTGGGCCGCCACCGGCACCGGGAGCGCGTAGCTGACCGCTCCGAGGGCGCTCTCGGAGCTGTGGGCCTGGTCGACGGCCCCGAGCACCTCACGGGTGGCGGCGATGGACAGGCCGCCGAGCGTGGTCAGCGCCTTGATCAGCCGCAGCCGCTGCGCGTGCTCCTCCCCGTACTCGGCGAGGGTCGCGGCCGTCGCCCGCCCGGCGGGCAGCAGGCCCTGTCGCAGGAAGTACTTGATGCTGGCGACCGGCACGCCGGTCCGCCGGCTGAGCTCCGAGATCTTCATACGGCTTCCCTGCTGGTCACGCGGTCCGGCATCCGGCATCCGGTGTCGGCGATTGGACACCACAGCAAGATACTGCCACTATCCAGTGACTGGATACCATAAGTATCCAACCCTGGAACGCAGCCGCACCGGAGAATCGATGCCTCATCCCACGCCCCCCTCCGTGCTCCGCCGACCCCAGCTGTGGATCGGAACGGGACTCATCGCCGCAGTGGTCTCGATGGTCTTCGCCCTGCTCTACGTCGGCGGCAACGTCAACCCCAAGGGCAACCTGCGCGACCTGCCCGTGGCCCTGGTCAACAGCGACAGCGGAGCGGAGATCAACGGCCGCCACGTCAACCTCGGCGAGCAGGTCGTCTCCGGCATCCAGAAGGCCGCCAAGGGCGAGAAGAGCATCGACTGGCAGGTCGTGAGCCGCGAGGAGGCCGACAAGCGGCTGGGCCGGGGCAAGGTCTTCGGTGCCCTCGCCATACCCGCCGACTACTCCGCCACGGTGGCCGCGCTCACCGCCCCGCAGCCCGCACCCCAGGGCAAGGCCGCACCGCCGACCATGACCGTGCTGACCAACCAGGCGGCCGGCAGCATCGGCTCCTCCATGTCCTCCCAAGCCGCCCAGAAGGCCGCCCACGCCGCCTCAGCCCAGCTCGGCCAGGAACTCCTCAAGCAGGCCGGCGCCCAGAAGACCCCGCTCCCGACGGCCGCCCAGCTCAAGCTGGCCGACCCGGTGACCGTGACGGTCGCCGACGGCCACCCGGTCGGCCAGCGCAGCGCCATGGGCCTGAGCGCCTTCTACTACGCACTGGTCCTGGTCGTCTGCGGCATGCTCGGCGCCAACGTGGTCAACTCCCAGGTCGACACCGCGCTCGGCTACCTGCACACCGACTACGGCCCGGTCCGCAAGCGCAAGCCCGTCCAGCACACCAGCCGCGTCCGCACCCTGGCCATCGGCATCGCGCTCATGCTCGGCCTGTCGCTGGTGATGGGCACCCTGGTCGAGGTCGCCACGGTCGGCATCCTCGACATGGACGCCTCCCACCTCGGCCTGCTGTGGCTCTACTCGGTCGCCACCATCGCGGTGGTCGGCATCGGCAGCCTGGCCCTGTTCGCCGCCTTCGGCACGCCCGGCATGCTCCTGGCCACCATCGTCTTCGTGGCGATGGCCGTACCCTCCTCCGGCGCCACCGTGCCCGTCCAGGCACTCCCCGGGTTCTTCCGCGCCCTCGCCAAGTTCGAGCCGCTGCGCCAGATCACGGAGGGGCTGCGCTCCCTCCTCTACTACGGGGCCCAGGCCGACGCCGGCCTGACCCGGGCCTGGGCCTCGATGGGTGTCGCCCTCGTCGCCGCGCTGCTCTTCGGCTTCGCCGTCACCCGCCTCTACGACCGCAAGGGGCTGCACCGCATCCCCCGCCCCGACGCCGAATCCGACGCCGCGGCCCCCACCGAAACCCCCGAGGCCCCGGCCCCTGCTCCGGCCACGGCCTGAGACGGGCTGAGACGGGCTGAGACGGGCTGACGCGCAGAACCGCGCAGGACCGCCGCTGCGCGGTCCTGCGCCCGCCCGCGACCCGCGGCCCTCAGCCTGCCGCCGGTGCCGGCGTTCCCCTGAGGGCATGCGCGAGGTGGTCGCCGACGTGGGGCAGCCAGTCCGGCCGGGCGTTGCCGAGGAGGTGGTCCCCGTGCGGGACGGACAGGTAGCTGCCGTGCGGCGCCAGGCGGGCCAGGCGCTCACCGTTCGTCACGCCGGGGATGACGTCCCGGCCGCCGTCCACGACCAGCAGTGGGGCCGCGATGCGGGGTGCCAGGGCGGCGAGGTCCACCTGGCGCACGAACTCGCGTGCGGCGTCGGCTCCTCCGGCACGCCGGGCCATGATGTCCCTTACCGGCGGAGGGAGTTCCGCCCAGTCTAGGCGGAAGGGCCCGCTGACGGTCGCGACGGCCGTCACGCGCGGCTCCAGCGCCGCGGCCCGGGCCGCGAAGTAGCCGCCCAGGCTCAGACCGACGAGCCCGATACGTGCGGCGCCGAGGGCGTCGACGGCACGGCCCACGATCCGCTCGTAGTCCGGCACGAAGGTCGTGGTGGCCGCGAGCACTCCCTGTCCGGGCCCGTCCATCGCGAACACCGCCAGTCCTCTGGCCAGCAGCGCGGACACGAGATCGAGGAACTCCTCCTTGGCCGAGTCCAGGCCGGGGACGACGACCACGGTCCCGGGCGCATCGGCGGGGCCCCTCAGCCAGCCGGTGAATCCCTCGCCGCTCACCCGCCGGGCACCGGGCTCCAGCACGGTGAGGGCCCTGCCCAGGGCGCGGTCCGCCTCGACGGCAGCACGGTGTGCTTCCGGGTGCGGTGCCAGCGTGGCCAGGTGGAACCACCGGGCCGCCGTCAACAGGTACTCCCCCGCGGAACGGGACGATCCCGCGTCCTGCGCGCGCCGCACGTAGCCGTGTCCGGTGCGCAGGAAGGCCGGCCCCCAGTCGGCCACGGAGGCCAGACCGTCGGTGACGCGCCGGTACTCGTGCGGGTCCACGCCCGTACCCGTGGCACGGGTCCACTGGGCGGCCGCGAACTCGACGGCGCTCATCGTGCTCCTCCGGTCAGCAGGACGGCCTTGCCGCGTATCCGGCGCTCGCGCAGGTCGACCAGGGTTTCGGCGGCCCGTTCCCAGCCGGCGACGCGGCCGATCTCCGGATGCAGCCGGCCCCGTTCCACGAGGCTCACCAGCGTCGAGAGATCGGCGCCGTACGGGGCGCCGGCATAGTGGAAGTGCTGGATCGTCACGCGCTCGGGCCCGCCGAGGAGCTGGAAGAAGTCGAGGGACACCGGGGTGCGGCTCGCCTGGCCGAACCAGACGAGCAGGCCGCCCGGGCGGGCCTTCGACAGGGCGAGCGCCAGATCCGGCCCACCCGTGGACTCCAGCACGACATCGAACGGCCCCTGAGCCGCCGCGACCTCGTGCACCACCGTCGCGCCCAGTTCCACGAGCCGCTCGCCGCGCGCCGGCGTCGCCGTCACTGCGGTCAGCTCGGCTCCTGCCGCCACGGCGAGCTCGGTGACGTAGTGGCCGACGCCGCCCGAGGCGCCGGTCAGCAGCACCCGCCGGCCGGCCAGGGAACCGGCCGTACGCAGCAGCCGCAGGGCGGTGATCCCGGCCAGGGGCAGCGCCGCCGCCCGTGCGCTGTCGATGCCGTCCGGGAGAACCGCGAGCGACTGCGCGGGCACGGCGGCGTACTCGGCCCAGCCGCCCTGCGCCGGGTGCCCGACCACGCGGGTGCCGATGCCGGGGCCGGAGCCGTCGGCCGCCGCCTGTACGACGAGCCCCGCGATGTCCTTGCCGGTCAGCAGCCCCGGCCGGGGGTGTTCGAGAAGGAACGTCTCGCCCCGGTTCGGGGCGAACGCCTCGACCTTGACCAGTGCCTCACCGGGCTCCGGCACGGGCTGGGGCACCTCGGCGAAGGCGACCGGTCGCGCCGCCTCTCCTGTGGGAATCAGTCTTTGCATGGAGAGGAGGTAACCCCCACGGCTGCCCCGTGATCCAACAACGAACGAGCAAGGCCGACAACTTTTGGTTGTCACCTATGGTGAGAGGCATGGATCTTGACCTGGCGCAGGTACGTGCCTTTGTGCGTACGGCCGAGGAACTGCACTTCGGCCGGGCGGCCGGGACGCTCGCGGTCTCCCAGCAGGCGCTGTCCAAGAGGATCGCGCGGCTGGAATCCCTGCTCGGCACCGAGCTGTTCCTGCGCGGTGGCACCGGGGTGCGCCTCACCGAGGCCGGCCGGCGTTTTCTCGCGCCGGCCCGGCAGACCCTGGCCGCCGCCGACGCCGCGGTCGCGACGGTCATCGGGAAGGAACATCCGCTGCGGGTGGACGTCTGGGGGCACCTCTACGCGCCGATGCGGACGCTGGCCCGGGTTGCCGGACGAGCGGGGGAGCTGGCGCTGGGGCACGGGCGCGATCTGCCGTCGGTGACGAGGGCCCTGCTGCACGGCGACATCGACGCGGCCTTCGGCCGAGTGCACCCCCCGCTGCCCGCCGGGCTGGTACACCGCCTCGTCCGCCTCGAACCGGTGGACGCCGTACTGAGCGCGGACCATCCGCTCGCAGCCGAACCGGCCCTGCGGCCGGACCAGTTGCGGGGCAGCGTGCTGTGGGCACCCGGTGCGCTGGACCGGCTCGACTTCCTTCACGGATTCGCCGACCGGTTCGGCATCCGGAACAGGGCCGCGGGCGTCAACCTCGGGCTCCCCCACTTCCTCGCCGAGGTGGCACAGGACCCGCGACGCTTCTCGCTGGTGCCGGCCGACGTGCCACTGCCGCGGGTCCCCGGATTGCGCTCGGTCCCCCTGGTCGATCCCACGCCGCTGTACGCCTGGTCGCTGCTGTGGCGGTCGGGAAACGGGCACCCGTCGCTGACCGGTCTCGCCGCTGCCTGCGCCGAGGAAGCGGGGCGGCGCCGATGGCTGGAGTACGACCCGAGCCGCGACTGGCTGCCCGAACCACCCGCGATCTGAGCCGTACGCCGACCGGCCGCCCGCCGCGGTGTCAGCAGCGGCGCGCGAGCGAGGTCATCGCGGCGAGGTCCGACTCCGAACGGGCGACCGGGGCCTTGGGCCAGAGCAGTTCGTGCTCGGTCTGGATCCGGAAGACCTCATCGGCGAAGGAGCGCACGGCCTTCTCGGTGACCGTGCCCCGCTCCGCGTGCGCCAAGAACTGCTCGCAGGCCTCCACGGCGCCTTCGCAGTCCTCGTCGAACTCGAACACCGCACAGAGCGCGCCCGTGGCGAGGTCACGCGAGGCCAGATGGCCGATCCCGCAGTCGAGCCCGTCATCGTGGAGGTCGTCGGGGTACGGCGCACGGTGCCAGGAACCGCCCTCGAACCAGTAGACGCACTCGGCCCTTCCTTGCTCCAGGCGGTCGTGCAGGGCTCCGCCGCGCACCCATCCCGGTGCTCCGGCGAGGAGGTCGATCGGCGGCTCGTACCGCCCGACCTTGCCGGAATCGTTCTGCCCGAAGAGCACGGCCCGGCCGCCATCGGCCCGGATCAACACCCACCGGCTGCACGCGCCGTCGTCGTAACGCAATTCGCCGTAGCTGCCGCTGCCGCTGTCGCTGTCGCTGTCGCCGAACCAGTACCCGTACCGGAAGCGCTCCTTCTCCTCCTCGGCATCCCAGGTCGCCACGGCGAACGCGGCCCAGCGCGCCCACAACACGCCCGCTTCCGGAAGGTCCTCCGGCCGCCCCGGGCGATGGATCTTCATCCCCACCTCGTACTCCCCAGCCCTCGCATCCGGCCCCCGACCCTATCGGCGGACCGGCGCCTCCGGGAACGCTCCCAGCCTGGATCCGATAGGGGTTGAGCCGAGGCACGATGATGGTCACAAGGGCCGGCTTGCAGCCGCGGCGCACGCCGGCCGCACGTGAGAGGAGCAGCGGTGGCCATGAGCGAGTGTTCCTGGCCTGACGACGGCGCTGGGGTCGGAGCGAGAGCCCGGGCTGCCTGGTCCGCGACGTGCGAGGCCCTGCCGGTGGGGACTCCGGTGACCGGCGAAGTCATCGGCCGGCGCCCCTTCGGCGTCTTCCTGCGGATCGACGGCGTTCCGGACGCGGTCGGGCTGGCCGAGATCACGGCGATGCCTCACGGGGCCGAACTCCCGCACCTTGGTGCGCGCGTCACGGGCGAAGTCCTCTGGCATGCCGAGCACAACCACCAGGTGAAGATCACGCTCACCGAGTGGGCGGCCGCACGAACCGGGCGGTGACAGCGGAGCGGCAACCCTCCGCCGGCGGCGAGGCCTGCGGCCGCTACTGACGCCCGGCCCCTCCACGCGGCGGGGAACAGCCGTCCGTCCCCGCGTGACAGCCAGAGTGGAAGCCTCGGTCAGTACGCTCGCGCGACGAGCTCGCCACCTCAGTGACCCCATCGGCTCCACACCCGGCATTCGACGGGCGCGAGAAGAGTTTTCGGACTTCTCACGCACATCCGTGCGCCCCCCGGCGGCAGGTTCGAGGCCCTGTTCCCGGGGAGGCATGGACCCGGGCCGATCGCCCGGCACCAAAAGGTCACCGTCGAGAAGGGACACCCACATGGCCGGACCCTGGGACGCGAGCATCAATCTGCTCCATTTCGCAGTGGACAAGGGCGAGTTCATCGCACCGACACTCGGCATCGGGAAGGAGTTCGACGTCCGCGCCGAGATCGAGATAGGCAATGAGCTGCGCGGCTTCGCCACCGCCTACCAGCTCGTCGTGAACGTGCAGAACCTCAGTACGGGCGTCGTCGCCTCGTGCACCGTCCCGGGCAGCCTCACCCCTACCCGGGGGATCCTGCGCACGCCGCTGGTCGTCGACTTCCCGCAGCTCGCGGCGAACGAGGGTGACCTCCTGCGCGCCAGCTGCTCGTTACGCGTGACCGCCGGCATCCACACCGACTACTCGGTGGCCGAGTCCGAGTTCGCCATCGCGGAGTCCGCGGAGTCCTGACGCTCCCCGTCCCTGCCCGGGGTCACGCCCCGGGCAGGGACGACGCCGGTCCGCTCTCGCCACCGCCGTCCTCCGGACAGCGGATCAGTGCGTCGGCGCACCCCGTGGGGTCGGCACGATTCAGGACCCCGGGAGGCGTTTCCGGACCCTGCACAAGGGTGATAAGCATCCCGACGTCGCACACGTGTCAGCAGGGGGCGCCATGCGGTACGACCTGTCCGATCGCCTGGTGGTGGGGATCGCCTCCGGCGCCCTGTTCGACCTGACCGACTGCGAGGCGGTGTTCCGGGAACGGGGCGAGGACGCCTACCGGACCCACCAGGAGACCCATGTCGACGAGCCGCTCGCCAAAGGAGTGGCGTTCCCCTTCGTCAGACGCCTGCTGTCGCTCAACGACCTCGCGGATCAGGCCGACCCCCTGGTCGAGGTCATCATCCTCTCCCGTAACGACCCCGACACCGGGATGCGCGTCATGCGTTCGATCAAGGCGCACGGCCTGCCGATCAGCCGGGCGGTCTTCCGGCAGGGCCGTCCCTCGCACCAGTTCATGCCCGCGCTCAACATGTCGCTGTTCCTGTCGGCCGACGGGCCTGACGTACGGGACGCGGTCGCGGCCGGGCTGCCTGCGGGACACGTCCTCAAGACGGGGCGGATCGACGACGAGAGCGATCCTGAACTCCGCATCGCGTTCGACTTCGACGGAGTGGTGGCCGGCGACACGGCCGAGCAGGTCTACCAGAGAGGCGGAATCGACGAGTTCCGCGCGTACGAGGTCGGCCATGCCGCCACCCCTCACGATCCGGGACCGCTACGGGACTTCCTGGCCGGAGTCAACCGCGTCCAACGCCTCGAACGGGAGCGGCGCCGCAAGGATTCCGGGTACCGGCCCCGCCTGCGCGTGTCGCTGGTCACCGCTCGGGACGCCCCCGCGCATGAACGTGCCCTGCTGAGCCTCAAGCAGTGGGGGCTGCGGGTCAACGACGCCTTCTTCCTCGGCGGTATCGACAAGGCCGCGGTCCTGAAAGCCCTCGACCCGCACATCTTCTTCGACGACCAGGTCGCCAATCTCAACGGCACCGCACCGGGCACTCCGAGCGTCCACATACCCTTCGGGGCGGTCAACTCGCCACCCGCCGCGGCGGTCTGAGCGATTGCCGGGGCCGAAGCGGTCACTCCCAGAGGCCGGCCAGGTGCGCGTGGAGGACGTCGTGCGCCTCGTGCGGGGTGAGGTGACCGACGAGGACGTGCGTGGTGAGGCCGTCCGCCAGCGCGAGGAGCCTGCGGGCCTCGCGTTGCGGATCGAGGGGAACCGCGCGGTCGGCGCCCTCGCCGGCCTCCGCGACGAGGCGGGTGAACGCCTCCTGCAGGGCCGCTTGGTTCGCCCTCAGTGTGCCGGCCAGCGCCTCGTTGACGGCCGCCTGCGCGACGAAGGCCAGCCAGACCCTGGCCTCGGCGCGGTGCTCCTCCCTGAGCAGTGAGATCTCGGTGGCCGCGAGCCCCAGGGCGGTGCCGGCCGACTGGGCCGGGCTCCGGACGAGGCGGGCCCGTACCCGCTCGCCGATCCGCTCGCCGATGTACCCGAGAGCGAACACGAGCATCTCTTCCTTGGTACGGAAGCACCGCTGGACGGCTCCCATCGACACCTGGGCGCGGGCGGCGACATCGCGCAGGGTCACGCCCTCCAGCCCGTGCTCGTCGGCGAGATCGCAGACGGCCTCGGCGATGAGACGGCGTCGGCTCTCGTGGTCCACCTGCCTGGGCATGCCCGTCCTCCCTGTCCCCTGTGCTCCGCTTCGCAGCGCAGTTTATTCGATGCGGACGTATCGGATCCAAGAGTACGATGCGGTTCCGATGCAAGCGCATCGGTACGTGGACGAGGAAGGTGGGGCCATGCAGGACGCCCTGTGGAAGATGGCGGCCGCCGCGCAGGCGGAGGCCGTGCGCACCGCGGAGGTTTCGGCGGTCGAACTGATCGACAGTCACCTCGATCGCATCGCCGAGGCCAACCCGCGGGTGAACGCGGTCACGCAGCTCCTCGCGGAGCGCGCTCGCGCGGCCGCGGCACAGCTCGACCGCCGACGGGCCGCCGGTGAAGTGCTGGGGCCGCTCGCGGGCGTGCCGTTCACGGTGAAGGAGAGCACCGCCGTCGAAGGCGTGCCGACCACGTTCGGCACGGAGCGCTTCCGTGATCTGGTGGCGGCCGCCGACGCGCCGCCGGTGGCCCGGCTGCGGGCGGCCGGGGCCATTCCCATCGGGCACAGCAACATCCCCACCCTGATCCTGGCCGGGATGCACACGCGCAGCGAGCTGTTCGGCGACACGGTCAACCCGTGGGACAGCAGCCGGACGCCGGGCGGCTCCAGCGGGGGCGACGCGGTGGCCGTCGCCACGGGCATGGCGGCGCTCGGACTCGGCAACGACTCCGGCGGGTCGGTGCGCATCCCGGCCCAGTTCTGCGGTGTGGCCGGGCTGAAGCCGTCCACGGGCCGATTCCCGGCCGACCACCGCGTTCTCGGCCCGGACGACCCCGGCCCGGCGTCCCAGATGCTGGTCACCGACGGCCCGTTGGCCCGGAGCGTGGGCGACCTGAGGCTCGCGTACGAGGTGCTGGCCGGAACCGACCCGCGGGACCCGCGCGCCGTACCCGTACCCGCCTACGGCGAACCGCTCCCCGGACGCGTGAAGGTCGCGGTCGTGGCGGACCCGGGCGGTCACGGCGTCCACCCGACGGTCCGCGGAGCCGTCGCGAGGGCGGCCGACGCGCTGCGCGACGCCGGATACGACGTGCGCGAGGTGCCGGACGTTCCGCGGTTGGACGAGGCCCTCGACGCCTACGGCCGGATCACCGTGACCGAGTTCGCCCCGAGCTGGCCGGCGGTGCGCAAGCTGCTCGGCACGGGCGGGGACCGGTACATCGGGATGGCGATGGAGCGGACCCCGCCCGCGAGCGCGGACGTCTTCATGAAGCTGATGGGCAGTTGGCTGGGCATCCGCCGCTCATGGGCCGAATTCCTCGACGAGTACCCGCTGCTGCTCGGTCCGGTCTTCACCGAGCCGCCGGTCGAGCCGGGGCTGGAGTCGCGTGACAGGGCGGGCAGGGACCGGGTCGGGTCGGGGATGCGGCTGTGCACCGTGACCAGCTTCGTGGGCGTACCCGGCGTGGCCGTGCCGACCGGCACGGCCGACGGGCTGCCCTGCGGGGTCCAGATCGTCGGGCGGGCCTTCCGGGAGGACCTGTGCCTGGGCGCGGCCCAGGCGATCGAGGACCGGCTCGGCGTCCTCACGCCGGTCGACCCGCGCGCGGGCGGCCGGTCCGGCCCGCACTGAAGCCGGACAACTCCGTTCTGTTACGCGGCCATGACATCCCAGCACTTTTGAACACGATCAACAATCGCTAGATTGTTGAACATGATCAAAAGTGAGTACGGGGCATGGGTGGGCGAGTTCGTGGCCGAGCGGGAGCGGCGGGCGGCCCTGGGCGACCCCGACTGGGAGAAGGGCGCGCGATTGCCGGCCGAAATCGTCCGCAGCATCCAGAAGTTCCAGGTCGGCGAGGACGGCGACGGCTCCGCGCTCTCCGGCAAGGCCGACCTCGCGGGGGACCCGGTCTACTCCGATGCGGTCCGGCTCTTCATCGCCGAGGAGCAGAACCACGCGCGGATGCTGAAGCTGCTGCTGGCGGCCGGCGGGGCCGAGACCCTCGACGGGCACTGGAGCGACGCGGCCTTCGTCCGGATCCGGCGGCTCCTCGGACTGCGGGTGGAGCTGCTGGTGCTGATGATCGCCGAGGTCGTGGCCCTCGGGTACTACCAGGCGCTGCGCGACGGCGCCGACGACCCGCTGACCGCCGAGGTCGCGGGCCGGATCCTGGCGGACGAGGAGCGGCACGTCCCCTTCCACTGCCTGCGCCTGCGGGAGGGGCTCGCCGGGCTGCCCCGACCCGCCCGCCGGGCGGTGACGGCCGGGTGGCGCGGACTGCTGGCCGGGGCCGCCGGGCTGGTCGCGGTGGACCACGGTCCGGCCCTGCGGACCCTCGGGGTGGGCCGCGGCGCCTTCGTGGCGCAGACCCTGCGTTCCTCCGCGTGGATGGCCCGCGCGATGTCGGGCGGCCCGGTTCCGGCGCCGACGGGGGCGGGGGCCGGGGCCGGCGCAGGCGTGTGACCCGGTCCGCCGACGGCCCGCCCCGTCCGGGCCGGACATCACATCGGGGTACGGGTGGGGGCCGGGATGGACGGGGTGGACGGGGTGGACAGGGGGACCGCCGGGCGCGGTGACACCCGCTCGGCGCCGCTGCCGTCCGCACCCAGGCCCGCGAGCAGGCGCAGGCCGTCCTCGGCGGGGCTGCCCGGAGCGGCGGACAACACCAGCAGCTCCATGCCCGATTCACCCGGCAGCGCGAAGTTCTCCTGGTGCAGTTCCAGCCGTCCCACCAGCGGGTGCCGGTACGCCTTGGGTCCATGGGTGCGGGCGCGCACGTCCGCGCGGGCCCAGAGCCGGCGGAAGCGCTCGCTGCCCATCGCCAGCTCGCCGATGAGCGAGGCCAGGCGGGGGTCCTCGGGGTGTTGACCGGCCGCCAGACGGAGGTGCCCGACCACGTCGAGGGTGCATGTCTCCCAGTCCGCGTAGAGGCCGCGCTCAGCCTCCTCCAGGAAGATGTGCCGGGCGGTGTTCAGGCCCGGCACCGGCCGGCCGTAGAGGAGCCCGGCGAGGCGGTTCCCGGCGAGCACGTCCAGGCAGTGGTCCATGATCAGCGCGGGCGCACCGGCGACCAGGTCGAGGACGCGCAGCACCTCCGGCCGGACCCTCCCCCGGCCCCCGGCCGGGGGGACCCCCTTGCCCGGCGCCTTCGCCCGGCGGCGGCTCTGCCGGGCGAGCCGGCAGAGGTGCCCGCGTTCGGTCTCGTCGAGGCCGAGGACGCCGGCGAGCGCGTCGAGCACCTGCTCGGAGGGCTGGGTGGCACGGCCCTGCTCCAGGCGCACGTAGTAGTCGACGCTGACGCCGGACAAGTGCGCGACCTCCTCGCGGCGCAGCCCTGCCACCCGGCGGCGGCTGTCGACGGGGATGCCGGCGGCCGCCGGGTCGACCCGGGAGCGCCGGGTCCGCAGGAAACCCGCAAGATCGTCCATGGCTCCCAGTATGGCTTCGGTGCCGCCCGTGAGGGTGGCCCTGCCGATACCAGGAAGTCCGGTCCGACGGAAGACGCGCCCCTGAACGCCGGGCGTCGCCGCGGCCAGGATCGAGGCATCCGATCCGAAGGAGTTCCCGTGAAGACACTGATCGTCCATGCCCACCCGGAGCCGAAGTCGCTCAACGGCTCGCTGAAGGACCTCGCGGTGTCCACCTTGGAGGCCGCCGGGCACGAGGTACGGGTGAGCGATCTGTACGCGATGAACTGGAAGGCGGTCGTGGACGCCGCGGACTACGGTTCCCACGCGTCGAGTCCGCTGAGGGTCGCCCTGGATTCGGGCCGGGCCTTCGACGCCGGGACACTCACCCCGGACGTGCTCGCCGAGCAGGAGAAGCTGCTGTGGGCCGACACGATCGTCTTCCAGTTCCCGCTGTGGTGGTACACGATGCCCGCGATCCTCAAGGGTTGGGTGGACCGGGTGTTCACCTACCGCTTCGCCTACGGCGTCGGCGAGCACAGCGACACCAAGTACGGTGAGCGCTTCGGCGAAGGCACCCTCGCGGGCAGGAGGGCCCTGCTGTCGGTGACCATCGGCGGCCCGGAGTCGCACTACTCGGCTCGCGGGATCAACGGCCCCGTCGAGGACCTGCTGTTCCCGTTCCAGCACGGCATCCTCTACTACCCGGGCATCGAGGTGCTGCCCCCGTTCGTGCTGCACGGCACCGACCGGATGACCGCCGAGGACTACGCGGACGCCGCCAAGGCCTGGCAGCAGCGCCTGCTCACCCTGGAGTCGACCGAGCCGATCGCGTTCCGGCGGCAGAACTTCGGCGACTACGAGATCCCCTCCCTGCACCTCAGGAAGGGCCTGGAGCCCGCCGGCCGCACAGGCTTCGGCCTGCACGTACGCGACTGAGCCCGCCCCTCGGCCTCCGGGCCCGGCAGCAGGCCGCGGACCGGGCGGGGGCCTTCGGGGCGGGTGTTCGGACGGTCTGCGCTAGTTTCGCCCCTATGAATTCACAGGCACAGGTGTACGACAGGGAATTCCGTGTGCGCGGCCTGCGCGAGCAGGGATGGGGCCGGGGGCTGACGGCCGCGGCCGCCCTCATCTGGCTCTGGGTGGCCTACCTGCTCGTCCTCCCCTTCAGCATCGACCGCGGCGAGAACACCGAGCCCATCGAGTGCGACTCCCGCGCCTTCCACCAGGACACCGACTTCAAGGTCACGTACCAGAGGGACGAAGGCGAACGCTGTGACGCCGAGCGCGACCTTGGCCCGATGCTCGCCGCGCTGCTCCTCTCCCTCCCCCTGGCCACGGTCGGCACCGGCCTGTACGTGTCCGGGACTTCGGCGGTCCGCACCGCCGCCTACGCCGCCGAGATCACCCGGCTGAACACCGCCCAGGAGGTCTGAGCGACGGCGGGCGGTTCAGCGCCCGGGTGAGCTCGGGCGCGTGGGCGGCGAAGGGACCGAGGTCCGTCGCGCGCGGGTAGGCGGGGTGGTCCCGATAGGTGTCGAGCCGGTCCAGGGCGCGCAGGCCGTAGTACGCGGACGGTTCCGCCGCCGCACCGCGTACGGGATGGGCGGTCCCGGCGGCGACCGCCGGGAGGATCTGCTCGAACAGGGTCTGGCAGGCACGGATGCCGCGCAGCATGACCTGGTGGTAGCGGTCCTCGGGCCCGATGGGGAAGCGGTGTTCGGCCAGGACCGGGCCGGTGTCGATGCCGGCGTCGACCTCGTGGGCGGTGGCGCCGTACTCCGTGTCGCCGTGCAGCAGGGCGAACAGGACGGCTACGGAGGGCAGTCCGCGATGGCGCGGCAGCAGTCCGTTGTGGATGTTGAGGATGCGCAGGCCGTCGGCCCGGAGCAGGGGCTCCCGGAAGATCTGCCGGTTGTTGAGGGACCAGACGATGCCGTCGGTGCAGGCCCGGGCCAGCGAGTCGGCGTGGGCGTTGACGTCCGCCGCCGCGAGGTGGGGCGCGTCGGCGGCCGCCGCGTCCAGCGGGTCGGCGGAGCAGACCAGGTCGACCGGGTGGCCGCGGGTGGCCGCGTGGGTGACGGCGCGGCGGAGCAGGGCTCCTTCTCCGACGAAGATCATGCGGGCACCTCCTCGCGGGCGGCGGCCAGGTGCTCGCAGACCTGCTCCAGCGTCAGGTTGCGCACGAGGCAGTCGAGACGGCCCGTGAACCGCGTGGCCTGCCCCGGGGTCAGCAGGTCCGAGGAGACGGCGGTGAGCATCTCGACGAGGGCCAGGGAATCGCCGCCGAGGGCGTGGAACTCGGAGTCCGCCGACAGCAGCGCGCCGTCGACTCCGAGGACCTCCGCCCAGTGGTGCCTGACCCGTGCCTCCAAGGTGACGGGGACGGGTGCGGGGGCGGGTCCGCCCGGCGGCGTGGGTGCGGAGTGGGCGAAGGGGTCGGGGAAGGCGTCGAGATCGGCCTTGCCGCTGACCGTGCTGGGCAGGGTGTCGATCACCATGACATGGGCGGGGACGAGGTACGCCGGGAGTGTCCGGGTGAGTTCGGTCCGCAGGGCGCGGGCCAGCTCCGCGCGGACCGCGGGGTCCTCGACGGCCGGCAGTACGTACGCGCAGAGCACGGCCGCCGTGGAGTGCGGGCGGCGGCGGGGCACGACGACGGCGCGGTGCACGGCCGGGTGGGCTTCGAGGGCGGCGACGACCTCGGCGGGATCGACGCGGTGCCCGGCGATCTTCACCTGCTCGTCGATGCGTCCGGCGAACTCGACGGCGCCGTCGGCCAGTCGGCGTCCGAGGTCACCGGTGCGATAGGCGCGGGCGCCGTCGGGGCCGGTGCTGAAGGGTGAGGGCCGGCCGTCGGACGGGCCGAGGTAGCCGCGGGCCACCTGGACCCCGCGTACGACGATCTCGCCGGTGCGGCCGGTGTCGCCCGGTCCGCTGCCGATGGTCTCGCCGTCCTCGGCGACGAGGTCGACCCGGGCGTAGGGGCCGGGGAGGCCGATCGGGACGGTGGCGCCGCTCTCGCCGCCGTCCACGGTGTGGGCGAGTACGGCGACGGCCGCCTCGGTGGGCCCGTACGCGTTGATCACACGGCAATCGGCCCCGAAGGCGGCGTGCGCGGACCGCACGGCGGTGGGGGTGAGGGGCTCGCCGCCCAGCAGCAGGGTGCGCAGGCGGTGCGCCGGGCCGTCGCCCGCGGGGCCGTCGCCCGCCGTGCCGAGCAGGGCGAGGTGGGAGGGGGTGAGCGCGAGGGTGTCGGCGCCGTGCCCGGCGACCAGCCCGCGCAGGGCGGCGGGCGAGGGCGTGCCGGGGGCGAGGACGGCCGTACCGCCGGCCAGCAGCGGCAGGAAGAGGGGGAAGCACGAGATGTCGAAGGCGTAGGAGGAGGCGAAGCCGAAGCGCGTGCGACCGGTCACCTGGCAGACGCCGGTCATCCAGCGGACGAATCCCATGAGGCTGCCGTGCTCGATCTGCACGCCCTTGGGGCGGCCGGTGGAACCGGAGGTGTGGATGACGTACGCGAGGTCCGCGGGCCGGATGTCGGCCTCACGGGTGCCCTCCGCGTCCGCGTCCGGGCCGGGGGCGCGGTCGAGGAGGTCCTCGACCGCGAGCAGGGTTCCCGGCACGAAGGGGGCGAGTTCCTCCACCAGGTGTCGTCGGGTCAGGCAGAGACCGGTGGCGGATCCCTGGAGGATCTCTCCGATCCGCGCACCGGGATGACCGGGGTCGAGCGGCACGTAGGCGGCGCCCGCCTTGAGGATGCCCCACAGGGCGCACACTCCGGCGGGCGTGCGGTCGACGACCAGTCCCACCAGGTCCTCGCGTCCTACGCCACGGCTGCGGAGCCCGGCCGCGACGGTGTCGGAGCGCCGGTCGAGTTCGGCGTACGTGACCACGCCCTCGGGTCCGTCGAGCGCGGGCGCGTCGGGGGTGCGGGCGGCCTGGGCGCGGAAGGCGTCCACGACGGTGAGCTCGGCCACCGCCGGAGCGGGGACAGCCGGAGCAGGGACCGCCGGAGCCGGGACCGCCGGAGCCGGGACCGCCGGAGCCGGGACCGCCGCCCGGGGTCCGGGGTCCGGGGCCGCGGCATCCGCTTCGGCGGGGCCGTGCCCCGCAGTCGGTTCGAGGCCGGCCAGGACCGTGTCCAGCAACCGCGCGGCGCGGGCCGCGAGATCCGGGCCCCCGCCCCGGACGCCGAGCGTGATCTCGGTCGCCGTGCCGCTCTCGGCGGCGACCAGCGAGAGCGGGACCAGTGGGGCGTGCACCGGCAGCGCGTAGGCCGTGGACGCCGTGAAACCGCCGCCGGAGAAGTCCGCCAGGTCCAGACGGCCGAGGTGGGAGACGACGGCGGAGGCGAGGTGGCGGTCGGTACGGGACGCCACGGCCTGGGCGGTGCGCAGCAGGGCGGCGGTCACCGGGCGCGGGAGCGGCGCGAGGGCCGTTTCGAATCCGGCGGCGAGTTCGCGGTTCCCGGCCAGGGCCGTCAGCAGGTGGGTGTGCGCGGCCGTCCACTCCGCCCCCGGGCGCAGGTCCAGGAAGAGCGGCAGGCTCAGGTTGCCCGTGGCCGCGATCCCGGGCCGGTGGCGGCGCAGGTCGACGGGGACCATGACCCGGGTGTCGAGCCCTGCGGCGTCGGCCAGGGCCTGGGCGAGGCGGGCGGTGAGCGCGGGGTGGCGGCCGGGCAGGGTGCGGCGCAGCCACAGCGTCCGGAGCGGGCGGCCGCGGCCGTCGGCCGGGCCGAGCGGGGAGCGCCGGGGAGGCCCCGGCGCGGGCCGCGGTCCGGTGCTGCCGAGCCGGCGCAGCAGCCCGGCGTCGGTGTCCGGGTCGAGCGCGGGCCGGGCGGGTTCGCCGCGCAGGGCTCGGAAGACCTCCCGTACCCAGGTCAGGGCGCCGTGACCGTCCATCACGGCGTGGGAGACGCTGAAGACGACGGTGCTGGTCGCGTTGCCGTCCGCGCCGGGCACGACCACTACCTCGCAGCCCGGCGGCTCCGTCCGCCGCGACGGCCCGGCGGGCAGTGCGAACGTCCCCGGAGCCGAGTCGGCGTACGCGCCGGTGCGCGGTACGTCGTACCTCACCTGCGGCGGCGGCCCCCCGGCGCTCCACGTCGCACCGGTGCGCACGAGTCGTGACCCGGGGCAGGACTCGGCGGCCCGTGCCAGGGCCGCCCGGAGGTCCTGGGCGTCGGGTATCCCCTCGCCCTCGACGACGATGCGCAGGGCCATGGCTCCGCGGGCGTCCCCGGCGGAGAGGTAGAGGCGTTCGGTGGGCGACACCGGACGCCGGTAGCGGACGCCGGTGCCGGCACCGGCGTCGGCATCGACCTGCTGGGATGTCATGACTTCGGGTTCCCTTGTTCGGTGTGGTCGGGTGCGGGGCGGGCCGGTGCGGCGGTGCCGGCGGCGGCCGGGCCCCCGGTCCAGGCGGCGACGCCGCCCACCTCGGCCACCCACTCCCGCAGTGCTCGCAGCCCGTCGGCCTGGGTGCGCGGAGCCGCGTAGCCGAGGTCGTCACGGGCGGCGGTGGTGTCGTACGTCGCCGAGCGGGTCAGCAGCGCCATCATGTAGCGGCTCAGCGGAGGACCGGCGTCCGTACCGCCGCCCCCGCCGCCGCCTCCGGCGCCGGGCGCGGACCGGTGGCGCAGGTGCCAGCCCGTCTCGACCGCCGCGGCGACGGCGCGGCCGAGGACGAGCGGGATGCGCGGGGCGGGCGGCGGGCAGTCGAAGAGGGCGCCGACCCGGGCCAGGAACGGCCACAGGTCGGTCTCCTCGCGGTCCCCGACGAAGTAGGCCTTGCCGCCGACCCGCCCGGCGGGGGCGAGCGCGGCCCGCAGGCAGGCGTCCACCGCGTTGTCGACGTGGCAGAGCGAGACCAGGACCCGTTTGCCGCCCGACAGGTCGGGCAGCCGGCCCGCACGCATGGCGTCGACCATGCGCGGCAGGAATCCGGCGTGGTCGCGCGGCCCCCAGATACCGCGCGGGCGTACGGCGCAGGTGGTGAACTCCGGGCCGTCGGCCGCTCGTACGTACTGTTCGGCGATCGCCTTCGTCTCGCAGTAGAGGTTGAACCACCGCTGCGGGTACGGGGTGCTCTCGTCGATGCCGAGCCGGTCGCCCTCCCGTACCCGCATCAGCGCGCTCGGGCTGGAGACGAACACGAACCGCCGCGCCCCCGCCGACCGCGCCGCCGCCAGCAGCCGCTCCGTGCCGGTGACGTTGGCGGCCTCGAACTGGGCGCGGCTGCCGTGGTCGACGACCCGGGCCGCACTGTGCAGGACCGCGTCGCAGCCCGCTGCCGCCCGCCCGAGCGAGGCGCCGTCGGTGAGGTCGCCGGTGACGACCTCGACGCCGGGCAGGGAGCGCAGCCGTACGGCATCGCTGCCGGGGCGGACCAGGGCGCGTACCTCGTGGCCCTGGTGCAGGGCCCCGTCGACCAGGTGCCCGCCCAGGAATCCGGTCGCTCCGGTGACCAGGATCTTCACAGCGCCCGCCACCAGGTCGCGCCGTAGAGCATGGTGCGCCCGACCACGGCGGCGGTGCCGTGTCCGGCCGCCCGGCCGCGCGGCAGCGCGAGCGGGATCTGCGCGGCGTGGACGCCGATGCTGAGGAAGGCGTCGGTCCACCACAGCCAGCGCAGCACCGGGACGTCGGGGACCTCCCCGGCCGCGGCCCACACCGCCCCGCCGACGAGGTACGCCCATCCGGCGAGCGGCACGATCCGGGCCGCCCGCCGGCCCGGGGACGATACGGGCCCGGCCTGCCGGCGCTCGGCCCAGCGGGCCAGCTCCTCGCGGCCGATCTTGGCGTTGTGCCGGATGTCCACGGGGAATCCGGGGTGGCGCAGGAACTCCTGGAGGCCGGCGGTCGGGGCGTGTTCCTCGGCCATCGTGCGCAGTTCGGCGACCAGCTCCGTCCACGCGCCTTCGCCGAGCTCCGCCCCGTCCGCCCCGGTCTCGGTCTCCACGCAGACGACGGGCCGTTGCGCGCCGGCCGGCCCGATGCCGACCAGGGCGGTGCGCCGGACCAGCGGATGGGCGTTGAAGACTCCCTCGCAGCGCACGGTGTGCAGGTCCCGGTAGCCGGTGCGGACCCGCTGGGCGGCGCGCCCGCAGAACCAGAGCCGTCCCTCGGCGTCGAGGTGGCCCAGGTCGCCGGTCCGGTGCCAGATGCGGGGCGCTTCGCCGCCGGGGCGTTCCTCGGTCGCCTTGTGTGCGGCGTCGGAATGCGGTGCGCGGTGGTAGCGCCGGCTGACGGAGTCGCCCTGGACCAGGATCTCGCCGACGCGCCCGGCCGGCAGGCCGGTCGCGGGGTCGAAGCGGTCGAGCGGGCCGTCGGTGACGGGGGCGATGGCCACCCGGGTGCCGGGGACGGGCCGGCCGACGCAGGTCCCTTCGCCCGCGGCGGAACGCACCGCGGTGCCGCCGGGTTCGTGACCGGTGTCGGCCTCGTCGTCGCCGAGGATCTCGGCCGCCTCGATCGAGGTGATCGGCAGGACCTCCGTGGCCCCGTAGGTCACATGGATCCGTGCCTTCTCGTCGAGGACGGAGCGCAGCGCGGCCACGACCGCGTCGGGCACCGGGGCCCCGCCGGAGACCACGCAGCGCAGGTCGGGCAGCGGGTGGCGGCCGCGGGCGGCGCCGGTGAGGTGTCCGGCCAGGTTCCGCAGCAGGGCGGGCGAGGCGAACATCGTGGTGACGCGGAATCGTTCCAGCGCGTCCACGAGCAGCACCGGGTCCGCCTGGGCGACCTTGGCGGGGGCCAGGGGCGCGAGGACCAGGGTGGATCCGTAGACCAGGTCGAGCACCCCGTAGAAGGGCAGGGTGACCAGGGAGACGTCGTCGCGGGTGCGGCCGTGGACGGCTTCTATCTGGCGGGCCATGGACAGCGCCATGCGGTGGGTGTACTCGACCCCCTTGGCGGGGCCCGTGCTTCCGGTGGTGAAACCGATCATCAGCAGGTCGTCCCCGCCGGCCGGCGCGACCGTGTCCCCGTTCGTGTCCGCGTCCGCGTACCGGCCGGTCGCGGGGGTGGCGCGGAGTGCGGCCAGCGTGTGGCCGCGGCCGAGCCGGCGCCGCCCCAGGGTGACGGGCACGCGCACCCCGGCGAAGGTACGACGGCCCAGGACGCGCACGAGCTGGGCGAGGGGCGGCCCGATGAACGCCTCGGCGCCCACGGCCCGGTAGCAGTGCAGCATGCGCCGTACGCCCATGCCGGGATCCACGACGACGGGCACGGCCCCGACCCGGAACAGCGCGAAGCAGAGGGCGAACAGCTCCGGCCCGGGCGGGGCCATCAGCACCGTCCTGGTGCCCCGGGTGATCCCGGCCCGCCGGAATCCGCGGGCCAGTTCCTCGACCGTGTCCTGCAACTCGCCGTAGGTGAGGGTGGCGTAGCCGCCGGAGCCGCGGCCGTCGGGGTGGATGACGGCCGGCTTGGAGGGGAAGGCGCGGGCGTTGTGTTCGAGCCACCCGGCCACACCGGCCGGGTCGGCGGCCGGTCGCTCCACGGCCGGGTCACCGGTGAACCTCGTCTGCGGCACGGGGCTCACCACCCCTCGGGCCGGTAGAGGGCGCAGGCCGCGCTGGGTCCGGCGCCGACGGACACGAAGAGGAACTGGTCGTGGTCGTCGCGGCGTGCGCCGTCCATCGCCCGCAGGTAGCCGAGGACCGGCGCCGCGGTGTGCGGCTCGCCCCGGCCCGCTGCGCCGTCGGCGGTCTCGGACGGGCCGATCACCAGGGTCCGGTCGAGGTCGATGCCGATCTCCCGCGCGTAGTCGGCGGCGGCCCGCGCCGCGAACTCGCCGAGCCGTTCCGCGTGGTCCGGCTGGCGCCGGACGGTGATCGTGGTCCGCCCGTGCCGGCCCATGGCGGCGGTGTCGAGGTAGCCCTCGACGTCGGTGGGCCGGTCGGCGGTGTAGTGGCGGACCGGACCGAACCCGGCGCCGGGATCGGCGCTGCGCTCCAGCAGGAAGGCTCCGGCCAGGTCCGCGTACGGGTAGTCCGCGTCGCCGTCCGCGTCGCCGCCGGGGTGGACGTCGGCAGCCGTGATCAGCAGCCGTTCGGTGGTTCCCGTCTCCACCAGTGACTGGCCCACCTGGACGGCGTTCAGCAGGCCGCAGGCTCCGTTCATCAGGTCGAAGGAGAAGCCCGCGGCCGGTTCGGGGTCGGCGATGTAGTCGAGGTTGATGCCGACCTCCTTCTGGACCAGGGCCGCCATGGCCGGTTCGAAGGTGTTGTGCTCCCGGTAGACGCCCACGTTGATGAGCGTGCCGATCGAGGAAGCCGGCACTCCTGCCCGGGTCAGGGCGTCTCGTGCGGCCCGGCCCGCGAGGTCCACGCCGGAGGCCGGGGCGGACGTGTCGGGCAGGGCGGTCGCCGCCGCGGTGATGATCATGCCCATGGCTCAGACCCCCACGTTCGTGATCGTCGCGGACAGGGCGCCGGTGACCACGCCGGAGGCGGCCGGCACCAGCAGGTACTTGGCTCCGGGGCGGGCGCCGCCCGCCCTGAGGTGCTCGCACAGCGTCAGGAAGTGCGAGGTGGTGGCGGTGTTTCCGTAGCGCTCCACCACGGAGAGGGAGGTGGGCATGGGGGCGCCGAACTCGGCCTCGGCCGTCTGGTTGACGTAGTCGATGAAGCGGGTGCCGACCTGGTGCTGGATGACGTAGTCGAACCCCTCACCGGCGAACTCCCGCCCTCTCTTGGCCAGGAAGTCCCCGTGGAAGCGCGGCCAGAGCTTGAGCCGGTCGCGGTTGTGCATCTTCTTGTTGTCCGTGTAGAGGGAGATGCCCGGGGTGCGGTCGCTGGGCATGCCCATGCACAGGTGGGAGTACTCGGAGCAGGTCATCAGCTCGATGTAGTGGATGCGGTCGGCCTCGTCGGCGGAGACGTCCAGGACGACCGCGGCCGCCGAGTCGCCGACGGACAGCGAGGCGAACTGCGGATCGTAGGAGTCGGCCATCTCGCGTGCGGCGGTCTGCGCGACGCGCGTCGCCTGCTCGCCGCTGACGACCAGGCCGCGCCGCACGGCGCCGGAGCGGATCATCCGGTCGAGCAGCCACACGCCGGTCATCATTCCGGCGCAGGCGTTGGAGACGTCGAAGTGGATGGCGGAGCGGGCGCCCAGCTCCCCGGCCAGCATCGCGGCGAAGGACGGTTCGAAGGTGAAGCGGCTGCCGTCCTTGAAGCGGGTGATCGAGGCGGAGATGACGATGTCGAGGTCCTCGGCGCGGTAGCGGGAGGCCTCCAGCGCGTCCCGGGCGGCGGCCAGGGCCATCCCGAACGAGTCCTCGCCGGCCGTCGGTTCGGGGTCGTACACGCGGCGCTCGGTGATTCCGGTGATCTTCTCGATGTCCACGTCCCCGAGCCCCGGGACCAGGGCGGCGAGTTGAGGAGTGGTCTGGACTCCTGCCGGAAGGCGGATGCCTAAGGCTTCTATTCGGCTGTGTGCGGTGGTGCTCATGTGTGTCGCTCTCCGTAGCGGTCCGCTCAGGGCATGGGAGTGCCAGGGCGGTGGTTGACAGAGGGATTCAAAGGACGTCCGGGGAATAACGGACAGTCAAGTTACCGTAGCGTACGGAGATGTCGACGATGTATCAGGGCTTCGCAAATCAGGAAGATATGGTCGAATATCGGCCACTCGTCGTCGCTCGTCGTCGTCGCAACACCGAGCAGAATCAGAGCCTCCGCCCCTCTCGGCGGCGCCCACGCCCTCGAAAACCTGTCCGGAACCACTCGGTCCACCTTGCCCGGCGTGACCGTGGCGGACCGCCGGACGACGCCGGGGCCGCCCGTCCCGTGGGGCCGGGCGCGGTCAGGCCTTCGCCCCGGCAGGCGTCATCGGCGGGCGGATCCGCTCGTCACGGCCGCCCATCCGCCGTCTTCCGCCTTGTACACCGTCAGCAGGCGGCTTGCCGTGTCGCCGTTCCCGTCGAAGGCGACACGGCCCGTGACCCCGTCGAAGGACAGCCGCGCCACCGCCTGCGGCAGTCTGGCGCGGGCGTCACCGGGGAGGGTGCCGCCGTTGGCCGCCACGACGGCCTTCACCGCCTCGATCACCGTCCAGGTCGCGTCGTACGCGTAGGGGCCGTACCAGCCGGCCGCCTCCGGGTACCCCGCTTTCCGGTACCGGGCGAGGAAGTCCTGCCCTGCCGCCGACTCCTCGGCGGATACGCCGATGTTGGTCGCGAGGTCGCCGTCGGCCTTCGGGTTCGCCGTGAGGTACTGCTGGTCGAAGATGCCGTCGCCGCCCATGAGGGGGACGTTCACCCCCGCCTCCTTGAGCTGCCGGGAGAGCGGCGCCGCCGTGTCGTAGTAGCCGGCGAAGTAGACGGCGTCGGCGCCGGAGGACCGCACCCTCTCGGCGAGGCCCGCGAAGGCGCGTTCGGCGGGATCGACCTGCTCCGTACCGACGACGGTCCCGCCGAGCCTCGTGAACTCGGCCGTGAAACCGGAGGCGAGGCCGGTGCCGTGGGCACTCGCGTCGTCGACCACGTAGAGCTTGGTCTTCTTCGCCGCGCCGTGCAGGTACCGGGCGGCGAACGGCCCCTGGTCGACGTCCGTGGCGATGGTGCGGAAGTAGGTGGAGTACGGCCGGGACGCGGTGCCCCCGGCCCAGTCGGGGCCCAGTGTCAGCACGGGGTCGGTGTTGCCCGGCGACACGTTGGCCAGGCCCGCCCGTGCGAGCGGTGCCACCATGGTCCGGGCGACACCGGAGTTGAGGGGTCCGACGACCCCCAGTACCTTCTCGTCGGACACGAACAGGGCGGCGTTGGCCTCCCCCTTGGCGGGGTCGGACCCGTCGTCCAGGACCTTGGTCTCGAACTTCACACCGGGGACGTGCCGGGTCTCGTTGGCCGTCCTGACCGCCAGGTCGGCGGAGTTCCCTATGCCGACGCCCATCGAGGACAGTCCGCCGCTGAGCGGTGCGTCCACCCCGATCACCACGGTGACGGAGGAGGCCCCCGACCCGCTGCCGGCCGACGCTCCGCCGCCGGGTGCGCCATCGCCGTGGGTGAGGGTCCAGGTCAGGACGGAGCCCGTGGTGAGCGTGGCCAGCGCCGCGCCCAGGATCGCGGAGCGCCGGGTGAGGCCCCGGCGCCGGGCGGACGTCCCCTCGCGGTGCTCCGCCCCGGACGTGAGCGGGTCCCCGGCCGGGGGTACGGGCGGGGGTACGGGCCCGGGCGGGCCGGTCGGCCGGTCCGGCACGGGGCGCGGTCGAGTACCTGCGGCGGAACCGGAGTCCAAGGCCGTGGCGGTCCGCGATGACGGGGTCGTCGAGGGTTCCTGACCCGGCCCGTGCCCGGCAGTCGTGTCGGCCGGGAGCGCGGAGGACCGCAGCACCGACGCCAGCATCTCGGCCGCTTCCGCGGCACCCACGCGCCGCTCCGGGTCCTTGGTGAGGAGCGCGTCCAGCACGGGCGCCAGCGGGCCGGCGTGGACCGGCTGCCGGTGCGGGCGGGTGAACACGGCCACGGCGAGGGCGTGGAGCCCCTCCGCATCGAACGGCGGGTGCCCCTCGACGGCGTGGTAGAGGGTCGCGCCCAGCGCCCACAGGTCGTTGGCGGGGGTCGCGCGCTTGCCCTCCAGCTGCTCCGGCGGCATGTACTGCGGCGTGCCGATGACGATCCCGCTGCGGCTCAGCTTGGTCGTGGCGTCCGCGAGATGGGCGATGCCGAAGTCGGTGAGGACGACGCGGTCCTTGGCCAGGAGCACGTTGTCCGGCTTGATGTCGCGGTGGACGATCCGCGCCCCGTGCGCCTCGGCCAGCGCACCGAGCAGGGCGGCGCCGATCTCGGCCACGCGCCGCACCGGAAGCCGGCCCCGGCTGCGGATCTCGTCGGCCAGGGACTGCCCTCGGATCAGCTCCATCACGATGACGGGGGCGCCGCGGTGTTCCACGACGTCATGGATGGTGATGATCCCGGGATGGCTGAGAGTGACTGCTGCGCGGGCCTCCCCGGTGAACCGCGCGAGCAGTGCGGCGCGGTCCCCGTCCTCCAGGCCCGGCGGGAAGAGGATCTCCTTGACGGCGACCTCGCGTCCGAAGAGCTGCTGGTCGAAGCCCCGCCAGACCCGGCCCATGCCGCCTTGGCCAATGCGTTCGACCAGTTGGTACCGGCCGGCGATGAGTTCGGGATTCTGCTCGGTCACGCGCACACTGTAGGTCCTGCCGGGCCGATGAGGTGACAAGAAGATGGCTTGATCACGCCCACGGACCCGAGGGCGCGATGTGCCCCGCGGGCGGTGCCGGCGACAGCGGTCGCCCGCGACGGCCGGTGCGGTCACGTGCCGAACCGGGCGGCCAAACTGGTGATCGATTTTCGGCCGTCGGGTGGGTATGATCGCCGACAGCAAGGCCGTAGCGCAGAGGTCGTCGCGCCCACGCATCGAGCTGGAGGACGTCGGTTCGAATCCGACCGGTCTTGCGTCTACTTGCGCAGTTCCCCTTCAAGTCGTGATGGACGCCGGGCACCGGCGAATGAAACCGGTGGAGTGGTGATGACACAGCCGACACCCGTACGGTGCCCCGCGATCGAGCACCCCGACCTGCCACCGGCCGACCCGGCCCTCCTCGACCCGCTGCTCGCCCGGCTCGCCGCCGACCGGCCCGTCGAGGCCGACGAGACCTTCCCGCTCGGCACCCTGCGCACCGACGGCCGCGTCGACCTCTGCAAGCAGGGACTCGGCCCGGCCGGCGCGGCCCGCCTGCTGCCGGCCGCCACCGCCTCCGCGCACGCCACGCACCTGCTCCTCGGCACCAACGCCATCGGCGACGCCGGCGCCGCCACCCTGGCCGGGGCCCTCACGGGCGACCACGGGCTGCACACCCTCTACCTCGGCTGCAACCGGATCGGCCCCGACGGGGTGGGCGCGCTCGCCGGCGCCCTCGGCGACGACACGGCCGTCCGCGCCCTCTGGCTCAAGCGCAACCCCCTCTTCGGGGACGGCGCCCGCACCCTGGCCGCGCTGCTGCGCCGCAACACCGCCCTGCGCACCCTCGACCTGGTCAACACCGGGATCGGCACCGACGGCGTACGCCTGCTGCTCGACGCCCTGCTGGAGCGCGAGCAGCCCCTGGAACGGCTCTTCCTCGGCGGCAACGGCCTGGGCCCGGACGCCGCCCCGCTGCTGGCCGCCCTGATCCGGGAGGCCGGGGTGCGCGAGCTGTACGTCCCCGCCAACCACCTCGGCGACGAGGGCGCCGCGGCCCTCGCCTCCGCCGCGGCCGACTCCGCCCACCCGGTCCGTCTCGGGCTCGGCGGCAACGGCATCGGCGCCGCCGGAGCGCGCAGTCTGGCCGCCTCCCTCGGCGGCATCGAAGCGCTGGACCTCGGGCGGACCATGTCGGAGCGCAGCCTCGGCTCCCCCGGCAACGCCCCCGGCGACGAAGGGGCGTACGCCCTGGCCGCAGCCCTCCCCGGCAGCCCGCTGCGCCGACTGGAGCTGCGCCACACCGGCCTCACCGGGCGCGGTGCGAAGAGCCTGCTGGCGGCGGTGCCCGCGGACAGCCCGCTGGAGTACGTGGGCCTCGGCCCGGGCCTGCCCCGCCGCGTGAAGCGCTCCTTCACCGAACGGCTCCGCCCCGCCCGGGCGGCCCACCCGGACCTGCGCGCCATCGGCAGTGTGTACCGGTGAGCGTGGAGGACACCGAACTGCCCGGCGGCCTGCGGCCGGAGGACCGCCCGGTATGGCGGCGGATCCGCCGCTACGCCGTGCCCGGCTGGATGATCGAGCAGGCCACCGCGCTCCGGCTGGCCGGTGACTGGCGGGCGGCGTGCGCCGCCGCCGCCGTGGACGTCGAGTTCGAGCTGCCCGCGGTGGAGGCCCGCTACGGCACCGCCGTGGCCGAGGCGGTGGCGGAGGACCTGCGGCACTTCGCCCCGGACCTGCTGCGCTGGCACCTGCCGCGGTACCTGGGCGGCCGCACCACCATCGCCACCGACCTGCGGATCCTGCTCGCCTCCTACGGCGGTCCCGGGGGGCCGACCCTGTCGGTCACCACCCCCCACATGAGCGAAGGCCCGCAGCGGCTGCGCCTGCACTGCGCGCCGGTCACCGCCAAGAAGTGGAACCTGTACACCGGGAGCGGCTTCATCTCGCAGGACTGGACCGCGGTCCGGCCGTTCTGGGACGCCCGCCACGCGTCCGAGCTGGGCGCGCGCTTCGCCGACCCGGACGGCCTCCGCGAGCGGATCGCCACCCTGTGGGCCCGCAAGGACGTGGTCGGGGCCTACGCGGCGGCGGGCATCGAGTGCGACCTGACCGTCCCCGCTCAGCAGCAGTACCAGCGACCGATCGACCCGGAGGCGGTCCTCGCGGGGATGGCCTTCGACCTCACCCGGCTCGCGCCGGAGGTGGCGCGGCTCGTGACGGCGGGAGCGGGAAGCCGCTACCGGCTCGCGGCCGGCTGGCGCACGTACGTCCTGTTCGAACACACCGGAGCGGACGGACTGCGCGCCCGTGTCGTCGAACAGGCCGAGGCACTCGCCGTCCCGGCCCTGCCCGGGTACGTCTGGCAGCGGCTGCCCGATCTCGAACTGGTGCGGACCGGCCTGGTCTCCCCGCGCGAGCTGCACCCGCTGGTGGCCGCCGCGCTGTTCCCCGGCGCCGGACCCGCCGTGGGCCCGCCCGGACCCGGCACGGGCGGGTCGGCCCGGGTGCGCTGCCGTGGCGGGTGGCACGAGGTGCACTCGCGGGGCGGCGTGCTCGACGTTCCGCACACCCCCGAGGAGCAGCAACGGGAGCGTGCCATGCGGGCGTTCGGCGGGGCCGTCTCGGGCTGCTTCGCCGTGCAGCAGAGCTGGACCACGGGCGAGGGGCGGCTGCCGCGCGCGCTCCAGGTCCAGCGGCGCGAACTCTTCCTGCACGCCCAGCACGGTGACACCCCGGGTGTGGTGGCGCTGCTGGACGCGGGCATGGACCCCCGGATCCGGGACTCCCGCGGCCGCGGCCTGCTGCACGCGCTCCACCTGCTCGACCACGAGGTGCTGCTGCCCCGGCTGCTGGCGGCCGGGCTCGACCTTGAGGCACGGGACCAGAACGAACGCACCCCGCTGCTGTCGGCCGTGCACTGGGGCGGTTCGGCGGATCTGGTCAGGGCCCTGCTGGCGGCCGGCTCCCGGATCGACGTCGTCGACGACATGGAACTGTCGCTGTCCCAGGAGATCCGCCGCTACAGGCGCACCGACCTCACCTTCCTGCGGGACCGCGCCGACGAGGAGTTCCCCGGGATCGGCGCCGACTGGTACGACGACCACCTGGAGTACCGCGAGGACGACGCGGACGAGGACGAGGACGAGGACGACGCATGAGTGCGCCCCAGCCGCAGCCCGCACGGGCCCTGGCCGCCGCCGACGCCCTGGGTGCCCGGCTGGGCGCCACCCGCACCGAGCCCGCCACCAACCCCCAACTGGAAGCACTGGCACTGGCCGTGACGGCCAATCAGCCCGTGCTCCTGTGGGGTGAGCCGGGCATCGGCAAGTCCGCCGGCATGGAGCAGCTCGCCACCGCGCTCGGCGTGCGGCTGGAGACCGTCATCGCCAGCGTCCACGAGCCCTCCGACTTCGCGGGACTGCCCATCGTCGGTGAGGACCCGGCCACCACCGGTGTCCCCATGGCCCCGCCGGACTGGGCGGTACGCCTCGCCCGCACCGGCCACGGACTGCTGTTCTTCGACGAGTTGTCCTCCGCCCCGCCGGCCGTGCAGGCGGCCCTGCTGCGCGTGGTCCTGGAGCGCCGGGTCGGCAGCCTCGAACTGCCGCCGGCGGTACGGATCGTCGCCGCGGCCAATCCGCCGGCCAGCGCCGCGGACGGCTGGCACCTCAGCCCGCCGCTCGCGAACCGCTTCGTCCACCTCGACTGGACGCACAACCCGCGCACCGTGGCCCGCGGCATGGCAGGCACCTGGCCCGAGGTGGCGATCCCGGCCGTCGATCCCGCCAAGACCTCCGGGTCGGTCGCCCGGGCCCGCGGCGCCGTCTCCGGGTTCCTCACCGCCCGGCCGGGCCTGGTCCACCACATGCCGGCCGAGGCCGCCGGACGGGGCCGCGGCTGGCCCTCCCCGCGCACCTGGGAGATGGCCCTGCGGCTGCTGGCCACGGGGTACGCGGCGTCGACGGGCCGGGAGGCACTGGCAGCCGCGCTCACCGGCGCCGTGGGTGAAGCCGCCGGGATCGAACTGCTCTCGTACCTCGAACACCTCGACCTGCCCGACCCGGACCGGGTGCTGGCCGACCCCGACGCCTTCGCCCTGCCCGAGCGCGGCGACCGGCAACTGGCCTTCCTCATCGCCGTGGTCGCGGCCGTGCAGAGCGAGCTCACCCGCCCCCGGTGGGAAGCGGGCTGGGTGGTCCTCGCCAAGGCCGTGGACGCGGGCGTGCCCGACGTCGCCGCCCGAGCCGCCGCCGACCTCGCCGCGATGCGCGACCTCGACTGGCCGGTTCCCGCCGGCATCGACGCGTTCGTGGAACTGCTCCAGCTGTCCGGCTCGCTGCCGGGCGGCGGCTGAGCCCGGTCCCCCGCCGTGCGCCCGGAGCTGGACCGCGCGAAGCTGCTGGCGGCCCGTTACAAGGCCGCCGAGACCCGTCCGTACCTCGCTTCCGCGCTGTACGCCCTGACCGTCGTCCCCTCGGCCGACGTGCGCACCATGGGCGTCGACCGGCACTGGCGCTGCTACGTCTCGCCCGCCTTCGTCGAGGCGACCCCGGTGGCCGCACTGGCCGGGGTGTGGATCCACGAGGTGGCGCACCTGCTGCGCGACCACCACGGCCGGGCCGACCGCCTGCCCGCCGCCGACCAGCGCGATCAGGTCCGGATCAACATCGCCCAGGACTGCGAGATCAACGACGACCTGCTGGCCGACGGACTGGTGCTGCCCGAGGGCCGGATGGAGCCCAGGCTCTACGGGCTGCCCACGGGCGGCCTGTTCGAGACCTACCTGCCGGCGATTCCCCCGACGCCCCACGGCCCGGACTGCGGTTCCGGTGCGCACGGCACCCCCCGGCCCTGGGAGCTGGGCGAGGAGGGCGGCCCCGCCCGGGTCGGCCCGGTGGAGGCCGAGGCCCTGCGCCGGCAGACCGCCGAGGCCGTACGGGCCCACCGGCGCAGCCGGGGACGGGTCCCGGAGGGCTGGGCCCGGTGGGCCGAGGAAGTTCTGGAGCCGTCCGTCGACTGGCGCCAGGCCCTGGCGGGAGCGGTCCGCGAGGCCGCGGCCTGGGCGGCCGGCGCGGTGGACTACACCTACCGCCGCCCCTCGCGCCGGACACCCGCGCTCGGCGGCCGGGTGGTGCTGCCCAGTCTGCGCAGGCCGCTGCCGCGGGTGGCCGTCGTCATCGACACCTCCGGATCGATGGGCCCCGACGACCTCGCGGCCGCCCTCGCCGAAGTCACCGGCGTCCTGCGGGAGGTGGGCGTCGGCGGCAACCGGGTCGCCGTCCTCGCGTGCGACGCCGACGTGCATGCCGTGACCCGGGTGCGCAGCGCCGGCGAGGTGACCCTGGCCGGCGGCGGGGGCACGGACATGCGCGTCGGCATCGGCGCGGCCCTGGCCCTGCCCGACCGGCCGAACGTCGTGATCGTGCTGACCGACGGCTACACGCCGTGGCCGCAGGAGACGCCGTCCTGCCGGCTGATCGCGGCGCTGATCGGCAACACCCCTCCCGCGCCCCCGTCCTGGGTGGAGACCGTACGCGTCGACCTGGCCGTGTGAACCCAAGTGACGCGCCTGCGGCGGCCTTTGCCGGCACGGGCACCGGCGCGGGCGCCGTCGCGGCCTCCACGGCAGCTCCAGTCACCCTCTGTGTTTAACGTCCCGCAATTCGGTAACAAGATGTAGTGACAGGAAGTCAATACTCGACGAAAGGCAGGACCATGAATCTCGTCAACGTGCTCATCCTCGTCGCGGTCCTCGCACTTGTCGGCCTTCTGATCGCGGCCCCCAGCGCCACCGTGCGGCGCAACCCGTTCCCGGGCCGGCGACAGCGAGCCGGCCATCGCCGCTCGGACGCTCCCCGGTCGACCCGGGTGCCCGGTCAGCGGGGCGTCCAGCACCACGCGCCCTGACCCCGGGCACGGCGGCCGGCCGTCAGACGGTTTCGGTGGCGAAGAGCTCCAGGTGGGCGCAGTGCGGGCAGCGGTAGGCCTCGATGCGCCGCCGGGGCTTCCCCAGCCGTTTGGCACCGCCGAACATGCCGCGTTCCAGCGCTCCGGCGATCCAGCGCGCGTACCCCCGGGCCCCCTCCCCGGCGTCCTCGACGAAACCCGGCTCCAGGCCGACGCCACCGCAGTACGTACATCTCATCGCGTCCACGGGACGAGTGTAGGAAGGGGGCCGCGGCGCCGGCGGCCGGGCCGGCTCCGCGGCCCGTGAGGAACTTCACCGCGGAGGATGTCCGCGGACCGCGGCCCGCGTTGCTAGATTGTCCGGCGGCCGGTCCAAGGCCCCGGACGAGATGCGCCGTACCCGGTTACGCACGACGACGCACGAGGTGCCGCACCAGCGGCGCCGTCCGCTGTCCGCACCCGGGCAGCGTCCTCGTCGAGCAAGATGGGCCGTACGCCATGACCGTGCCACTCACCAGCAGCCTGTACCGGACGACCGCGCACGCCGCGGGGGGACGTACCGGATCCGTCCGCACGGACGACGGACGTCTGGACGTCCGCCTCGCCCCGCCGCGCAAGAAGGTGCCCGGCACCACCAACCCCGAGCAGCTGTTCGCGGCCGGTTTCGCCGCCTGCTTCACCTCCGCGCTCGCGGAGGTCGCCGCCGAGTTCGGGGCGGACGCCTCCACCGCACGCGTGGCCTGCGAGGTCCGGCTCGGCACCACGGACACGCCCGCCGGCTACGGCCTCGCGGTGACGCTCACCGTCGCCCTGCCCGGGTGGCGGGAGGCGGACCTCCAGCCCCTGCTGCACCGGGCGGACGCGGTCTGCCCGTACTCGCAGGCCGTACGCGGCAACGTACCCCTGACGCTCCTGGCCGTGGACGGGACCGCCGAGACCGCTGAGACCGCCGAGAACGCCGAGGCCGCCGCCGATGACCGCGCCTGAGCCCGGGCCGGGCGGGCAGGTCCCCGACGGCTCCGACGGCCCCGGCGTTCCGGTGCCCGAGCACGGCGCCTGGCTGCGGCGGGGCATCAGCCGGGACGGCGGACCCCTCGTCGAGGACCGCGAAGTGGTGTGGCTGCAGGCCGGGTCGTACTACGCCGACAGCCGGGGCTTCGCCGGTACGACGTCCTTCGACGGCTCCCGGGTGCACTTCCACCACCTCACGGGCGAGCCCGGCGAAGACGCCGGCACCTTCCGGTGGGACGGTGCGAACCTCGTCGAGCGGGGCACCAACCCGGACGGCAGCACCTTCCTGGAGATCTGGACCCCGCTGGCCGGCGCCGACGGCGCCTGCGGCTCCTGGTCCGGCCCGGACCACCACGTGGTGCGCGTCGGCCACCACGTGGTGCATGTCGATTCCCGTGCCGGTACGTACTGGCGGCTGTAGCCCCGGAGGGCCCGGGGCTGCGGCGCACCGTCAGGGCAGGAGACCCGCCGGGAGGTATTCCGCGTACTCCGAGGCCGGCCGGCCGGTGGCCTGGCGGACCAGGTCGTCGATGGGGTCGGTCTCCTCCTGCGGCGCGGGCGCGCCGAGGCGGGCGGCGACGTCCTTGCGGAGGGTCGGGAGCAGGGCGTAGAGGCGGTCGCCGGGACAGGAGGTGGCGTTGAAGTCGCGGTGGCCGTAGATCTCCGACGCGGACAGGCCGTACTGGTCGCAGATGTGGGCGCACAGGTCGGCCAGGGCCGCGTACTGCGCCGCCGGCGGGTCCTGCGAGGTGTACGTGCCCTCGTTCTCGATGCCGATCGACACGGTGTTCTGCCCGACGCAGTGCGCCGCGCGGACCTGGCGGGTGCCGGCGCGCAGCTCCGCCAGGCTGTTGTGGCGCCCCTCCAGCACGAAGGCCCCGCGGCTGACGGTGAAGTGCTGACCCGTGTCGATCCAGCCCTGCGCGTCCATGTGGTACGTCTGGATCGCGCGGGCGAGGGCGACGGCGCGCTGCTTCGAGTAGTCCGTCACGTTCGCCGTCGCCGTGTGGTGGACGATGATCCGCTCCGGGCCGTTGTCCAGGACGACGACGGGTTCGGACGCCTCCCGCGCACCCCAGGCGGCGCAGCCGATGATGTCCGGGGCGGCGGCGGAGTACGCCCGCCCCGCCGTGGCGAGCGGCAGTGCCGCGGCGGCGGTCAGGGCGAAGGCTCCCGTGAGGACCGACCGGCGGGTGTACGGGGCCGCGGCGCGCGCCGCCGGCTGGTGCAGTGCGGAGAAGGTCATGCGGCGCCATTGAAGGGGACTCCCCCTCCACCGGCCGCGCAGACACACCGCGCGACCCCCCGGACTGTCCCCGACCGGCCGCGCCGGGACGGCTCCCCTACGCGGTGACGCTGCCGAGCCAGAGCAGGTCACGTGCCCGGGTCATCGCCACGAAGAGCTGGCTGCGGAGCAGTTCCGCACGCTCCCGGGCCGTCTCCGAGGTCTCCGTGCCGCCCGCCGTGCCGGCCGGCGTCCCGTTCGTGAACACCGCGTCGTACCGGGGCAGGAGGACGTTCTTGAACTCCAGGCCCTTGGCCCTGCGATAGGTGCCGATCTTCACCGCGTCGACCGCACGGCCGTCGTAGTGCTCCAACTGGCACACCGGGATGCCCGCCTGGGTGAGCAGCCGCTGGTAGTGGCCGATGGCACGCATGGAGGGGCACAGCAGGGCGGTGTCGGCCCGCGCACCGTCGGGCAGGGAACGCAGGGCGTCCAGGAGTTCCCCGTCGTGGGCTTCCACCGTGGGCCGGGTGACGCGTACGACGTCCCCGTCGTGGTAGGTGAGGTCGACGTCGCGGCGGCCCGGGGTGCGTTCGCCGTCGAGGTCCTCGAAGGCGTCGTCGGCCACGACGGTGAGGGCCGCGTCCAGGATCTGTTTGCTGTTGCGGTAGTTGGTGCGCAGCACCTGTCCGCGGTCGCCGCGGATGTCGATGCCCGCGTCGGTGAGGCGGAAGCCGCCCGGGTACACGGTCTGCTGGCCGTCGCCGACGAGCAGCAGACCGTTCGGTGCGTCGCCGACGAGCGCGTGCAGCAGGCGTACGCCGACGAGCGTGAGGTCCTGGACCTCGTCCACGACGACGGCCGCATAGAGGGGCCGCTCGCGCCGGCGTACCGCTTCGGCCAGCGCCAGGGAGAGGACGTCGTTGAAGTCGTGGACGCCGCGCTCGCCGCGCAGCGCTTCGTACGCCTCGTACAGCTCCCACATCGACTGCCGGTGCGCACGGTGCAGGCGCGCCTTCCGGCGCCGCCTGGGGACGGTCACGTACTCCTCGAAGCGGGTGAGGCCCCGCCCCTTGATGACGTAGTCGATCTCTTCGCGCCAGTAGGCGGGGGCCGGGTCGAGGTCGGCCAGGGGGCTCCGGCGGCCGACGTTCTTCCAGGCGAGGCTGAAGGCGGTCTCGGCCTTGTCCCCGTGCAGCCGTACCGGTATCCCCCGCTCCTGCAGGAACTCCTGCGCCCAGGAGTGGAGGCTGCGGAAGTCCACGCGGTCGGCGACGGCGGGGGCCATGGCCTTGAGGAAGGTGCTCTGCACCCGGGGCAGGTTGTTGGCGAAGGTGACGTACAGGATGCGGCCGGTCGTCCGCCGGGCCAGGTGGGCCGCACGGTGCAGGGCGACGACCGTCTTGCCGGTACCCGCCGGTCCGCTGATGCGGGCCGGGCCCGCCCAGTTGCGGCGCACCAGCGCCACCTGATCGGGGTGGAGGAAGGTCATCCACTGCTCGATCGGCGCCTCCATCGCCCCCTTCAAGACCGCGTCGCGCAGCCCATCCAGGTCGAACAGCCCGTCCGGGGAGCCCGGTCGGTGGTGTTCGGGCGCCGGCGGCGGCTGGTCGACCGCCGATCCGGCGTAGCCCGGGAACACCCGCTCGAGATGGTCGGCGATCGCCCGGACCGACTCCGCGCGCAGCCGGTGCCGCTGCGAGAGCAGCACGGGGCCGATCTCGCGTTCGCCCAGCAGCCGGATCCGGCCGCGGCTCGCGTCGAGACGCCGCCCGGCGAGCACCATGAGCGGCTGGACCGCCACCGGTGACATGCCGAGGGACGCCACCGCGCTCTCGGCGGCCTTCGTGGCGGCGAGCAGGCCGGTGGCCCGTCCGTCGCCCGGCTCGCCGCCGGCGGTGACCTGGAGGACGAAGACACCGCCGGGCCCGACGAGCAGCATGTCCGCGTCGGCGGTCCGGGTCCCGGACCACTGCCGGTCGACGAGCAGCCGCCATCCGCGTGCGGTCAGTACCAACAGCTGGGCGAGGACGCGCTGTTCGCCCTCGCCGACCGCGCTCCACCGCAGGGCCTGCCGACGGGCGGCCTCCCACTGCTCCCGGAGCAACCGCTCCTGCCGCCGCGCGTCCTGCGCCCGCTGCGATCCCGCCCCGCCTGCCCCCATACCAGCCCCCCTCGTACGCGGAGTGACGATCATAGGGCGCAACGCAAGCGCACCGGCAGGGCGCGTACCGGGCCGGCGAGCGGCCTCGGAACGTGCGTGGGACAGCCCTCGGGCGGAGGACTACACTCGAAAGGAGGTGGGGGCCGCAACTGCGGGAGCACCCGAATCCCGTGGTTACGCGCCAGAGCGCGACGGCGATACGTCCACGCGCTGGTCCGACGTCCGCGGCCGGTCGACACAGCGTGACAACGGCTGCGGCCACAGCCTCACCTCGGCGTACGGGCCGACAAGCTCTCATGACATCAGTGCACGAGGCATGTGGGCCGTGCGCAGCATGCCAGGTCCTGTCGGCCTGCTCTGCGGGCAGTTCCGTACCGGCCGGGCTGCCGTTCCTCACGTGTTGCTCCGAGGGGTTCGACGTGCGCTCGACCGGCGAGGACCGAAAAGGCATAGAACACAACGAGAAGGGTGCTGAATCATGCAAGCCCTGAGAATCAAGCGTCTCTTCGCGGCGTCTGCCATCGGCGTTCTGCTGGCAGGAGGCGCTGCCCTCGGCGCCGCAGGTACCGCCTCCGCGGCAACGCCCACCCACGCTGCCACCTACGTCGCTGGTGGTGGCTGGGACCATGACGACCACCACGGATGGTACGACGACGATGACGACTGGGGCGGAGGCTACGGCGGCGACTGCTGACCAGACAGTGTGTGAAGCTGTGCGGCGCGTCCGGCCGCACAGCTTCACCTGCGTACGGCGAAGTGCACGGATGCGACTCCCGCAACCGCGGAGGTGCCCGAGATGAACGACCGGCCCATCGCGGACCAGGAAGTCGAACCGGCGGCAGGCGAACTCCTCGTCAACGCGGCCTGGGCCATCCACCGGGCGGAGGCCCGGACCAGGTGACCGGCGGACCGCCGAGATGGACGCCGGGGCCGAGTCCGACGGCACGCGTTGGGCGCCGTTCGAGGGGAGTGACGTCGAATGCCCGGGCCGCCGTTGCGCGCGGGGTCCTGGAATCCGGGGAGCCGGTGGTGAACCGGCTCGTCCGGGGCGGCGAAACACCGGGTTCGCGCGCGTGGCCGGCCGCGGACCCGGCCGGGGCCGACCGGTCACAAGACCGCTTCGTGGCGCGCACGCTGCGCTCTGCATCGACAACGCCAGCCGCCACATGCGCGAATGGGGCGTCGCGCCGACCGTCCAGCGCAGGCTGCTCCCCGAACACCCGGCCACGCAGAACACCGTGGACATTTCTCACCTTCACCTCCCCGACCCGGAAGGAGGTGGAGCCTGGTTCGATGTGATCGACCTGCCTGGCGCACGGACCGCGCCCATCGTCGGCGAGGTGACGGGGCAAGGCATCATCGCGGCCATCACGACGGGGCTGTTGCGAACGGCCATCCACACACTTGCCGCCCTCGATCTGCAGCCCGACGAGCTGCTCGCCCGCCTGAGCGACTCCACGGTCCGGCCTGCCAGGGCCGGTCGCCGTCCTCCCCGACGGCACCTCGGCCAGCCTGCCCGGAGCGGATCCCGACCCGCGACCGCACCGATCGCCCGCTCGGCGGTCCGTCGTCAACTGGACGCCTGGGGCGTGGACGAGGAGACGGCGTACACGGCCCAACTCATCGCCGGCCTTGCGGAGCAACGGGGCACCCGCTGCCAGGAACAGGTCGGCGAGCAGTTCGCGGACCGCGAGCGTAGGCTGGAGATCACGTTCCGCGAGCATGAGCCGACGCGTGCGCGCGTCCGGCGAGCCGCAGGAACCGGCGCGGTCATCAACCTGCGCATCCCCTGGTGACGATGATTATTCCGCGGTTATTCCGCCAGTCGCAGGCTTTCAGAGGCCATGAACCCCCTCGCATGGGAGGTCGTTATGGGCACCGCAATCCAGGACGGCGCAACGAACGTCGACGAAGGGTCGACCATGGACATGAGTCTCGAGGTCGTGGTGATACCGGTGGCTGACGTCGATCGCGCCCTGCGCTTCTACCAGGGCTTGGGGTGGAGGGTCGACGCGGACTTCGAGACGGGTCCGGAGTTCCGGATCGTGCAGCTGACCCCGCCGGGCTCGGGATGCTCGATCCATATCGGCCGCGGAGTAACCCCTGCGGCAGCAGGCTCCGTCCAGGGAACGTACCTGGTCGTCCAGGACCTAGAAAAGGCCCGCGCCCAGCTGATCGGCCAGGGTGCCGAGGTCAGCGAGATCTTCCACCGCGTCTACGACAGCGGCACCCAGGAACAGGTGGACGGCCCGGCTCCGAACGGCGCCAGCTACGGCTCGTACGCGACGTTCAGCGACCCGGACGGAAACGGGTGGCTGCTCCAGGAGGTCCGGGAGCGACTGCCTGGACGATGACGGCCGCCAGAACCGAGAGAGGACTTGAGGCTCGGCCTCGAACGGGTCGCCGACCCGGGATTCATCACTCAGCAGGGGGACCGGGAGGACCGCCCATGACCAGTGTTGTACGGCCGATTCTTTACGGCGCTGCTGCGGGACTCGTCGGCACAACCGCGCTCAATATGGCGGGTTATGTCGATATCGTGCTTCGAGGCCGGCCCATCAGCGATACGCCTGAGATCACAGTGCGCACCCTTGCCGAGAAACTTCATCTCCGAATTCCCGGGGACGATCAGATCCGCGAGAACCGAATCGCCGGCCTCGGTCCCTTGACCGGATACACGGTGGGGATGGGCATGGGGGTGGCGCTGTCATTGGCACAGGCTGCCGGCTTGTTTCCGACGAAGGCTTCCCGCTATGCCGCCGCGTCCCTCTTCGCCCTCACTGTCACGAATCTGCCGATTTTTCTTTTGGGAATCTCGGATCCACGGACCTGGACGGCCTCGGACTGGGTCTCGGACATCATCCCGCACGGCATCTTCGCGGTAGTCACGGTCCGCGTCATCGAAAAGCTGGAAGCAGCGGACCTCCAGAGCTGACGGACGGTTCACCCGTCCGCGTACGCGCCGCTTTCAGCCACCCACGGCATCACTGCCCGCCGTGCCGGTCAGGATCGCGCCTGCGACAACGCCGAAGAGACGTTCGGCGCGTGGTGCGAGCGAGGGCTGGTCGCCGAGCCAGGCGAGCGCGGCGACCAGCGCGAACAGATCGGCGCCATCGATGTCGGTCCGCGCCGCGCCTGCGTCCTGGGCGCGGGCGAGGAGCCGGGCACCGGCGGCGCGCAGGGTGACGCACGAAGCGTGGAGTGCGGACTCGGCATCCTCGAGGGCGGCCGCCATCAGCGCGACCGCACCCCGGTACTCCGTCGTCCATGCAACGCAGTCGCGCAGCCACGAAGCGAGAGCATCGTCGGGCGAGCCGGACGCCGCGAGCGCGTCCGCCTTGGCGGTCAGCTCGTCGAAGCTCGTGCGGAGCAGGGCGTCGAGCAGCGCCTCGCGCGTCGGGAAGTGACGCAGCAGCGTCGCGAGTCCGACGTCGGCCCTGCGCGCGATGTCGCGCATCGACACGTCGACACCCTGCTCGGTGATGGCGGTGCCCGCTGCCGCGAGCAGCTGGTCGCGGTTCTTCCTGGCGTCGGCGCGCATCTGTCCCTCTTGACTAAACGGATCACTGGTCCATATATTCGGATCAGTGGTCCACTTATATGGATCACTGATCCGTTAAGCCTATCCCGCAGCGCGGGCCGGAGGAAAACGATGTCGGCACACACGATGAGGGCGATCCGGCTCCATGAGCACGGCGGCCCTGAAGTCCTGCGATACGAAGAGGTGCCCGTCCCCGAGGTGGGGCCGGGTGAGGTGCTCGTTCGTGTGCACGCCGTCGGCGTCAACCCCCCGGACTGGTACCTGCGGGACGGGATGTCCAACCTGCCTCCTGAGGTGAGACCGAAGTTCAGCCTGCCCGTGGTTCCGGGAACGGACCTGTCCGGTGTCGTCGAGGCCGTCGCCGCGGACGTGGCGGACTTCTCCGTCGGTGACGAGGTCTTCGGCCTCCTTCGCTTCCCCGGCTTCGACGGCAGCACCTATGCCGAGTACGTAGCCGCGCCCGCCTCGGACCTCGCACTCAAGCCGGCCCACATCGATCACGTGCACGCTGCCGGGGCGCCGATGGCCGGGCTCACCGCGTGGCAGTTCCTGATCGAGCTCGGACACGATCACCCCTCGCCCTTCCAGGCGGCGCAGCATCGCCCGGTGCCACTCGACACCGGCAAGACGGTGCTCATCAACGGCGCTGCGGGCGGCGTGGGGCACTTCGCCCTGCAGCTGGCCAAGTGGCAGGGGGCACGTGTCATCGCGGTGGCGTCGGGCAAGCACGAAGCGTTCCTGCGTGGGCTCGGCGCCGACGAGTTCATCGACTACACCAAGGAGCGTCCCGAGGAACTCGCGCACGACCTCGACCTCGTCGTCGACGCCGTAGGCGGCCCCCACAGCAAGCGGTTCCTGCGCACGCTCAAGCGCGGCGGCTCCCATTTCCCCGTGTTCTTCGGTGAATTCGACGAAGAAGAGACCGCGAAGCTGGGCGTCACGGTCACGGGCACCCAGGTCCGCTCGGACGCCGCGCAGCTCGCCGAGCTGGGGCGCCTGCTCGACACGGGCACGGTCCGCGTCGCGATCGACAGCACGTTCCCGCTCGCGGACGCCCGAGCCGCGCACGAACGCGCCGCCCGACGGCACATCCAGGGCAAGATCGTGCTCACGGTCGCCCAGGGACGGGCCACACGGTCCCTCTAGTCCTGCCAGTAGAAGAGCAGGGTGTCGACCTTCAACGGGTTACGGCTGCCGAAGTGGTACACGCAGAGGCCGGTGACCTCGATCGAGGCGACGGCGCGGTCGATCCAGCGGAACCCGGCGGATTCGAGGGCTCGGCGCACGTCCGGATCCTCGTCGTCACCGGTCGCGAACCGGCCGAGGGTGCTGATGAACACCGCGACGTCGCTCTCGCCGTAGCCGATCACGTGGTACGTGCCGTCCCCCGACCCGTTGTCCTCTCCGCAGGAGACCGGCGGCTTCGGCGCGAGGCCCGCGGCGGTGAGGGCGGCCGTGGCCCGCAGCAGCGGCCCGGCCGGGTCGTAAGCCTGCGGCGGCTCCGCGCACACGGCCTCGATCCGCCACCGCGGATCGCTCCGCTCCTCGGCCCACTGCCCGTACTCGTGGACGATCGCCGTGCGCAGTTCCTCGTCCAGGCCGGGCACCTCGACGCGGGGCCGCCCCAGCTCCTCGTACAGCCTCCGGGTCTCGGCGGTGTCCTCGGTCAGCCGGTGCAGCGCGTACACCGCCCACAGCTTCGCTTCCTCGGTCGGCGCCCCGGCGAGGTAGCCGCGCAGCCGTTCGGGGTCGGTCAGGAACTCCTGGGCGCGGTACGCGACCGCGCGGTCGGGATCGGCGAGCGCGTCGGTGACGTCCTCGCCGGCGTGGTGGCGCAGGCGGACGCCGGTGGAGCGGTCCTCGGGCCGGGCCCCGTCGAGCTCGGCCAGCACCGCCTCGCACCCGTACCGGGCGGCCAGTGCGTCCAGCCCCGCCTCGCCGGTCTCCCGCCGGTGACGCCACGGGTTGAAGGCGAGCGTCGCCAGGGCGCCCGCCGCCGTCAGGTCGCCGAGCGCGCCGCGGGCCCCCAGAACCGCCTCGGCCATGCCGTACGCGCCGTCCTGCTGCCGGTCCTCGTGCCGCAGCCAGGGCAGCAGCTCGGAGCGGTCCGCGAGCAGGCCCAGCAGCGCGATGCGTACATGGCTCACGTCGCCGGTGTCCTGGACGCGGGCGATCAGCTCGGGCACGCGCCGCTCCGGCACCCGTCCGGCCAGTGCCTCCGCGCAGGCCTGGCGGCGCCACCACGGCTGGGCCGCGTCGGCCGCGCACCTCGCGAGGGCGTCCGCGTCGAACGCGCGCAGGCCCGCGGTGTCGGTCCGCCCGGCTTCCGGGGTCAGTTTCTTGATCGTCTTCGCCGCCATCCGGGGAGGCTACCCGGCGTCGCCGGGCGGGGCCCTCCCCTTTCCGGATCCGGGCGGACGGGATCCGGTGTCGGTGGGTGTCGATAGGCTTCATGGATGGCACTCCCCGACGCTTCCCCCGACACCTCCGAGACCTCGGAGACCTCCGACGCTCTGCAGGTACTGCACCGCGTGTTCGGCTACGGCTCCTTCCGCGGTGAGCAGCAGGAGATCATCGAGCAGGTCGTCGGCGGCGGTGACGCCCTCGTACTGATGCCGACCGGCGGCGGCAAGTCGCTCTGCTACCAGATCCCGGCACTCGTCAGAGAAGGCACGGGCATCGTCATCTCGCCGCTCATCGCGCTGATGCAGGACCAGGTGAACGCGCTGACCGCCCTCGGGGTGCGGGCCGGATTCCTCAACTCGACGCAGGACCCGTACGAGCGGCAGGCCGTCGAGCAGGCGTTCCTCGCCGGCGAGCTGGACCTGCTCTACCTGGCCCCCGAGCGCCTGCGCACCGAGAGCACCCAGCGGCTGCTCGACCGGGGGACGGTCTCGCTCTTCGCGATCGACGAGGCGCACTGCGTCGCCCAGTGGGGTCACGACTTCCGGCCCGACTACCTCGCGCTGTCGATGCTGCACGAGCGCTGGCCGAAGGTGCCGCGGATCGCGCTGACCGCGACGGCCACCGAGGCCACGCACGCCGAGATCGTGGCGCGGCTCGGCCTGGAGGAGGCCCGGCACTTCGTCGCCAGCTTCGACCGGCCGAACATCCAGTACCGGATCGCCCCGAAGAACAACCCGCTCAAGCAGGTGCTGGAGCTGATCCGCAGCGAGCACGCCGGTGACGCCGGGGTCGTCTACTGCCTCTCGCGGGCCTCCGTGGAGAAGACCGCCGCCTTCCTGGTGGAGCAGGGCATCGACGCCGTGGCGTACCACGCCGGCATGGACGCCCGGGCGCGCGCGGCGAACCAGGCGCGCTTCCTGCGGGAGGACGGGGTCGTGGTGGTGGCCACGATCGCCTTCGGCATGGGCATCGACAAGCCGGACGTGCGCTTCGTGGCGCACCTCGACCTGCCGAAGTCGGTCGAGGGCTACTACCAGGAGACCGGCAGGGCGGGCCGCGACGGCGAGCCGGCCACGGCGTGGCTGGCGTACGGCCTGCAGGACGTGGTGCAGCAGCGCAAGCTCATCGACGGTTCCGAGGGCGACGAGACGCACCGCCGCTCCCTGGGCATGCACCTGGACGCCATGCTCGCGCTGTGCGAGACGGTCGACTGCCGCCGGGTGCGGCTGCTGGAGTACTTCGGCCAGTCGGGCGCGCCGTGCGGCAACTGCGACACGTGTCTGACACCGGCCGAGTCCTGGGACGCGACGGTCGCCTCGCAGAAGCTGCTGTCGACCGTGTGGCGGCTGGCGAACGAACGGCGGCAGAAGTTCGGCGCCGGCCAGATCATCGACATCCTCCAGGGCAAGAAGACGGCCAAGGTCATCCAGTTCGACCACGACGCGCTCTCGGTGTTCGGCGTCGGGGCGGACCTGGGCACGGCGGAGTGGCGGGGCGTCGTACGCCAGCTGCTGGCGCAGCGGCTGCTGGCGGTGGAGGGCGAGTACGGGACGCTGGTGCTGACGGAGGACAGCGGCGAGGTGCTGGGCGGGCGCCGCAGCGTTCCGATGCGGAAGGAGAAGACGCCCGCCGGACCCGCCCGCAAGGAGTCCGGATCGCGCTCGGGCAAGGGCGCCCGTGTGCCGGTCGACCTGCCGGCCGCGGCCGAGCCGGTCTTCCTGGCCCTGCGCGCCTGGCGGGCCGAGACGGCCAAGGAGCAGGGCGTACCGGCGTACGTCGTCTTCCACGACGCCACGCTGCGGGAGATCGCCACGCGGCTGCCCGCGACGGCGGAGGAGCTGGGCACGATCGGCGGTATCGGCGAGGCCAAGCTCGCCAAGTACGCCGAGGGCGTCCTCGACACCCTGGCGGAGTGCGGGGCAGCGGCCTCTCCCCCGGCGGGGTCCGGGTCCGCAGCTCCCGCTCTCCCGGCCGCCCGGCCCGCGGCACCGCCCACGGCGTCGGCCCCGGACGAGGACGAGCCGCCCTTCGACCTGGACGAGATGGCTCCGCCGCCGTGGGACGACTGGCAGTAGCCGGTTCAGCCGTGCTCCCCGCCCGGAACCGACGCTCCTCGCCGCCGGCCGGCGGGGAGTACCGGAGCCGGGTCGCCCGCGTTCGGCCACATGAAGTTACCGAGGGGTAGCCGCAGGGTCCGTGGGGACGGTAGCGTCGTCCGCCGAGAGGGGGAGCCATGCCTCGTACGTTCACCGTGTCCGACAGCATCGTGGTCCGCGTCAGCCCCGCCGACGTCTACCGGCACGTCTGCGATCCCACCCGCATGGGCGACTGGAGCCCGGAGAACCTCGGCGCCACCGTGCACGGAGATGCCGGGGAGGCCCGCGTCGGGACGGTCTTCGACGGGCGGAACAAGCGCGGGGCCTTCCGCTGGACCACCCGTTGCACGGTGACGGCGGTCGAGCAGGACCGGCTGTTCCGGTTCCGGGTGCACGCCATCGGGATCCGGCGGCCGCGGGTGCCCGGCTCCATCGCCACCTGGGAGTACCGGTTCGAGCCGGTCCCCGAGGGCACCCGGGTGACCGAGACGTGGACCGACGACCGGCGCTCGTGGCCGGACTTCGCGGCCCACGCCTTCGACCGGATCGCGACGCGGGGACACACCTTCGCCGACTTCCAGCGCGGGAACATCCGCACCACCCTGCGCAACCTCAAGCGGGTTCTGGAGCCGGCGTCCGACACACGGTGACCCCGGTGGTGCGCAGGGCCGACACACGGTGACCCCGGTGGTGCGCAGGGCCGGTGCGGGCGTGGCACCCAGGGGGACACCGGCCTCCGGGCGGCGAACGGAACGGTGACTTCCGGCCCGGCGCCGGGAGGATGGGGCCGTCACGCCCTCACGGGTCCCGCCTCACCGAGGAACACACATGAACCATGCGCCCGAGCCCTTCCGGATCCTGCCCGGCGCCGGCACGTCGCCGGTGATCCTGCACGTGCCGCACTCCTCGCGCGTCATACCGGAGTCCGTCCGCGGCGGCATCCTCCTGGACGACCGGGAGCTGGAGCGGGAGCTCGACCACATCACCGACTCCCACACCGCGGACATCGCCGCGGCGGCCGCCGCCGGAGCCGCCGTCACGCCGTGGCGGTTCGTCAACGGGTTGTCGCGCCTCGTCGTCGACCCCGAGCGCTTCCCCGACGAGCGCGAGGAGATGCTGGCCGTGGGGATGGGAGCGGTGTACACGCGCACCACCCACCGCGAGCGCCTGCGCGCCGACGGCTTCGACGGCCGGCCGCTGATCGACCGCTACTTCCACCCGTACGCGGACGCGATGGCGCGAGCCGTGGCGGACCGGCTCGAGGCCGTCGGGCGCGCCGTGATCATCGACGTGCACTCGTACCCGACGGAGCCGCTCCCGTACGAACTGCACGGCGCCGGCCCCCGGCCCCCGATCTGCCTGGGCACGGACCCCTTCCACACCGAGCCCGGACTCCTCGCGGCGGCCGAGAAGGCGTTCGCGGGCTTCGGCGGCACGGGGCTCGACAGCCCCTTCGCCGGCACGTACGTGCCGCTCGACCACTACGCCAAGGACCCGCGGGTCGGCGCACTGATGGTCGAGATCCGCCGCGACGTGTACATGTCCGAGCCCGGCGGTCCCGCCGGCTCCGGCCTCGTCGCGCTGGCGGCGGCGCTGGCGGAACTCGTGGACGCCGTGCGCCCGTAGCCGTCGGACAGGGGCGCACCGGGCGTGACGGGCTCGACACTTCGCGCACCCCCGGGAAACCTGCACATCGCGTCCGCGATCTCGACAGCCAACCTCCCCCGCACTGCGGTTTGTCGGGCTATGTCCGATCCACTTGGTGGTCGTTCATCCCGTTCGGTTCCTTGTAAGGAGCACACCGCCTCTTTCTGTTACTCGATCCTGTGAAGAAGTCGCCACCATTCGGTGAATCAAGCTCCACGTCCATTCGCAGAGGCGGCTGTCCGCACGTGACGGGCAGTCAACGGGATTGGGTCGGGGGTGCGTTCGCGTGCTTTCATCTTGCGCATCGCAGCAGTCAGGAAGGCGGCCGAGTTTCGCGCCGCCCGCCGCGCGGCGATGAATTCCTCCCCCCAATGAAAGGTGCGCGCCATGCGTAACGACCTTGAGACCCGTGAGATCGACGACACCGAGCTGGACGCCGTGTCCGGCGGCGTCATCAGCGTGTCCGGCGGCCTGGCCGGCGCCGTGACCAGCGATGTCAGCAATGTCGTCGGCGTCGTGGGCTCCCTCGGCACCGTCCGGGCCGCGACGGACATCGTGTCCCACGTCCCCGGTCTCGTCACGGGCGTCACCGGCGTTTCGGTGAACTCCGGTCGCGCCGGTCTCTGATCGGAAACAACCCGTGAACCCCGGATCATCCCCCACGGCTCCGGGGTTCACGGCCGCCCGTATGTCCGCCCGACGATACGAATGCAGCTGAAGGAACAAGTCCGTGCAGTTTCGCCAAAAGGCTCTTTCCAAGCTGCAATCGCCCGAGGAATTGGATCTGCCGGTTCGTCTGGCCCGCCCGCAGGGGCGACTCGTCCTCGCCGTCACGATCGCCGTCATGGCGGCCGCGACCTACTGGGCCTTCACCGGGACCGTGTCGTCCAAGCTGAGCGCATCCGGCATCCTCACCCGGGCCGAGGGCAGTTACGTGCTGCAGACGCCGGTCGCGGGACAGGTGACCGGAGTCCTCGCCGAGGAGGGCCAGTTGCTGGCCGCCGGTGCGCCCCTGCTCAACGTCCGTACGGAGCAGGGGGAACGGCCCGTGCGCGTGGTGGCCGGCGGCCGGTTGACGACCCTGGTGGCCAAGGTGGGTTCGGTCGTCGCCACGGGTGCGGACGTGGCCACCGTGGAACGCGCGACGGGCCCGCAGGACCCGCTGGTGGCCGTGCTGTACGTGCCGGGCGCCGGCGGCTCGGCGATCGCCGTGGGCGCCCCGGTCGACCTGAGCGTGCAGTCCGTCCCCCAGCAGCGGTTCGGCATGCTGCGCGGGCGCGTCACGGCGGTCGGCCGCGCACCCCTGACACGGGCGCAGATCGGCGGCTTCCTCGGCGACAGCGGGCTCGCCGAACAGTTCTCCCGCCACGGCAGCCCGGTGGCCGTGGTCGTCCGGCTCGAACGGTCCTCCGCCACCCCTTCCGGCTACCGGTGGTCCTCCGCGGACGGGCCCCCGTACGCCGTCGATTCGAGGACACCGGTCACCGGAGCCGTCCGCCTCGCCGCCCAGCGCCCGGTCGACTGGCTGCTGCCGTGACCGCGCCGCACCTGCCTCCCGCCGGGCGCCGGCGCCACCGCCCCGGGCCGAAGGGCGGTTCCCGCCGCAGGGCCGCATCCGCGCCCGTACCGAGGGGCAGGACGCCCCGACCCGTACGCACCCCCACCGTGCTGCAGATGGAGGCGGTGGAGTGCGGCGCCGCCGCGCTGGCCATGGTGCTCGGCCACCACGGCCGCTTCGTCCCGCTCGAAGAGCTGCGCATCGCGTGCGGTGTCTCCCGCGACGGCTCCCGCGCCGGCAACCTCCTCAGGGCCGCCCGTGGGTACGGGTTGACGGCCAAGGGCATGCAGATGGACCTGGCCGCGCTCGCCGAAGTGCGGGCCCCGGCCGTCCTCTTCTGGGAGTTCAACCACTACGTCGTCTACGAGGGCACGGCCCGGCGGCTCGGCCGCCGGGGCGTGTACGTCAACGACCCCGCCAAGGGCCGCCGGTTCGTCCCCATGGACGAGTTCGACACCAGCTTCACCGGGGTCGTCCTCACCTTCGAGCCCGGCGACGGGTTCCGCCGCGGTGGCCGCGGACCGGGTGTCCTCGGGGCCGTGCCGGCCCGCCTGCGGGGCACCTCGGGCACCATGGCCGCCGCCGTGGCCGCCAGCCTCCTCCTGGTCGCCGTCGGGGCGGCGGTACCGGCCCTGAGCCGTACGTACATCGACATGTTCCTCATCGGCGAGCAGACCTCCCTGCTCGGCGTGCTGTTCGCCTCGATGGCGGTCGCCCTCGTCCTCACCGCGACCCTCACCGCACTGCTGCAGGCCAACCTGCTGCGCGGGCGCATCATCGCCTCGACCTTGAGCAGTGCCCGCTTCTTCCGGCACCTGCTCAGGCTTCCGGTCACCTTCTACTCCCAGCGCAACCCGGCCGACCTGGTCCAGCGCCTGCAGTCCAACGACACCGTCGCCGAGACCCTCGCCCGGGACCTGTCCGCCGCCGCCGTGGACGCCGTGGTGGTCGTGCTCTACGCCGTGCTGCTGTGGACCTACGATCCGCAGCTCACCCTCGTCGGCGTGGCCGTGGCGCTGCTCAACGTGGTCGCCCTGCGGATCGCGATCCGGCTGCGGGCCACCGGTACCGGCAAGCTGCGCGCCGAGAGCGCCCGGCTGACCAACACCGCGTACGGCGGTCTCCAGCTCATCGAGACGATGAAGGCGACGGGCGGCGAGAACGGCTTCTTCCGCCGCTGGGCCGGACAGCACGCGGTCACCCTCGACGTGCAGCAGCGGCTCGGCGTGCCCAGCGCGTGGCTGGCGATCGTCGCGCCCACCCTCGCGGCGTTCAACAGCGCGCTGATCCTCACGATCGGCGGCCTGCGCGCGGTGGAGGGCCACCTCACCGTGGGGCTGCTCGTCGCCTTCCAGGCCCTGGTGACCGGCTTCACCGCCCCGGTCGCGCGGCTGGGCGGCGTCGCCGGCCGGATCCAGGACTTCGCGGCCGACATCGCCCGGCTGAAGGACGTCGAGAACTTCCCGGTCGACCGGGTCTACTCACGGCGCGAGCCCGCGGCCTCCACCCGCCGCCTCAAGGGCCATGTGGAGCTGGACGGCATCACCTTCGGCTACAACCCCCTGGACGCCCCGCTGCTCAAGGACTTCTCGCTGACGGTCGGGCCCGGGCAGCAGGTCGCGCTCGTCGGGGGCTCCGGCAGCGGCAAGTCCACCGTCTCCCGGCTGGTCTCCGGCCTCCACGTCCCGTGGGCCGGGGCCATCCGCATCGACGGGATGCGGCTGGAGGACATCCCGCGCGGGGCGCTGGCCGCCTCCGTCTCCTTCGTCGACCAGGACGTCTTCCTCTTCGAAGGCACCGTCCGCGACAACGTCACGCTGTGGGACCCCTCCATCACGGACGAAGCCGTGATCGCCGCGCTGGAGGACGCCGCCGTGCACGACGTGGTGGCCCGCCGCCCCGGTGGCATCCACAGCCGCGTCGAACAGGACGGCCGCAACTTCTCCGGCGGCCAGCGCCAGCGCCTGGAGATCGCACGGGCGCTGGTGCGCCGCCCCAGCGTCATGGTGCTCGACGAGGTGACCAGCGCCCTGGACGCGGTGACCGAGCAGCTCGTCATCGACAACCTGCGCCGCCGCGGCTGTGCCTGTGTGGTCATCGCCCACCGGCTGAGCACGGTGCGCGACAGCGACGAGATCGTCGTGCTCGACCGGGGCACGGTCGTGGAACGCGGGCGGCACGAACGGCTGGTCGCCGCCCGGGGCCCGTACGCCGCGCTGGTCGAGGAGCACTGAGGTGACGTACACGGACCACGGCACCTCCGATGCCGCCACCGGTACGCCGGCCGGAGCTCCGGATCCGGTCGTCGCGGCTCTGGGCGCACTGGGCTCGCCGGTGGACTGCACGGGGCTGCGCAGCCTGTCCCTGGAAGGGCCGCTCGTCCTGTGGCTGGTCGTGGAGGGCGAGCTGGACCTGTTCGCGGTGGACGCCGCGCAGGGCGGGCACTGGCACTTCCTGGGCCGGCTGGAGCCGGGCACGCTGCTGCTCGGTCCGGCCGAGGGCCCTGACCACACGCTGGTCGGCCGGCCCCGGCAGGGATGCCGGCTGCGCCGTATCGAGCTGCGGGAGCTGTACCCCGCGGAGTACACGCCGTACCCGCAGGACGCGCAGTACCCGCAGCAGGCCGGCGAAGGGCCGTACGGCGCCGCTGCCGCAGGACGGCCGAGCCCGCTGGAGGACGCCTTCGCGCGCGGCATCGGCCGGGGTCTGCGCGTGCTCCACGAGGCGCCGCCGGCCGGCACCGCCACGGCCGGGCACGGCGGAGCCGACGACGACATCCTGTGGATGCGGATCGCTCCCGGCAGCGTGCGCTACGGCGCCGAGTACGAGACGGAGCCGGTCGGTACCCTCCTCGTCGACGCGGCGATGTGGCAGGGCATGGTCGACCAGCAGTACCGGCTGCTGTACGCCCTGGACGGCTGGATCGAGCAGCTGGAGCGCGCCCACGAGGACCGCACGGCCGCCGGGATCGAGGCCGGCCGGGCAGCCCGCACCCAGGCGGACCGGACGCTGCTGGCGTCCATCGTCCGCACCGGCGGCCGGGACCGGCACCGGGCCGCGGACGCCGACGCGACCTTCGCGGCGTGCCGTGTCGTCGCCGGCGCGGCCGGCATCGCCCTGACCCCACCGGGCGGGGCGGGCACCACGTCCGAGCAGCTGGATCCCGTCGAACGCATCGCGCTCGCGTCGCGGATCCGCACCCGCGCGGTCGGTCTCGGCGCGCGCTGGTGGCGGGAGGACCACGGGCCGTTGGTGGGCCGGCGCGAGAAGGACGGCACGCCGGTCGCCCTGCTGTGGCGGCGCGGCGGCTACGAGGCGGTCGATCCCGCCACCGGCAGGCGCGAGCGCGTCGGGCGAGCCGGCCAAGCCGCCTTCGAACCGCGCGCCGTCATGCTGTACCGCCCCCTGCCCGAGGGGCGGGTGGGCCTGCCCGCACTGCTCCGGTTCACCCTGCGCGGCACCTTCCCCGAACTGCGGAGCCTGCTGCTGGGCGGGCTGGTGGCGGTGGTGCTGGGGGCACTGGTGCCGGTCGCCACCGGCCAGGTCCTCGGCCGCTACGTCCCGCAGGGCGAGACCGGCCTCATCGTGCGGACGGGGCTGGCGCTGGTCGCGACCGCCGTGGTCGCGGCGGTGTTCATGCTGCTGCAGAACACCTCCCTCCTGCGCATGGAGGGCCGTATCGAGGCCACCTTGCAACCGGCCGTGTGGGACCGGCTGCTGCGCCTGCCGGCGACGTTCTTCACCGGTCGCTCCACCGGCGAACTGGCCGGTGCCGCGATGGGCATCAGCGCGATGCGCCGCGTGCTGTCCGGCATCGGCCCGGTCTGCGTACAGGCGGGCGCGGTCGGCGTGGTGAGCTTCGTACTGCTGCTCGTCCACAGCGTGCCGCTGGCGATGGCCGCGCTGGGCATGCTGGTCGTCATCGCGGTGGTCTTCCTGGGCCTGGGGCTGTGGCAGCTGCGGTACGAGCGCCGGCTGAACACGCTCGGCCACCGGTTGGGGAACCAGGCCTTCCAGATCCTGCGGGGCCTGCCCAAGCTCCGCGTCGCCGCGGCCGAGAGCTTCGCGTACGCCGCCTGGGCGAGGGAGTTCGCCCGTACCCGCGACCTGCAGCAGCGCATCGGCCGGACGCAGAACGTCAGCACGGTCCTCGGCGCCGTCCACCTGCCGCTGTGCACGCTGGTGATGTTCGTCCTGCTGGCCGGTCCGGCACGCGGCGCCATGTCCGCCAGTGAGTTCCTCACCTTCAGCACCGCGCTGACGATACTGCTGTCGTCGGTCACGCAGGTGACCGGGGCGCTCCTCTCGGCCGCATCGGTCCTGCCGATGTTCGAGCAGGTCCGGCCGCTCCTGCGGGAGATCCCCGAGGTGGACCGCTCCAGTACCCGCCCGGGACGGCTGACCGGTGCCATCGAGGCCGAGAACCTGTCCTACCGCTACGCCGACGACGGCCCGCTCGTCCTCGACGACGTCAGCCTCCGGATCGCACCGGGCGAGTTCGTCGCGGTCGTCGGGGCCAGTGGCTGCGGCAAGTCGACCCTGCTGCGGCTGCTCATCGGCTTCGACGGGCCCGTCTCGGGCCGTGTGCTCTACGACGGCCAGGACCTGGCGGCGCTGGACCGGGCGGCCGTACGCCGCCAGTGCGGCGTCGTACTGCAGAACGCCCAGCCGCTCTCCGGCTCGATCCTCGACTGCATCCGCGGCACCGGGACGTTCTCGCCGGAGGAGGCGTGGGAGGCCGCCGCGATGGCGGGCCTGGCGGCGGACATCGAGGCCATGCCGATGGGCATGCACACCATCCTGTCCGACGGCGGCGGGACCGTCTCGGGCGGTCAGCGCCAACGGCTGATGATCGCCCAGGCCCTCATCCGCAAGCCGCGCATCCTGTTCCTCGACGAAGCCACCAGCGCGCTGGACAACGAGGCCCAGCGTGTGGTCACCGAATCCACCCGCGCCCTGCGGACCACCCGCCTCGTGATCGCCCACCGGCTCTCCACGGTCATGGACGCCGACCGGGTGATCGTCGTGTCGGACGGCCGGATCGTCCAGCAGGGCCCGCCCGCCGAACTGCTCGCCGACACGACCGGCCTCTTCCACGGCCTGGTCCGCCGCCAACTGCGCTGACGCTACCGGAGCTCGGACAGGTCGACCGAGTCGGCCGGCGCCGGGGGCTTGGGCGACACGGGCTCGTCGAAGTCGGAGAAGGAGGCGTCCACCTTCCGGCCGGACGCATCGGTGCCCCGTACCTGCAGGAGGTACGGCTCGTCCTCGGTGGAGACCTGGTACGTGCCCGTCGCGCTGCCGCGCCGGCTGGTGACCGTGATGGCGGGTTTGCCGTCGACGGTGGTCCGGGGGCCCTTGGCCAGCTGTTCGCTCGGCGGCTTCGAGGAGAACTCCTTCTTGAAGAAGTCCAGGTCGCAGACCTGGGCGAAATCGCTCAGCAGGGGGCTGGCCGTGGTGCCGTGCAGGTAGCGGCCGTTGATGAGCGCGATCGCGTCGTCGGCCGCCGGGCCCGGTACCTGGGACCTGAGCAGGGCGTCGTCGAGCTTCATCCAGACGTCGTCGCCGCGTTTGACGACGGCGGCCGTGCCCGCGCCGCCGGGGGGCGTGACGGTGCCGACGCAGTCGCCCTGCTCGTCGAAGCGCAGGTCGAGCTTGGTGGTGCCCGCGCTGTCGGTCACCTTGCCCACCATGCGCATGGAGGTGACCTCGGCCATGGCCTTGCGCGAGGCCTGCGCGATGGCCTGGGCGCTGTCGTCGGCGATGCCGTTGTCATCGGCTCGGGCCACGCCCCCGCCCGTGAACACCAGCAGGCAGACGGCTCCGGCGGTCGCGCAGCGGGCCGCCGCCGCCCCGGGTGCGGACATCGGGCACCACCTCCCTCGGGCCGCGTCCGGTACGGCGGCAGGCATCACCGCTCCTCCGGCGCAACCCGGTCACCTGATCAGCGTAGGTCCGCCCCGCGGCGGGCGCAGTTCGGGCGGGTCCGGCCGGATCCGGACGGGACGGGCCCGGCGTCGGGCAGCATGGGGCCCGATCACGTCCCCACTGCACCGCCGCTGGAGGCCCGGATGACCGGTTCCACGTCCTTACCGCCGATGAGGGCACGCCTCGCCGTGACCGTAACGGCCCTCGCCGCCGCTCTGACGGCGGCCGTGGCCGCCACCCCCGCCGGGGCGAGCGCACCGCCGTCCGCGGCGAAGGCGCCGCGCGCGTTCGTGGCTCTGAGCTCGGTCGACCCGACGATCCTGCAGGAGATGCGGTACGTGCGTCCGCACAACTTCGTCGGCGAGCCGATCGACGGCTACCGCCAGCCCGTCTGCATCCTGACCCGGCCGGCCGCCGAGGCCCTGCACCGGGCCCAGGTACGCCTGCTGCGCCAGGGCTACTCGCTCAAGGTGTACGACTGCTACCGGCCGCAGCGGGCCGTCGACCACTTCGTACGGTGGGCCGAGGACCTCGGCGACGAGCGGCGGAAGGCGGAGTTCTATCCGCGCGTCGACAAGTCACGGCTGTTCGAGGACGGCTACATCGCCGGGAAGTCGGGGCACAGCCGGGGCAGCACCACGGACGTGACGCTGGTGCGGCTGCCGGCGCTGCCGGCGCCCCGCCCGCGGCCGGGTCAGGAGTCGGTGCCCTGCTACGCGCCCCGGGCGGAGCGGTACCCGGACAACTCGGTGGACATGGGTACGGGTTTCGACTGCTTCGACACGCTGTCGCACACCGACGACCCGCGCGTCCAGGGGGCACAGCGCGCCAACCGGGACCTGCTGAGGTCGGCCCTGGCGGCGGAGGGTTTCGTCAACCTGCCCGAGGAGTGGTGGCACTTCACGCACAAGCCGGAGCTGTTCCCCGACACCTACTTCGACTTCCCCGTCGCGCACCGGTCGGTCGCCGGACACCGCTCCTGAGGAAGCCGTGCGCCGCGGTCCGGCGGGCCGCTGGGCCGGCGCCGGACCGCCGGGATGCACGGGACGCCGCGGCGGCGGACAGTGGAGGCGGGGCCTTCGGCAGACCGGGAGGACCCGCGTGACGGACGACGACCCGACGCCCGACCGGACGGTTTCGCCATTCATGACCGAGGCGGCCTTCCGGTCCCTGCACGCCGAGCTGGGCCGGCGGGCACCCGCCGGCCCTGAGCACCGGCGCGGCACCCTCGCCCACCTGACCCCGGCGCGCGTGGCCGCGGCCGCGGCCGACGTGCGGCACGGGCGCACCGTGTCGCTGGCCGCCCCCATCGAGACGCAGCCGGGGCCGGACGATCCACAGCCCGCCGTCTACCGGCTGACGGCGCCGACCGCGCCGGAGACCGGAACCCCGGGGGTGCACTTCGCCCTGGACCGGTTCGCCATGAACGTGCACGGGGACGCCCACAGCCATCTCGACGCACTGTGCCACGTCGTGTTCGACGGCGAGCTCCACGGCGGCGTCCCGGAGAGCCGTCTGGCGGCGGGCGCCGCCCTCGGCATCACCCTCGACCTGGTGTGCGACGGGATCGTCGGCCCCGGGATCCTGCTGGACATCCCGAGGCTGCGCGGGGTCCCCTGGCTGGAGCCGGGGGACTTCGTGGGCGTCGAGGAGCTGACGGCGGCCGAGGAGGCCCAGGGCGTCCGGATCGGTCCGGGCGACCTGCTGCTCGTACGCGTCGGACACCGGCGCCGGCGCCGGGAGAGCGGCGCGTGGGACGCGGCGCACACCCGGGCCGGCCTGCATCCCGCGTGCATGCGGCTGCTGGCCGAGCGGCAGGTCGCCGTCCTCGGCTCGGACGGCAACAACGACACGGCCCCGAGTCCGGTGCCCGGTGTCTCCTTCCCGGTGCACGTCCTGGCCCTGCACGCCCTGGGCATGCACCTGATGGACTACCTGGACCTGGACGAACTGGCCCACGCGTGCGCGGAGCTCGGGCGCTGGCGGTTCCTGTGCACCGTGGCACCGCTACGGCTGCCGGGGGCCACCGGTTCCCCGGTGAACCCGATCGCCGTCCTGTGACCCGCGCATCCCCGGGTGCCGCACCGGCGGGGGGCGTATACGTTCGAAGGGGGACCCTGCCGCGACAGGCCCGTCCGGGCGGCGGCACCGCAGGCCGAGGACGGTGATCCGGTTGAACGACGCTCCGCACTACGACGTCATCGTCATCGGAACGGGCGCGGGAGGCGGCACGCTCGCCCACCGGCTCGCCCCGTCCGGGAAACGGGTGCTGATCCTCGAACGCGGCGGCTTCCTCCCCCGCGAACGCGACAACTGGGACTCCACTGCCGTGTTCGTCAAGGGGAAGTACCGCGCGCCCGAGTTCTGGTTCGACCGGCACGGCCGCGAGTTCCCTCCCGAGGTCAACTACTACGTGGGCGGCAACACCAAGTTCTACGGCGCGGCCCTGTTCCGGCTGCGCCCGGAGGACTTCGGGGAGCTGCGCCACCACGACGGGATCTCGCCCGCCTGGCCGCTCCGTTACGAGGACCTGGAGCCGTACTACACCCAGGCGGAGCACCTCTACCGGGTGCACGGCCGGCACGGCGAGGACCCCACCGAGGGTCCGGCGAGTGCCCAGTACGCCCACCCGCCGGTGGAACACGAGCCGCGGATCCAGCAGTTGAGCGACGACCTGGAGAAGCAGGGCCTGCACCCCTTCCACCTGCCCATCGGGGTCGACCTGGACCAGGACGCGGCCGGGCGGGCGACCCCGTCCAGCGTCTGCATCCGCTGCAACCGGGTCGACGGCTTCCCGTGCCTGGTCCGCGGCAAGTCCGACGCCCAGGTGATCTGTGTGGAGCCCGCGCTGCAACATCCCGGCGTCGAGCTGGTCACCCATGCCCACGTGCTGCGGCTGGAGACCGATCCGACGGGACGCACGGTCAGCGCGGTCGTCGCCCGCCTCGCCGACGGCGAGGAGGCCCGCTTCTCCGCCGACCTGGTGGTCGTGGCCTGCGGCGCGGTCAACTCGGCTGCGCTGCTGCTCGCTTCGGCGAACGACCGGCACCCGCGGGGCCTCGCGAACGGTTCGGACGTGGTCGGACGGTTCTACATGCGCCACAACAACCTGGCCCTGATGGCGGTCTCCAGGGAGCCGAACGACACGCAGTTCCAGAAGACCCTCGCCCTGCACGACTGGTACCTGGGCGCGGACGACTGGGACTACCCCCTCGGCGGGATCCAGATGCTCGGCAAGTCGGACGCCGAGCAGATCCACGGCGAGGCCCCGCGCTGGGCCGGAGCGGTGACCCCGAACATGCCCTTCGAGGTCATGGCCCACCACGCGGTCGACTTCTGGCTGTGCGGGGAGGACCTGCCGCTGGACGACAACCGCGTCACCCTGGACGGCGACGGCCGCATCCACCTCGCGCTCGACGAGTCCCACAACACGGCCGGCCTGAAGCGGCTGCGGCACAAGCTCCAGAGCATGCTGGGCCGCCTGGGCATGCACGAGCACCACCTGCTGGACCACAGCCTGTACCTGCACAAGGGCATGCCGATCGGGGCCACCGCGCACCAGGCCGGCACCGTGCGGTTCGGCACCGACCCGGCGTCGTCGGCCCTGGACCTCCACTGCAAGGCGCACGAACTGGACAACCTGTACGTGGTCGACACGAGCTTCTTCCCGAGCATCGGCGCGGTCAACCCGTCCCTGACGGCCATCGCGAACGCCCTGCGGGTCGGCGACCACCTCCTCGAACGGATGGGCTGACCGGAGTCGGGGCACCGCGGCGGCGGACACCGCCGACCGGGCGAAGATCCTGCGCCGGGTGGCGCAACGCGGGCCGCAGCGGGCCGCCGCGCTCCGGAGGCGGTGATTGGGTGACGCCGGACCCGCCGGGGTGCCGTCGCCCCGACGGCACGGGGTGGCGGTGCGAAGGAGGCAGTCCGTCGTGAGCTCGACCGAGGGCGTACCCCGGGGCGTGATCCCCGCGCACCTGCTCCGGGGCCAGAAGGCACTGGTGACGGGTGCGAACTCCGGAATCGGCAAGGCCACGGCGATCGGCATGGGCCGGGCCGGGGCGGACGTGGTCGTGAACTACGTGGCCGGACGGGAGGAGGCCGAGAAGGTCGTCGCGGAGATCGCCTCCTTCGGGGTGCGCGCGGCGGCGTACGAGGCGGACGTGTCCGACGAGGGCCAGGTCGTGGCCATGACGGAACGCATGGTCGAGGAGTTCGGGACCATCGACATCCTCGTCGCCAACGCCGGCCTCCAGCGGGACTCCGCCTTCACCGAGATGACGCTCGCCCAGTGGCAGAAGGTCATCGACGTCAACCTGACGGGACAGTTCCTGTGCGCCCGCGAGGCGACGAAGGAGTTCCTGCGGCGCGGGGTCGTCCCGGAGGTCTCCAGCTCCGCCGGCAAGATCATCTGTATGAGCTCGGTGCACCAGATCATCCCCTGGGCCGGGCACGTGAACTACGCCTCCTCCAAGGGCGGCGTGCAGATGATGATGGAGACCCTCGCCCAGGAGCTCGCCCCGCAGAAGATCCGCGTCAACGCGATCGCCCCCGGCGCGATCCGGACGCCCATCAACCGCAGTGCCTGGGACACCGAGCAGGCCGAGCAGGACCTGCTCAAGCTGATCCCGTACGGCCGGGTCGGGGACCCCGAGGACATCGCCCACGCGGCCGTCGGCCTCGCCTCCGACCTCATGGACTACGTCGTGGGAGCCACGCTCTACGTGGACGGCGGTATGACCCTCTTCCCGGGCTTCGCCACCGGCGGCTGACCTCCATCCGCTCGGCCCCGCGGAGGGACGCATGCACACCACGCTCCACCTGCTGGCGGAGGCACCGCCTCAGATGCTGCCGGCCCGCTCGCTCATGGCCTTCACCCTGGCCTCGCACATCATCCTGGTGCCGATGGGTGTGGCGCTGCCGCTGATCACCCTGATCATGCACGGCTACGGGCTGCGGCGGGGCGACGCGACCGCCCTGCTGCTGGCGCGCCGCTGGTCGGCGGTCATGGCGGTGCAGTTCGCCATCGGCGTCGTCACGGGCACCGTCCTGTCCTTCGAGTTCGGCCTGCTGTGGCCGGGGCTGATGGGCCGGTGGGGCGACGTGTTCGGGATCGGCTTCGGCGTCGAGGCATGGGCCTTCTTCCTGGAGGCCGTCCTCATCGCGATCTACCTCTACGGGTGGCGGCGGCTGCCCGCCCGTACCCACTTCCTCCTCGGGCTGCCGCTGCCGGCGACGGCCCTGCTGGGCGCCTTCGGCATCCTGGCGGCCAACTCCTGGATGAACACCCCGCGGGGCTTCTCCCTCGACTCCGAGGGCAATCCCGTCGACGTGGACGTCTGGAAGGCGATCTTCACGCCGATGTTCGGGCCGCAGTACTGGCACTTCGTCGTGGCGATGCTGCTCACCGCCGGATACGTCGTGGCCGGTGTCTACGCCGTCGGCTGGCTGCGCGGGCGCCGCGACCGCTACCACCGGCTCGGCTTCACCGTTCCGTTCACGGTCGCGGCCGTGTTCACGCCCGTCCAGTTCATGCTGGGCGACGCCATCGCCCGGGCGGTGTTCCAGAAGCAGCCGGTCAAGTTCGCGGCGATGGAGATCGTCTGGAACACGGACACGCACGTCCCGGAGTACCTCTTCGGCCGCCTCCACCCCGACGGGACCGTCACCGGCGGCATCAAGATCCCGCAACTCGACTCCATCCTGGCCGGCTTCCGCCCCGACACCGAGGTGCACGGCCTGACGTCCGTACCGGCGGAGAACCGGCCCACCGTCGCCCAGGCCACCCTCATCCACTGGACCTTCGACATCATGGTGGGCATCGGCTCGGTGCTGGTGCTGCTCGTCGTCTGGTACGCGTTCGTGTGGTGGCGCCGCCGCCGGCTGCCCGCCTCGCCGTGGTTCTACCGCAGTGCCGCATGCGCCGGCGTGGCCAGCGTCATCGCCGTCGAGTGCGGCTGGATCACCACCGAGGTGGGCCGCCAGCCGTGGATCGTCTACGAGAACATGCGGGTAGCCGAAGCGGTCACCGGGGCCCGCGCCGGCTCCTTGTGGACCATGTTCGCCGTGGTCGTCGTCGTGTACGTGCTCATCTTCGGCTCCTTCCTGGCCGTGCTGCTGAAGATGCGCACCCGATGGCGCCTGGACGACGAACGAAGCCGTGAGGCGGACACGATGACGACACCCGAGACCGACACCCCCTACGGCCCCCGCTCCGCCGTCGCGGCACCGACCGAGGACGGCAGGCCGTGACCGCGGCCGGTGTGGTCGCCGCCGTCCTGCTCCTCGCGGTGGCCGCCTACACCTGCGCGGGCGGCACCGACTACGGGGCGGGCTTCTGGGACCTGACGGCGGGCGGCGCGGAGCGCGGCAAGCGCCCGCGGTGGCTCATCGACCACGCCATGGCCCCGGTCTGGGAGGTCAACAACGTCTGGCTCATCTTCGTCCTGGTCATCATGTGGACCGGGTTCCCGGAGTTCTTCCAGACCGTGTTCTCCTCGATGTGGCTGCCCCTGGCCCTCGCCGTCATCGGCATCGTGCTGCGCGGCGCAGGCTTCGCGCTGCGCAAGCCGACCCGCAGGATCGCCGGACGGCGCGTCTACGGCGCCGTGTTCGCGATCGCCTCGCTCCTCACCCCGTTCTTCCTCGGTGCCGCCGCGGGCGGGATCGCCTCGGGGCGCGTGGGACCGGGCACCGAGCCGACGGCGCACGCCTGGTTCAACCCGACCTCCGTCTTCTTCGGCCTGCTGGCCGTCGTCGGGACGGCGCTGCTCGGGGCGGTGTTCCTGGCCGCGGACGCCGTCCGCTACGAAGCCCCCGACCTGCACGCCTACTTCCGGCGGCGGGCACTGGCCACCCTCGCCGCCTTCGCCGTGCTGGGGGCGGTCACCCTGGTCGTGGCCCACGCCGACGCCCCCCACCTGTGGCACGGCCTCACCCACGGCGCCGGGCTCGCCCTGCTCGTCCTGGCCGTTCTGGCCACCCTCGTCACGGCCTGGCTGCTGCTGCGCACCTCCGGGGCGTGGTCCCGGCCGGCGGCCGTCGTCCTCATGGCCTCGGCCGTGATCGCGTGGGGCGTGGCGCAGCGCCCGTACCTCATTCCGGGCCGGCTGACGGTGGCCGAGGCGGCGGGCGCGCCCAGCACCCTGCACTGGCTGCTCATCGTGACCGTCGTGGCCGCGGTCCTGGTCTTCCCGGCGGTGGCCTTCCTGTACCGGCTCGACACCCGCGGCACACTGGAACCCCTCACCGACGCCGACCTGCGCCGCGGCGGCGATCCGGAACCGGGGGCCTGACCCGGTCCGCCGAAAGCCCGTACGGCACGCGCAGAATGGAGCCCTCACCAGCCATCGCCGTACCGAAAGCGACCGCCGTGAACCGTCTTCCCGCGGACCCGACCGTGCTCCACCCGTTCCCGGACCAGCCGCGTGTGGTGCTGCTGAAGCCGCTGCTGACGTCACCGCTGATCGAGGCCGGGGAGTACTCGTACTACGACGACCCGGAGGACCCGACCGCGTTCGAGACCAGGAACGTCCTCTACCACTACGGGCCGGAGAGGCTGGTCATCGGGAAGTTCTGCGCGCTGGGCACCGGGGTCCGGTTCATCATGAACGGGGCCAACCACCGGATGGACGGCCCCTCCACGTTCCCCTTCCCCATCATGGGCGGCTCCTGGGCCGAGCACTTCGACCTGCTCACCGACCTGCCCGGCAGGGGGGACACGGTCGTCGGCAACGACGTCTGGTTCGGCTACCACGCGATGGTGATGCCCGGAGTGCGCATCGGGCACGGAGCCGTCATCGCCTCCGGTGCCGTCGTGGTCGACGACGTCCCCGACTACGCCGTCGTCGGCGGCAACCCGGCCCGCCTCATCCGCACCCGCTACACCGACGACGAGATCGCCCGCCTGCTCTCGATCGCCTGGTGGGACTGGCCGCCGGCCCACCTCACCGCACACATCCGGACCGTCATGTCGGGCACCGTCCACGCCCTCGAGGAGGCCGCCCCCGAGCCTGAGCGGACCGGAGGGTCCTAGGCCGTCTCTTCCGGATCCTGCCGGGCCCGCGACGCCCGGCACGATCCGAAAGAGACGGCCTAGCGCAGGCGCGCCGTCGCGAGGTGGATGTTGAAGGCGCAGGGGACGTGCCCGTCCGGCGTCGTCATGTCCCTCACCTCGGCGAAGAAGGATCGGCGCAGACGCTCCACCGTCGCGCGATCGAGCGGGCCGAGATCGTAGAGGCCGGAAACAGCGGACCAGACCTGCTCCACCGGTCCGCTCAGGTCGATGGGGACGGTCTCCCAGTCCACTGCCGTGAAGCCCGCGGGTCCGAGGACGTCATCGAGCCCTTCGCGACTGCGTGCCCTGCTGTCCCCCAACGCCGGGATGCGCTGTGCGGCCGGTACCTCCTCGATCGCGGCCCGCAGCAGCGCGAGGAACCGTTCGTAGGCCTCTCCGCCCACGGCCCCGCCCCCCACCACACAGGCCAGAACCCCTCCGGGAGACAGCACGCGCGCGACTTCGGACGCGACGTGTTCGATCTCGCCCATCAGCATCAGCGCCATGTGGGAGACGCATGCGTCGAAGCTGTCGTCGGCGAAGGACAGCTCCTGGGCCCGGCCTTCCTCCAACTTGGCTTCGGCCAGCGCCGGTCGGCGTCGTGCCAGCGCCAGGGAGTCCGCCGAAAGATCCACCCCGGCGAGTTCCCTCCCGGCCCTTCGGGCCAGTAGTTCGAGCAGGAAGCCGTCGCCGCAGCCGAGATCCAGCACGCGCGTGCTTCCGGTCACCCGATCGCACAAGAGCTCATAGCTGGACCGGCCGTCCGGGGCGCGGCCGGTCCCGAGTGCTTCCGCGGTCACTGCCGGGTACTCCGCGTGGAACGCCTGGAGGAACGCCTCTTGCGATGCGGTGGTCGTCACCCGCCCAGCCTACGGTCATCCCTACGGAGTGGAGCCCCGGTTCAGGGCCGCGTCGAGGGTGATCGCCGCGTCGATGAGGGCGAGGTGGGTGAACGCCTGCGGGAAGTTGCCCAGTTGGCGGCCGGTCAGGTCGATCTCCTCGGAGTACAGGCCCAGGTGGTTGGCGTAGCCCAGCATCTTCTCCAGGACCAGCCGGGCCTGGTCGATCCGTCCGGCCCGGGCGAGTGCGTCGACGTACATGAAGGTGCACAGCGAGAAGGTGCCCTCGGAGCCCCGCAGGCCGTCCGGGGACGCCTCGGGGTTGTAGCGGTACACCAGGCTGTCGCTGACCAGTTCCTGCTCCATCGCGTCGAGGGTGGAGGCCCACATCGGGTCCTGCGGGGTGAGGAAGCCGACGGTCGGCATGCGCAGGAGCGAGGAGTCGAGGACCTCGCTGCCGTAGTGCTGGACGAAGGCGCCGCGGCCCTCGTTCCACCCCTTCTCCATGACCTGCTGGAAGATCCGGTCCCGGGTGGCGCTCCAGTGCAGTACCGGTGCGGGCCGGCCGCTGAATACGGCGTGCCGCAGCGCACGGTCGAACGCCACCCAGGACATCACACGGCCGTAGGTGAAGTCCTGGGCCCCGCCACGGGTCTCCCACAGCCCTTCGTCGGCCGAGTCCCAGTGGTCCGCCAGCCACTCCAGCACGCGGATCAGGCCGGTCCAGCCCCGGTACCCGAGGTGGATGCCGTGCCTCTGCGCGAACGAGATGCTGTCCATCGCCTCGCCGTAGATGTCCATCTGGAGCTGGGTGGCCGCTCCGTTCCCGATGCGGACGGGCGACGAGCGTTCGTAGCCCTCCCAGTGGTCCAGGGTCTCCTCCTTCAGGTCGGAGGAGCCGTCGACCGCGTACATGATGTTCAGCGGCCCGGTGTCCCCCTCGCCGCCCGCCCGTTCCGCGATCCGGTCGCCGAGCCATCCGATGAACGCCTTCGCCTCCTCCGTGAACCCCATGCCGAGCAGGGCGTACACGGAGAACGAGGCGTCCCGGATCCATGTGTAGCGGTAGTCCCAGTTGCGCTCGCCGCCGAGCTGTTCGGGCAGTCCGGTGGTGGGGGCGGCGACGACCGCGCCGGTGGGGGCGTAGGTCATCAGCTTCAGGGTCACGGCGGAGCGCTCCAGCGCCTCGCGCCAGCGGCCGGTGTAGCGGGAGGTGCTGAGCCACTTCCGCCAGTAGTCGATGGTGGCCTGGAAGAGCTCCTCGTACTCGGCGAGGCGGATCTGCCGGGGCGGTCCGTCGGCGGCCGACTCCAGCATCAGCCCGCGCTGCTGGCCCGCCGTGAGGCGCAGGGTGAGATGCAGGTCGCGCTCGCCGGCGCTGAGGAGTCGGCCGAGCCGCTCGTCGTCCGGTTCCCGGATGGTGTGCACGGTCAGGTTCGTGCCGTCGGCGGTGAACACCGCCCCGTTCTCCGTGAGGTTCAGGTCGTGCGACTTGCGCCCGTAGTCGAACCGGGGCGCGATGTCGACGTCGAAGTTCATGCTGCCGCGCACGCAGCGGACCATGCGGACCAGCCGGTGCCGGGCCGTGACGGTGGTGCCGGTCAGGGGCATGAAGTCGACCACCTCCCCGGCGCCGGCCTCGGTCATGAAGCGGGTCACCAGGATCGCGGTGTCGGGCAGGTACAACTGCTTGGTCGCGTAGGTCGTGTGAGCCGGGCGGACCGCGCAATGGCCGCCCTTGCCCTTGTCCAGCAGGGCTCCGAACACGCTGGGCGAATCGAAGCGCGGGCAGCAGAACCAGTCGACCACTCCGTCGGAGGTCACCAGCGCCGCGGTCTGCAGATCACCTATCAGGCCGTGGTTCTCGATCAGCGGGTACTCGTCCATCAGGGCGTCCCTTCCGGCATGCGTCGCCACCCGGATCTCGGCCCCCCGAACCAGCGTATGCCGGGCCCGCGGCACCGTCCCGCCGAACCGGACCTCCACGGCGTACGCCGCAGGAGGTCCCCCCGATCGGCCCGGCGGGGCGGCTAGGCCGTCTCTTCCGGATCTTGTCGCCCGGCACGATCCGGAAGAGACGGCCTAGCCACCGGCACCACGGTCGGGTGCGCTCATGTCCCCCGTCGCGGGAATGCCGTCGGCGAGCCCGTAGCGCAGGTAGACGGTGCCCTTCGGGCCGGCTGCCGGGGGTGCGAGGAGCGTGAGGTTGGTGGGCACCGCACCGCCGTCGAACACCTTCTTCCCGACGCCGAGCACGATCGGGTGCAGCCACAGGTCGAGGCGGTCGAAGAGCTTGTCGCGCAGGAGGGTCTGCACGAGGTTCAGGCTGCCGACGACCTTCACGTGCTCGTGGCGGTCACGGATCTCGCGGACCGCGCCGGCCAGGTCCGGGCCGAGCTGTGTGGACCCGGCCCACGAGAGGTCGGGCCTGCCGCGGGAGGCCACGTACTTCGGGACGCGGTTGAAGAGCGTGGCGATCTCATTGTCCTCACCACCCTCCTGATGGGGCCAGTAGGCGGCGAAGATGTCGTACGTCCGCCGGCCGAGCAGGAGGGCGTCCGTGCCCTCGTACGCGGCACCGACCTGCGCCCCGGCGACCTCGTCCAGCAGGGGCGCCTGCCAGCCGCCGAACGGGAACCCCACCGGGTCCTCGTCGGGGCCGCCGGGCGCCTGCCCGACGAGGTCCAGGGTCGCGAACAGCTCGATGTGGATGAGGCCCATGGCTCACTCCCGATGAATCCGTTGTCTCCGTTGTCTCCGTCAAGAGATAGACCGGTCGGCACCGGCGGACTCATCGCCGCGCGGGAACCGGATTCGCCCGACGCCGGCAGTTGCCTATAGTCTTTAGGTAAATACATAATGGCTGAAGCCAGATCGAAGGAAGGTGAAGGTTATGGTGCGGGTGGGGCTGACCCCGGAGCGGCTGACCCTGGCCGGGGCGGAACTGGCCGACGAGGCCGGGTTCGACCAGGTGACCCTGTCGGCGCTCGCCCGGCGGTTCGACGTCAAGGTCGCGAGCCTGTACTCGCACCTGAAGAACTCCCACGAGCTCAAGACCAGGATCGCCCTGCTCGCGCTGGAGGAACTCGCCGACCTGGTCGCCGCCGCCGTGGCCGGCCGTGCGGGCAAGGACGCCCTGATCGCCTTCGCGAACGCCTACCGCGACTACGCCCGGGCGCACCCCGGCCGCTACGACGCCGCCCGGCTCAGGCTCGACCCGCAGACGGCGGCCGACAGTGCGGGGGTGCGCCACGCGCAGATGACGCGGGCGATCCTGCGCGGCTACGACCTGGCGGAGCCGGACCAGACGCACGCGGTCCGCATGCTGGGCAGCGTTTTCCACGGCTACGTCAGCCTGGAGGCGGCCGGCGGCTTCAGTCACACGGCCGTCGACTCGCAGGAATCCTGGATCTGGACCCTGGAATCCCTGGACGCCGTGCTGCGGCACCGCGCAGCCCCCTGACCGGCTGCGCCGCCCCGTCCACCCCCCGTACACCCCCGCACACCCCGATCAACAGGCTGAGGCAATGAGCAGCGAACAGGGCTGGATCACCACACCCGTCACCGCGGACCTCCTGCGCGGGCACCTCGATGTGGAGCGGACCGCGCACGGTCTGCTGCCGCACCGGCTGCCGGCCCGGGCGCGGCGGCAGATCCCCGACGACCGGCTGGCCGTGGCCGAGGCCCAGCCCTCCGGCGTACGGCTGGCCTTCCGCACCCGGGCCACCGTCATCGAGCTCGACGCGCTGCCCACCAAGCGCGTCTACCAGGGCTTCCCGGCCCCGCCGGACGGTGTGTACGACCTGCTGGTCGACGGCCGTCTCACCGCCCAGGCCACGGTGGCCGGCGGTAACGTCCGTACGGTCACCGACTTGGTCGGCCAGACCGCGGAGCTGACCGAAGGGCCCGCGGGCACCGCCCGGTTCACCTCCCTCCCGGCCGGTGACAAGGACATCGAGATCTGGCTCCCGCACACGGAGGTCACCGAGCTGATCGCCCTGCGCACCGATGCTCCTGTCGAACCGGCACGCGGCAGCGGGCGCAGGGTCTGGCTGCACCACGGCAGTTCGATCAGCCACGGCTCGAACGCCGTCCACCCGAGCGCCATCTGGCCCGCGCTGGCCGCCGCGCGGGGCGGAGTGGAGCTGGTCAACCTGGGGTTCGGCGGCAGCGCGCTGCTGGACCCGTTCACCGCGCGTGCGATGCGGGAAAGCCCCGCGGACCTGATCAGCCTCAAGATCGGCATCAACGTCGTCAACGGCGACACGATGCGCCTGCGCGCCTTCACCCCCGCCGTCCACGGCTTCCTCGACACCATCCGCGAGGGCCGGCCCACGACACCGCTGCTGGTGGTCTCCCCGATCCTGTGCCCGGTCCAGGAGGACACCCCCGGCCCGCTCGCGCCGGACTTCGACGGCGGGACCCTGCGGTTCAGGGCCACGGGCGATCCGGCCGAACGCGCCGCCGGGCGGCTCACGCTCACGATCATCCGCGACGTGCTCGCGGCCGTCGTGGAGGAGCGGGCGGCCGACGACCCGAACCTCCACCACCTCGACGGACGCGCCCTGTACGGCGAGGCCGACCACGCCGAATTCCCGCTGCCGGACGCGATCCACCCCGGCCCCGAAGGACACCGGCGGATCGCCGAGAATTTCGCGCGCCTCGCGTTCGCGGGCGACGGCCCCTTCGTCGCCCGGACCGGCTGACGCCCACGGGCCGGAGCGCAGCCGCGAGCCGGGCGGGCGCCCGGGCACGGACGCCGGTGGGCCGGCCTACCAGCGCATGCGGACGTCCTCGGCCCATCCCAGCAGACGGTCCACCGCGATCCGCTCGCCGTCGTCCGTGCGGATCGAGCCCGTGTAGTGGCCGAAGCACTGGTCCGTACGGTTGGCCAGGAGACCGACGTCGGTGCGGGTGGACCGGTTGTGGAACGGGGTGAAGACCAGGTCCACCCGGTCCGATCCAGGGCTGCGGACCGACCACGGCGCCAGGTGGTCGCCTCGGGACCAGCCGATCGCGGCCGGGGCGAGCCTTCCGTCACCGCGGCACAGGTCGACGGGCGCGACGATCTCACGTTCGTGCGTGGACATGGCCGGACCCTACCGGCCGTGGGCCCGCCGGAGCGGGCGGCCACGGGAACTCCCGTGCGAACCGCCTCCTCGGCCTGGGGCCGGCCGAGGGCTCAGGGCAACAGGACGGCCTTGCCGCGGTTGCGGTGGGCTTCCAGATCGGCGTGGGCCCGGGCGGCCTCCGCCAGCGGGTAGGTGCGCCAGACCGGCACCGAGAGCTTCCCCTCGGCGGCCAGCAGTACCAGCTCCGGCAGGGAGTCCCCGGTCCGGTCGGCGCCGCCCGCGCTGCCCGCGCTGAAGCGCACGCCGTGCTGCGCCGCCGACATGTCGGCGATGGTGACGACACGCGCGCTGTCACCGGTCAGCGCGACGGACTCGGCCAGCACACCCGCGCCGGAGGTGTCGAAGACGAGGTCCACCCCCTGGGGAGCGGCGGCGTTCACCCGCTCCGGCCAGCCGTCCCCGTAGCGGACGGCCGTGACTCCCAGCGCGGTCACCCGTTCGAGGTCGCGCTCGCCGGCCGTTCCCACGACCGTGCTGCCCCGAGCCACGGCCAACTGCGCGGCGACCGTGCCCACGCTGCCGGCGGCGCCGTGCACGAGCAGGGTCTGCCCGGGCCGCACACCCAGTTCCTCCAGGACACGGAAGGCGGTCTGACCGACCGTGACCAGCGAGGCAGCGGCTTCCCAGGACAGGGCCCCGGGCTTGGCCACCGGCCGGTCGAGCAGTGCGTACTCGCTGTAGCTGCCGCCGACGGCGACGCCGAGGACCTCGTCGCCCACGGCCGCCTCGGCTCCCGCACCCGCGGCATCGACCACACCGGCCGCGTCGAGACCGAGGACCACGGGGAACCGGGCCGGGACGGACCCGGCCATCAGGCCGGAGCGGAACTTCATGTCGAACGGGTTCACGGAGGCGGCCCGCACCCGGATCCGGACCTGCCCCGGACCGGGCTCCGGCGGGGTGACGTCGGACAGGCGCAGCACCTCGGGCGCGCCGTACTCGGAGAAGGTGATCGCTCTGGACATCAGGAACTCCCGGCTGGAGGGCGTGCGTACGGACGCGGCCGGTGAGGGCGGGCACCCGCCCTCACCCCGCCCCAGCATTCCGTGCTTCTCCGGAAGCACCGGCGCGCCGCGCGGAACACCAGGACGGGGCGTAGGCGTCCCCGCCGCACTGCGCCACCACGACGCGGCCGGCGGACCGGCCTGACCGGCCGACCGGCCCGCCGGGCGCCGGCGTTCGGCCGTCCGGGGGACGGCGGGTGCGGAAGGTGGCGGCGCTCCGACGGTCTGTGGTGATCTTGTGCGTGTCACTCCCCCGGTAGCTGTGCGGCGGGCCGAGGCACGGCCGATGCGGGTGTCGGAGGGATCGTCGACCGAACAGGCGGGAGCGGGAGCGATGTCTCAGGGAACCACCGTGGCGATCACCGATGCGGCCAAGCGGCGGATCTTCGCCATGCTGGACGTGGACGGTGACGGCGTCATCACGCGGGCGGAGTACCTCGCGCGGGTGGATCGCGCGGCTGCGGCGATGGGCCGAGAACCCGACCACCTCGTGGTCGATGCCGCACGCACCGCTCACGAGGAGGTCTGGGCGGACATGGACGCCGACCACGACGGCCGGGTGACGTTCGAGGAGTACCGCACCTGGGCCGGACACGACGCGTTCGAGCGCTCCTGTCGTCCCGCTCTGGGCTCGCTCTTCGATGTCGCCGACCTCGACGGCGACGGCCGCCTCTCCCGTGCGGAGTTCACCCGGCTGCGGGTCGCCTCGCGGAACACGGCCTCGGACGCCGACCGGGCGTTCGACGACCTGGACACCGACCGCGACGGACTCGTCGGACGCGATGCCTACCTCGCCGGGATCCACGACTACGTCACCACCGGCGTCTCCCCGATGGGCGCCGTCTACGGATCCCCGAACGGTTCGTGACCGACGGCGCCGGAGGCGGTCACCGGGCGGTCAGGCCGACACCTCGCTCGGGAGGCCGCGGGTGGTGACGACCCGGGCGCTGCCGTCGGCCAGCCGGTAGGACAGCCCCACCACGGCGGCGCGCCCTGCCGTGACCTGGTCGGCGAGGACGCGGGAGCGGTCCAGAAGAAGGTCGACGGTGTGCCGTATGTGCTCGGCGATGATGTCGTCCTCGTCGGTGAGTCCCGCCGCGCGGGCGGCCAGCACGCTGGGGGTGACCCGCTCGATGACGTCGCGTACGTACCCGGTGGCGCTGACGCCGTCGGTCAGGGCGGCGCGGGTCGCGGCGACCGCACCGCACTGGTCGTGGCCCAGTACGACGACCAGCGGGCTCTCCAGCACGCTCACCGCGTACTCGATGCTGCCCAGCACCTCCGGACCCGCGACGTGGCCCGCGGTGCGGACGACGAACAGGTCACCCAGCCCGCGGTCGAAGATGATCTCGGCGGCCAGCCGCGAATCGGAGCAGCCGAAGAACACGGCGAAGGGGCTCTGAGCCGGTGCGGTCTCGGTGCGGCGGGCGGCGTCCTGGTTCGGGTGCTCGGGTGCGCCCGCGACGAAGCGCCGGTTGCCGGCCAGCAGCAGCTCGAAGGCCTCGGACGGGGTCGGTGGCAGCGAGGTACTCATGACCGCAGGCTACGACCCCGCCCGGACCTCCACACCGCGGGGTCCGGCGCAGGAGCGGCCTGCGGCGGCCTGCCTGCCTGCCTGCCTGCCTGCCGAGGGTCAGGACTCCAGCAGGTCGGGCACGACGCTGCGCAAGGTGGGGGCGCTGATGGCGCCGGCCCGCCTGAGGACCGGTGCCGGGCCGGTGAGGTCCACGATCGAGGAGGCGACGGCGGCCTCGGTGGGCCCGCCGTCCAGGTAGACGGCGACGGAGTCGCCCAGCATGCCCTGTGCGGCGTCGCAGTCCTGCGGCGAGGGGCGGCCGGTCAGGTTGGCGCTGGACACCGCCATCGGTCCGGTCTCGGCGAGCAGTTCGAGCGCCACGGGATGGGACGGCATCCGGACCGCGACCGTGCCGTTGGTCTCCCCGAGATCCCAGGACAGCGAGGGCAGGTGGCGGGCGACCAGGGTCAGCCCGCCCGGCCAGAACGCCTCCACCAGGGCCCACCCCTGCTTGGGGAAATCGGCGACCAGGTCGTGCAGGGCGTCCGGGGAGGCGACCAGCACCGGCGAGGGCATCGCGCGGTCCCGGCCCTTGGCACCCAGCAGCCTGTCCACCGCGTCCGGGTCGAAGGCGTCCGCGCCGATGCCGTAGACGGTGTCCGTCGGGAGCACCACCAGCTCGCCCCGGCGTACCGCCCGGGCGGCCGCGCTCAGTCCGCCGGTCCGGCCCGAAGCCGTGGAGCAGTCGAATCGAAGGGCCATGGCCGATCTCCATCCCACCGGGCTCTCGCCCGAACCTGGCTGGGTTACCCCGGCAGGGTACCGGAACGGGCGGCCCCGCCCGTGCACTTCGTACGGTCTTCCCTCCGGCGCGGGACGGTCCGGTCGCGGGCTCGCGCCCTCAGGCGGGCAGGGTCATCAGGAGCACGGGGGTGGTGGTGGGCTGCGGGGATCCTCCGGCGGGTTCGAGGGTGAGGCCGAGCGCGTCGGCGTCGGCGGTGTTCCCGTCGATCAGGACGGTGCCGTCCTGGTGGATGAATCCGGCGGGGCTCATGGTGCCGTCGTGGGCGAGCCACAGCTGGTAGGTCTTCCCCGGGGCCGGGGCGGGCAGGCCGGTGGCGGTGAAGACGGCCTTGTCCTGCCGGTCGGAGGCGACCACGGTGGTGAGGGCCCCGTTGTCGGCCCGGCCGTGGACGGTGCGGGCGTCCGGCGCGGCCAGGACGCCGCCGACGGCGCCCAGGCGCTGCTCGACCTGCCGGGCCCGCTGTTCGAGCTGCCGGTTCTCCTGGTTCTGCCAGGCGGCCAGGCCGGCGAACGACGCGGCCGCCACCAGGCTCGCCGCCAAGGCCACGGGGAGCGCCTTGCGGCGCAGCACGCCGCGTACGGCCACGGGGGACGTCGCGGGGAGGTGGGGCGGGAGCTGTCGTACGTGGTCGGCCGCCGTCATGGTCCGCTGCTTCATCGCGGCGGGCGGGGCCTGGGCCGCGGAGGCCGCGAGGCGCGCGGCGGTGGCCAGGAAGTCGGCCACGTCCTCCCGGCAGCCGTCGCACCCGGTCAGGTGGGCGTCGAACTCCGTGCGCTCGGCGGGATCCAAGGCATCCAGCGCGTACGGAGCGGCCAGGATGTGAAGATCGGCTGCGTGGTGGTTCACGGGGTCACCCCCATGCAGTCGCGGAGCCGGATCAGCCCGTCGCGCATGCGCGTCTTGACGGTCGGAAGCGGCGTGCGAAGCGTCTCGGCGACCTCGCGGTAGGTCAGGCCCTGGTAGTAGGCCAGGGTCACGGCTTGGCGCTGGAGTTCGGTCAGGCCGCGCAGGCAGCGCCGGACCTGCTCGCTGTCCAGGCGGATCTCGACCTGCTCGGCGACCTCGTCGTACGCCGTGCGGTGCTCGCGGGCGGCCTGCGCGTGCTCACGGTCCGCGGCGGCCTGCGCCGAGCGGACGCGGTCGACCGCCCTCCGGTGGGCGATGGTCGCCGCCCACGTACTCACACCGCCCGCTTCGGGCCGGTAGCGGGCGGCCTGCCGCCACAGGTCGATCATGACCTCCTGGGCGACCTCCTCCGACTGGGCACGGTCGCGTACGACCCTCACCACGATCCCGAAGACCATGGGTGCGAGAGCGTCGTACAGGGTCGAGAAGGCGTCCTTGTCCCGCGCGCGACCTGCTGCATGACCTGGGCGAGGTCGGCGGGGGGACCGGTGTGCCGGGCGGAACCGAACGGAAGGGGCTGGTTCACCGGGCGGGCTCCCGGCGGCGGGGTGTCCGTGACATGGCAGTCCTTCGTCCGTAGGAAGTGGCCGTGCAGGTGCCTCTGACCCGTACTTCGTAGCGGAAGGAGCTGCGGATGGGCCGGCAGGCGGTCAGCGGCGCGGACCCCGCTTCCCCCGATCGAGGGAACCGCACCGCTGTGGCCGAGCCGAGGGGACAGGGGGCCCGGGGGGCGGGACCGCTGCACACGGTGGCGGGCGGCGACTGTCACCCGTTCGGGTGGCGGACCCATCCGCCGGGCGGGTCAGGCCGAATGCCGGGTGTGAGCAGCTTCCGCACCACCCTCCTCCGCACCTCCCGTGGGGCACCGGCCGGGCTTCTGGCCGGGTTCACGGCGCTCGCCGTGGCCGAACTGGCCGCGGCCCTGGTGCGGCCGGCCGCCGGGCCGGTGACGGTGGTCGGCGGTGCGGTCATCGACCGGACCCCTGCCGCGCTGAAGGATTTCGCGATCCGCACGTTCGGGGAGAACGACAAGATCGTCCTCCAGCTCGGCATCCTGCTCGTGCTGTCCCTGTTCGCTGTCTCCCTGGGAGTCGTGTCACTGCGGTACCGGCGCGCGGGGGCGGCCGGGGTGCTGGTGTTCGGGGTCGTCGGCGTGGCCGCGGCCCTGAGCAGGCCCGATTCCGAGGGTGCCGGTGACGCCCTCCCTTCCCTCCTCGGCGCCCTCGCGGGCGCGGCCGTGCTGTACGTCCTGGCCGGCAAAGCCGCCCCCGTCGGCTCCGCTTCGGGTGATGAGGGCACCGGGGGCGGCTGGAGCCGACGGGGGTTCCTCACCGCGGCGACCCTGACCGCCGCGGCCGCCGCCGGAGCCGGGGTGGCCGGTCGCGCCCTGTCCGGACGGCGCGGCCAGGGCGCCGTGGCCTCCCGCAACGGCCTCGCCCTGCCCGCCCCCGCTTCACCGGCACCCGCGGTTCCGGCCGGCGCGCAGCTGGAGGTTCCGCAGATCAGTGCCTTCACCACGCCCGGGCGGGACTTCTACCGGGTCGATACCGCCCTCGTCGTCCCCAAGGTCGACGCCGGTACCTGGCGGCTGCGGATCCTGGGCAAAGGCGTCACCCGGCCTCGCAGCTACACCCTCGACCAGCTGCTGGCCCGCCCGCTGATCGAACGCGACATCACCCTCACGTGCGTGTCCAACGAGGTCGGCGGGCCGTACGTCGGCACCGCCCGCTGGCTCGGTGTCCCGCTGGCCGGCCTGTTGGCCGAATGCGGTGTCCGGCCGCCGTCCAAGGGCGGCACGGCCGACCAGTTGGTGGCCCGTTCCGTGGACGGCATGACCCTGGGGTCCCCGGTCGAGGACGTCATGGACGGGCGCGACGCGATGCTCGCGGTCGGCATGAACGGCGGGCCGCTGCCCTTCGAGCACGGCTTTCCCGTTCGGATGGTCGTACCGGGGCTGTACGGCTACGTGTCCGCCTGCAAGTGGATCGCCGAGATCGAGCTCACCACCTTCGACGCGTACGACCCGTACTGGGTGAAGCGGAAGTGGGCCCGCCGGGCGCCGATCAAGACGCAGTCCCGGATCGACACCCCCAAGCCGTTCGCCCGTCCCGCCGCCGGCACCGTGATGGTCGCCGGCGTGGCCTGGGCGCAGCGCCGCGGCATCACCCGCGTGGAACTCCGTATCGACGAAGGGCCCTGGCAGGACGCGGACCTCGCCGCGCAGGACACCGCCGACACCTGGCGCCAGTGGTCCTACCGCTGGCAGGCCGCCCCCGGCGGACACACGATCACCGTCCGCGCCACCGACGGCACCGGGGCGGTACAGACCGAGCAGCGCGCCCGGACCGTCCCCGACGGCGCGAGCGGCCGGCACAGCGTCTTCGTCACGGTCTCTTGAGACCGACGGACCGGGCGTGCCCGCTGCGGCGGTCTCGTTGGCCGCGCGTTGGGGACGCGTTGGGGGGCGCGTGCACTCTTCCCACGTCGACCGAGGAGCTCCGGGCACCGCGCCCGGGCGTCGGCAGAGACCCGGTGCGGGTCTCACCACTGAGCACTCGACGAACACGGGACGGATCATGCGAAACAAGGGAAGCCGGATACTCACCCGGGCTCTGCCGGTCGCGGCCATGGCCCTCGCCACGCTGATGACCACGGGCAATCCCGCCTCGGCGGCCGGGCTGGACTGCAGCGGCTACGCCTGTGACGGCTGGGACCCGGGCCCGGTCAGCTGGGACTCCGGTCCGAGCACCGACTCGACGGCGACCGTCAGCGGTTACGCCACCGTTGCCCTGCGCTCCGGCAAGAAGGACGGCCGCTGGTACGGCTGGGCGAAGACGGCCACGCGGTACTACAAGTACGGTGTGTGGATCGACCGTTCCACGGACGGCGGCAAGACCTGGGACGGAATGCGCGGATACGAGCACCGTGACGGGGGCGATGTGTACACGCCCATGCAGTACTGGCCGGACGGCACCTGGCTGCGCGCCTGCGTGAACGTCGAGGGCATCGAGCTGAAGTGCACCGACTGGGTCAGCTGACGTACCCCCGGTTCTCCGGGCGGTGGCCCCGGGCACGCGCTCGGGGCCACACCCCCAGGACGCCCCCTACGGCAGCTCGGCCAGGCCCGCGCGGCTCCGCTCGATGTGCTGCGTCATACCGTGGCGCAGCCCCAGGTCCAGGCACTGCTCCCAGCAGGCCCGTGCGGCCTCCCACTCGCCGAACCGGTGGTGCGTCCGGGCCATGAAGGCCAGGCAGTCGGCCGTTCCGCCGAGGTCGTTCATCCGCTGCCGGATGGCCAGCGCCTCCGTCTGCGCCTCCAACGCCGCCTCACGGCGGCCGAGCTGCCGGTGGATGTCGCCGAGCTTGGTCAGGCTGGTGGCCAGGAAGACCCCGTGCCGCTGCTCGCGAAGTACCTCGATGACCTTTTGGTGGTACGCCGCCGCCAGGGCGTGTTCGCCGCACATCTCCTGGGCGTCCGCGATCCGGCTCAGGGCCAGCGCCTCGCTGGCGGCGTTGCCGACGTTCCGGTACAGCTCGTACGACCGCTCGGCGTGGGCGATCCCCCGCTCGGCGTCCCCGATCTGGACGTACAGGCCCGACAGGTTGCCCAGGATCGAGGCCTGCGCCAGTTCGTCGCCGGCGTCGGTGAAGAATCCGAGCGACGTGTTCAGGTGCTCCAGGCACTGCTCGTTGCGGTCCGCCATCCCGTGGGCGACGGCGATCCTGCGGTGGAGCCAGGCGCGCCCGAGCGTGTCGTCGTGCGCCAGAGCGATGTCCATGGCCTGTCGCAGGCAGGCGTCCCATTCGCCGGTCCACCAGTGCGTGGTCGCGTACCCGAACAGTCCGACGGCCAGGCGCCACGCGATGTCGGAGCGTCCGAGCACCCCGGCCCGGGTGATCGCCTCACGGATGGCCGGCAGTTCCCGCTTGGTCCACGCCAAGGCGTCCGCCTCCTCCGTGAACGCGGGCAACCCCGGGTCCCGGGGGCCGGCGAGCGGCGGCGGGGACTGCGTCTCGTGGCTGGCCACGGCGCAGGCCGCGGCCACGGCCCGTGCGTACCAGGTGAGCAGCCTCAGGATGGCGCTCTCCTGCTCCGCCCCGGTGACGTCCTCCGCTGCCCGCTGCGCCGCGTACTCGCCGAGGAGGTCGTGGAGCGCGTACGCGTCGGGCTCGGGGCTGTGTACGAGGTTGGCGTCGACCAGCAGTTCCAGTGCGGCGGCCGCGTCGTACTCCGTCGCGCCCAGCAGGGCGGCGGCCGACCGGGTGGTCACGGCATGGGGCTGCCACAGGCCCAGCAGCCGGAAGGCGCGGGCCGCCTCCCGCTCCAGGTCGTTGTCGCTCGCACGCATCGCCAGGTAGCTCATGTCGAAGGTGTGCCGTACGGCGACCGAGCCCATGGCGAGGGCCTGGAGGCGGCCTCGGTGCGGGGTGAGGCGCTCGGCCAGCAGCGCCAGCGGCCAGGACGGCCGGGAGGCGAGCCGGCCGCCGACGATCCGCAGGGCCAGCGGGAGACCGCCGCATGCGGTCAGGATGTCGGCCAGGGCGGCCGGCTCGTCCGTGATCCGGTCGGCTCCGCAGAGCCTGGACAGCAGGGTCAGCTGTTCGTCGGGGCCGAGCGGACCGAGGGGCACCATCGTGACGCCGGGCACGTCCGCGAGCAGGTGGCGGCTCGTGATCAGGGCCGCGCCGGGTCCGTCGGGCGGCAGGAGCGGGGCGACCTGGGTCGCGTCCCGCGCGTTGTCCAGGACCAGCAGGATGCGGCGGCCTTCGACCGCGGCCCGGAACAGGGTGGCCCGGTCGTCGGTGTCGTCGGGCAGTACGTCGGGGCGCACCCCGAGGTCGGCCAGGAACCGGGCGAGCAGGTCGTGGGCGCTGCGCGCGCCCCCGCTGCTGAACCCCCGTAAGTCCGCGTAGAGCACGCCGTCCGGGAACGCGTCACGCACCAGGCGCGCCACGTGGACGGCGAGGGCGGACTTGCCGATGCCGCCCATGCCCGAGATGACGACGGGCCGCAGGGGCGCCGCCGCGGTCCGGTGGCCCTCGCTGCCGCACGCGGCGCCGTCACCGTCGGCGTCGTCTTCGTCCGGGCGCGGCACCGGTCGGCGCAGCAGCTCCAGGAGCGCCGCCGTCTCGGCTTCCCGACCGGTGAATTCAGGTATGGATGGCGGGAGTTGATACGGATATGCGGCCGCCGCCGCACCCGACCGCCACGGTCGCGGTACCGCTACGGGTACGGGTACCGGCACCGGCACCGGCCCGTGCGATGGGCTGCGGGCGGGCGGAGCCCGGTCCGGCTCCGCCTCCGGGCCCTGCTCCTGCTCCGGGCCCCGGTCCTGGTCGAGCAGTTCCCGGTAGGCCTGGTGGACGGCGGCACCGGGTTCCGCACCGAGTTCGTCGACGAGCGACCGTCGCAGCGCGTGGAAGACCTCGAACGCGTCGGCCTGACGGCCGCTGCGGTGCAGGGCGAGCATGAGCTGGCGGTGGAGCGCCTCGCGCAGCGGGTGCTCGGCGGCCAGGGCGGCGAGTTCGGCGCAGATCTCGCGGTGCCGTCCGAGGTGGAGGTCGGCGTCGAAGGCCCACTCGTGGACCTGGAGGCGCGCTTCGTCGAGCTGGTGGACGCGGAGGGACGGGGCCCGGTACTCGGAGAACGGAGCCAGGTCGGCGAGGGGCTCGCCGCGCCACAGGCTCAGCGCCGCCTCGCTCTCCGCACGGACCTTGCGCCAGTCCCCCGCGCGGTGCGCGAGGCCTGCGGCGTGCGCCCGGCCCTCGAACACCTCGACGTCCAGTTCGCCTTCCCGGACGAGGAGCTGGTAGCCCGGCGCCACGGTGAGCAGTCGTTTGTCCCCGGTGGCGGAGAGGATCCTGCGCAGCCGGGTCGCATGGTTCGCGAAGGACGCCTCGACGCTGGACGGGAGCCGGTCGCCCCACATGGCCTCTTTGAGGGCGTCCTTGGGCACCACCCGGTTGGCCTGGAGCAACAGGGCTGCGAGCAGGACGCGAACCTTGAGTCCCGCGACCGGTGTCAGCCCCGTGCCGTCGTACACCACCAGCGGTCCGAGCAACCCGAACCTCAACATCGCGCCCCCCGAGCGTCAACGGTCGGCATCCGCCGTGTCGGCGGGACCGGCCAGGGCAGATCGTAAGCCGCTCGGGGTGCGCGAGATCCATGGATTTCGGTGGGTGCGGGCGGTCTCCCGCCCCGCCCGCACCCGTACCGCCGGCACGGCGGCCACGGTCCGTCCCCGCAGCTCCCTGCCAGGACGGAACGCCGGTCTAGTACGTGGTCGGCAGGTAGGTGTGGCAGTAGCCGTTGCCCGCGCCGCCGCCGCTGTAGTACGGGTCGCCCTCGAACATCAGCATGTCGCCGGTCATCGGGCCCACGATGCCGTCGGCCTGCAGGCTGCCGCCCGTGCCCTTCTGGACGTCGACGACGGCCTGACGGGTCTTCGGGCCCCAGGCGCCGTCCTCGGCGACCTTGTCGACGCCCCAGTAACGGCCTCGGTCGATCGCGTAGTTGATCATTCGCTGCACGCACCACACCGCGTGCGTGTTGTTCGTGTAGCCGTTCCCGATGTACGGGGCCGTGGTGGAAGCGCTCGCGCTGCCGCCGGTCATCACGCCGGTGAGCAGGGCGGCGGCCGCCGTGACGACGGCGATCCGGGAAGTGGACTTCTTGGACATGGGCGTCTCCTGAGGCAGGGGGCGGGACGAGGACCCGCCGGCGGCCGGCGGGCGCGGGGATGTACGGGCAGCGGTAGCCGTTGCGCGCCCCCGCCGCGGCACGTCGATTCGCTGCTCGCCGCGCATCGTGTCCGACGGTCGTAACGGGCCGCCAACACGGCTCTAACGGGCGCGCGGGACACCAGGAGCAGACCAGTACTCCGGGGGCGCGACCGTGGAACGGCCCGGCCGCCCCGCCCCGCGAAGGGGTGGGGCGGCCGGGCCGGTCCGGGCGCCTCGGGTCACAGGCCGTTGACCCGGGCCATCCTCTCCGCGACCAGCGGCGGGAAGTTCGTCGTGATGGCCCGGCCCGTCCTGCGGCCCACCCGGGAGTGCTGGAGCCGTACCTGCGCCATCAGCCGGCGGGTGCGCAGAGCCATCTCCAGCTCGAACCGGGTACGGGGGTCACGCAGTCCCGGCCCGAAGAGCTTCTCCAGCTGGCGCATGCGGTACCGCACGGTCTGGGGATGGACGCTCAGGGCCTTCGCGGCCTCGGGGGCTCCCCCGCCTTCGAACCAGGCGAGGAGGGTCACCTCCAGCCGCTCGCTCTGGCGTGGGGTCAGGCCGGCCAAGGGCCTCAGCCAATGGGCGGCCAACGCATGGGCCAGCGGCTGGTCCTGGAGGAGGAGCAGGTCGGAGAGGTGGTCGTCGACGAAGACCGGCCGGGTCTCGGCGCTCGGGCGGGCCGGGGTGAGGGCGAGCAGGCGCAGCGCCCAGCGCAGGGAGGACGCGGTCTCCGTCAGGGGGACCGCGTGGCCCACGGCCGCGAAGCGGCCGCGCAGCGGGAGTTCCAGCGCGGCACGGGTGTCCGGTTCCGGACTCGGGACCAGGAGGCAGGGCTGGCCCGCGAATACGCCGGCGAGGGAGTTCTCCAGTACGGTCGCCAGCTGCTGCGTCTCGCCGGGGGTGGCCAGTACGACGCCTCGCACGGCCGGTGGCAGCGGCCACCCGGTCGCCTCGGCCAGCTCGGTGAGGGACTGCTTCGAGGCGGCCCTGTCGTCGGTGAGCGCCTTGAACAGCTCCTCGCGGGCCCGGTCGGGCGGTGCGGCGGACGCGCACCGGTCCCGGTCCACGGCGGTGTCCGCGGCAGGGCCTGTGGTGGTGGCCGCGGCAGCGACGGTGGCGCTGCGGCGGTCGCGCTGCCCGGGCACGAGGCCGGCCCTGCGTATCACTTCCCCGGCGAACCGGGGGCTTGCCTCCTGTCTGCCGTCGTGTCTGTCATCGCTCGCCCGGTCGGGGCGGGGGCGGTCGCCGCTCGGGTTCCGGTCATCGGGCTGCCGGTAGCCGAGAACGCTGCACAGCGCGTTTTCCACCGAGTCCCTGAGCCATTCGTCATCGATCGTCTCGTGGTCTTCGACGAGGGCGGTGAAGGCCGGAGTCCCACGCAGGAGCTCCTTGGCTATCTCGTCGGCCAGCACGGGCAGCTCCCTGCGCAGGACGCGGACCCACTCGCCTCGGGGGCGGGACCAGATGCGGTTCAGGAGTTCGCACATCGTTTTCCTCGTTCATGCCGGGGTGAAGCCTGCCCCGCAGGAAGGCGGGGAGCCGCCCGCGGAGCATCTCTATCGTCAATCTCCTTGCCGCATACACGGGTTGGTGCCTGGGCGTCGCCTCGTGAGGCATCCGGTCGCTGCTGTCTCGCCTCAGCGGTGCCTCGTTGCTGTCGTGGGGACCCGGGGGTTGGCAGGCAGGGCGACGACGACCTGTCATGAACCCGTCGGAAGGAGATCTTCCGGATTGTTGGATGTGCCGAGACGTGTTGCGGGAAGTTATCACCTTTAGATAAATCCTGTGGAGATGCTGTGCGCTTCCCGCATGCTGCTCCCATCGCCACGACCCCATGCGGCCCCTCGGCCGGGTACGAGCCCGGAGTCAGGGACGGATGCCGTCGCAGGCGATCGGCAGGTGACGGGGGCCGCGGAGCACCGCGTTCCGGCGGTAGGGGGGCGGATCCTCCAGCAGCCGCGGGTTCTCCAGCCTGCGGGCCAGTTCACCGAGGGCCAACTGGGCCTCCAGGCGTGCCAGCGGGGCGCCGAAGCAGCTGTGGATGCCACTGCCGAGCCCGAGGTGCTGGATGTCCCCGCGGTCGGGGTCGAAGCGGTCCGGGTTCTCGAACCGCTTCGGGTCGCGGTTGCCGGAGGCCAGGATCAGCGAAACCGTGGCCCCCTTGGGAATGTTCACCCCGGCCACCTCGATGTCGTCGATCGTGCTGCGCCGCGGCAGGAGCTGCACGGGGGGTTCGTAGCGCAGCAGTTCCTCGACGATCGGTACGGACAGCTGTGGGTCCTCGCGCAGCCGCCGGAGGACCTCCGGGTGGCGCAGGAGCGTCAGCATGCCGTTCGTGATCAGGTTGACCGTGGTCTCGTGGCCCGCGATCAGCAGCAGCGCCGCGGTGCTGATCGCCTCCAGCGCGCTCATGGACCCGTCCGGATCGTCGGTGGCTGCCGCCAGCTGGGACAGCATGTCCTCGCCCGGCTCCTTGCGGCGCTCCCCGATCAGCCCGGCCAGGTACATGCCGAGCTCCATCTGCGCGTCGGCGGCGGCCTTCGGCCTCTCGGTCGGGTCGGCGTCCGGATCGGGGTCCAGGCCGGCGGCGATGGTGTCGGCCCAGCCGTGGAAACGGAGCTCGTCCTCCGGGGGCACGCCCAGCAGCCGGCAGATCACGGTCACCGGGAAGGGGTAGGAGAACTGGTCGACCAGGTCGATGCGTTCCGGGGAACCCGCGTCGACGATGCCTTCGATGAGACCGGAGACGATGCCGCCGAGCTCGCCGCGCATGTCGTGGACCTTGCGCGGCGAGTGCGGCGGCCCGAACGGCCGGTTCGTGATGGCGCGCAGACGGTCGTGGTCCGGCGGGTCGAGCTTGAGGAACACCGGGGGCAGCGCCGAGTCGCCGCCGTCCTCCTGCGCCAGCGGATCGCTCGACGGCTGCGTCAGGTTGCGGGGGTCGGAGCTGATGCGCGGATCGTGCAGCAGGCTCCGGATCTCGTAGTAGGTGCTGACGACGTACGGGCCGTCCTCGTCGTGGAACACCGGCGTCCTGCGCAGCTCCTCGTACAGCGGGTACGGGTCGGCGCGGTGGGAGTAGTCGAGGATCTGCCGGAGCATGGCTCGGCTCATGGTGCGTCCTTGTGCGGCTCGCGGGACCGGCGGATCGGGGCCCCTCCGTCGTCGTTCCGACACCGGTCTCCGGCCGACTCCGGTTCCCCGGCTTTCCCAGCATGCACGGAGGCCCTGGGGACCGCCTGCCGGGCGGCGAAACCACAGGTCACAGCCCCGGCGCACGGGCCGTCGGCCGCACGTCGACGTTCGGGGGCGCGGCACCGGGTCCGCCCGGCCCTCGACAGCCTGTCGGCCGCTGCCGCATCATCGTTATTGCACTGACAGTGCAAGTATTTTCGGAGGGCTCCGCTCCCGCCGCGCCCTCACAGGTCAGCGAACGAAAGGCCTCCGTATGCGCACGTTCCTCCGTGTCCTGGCCGTCCTGGTGGCGGCCGCCGTATTACCGCCCCTCACCGCCGCCGCCCCGGCCGCAGCGGTGACCCTGCCCGCCCTGTCCATACCCGGGGATCCGCGCGGAGCCGGCCTGACCCGGTTCACCGGTCAGGCCGTCGCACCGCGACCGGTCGCCGTCCCCCCGGTCCCGCAGCACCCGTTCATGGCCGCCAACGGCTCCAGCAACGTGCACGGCGACGCCTATCAGAGCGACACGTACGAAGGCCCCGGCCCCACCGGCCGCGAACTCGCCGTACGCAGCAGGCTGCAGGGCGGGCTCTGCGGTTCGGTCACCTTCGACTCCAGGGGCCGGATCGTCACCGTCTGCATGACCCCGGGGCACTCTCCCCGGCTGATGCTGCTCGACCCGAACGACCTCGCGGCCGTTTCCTCCCTCACCCTGCCCGGGAAGGCGGGCAGCAGCCTCACGGAAGTCTCCGGAGGCGGCTACTTCTACCTCGATCAGCTCGACCGGGCCGTCGTCCCCACGAAGGACGGCACCCTTCAGGTGGTGGCCGTCCGGCGCGACGCGCTCGTGCCGCAGGCGCGCTACGACCTCAGGCCGGTGATCGGCAGCAGCGGCATCGTGTCCGTCCTCCCCGACTGGTCGGGGAGGATGTGGTTCGTGACCGGCAGCGGTGTGGTCGGCGTCCTCGATCCGGCCACCGGCGCGGTCTCCACCCACGTACTGCACGGCGAGACGATCGCCAACAGCATCGCGGTCGACGAGTCCGGCGGCGTCTTCGTCGTCAGCGACCACGCCCTCTACCGCTTCGACTTCGACGCGCCCGCCGGCGGCCGGCCCGTCGTCACCTGGCGGGCCGCGTACGACAGGGGTTCGCGGCACAAGCCCGGCCAGCTCGGCCAGGGCAGCGGCACCACTCCCACGCTCATCGGCCCGGCATCCGGCCCGGGCGGAGGGTACGTCGCCATCACCGACAACGCCGACCCCCGGATGAAGGTGCTCGTGATGGAGCGCGGGAAGGCCGGGCCCGAGAAGGTCTGCGAACAGCCGGTCTTCGCCCCGGGAAGGGGTGCCGACGAGAACAGCCTCGTCGCCGTGGGCGGTGACCTCGTCGTGGAGAACAACTACGGCTACGTCGTCGAGGACCACGCCCTCCTGAAGGGAATGGCCGGCGGGCGTCAGGTCGACACCGAGCCCGGCCTGGCCCGGGTCCACGTCGACTACACGACCCGCACCTGCTCCCTGGCCTGGTCCGACAGCGTCGAACGGGTTCCCAGCGTCGTCAGCAAGGTCTCCCTCGCCACGGGCCTCCTGTACACCTTCACGCACCCGAGCGCCGACGAACTGCGGTCTGCCCACCGGACGGGCACGGCCGCGATGCCCGACGCCTGGTACCTCACGGCGCTGGACGTACGGACCGGCGAGCGGGTGTGGAGCCGGCTGGTCGGCTCCGGCCCCTTGTTCAACGACCACTACGCGCCGGTGACCCTGGGCAGGGACGGATCGGCCTACGTCGGCGTGGTCGGGGGCCTCGTCAGGATCACGGACTCCTGACCAGTGCGGACGGACGGCCCGACCCGGCGCCCGACCCGCCGTCCGGCTCTCAGGCTGGGCCCGGACGTGTGACAGACCACGGCCACGCTGCGGTACCGGGCATGAACCGCGCCCCGGACGGTTACCCCTTCCCCGGGTCCCAGCCTCCTCGGCGTAGGAGCGCAGCAGAGTCTGACGGCATCGCGTCAAGCCGCGTACCGCACCACGGACGGCTCCACGAACGGCTTCACGAAAGGTACGACGATGAGACGGCGCAGCACGCGTCACCGGGGATTGAGTTCCCTTGTCACCCTTGCCCTGACCGGCGCGGCGACGGCAACCGCCGTGGTCCCCGCCCACGCGGTCACAGTGCCGTGCGACACCGCGGCCTTGATCACCGCGATCAACGACGCCAACGCGAACATCGATACGGTCCTCGACCTGGAGCCGTACTGCCTCTACGAGGTCTCGGTTGCCAACGTGACCGACACCGGGCTTCCGCCCATCACCAACAACACCGCCGGCGTGACCATCAACGGTCGCAACGCGACCATCAAGCGTGTCGGCACCGCGTCCTTCCGCCTGTTCGAGGTCGGCACCTCCTCGGCCGTCCCGGGCAAGCTGACACTCAACGACCTGACCGTCATGAATGGGCAGCCCTCCAACTCCATCGGCGGCGGCAACGTGCTGGTCCGGGAGAACAGCACGTTCACGGGAACCAACGTCTCCTTCCAGGGAGCGACGGCGAACCTCGGCGCCGGCATCAGGTTCCGGCCCAGCACCACGGGATCCCTGACCAACAGCCGCATCTCGGACAACCAGACCACCGGCGGGGCGAGCGCCGGAGGCGGGCTGCAGTCCGACGGGCAGCTCACCCTCACGAACACCCACATCACGAGCAACCGTGCGCGTATCGGCGGCGGTATCGGCCACACCGTCGGCACGCTCACCATCAACGGCGGCAGCATCAAGCACAACACCGCCTTCGACCTCGGCGGCGGCATCTCCTCCGACGGAAACGGCACCCTGAACATGACAGGGACCACCGTCACCGACAACCGCCTCACCACCGGCGGTCTCGGGTCGGGCTCCGGCGGCGGGGTGTACATCGGGTTCGGCGGCAACCGGACCTTCACCGACTCCGTCATCGAGGGGAACACGGTGACCGTCCAATCCGCGGACGACGGCGGAGGCGGCATCACCATGCACGGCGGAACGCTCACGCTGGACAACACCCAGGTGAAGGGGAACAAGCTCATCGGAGAGGCCGGTCACGGGGCTGGAATCAACGCGCTGGGAGGCACCTTGAACCTCTTGAACGCCTCGGACGTGACGGAGAACCTGGCCGCCGGCCGCTACTCGCTGGGCGGCGGGATCTACACGGCCACCCTCGCCACCACCCCGTCGGTGAACGTGAACGGCTCCGCCATCGACCGCAACAAGGTCTCCGGCACCGGTTCACGGGCCGGCGGCATCTACAACGCGTCCGGCACCTACAACCTGACCGACGCCTCGGTTCAGTTCAACGTCGCACCGGACGCCCCCGCGCCCGGCGGTATCTGGACGAACACCGCGATCACCTCGGTCACGACCACCACGATCGCCAACAACACCCCGACGAACTGCCTCTACAGCCCGGCAGCCGTAACGTCCTGCGTCGGCTGACCCCGCCCCGTCGACGCCCCTGCGGCCCCGCCCCGAGAGGGGGCGGGGCCGCAGGGCGCTTCGTACGTCCATCGTCGCGTCGCGCGAACGGGGATCGCACCGACGGCAGGGCAAGGCCGGCGAAGGGAGCCCCGGACCACGGGGAGCGCCTTCGCCGGCCGTGCCGGCTGTCAGCTGCCCGAACCGACGAACGTCACGTAGACGGAGCCGTTCGCACCGCTGTTGCCGTTGGAGATCACCGGGACGCTCGCGGCCGTGTCGGTGTTCGCCACCGCCCAGCTGCCGCCACCGCCGCCGCCACCACCGGTGATGGCTTCACCGCCGCCGCCACCACCACCGCCGCCACCCCAGCCGCCACCGCCACCGCCACCGCTGCCGTAGTTCGTGCTGTTGGTCCGCCACTCCCCCTCGCCGCCCTGCCCGGCATTGCCGAAGAAGAGGGAGGAGTTGTTCGTCCACGTCGCACCGGCGTTGGGACCGTTGCCGGTGTGGACCGGGCCGCCCAGACCGCCGATGCCGTCGATGCCACTGGTCCCGGCCTTGTGGTCCACCCCGGAGCCGCCGCGGCCGCCTGAACCGCCGTCACCGTTGCTGCCGCCGCTGCCGCCCGCACCGGTACGCGTCAGGGTGCCGGTGGTCGCCTTTCCGTCACTGCCCGCGACTCCGGCCGAGATGATCTGACCCGAGACCGCTGTGCCGCCGTCGCCGCCGGCGCCGCCGTCGCCATTGGCATTGCCCTGGCCACCACCGCCGCCGCCACCCGCATCGGCGAGCAGCGTGGTCGTGGTGCACGAGCCGTAGCCCTCGATGCACGGGTCCTGCGTGGTCAGGTCCACGCCGGAGACCAGGGTGGAGGCGCCGCCGCGACCGCCGGCGGACGTCGCGCCGAGCTGGCCGATGTAGTAGTACAGGGTCTGTCCGAACCCGGTCTGGAAGCTTGCGATCGACGTCACGGTCTGCGCCTTGCCACCGTAGCCGCCGTTACCGCCACGGTAGAGGCCGCCGCCGTTGCTGCCGTACCGTCCGGCACCGCCGAACGCCGTCACGACCATGGGCGTGGTCGTGGTCAGCGAGGTCTGCGTCGCGGTCTGCGCCGCCGCCAGCAGGGCGGTGGTGTCGTACGAGGAGAGGCCGTCCGGCAGTTGGCAGGACACCACGCCGGTCTGGATCTCGCCGCACGAGATGGCGGTCGTCGTCGCCGAGGCGGTCGGTGCGGAGAGCGCCAGGACGGAGACCAGGCATGCGCTGGTCCCCAGGGCCTTGACGACCCTTTCCGATCTGAGCATGAAATTCCCTTCAGGGGCGGGCGGATGGGCCCGGCGTGCGGTCACGGCGCGCATTGTGCGACGGCCGCCACGGTGGCGGAGGTCGTTGTGGAGGGGTTCAGGACGGTGACGGTCCAGGTGTTGGGAGTCGCTGCCCGCGACGTCAGCAGGACCTGCAGCGAGCCGCTCATGAGGTACCCGCCGCTCACGAGGGTGCTCCCTGCCGGACAGGTGGCGAACACGGTGGCCTCGTTGCCGGGGGCCACGGTGATCGGATCGCCGACGGTCTCGGTGGTCGACACGGGCCCGGCCGGACCGGTGGCACCGGGAGAACCGGACGGACCTGCAGGACCCGACGGGCCTGCGGGACCCGAAGGACCTGCGGGACCCGAAGGGCCGATGGCACCCGGAGAACCGCTCGGCCCCGGCGGACCGGAGGGACCCGCCGGACCCGAAGGACCCGGAGGACCGGTGGGCCCGGTGGGCCCGACCGGGCCGGGCGGGCCGGGAGGACCCGGACGCTTGTGCCCGTCGTGACCTTCGTGGGGCGGCGGACCGTCCTCGTGGTGGGGCGGTCCGCCGTGCGACGGGTCCGACAGAAGGGGACCGCAGTCCACCCAGGGCGGACAGAGCCTGTTCGGCGGTCCGGGGTCCGCCTGCGCCACGGCCGAGGAGCTCGCTGTCTGCACCGGGGCCGATTCCGCGGTGCCCGCGAACCCGGCCACGGCCGCGGTGAGCACGACGAAGGCCCCGCAGACGTGGGGGATCCGCCGACCGGGCAGCGACCCCGAACGGCCGCGCCGAGGGAGATCAGAGCGCATCAATGAGCTTCTGCTTTCTAGGGGAGGAGGAGAGCGGTCGCGGCATCGTTACCCTCCGCGGGGTTGTCCGCGTCCGCTCCGCTCCCTTTTGAGTGACTGTCATACGACGCCCGGCCTAAGGCGGTTCAGAACCGCTCCGTGGCGCGTGCACGTCGTGCGTGCACGCGCCACGGAACACCGGCGTACCGGGAACCGGTCATGCCGAGGTCAGTCCCCGGGGATCTTCTCCGGGGAGTCCTCCGGGGAGTCCTCCGGGGCGCTCTCGGGCGCCTCCTGCGGCGCGTCCTCGTGGGGCTTCGTGTCCGAGTCCCCGTGGGGGTCCTGGCCGGGGTCCCGGCCGGGCTTCCCGACCGGGCCGTGGCCGGGCTTGTGGTGCCCGTCGACCTCGGCCGCGACCACCCTGAAGGGGATCGACTGCCACAGCTGGGATCCGTGCCCGGCGAGCTCCAGGCGGTACTCGCCCCGGAGATGGTGGTGACGGCCGTGCCGCTCGGGGACCCTGACCGTGCCGGAGACCTCTCCCTCGCCGTTCGCCAGGAGGATCGCGAGGGTGACGATGCGCCGGCCGGCGTGCAGGTCGTCGTCTCCGTCGGCTCCTGCCACGGCCCGGGTCTCATCGGCCCGGCCTTCCGGGATCAGCCGTACGTACACCTCCTCGTTCGGCCAGTAGCGACTGGCGGACACGGTGAAGCTCTCGCCGTGTGCCACAGTGCTGCGGTCGACGGTGATGGTCGTGAAGGGGGCCGGGTTGACCGCGGCCGGCGGCGCTGCCGACGCCACGGCCGGGCCCGCGCTCAGTACGGCGGCTCCGGCCGCCAGCGCGACGAGCCATCGCGGGTTTCTGGGCATGGTGGGAAGGTCTCCTTCGGAAGCGGAGGGGCACCGGCCTGTTCTTCGAACACCGGCCCGCGATCCGTAGACACGTACGGATCGAACCAAACAGGCGCGCCACACGGCTCCCCGGGACGGTCGCGCTCCGCCACCCTTACGGTCGGCACCTGGAGGGAGAGGACGGGCTCGGCACCGTTCCGTCGCCCCCCGCGCGACCCGGCCCCGGGCGGGCGTCCACGCGCCGCCGGGGGAGTCGCTCCCGTTCTTTTGCGACAATGGCACCCAGCGAAGTGGGGAGGGGCGCCGTGAACCAGTCGGCCCGACGACCGCGGTCCGAAGACCGTGCCACCGGCGGTCGCGCCCCGGACGGTCGCGCCGAGCGCGGTCGCCAGTCCCGGGTGAAGATCGCCGAGGCCGTACTGTCCCTGCTCGACGACGGGGAATCCAGCTTCCCCGCGGAACGGGTCGCCGAGCGGGCGGGCGTGTCCCGACGCCTCGTGTTCCACCACTTCGCCGACATGTCCGAGCTGGTGGAGACGGCCATCACCCGCCGCCTGGAGCAGCTGATCGAGCAGATCAGGCCACTTCCGACGTCCGGTCCGCGCGACACCCGGGTGGCGGCCCTGACGGAACAGCGGGCCCGGATCCTGGAGTGGATCACCCCGGCCCAGCTGACCCTGCTGCGCCTGGAAGCCCCGGGGGGCCGTGTCGCCGAGGTCACCCGCGAGGTGCTGGACCTGGCCCGGGCGCGACTGGCCGAGATCTTCGCGGAGGAACTCGAACGCCTGCCCGCCGCACGCAGGGCCGAAGTGCTCTACGGACTGGACGCGGTGACGACCTGGGGCGCCTGGTACCACTGGCGCAGCAGCGGCCTGAGCGCCGAAGCGGCGGCCGGCACCATGAAGACGGCCGTGCACGCCCTGCTCGCCACCACCGACCGGCCCGGGACGGGCTCCTAGGTCTGCCACTCCGGGACATACCGGTCACTTTCGGCAACGCCCGACCACCGTTCGACACACAGCTGATCCCCGCCTCGCGGGCGGGGATCGGGCAGTCGACTGCCGGGCGGAGTGCCGGTCCGAACCGGATCGGCGGGCCGGTGGTGGTCACCGGGTCATTCGTCGGCCGCCAGCGTGAGGGTGCAGGTGGACCAGCCGGTGCAGTCCCGCTCCGACAGTTCCTGTTCCTGCTCCTGCGGAAGCAGTTCCAGGGCGTTGAGGTCGGCCGTCGTCCCGTTCATCGTTTTGCCTCTCTCCTCGAACCTCTCGGGTCACCTCGACCCGACAAATGGTCGATACCCCGACAAATCGATAGAACACCGGACTTGGGGATTTCTTTGCACTTCAAGTGCAAATACTTACGTTCGGCCCCGCCGGGCCGACAGGAAGGCACGACGGGGCGGGCATAGACTGGTGAGCTGCGCGCACGGACCGTGAACGTCCGAGGATCCAAGAGAGCGCTGACCTCCATGACCACGCATCCGCATCCCGCCCGGCCGCGCGACGAATCGGCCGACTCACTGCTGCTGCTCGATGTCGCACGTGCGGTGCTGAGCCGTTCCGGGGGGCAGCGGTGGACCTTGCAGCCGACGGACGCGTGGTGCTTCGCCCGGCCGCCGGATCCGGCCGGGCGGCGCGCCCACGGCTGGAAGCTCCACGTGTCGGCGACACCGCTGTCGGCCGCACTCGTCCTCGCCCGCTCGGCGGAGGTGCTCGTACACCGCACGGCCTCCTTCAAGTTCGCCGTCGATCTCGAACGGGTCGTACGCCTCGGGGACATCTGGCACGACCGGGGCACGGGCGGGAAGTTCATCACCGTGTACCCGGACGACGACGCCCACTTCGGCGTCCTGGCACGCGAGTTGGACGTCGCGACGGCCGGACTGAGCGGACCGCGGATCCTGTCGGACAGGCCGGTGCGGCCCGGCAGCCTCGTCTCCTTCCGGTACGGGCAGTTCGGCGGCGACATGATCCTGACCGACGACGGCGTCCTCGAACCGTGGATGACCGGCCCGGACGGCAGCAGGATCAAGGACGAGCGCACCGCGGGGTTCGTGTTCCCGCCATGGGCCGCCTACCCCTTCCCCGACGAACCCGGCGCCCCGACGACGACGGCACCGGTGCTGCTGGGAGGACGGTTCAAGGTGGTCCGGGCAGTCCGGCACGCGAACAAGGGCGGCGTCTACCGGGCGTTGGACGAGCGGACGGGCCTCGATGTCATCGTCAAGCACGCGCGGGCCCACGTCGGGGCCCGCCTGGACGGAACCGATGTGCGCGACCGGCTGCGGGGCGAGGCCCGGATGCTGGAGCGGCTCGCACCGCTGGGGATCTCACCCGGGAAGGTGGATCTGTTCGAAGAGCAGGGGGACTTGTTCCTCGTCGAGGAACTCGTGCCCGGACAGCCCCTGCACCTGTGGCAGTCGGCTCGTGCGCGGGACGGCGGACCGGGCGCGGACGAGGCCGTCGAGACGGTCACACGGCTGTTGACCCTGCTGCGGACCGTTCACGAGGCAGGGTTCGTGATCCGCGACTTCAAACCGCACAACATCATGGTCACCCCGGCCGGGGACCTACGGCTGATCGACACGGAGTACGTCATCGAACCGGGGCAGGAGCGCGCGCCCGCATATACGCGCGGATTCGCCGCACCCGAGGTCAGAGCCCTGGGCCTGCACGCGTCACCCGCGGAGGCCGGCCGGGTGGCCGGACCGGAGGCAGACCGCTTCAGCCTCGGGGTGGTCCTCTTCTCCGTCCTGACCGACCTCGATCCACGGTGGGCGGCCGGCTGGACCGACGACGGCCGGCCACAAGACGCGCAGCCGACACTCCCGCTGATCGCCCTCGCCCATCCCCCGCTGGCCCCGTTCGGCGAACTGATCGACGGCCTGACCCGGGCCGACCCCGGCGCCCGGTGGACCCTCCCGTACGCCCTGACCTGGCTGGCCGGGCCCAGCGGGCCCAGCGGAATGCGCGCCGGCGCACCCGAAACCGCGGCCGGGGCCGCGTCCCCGCGAGTCGCGCTCCCCCGGTACCGTCCCACGGCGATCGACCGGCTGCTCGACGACGGTCTCGCCCACCTGCAACGCACCATGACCCCTTGGCGCAGCACCCTCTGGCCGGCACCGGAATGGAATGTGCCGCGCAGCGATCCCTGCAACACCTGGAACGGCGCGGCCGGCGTACTCGCCACCCTCACCCACGCCGCGCAGGCCCTCGGTGACGCCACTGTGCGCACTACCGTGGCCGAGGCCGCCCGCTGGCTCGACGCGCGCCTGCTCGGCGTGGACCGGCTGCTGCCCGGCCTGTGCTTCGGCCGATCGGGCACCGCCTGGGCGCTCCATGACGCCGCCCGGCTCCTCGGTGACACGGCCATGGCCGGTCGGGCGATCACGCTCGCCGAGCGGCTCCCGACCCGCTGGCCGAGCCCCGACTTCACCCATGGCCTCTCCGGGGCGGGCACCGCACGGCTGCACCTGTGGCGGGCCACCGCCGACGACTCGCTCCTCGACGCGGCCTTCGCCTGCGCCGATGCCGTCCTGGGCGCCGCCGACCGGGCGGACGGCGACTGGACCTGGCCGACCTCCCACGACACGGACTCCGTGCTCGCGGGAGCGCACACGTACGGATTCGCCCACGGAACGGCGGGCGTCGGAACGTTCCTCCTGACCGCGGCCGCCGCCGCCGAGGCGCGTGGGCACGCCGGGGACGCGGGCCGGTTCACGGCCGCCGCCATCGGGGCCGGCGACACGCTCGTACGGGCCGCCCGCGTCCAGGACGGCCGGGCCGCGTGGCCTGCCGAAGTCGGAGGCAAACCGCAGCTCCGGCCGGCCACCCAGTGGTGCAACGGCCCGGCGGGCATCGGCACGTTCCTCGTCCGGCTGTGGTCGGCCACCGGCCAGCGGCGCTTCGCGGACCTCGCCGAACAGGCCGCGGCGGCCGCCGTCGGCGATCCGTGGCGTGCGATCGCGGGCGTGTGCTGCGGAAACGCGGGGACCGGCCACTTCCTCCTGGACATGGCCGACATCACGGGAGAGGCCCGCTACCGTGCGCAGGCCGAGGGGATCGCCGCGGTCATCGACGCCCAGCACTGCACGTCCGACGGGCTGCGCCTCGTCGCCGATGCCACGAGCGGCTCCGAGTACGGCAACGGGGCGGCGGGGATCCTCGACTTCCTCCTGCGACTGCGCCACGGCGGCGCGCGTCCGTGGACGGTGCCGTGGACGGCGTCGCGGGCGGCCGAGCCCTCGGCCGAGGGCCCGAACCCCTGACAGTACGCGCGTGTCGTGCGTATGCTGGGCGCGTTAATTGCACTTCGAGTGCAATCAATGCACGCCGAAGGCTGCCCTCCACGTGCGGGAGGGGCGCCGCGTTCAAGCCCACGGCCCGGCCGGCCGCGGGACCGCCCGTATCCAGGAGTGGAAGACGTGACGGACGACGCCCGGAACTCAGAAGACGCAAGCCCCTCCGAGCCGCGGCCCCTTACCGCCGCCCCTCGGCCCGACCCCCGCGGTGCGACGGGACGCACCCGCCGCAGCGTCCTGCGGGGCGGGGTACTGGCCGCGGCCGTGGCCGGTCTGGAACTGCTCGGACAGTCCTCGGTCATACCGTCGAGGAACATCGCGCTCGCGGCGACAGGCGGGGACGACGGGGCCGGCCCCGCACCCGTGCTGCCCGACATCCAGTTCGACATCGCGGACTTCATCGCACCGGTCACCGACGTCGACGGGGTCCAGGTGCAGTTCGGCCCCGTGCACACCCTGTTCGCGACCGCCCGCCTGCTGCGGCCGCCCACCCGCATCGACCAGGTCAAGCTGACCGGGGCACTGGCCGCCATCGAGCGCGCGTACCCCTTCAGCCCCTCCGGAGTGTTCACGTTCCTCGCGTACGGCCTTCCGTATTTCGGACGATTACCCGGCGGACTGCAGGGCCCTCTGGTGTCCGCGCACATGCCGCGCCTGCGCTCGGCAGCCAACCGGTACGTCCTGGAGGAAGCGGTGCCCGGCCCCACGGACGTGTCCCCCGCCAACCGCGGCATCACCAAGCGCCGGTTCCACGTACCCGTGTCGATCGAGGGCAACGACCTGCTGCTCACCCTGCGCAGCGACCACGCCGCCCACATCCAGGACGTGCTCCGGTGGCTCGGCGGGAGTCAGACCCTCGCCGGCCGGCCCCAGCCCTCACCGGCCCTCTCCGACCTCCTGTCCTTCACCTCCGCCCGGGCGATGTTCACCCAGATCGGCCTGCCCAGGAAGCTGGCGGACGACGCGGCCCTCCCCTACGCGTTCATGGTCAACCCGCGTTCGCCGATGTGGATGGGCTTCGCCGACCAGCAGACCGCCGGAACCGCCGCCGCCGACGGCGTCACCTTCCGGGGGAGCGGCCTGACCACGGCGAAGCCGGGTTCCTACTTCGACCACGGCGCCGTCCAGCACCTGTCGCACGTACTCCTGGACCTCCAGCAGTTCTACGACGTCGACGACGCCGGTGTGCCGGGAGACGACGCCTCGTTCACGGAACGCGTGCAGTACATGTTCCGTTCCACACCGCCGCCTGCACCGGGGAACGCCGACCAGATCACCGACGGTGGAGGTCCCGCGTTCCTGCCGAACACCTTCCAGGGCACCGACGACGCCCTGCTGAGCGCCCAGGGCCGGGGCACCCCGGACGGGGAGCACCGGATCGGCCACCTCTCCTGCCTGCAGCGGTCGTCGCGCACGGCCGACGGCAGGCCGCTGCACGTCCGCATGGACGGCCCCGGCTACAGCACCATGGACGTACCGGGCGGCTCCGCCCAGCCCAAGCTGGAGTTCACGGTGTTCGTCCCGAGCGCCGACTTCTTCGCCACGATGCGCACCCATCAGGCCTCGCTCGACCTGGCGGCGGCCCACGGTGTCCCCGAGGAGGAGAACGGGCTGGAACGGTTCCTGACGGCGACACGGCGCCAGAACTTCCTCACGCCGCCGCGCCGCCACCGGGCGCTCCCCCTCGTCGAATTCCTCTGAGGCGAGCCGGTCCGCTTCGTGCCGACGCCGGTACGAAGCGGACCGGACACCCCCTGGACGCCCCTTAGCGCGACTGAGGGCCGCCGGTACCGTGTGACAACCGGCCGTGCAGGGCGGGACCACCGACGGCCACCAGGGCGAACAGGAACCCGGCAGTGATCAGAGCCGGTTCGGAGAACCACAGGCCGGCGAGTTGGTCGACGAGCAGGGCCACGGCCACGAGGAACACCTTCGCCGCGACCAGGCCGAAGAACAGACCGCGGTCGACCGGGGTCCTCCCGGCGCGGACGAGGCGGCGGCCGACGAGGCGTCCGACCACGCTGACGCAGAGCACCACCACGAGGACGCGCAGTGCGTGCTCCCACGCGGGCATGTCCCCGCCGAAAGCCCACACGGCGCCCACGGCCGCGCCCGCGGCCGCGTAGGCGGGCGTGCGCGTGGACCGGGCCGACCGCGTACGCGCCCCGGTTCGGCTGGGCCGGGAACCCGCTCGGGCGCTGTAGACGGACATGTCTCGCCTTTCGTTACAGACAGCAAGAACCAACCACGAATAGATACAAAACAACTTGCACTTCGAGTGTCATATCTTCGGACCGGGATCGTCAAGCCCCGACCTCGGCGACGCGGCCGGCTCCCACCGGTGACCCAGTCGGGTGGCACCGCCGCCCCGTAAGGCCTCCGCCACGCAAAGTCCCTGGTAGAGGTGGCCCATGGCGCCACAGTTGCGGACGTTGGAGGCCCAGGAGTGGGACACCTGGTACCGGACCTTGGAACGGGCCTTCGGCGGCCCGCCCACGGCCCCGGAGACGCGCGAGCTGTGGGAGAGCCTCACCGAACACGACCGGTCCATCGCCGCCTGGGACGGCGACGCCTGCGTCGGTACCGCCGGAGCCTTCTCGCTGCGCCTGTCGGTACCGGGCGCAGCCCTGGTCGACACGGCCGGGGTGACGATGGTGAGCGTGGCGGCCACGCACCGTAGGCGGGGCCTGATGACAGCGATGATGCGGCGCCAGCTGGACGACGTCCGCGGACGGGGTGAACCGCTGGCGGCACTGGTGGCGTCCGAGCCCGGCATCTACGGCCGCTTCGGCTTCGGCATGGCCACCCAGCAGCTGTCGGCGACGATCGACACGGCGCGCGTACGCCTGGAGGCCCCGGCCGGACTCGGCACCGACGGAGTACGGCTGCGGTACGCCGATCCGCTGTCCGCGCTGCCGGCCTGCGAAGCGGTGTACGCGGACCAGGTGGCCGGGCGCCCGGGCATGCCGGCCCGCGCGCCCGGGTGGGAGCGCCTGGCCGTGGCGGCACCCCAGGGCGGCGGCAGCCAGGGCGGCTCACCGCTCGAGTGCGTCGTCGCGGAGCAGGGCGGGACCACGGTCGGGTACGCCCGGTTCCACCACACGCCGCAGTGGGACGTCTCGGGCGCACGCGGCACGATCGTGCTGCGCGACCTCGAAGCCCGGGATCCGGCCGCGTACGCGGCGTTGTGGCAGTTCCTCTTCGGGATCGATCTGACCTCGACGCTCGTGGCGCAGAACCGCCCGGTGGACGATGCGTGGCAGCACCTCGTCTCGGACGTCCGCAGGTGTGAAAGGCAGCTGCGGGACGGTCTGTTCGTCCGGCTGGTGGATGTGGGCGCCGCGCTCGAAGCCCGCCCGTACCGCTCCCCTGTCGACGTCGTCCTCGAGATCGAGGACTCCTTCTGCCCCTGGAACGAGGGCCGTTGGCGGCTCTCGGGAGACCAAGAGGGCGCGTCCTGCACGCGTACGCGCGCGGCGGCCGATGCGACCGTGCCGGTACGGGCTTTGGCCTCCGCCTACCTGGGCGGCGTCCCGCTGACCGCCCTGGCCCGGGCCGGCCGGGCCTGCGAGCTGAGAAGGGGAGCGCTCGCTCCGGCCTCACTGGCCTTCGGCAACGAGACCGCTCCCTGGCTGCCGCACTCGTTCTAGGCAGTGTCCTGCCGATCGGACCGGCCTCGACCGGCGTTCAGGGGCGTGGAACCGGGGCGGGCGGAAAAGGGTGCCCGACTTTTCTGGCCACGGCCTATTCTGATCACCACCTCCGGACGCGGCGCCCGTGCTACGCGTCCGCCGTGAGCACGCCTTCTCCCTCCTCACCGGCGCCCGGCCGCACCGCACCGCGCGTGGTGCGCTCGTTCACGTGCGAGGAACGCCTCCAGGTGGGGGGAGTCGGCCACGAACGACCCATCACACCTAAGGCACACCATGGACAGTGAGCGCATACAGAGCTGCCTGGACCTGATCCACCAGGCACAGCAGCTACCCGTGGACGATGCTCAGCGCCGCCTGCTGGAGCAGGCCGCCGGTGAACTCGTCCGCGACGGCCGCCTTCGACGCCGTGCCGAGGCACGCGCGGAACGGGCCGCAGCCGACGCCGAGCTGCTCGCCGCCACCGCCATGGGCGCCTGCGACCGTGTCATGGACGCCGCCCTGCCCGCCCCGGCCCCGCCGGAGCGCGGACTCACGGTCGGCGAGTACGTCCAGGTCCGCCCGGGGCCGTCCGCGGCGCGCCGGCTGCCGGACCGTACACCGGACGGTGACGGGCCCTCACGACTGCTGAACCGTCCCCAACGCTGCTACGTCTGCAAGAACCACTACCGGCAGGTCCACGACTTCTACCACCTGCTGTGTCCCGCATGCGCCGACGAGAATCTCGCCCGCCGCACGGCCCGCGCCGACCTCACCGGCCGGCGTGCGCTGCTGACCGGCGGGCGCGTCAAGATCGGCTACCAGGTCGCGCTGATGCTCCTTCGGGACGGTGCCGAGCTCACGGTGACGAGCCGCTTCCCCCAGGACACGGCGCGCCGGTTCGCGGCGGCGCCCGGCGCCGCGCAGTGGTGGCACCGGCTGCGGATCGCCGCCCTGGACCTGCGCGATCCCCGGCAGGTGCTCGCCTTCACGGACCACATGCTCTCCCAAGGGCTGCCCCTGGACGTTCTCATCAACAACGCGGCCCAAACCCTGCGCCGTTCCCCCCAGGCGTACACCGCGCTGTCCGCCGCCGAGCCCACCCCGACCCCCGCGTCCCTCGCCGCGCCACGGATCTGGACCGCTCCGGGTTTTTCCGTACCCGGCCCGCGCACCGCACCTCTGCCGTGGACGGCGGAGCTCGCCCCGCGCATCCGGACGCCCCACGCGCTGCCCGCCACCGCACCCGCGGCCCACGCCCCGGTGGCCGCCGCGCTGCCGCAGGAGGCCGTCGACGAGGCGGGCCTGCTGCCGGAGACGACCGCGACCAACTCCTGGACCCTGCGTCTGGGGCAGATCGACCCGACCGAGCTGCTGGAGGTCCAGTTGGTCAACGCCGTCGCGCCGTTCCTGCTCGCCGGCCGCCTGCTGCCGCTGCTCGACGCCTCCCCGCATCCCGACCGCTACCTCATCAACGTCTCCGCGGTCGAAGGCCAGTTCACCGTCCGCAACAAGACCAGCGACCATCCGCACACCAACATGGCCAAAGCCGCCCTGAACATGCTGACCCGCACCAGCGCCGCCGACCTGGCCACCCGCGGCATCCACACCTGCAGCGTCGACACCGGCTGGGTCACCGACGAGAAGCCCCTCCCCGCCCGGGAGCGGCACGCCGCCACCGGCTGGCGCCCGCCGCTGGACATCGTCGACGGCGCCGCCCGCATCTACCACCCCATCGTGCAGGGGCGGGCAGGAGCACCCGTCCACGGCGTCCTCCTGAAGGACTACCGGCAGGTCCCTTGGTGATCCCTCCGGTGTCACCCGTCGGGCACGTGGTTCGCCGCGGCCGCGAAGTGCCCCGGCACCGCTGCGGCGAGGGGGAACTCCGTCCAGACTGTCTTGCCGTCCCGGGTGTAGCGGGTGCCCCACCGTTCGGTGAGCTGGGCCACCAGGAAGAGCCCGCGCCCGCCCTCGTCGGTGGTGCGTGCCCGCCGTAGGTGCGGAGCGGTGCTGCTGCTGTCGGAGATCTCGCAGATCAGGCTGCGGTCGCGGATGAGCCGCAGGGTCACCGGTGTGCCGCCGCCGTACCGGTAGGCGTTGGTGACCAGTTCGCTGACGACCAGTTCGGCGGTGAAGGCCAGCTCCTCCAGGCCCCACCCGGTCAGTGTGGTCTCCGTCAGATGCCGTGCCCGGGCGGCGGCGGTCGGCTCCCCGGGCAGTTCCCAGGAGGCGACCTGCTCCGGCGCCAGCACGCGGGTGCGGGCGAGGAGCAGTGCGACGTCATCCGGCGGGTGCTCCGGCAGCAGGGCGCCCTGCACCGCCGTGCAGGTCTCCCCCAGCGAGCGGCCGGGCCGGGACAGGGCTTCCCGCAGCCGCGAGAGTCCCTCATCGAGGTCGAGGCCACGGGCCTCGACCAGGCCGTCCGTGTACAGCGCGAGCAGACTTCCCTCGGCGAGTTCCAATTCGGCGCACTCGAAAGGGAGTCCGCCCAGGCCCAGCGGCGGCCCCTCGGGCAGGTCGGGCAGGCTGACCGTGCCGTCGGAGGTCACCACGGCGGGGGGCAGATGGCCCGCCCGGGCCAGGGTGCAGCGCCGGGAGATCGGGTCGTAGACCGCGTAGAGACACGTCGCGCCGACGATCTGCGGGCCCCGCGAGCGTCCGTCGGCCGGCTCCTGCTCGTCTGCCAGGCGGTTGACCAGGTCGTCCAGGTGGGAGAGGACCTCGTCCGGTGCGTAATCGAGGCTGGCCAGGGTGTGTACGGCCGTGCGCAGGCGGCCCATGGTGGCCGCGGCGTGCAGACCGTGGCCGACGACGTCGCCGACGACGAGGGCGACGCGCGCCCCGGACAGGGGGATGACGTCGAACCAGTCGCCGCCGACGCCGGTGGCGGGATCGGCCGGCAGATAGAGGTGCGCGACCTCGACCGCGCTGTACTCGGGCAGCTCCTGCGGCAGCAGGCTGCGCTGCAGGGTCAACGCGGCCTGGTGCTGCTGGGTGTAGCGGCGGGCGTTGTCGATGCACAGGGCGGCCCGCGCGGCGAATTCCTCCGCGAGCGTGAGGTCGTCCTCCTCGAACGGCTCGGGCCGATCGGCCCGCCACAGGCTGAGCAGGCCGAGGAGCAGGCCGCGGGCAGTCAGCGGTACGACGATCAGTGAGTGCGCGTGCAGGTCGACGGCGCGCCGGGTGCGCTCCGCATCCTGGAAGTACCAGCGGGGGTTGCTCCGGAGCTCCGGTTCGAGGATGGGCTGCTGTTCGGCGAGGCACCTGGCCTGCGGGGTGCGCGGGTCGAAGTGGAAGACCTCGCCGGCGGCGTACATCACCTGCAGGGCCTCTGCCATGACCGATTGGACGGCCATTCTGCGGACCGGTCCGCCCTCCTCCTCGGCGGTATCGTCGCCCCGGGCCACCGACTCCAGCAGATCCACCGAGACGGCGTCCGCGAGTTCGGGGACGGCTACGTCGGCCAGTTCCCGGGTGGTCTGGCCGAGATCCAGTGTGGTGCCGATGCGGGCGCTCGCCCGGTTGAGCAGGGCGAGCCGCCGCCGGGCCCGGTAGCGGTCGGTGACGTCCTCCACCAGTTGGGTGACTCCGAGGATCCCGCCGGAGGGGTCCTCCATCCGGAACGCCGACACCGAGACCACCCGCTCGTGGTCGGGGTCGCTCCTCAGGCGGCAGCGCTGCTCGGTGAAGATCAGGGGAGCGCCCGTCTCCAGCACCCGGCGCAGCCGGGTTTCGATGATCTTCAGGTCCGGACCGATGAGGAAGTCGCCGATGCGCCGGCTCCGGATCTCCGCCGCGGGAAGCTGCGTGAACCGGGCCAGCGCCCGGTTGATCCGCAGGATGCTGAGGTCGGGGGCGTGGACGGACAGGCCGATCGGGGAGCGCCGGAACAGACCGTCCAGGACGGACCGGTCCGTCTCCCACTGGAGCACCTCCTCCGCCGGGGCGACGACGAGGAACCACTCGCGGGCCGAGCCGGCCCGGATGACGGCGCGGGCGCGGAAGCCCAGCTCCACCCGTCGCCCGCTGCGGTGCAGGACGGGCAGGACACCGGACCAGCTCCGGTCGCGCTCGCACGCGGCCACCGCGTCCCGGACCGCCTCAAGGTCATGGGACTCGAAAAGGAATTCGGCGGCCATGCGGCCCAGCACCTCGTCGGGCGGGTAGCCGAGGCGCTCCTGTGCGCGCTCGCTCCAGCCGACGACCCTGCCGTGGTCGTCCAGTACCGCCGAGGCCGAGTTGCGCAGTGCGAACGGGTCCTCGGGCACCTCGCTCGGTCCCGGCGCCGGTGCGTCCATCGCTGCCACCCTTCGACCTGCCGAACGGACCGCACAGCGGGCATTGCCGCAGCGACTGCCCACAGTGGTCGATGACCAGGGGACGAGCAGTCGGCCTACCTTCAGTATCGCCGCGCCGCTGCACGTCGGCAGCGGCGCGTCCGGCGGGGCCCGGGCACGGCGCGGATGCGGCACACCTGCACCGGGGAGCCTCACGGCATGAATGCCGCCCTCACGAGCCTCGTCGCCGTCTTCGCGACGCTGGCCGGGTCCACCCTCACCTTCCTCTTCCAACGGCACATCGCCCGGCAGGCGGAACGCTTCGCCCGAGATCAACAGCTGTGGCACGAACGGATCGGCGCGTACAGCGGCTTCGCGGCGACCCTCACCGACTTCCGCCGGAGTCAGAACGACCGCTGGCACCTGGAGCGGGCCGACCCGGACAGCCCTCGGTTCCTCAGCGCTCGCGAAGCGTCCTACCAGCGGCGGGCGGACTCCACCGCAGCGCTCTGCCGGGTCCGCCTCATATGCGGCGATTCCGCCCTGGTCCGGCTGGCCCAGGAGGCTCTCGACGCCACGACCGGGATTCATGCGGCACAGGACGAACAGGACCGGGCCGGGCGGGGGGAGGCGGCACGTCTGGCACTGGAGCGGTTCCTCAACAGCGCCTCACCGCAGGCTCGCTGACCGCCCGATCGGTCCGGGCCCCGGGGACAGCCGTGCGCTGCCCCCGGACGGCCTGGGCGAGCCGGCGGCCGGCCCGCCGTCAGCCCTGGGGGGAAGCGGGCTGGGCGTCCTTGGACAGCGGCACCTCGCCGGTGTTGTCGACGTGGCGGGCGGCGACCCACACGGCCTGGTCGCGCAGCAGGTACCAGATGCTGTTGCCGTCGATGGCCTGCGCGTGCACCTTGCTGTGCAGACCGATCACGGCGCCGTGGTTCAGGTTGCCGACGAGGGAGGAATCAGTACTCGGATACCTCCGCAGGTTCACGCCGCTGCTGCTGACGACCGTGCCGAACGGCTGAGCTGGACTGGGCATCGTGACCTCCGAGGGGAACGCCTGAGCGGCGGGACGTGGTCCGCTGTGCGGACGGGTTGCTCGCACGGTAGAGCCTCCACCCGCCGGGGAGCCGGAGGCGTGCGGGGCGTCACCACGACGGCGGCCGGGCATCATTCCGATGGTTCCGCGGTTGCCGCGGGCAACTTCGGCCGTCGATCACCGCTTCAACGGTCCAGCAGAACAATGATGACGTTTCAATCACCCCCTGTAGCGGACCACCCGGCCGACGAGCGCTGGTCCGTGGATCGCGAACAGCAGGTACACGGCGTCCGACGCGGCCAGATGACCGGCTCGCCGGGTCGTGGACCCGCCGAGGACACCATCCTCCCGATTGCCATTTCCGTTACGGTGAGTGACGATTGGAGGGGGAGTCGAGGAGGGGGTATGCCGTTCGACTGCGTTCCGTTCATCCATCGGAGGCACCGAGATGACCACACTCTTCTTCGACATCGGGGCGACATTGGCGGACGGCCAGGTCGAGGCGGACGGATCCTGGCTGTTGCGTCCCCGCCCGCGCGTCCTGCAGGTTCTCGACGCCTTCGCCGGGGAACCCAAGGGCGTCATCTCCAACCCGGGCGCCGAACAGGATGCGGTCGCGCACATCACGCAAGCCCTGCACGAGGCATTCCCCGACCGGTTCACGGACGACCGCCTCATCCACTTCGGCCCCAAGACCAGCCGCGCGATCTTCGACGACGCGGTCGCGAGCTCGGGCGGCGCGGCCGACGACTGCGTCTTCGTCGGCGAGGACCACGACGAGCGCGCGTTCGCCCGCACGGCGGGCATGCGGGTCGCGCCCCATCCCGTGTTCACCCGGGCCGCCATCGAGAGCCGCCCGGTCTTCTGGACGAGGATCGACGTGCCGGAGGGCGGGAGCCTGAGCCTGCTGGAGTCGGTGGCAGGCGGCACGGAGGTGGTTCCCGTGCACGTCGCCTCCCCTCGGCTCGTACTCGCGATGGCGACCGCACTCGGGGTCGAAACGCTCCAACAGGCCGGGTTCACGACCGACGTACGGGGACAGGTGGAGGACACGGCGGCATTCCTGATCAGGGACGACCGCTCGGTCCCGGTGCCGGAGGCCTTCGCGGGCGCCTCGGACGAGTCGCGGACGGCGGCCGAACGAGCGATGCGCGCGGCGGCCGCGTTCTGCTTCGCCTCCGGCGAGCTGACCGGGTACCCGCGGCAGATCTCGTCGCTCGGGCCCGCACCCGGCGGTGTCTACGTCGCCGCGCCCACCGGTGTCCCGATCGAGGAGGTGCACACGCAGGGAGCCAAGCCCGGACACACCGAGCGCCTGCTGCCGGACCCGGCGCTCCTGTCACGCCCTGGCGAAACGCAGGCCGAGGGATTCGCGCCGGCCCTGCCCGCCGGATTCGACGGGACGGGCAACGGTCTTCCCTCCCCCGAGACGCTCGCCGCCGTACGCGCGACCGTGACGCCCGAGGTGCTCCGCACTCACGTGGCACGCATCTCCGGCGTCGAACCACTGGTCCCGGGCGATCCGCTGAAGGTCCGCAGCCGTGACGCCGGACATGCCGACAACGGGCTCGTCGTGGACGCACTGGTCCGGCACTTCGAGGATCTGGGGCTGGTGGTCCGACGGCACGCGTTCAGATGGCGGGGGCGCCAATTGTTCAACGTCGAGGCCGAGCACCGCGTCGAAGGGGCCGACTCCGCCGTTCTCATCACGGGACATCTGGATTCGACGGCACAAAGCGGTCACTTCGTCGATGCGAACGGCGATCCCCGCCCCTACGACCCCCAGGCGGACCCGGCGCCCGGCGCGGACGACGACGGGAGCGGCACCGCGGCGGTCATGGCCGCGGCGGAATGTCTGCACGCGCTCGTCGCGGAGGGCCGGGCGCCGACGCGGCACGTTCGCTTCGTCCTCTTCAACGCCGAGGAACAGGCGCTCGTCGGCAGCAAGCGCTACGCGCGCGCCGCCGCGGCGGCGGACGACCGCATCGCGGGCGTCTTCCAGATGGACATGATCGCCGGCTTGCAGGACGGCAGCCCGCCCGCGGTGGAGATCCACGCCGGCTCCTCCGTGCCCGGGCCGGTCGCGGCCGCCTCGGACGCGCTCGGCGACCTGGTCGCACGGACCGTCCCTGCCATCACCTCCGGCTTCGAGATCCAGCAGCTCACCGGACCCGGGGACCCCGCCTTGGGGCGGAGCGACCACGCGAGCTTCCACGAGCGGGGATGGGCGGCCATCGCCGTTTCCGAGAACCTCTTCGGTCCGGACGGCGGACCGGCGACCGGCACCCGGCAGTACCACACCCCTGGCGACACCCTCCTCGACGAGGACCACGACACCCGGTACGCGGCCACGATCGCCTGCTCCGTCACCGCGACCGCCCTGACCTTCGCGGGCCTGTAGCCACACCCACCGGGCCGGGCCGTCTCAGGCCAGGACGTTGACGGCCCGGGCGACGACGAGTCCCAGGATCATGAGGGACAGGACGGACTGGAGGGTCATGACGCTCTTGGCCCAGGGGGCGAGCGGCATGACGTCGGTGGGGCTCAGCGCGGTGGAGTTGGTGAACCCGAGGTAGAGGTAGTCGATGTAGTGGGGGCGCCAGTGCGAGGCGTTCAGTTCGGGGCTGAGGTGTTGGGGAAACGCGAGCGCCGGAGTGGGGGGCATGTGGTGGGCCCGCGCGGCCGGTCCGCCGCTGTCGAGTTCGAAGTACAGGAGGGAGAAGGCGAGCACGGTGGAGGACCAGACGCTGCCGCCGGCCAGCAGGAGTGCATTGGCGGAGCTGGTCTCGTGTCCGCCGTGGATGAGGTCGTCGATCAGCTGGACGGTCGACCAGCCGGCGCTGCCCACGAGCACGACGACCAGGGAGATCGCCACTGAGCGCAGGACGGTGGAGCGGCGGCTGATCCGACCGGGGTCCCCCGAGATCAGCGCCACCAGCAGGAGGCCTTCGGCGATGGGAAGCGCCCACCGGGGTCCGAGACGCAGGTCGTCGGGGAGAAGCAGGGTGAGCACCGCCGAAGCGATGACCGCTGCGGCCATCGGCCAGCGGCTCTCCGTGCGGTCGGCAGATCTCGGATGCGGCGCGCGCCGGCTCCTACGGTCCGTGTCGGGCGGGTTCGGTCCGGTCACGGCCGATTGCCTCCCGGGCCCGGTGGCGGCTCAGATCGCATGTGCCGTCGAATTCGGGTTCATGTGCCGTTCCTCGCAGGTGGAGTCGTACGGGGCGGCTGCCCTAGGGGGTGTCTTGTCGATCAGGGCGGATCAGGGACCGAGGACAACGCGGCGAGGCGCGGTGCCAGACCCCGCGAGCCCGGCCTGATCGGCAAGACACCCCCTAGGACCTCGACGACCGCGCCCGGGACGCCGCGCTCCACCGTAGACCGGGGCGAGCAAGGCCCACGGCCGACACGCGCCGCATTCACACGCCTGCTGCGGTCAGGGCCGCAGCGCCGCCTTCACCTCCGGGAGGCTGCCGGGGCCTGCCAGCCGGTGGTGTGGGTCGCCTCGGGAATCGGCGGTGCCGGCCGGCCTCGCCGTCGGCGCAGCCAGACGTACAGCATCAGGCACGGCAGCAGCACCCCGAGGAGGGTGAGGGTGAGGAACGCCTCGAAACTGCTGATGTGGGTGACCAGCCACGCGAAGTTCTGCCCGAAGAAGCCGACCACGAAGGACAGCGGGAGAAACACGCTCGCGAGGATCGTTAGCCTTTCCATCGTGGCGCTCTGCCGAAGGTTGATCTTGTTCTGCTCTACGGAGATCACCGCGATGTTCGCTTCCAGGACGGTGGTCAGGAGGTCGCGTTGGGCGGCGACCTCCTCGTTGACCAGCAGCAGGTGGTCGTGCACGTCACGCATGTACGGCTGGAGCGGGGGCGGCGTCTTGCCGGGCTGCAGCCGCCTGGTGAGCACGGCGAGCAGCGGGTGTACGGCCCGGTAGAAGTCGGTGGCCTCACGGCGCAGGGAGTAGATCCGTTCGGTCGGGGCGACCTCCCCGGAGAACACCGTGGCCTCGATCTGCTCGATGTCGCGCTCCAGTTCGCCGACGACCGGCGCGTAGCTGTCGACGACCTGGTCGAGGATCGCCCACAGCGTGGCGGCGCTGCCGGTCTTGAGCAGTTCGGGGCGGCTTTCGAGCCGGCTCCGCGCTTCGTGCAGCTCGCTCGCGATGCCCTGGCGGACGGTGATCACGAAGTGGTCGGCGAGGAAGATGCTGATCTCGCCGGTGTCGATCTCCTCGCGCTCGTCGTCGTAGCGGGCCGTGCGCAGGATGATCAGTTCGGTGCCGTCCTCGTACTGCTCGGCCTTCGGCCGCAGGTGGAAGGCCGCGGCGTCCTCGACGGCGAGCTCGTGCAGTCCGAAGATCTCGCGGACCCGGTCCAGTTCCTCGGGACCCGGTTCGAAGACGCCCAGCCAGACGAATCCGCCTTGCCGACAGCGCGCGGCCGCCTGCTCCAGGGGCATCGCGCCCTCATGCTGTCGACGCCCGTCGCGGTAGTGTGCGCAGTCGACGATCATGGCCTTCCTCCTCACGGCCGACCGATGTGCGCCGTACAGGCCCCCAGCAATAGATGCTCCTCCGACTCAGCAGAGATGTCCTCGCAGCCGGTCCCGGTGACTGCCCTCCGGGTCGAATGTGCAGGTCCCGAGGGCGCGAGCCGGTCGGCCCGGGCGGGCCCCGACCGGCGGCGCGGCTCGGGTGGTGCGGCAGTCCCGGCTCGGCGCCGTCAGTGATCCGTACGGACTCGGACCGCCGCCGTCAAGGTCCCGTCATGGGGTGGCCCGAGGCCATCCCCGCCCGTACGCACCTGCGGGCGCGGCGGTCCGACACAGGCCGCGCGGCATCCGCCTACGCGGGGTGGACAGTGCCCCCGAGCAGGGTGAGCGCGGCCTCGCGCAGGCGGGCGTCGGTGGCGGCCGTGCGGCGGCCGGTGACGCCGGAGCGGAACAGGGCGGCCCCCTCCATCAGCATGACGAACACCTCGGCCCTGTGCTGCGCTTCGGCGGCGCTGAGGCCCGGCGCCTGGTCCCGGACGAACGCGGCCACGTGCGTGACGTACTGGCCGTAGAAGGCGCGGACCGCCGAGGCCGCTTCCTCGTCGTGCGCGGCCAGTGCCCACACCTCGGTGAACAGCCGCACCAGGCGCGGATCGTCGTGGTCGGAGAGGATCGCGTCGAGCAGGGCTTCGCGGCCGCTGCCGTGCGCGGGCGCGACGGTCAGGGCGGTGACCCGTTCCAAGGACGAGGCGAGGATGCGGTCGAGGAGCGCCGAAAGGAGGGCGGCACGGGTCGGGAAGTAGTACTGGAGGTGGCCCAGCCGGACGCCGGCCTCCTCGGCGACCGCCCGCAGGGTCAGTTCGGACCCTCCGGCGCCGGTGAGGACGTGCTCGGCCGCGTCGAGGAGGGCCGTACGCCGCTGGCGGCCCTTGGCGGTCGGTCCGGTCGCGGCGCTCATGCGGCGGCCTGCGTTCCGGCCCGGCCGCGGCCCGTACCGACGGCACCGCCCTCGTCGAAGGAGTCGAAGGCGAGGGCGACACCGTGTGCGGCGAGCAGCTCGACCGCGCGGGCGGGATCCGGATGCTGTTCGGGGAAGACCACGCCCCGGGGGGCGGGGGAACCGTCGGTGCCGAGGACGCGGCGCAGGCCTACGACGGCTCCGACCGCCGTCAGATGGTGCTGGCCGAGCGGGTCGGTCACGGTCGCGGTACGCGTGCGCCCGCGATGGGTGACGTCCACGCGCAGCCGGGCCGTACCACCGTCGCCCGGCGAGTGGAGCAGGGCCCGGCGCGCGGGGGCCCAGCGTTCCCCGCCGGCCCAGCGGAAGAATCCCGTGCCCCGCAGCGCGAGGAGCGCCCGGGTCGCGGCCGGGGAGCTGAACCCGATGCGGGTGGCTGCGGTGGTGGTGCCGAGGGTCAGCGGCAGGGTGAACTGCTCCGGAGTGTCGATGCGCGCGACGCGTACGGGCGTTCCGCCGATGGCCACCGTACGGGACTCCGTCATCGGGGAGGCGAGCCGGCGCCTCCCGCCGTCCACCACCTCGAACGCCACGCCCAGCCGGTCCATGAACTCGACGGAATCCGCCCCGGCCCGGTCGGCCATGTCCCACCGAACGGCGATCTCGACCTGCTCGGCGCCGCCCAGCTCCGCGGCCAGCGCAGCCGCCACCAGGCTGCTGACCCCACCCATCCAGGCGGAGGACAGCAGCACCGGGGCGGCCGGTCGGAGCAGGGCGGCGACGGTGACGGCCCGCTGCAGGCGGCCCGTCCACCGGGTGATGTCGACGTAGGGCACGCCGCCGGCCGCGGCGGCGGCCAGCACCCGGTCCTCGGGGTCGTTGACCGAGCTGATGACGGCCCGGACGCCGGCCCGGAAGGGGGACGGGTCCGCCAGGTCCCAGGCACGCACCTCGCCCCCGACTTCGGCGGCGAGCGCCTCGCCCCGGCCGGGGTTGCGGCCGGTGAGCAGGGTCGGGGTGTCCACGGCCAGGATGCGGGCGATCTCGGCGCCCACGGTGCCGTATCCGCCGGTGATCAGTACGGGGCCGGAGGGGTCCGGACGCAGTTCGTCGTGCCGTTCGGTGATCATGTCCAGAATCCTAGGTCAGATGACCTAAAAATGCGATCGGGCGGCGGCGGCTCGTACGCGGTGGCCGCCACGCGTGCCGTACGCACGGGTGGGAACGGCGTACGGGGTCCGTCAAGGTGCGGTGCCCCGCGTTGCGCCGCCCCCGCAAAGGGGCAGGCTTGAACTCGAGGAGTTCTGAGCGACGCTCTCCGTCACCATCGGCTCGTCCGGACGGGAGGCCTCACATGTCCGGCTACTGGTCCCGGCTCCACGACCCCCTCGCACTGGTCGCGGCCCTCGTGGCCCCCTTCCTCGTCGCGCTCGCGCTCGTGCCCTTCCGTACCGACCTTTCGGCGACGAACGAGGCACTGATCATGGTCGTCGTGGTGGTCGCGGTCGCCTCCCTGGGTACGCGGGCGGCCGGCGCGCTGGCCGCCCTTTCGGCGGCGGCGTGGTTCGACTTCTTCCTGACCAGGCCCTACCAGCAGTTCACCATCGCCGACGGTGACGAGATCCAGACGGCGGTCCTCCTCCTCGCCGTCGGGCTGATCGTCTCCCAGCTGGCGGCCCGTACCCGTCGGCTCCAAGCGGTCGCGGTCACGGACGCGGCACACCTGTCGAGCCTCCAGGGCACCGCCCGCCTCGCCGAGGACGGCGCCTCGCCGGAGGCGGTGGTCGAGTACGCCCGCCGGGAGCTCGTGGGCCTGCTGGAGCTGCGCGGCTGCCGCTTCGAGTACGGAACCCTGATGGGGCACCTGCCGCGGCTGGAGCACGACGGCAGCCTCTGGCTGCGCCGTGGCAGTCGGATCACCGAGTACACCGAGTGGCCGGAGGGCGAGACGGAGCTGCGCGCCGTCGGTGGCGGGCACTACTACGGCCGCTTCCTGCTCGACCCGTACCCCGGCCGGCCCCTGCCGCCCGAGGAGGCCCGCCTGGTAGCCGTCACGCTGGCCGCGCAGGCCGGTGTCGCCCTGGATTCGGCCGGCCTGCCCCGCCAGGTCTGACGCACCGGAGGTGGCCTGCCGACCTGCGCCGTCAGGGGGCCGACCCCCGCCGAGTGGCACCTCCTGGAGATCCTCATCACCCATCCCGGCAGGCTGATCGGCCGGCGGAAGCTGCTGCTCGACGTCCGGTGGCCGGGGGGCTCCCGGACGTCAGCTTCCGGCCGTCAGCTTCCGGCCGTCGCGTCGAATTCGGCGGTGAGGATGTCAGCGAAGACGCCCAGGCCACTCCAGTCGCCGTTGACCTGGCTGGTGAGCAGGTGCTCGCCGTCACGGGAGCCCATGGCGCAGGTCCACGAGCCGTACGTCGCACCCGCGTTGCCCCAGACCGTGACGCCGGACGGCAGTGCCCAGGAGAACACGCCCAGGCCGTACCGGGTGCCCGGGATCCAGGGGACGGGTCCCGCGGTCGCCACGGTGGTGAACATCTCCTGCTGCTGTTCGGCCGGCAGCAGGCGGCCTTGGAGCAGGGCGCCGAAGAATCGCTGCAGGTCGCCCAGGGTCGAGATGATGCCGCCGGCCGCCCAGGCGAAGGACTGGTTCATCTCGGTCGCGTCGTGGACCTCGGGCCGGGCGTCGGCGGCGAAGAGGGTGGAGTAGTGCCGGGGGTGCGGCCCTCGGATGGTCGGTTCCGTGCCCGGCAGGTAGGTCCCGGTGAGCCCCAGGGGGTGGACGATCCGCCGGGTGAGCGCTTCGGCGAGCGTCCCGCCCGTGGCCTTCTCGACGATCAGGGCGGCCAGGAAGTAGTTGGTGTTGGAGTACAGGAAGGCGTCCCCCGGAGCGAAGGACGGTGGGGTGGCCAGGCCGATCCTGATCAACTGCTCGGGTGCGTGGGTGTCGTAGCGGTGCCGGAACCACGCAGCGCCGGTGCCCTTCGCGAAGAACTGCGCGTCGTTGCCGTAGTTGAAGATGCCGCTGGTGTGGTTGAGCAACTGCCGGATGGTGATCGCACCGCCGTGGTAGCCGTTGCCCTCCACCATCCCGGGAAGCCACTGCTCCATCGTGTCGTCCAGGTCCAGCCGGCCTTCGGCCGCCAGCTGCAGGACCAGGGTGGCGGTGAACGCCTTCGTCGCGCTCCCGATCCGGAACCGCTCGGACGGCCGGCGCTCCTCCCCGGTCCCGGTGTCGGAGACGCCCGCCGAGCCGAACCACGCGCCGTGGCCGTCCCGTACGTCGACGACGATGCCGGGAGCGCCGCCCGGGGCGGTGGCGCGGTCCAGCACGTCCTGCAGTGCGGAGCGGTCGGGGGTGGCCGCGGTGGAGAAGGGCTGCCTGCTCATGTCGGTTCTTCCTCTCGGGAGTTCGGTTCGCCGGTTCAGGGAAGTGACGTCAGCGTGCCGGGTGGGCAGGCACGGGGCACCCGGCCGGTTGAGGTGTGGCGCGCTCGGCGGCCGTGCGCTCGGCGGTCGTGCGCTTGGCGGTCACGATCACTCGTGCGGTGGTCCCCGCCGTGAGCAGCAGCACCGCGGCGAGGGCGAGGAGGGTGGCGGCGTCCGGATGGATCAGGGACTGTCCGCGCCACGCCTGCCAGGTCACCACCGCGACCAGCCCCGTGTAGCCGAGGACTGCACTGCCGACCAGGCGGGCCCGTACCTTCTCGTCGCGCAGCCATACGCGCTCGGCGGCCAGGGCGGCCAGTACCGCGGTGATCAGGAGGAGCACCTGGATGCCGTGCAGGGCGAAGAAGTGCGGTACCCGGAAGTCGCCGCCGGTCACGCTCCAGTTGGTGAGGGGCATGCCGTGGCCGTCGGGGTCGCCGATGCCGTGGCCCTGGTACATCCGGACGGAGTGGCCGTTGGCGTCGGTCACCGTACGGGAGTGGATCTCGGTGACCATCCAGAAGACCGGTACGACCATGCCGAAGGTGGCGAGCGCGAGGCCGGCGCGGATGGCGCGGTTCAGCGCCGCTCCGCCGGTGCGCTGGATCAGGACGACGACCGCGAGGACCAACTGCGCGATGACGATGACCATCACGCCGAAGGTGAGGAGCGGGACCAGGGCCAGGGTGACCGGGTCGGTCCGGTCCGCGTTGAAGTGACTGAAGGTGCCGCGCGCCGCCTGGGCGGTGATGGCGCCCACCTCCACGGTGGCGGCCACCGCGAAGACGGTACCCAGCCACCGTCCCAGCCGCCTGCCCCTGGTCGGCTTCGTCAGCAGCCATGCCAGCGTGGCCGCGTAGAGGCCGAAGGCGAGGCCGAACTTGAGCGGCTTCACCCACACCGACTCGTCCAGCAGGGTCCGTCCGTCGACGAGGGTGCCGACGCCGGAAACCAGCACCAGGGCGAACATGAGCGCGGCGCAGACCACCAACGGCCGGTGCCAGCCGCGCACGGGTGTGAGTAAGGACGTCATGAAGGGCTCCGATCAGGGCGACGAGCAGCCCTCGTCCCGGGCCGGCTCGGTTCACATCGCTCGTTCGCGAATGACCAAAAGCTAAATTGCTTTCACTCTTTCGTCAATCAAAAAGGTGAACCTGTCGGGAATCATGCAGGTCAAAGCACGCAACTCTTGCAATGACCATGGAGGTGAATGCAAATACAGCAGGAGGAGACTTGCAATGACCTGACCGCGAAAGCAATACTGACCGCACGCGCGGACCCGACACGGAGGCAATGCCGATGCCCGGAGGCAGACTGACCCACCACGAACGGCAGGCGATCGCCGGGGGATTGGGGGAAGGACTCAGCTACACCGACATCGCCGGGCGCCTGGGCAGGCCCATCTCCACCGTCACCCGGGAGGTGGCCCGCAACGGCGGTCCCGCCGCCTATCGGGCCGACGCGGCCCATCGCGCCACGACAGGACGTGCCCGCCGCAGCAAGCAGTCCCCGGCCCCGGCCACCTCCCCGACCGCCACGAGCGCCATGCACGGTCGCGACCCGGAGGCCGTCCTCGAACTGGAGGAACAGTTCACGGCGATGATGGTCGGTACGGGTCTCCCGCGGATGACCGCCCGAGTGCTGACGTGCCTGTACGTCACCGACGAAGGCAGCCTGACCGCCGCCGAGCTCGCCCAGCGCCTCCAGGTCAGCCCCGCGTCCGTCTCCAAGGCCGTCGGTGAACTCGAACAGCAGGAGCTCATCAGGCGGGAACGCGACACCGGCCGGCGACGGGACCGGTACGTCATCGACGCCGACGCCTGGTTCCGCGGCTGGATGGCCAGCGCCCGTCAGAACGCCATGCTCGCCGACTTCACCCTGCGCAGCGCCCAGGTCCTCGGCGCCACGACACCCGCCGGCATCCGGATGCAGGACATCGGCCACTTCTTCGAGCACGTCGGCCGGACCATGATCGAGGCGGCCGAGCAGTGGCGGCAGGCCGATGCCGCGAGGCGCGGCACATCCGGCTGAGGCACCGGCTGACGCGGCGCCGCGCGGCACCGGTGCGGGAACTCCTCGACGGCACACCGGCCGGCCCGGCCGGCCCGGGGGCTACCGGTGGTCGGGAACGTACCGGTAGCCGACGCGACGCACGGTGGATATGCGGTCCCGGTATGCGGGACCGATCTTGCGGCGCAGCCTGGCCACGTGGACGTCGACGGTACGGCCGTCGCCGATGTGCCCGTACCCCCAGACGCCGGAGATGAGGGCATCCCGGGTGTGGACCGTGTACGGGTGCGCCACGAGGTGGGCCAGGAGGTCGAACTCCAGGTAGGTGAGATCGAGTTCGCGCCCGTCGACCTCGACCAGCCGACGTGCGCGGTCGACCCGGATGGCGTCGTCGCAGTGGTCGGGTCCCGCAGGCGCCCCGGGCTCGAGGGGCTGGATCTCCGGACGTACGCCGTGCGCGCCCATCACCGCCACGGGGTCGACATGCGCCGGCAGGAACACGAGGTACCCGACGCGACCGCCATCGGTCCCGTCGACGAAGACGAAGGGCGGGCGGTCGCCGACCAGTTGGAGGCGCGGGGCCGGGGAACGGCGGAGTGCGGGTGTGGGTGCGGGAATTGCGGTGGTCATGATGAACCCCTTCGGCTGCTCGGAGTCGGATACGGATGCCGGGTGTCCGGCCACGACGGGGCAGGGGTCTCCGCGACGGATTCGAGCGGGAGGGTGGCGCGTCGTACGCCGGGCGGACCCGTACGGCGCGAAGGCCGGGGTCGCGAAGTGCGCGGCGTGCGGAGGGGGACGGCATCCGGCACACCGGTGCGCGTCAGGGAAACGCCCTGTCGAAGAAGCCCTAGACGGGTCGGCAGACGGCGCTGGCGACGAGACGGAAGTCAACGTGCCTGCGGCGTACGAGCATCGGCTGGGACAGGGGCATGGCCACATGGTGGGGCGTACGGCGGGCGCGCGTCAACACTTCCCTACTTATTGGATAGGAAAGCACCTGCCGACAGCCGCCCCGATCCCCCAGGCCGGCCCCTGACCTGCATCGTCTTTCACTTCGAGATCGAACTGTCCACCATCCGGTCAGTGTCTTGCCGGGAAGGCCGCTCCGAGCGAGTATTCCTATCACTCCGATAGGAAAGGTGGGGATAGCGGCCTCTCCCCCGCGCCCCGTCCCACACGTTCAGCAACCGGCCGACGCCGCCCGACAATGTTCCGGAGCAGTCGACATGACGACCGCCATCCCCCATGGCACCGCTGTCCACCCGGCTCGCGCGCCACGCAGCGGCGCCCGGGCCTGTCGGTGACGCCGGTGCCGACGACGCCGAGCACCGCCGACCACCGCTCCGTCGACGCACGGCGCCGCGCGCTCCTGCGTACCGCCCGCGATGTGGCGGACGACCTCGCGGCGGACGCCATCGTCCGCGATCAGGCGGGTAAACCGCCGACCGACGAGACGGCCCGCCTCCGCGAAGCCGGCCTGCCCGCGGCCCTCACCCCGCCGGGGCCGGGCCGCGGGACGGACTGGCGTACCGCATGCACCGTCATCCGGGAGATCGCCGCGGCGGACAGCTCCGTCGGCGACGTACTCGCCCGCCACTACGTCCACACCTGGAGCGGACGCTTCTACGCGGGTCAGCAGCACGCGAGCATCCTCGAAGAGGAGTCGGTGCGCGAGCAGTGGCTGTGGACCGGCGCGGTCCGCGCTCCGTGGCCCGACGAGGACACCGACGGAGCGGACCTCACGCTGAGGCGGCACAGCACCGGCCATCTGCTGAGCGGGCGCCGGTCCGTGCACACGGCGGTGGCCACGGCCGACCAGATCGTGCTCGACGCCGTCAGCGCCGCGAACGGCGACGTCCTGGTCGTGCGGATCCCACCCGGTGCACGGGGCCTGACCGTCGAGCCGGCCCACGACCGCCTGGGGCAGCGCGTCGCCGGCGCGGGCGAGGTCGTCCTCGACCGGGTCGCCATCACCCCCGAGCAGGTGCTGGGCCGCCGGCCGCACGACGAGGAGTCGACGGCACCCTTCACCGCGCTCGCGGAGCCGGCGCTCCGGCTCGCCCTGTGCCACGTCGGCCTCGGCATCGCCGAGGGCGCCCTCACCGAGGCGCGCGACCTCAGCAGGGGCGGCCGCGCACACCGGCTGCCCGGTGAGGACCCGGACCTCTTCCTCACCTACGGGGAACTCGCCTCCGCCGCCCAGACGGCCACCGCCGTGGTCGACCGGGCCACGGACATGCTGGCGCAGGCCCTCGACCTGGGGCCGCGCCTCGATGCGGAGGGAGCCGCGGGCGCCGCCGCCCTGGTCGCCACGGCCGAGGCCGTGACGTCGAAGGCCGCCCTGCGCATCACCGCCCGGGTGCTGGAGCTCGCCGACGCGCCCGGCCTGGACCGGTTCTGGCGCAACGCCAGGGTCCTGACGGCCCACCGCCCCGTCGCGCACCGCCTGCGCTCCATCGGCGAGCACTATCTCAACGGCTCCCACCGCGCGGTGCCGGCCTTCCGCTGACGCACGGCACGGCTCAGGTCGCGGACCCGCGACGGACACCGGCCCCGGCCATGCCGGATAATGTCCGCATGCGGATCTCAGCCAGGGCGGACTATGCGGTACGTGCCGCGCTGCAGCTTGCCGCGTCACAGGATGACGGGCCGGTGAAGGCCGAGGCCATCGCCGACGCCCAGGACATCCCGCACAAGTTCCTCGAGGGCATCCTGAACGACATGCGCCGAGGCGGTCTCGTGCTCAGCCAGCGAGGCGGCAACGGCGGCTACCGGCTGGCCAAGCCCGCCGGGTCCATCAGCATCGCGGATGTGATCCGCATCGTGGACGGACCGCTCGTCTCGGTGCGCGGGGTACGCCCGCCGGACCTGTCCTACACCGGCCCCGCCCAGGCGCTGCTCCCCCTGTGGATCGCGCTGCGGGCCAATGTGCGCGAGATCCTCGACGGCGTGACGCTCGCCGACGTCGCGTCGTCCGACCTGCCCGCCGACGTATCGGCACTGGCCGACACGCCCGGGGCCTGGACCAATCCCTGACCCCCACCCCCTAGGCCGTCTCTTCCGGATCTTGCCGGCCCCGCCCTACCTGCACTTTCTCGCATTTTGAGATTCCGACGTCCACCATTCGGTCACCCCCTTGGGGCGGGTCTCCGCCTCTGCCAATATGCCTACCAACCAGGTGGGAAAACTAGGAATCCGGGGAGGTCGCCGTGCGAACACTGCATCACGCAGGCCGGATGCTGCCCCTGACCTCCCGTCGGCACATCGACCTGGTCCGTACGTCCAGCGCCATCTGTCAGCCCGGCTGACACACTTCGCCGGGCTCGGCCCCCTGCCCAGGTCACCCCTGGGCGTTGCCCCAGCCCGCTCTCACCCGGCCGGGTGGTCCCCTCGGCCGGCCTCACCGGCCACGCGCGTTCGAGCGCGGGCGTCCGATGTCCGCTCCCCCGCCTGCCACCGCGACCCCGCCGCCGACGGCCGGGAGTGACTTCCGTGTGCGCCGACGGCTTCTCGCCGCCCGTCTCCGTCCCCGTACCTCCCTGAACACCATCCCGTGAAAGGACACCCCCGTGTCTGCCGCAAGACCGCTCACCGCCCTGCGTGCCATCGCCGTCACTGCGACCCTTCCGCTCCTGCTCACCGCCTGCGGCTACGGCTCCGAGGCGAAGAAGGAGGACGACAAGGCCGCCAACACCGCGGCCGATGCGGGCAAGAAGCTCTCCGCCTCCGAGGTCCGGATCGGGTACTTCCCGAACCTGACGCACGCCACCGCGCTGGTCGGCCTCCAGGAAGGCCTGATCGAGAAGGAACTGAACGGCACCAAGATCAAGCCGCAGTCCTTCAACGCCGGCCCGTCCGAGATCGAAGCCCTCAACGGCGGCTCCCTCGACATCGGCTTCATCGGCCCCTCGCCGTCCATCAACGGCTACGTCAAGTCCAAGGGCTCCAACCTGCGGATCATCTCCGGATCCGCCTCCGGCGGCGTCAAGCTCGTCGTCAACCCGGACAAGATCAAAACCCTCGACGACCTCAAGGGCAAGAAGATCGCCACCCCCCAGAAGGGGAACACCCAGGACGTCGCCTTCCTCAACTGGATCTCCGAGAAGGGCTGGAAGGTCGACCCCGAATCCGGCAAGGGCGACGTCTCCGTCGTCCGCACCGACAACAAGGTCACCCCCGACGCCTTCAAGCAGGGCTCCATCGACGGCGCCTGGGTCCCCGAACCCACCGCCTCCAAGCTCGTCTCCGACGGCGGCTCCGTCCTCCTCGACGAGACCAGCCTGTGGCCCGACAAGAAGTTCGTGATCACGAACATCATCGTGTCGCAGAAGTTCCTCAAGGAGCACCCCGACGTCGTCGAGGCCGTGCTGCGCGGCACCGTCAAGACCAACGAGTGGATCCACGCCAACCAGGACAAGGCCAAGGCCTCCGCCAACGCCCGCCTCGAGGCCGAAGGCGGCAAGCCGCTCGACGCCAAGGTCATCGACCCCGCCTGGCCCGGCATCGCCATCACCGACGACCCGCTGGCCGCCACCCTCAAGACCCAGTCCGAATGGGCGGTCAAGGCCAAGCTCATCGAGGAACCCGACCTCACCGGCATCTACGACCTCACGCTCCTCAACAAGGTGCTCAAGGCCGCCGGCAAGCCCGAGGTCTCCGACGCCGGCCTCGGCGCCAAGTAACCCCGCAACCCAGGAGCCTGGTTTGCGGTCCCGACGAGCCGTCCGCGGGGTCCGTCCGGATCCCCGGAGGCCGTCCGGACTTCCCCCGGCCGGGGGAAGTCCGTAGTGGCGCAAAGCCCGGCGGGGGGACGTCTGCTCGACAGCGTGGTCAGGAATCGGAGCGGAACGCCCCGTGGACGCGCAGGTCGCCGTTGATCGCCACCTTCCCGTCGTTCGTGTGCATGATCCAGGCGCCACCGTTACGGACCGACAGGTGCGCGCCGGCGTTCACCTTCCCCTGCAGGCGCGACTCACCTTGAACGCGCAGCATGCCGACGGTGGTGAGGTCTCCGGTGACGGTGACCGTGCGGTCGGCCTTCACCTCGCCCTCGGCATCCAGGCGGCCGTGGACGATCAGCCGTGGCGGGCCGTCCTGCGTCTCCAGCACGTTGTCGACGGTCAGCCCGCCCTGCAGGGTGAGACGTTCCCTGACCTGGGCCCGGTGGGTGACCACGTCGTTCAGGTCCGCCTTGTCGGCCGCGACGGTCCCCCACTGGCGGCTCCCGGCGCCCTGGAACACGTTCATCCCGGAGGCAGGGAACTCGATCCATCCGTCGGCGGCCGTGCGGCCCTGCACCCACTTGGTGTTGATGCCGTTCAGGTCCGCCAGGTCAGCGGCGACGGTTCCCCAGTCCTGCTTTCCGTCCTTGCGGACGTTCACTCCCGACTGCGGGAACTCCACCCATCCCTTGCCCGAGTCCCGGTCCCCCACCCACTGGGTGTTGATGCCGTGCACGCCGATCTTGTCGGCCGTGACGGTTCCCAAGTCGTCTCCACCGCCGCGCCCGACCCTGATCCCGTCGGACGGGAACCGGATCCACCCGGCGTCGCTCTCGCGCCCCCGGACCCACGCCGCCGTCACGGTGTCGACGTCGGCCCTGGCGGCGGAGAGGGTCCCGAGGCCGTCGGCGGCGTCGCGGATCTGGGCCCCCTGCGCGGTGAAGACGATCCGGCCCCGGTCCGTCGTGCCCTCGACCCAGGGGCTGTGGATACCGGTCGTCGCGGTGACGCCCTCGAACTCGGGGCTGCGCAGGTGGACGGTCGTGGTGAGGAAGTACCCGGGCTGCTGCCCGCCCGGGGAGGTGGCGATCAGGGTGTACGTGGCGTCCCGCTTCGGGTCCTGGCCCGCCGTCGGCGACCACTGCCAGCCGGTCGTGCCCTGCCTCGGCGCAACCGCCTCCGAGGTGCCTTCCGGACCCTGGATCCGGTAGGTGAGGGTGTCGGGTCCGTCCCACTGCAGGACGACGTCCTGGCCGCCGGCCACCAGGGACCGCTTCGCACGGAAGTTGCGCGGCACCTTCGGCAGCTGCTTCAGGAGGCTCAAGGTCACCGGGTTCTTCTGCACCCTGGCGCCGTTCGCCGCCCTCTCCGTCACGCGCAGCAGCACCAGTCCCGATGCGCTGGAGACGGGGAAGCCGTCCAGGACCAGGGCCATGGAACCGGCCTCCTGGAACAGCGTGTTCGGCCGGGCGGTCACGGTGAGGACGCCCGTGCTGTCGTCCCAGGCGACGATCGGCTCCTCCCCGTTCTTCGTCGCCGTGTTCCGCTCGACCCGCGCGGTGATCGTCTTCGGATGTGCCGTCAGATCACCGTCCGCCTGGCCGCAGGGCACTCGTATCTCGATGGAGTACCAGATCACCTCGTCCATGGTCGGATTGGAGACGATGACGTAGACCGATCCCTGGCGTTCCTCGCCCGCGACCGGCACCTGGAGCGGAGCCGGATCGGTGAGTACTTCGTAGTGCAGAGAAGCCATCGCTGAAGACCCCCTGTTTGCGCTGTCCGACGCTCGCCCCGACGGGCGCAGCCCCTCCAGCACAGCACTTACCGGACAACCCGACAGCCGGATCCGCCCGAACCGGCGCGAAACAGATGCGCACTGGCCGAATCGGGAATCTCCCACTTTCCGCAGGCGCGTCCAACGCCGCGCTTCAGTCCTTCCCGAGCGTGGCCGCATGGTCGGGAACGGCGTTCTGAAGCTCTTTGGACGGGCGCTGGTAACCCGTCGACGGGGGACGGGGCGGCAGGGTGAGCGACGGCAGCGCCACATCCGCGTAGGGAAGCGAGGACAGCAGGTGGGCGATCATGTTGAGTCTCGCGCTGCGCTTGTCGTCGCTCTCCACCACGTACCACGGGGAGTCCACCGTGTCCGTGTGGACGAGCATCTCGTCCTTGGCCCGGGAGTACGCCTCCCAGCGGGTGAGGGACTCCAGGTCCATCGGGGAGAGCTTCCACCGCCGCAGCGGGTCCTGCGTGCGGCGACGGAAGCGCTCCTCCTGCACCGCGTCGCTGACGGAGAACCAGTACTTGCGGAGCAGGACCCCGTCTTCCACGAGCATGTGCTCGAACACCGGGCACTGGCGCAGGAAGAGCCGGTGCTGCGCAGGCGTGCAGAAGCCCATGACGTGCTCGACCCCGGCCCGGTTGTACCAGCTGCGGTCGAACAGGACGATCTCGCCGGCGGCGGGCAGGTGCTCCACGTAGCGCTGGAAGTACCACTGGGTGCGCTCCCGCTCCGTCGGCTTCGGCAGGGCCGCGATGCGTGCCACGCGGGGGTTGAGGTGTTCCGCGACCCGCTTGATCGTGCCTCCCTTGCCCGCCGCGTCGCGCCCTTCGAAGACGACGACGAGACGGGCACCTTCCGCACGCACCCACTCCTGGAGTTTGATCAGTTCCGTCTGGAGCCGCAGCAGCTCGTCCTCGTAGACCGCCTTCTTCAGACCCATGGCATCTCCTCCCCGTCGTCGTCCGGCGTTTCGATCAAGTCAGTCACAGTGGACATCCCTGCGCAACGACGCCCATCGAGCCCGGGCGTGTCGATACGCTGACCGTGGATCGGGCAACCGAGCGAGCCACCGGAGGGGAAAGCGCGTGGGTGTGGGGAATCCGTTGACCCGGGTACCGAGGATGCGGCTGGACGAGCTGCTGGACGAGCTCCAAGTGCGGATCGACGCCGTGCGCGGCACCCGCGACCGGGTGCACAGCCTCCTGGAGGCCGTCGTGTCGGTGGGGCGGGAGCTGGACCTCGCCCAGGTGCTCCGGCGGATCGTGGAGGCGGCCGCGCTGCTCGTCGACGCCGAGTACGGCGCCCTGGGGGTGATCGGACCCGACGGCCGCACGCTCGCCCAGTTCCTGACGGTGGGACTCACGCACGAACAGATCACCGGGATCGGCCCCCTGCCGGCCGGCCACGGTCTGCTCGGGGAGGTCATCCACCACCCGGAGCCCCTGCGCCTCACCGATCTCGGCGCGCACTCCTCGTCCTACGGCTTCCCGGCCCATCACCCGCCCATGCGTACCTTCCTCGGCGTGCCGATCCGGGTCCGCGACGAGGTGTTCGGCAACCTCTACCTGACCGACAAGCGGGGCGGGCTCGACTTCGACACCGAGGACGAGACCGTGATCTCCACCCTCTCGGTGGCCGCGGGCGTGGCGATCGACAACGCGCGGCTCTACGAGGACTCGCAGCGCCAGCAGCGCTGGCTGAAGGCCAATGCGGAGATCACCGAGAGCCTGCTGTCCGGCAGTTCGCGCCCGGCGGTGCTGGAGCTCATCGCCCGCCGCGCACAGGAGATCACCGCGGCCCGCCTCGCGGACATCGCCATGCCCGTGGCCGGCATCGACGGCTTGGTCGTGGAGTTGGCGGCCGGTTCGGACGCGAGCGCGCGGCAGGGCCTCGTCGTACCCTTCGCCGGCACGCTCTCGGGGGCGGCGCACCAGGCCGGCAAGCCCGTCACGGCCGTGCTGCCCTCGGCCGACGGACGCTACCCGGCCGAGGCCCAGGTGCAGGGCGTACCGGGGCCCGCCGTGGCCGTCCCGTTGGGCACCGCGGGGGGCGAGAGCCGGGGCGTGCTGCTGCTCGCGCGCGCGGCGGGGGAACCGGCGTTCGGCGAGGGCGAGCTGGAGCCCCTCGTCGCCTTCGCGGGTCAGGCCGCTCTCGCCCTGGAACTGGCGGAGCGGCGCCGGGACGCCGAGCAGATAGCCCTGCTGGAGGAACGCGACCGGATCGCCCGTGACCTGCACGACCTGGCCATCCAGCGGCTCTTCGCCACCGGCATGACCCTGCAGAGCGCCGCCCGGCTCGTCGAGCACGAGGGAGCCGCCGAACGGGTCGGCCGGGCGGTCGACGACCTGGACGAAACAATCAAGATCATCCGGTCGACGATCTTCGGACTCCGCACCAAGGACCGCGAGAGCGACCCCGGTCTGCGCGCACGCGCCGCCCGGGCCGTCGGCGACGCGGCCACCACCCTCCGTCTCCCGCCGCGCCTGAGCATGGAGGGCCTGCTCGACACCGACGTGACACCGCAGCTGGCCGACCACGTCATGGCCGTACTGGGTGAACTCCTCAGCAACGCCGCCCGCCACGCGCAGGCCACCCGGGTCGGCGTGACCCTCAAGGCCGGCCAGGGCGAGATCATGCTGACCGTGTCGGACGACGGGAAGGGCCTGCCGGCCCAGGGGCGCAGGAGCGGCCTGCGCAACCTCGACGAGCGGGCGCGGAGCCTGGGCGGGTCCTTCACCCACGAGATTCCCGACGAGGGGGGCACCAGGCTCGTCTGGCGGGCGCCCCTCCACACCGGGAGCTGAGGACCGGAGCGGACCGGAGCGGACCGGGGCCGACCGGGGCCGGTCCGCTGTCAGCCCCGGACCGCCGACACCAGCCGCGTCGGGTCCGCCTCCAGCCGGAATCCGGTGACGAGGTCGGGGTGGATCCGCAGGGCGCTGGTCATCGGGCGGGCCACCCAGGGGCGTAGCAGGTGCGCGTACCGGTCCACCTCGTCGGTGTCGACCACCACCCTCGCGTAGCCGGTGACGACAACGCTCCAGCCGAGGTGCGTGACGGGGTCGATGTCGTCCGCTTCGTAGGCCACCACCACGCCGGGGGCGTCGGCGGGTGCCGCCAGGGAGGCCAGCGCCCCGCCGTCGTGGATCCGGACGATGACGTCCTCGCCCTCGACGAGGTGGTTGACCGGCCGGACGGCGGGCAGGGCGTGCTGCGTGAAGACGATGCGTCCCAGTGACACCGTCGACAGCAGTCGCAGGGCGTCGGCCCTGTCCAGCTCCCGCATGTGCCGGGCGGCGGTCATGTCACCGGTCCGACCGCCGGGGCGCCGTAAGGCTTCCTGATCCATGGTGTGCCCTTCACAAGACGACGAGCTGCAGGTCGCGGTCGGCAGCGAGCACCCGCATGGACTTCACCACCAGGGGCGGCACGTCACACAGGAGGAGCCGCGTTCCCTCCGCGCGGCAGCGGCGATGCAGCCGGACGAAGAGGTCGATGCCCGCGCTGTCGCAGAAGGAGAGGCCGCACAGGTCCAGGACGAGGTTGCGGTGGCCGGATCGGGCGAACTCGCCGAGGCGCGGCGCCACTTGCCCGGCCGTGTAGAAGTCGAGCTCTCCGGCGAGGGCGATTCTCAGGCCGTGGTCGTCCCGGCCCACGGTCTTCAGGTCGATCAAGGCGGTCGCCATGGTGTCCTCCGCGCTGCGTGCGGCTCCGTCGAGTCGCGCCGTTCCCCGTGCGCCCTCAGTTCATCCGGTGCCGCGTGCGCCGGGAAGGCCCGGCAGGTCCTGCGGACAGGGCCGAAGGTCCCTTCTTCCGGAAGCTCCGACCGTCCTTGCCGCGCACGGCACTTGGCCGATGGGGGCCGATCGGCCCTGTCCGTCCGGCCGTACGGGAGGCAGGATGCCGGTGTTCGTGCGTCAAGGACGGACCCAGGCGAAGGAGTTGCGTCATGACCGGCAGCGGTGTCCCCTCTGTCCCCTCCCCCGCGGCGGAGCCCATCAGTGTCTTCCTGCTCGACGACCACGAAGTCGTACGCCGGGGGGTGCACGACCTGCTGGACGCCGAGCCCGACCTGACCGTGGTCGGTGAAGCGGGTACGGCGGAACAGGCGTTGGTCCGCATCCCCGCCCTGCGCCCCCGGGTCGCGATCCTGGACGTACGGCTCCAGGACGGCGACGGGGTGAGCGTGTGCCGGGAGTTGCGCTCGCGGATGCCCGAACTGGCCTGCCTGATGCTCACGTCGTTCGACGACGAGGAGGCGCTGCTGGACGCCGTGATGGCGGGGGCCTCGGGCTACGTGCTCAAGCAGATCACCGGCACCGACCTCGTGACCGCCGTCCGGACGGTGGCCGCCGGCCAGTCGATGCTCGACCCCGGGGCCACCACGCGGCTGATGGCCCGCATGCGCGGCGACGTACCCAAGGAGGAGCGGGCCCCGGGGCTTCCCGGCTTCACGGACCGGGAGAAGGAGATCCTCCTCATGGTCAGCGAGGGTCTCACCAACCGGGAGATAGGCCAGCGGCTGTACCTCGCGGAGAAGACCGTCAAGAACATCATCTCGCGGCTCTTCGTCAAGCTCGGCGTGGAACGGCGCGTCCAGGCCGCGGTGATCGCCAGTCACGCGCTGACCCCGCCCGGCCGGCACCCGGCCCCGGCCGCCGAGTAGGAGCCGTCCGCGGGAAGAGCCGGGCACGCCGTACGATCGCGTGCCCGGCTTCGCCGTCCGCCCGCCGCCGGCCCTCCGTCCGCCCGGTGGTCAGTGGTGCGGGACGACGGCGACGGGGCAGGCCGCGTGGTGCAGCACGGCATGGGCCACCGACCCGATCCGCGTACCCACCGCCGACTCGCGGACCCGGCGGCCGACGACGACCAGCCGGGCGTCCGAGGCTTCGGACAACAGCACGTGGCCGGCGCTGCCCCGCTCCACGTGCGCGACGACCTCCACCTCCGGGAACCTCGGCCGCCACGGCTCCAGTGCCTGGTCCAGCGCGGCCTCCTCGAACGGCTCCAGACCGGCGAACTGCTCGGCGATCCACATCGAGCCGGGGCTGTACCCGTAGACCGGGGGCAGGCTCCAGGCCCGGACCACGCGGAGCGGGACCTTGCGCGCCGCGGCCGCCTCGAAGGCGAAGCGCAGTACCTCGGCGGACTCCTCCACGCCGCCCTGCTGCCCGACGACGACCGGGCCCTCGGCGCCCCCGTACACCGGCTCGCCGTCCCGGGCCCGGACGGAGACGACGGGGCACTCGGCGGAGGCGATCAGCTGCTGCCCGCAGGAGCCCAGCAGGAAGCCCGCCAGCGCGCCGTGCCCGCGGGTGCCGAGCACCAGCATCTCCGCTTCCTTGGCGGCGCGCAGCAGAGCCGGCACGGGAACGTCCGGCACCACTTCCGCGGAGAGCGAGAGCCGCGGGTGCCGACGCGTGAGCTGGGCCTCCGTCTCCTCCAGGATCTCCCGGGCCCGGCGGGCCTCGGTGCCTCGGTCCTGGACGACCGGGACGGCGAGCGGCTGCCACAGCCAGGCGTGGACCACGTGCACGTGCATGTCGCGGCGCACGGCTTCCCGCGCGGCCCAGTCGGCAGCGGCCCGGCTCTCGGCTGAACCGTCCACTCCGACGACGAGGGTGCTCTTCACAGGTCTGTCCTCCGTACTGATGCGCGGGGCATCGGGTTCGCCGGCAGGGGTGGGTGGCGCCGGCCGGGGAGGACCGGGCGCCACCGGGACCCACTCTCCCGGGGCCCGGCAGGTGCGGATAAGGGCCGACCGTCCCTCCCCGAGGGCCGGTCCTCCCCTGTCGGCCGTGCCCTGGCGGGGCGCAGGGTGTCGGCATCGGCTCAGTCGACGAACGTCCCGGACCCTCGCACGCAGGAGCGGACATGACCGCGTTGACCGCGTATTCGATCTCGGAACTGGACGCCCACTGGCGCGCCGCCAACTACCTGGCTGTCGGCCAGATCTACCTCATGGGCAACCCGCTGCTGGCCGAACCGCTTCGGCCGGAGCACATCAAGCCGCGGCTGCTGGGCCACTGGGGCACCTCGCCCGGCCTGAACCTGGTGCACACCCATCTCAACCGCGTCATCAGGGAACGCTCGCTGGAAGCCCTGTGCGTCTGGGGCCCGGGCCATGGCGGACCCGCCGTCCTCGCCAACTCCTGGCTGGAGGGGACGTACAGCGAGACCTGGCCGGACGTGGGCCGCGACGCCGGCGGCATGGCCAAGCTCTTCCGGCAGTTCTCCTTCCCCGGCGGCGTGCCGAGCCACGTGGCGCCGGAGACCCCCGGTTCCGTCCACGAGGGCGGGGAGCTGGGATACGCCCTCTCCCACGCCTACGGAGCCGCCTTCGACCACCCCGGCCTGCTGGTCGCCTGCGTCATCGGCGACGGCGAGGCCGAGACCGGCCCGCTCGCCGCTTCCTGGCATTCGAACAAGTTCCTCGACCCGGTCCACGACGGCGCGGTCCTGCCGATCCTGCACCTGAACGGCTACAAGATCGCCAATCCGACCGTGCTGTCACGGATCCCCGAGGCCGAGCTCGACGCGCTGCTGCGCGGCTACGGGCACGACCCGCTGTACGTGACCGGCAACGACCCCGCCCAGGTGCACCACGCCATGGCCCGCGCGCTGGACCACGCCGTGGACCGCATCGCCGTGATCCAGCAGGAGGCACGGGCGGCGGGCACCGACCCGGGACGGGGGTACGCGCGCTGGCCGGTGATCGTCCTGCGTACGCCCAAGGGCTGGACCGGCCCGGTGTCCGTCGACGGCGACCCGGTCGAGGGCACGTGGCGGGCCCACCAGGTCCCGCTCGCCGGGGTACGCGAGAACCCGGCACACCTGCGGCAACTGGAGGACTGGCTGCGCTCGTACCGGCCGCAGGAGCTCTTCGACGCCGACGGCCACCCGACGGCGCGGGTCCTGGCCTGTGTCCCGGAAGGCGAGCGCCGCTTGGGCGCCGTGCCGTACGCGAACGGAGGCCGCCTGCTGCGGCCGCTCCCCCTGCCCGCGCTCGAGGCGCATGCCGTCCCCGTCGCCGAACCGGGCAGCACCCTCCACGAACCGACCCGCGTCCTCGGCCGCTTCCTCACGCAGATCATGCGGGACACGGCCGGGCGCCGGGACTTCAGGGTCGTCGGTCCGGACGAGACCGCCTCCAACCGGCTGGACGACCTGTACGGAGCCACCGGCAAGGCCTGGCAGGGCAGCACGGAGGCCACGGACCGGAACCTGTCCCGCGACGGCCGGGTCATGGAGATCCTTTCCGAACACGTCTGCCAGGGCTGGCTGGAGGGCTACCTCCTCACCGGCCGCCACGGCCTCTTCTCCACCTACGAGGCCTTCGCCCACATCGTCGACTCGATGGTCGGCCAGCACATCAAGTGGCTGAAGACCTCGCGCGAACTGTCCTGGCGCGCGCCGATCGCCTCCCTCAACTACCTGCTCACCTCCCACGTCTGGCGCCAGGACAACAACGGCTTCTCCCACCAGGACCCCGGCTTCGTCGACCACGTCCTCAACAAGAGCCCCGAGGTCGTACGGGTCTACCTGCCGCCGGACGCCAACACCCTGCTCGCCGTGGCCGACCACGCCCTGCGCAGCCGCGACCAGGTCAATGTGATCGTCGCCGGCAAACAGCCCTGCTTCGACTGGCTGCCCATCGACGAGGCCCGCACCCACGTGACGCGCGGCGCCGGCATCTGGGAGTGGGCGGGCACCGACCACGGCTCCCGCGAACCGGACGTCGTCCTCGCCTGCGCCGGCGACGTACCCACCATGGAGGTGCTGGCCGCAGCGGCCCTGCTCCGCGAACACCTCCCCTCGCTGGCCGTCCGCGTCGTCAACGTCGTCGACATCGCCCGGCTGATGCCCCACGAGGAACACCCCCACGGCATGACGAACCCCGAGTACGACGCCCTCTTCACCACCGACCGGCCGGTGGTCTTCGCCTACCACGGCTACCCGTGGCTCATCCACCGCCTCGCCTACCGCCGGACCGGCCACCCCCACCTGCACGTCCGCGGCTACAAGGAGTCCGGCACCACGACCACCCCCTTCGACATGGTCGTGCGCAACGACATGGACCGCTTCCGGCTCGTCATGGACGTCATCGACCGCGTACCCGGCCTCGCGACCCGCGCCGAAGGGCTGCGCCAGGCCATGGCCGACCGGCGCATCCACCACCACGACCGGATCCGCGAACACGGCACCGACCTGCCGGACGTCGCGGGCTGGTCCTGGCCGTACTGATCAGCACGGGGCCGGTGCTGCACGGTCCGGGGCGTCGGCACCCGGATGGGGTACCTACGCCGGGCCGGGCCGGCTGGCTGGCTGGCTGGCTCACCGTGGACCGACCGCGGCGAGAAATTGACGCAGCAACCACTCCGGAGCGCCCCCCTGTTCGGCTGAGCGGCACCCTGGCCCCTGTGCCCATACTGAAATGAGGGGAGGAATCCTGACATCTGAGCATGAAGAGTGCCGCCGAGGAGGCGAGCCGATATGACAGTGGGGCAGTTGTCACAAGTCGACAAGGGTTTCCTGGAGCAGATGGAGGATGCCGGTCGGCGCTACGCAGGCCGTACCGGAGAGCGTGAAGGCCATCGGGAGGCGCTCGAGCAGCACGGCATCCTCTACGCCGACACCCGGGAACGGGTCAGCAGCAGGCTGAACCGCCTGGGCGTCGACTGGGCTATGGCCGCGGCGATCGAGCGGACACCGGCGACCGCCACGACCGGTACCAGCCTGGATCTGGACCGCGAGCTGGTCAGTACCGACCTGTTGACGCTTGAACGGTTCATGGGCCGCAACGATCTCATCGGAATCGACTACCTCGAAGGCGGCTACCTCGCCGCCCGCTCGGTCGGCCGAATAACCGTCCGGAATCCCGGGTCGTCCCACCAGGGAACGGGTTTCCTGGTGTCCCCCTCATTGCTGATGACGAACAACCACGTGCTGGGCTCCGCCGAGGAGGCGGCCGCCGGAGTTGTCGAGTTCAACTTCCAGGCGGGCCTGGACGGGCTGCCGCTCGTTCCGGTCGTCTTCCAGCTCGATCCGCAGAGCTTCTTCGTCACCCACCGTGACCTCGATTTCACCGTGGTCGCGGTATCCGCCCGCTCCCGGGACGGTCAGCCGCTGGCGTCCTTCGGGAGACTGCCGCTCAAGGAAGCCCGGGGCAAGGCCGTCATCGGGGAACTGGTCAACATCATCCAGCACCCCAACGGCGAGCCCAAGCAACTCGCCCTCCGGGACAACCAGATCGTGGACGTGCTGGACGACTACCTGCACTACTCGGCCGACACGGCGCACGGCTCCTCGGGCGCTCCGGTGCTCAACGACCAGTGGGAGGTCGTGGCACTGCACCACGCGGGCGCTCCCCGAAAGGACCGCGACGGCAACGTACTGGCCGTCGACGGAACGCCCTGGCAACCGAGCATGGGTGAGCACCGGGTGGACTGGAAGGCCAATGAGGGCGTGCGGGTCAGCCGCGTCCTCGGCGCGATCCAGCAGGTCCCCCTGTCCGGCGCCGCCGCAGCGCTCCGCGCGGAACTGTTCGCGGTCGGCTCGTCCCTGCACCCCGTGGAAGTCACTCCCCCGACGGTCCTGACGGACCGGACGAACGGCACCGCGCCGCAGAGCGCAACGATCGACGGGGACGGTGGGCAGCACGCCACGCCGGGATCGGTCCGCTGGAGCGTCCCCCTGCACATCAGCGTCAGCCTCGACGCCAACGCGCCGCAGCCCCCGGCCCCGTCACCTGCCGCGGGACCGGCGCAGCGTGCGACCACCCCCTCGTACGTGGGGTTGCCGGCCGGAATCGGAAGCATCGACGGTCAGTCGCCCGCCGAGCGGGACCTGGCAGCCGCCATGGTCAACCTCGCGGCCTTCAGCTCCCGTCCCTACTTCGACGAGGCCGCGGACCGGGTGGCACGCGACGCCTACTACGCGGGCATTCACGTCGGCAATCCCACGAGCCTGCGCCTCGCGCTCACGGAGCATCTGGAGTCCACGCACGAGCGCCGGCCGGCGTACAAGCCGATGCGTCTGCTCTACCCGTTTGTGGACCTGCACCCCGACGAGAAGCTCCGCAGCATCTACTCGGGCCAGGACTTCACTCCGCAGGAACTCATCGAGGCCGACGCGGCGGTGGAGGCCGCCCGGATCGGACGCTGGCAGGAGTTCATGCTCCACGAGAGTGCGCCCGGCCCGGAGGCCGTCGAAGCCCAGCTCGACCTCCTGGAGGCGTCGCTGCCCTTCAACTGCGAACACGTCGTACCCCAGTCCTGGTTCGCCAAGAAGGAGCCCATGCGCGGGGACCTGCACCATCTCTTCGCCTGCGAGCCCCCGTGCAACAGCTTCCGCGGGAACATCCCCTACTTCGACTTCCCGGACTTCAACGAGGTCGTCATGGAGGGCTGCGGGCGCCGGGAGCCGGGCAAGTTCGAGCCCTCGAACGGCAAGGGGCCGGTCGCCAGGGCGACGCTCTACTTCCTGCTCCGTTATCCCGGCGAGATCGGCGACGAGGCGCGCGAACTCCAGCGGACCGGCCTCGAGCTGCTGCTGAACTGGCACAAGGACCATCCGGTGGATCTCTACGAGCAGCACCGCAACGCTGCGATAGCCGAGATGCAGGGCAACCGCAATCCGCTGATAGACCACCCGGAGTGGGCCGAGGAGATCGACTTCGCAGGTGCCTGGCCCTGAGCCGAGGACCCCGCCCGCCCACCTGTCCATCCGCCTGTCCATCCCTCGTGCCGGCCACTCCAGGAGTGGCCGGCACGAGGGATGGACAGGCGCGTTGCTAATCCTGGGATCCGGGCGGGGGCATGGCCACGCCGCCCTGGCAACCGTTGAAGGACGCGTTGGTGGCGACGGCGTCGAAGCCCATGGCGAATCGCGCGAACGCCTCCCAGGCTCCGGTGCGGACGGCCGCGTACTCGGCGCTGGTCAGCGATCCGCCCTCCATCGCCCTCAGGGCACGCAGGATCGCGTCGCGGGCGCCGAGGAACGACGGGTTGCGCGGGGTGAGCTTCATGCCGTCCACAACGGCCTGCCAGGTCACCCGGTACCCCCGTTCCTTGCTGTCGAGCGCGGCGGAGGTCTTGCGGATCAGTTCCATGAGCGTGGCGCACCAGATCTCGCCGACGTTGTGGACCTCCCGGTAGTTCAGGTCCGGATTGCCGGGGACCTGGCCCCTTCCTAGGCCGATGTGCGCGAACGTGCCGGGGTACTGGCTGTCGTAAGGCCGGTTCCGGATGCCGCCGGGGTCGTTGACCACCCAGTTCCCGAGGACCGTACGCTCCTGGGCTCGCGAGAAGTTGACGATGCTGAGCGCGAAGAAGTCGCCCCAGCCCTCACCCATCGACCCCGACTGCTGTTCCCGCAGACCGTTCGCGTCCGCCAGGCCGCCGACGAGGCGGTTGCTCACCCCGTGGCAGAACTCGTGGAAGACGACGTCGGCGTCGAGCGCGGTGTGCCGGTTCGTCCCCTCGACCAGGCCCATGTTCATCTCGGCGGCCAGGCCGTCGGCCCGGGTGCCCATGGTCGCCGTGCCGTCTATCTCGACCGGAATCGCGAAGGCGTTGACCGGGTCCGCGCCCTTGCCGCGCCCCGTGACGTTCACCTTCTGGAAGTTGCCGAACTCCTCCGTGAAGCCGAGCATCATGAAGAAGTCGTGCATGTAGTTGCAGAAGTAGAAGATGCTGGTGACCAGCTGCTCGGGACTGTTCGCCAACGGGTTGAAGACGGTGATGCCGTCGCCCGGACCGACCTGGACCTCGAACGGCAGACGGTTCCCCCCGAGCGCGCGCACGTTGTTTCCCTCGGTCGCCACGCTCCCGTTGGTCGGGCTGGTCCAGGCACCCGGGAAACCCTCGGGCAGTCCTGCGGGCACCAGCGTCGGATAGTCGGCCAGCGGCGGCGGGAAGGTGACCTGGACGAGGGCTCCCTCGTTCGGGTTGTGTTTGAAGACGGTACCGGCGACCACGTGGTTGGTCGCGTCGTAGAAGTAGAGGATCTCCGGGGCCTCGGCGTCGACGCCTTGCCCGGCAGCCTCGACGAAGGCATGGTATTGGACGACCAGGTTCTTCCTCGAGAAGGTGAAGAACCAGGCCAATCGTGCCTCCTTGCCCATGTAGAGGTACACGAGCCGGGCCGGGACGGCTTCCTCGAACGGGCCGTTGGAGAAGGTCATCGGCTGGTTGTTCCCGGGTTGGGCCGACAGGCGCCGGAAGCCCTGGGATACGTCGAGGGCCGGGAGCTCGTCCGTCCCGAACGGCGTTTCGAGCGTGACCGCCTCGGCGGCCTTCGCCGCCGCCACGGCCAGGGCGGTCTCCGGGGAGACCACGGGCGTGACCGGGAGGTCGGCCGAGAGGCTCGCCGTGTCGCCGACGACCCGCTCGACAGTGCCGTCGTCCAGCAGCCACACCTTGGGCGACATGCCCCACACCTCGATGCCGTTGAGCATCTGCTGAAGGCTCACGCTGCGCATGCCCGTACTGGTCGCCGTCACCGAAGGGTCGGCCTGGAACTCCGCCGGCTCGTCGGCCGCGAACCCGATCGCCCCGGAGACGGATTCGACGTACTCCTTGGCCCGGTTGATGTAGAAGCTGTCGGGTGCGTCCTCCGGTACGGCCGAGTGCCGGCTTTCGAAGGCCGGGGCGCCGTCGGCGCGCAGCTCACCCAGGTGCCCGGTGAACCGGTTCACCTTGTCGGAATCGACGACTTCCCGCGCGGTGTCGGCGAGGAAGCCGTCGGACCCGGCGACCTCTTCGAAACGGTCGTAGGTCATGTCCCGTTTGTCGATCAACGTAGTCATGCTCACCACCTGCTTCCCGCTGTCGAGTTCTCAAAGTCCTGCGAGCGTGGTGCTCTGCGGAGCCGGTCGAGCGTGAGGCCTGTCGACACCGCCGGGCCCCCGCGTGGATCTCCCTCGTGCGTTCGCCGTTCCGGCGGCCCGCGATCACGTTCGTCCGGAAGACGCCGACGATGCTGTCCCCGGCGGAGGCGGCCGCGCGCGGCGCACGGCGACGAGCGGTTCGGCACCCGGCACAGTGATGCCGTTGCACACCGGCGCAAAGGAATCCGCTGCTTCGATGAGGCGCGCACGGGGGCGGTAGCTCGACGAGCCGTCGTCCTCGAACGTCACGTTGGCGAGCGTTGCCCCGACATCGAAGAACAGCACGGACATCTCGGAGCCTTCCGAGAGATCTTCGGTCTGATCCGCACCCCGAGCCCCGGGCCGGACCGCCCCAGCCGTGTCTCGTCCGCGCGTCGGCATCGGGCTGCATCGGCCGCAGGCGTCACTCAGGCTTCCGGTACTCCAATTCTCGCGGGGGCGGCGCGATATCGCATCCGGAGCACGCCCGGTCCGCCGGTCCTCGTCCGTGCCGGTCGGGTTCGCCGAGGGGCCGAAGGCAGAGCGGACCGCGCCGCTGCCCGGGAGCGTCACGAGACGCTGAAGCACGCGCTGCGCAAGCCGGAGAAAGCGTGGGAAGACCTCGCCTCGGAACAGCGGGCGGCCCTGCAACTGCTCTCTGCGGATGCCAAGGAGACCTACCAGCATGCCGTCGGGGCAACGGCGGCAGTGCAGCTCACCATCCACGCATTGTGGCGGATGAGCCGCACGCCCCTGGGCCTTCTCGCCTTCATCGCATTCGTGGCGACTACCACGATGGCCACCTACGGAATCGTCCGGGGGCGTCCGGGGCTGTGGCTCGGGGCGCTCGTTCCGGGTCTCTTCGGCCTCCTGTTCGTGGCAAGCGGGTGGCTTTCGCGCCTGCGTTCCTACCTCGACCGGACGAACGCGACATGGGAGAGGGCCATGCAGATCCTCGCCCGGCAGGCCGTCCAACGGGAGTCCGCAGCCGAGGTCGCCGAGCGACCGGTTCGCCTCCGGGGACTACCTCGGCAGGCTCGGGGTGATGACGCAGATCCGCAAGGACTTCGAGAACATGGGGCAGCTGCTCGCCGCCCCCTCGGGCGAGCAGCCGAAGAGTTCCGACCGGCGGCACGGTCGAGCAGCCGGGCCTGGTCGACCCGGACGACAAGGAGCTGTGGGAGAAGATCTTCCAGGTGGTCCTGGCCCTGCCGCCCCTGGACCCCGACGGTTACCGGAGCGTGCCGCACACCCTCGTCAGCCCCGCCGGCGACCGGCCGTACCGGTCCCCGGGACAGGACGGACGACTGCTGACGCAGACGGTGCGGTCCCGAGCCCGGGCTCGAAACAGGCGGATCGGGCCGATTCTCCGGCCGGGGCCGGGAGAGCGGACATCGACACGGACATGTTCGGCGTCATCCTGCCCGAGGCGCCTGTCGTCGAGCGCGTCGATCCGCTCGTCCTCGAAGCCGACGAACTGGCTCTCCTGGAGCTGCTCGGCCCGCCCTTGCCGGTGTCCACCCCGCGCGCGGTCAAACGCCTGGCGAACAGCTACGGCCTGCTCACCGCGATCCGCCACGATCACCCTCCCCGCCACTTCCTGGGCGGAGTTCCGCACCTCCCTCAGGCCACAGCGGAACCCGAAGGACAACCGCTGGTCCAGCATCGCCGACCCGAACATGACTGCTGTCCAGGCCCAGGAGTGGCAGGCCCTGCTCGACGCACTGGAGACGATCGGTGCGAGTGCGGCCAAGCATCACCTGCCCCTGCCCGCACCGCTCTCCGCCTGGGGTGAACGGGTCGTCCCCGTGGGACGGCTGTCCTTCCCCACGAGCCGCGTCGTCAACGGTCTCGCCCGACACCGCCCCTTCACCGACGACTCCGAGCCGCAGGGGGCAGCCGTGATGAGGTCTGCACGGCGATCAAGGCGGTCCTCCGTGTGGAACATCTCAACGCGCTGGGCCCAGCCGCGCAGGCCGCGGCGGTCGTGACGACGTAACAGCACGGGGGGGGCGGCCGAGGTGGACTCGATGCCCGTCAGCAGCGTGCGCGTCTCAGCCAGGCGCTGTGCTACCGACGGGCGGCGGCTCCAGACGGCGATGCGCCCGGCAACTGTGCGCAGGGTGTCCCCGCCGTCGGTAAGCCCGGGAGGCGTGTGGGGAACCTCAGCTCCCGCCGAGGGCCCGGCCGGCGCCGGGGCGGCGAAAGGGGTGGTCTCCGGAACCGACGGAACCGGGTAACGTCTTTGTCATGTTCTTCCAGAGGCCGATCTACGAGTGAGGGCGTGATGGGCCTGCTGACGTCCTTCGACGTCGCCGCACCCACCCCCACCGATGAATCCGTAGATCACTTCACATCACCACCGGGAGAACCCGTGACCGACAGCAAGAACATCAACAACCCCGTGGGCCAGGGTGGCGGCCAGCGCAAGAAGCTGTCCCGCGCCGAACGGCAGAACAACGGTCCGCACCGCAACCTCGACCGCCAGGGTGCGGCCGACCGGAAGGCGGAGCTGGTGCGCAAGATGCGCGAGAAGGCACGCGCAGCCGAGGGCCCCGGCCAAGCGGGCGACGACACCGCACAGAGCTGACGCACCGCCGCCGCAGGGCCCACCCCTACGGACGGACTGTCCCGTCGCCTGATCCCGGACGAGCTCCACACGGCATCAGGCGTCCGATAGCAGGATGCCCTCGCTCGCCCGGCGCCCCCGGCCACGGAATCCGTGCGCCTCGCAGCGGACGGCCAACGCGAGGTTATGGACCGGGGTTCCGTCGATGGTTCCGGTGGACGAACGTGCCGGTGGGCGGCCGGGCCGGATCCGCGCCTGGAGAGCGACACCGCGGAAGTTCATGTGGACCGTGTGGACGGACGGGTCGTGCCAGGGGGCCTGGTCCGGGCACGGTCGACCGTCTACCGGGGAGGGCCGTGATGAACGTATCCCTGTCCGCTTCCGCCCAGACGCCGACCCGCCGCCTCGATGGCCCGTACTCATCCGGCCGACCACGAGAGAGTGGACCACGAGCCCGGGTTCAACGCCTGCGACCTCCGCTCGCGGCGAGGCGCCTCCCGATCTCGGTCCTGACCTGCTGCGATCTCTCTCCTGGAGTACTGCCCATGGATGGCCGCCCGACCATCGTCGCCGTTACCGGTCCTCCTGCCACGGGTAAGACCACGCTCGCCCGCGCCCTCGCCCAAGACCTGGGATGCCCGGCCGTCATTCGCGACGAGATCAAGCAAGGCATGGTGATGAACGTGCGGCATCACCAGGCCAACGGCGACGACCACCTCAACATCCCCACGCTGGAGGCCTTCTTCAAGGCGATCACCGTCCTCGTGCAGGCAGGGGTCACCCTGGTCGTCGAGGCGGCCTTCCAGGACAGGCTCTGGCGCCCCGGCCTGGAGCCCCTCGTGGAAGTCGCAGACCTCCGCGTCATCCGGTGCACCACGGCCACTTCGATCATCGTCGAGCGGATCACCGACCGAGCCCGGATCGACAGCCACCGAGCCGCCCACGGTGACGAGGCCCTCCTCGCCGACCTGGCAGCCGGTACCTACGACCCCGAGCGGTTCAAGCCCATCAGTATTGCCGCCCCGACCTTGATCGTGGACACGTCGGACGGCTACAAGCCCGGAACGACGGAGATCCAGGAGTTTCTACGCGCACCGCATCCGTCGCCAGGCCCTCGACAAGACGCGTAGCAGCGACCCGTCGGCGGATCGGCGTCGCTCCCGTCGCTCACGTGCTCCAGCTCGCCCGTCGCAGGGTCTCGGCGATCTCCGATGGGGTCGGGGTCGGCATCTGCGGGGCGGTCGGGCCACTGCTGGATGCGGTCCATCTGCGGTGCGAGCTCGCGGGTACCCCGGGCGCAAAATGGTCCATTTATGGCTATTTTTGACGTATAGGTGGTGGTGGCGATGGTCAGCACTCTTCGGGTCGCTCCGTCCAACGCCGAGCAGGCCCGAGCCTGGGACGGGCAGGAAGGCGCGTACTGGGCGGAGCACGCCGACCGGTTCGATCGCGCGCTGCGCCCCTATCGCACCCCTCTCCTCGCCACGGCCGGCGTATCCGCCGCCGACCGCGTCCTGGACATCGGCTGCGGCACCGGCGAGACCACCCGCGACGTCGCACGGCGGGCAGGCGACGGACGGGCACTGGGCGTGGACCTGTCGGCCGCGATGCTGCGGGCGGCCCGGCGGCGAGCGGCGGACGAGGGGCTGCACAACGTCGACTTCGTGCAGGCGGACGCCCAGGTCCATGCCTTCTCCCCCGCATCGTTCGACGTGGCCGTCAGCCGCACCGGGACGATGTTCTTCGCCGACCCGGTCGCCGCGTTCCGCAACATCGGCGGAGCGCTGCGTCCGGGCGGGCGCCTCGTGCAGTTGGTGTGGCAATCGCCGGCGGGCAACGAGTGGCTCCGCTCCTTCACCCAGGCGCTGGCCGCCGGACGACCGCTGCCCACGCCCCCGCACGACGCACCCGGGCCGTTCTCGCTGGCCGACCCCGCGCGCGTACGGACCGTGCTCGGGGCCGCCGGCTTCACGGACATCCAGCTGGAGCCGCACAGCGAGGTGATGTGGTTCGGTGAGGACACGGCCGACGCGGAGCGGTTCGTGCTCGGCCTGCACGGCTGGATGCTCGGCGGCCTCGATGACGAAGGCCGGCGTCGTGCTGTCGACGGCTTGAGAGCCACCCTCACCGCCCACGAGACCGACGACGGCGTTCGCTACGCCTCGGCGACCTGGATCATCCGGGCGACCCGTCTGTGACCGACCCGGCGCAGCGACCGGGTGACCACGACGGGTCCGTGTCCGTGTCCGTGTTGCCACGGGCCTGCGTGGTGGCGCCCGTGCTGTACGGCATCAGCCGTGTTCGAGGGCTTCGATGAGTTCCTCGGCTCGGGGCCACGGACCGTGCCCGGAGGCGGGGTTGAGGTGTCCGACGCGGCCGATTTCCACCAGGCTGCTCCCCCAGTCCCGAGCGAGTCCGGCGACGCGCTCGGGCGATCCGAGCGGATCGTTCGCACTGGCCACGACGATGCTCGGGAACGGCAGCGGTTTCCGGGGCACCGGTGTCCAGCCGTACCTCGCCAGCTCTTCGGAAGTGGGATAGCCGTCCGCCAGCGGTGTCTCGAAATCAGGGGGCGTGGCCAGCAGTGCACCCCGGACGTCCGCGTCGTGCCGCCGGGCCCACTGCACCGTGGTCATGACGCCCGCGCTGTGGGCGACGATGAGGACCGGTCCGGTGATCTGCGCCATCACGTCGACCACGTTGGTGACGTGGGCGGCACGGCTGAGCCGGTCGCGCACGAGCGGTGGAACGGTGCGGACGGTGCGACCCGCATCGCCGAGCCGCCTGGCCACGATGGTCTGCCAGTGGTCCTCGACGTGTTCCCGCATGCCGGGAACGATCACGATCGTCGGCTTCGCGTTCCCCGTCATGAGACGGGCTCCGGTTCCCTGGGATCCATCGTCTCGGCGGGGGCGGTGAGGCGGCGGAGATCGTGCTCGTACCGGCGGCGGCCGATCAGGAAGGCCACGGTGGCCGCGATCGCCACGAGCGGGACGAGCCGGAGCGCGCCCAGCAGACCGAACCGGTCCGCGAGCATCCCGGTGACCGCGGGGCCGGGGGCCAGTCCGAGCAGGCTCTGGGCCAGCGTGAGCGTGGCGAACGCCGTCGCGGCGATGGCGGCGGGCGTCAGGTTCGCGACCATGGCGGCCCCCGGCCCGGCCGTACCGGCGCACAGCAGGGATCCCATCGCCAGTACCAGCAGTTGCACCGGGCCGGCCGGCAGGCGGAACGCGGTCGTCAGCAACACGAGGGAGCCCACGCTGCAGCCGATGGCGACGGCCCACTTGCGGATCGGAGAGCGGCGGCTGATCCGGTCCGAGACGATGCCGCCGGCGATCATGCCGATCCCGATCACCAGGGCGAAGAGGCCCGCGGTCGCACCGGCCTTCGCGGTCGGCATGTCGTAGTAGCGGTTGAAGTAGCTGGGCAGCCAGGCGATGAGCGCGCCCGCGATGAACAGCTGCAGACCGCTGCCGACGTAGGCGCTGATCACCGAGACGGAGGAGAACAGCTTCGGGAGGAGTACTCGAATCCGGCCCCGCGTCTGCGCATCCACCTTGCCCGGGGCCGGGTCCGATCCGGGAGCCAGCCGCTTCTCGGTAACCACCGTCGCGTAGAGGCCGGCGAGCACCAGGCCGAGGACGCCCATCACGCCGAACGCCCAGCGCCAGCCGTACGCCTGGGCGACGGCCCCACCGATGGATATGCCCAGGACCGAGCCGAAGGCCCCACCGGCGATGAAGGCCCCGGAGAGCGTCGCCCGCAGGGCGCGCGGGAAGACGCTGAGGACCACGGCGATGCCGACGCTGCCGTACGCGGCCTCACCGACGCCGACCAGGAGCCGACCGGTGAACATCTGGTCGTAGCTCGCCGCCACCGCGCACCCGAGGGTCGCCAGGCTCCACATCGTCGCCGCCAGGACCAGGGACTTCACCCTGCCCCATCGGTCGGCCAGCAGCGAGAGGGGAAAGGTGAGCAGACCGACCATCAGCGCCACGATGCCGCTGAGCGAGCCCAGTCGGGCGTCCGAGAGCGCCCAGTCGGCCTTCAGCATCGGGAAGACGGCGTTGAGCACCTGCCGGGACATGTAGTCCGAGAGCAGGAGTCCGAAACTCAGTGCAAAGACCACCCAGGCGTACCGCCGGGACACGGGCCACTCGGAGGAGCCGATTCTCCCCGGAGCGGGTTCCGCAGTGGTGAGAAACCCCATTGTCATCACCTCGACTGCGCTTGTCGGAAAGGGAACTCTGGATAGAGAGGGGGAAGGTGAGGAAGGGTCAGAAGGGCCTGTCGCCGACGATCCCGGCGCGCTCCATCCTGCGGACGGCGGGCCAGTAGTCCTGGACTGCGTAGTGCTGGGTGGAGCGGTTGTCCCAGATGGCCACGCTGTTCTTCCGCCAGCGCCAGCGGACCTGGTACTCGGGGACCGCGGCCTGGCTGATCAGGTAGTTCAGCAGGAGGCCGGCGCCGGGAGCGTAATCCTGCCCGAAGCGCACGTTCTCGGGGGTGTGGTAGTTGACGAAGTGCGTGGTGAAGGCGTTGACGAAGAGGATCTGTTCGCCGGTCTGCGGGTGGGTGCGCACCACCGGGTGCTCCGCGTCCGGGAACCGGGCCCTGAGCGCGTGACGCTGCTCCTCGGGCATGACCGCGCCGAAGGTCGCCTCGATGCTGTGCCGGGCCCGCAGGTCTTGGATCTGCGCCTTGATGTGCTCCGGGAGGCGGCGGTAGGCCTCGGCCATGTTGACCCAGATGGTGTCGCCGCCTACGGGTGGAGACTCGACGCAGCGGAGTACGGCTCCCATGGCCGGGTTCTCGCGCCAGGTGCCATCGGTGTGCAGTGCGTTCTCGTAGTGCTCGGGCGCGCTGTCCAGGTCCTTGTAGATGCGGACCAGGCCGGGGTGGTCCGGGTCGCTGCCGGCCACCGGGTGGTCCTCCAGCGCGCCGAAGCGTTCGGCGAAGGCGACGTGGTCGGCGCGAGTGATGTCCTGGTCGCGCAGGAACAGGACCTTGTACTGCAGCAGCAGACTCCTGATCTCGGCGAAGAGGTCGTCGTCACGAGCGGCGTCGGCGAGGCTCACGCCGGAGATTTCGGCGCCGATGACGCAGGTCAGCGGCTCGACGTCGAGGGAGCTGCGGAGCACGCCGGGGCGCGGCGGGGCCGGAGGGAATTCCTTGGGCCGGAGGGTGTCGGGCATGGTGCTCACTCCTGGGGTGAGGTGTGGCGGGCTGTGCTCGGAGGGCTCAGAGGGTGAAGACGGAGGATCCCGTGGTCCGTCCGGCTTCCAGATCGCGATGCGCCTGTGCCGCGTTCTCGAGGGAGTAGCGCTGGTTGATCTCGATCTTGATGCGTCCGGAAGCGACATGGCCGAACAGCTCGCCGGCCAGTGCGTCCCGCTCCGCGGGGTCGGCGATGTAGTCGGCCAGCGCCGGTCGGGTCACGAACAGCGAGCCGTTCACGGCGAGTTGCATGGCGTTGATCGGTGGCACCGGACCGGAGGCCGTGCCGAAGCAGACCAGCAGGCCGCGGCGCTTCAGCGAGGCCAGCGAACCGGCGAAGGTGTCCTTGCCGACGCTGTCGAAGACGACCGGTACCCCGGCGCCGTCGGTCAGCTCGCGCACCCGCTCGGCCACGCCCTCGCGCCGGTAGTGGATGACGTGCTCGCAGCCGTGGGCCCGGGCGAGCTCCGCCTTCTCCTCGCTGGAGACCGTTCCGATGACCCTGATGCCGAGGAGCTTGGCCCACTGCGAGACGATCAGGCCGACGCCGCCCGCCGCGGCGTGGAGCAGCACCGTGTCGCCGGCCTTCAGCGGATGGATCCGGCGGAGCAGGTACGCCGAGGTGAGACCGCGCATGGTCATCGCGGCCGCGGTCTCGCAGCCGATCCCGTCCGGCAGCTTGATCAGGTGCGAGGCGGGCATGACCCGCTCGGTGCTGTACGCCCCGAGCGGGCTGCCGGTGTAGGTGACTCGATCGCCTTCGGCGACCTGGGTGACGCCCTCGCCGACGGCCTCGACCACACCGGCGGCCTCGACGCCGATTCCGTCGGGCAGCCGGACCGGATAGAGGCCGGAACGGAAGTACGTGTCGGCGAAGTTGAGGCCGACGGCACTGTGCCGGATGCGCACCTCGCCCGGACCCGGGTCGCCAACGGTGGCCTTCTCCCATGTCAGGACGTCGGGGCCACCGGTTTCGTAGAAGCGGACGGCATGTGCCACAGGGTTGCTCCGATTGCTCGTGTGCGGGGGCTTGCGTGTGGGGGCTTGTGTGTGGGGGCTCGTGTACGGGCGCCAGAGGGCCGGATCAGCTCGCGGAGTCGCGCAGCATGAAGCCGCGCTGCCCCGGCCGGCGGTTCGGGACCATGCCGAGACGGGCGAGGGTCTCGTCGGCGTCGGCGTAGTACTCGCCGATCTTGTAGATCTCCTTGGCTTCCGCACCGGTCGCTATGTCGCGCCCGAGGGCGTTCGCGATCTGGACCATCTGCTCGACCTGCTCGACCGAGGACATCCGCTCGCCCTTGCGTCGCCACAGGTTGTCCTCGTTGCCCACCCGGACGTGTACGCCGAGGGCGATGGCGATCGCGTTCATGGGTGCCACGGCGCGCATGGAGCTCTCGATCGTGAGGACCGCGCCGTCCGGAACGCGGCGGACGAACTCGATGAGGTCGGCGGGGTGCCGTCCGGCGAAACCGCCGCCGATCGCGACGTAGTTGAGGATCAGGGGGCCCGTGTGGATGCCGGCGCGGATGAGCCGTTCCACGGTTTCGAGCTGGGCGAGGGTGGCGAGCTGGAAGTGCGGCTGGATGCCGTTCCCCTGCAGGCGCTTGAGGTGCTCGAGGTAGAAGTCGGGGCCGGCCTCGACGACCATGTCACGGTAGGCCCGGTAGTAGTCCGGCTTGGCGATCGAAGTGCCCTCGAGGTCGTCGTCGGTCATGATCTCGACGATGTTCATCTGGCTGGTGTTGATCGCGATGGTCACCTGGTCCGGCGCCGGGGTGAGGTCGGCCAGCAGGTGGCGGGTGTCGTAGGCGAGCCACTTGGCGTCGCCGCCCTCGCCCTCGGGAGCGAAGGAGATCGACCCGCCGATCTGGAGGACCATGTCCGGGACGGCCTCGCGCAGCCGGCCCAGCAGTTCGTTGAACATGGACATCCGCTTGGAGCCCTTGCCGTCGAGCTCGCGCACGTGGATGTGGAGCACCGTGGCACCGGCGTCGTAGCAGTCGACGGCCGCCTGCACGTGCTCGTCCATGGTCAGGGGCAGGTCGTCGGCGTCGCCGGGCAGCCACTCCGGCCCGTACGGGGCGGCTTGGATGACCAGCTTCTCCTGGTTCTCGGGGAAGAGCGAGTCGTCGTGGAAATGCATGGTCCTTCTCCTTTGCGTACAGATGATCACCTGCCGTGACCGGCGGCACCTGCGCTGTCGGAGCCTCTCGGCGGCAGGGCCTGGGGCGGGTCAGGGAGGACGTCGGGCGCACCGGCCCGACTGCGATCGGCGGGTCCGGAGGCGAGCGTGCCGTAGGGGATCGGCCCGGCCCGCCTCCGGCAGCCGCCGCCTTGAGCGGTGCAGCCACGGTAGGGCCGGGTGAGCACGGCTGCTTGGCCCGTGGTGACAGGTGACTTGCCATTTGGGGACAGCCGGGCCGGATGCCGACGCGCCGCCCGGGCGTCGTGCCGCTGTGGGCGTCAGCCCTGGCCGGGCTCCTGCTGCCGGCCCTGCTCCTTGCGCCATTCCCTCGGACTGCACCCGAACTGCTCCCGGAACCAGCGGGAGAACGCGCTCAGTGACGAGAAGCCCAGGACGTCGGAGATCTCCGTGAGCGAGCGGCGGGGATTGGCCACGAACTGCTCCGCGAGCCGCATCCGGGTGATGTTGAGCAGTGAGGAGAACGTTTCGCCCGAGAGGGCCAGGTGACGGTGGACGGTGCGGCGGTCGACCCCGAGACTGCGGGCGACCTGCTCGATCGAGCAACGGCCGGTGGACAGCAGGGCTTCGATGAGCTCGCGCACCCGGTCCACCACCGAGGTGTCCCGGGGAACGGCGATCGCGTCGAAGTACTGCCGGGCGTAGTTCCGCAGTTGCGGGTCCGCCATGGCGTTGGGCGCGTCGAGGTCGTCGGCGTAGAAGACGATGCCGTTGAACTCGCGGTCGAATTCCAGCCCGGGGCCGAACAGGCTGCGGTGCCTGCCGGCGTCCGCCGGAGCACCATGGGCGAACCACACCGAGACCGGCTGCCACCGCGCGTCGAGGAAACCTCGCAGGATCCGGGTGAAGGCACCCACGGCCAGCTCCATGGCCTGCCGGGCCGGCGGCGCCGCCTCGCCGAGCCGGAGGTCCACTTTGATCGTGGCCAGGCCGTTCCGTTCGGACAGGCGGGCGTGGAGGAGCTCGTTGTACATGTGCTCGTGGCGCAGCAGCAGTCCCAGCGCACTGCGGACGTCGGGCTCCTCCCGAACGACCAGGCTGATGGGGCCGAGATTGGAGAAGCGCCGCAGTTCGGCCATGCGCAGGCCGAAGTCGTCGTGGTGCGAGGCGGCCGCGGAGCGTTCCAGGAGGCGGACGACGGCCGGGCCGGAGATCCAGCGGTCCTGGACGGCGAGGTCGGCGGTGTCCAGGCCCTCGCGCTTCATCAGCGCGTGGGGGTCGATGCCGACGGAACGGCTCAGCTCGACATAGCCGCTCAGCGCTGCGGTACGGACAAGAGGCCTCATGGGGACGCTCCCGATGCTTGGTCCCCAGAAGTTAAGTTTCCCGTCCCCGCACGTCAAGCACGGGGACGCGGCGCACCCTAGCATCCCCTCAACGCGGGCCCCGGCGATCGGCGATCGGGCACACCCGGGTGCGGGCCGGTACGGCGGACCGGATCGGCTCGTCACGAAACGGAGGCAGACATATCTAATATTGTCGACATAAGGGACAGGATGCGTGGGCCCTTCACCGGTCCGGCCGTCTGGCACGGCCCGGATCTGGCGGACTGCGACGAACGGGTCCTGCGGCTCTCGTCCCGGCAGATCGCCGAGCTGAGGGCGGCGCCGCACACGGCACGCACTCCTGGTACCACCCCGCTGAGGACGGCCGTCGCACACTTCCTGCTTCCCACGCTCGCGGGTGAGCTGGAGGGCGCCGCCGAGGAGTTGGCATCCGGACGGCGATGGGTCCTGATCAAGGGCGTCCCGGTCGGTGAGCTCGGCGAGGCGGACGCCGGCGCCGTCCTCCGGGCCGTCGGCCAGTACCTGGGGCGGCCCCTCCCCCAGGGAGCGGACGGCCACGCTCTCCGCCGCATCGGGGACACCGGGGGTACGGTGGCGGGCTCCGCACATTCCGACTGCCGGACGCGGGCGAGGGCGCCGTTCCACACCGAGGAGTCCGACCTCCTCGGCCTGCTCTGCCTCCGGCCGGCACGCTCGGGCGCAGTCACGTCCCTCGTCAGCTCCGCCGCCGTCCACAACGCCCTCGCGGACCTCCGACCGGACCTCGTGGAGCGCCTGTACCGGACCCACTTCTTCGACCGGCGTGACCGGCATGCGCCCGGCGAGTGCCCGTACCTGGCCGCCCCGATCGCGACCAGGTACGGCGCGGCGTTGAGCATGCGCTACGACCGGTGCAGGCTGGAGGCCGCGCGGAGCCTGGCCGGGGTGCCCCGGCCGGAACCTGCGGACACGGAGCTGTACGACCTGGTCGACCGCCTGGCCGGCTCCCCCCGTCTCCGGCTCGACCTGCACCTGGAAGCAGGCGACCTGCTGCTGCTCGACAACCACGCGGTCATGCACGCCCGGTCGGAGTTCGAGGACTTCGACGAACCCGAACGGGGGCACCACCGCCACCTGCTGCCGCTGCGGCTGGCCCGGCACCGGGACACGGATCCGCCGGGTACTGCCACCACCTACGGTCCACGTGCCAAGGCGGCACGTCGCGGGACCGCCCCCCGTGACGTCATCAGGCTCCGTAGCCTGAGCACCACCCCCACCCGCACCGGCCACGAAGGCCGCGACCGCCGCCCGCACCGTGGCGACGGCTGAGCCGAACAGAAGGAGACTGCCGACATGACCAACCTCGCCGCGTTCCTGGTGAGCTCCGCCACGGCCTGCCGCGATCGGGTCGCGGTGCGACACGACGACACCACGCTGACCTACGCCGAACTGGACGACGCGAGTGCCAGGTTCGCCACCGTGCTGCAGGACCGCGGTCTGCGGCCGGGCGACCGCGTCGCCATGACCATGCCCAACGTCCCGCTGTTCCCCGTCGTCTATTACGGGATCCTCCGGGCCGGGGGCGTGGTCGTGCCGATGAATCCCCTGCTCAAGGCCCGTGAGGTGGCCTACGTCCTGCGCGACTGCGGGACCCGGGTCGCGGTGGCGTTCCCGCTGTTCGCAGAGGAGGTCGCGAAAGCTGCTGCCGAGGTGGGGATCGATTGCCTGGTGACGGATGCCTCCGCGTTCCAGGACCTGCTCACGGCCGCCGAGCCGCTGTCCGGCATGGTCGACCGGGAGGAGGACGATACCGCGCTGATCCTCTACACCTCGGGTACCACCGGCGCGCCCAAAGGAGCCGAGCTGACGCACCGCAACCTGGTCTCGAACACGGCCACCACCGCCGAGACGCTGCTGCACGCCGGCCCCCACGACGTCCTGTTCGGCGGCCTGCCGCTGTTCCACGCGTTCGGGCAGACCTGTGCGCTCAACGCGGCCGTGGCCGCCGGGGCGACGCTGACCCTGCTGCCGCGCTTCGATCCGCACCAGGCGCTGGAGGTCATGCACCGGGACGGCGTGACCATCTTCCTGGGCGTCCCGACGATGTACTCGGCGCTGCTGCATGCCGAGCTCCCCGAGGGGTACGACGTCTCTTCGGTGCGGCTGGCCGTCTCGGGCGGCGCCGCGATCCCCGTCGAAGTGCTTCACGCATTCGAACAGCGCTTCGGCGCCACCGTGCTGGAGGGCTACGGCCTCTCGGAGACGTCGCCGGTCGCCTCCTTCAACCACCCGGACCGCCCGCGCAAGGCCGGCTCCATCGGGATTCCGATCCGCGGAGTCGAGATGAAGCTCGTCGCCGAGGACGGCTCCGAGGTCGGCCCGGGCGAGGTCGGCGAGATCGCGATCCGCGGCGAGAACGTGATGAAGGGGTACTTCAACCGCCCGACGGCGACCGCGGACGCGGTACGCGACGGGTGGTTCCACAGCGGTGATCTGGCCCGCGTCGACGAGGAGGGGTTCTACTTCATCGTCGACCGCAAGAAGGACCTGATCATCCGCGGCGGATACAACGTATACCCGCGGGAGATCGAAGAAGTCCTGTACGGGCACCCCGCCGTCGCCGAGGCCGCGGTCGTCGGCGTGCCGCACGAGGTGCACGGCGAGGAGGTCGCGGCGGTGATCGCCCTCCGCAGCGGCGCCGAGGCGACGGCCGAGGAGATCCGCGACTACGTCAAGGAGCGGGTGGCGGCGTACAAGTACCCCCGCATCGTCACCTTCACCGCCGAACTCCCCAAGGGCCCCACGGGGAAGATCCTCAAGCGCGAGATCGTCATCGGCAGCGCCACCTGAGCCCTGGCAGAACAGACCCCGCCTGGTCACACTCGTACGTGTTTCTTCCGCAGGGCCGAGGAGCGCTGAAGGTCATCCGCTCGGGCCGTTGCCCGGACTGGTCCCGGATGCGGTGACAGCGGCGGTGATCGACAGTGCGGCAAGCAGTGCGAACAGCGCGGGGTAACCGCCGAGCGGGCCGGCCAGTACCGCACCGGCGAAAGGGGCGAGGGCGGCCGCGGCGTGTGCGGGTGCGCCGAGGAGGCCGGAGAGCCGTCCGTAGTGGGTGGTGCCCCAGCGGTCGGTGACGGCGGTGGCCTGGAGGAGGGTGAGGTTGCCGCGGATCACCCCGGCGAGGACGGAGGCGGCGACGAGCAGGGCGTAGGGGCCGGCCACGGTGGCGAGTGCTGCGGTGGTGAGGGCGCCGAGCGCGATCAGGGTGACGGTGCGGGCGGTGACGCCGAGCCGGCGGGCGAGGGTCGCGTAGAGGGTGCGGCCGAGGGTCTGGCCGGCGCCACCGAGGCCGAGGGCCCATGCGGCCTGGGCGGTGGTGTAGCCGCGTTCGAGGAAGAGGGGTACGAGGCCGATGACGACGGCGTACATCGCGAACGCGGACAGGGTGAAGGTGACGGCCAGCATCCGGAACGCCCGGCTGCGCACGACCTGCTCGTGGCCGCCCGTGACGTGCGGCGGACTCGGAGGGGCCGGCGGCCAGGGTGCCTTCAGCGCGAGGGCGTGGGCCGGGACGGTCAGGGCGGCGAGGATGCCGGCCAGCACCGCGTAGGTGGCGCGCCAGGACATATGGTCGGCGAGTATCGCGGTCAGGGGTGCGAAGACGGTGGAGGCGAGTCCGCCGGCGAGGGTGACGATGGTGAGGGCGCGGACGTGGTCGGGGGCCCACCAGCGGGTGAGGGCGGCGAAGGCGGGCTGGTAGAAGACGGCGGCCATGGCCGCCCCGGCGAGCAGCCATCCGGCGAAGAAGACGGCCGGGTGGGGGGCCGCTGCGATGACCAGCAGGCTCAGGGAACCGAGGATGGAGCCGGCCGTCATGACCGTGCGGGGGCCGCGGTGGTCCAGGACGCGGCCGACGTAGATCCCGGCGACGGCGGAGACGACGAGGGCGGCGGAGAAGGCCGCGGTGGTCGCGCCCGCGCTCCAGCCGGTGTCGGCGGTGATGGCCGGGTTGAGCACGGGGAAGGCGTAGTAGACGATGCCCCAGCTAGTGATCTGGGTGAGGCACAGGGCGGGCAGGACCGCGCGTGGCCGCGACCGGTCCCCCGTCCCGGCCGCGGCCACGCCGCTTCGGAGGTCGCTCACCTCAGCAGCCGCCGGAGGAAGCGGAGCCGGGAGCGGCGCCGATGGTGAGGGTGGCCGGAGCCGCGCAGCACCCGCCGCCGGTCGCCTCCGCGGCTGCGGGCTCGTCGAAGAGGCCCGCGCCGCCGCACACCCCGGTTTCGGGGAGGGTGAGTTCGACGCGCGCGGCGGCTTCCCGGTCGCCTGCGAGGTGGGCGGCGATGGAGCGGACCTGCTCGTAGCCGGTCATGGCGAGGAAGGTGGGGGCGCGGCCGTAGGACTTCATGCCGACGAGGTAGACGTCCTTCTCGGGGTGGGAGAGCTCGCCCGCGCCGTGGGGGTAGACGGTGCCGCAGGAGTGCTGGTTGGGGTCGATCAGCGGTGCCAGCTCGACCGGGGCCTGGAGGCGCTCGTCCAGGCCCAGGCGGAGCTCGCCCAGGAAGGACAGGTCGGGGCGGAAGCCGGTCAGGACGATGACCTCGTCCACCGGGCCGAGACGGCGGCCGTCCTCACCGATGAGGATCACGCGGCCGTCTTCGGTGCGCTCGACGGCGTCCGTGCGGAAACCGGTGACCGCGTCGGCGTAGCCGCCGTCGACCGCTGTCTTGGCGGCCTGTCCGAGGGCGCCGCGGGCGGGGAGCTGGTCGGCCTCGCCGCCGCCGAAGGCCGAGCCGGAGATCCCGCGGCGCAGGATCCAGGTGGCGTGCGTGCCGGTGCCGTCGGCGGACTTGGCGAGGTCGGCGAGGTAGGCGAGGGCCGTGAAGGCGGAGGCGCCGGAGCCGATGACGGCGGTGCGCTTCCCGGCGTAGCGGGCGCGGACGGCGGGGTCCCTCAGATCCGGGACCCGGTAGGCGATGCGGTCGGCGGCGGCCTTCTCGCCGAGGGCTGCCAGTCCGCTGCCGCCGGCGGGGCCGGGGGTGGACCAGGTGCCGGAGGCGTCGATGACGGCGCGGGCGAAGAGGCGGTGCTCGTGGCCGTCGGTGTTCTCGTAGTGGACGACGAAGGGCTGGGTGTCGCGGTCGGCGTCGACGATGCGGTCGCGGCCGGTGCGGGAGACGCCGGTGACGCGCGCTCCGTAGCGGACCCGCTCGCCGAGTACGTCGGCCAGCGGCTGGAGGTAGCGCTCGGCCCAGTCGCCGCCGGAGGGGTAGGTGTCCTCGGCGGGCTTGGTCCAGCCGGTCGGGGCCAGGAGCTTCTCGGCGGCCGGGTCGACGAGCTCGCCCCAGCGGGAGAACAGCCGCACGTGAGCCCACTCGCGCACGGCGGCCCCGGCGAGCGGGCCGGCTTCCAGGACGAGGGGCGTGATGTCGCGGTCGAGGAGGTGGGCGGCGGCCGCGAGTCCGGCGGGGCCGGCCCCGATGACGACGACGGGCAGCTCGGTGGTGGTCTCGCTCATGGCATGTCTCCGGGGGCTTCAGGTGGTCAGCCGCAGCCGGCGCCGGCGGCGGCTCCCTCGTGTTTCGAAGTTTGTCTATGTCTTGCCTGATCAGCGTGACACTTGCATCGACAGACGTCAACATAGACGTTCATCTAATTATTGGGGTTGTCGCGGCAGGGCCGCCCACCCGGCTCGCGCCTGCCCCCCTGCGCCTTAGTTCGACGTGTGTCAACATAGACATATGTCGAATGCGAAGGTTCTGCCGCTGTTGGAGCCCGACGTCGTCGCGGCCTGCTGCCCGCCCCTGAACGAGCGCCCGATGTCGGCCGAGGAGGCCGAGGTCGCGGCGAAGATGTTCAAGGCCCTCGGCGACCCCGTGCGCCTGCGGCTGTTCTCCGCCGTCGCCTCCCACGAGGGCGGGGAGGCGTGCGTGTGCGACATCTCCGACGTCGGCGTTTCCCAGCCCACCGTCTCCCACCACCTCAAGAAGCTCAAAGAGGCCGGGCTGCTGTCCTCCGAGCGCCGCGGGACGTGGGTGTACTACCGGGTCGAGCCGTCCGTGCTCGCCGCCATGGGCGCGCTGCTGGCCGGCGCCGCGAAGACGGCGTGACCGCGGTCCGGATCGAGGCGCTGCTGCCCGAGCACGCCGAGCAGGTGCCGGGCATCTACCAGTCGGGGATCGACGCCGCGGGGGAGCCACCGTTGCTCAGGGTGAGTTGGCGACGGTGGAAGTCGAAGTGCCGGTTGGGGTGGCGATAGATGTCCGCGAGGGTCATGAAGTCCTTGAAGAACGGGTCCCAGCGCACGGGGTAGTGCATGCCGCGGGCGAGCCGGGCATCCGGCTCCGAGGCCAGGTGGCGGTGCAGGGAGTCGATGACCCGGTCGAACGCCGCGCCCATCCGCCGCGGCCCGTAGAACTTCACCGCCCCGCGCGGGCCGACGTAGTTGACCCGGTCGAACGGTACGGTCGCCGCGTCCAGCACTCGGGCGAACACCCTGCTCACGCTCCGGGGCAGCCGGCCGAAGACGCGGACCAGGAGCAACAGGCGCAGGACGACCATGTAGCCGAACAGCATGTGCCACAGCAGCTGCTCGTTGGTCCACTTGGTGCCGTGGGTGGCACCGGAGAGTTCCTCCTCGGAGGCGCTGTCGAGCAGGCGGTGGAAGGTCTGGCGGGCACGCTCGTAGTCCTCGTGCACGGCCTGCCGGTCCATCGCGATCGCGTTCATCATGGCCTGCCAGTCCTGGGCCGGGACTCAACGAGTCGGCCGGGGGTGGCAATGATGCCCGCTCCAGGCCGGGCGTAACGTCGAGGGTCAGGACGTCGGGGGCTGTCCGCCCAGCTGGGGCCGCGAAGGGTTCGGGCTCGGGATCCGGTGCGCTCCCGCCAGTGCCTCCCGCAGGGCCCGGACGCTCGGTGCACCGTCGGCGCGGCCTTCGGCGTCGCGGTAGAGGCGGCACGAGACCGACGGCGGAGCACCGGAAACGGCGAAGGGGTCCGTTCCGTCGATGAGGACGGTCGGAGAGCCGGTCATGCCCCACCGGGCCGCGTCGCCCTCCTCGGACACCTCGACCAGCTCGATCCCGACTTCGCGGCCGTCGAGTGCCGCCGTGAGCCGGTCCCGTACGACCGGTGCGTTCGGGCAGTCCGGCACCGTGAGGATCGTGATCCGCATCGCGCTGTCCTTCCGGTTCGGTGGCAGGTGGCCTCGTGAACCGACGGCCGAGACCATCTTCACCCGGGACGCCCAGGGCGCGGGCCTGACGCTCGCCGAGATCCGCTCGGTACCGGAGATCCGCGACAGCGGGCAGGCCCCCTGCGGACAGGTCACGAGCCTCATCGATCAGCGGCTGACGGACATCGCGCTGCGCGAACTCGCCCGGCGGGCCGCTGCCACCGACCCCGGTACCTGCTCCGAAGGCGAGGTCTGCACCATCCTCACGCGACCGTGACCGGCTCCGGGACCAGGCGCGGGACCAGACGCACGTAGGCGACCATGCCGATGACCTCGACCAGGGTCTGGGTGACCACGACGACCGCCGCGACCGCGAGCTCGTCGGGGAGGGCGAGGGCCAGGGGCAGCACGACCAGTGAGTTGCGGGTCGCTCCGGTGAACACGATCGCGCGGGCCGCGGGCACCTCGAGGCGGAAGAGCCGGGCGACGATGCGTCCGGCGAAGGCCATGACCACGAGGAACGCGGCGTAGAAGGGGATGACGGCCGCGACGTCACCGAGACTTCCACCGAGCTCGGGGACCTGGGAGGCGACCACGGTGATGAGCGTGGCGGCCATCAGCGGCACCATCGTCGTCGTGGCCGCATCCGACACCTTCTGCCCCGCCGTGGCGCGGGCCGCCCAGGCCTGGAGGGCCCAGGCCAGCACGAGGGGGATCACGATGAGGAAGAGGAAGGCTTCCAGGAACGGGCCGACCTCGACGACGTCGGCCAGGCCGGGACCCATGAACAGGTACAGCAGGCCTGGCAGGAGCAGCATCTGGGCGACGAGCAGGAGCGGGGTCGCGGCCAGCAGCCGGCGGCTGTCGCCACCGGCCAGGCCGCTGAAGACGATCACGTAGTCCACGCACGGGCACAGCAGCACCAGCAGGACACCGATGCGTACGGCCTGGTCGGCGGGCAGGAACGTGAACATCGCGGCGACGACCAGGGGCACGACGACGAAGTTCACGACCAGGGCCGCGGACAGGAACCGGCCGTCGCGCAGGGAGCGGATCAGATCGCCGGCCGGGACCTGGAGGAAGGTCACGAAGAGCAGTGCCCCGAGGACGGGGTTGATGGCGTGTTCGAGTCCCGGCCCCGCCGAGGGCGCCGCCCGGCCGAGGAATGCGCCCAGGACCATGGCGCCGAGGTAGATCGGGATCTGGTGGTGCTCCATGCGCGCGACCAGACCCTGCGGTTCCTGCGACACCCTGATGACCCCTTGCTGTACGTCCGTGCCGATCCTGCTGCGCCCTGCCCGCGGCCCGGCTCATTGTGGCAAGCGGGCGTGTCCGTCTGCGGGCGGCGGGGTGGGCAGGCCCAGCCGAGCACACCCACGCCGAGGAGGGACTTTCCGGAGGAGGAGGCGGCGGAGGAGGCGGAGGTCTCGGGGTTCATGCGGTGGCTCCGAACAGGTCGGCGAGCAGGGAGCCCGCGGCTTCGGGCGCGCGCACCGTCAGCGTCAGGCGGGCGGGCGGGGGCCAGGCTCAGGGTGAAGTCGAAGAACGCACAGCAGTCCTGCTCGGCCGCCGCCAGGGCGGCGAGTTCGGCGGCCAGCTCCGGAGTGCTGGGGAAGGCCAGGCGGATTCCGTCGGTGATCTCTGCACGGCTGGTGGCCCGCGCCACGAGGGCCTGCCACCGGGCGGTGCGCCCGCCGAGCGCGGCCCCGCCGAGCTCGGCCCCGCCGAGCGCGCAGGCCACCGGGCCTCCCGCCACGGCTCGTCGGCCGCGCGCCGGGGACGGGTGGAGAGTGCGGCCATGACCGGACCCGGTGCCGGGGGCTGTTCCTCGGCGGTGGTGCAGCCGCAGTCCGGGCCGCACCCGCCGGACGGCGCCGGCCCGGACAGCTGCCGGCGGACTTCGGCGAGGCGGGCGGAGAACGCCACCAGCTCGGCCGAGCGGCGGTCCGCGTCCGCGATCCGGTCGGCGACCAGCGGCACGATCCGAGCCCGCACCGCGGCGCACACCCCGGCGTCCCGTACGTCGAGCAGGTCGCGGATGTCCTCCAGTGCGAGACCCAGCAGCTTCGCGGAGGAGATGAACGCCAGCCGCTCCACCGCGTCCGGCCCGTACTGGCGGTACCCGGACGACGTCCGCTCGGCGGGCAGCAGCCCGGCCGTCTCGTAGAACCGCAGCGTGGAGGCCGGTACGCCGGAGCGTTCGGCCGGCTGCGAGATGCGCAGCGTGCTCATACCTCGAACGTAGATCTTCGACCCGACTCGAAGGTCAAGCCCGCTGCCCGCGACCGCGGAGGCCCGCATCCTGCTGTCGAACCCCCTGGCGTGCCCGCGTGACTGCGGCCTGGCGGTTCTCCGCCCGGGACCACGTCGTACGGCAGGAACGCGAACAGCGCACCCCGCGGACGCGCAGTGCAGACGACCTCGTCCGGGCGCCGCGGCACCCGAACGAGGTCGTGGAAGGCTCAGCTCAGATGACGGCCCTGATATCCGGCTTCGGTGATGGCGGCGATGATCTGCTCCGGGTCCACGGGAGTCTCGCACTCGACCACCGTGCGTTCGGTGCGTACGTCGGTGGTGCTGGCGGTGACGCCGGGGAGTTCTTCGACTTCGTCGTCGATGAGCAGGCCACAGCTGTTGCAGTGCATGCCGGTGATGGCGAAGGTCATGCGGGTCGTGCTCACTTGGCGGCCTCCGGGGCCTGGTCGGGGGCATTGAAGGTGATCTGGCCGCCGTACATGCCCATGCCGCAGGTGAAGGCGAGGGTGCCGGCCTCGGGTGTGCCGAGGTCGATGACCTTCTCGCCGGTGACGGGAAGGACCTCTTGTACGCCGCGGTCGGGGACGACGAAGGAGCGTACGCAGCCGTTCGTACCGCGGGTGGCGACGACGAGCTTGGTGGGCACCCCGGCCCGGGCGGTGACGGCGGCGGGCGTGTAGGAGTTGGTGCGGGCCTGGACGGTGATCGTCTGCGTGCCGTCCGCGGCCGTCCGGACCGTCTCCGCGGGAACGCTCGCAGCGGCGGCCCGGGGGGTGGGGGCGGGCCACCAGCCGCCCAGGCGCAGTCCGGATCCGAGGGTCCAGACCGCGACGAGCAGGACGACGATGCCGGTGACCGCCGTGAGGCGGCCCTGCCACAGCTTGGCGGCGGAGCGCAGGAAGAACCCGAGGACGGCGAAGAGCGGTCCGGTGCCCAGGACGAAGCCGGCCATGACGGCCGCCCCGGCGTACGGGGAGCCGGAGGTGACGGCGATCAGCTCCACGCTCAGGGTCACCCCGCAGGGGATGAGGACCGTCAGGAAGCCGAGGACGGCCGGGGTGCTGACGGCGGTGGACTTCGCCGAGCGGCGCACCCGCCGACCCCAGGAGGCGGGCAGTCGCGGCACCAGGTGCCGCACGGCGCGGACGCCGAGCATGTCGAGCGCGAACACGACCATGAGGACGGCGCCGGCGACGAGCAGGATCGCGCGGGCCTGCGGGCCGGGCTGGACGGCGGCGCCGAGGAGTCCGAGTACGGCGCCGAGCAGGGCGTGGGAGGCGAGCTTGGCGCCGAGGAACGCGGCGACGGGCGCGAACAGCCCGCTGCGCTCCCACGCTTCGGCCGGCCATGCGGTGGCACGGCGGCCGACGGCGCCGGCGAGCAGACCGCCCTGGACGGCGGCGCAGGAGGCGCCGCCCGCGAACAGACCGGTGGTGACACCGGTGAAGAAGAGGGTGCTGGTGGAAGCCATGAAGGAAGAGCTCTCCTCTGAGGAAGGGGAAGCCGGAGCGAGGACATGGCAGGGCACCTGCCGGCCCGAGGGCCCTTGAGGGGCCGGGGGCGGGGTGCCGGGCGGCTCAGGTCCGGCTTACGCAGAGGAGCGAGACGGGATCGGGGGCCCGCGGCCAGGCGCAGGAGGCGCCGAGGGGCCGCGCTGACCGCGCGGCGGCGCCGGGGGCTTCCGCTTCAAGGGCGGGACCGGGGGCGGCGAAGAGCACGGGAGCAGCCGGGGGCTGGGCGGAGGCCAGGGGGCACTCCATCGCCGTCATCGGGCAACTGTCAGCGCCGTGTTCCGAGACGGCGGGCCCGTACGAAGGGTCCGAGCCGTTCGCCATCGCGGGCATGCCCGCACGGCCGGCGGTGCTGTCCATCGCGGCGGGCATGCTCATCGTGTCCGCATGGCCGGGCCCGGACATCAGGTACGCGCACAGCAGCAGCACACCGGCCAGGAAGGCGGTGAGTGCCGGCTGCAGGCGCCGGGCCGAGCGGATGGGCATGCCCGTGATGCTAGCGACGCCGTGCGATCACCCGGACGGCGGGATGACTGACCGCACGGCGGCCCGGGAGGTCAGGGGCTGAGAAGGGCCGAGATTTCGCGGGCCGCGTCGCGGGCGGGGCGGCCGACGCCGATGAGGGTCGCGGAGGCCGGGCCGGTCCAGTCGCCGTAGCCGAGCAGGTGCAGGCGCGGTTCGTCCGCGGCGCGGGTGCCGGCGGTGGCGATGTGTCCGCGGGTGCCGCGCAGGCGCAGGGAGGCGAGGTGCGCGAGAGCGGGACGGAAGCCGGTGCACCAGATGACCGCATCCGCCTCGGCCCGGGTACCGTCGGCCCACTCGACCCCGGTCGGCGTGAGGCGGCTGAACATCGGCTTCGCCGTCAACCGGCCGGAGTCGCGGGCCGCGCGTACGGGCGGGACGGCGACGATGTCGCCGAGGGAGGCGACGCCGCCGGTGTCGGTGCCGCCTTCGTCCAGGGCACGGCGGCGGGCGGTCGCCGCGTCGAAGAGGGCCCGGCCGTCGATGTCGTCGGCCAGATAGCGGGGTGGACGCCGGGTGACCCAGGTCAGGTCGATCCCGGCGTGGGCGAGGTCGGCGGCGATCTGGGCTCCCGAGTTGCCTCCGCCGACGACGACCACACGCTGCCCGGCGAACTCGGACGGGCTGCGGTACTGGACGGTGTGCAGCCGGCGGCCCCGGTACTCGCGCCGCCCGGGGACGGCGGGCAGGAAGGGGCGGGTCCAGGTGCCGGTGGCGCTGACGACCGCCCGCGCCGTCCAGGATCCGGAGTCCGTCTCGACCCGCAGGCCGGGCCCGTCGCGGCGCACGCTCTCGACCCGGGTGCCTCGCTGGACGGGAAGCGCGTACCGCTTCTCGTAGTCGGTGAGGTAGTCGACGACGTGGGCGGCGTGCGGGTAGAGCCCGTCCTCCTGGACGGGCATGAGCCGCCCGGGCAGGGACGAGTACGGGGCCGGGGAGAAGAGGCGCAGGGAGTCCCAGGCGTGCTGCCAGGCTCCCCCGGGCGCCGTCTGGGCGTCGAGGATGACGTGCTCGATGCCCAGGCGGCGCAGGTGGTAGCCGGCGGCGAGACCTGCTTGGCCGCCGCCGATCACCACCACGTCCGTGCGCTGCGTCATGCCGGGGGCGTCCCGTTGTCCGTCTTGCCGCGCATGAAGATGACCGCCACCAGCGCCAGGCCCACCACGACGCCCGCGAGCTGCATGCCGATGAAGCCGGGCACGGAGGCCGGGGCGATGCCCGCGAAGGTGTCCGTGAAGGCGCGGCCGATGGTGACGGCCGGGTTGGCGAAGGAGGTGGAGGAGGTGAACCAGTACGCGGCGCCGATGTACGAGGCGACCGCCACGGGGGCGAAGCGGAGCCGGTCGGTGCGTGCCAGGCCGAAGATCAGCAGGATCAGACCGGCCGTGGCGACGACCTCGCCGAGGAGGAGGTTCCCGGCGGAGCGGTCGTGCGTGGACCACTGGACCAGGGGCTCGCCGAACATCGCGTCCGCCAGGATCGCGCCCGCGATCGCACCGGCGATCTGCGAGGGCACGTACACGGCCGGCTCGCGGGCGTTGACGCCGGCGCCGCTGCGGCGGGCGGTCCACCACTCGGCCAGTGTGACGGCCGGGTTGAAGTGGGCCCCGGAGACCGGGCCGAGGAGCGCGATGAGGACGCCGAGCCCGAAGACCGTGGCGGTGGAGTTGGCCAGCAGTTGCAGGGCCACGTCCTGGGTGAGCTTCGTGGCCTGGATGCCCGAGCCGACGACGACCGCGACGAGGGCCGCGGTACCGACCAGCTCGGCGGCGGCGCGGGCGATCAGCGGGGTGCGGGGCGGGGTCGCGCCGGGTGCGGGCTGGGGCACGTCGGCAGGTATCGGGGTGCCGACGGGCTCGGTGGCGGTCAAGGCTGGTTCTCCTCGGGCGGGTGAGGCAGGGCGGACGAGCCCGCGAGGGCTTATGGGCAGGACCGCTTGAGGTTCGCTTCGGCGGTGGCTCGCGCGGTCTGGGCGAGGTCGGCGAACTGACCGGCGAGGGCTTCGATGACTTCCGGGCGCAGGCGGTAGTAGATGTACCTGCCGCATGGCTCCGTATCGACGACCCCGGCCTCCCGAAGCACCCTCATGTGGTTGGAGAGGTTCGTCTGCTTGGCGCCCGTCTCTTCCACGAGGTGGGTGGTGCAGAGCGTCTCGCGGGCGAGCAGGGTCACGATCCGGAGCCTGAGCGGGTCGGCCAGAACCCGGATCAGATCAGTGTCGACTGACGTCATCATGGGCTGATAGTGTCACATCAGCCGAGGCTGACACCAGCCCGAGCTGATCCTATTGGCTCCTTTGAACGGGATCGCCATGCCCCCGCCCTCCTGGCCGACGGCCGCCCCGTGATGCCAGGCCGCCGCTGCCTCGACGGGCCCGTCGCCGACCCCGGCGGAGCCACGATCGCCGCCGTCCGCGACATCCACGACATCCGCGACGCCGTCGACACCCGCATCAACGGGCCGCTCGCTCGGCTCGCCCCGTAAAGCCCCACGGATCCCCACCGCAGTCGCCTCACCCCAAGGAAGAACAGATGTCCTCCGCTCCTGCCGCCTCCGTCCTGTTCGTCTGCATCCACAACGCGGGCCGCTCCCAGATGGCGGCCGGGTTCCTGCGCCACCTCGCGGGCGACCGCGTCGAGGTCCGCTCCGCCGGCTCCATGCCCGGCGAGCAGATCAACCCCTCCGCCGTCGCCGCCATGGCCGAGCTGGGCATCGACATCTCCGACCAGAAGCCGAAGGTCCTCACCCCGGAGGCCGCCCAGGCGTCCGACTACATCATCACCATGGGATGCGGCGACGCCTGCCCGTACTTCCCCGGCAAGACGTACCTCGACTGGCAGCTCGAGGACCCGGCCGGCCAGGGCGTCGAGGCCGTCCGCCCCATCCGCGACGAGATCAAGGGCCTCATCGAGGGCCTGATCGCCGAGATCGACGCCAAGCCGAAGGCCTGAGACACACGGCGTGACCGAGACGCCCCCGACCGGCGACGTCCGCGACGCCATCGTCGGCGGCTCCGTCACCGCGACCACCCAGGCGGCGAACTTCCCGGCCGCGGCATCCGTATGCGGCTCCGCTACGAACCCGGGCGCTCCCATCATCTTCGGCATCGGCACGGGCGGCACCGCCCTGTCGTCCTTCACCACCGCGCAGCCGGCCGACGCCGTCGGGCCAAGCTTCCCCTTAGACCTGGCGGCCGGCCTCCTGGCCGCATACGCCGCCGCGGCCTGCCTCCTTCTGCGGGACAAACCCGGCCGTGCCGTGCCGGCCGGCTCCCTGCTCGCGCGCACCACGGCGACCCTGCGCATGCCCGCCACCGTGCAGCCGGCGTTCCTCTACGCGGTCGCCTTCAGCGTCTACCTGCCCACCTACCTCGCCAACGCGTACGACCTCGGACGATCCGATGCAGCGGGTCCCTCCTCGAACAGCACATCGTGCCCAGCCTCGGCAGCCGTCGGATGAGCACCTTCGACCACAAGGTCGTCGACGGCTTGATCCGCGCCATGGAGCGCGACGGCGCCGGCCCTGGCGACCCGGTCCAACGCCTTCGAATAGGTGAAGTCGGTCCTCCTGGACGCCTGTCGTCCATCAACACCTGGACGGACCGTACTCGAGGCCCTGACCAGCCGACATGCCGGTCGGCTCGGAAGCCGCCGGGCTCCGGCCCGCCGGCCTCGGACACGGAGTGGCTCAGAGGCGTCGTGTCCGGCCGCGTCCGGCTGCGCTAGCGTCGCCCTCCCGAACACCGATGGGGAGGTCTCGTGCGCGCTCTCGTGTATCAGGGTCCCGGCTCCGCCGAACTGCAGGACCGGCCCGCCGCCCAACTCGTGACCGGTGATGACGTCGTGGTGGAGATCGTTGGTACGGGGGTCTGCGGGACGGACCGCAAGATCCTGCTCGGGCGGTTCCCGGCCCGTCCGGGCGTGGTGCTCGGGCACGAGTCGGTGGGTGTGGTGCGGGAGACCGGGCCGCAGGTGCGTTCGGTCGGGGTAGGGGACCGGGTGGTGGTCAACCCCACGCTGTACTGCGGGTGGTGCGTTCCGTGCCGTCGGGGCGCGACCAACTTCTGCCGTCACAAGGCCGGGACCGAGGTCGGCGTCGACCGGGACGGAACGTACGCGGAGGCCGTGACCCTGCCGGAACGTTTCGTCGAACGGATCCCCGCCGGGCTGCCCTTCCACAGCGCGGTCCTGATCGAGCCGCTCGCCTGCGTCCTGAACAACGTCGAGGCCGCCTCCGTCACCTTCGACGACACCGTGGTGGTTCTCGGCGCGGGCCCGATCGGGATGCTGACCGCACTCGTCGCCGCCCGCCAGGCACGCCGGGTCACCGTCGCCGAACCGGACGGCTACCGGTTGGAGCAGGCCCGCGAACGGTTCACGCACGTGGTGGACGTGGCCGATGCAGATCCGGCCGAAGCCGTGGTGAAGGCCTCGGGCGGCGAGCGTCCCTCCGTCGTCTTCGACACCTCCGGCACCGGCCTCGACTCGGCGCTGCGGCTGGTCGACGACGGCGGCCGGGTCGTGGTCATGGGCTTCGACGACACCTACACCGTGCCGCTGCGCCCGCTCCGGCTCACCAACCGGGGGATCCGGCTGATCGGCGCCGGGGACTACCGAGCCGACATCTTCCCGGTCGCCGTGGACCTGGCCGCCGAGCTGGGCGACCCACGACGACCCGGCGTCGGTGCCGTACCGGTCCTGGAGCGGCTGGTGACGCACGAGTTTCCGCTCGAACGTCACGCAGAGGCCTTCGCCGCGCTCGGCGGTCTCGCCCAGGGCGACGGGTACGGCGCCACCGGACGGCCACCGCGCTACGACGCGCTCAAGGTCGTCATCCGCTCGCACTCCGGCCCGGTCGGCAGCGACGGCTGGCCGGTGGGCGCGTGAGCGCGCCCCGGCTCGGGTCGATCGAGTCCGGAGGGACCAAGTTCGTCTGCCTGGTCGGCTCGGCGCCCGACCGGATCGAGGCCGAGATCCGGTTCCCGACCGGCGAACCGGGCCCCACCCTGGCCCGGGCCATCGCCTTCTTCCAGGAGACGGCCGCCGCGACCGGACCGGTGGACGCGATCGGCATCGCCTCCTTCGGGCCCCTCGAACTACGCCCGGACCACGCCAAGTTCGGCCATCTCGCCGCCACCCCGAAACCCGGCTGGTCCGGGGTGGACGTCGCCGGCCCTGTCGCCGCCGCGCTCGGCGTGCCGGTGGGCATCGACACCGACGTCAACGGCGCGGCCCTCGGCGAGGGCCGCTGGGGCGCGGCGCGCGGCCTGGACACCTACGTCTACCTCACCGTCGGCACCGGCATCGGCGGCGGCGCGGTGATCGGCGGCAAGGTGGTCAGCGGCCTGGTCCACACCGAGATGGGCCACCTCGCGGTGCCCCGGATCGCGGACGACGCCTTCCCCGGCTCCTGCCCCTTCCACGGCGACTGCTGGGAGGGGCTGGCGGGCGGCGAGGCGATGGAAGCCCGCTGGGGGACCCCGGCCGAAGAACTGACCGGCGAAACCCTGCGCGAGGCGCTGCGGCTGGAAGTGGCCTACCTCGCCGCGGGGCTGCGCAACATCGTCTACACGACCGCGCCCCAGCGGATCGTGATCGGAGGCGGCGTCGCGGAACTCCCCGGGCTGTTCCCCCTGCTCCGCGCCGAACTGGCCGCGGCGCTGGCGGGATACCCCGGGCTGCCCGAGCACGCGACCGAGGAATTCGTGGTCCCGGCCCGGCTCGGCCGCCTCGCCGGACCGGCGGGCGGACTGGTCCTGGCCGCCGGGGCGGCCGCCGCCGCGCGGCAGCGGCCGTGGTCCGGCCCTGGGCCATCGGGGGGAACCGAGGCATGAGGTCAGCCCCGGGCCGGGCAGGCTGGCCGATGTGACGCGCCCCGATCCGGTGGGCCTCCTCGACCCCGCCACCCGCGCCTGGCTGACCCGGCACGCCCTGCCCGGCGCCCGGCTGCACGAGGTGAACCCGCTGCCCGGCGGGTTCACCAACGACATGGCCCTGCTCACGGCCCAGCCCGCCGACGCACCGGGAGCGGAGCGCTACGTGCTGCGCCGCTACCGGCCCAGCGGCAGTCGGGTCCCACGCAACACCTGTGCGGTGGAGGTCGCCGTCCTCGACCGGGCGGCGGCCAGTACCGTCCCGGTGACCACGGTGGTCGCGGCCGATCCGCACGGCCGGGCCACCGGTCGCCCGACCCTGCTCTACCGGTTCGTGGACGGGACCCCGCTCAGCCGGGTGCTCGCGGACGGCCCGGTGAGCGGCGAAGCGAGGGCCCTGGGCCGGGCCGTCGGCGCAGTGCTGGCGCGGATCGGCCGGGTCAGGCTGCCCCGCCCCGGCGCCTTCGGAGACTCTTCGCTGGTCCCGGCCCCGGACGCCACGGCCCCTCTGGGCGACCTGCCCGGTTTCGTCGACCGCTGTCTGGCGGCCTCGGCTGCGGACGGGCCGCTGAGCGGGGCGGATGCGGCCGCACTGCGTGACCTGGCCCGCCGGGGGCCCCGGGCACTCGCCGCCGTGGCGGGTGAACGCAGCCTGGTGCACTGCGACTTCAACCCGAAGAACGTCCTGGTCCAACGGCGCGGCGGGCAGTGGGCGGTGGCCGCCGTGCTCGACTGGGAACTCGCCTTCAGCGGCTCCCCGCTCTTCGACGTCGGGAACATGCTGCGCTTCGCCCACGAGTACCCGCCGGCCTTCACCGCGGGCTTCGTCGAGGGCTTCCGGGACGGGAACGGCCGGCTGCCCGTGGACTGGTTGCGGCTCAGCCGGACACTGGACCTCTTCGCACTCGCCGACATCCTCACCGCACCACCCGACCCGGCCTACTTCGCCCGCGCCCGCGCCGCGCTGTGCCGGTCCGCCGCCGACCGGCACTGAGTGCGGACGGACGAGCGCGCCACCGATTGTCTCCCTGCCCCATCCGGCCCGTGCGCCGCTCTCTTCCCAGGAGACGACTGCTGTTCGCGCGAACCACGGAAGCCCTGGCAATAGGCGTCCAACAAATGGCGAAGAGGTGACACAGGGCCTTCTTCTCAACATCGGGAATGCCGGTTAGTCTCCCTGGACGGAAGTGAAGATCCTCGACCAAGGGAGAATTCCGCCGTGGAGAACGGAAGTCCGGGAAATGACCTGAAGACGCTCACGCCGACCGTTCGCTGCAACGGGACGCCGCCCACACCCGCCCTGCGCGAAGGGCCGTACTACAAGCCCGACACCCCCTGCAGGACCAGCTTCCGGGGCGATGTGGCAGGAGGCGTTCCGATGCTGCTGCACGGCGCCGTGCGCACCCCCGAGGGCAAGCCGATCGGCGGCACCCTGCTCGACTTCTGGCAGGTCGGGGACACCGGGGTCTACGACGACGACGGTTTTCGGCTGCGTGGCCACCAGTTCGCCGACGCCGAGGGACGGTGGCGGCTGGAGACGGTGCTGCCTGCCGTGTACCCGGGGCGGACGCGGCACGTGCACGTGAAGGTGCAGCCGCCCGGCGGAACCGTACTGACCACGATGCTGTATTTCCCCGGAGAACGCCGAAACCATCTTGACAAATATTTCCGGCCAGAATGCCTGATGGATGTGCGGGAGACGTCCGAGGGGTGGGACGCCGCATTCACCTTCGTTCTGGACGTGTGAAATCCGGCCATCGAATCCATAGGGAACCTTCTGGTCCGCTGCCCGGAGATATCGATATCCGCCGTCCACCAAGTCTGCGGGACGGAAGTCGACAGGAGACACATGGCTGATCTCATGCGCGCCCAATGCGATACGCAGAGCGATGCCGGGAGTGATACGCGAATCGGTGCCCGGAGCGACGTCCGCGGCGATGCCCTGAGCTACGCGCAGAACCACCTGTACTACCCGGTCAGCGCGTACGAGATGGACCACGGCGAAGGCGTCCACCTGTACGACACCGACGGCAACGAGTACCTGGACTGCGCGTCCGGCACCTTCAACCTGAGCCTCGGCTACGGACACCCCGAAGTGGTCAAGGCCATGCGCGACCAGGCCGAACGGCTGGTGCACACCACCTCGACCTTCCAGACCGCCCCCGTCAACGAGCTGGTCCGGCGGCTGGTCGAGGTCACGCCGCCGAACCTGACCAAGGTGCACCTCAAGGTGTCGGGCGGCTCCACCGCCAACGAGGGCGCGGTCAAGATGGCGCAGCTCGCCACCGGCCGCCGCGACGTCGTCACCTTGTTCCGCAGCCACCACGGCCAGACCATGATGACGACGACCATGTCGGGCGAGTCCTTCCGCAAGGCCCCGTTCCCACATCTGATGCCCGGCGTGCTCCAGGTCCCCGACCCCTACTGCCTGCGTTGCTTCTACCGCCAGGCGGGCCCCGACAGCTGCGGCATGCTCTGCGTCGAGCGCATCAACGACTTCCTCGACCATGCCGGTTCCGGCAGCGTCGCCTGCGTGGTCGTCGAACCGGTCTCCGGCAGCGGCGGCAACATCGTGCCCCCCGACGGCTACCTGCCCGCGCTGCGCGCCTTGTGCGACGAACGGGGCATCGCACTCGTCTTCGACGAGATCCAGACCGGCATCGGCCGGGTCGGCCGGATGTTCGCCGCAGAGCACTACGGGGTCCGCCCCGACATCCTGACCACCGCCAAGGGCCTCGGCGGCTCCGGCGCCCAGATCGCGGCCATCGTCGCCGACGAGCGGATGTCCGGGCTCAGCGCCGACCACCACTCCTTCACCTACGGCGGCAACGTCCTCGCCGCTGCCGCCGCGGCCACCACCCTCGAGGTGATAGGCCGCCCCGGCTTCCTGGAGAACGTCCGGGAGGTCGGCGCCCACATCATGGAACGGCTGCGCGCACTGGCCGCCCTGCACCCCGCCGTCGTGGACGTGCGAGGCCTCGGCCTGATGATCGGGATCGAGATCGGCGACGACCGGGGCCGCCCACACAGCGAACGGGCCCAAGCCCTCGCCCAACGCGGGATGGACCACGGCCTGATCCTTCGCACCTCCCGCTACGGCCGGGGCAACGTGATCAAGATCCGCCCGCCGCTGATCCTCACCCGCGCCGAGGCCGATCTGCTCTGCGACAGGCTCGAAGCCCTCTTCGCCGCCGAGGCCGCCGCATGACCGGCCCCGAGCACGGCAGCGCCTCTGAGGCCGCAGCTGTGCGACAGTACGTGACCGGCCTCGCCGGTGCCGTCCGCGAGGCCGTTCTGACCGCCCGGCACCGGGCCGGCAGCCGCCTGATCCGAGGCCATTCGCCGGGCGGGGACGCCCAGTTCGGCCTCGACGAGGTCGCGGAGGCCGCCGTCTGGAAGTACGTCGTCGGTCACGACCTGCCCGTCGCCGTCTACTCCGAGGACCGCGGCCTGCAGTACCACGGCACGGACCCGGCCCACCTGCTGGTCGTCGACCCCATCGACGGCACCCGGCCTGCCGTCGCCGGCCTGGAGTCGGCCACCGTCTCGGTCGCCGTCGCCCGTATGTCGCAGCGCCCGCGCATCGCCGACGTCGAGCAAGCGCTGCTGATGGAACTGCGCACGGGTGCCTACCTCTACGGGGACCTGGCGACGCCCGGCATCACTGCGCACGGCTACGACCGCCCCGTACCGGCGTTGACCCGCACCACCGACCCCGCGCGGATGTTCTGGTCGCTGGAGTTCAACGGCCACCCGGCCCGCCTGATGACCGAGGCCTACGGCCACCTCATCGACCGCTCGGCCAACACCGGCGGGGTCTTCGTCTTCAACAGCGCCACCTGGTCCGTCTCCCGGCTGCTCACGGGCCAGCTCGACGCGTACGTGGACATCGGCAACCGGTTGCTGCGTGACGACCCGGCGCTGCTGCCCGAGTTCGAACGCGTCGGCAACGGCCGGGTCCTGCACCTGTTCCCGTACGACATCGCGGCGGCCGTCTTCCTCGCCGAGCGCGCCGGGGCAGTCATCACCGACGGCTACGGACAGCCGCTCGGCGACACCGTCCTGACCGACCTGAGCATCGACAACCAGCGGTCCTGCGTGGCCGCATCCACCCCCGAGCTGCATCGGGCCCTGCTGTCGGCCGTCCGATGGAAGGAGTGACGCCCATGCGCCCCCGGAACACCCCGCCCGCCGGATCGGCCGGCACCGCCACCGCCGACGACACCGAGTTCAGGGCCCTGCTCGACCGGCTCTCCGACAAGGCCACCGCGGACTACTACAACCCGTTCACCACATTCGACTGGCCGCCCACGATCCCCGCCGACGGGCTCTGGATGTCCCCCGAACTGCTCTCCGTCCACGGAACCGAGCTGATGGACGAACTGGGCCCCGACCGGATCCAGGCCCTGTGCCGGTGGGAGAGCATCAACTTCTACAGCCTCAACGTGCACGGGATCCGCGAACTGCTCATCGAGGTCACCCGGCGCATCCACACGCCCGGCTTCGAGCTCCCCTCCGAGTTCTTCCACCACTTCATCGGCGAGGAGAACGACCACATGTGGTTCTTCGCCACCTTCTGCCTCAAGTACGCCGACAAGATCTACCCCGACAAGTCGGTCAGACTGCCCGAGGCCCCGCGCGACCCGGACATCGAGAACTTCCTCGTCTTCGCCCGGATCCTGATCTTCGAGCAGATCGTCGACCACTACAACGTCCAGCTGGCCGCCGACCGCCGACTGCACGCGACCATCCGGCACATCAACCGGCTGCACCACCAGGACGAGTCCCGGCACATCGCCTTCGGCCGCCGCCTGGTGCAACTGCTGTGGGAGCGGCTCCTCGACAGCGGCCTGGACGAGGCGACCCGGCTCGAACTGCGCAGCTATCTCGGCCGCTACATCACCACCAGCATGGAGTCCTTCTACAACCCGGCCGTCTACCGGGACGCGGGCCTCGCGAACGGCTTCGCGCTGCGCCGGCGACTGCTCGCCCACCCCGCCCGGCAGGCCGCCCACGCCAAGGCCCTGCACAAGACCACCGACTTCCTCCACCGGATCGGGGTGTTCGATGCCCGTCACTGACCCCACGGCCACCGGGACCACCTGGTCGGTCCGGGACGGACTCGCCACCCTCGACGAACCCGCCGTTCTGCTGAGGGACGCACTCGACGCGGTGTTCACCCGCTGGGGCACCGAGGCCGGAGCCCGGCAGCGGAGCTACCCGCCGCTGCTGCGAGCCGAAGACCTGCGGTCCCTCGACTACTTCCGCAACTTCCCGCACCTGGGCAGCCCGGTCACCCGGATCCGCCCCGACCGGCTGGCCGCCCTCGCCGCGGCTCCGCCCGGGGCCACCACCGCACTGCCTGCCGCCGATCTGGCCGACGCCACCCACGTGCTGCCCTCCGCTGCCTGCTACGGCTGCTTCCTGCACCTCACCGGCACCAGCGCCGACAACACCGTCCTGATCACCACCGTCGCGCAATGCTTCCGCAACGAGGACCACCAGGACGGGCTGCGCAGGCTCTGGGGTTTCACCATGAGGGAAATCGTGTGCGTCGGCTCCGCCGAAGCCGTACGAACCACCTTCACCGGCACCAGGAGCGGATCCTCGCCTTCGGCGCGGCCCTCGGCCTCACCCTGGACCGGCAGCCCGCCACCGACCCGTTCTTCGAGAAGGACGGCGCCCGCACCGTCATGCAGCTGCTCGCCCCCGTCAAGGACGAGTACCTGCACACCGACGGCACCGCCATCGCGTCCACCAACCACCACCGCAACTTCTTCGGCGAGCGTCGCGCCATCAGCCACGCGGGCCGCCCGGCCTTCACCGGCTGCGTCGCCTTCGGCCTGGAACGCTGGGTGCACGTCCTGGGCGACCTCTTCGAAGGGGACCTGGCCGCCGCGCACCGCGCGGTACGGCAGACGGGGGAACGCTCGTGACCCGGCTGTCCACCCGGCTCGGCCTCGAACTGCCCCTCCTCCAAGCCGGGATGGGCGCCGTCGCCGGCCCCGCCCTGTGCGCCGAGGTGTCCCGGGCCGGAGCGGGCGGGACCCTCGCGCTGTACAAGGAAGCACCCGCACGGGCCGCCCGGCTGGTCCGGGAAGTGGCGGCCGCCACCGGCCGCCCGTTCGGGGTGAACGTGGTCCCCGAGGTCACCGGGCCGGCCGGCTGCCTGGACCAGCTCCGGGCCGTCCTGCCCGAACTGCCCCGGGGCGGCTTCGTCACCTCGTTCGGGCTGCCCGACGCCGACGCGGCCCAGGCCGTGCGGGCAGCCGGACACCCACTGGTGGTCCAGGTCGGCACCCTCGAGGACGCCGACACGGCCCTTGGGCAGGGCGCGGCGGTCCTGGTCCTCCAGGGCACCGAAGCCGGCGGCCACCTGCTCGGCCGACTGCCCGCGGACGTCCTCCTGGCCGCCGTCCGGGCCCGCCACCCGCACGCGGTGCTGGCCGTCGCGGGCGGGATCGCCACCGGAGAGGACCTCGCGGAGGCCGTGGCGCGCGGCGCGGACGGGGCCATGGCCGGCACCCTGTTCGTCCCGGCCGCAGAATCCACCGCGCACCCGGAGTTCAAACGCCGGGTGGTCGAGGCCGTGGCCGACGACACCCTCATCACCTCCCTCTTCGACATCGGCTGGCCGAACCGCCCGCACCGCGTCCTGCGCAATGCCCTCACCAGCGCCTCGGACCGCGCCCCGGCCACCTTCATCGCCACCACCCGGGTGGACGGCCGGGAGCACCCGGTACCGCGCTACGGCGCGGCGGCTCCGAGCGAGGCCACCACCGGCCACATCGAGCAGATGGCCATGTACTGCGGTCGGTCCTGCACCCGCGTCACCGCCCTGCACCCGGCCGCCGTCACCGTTGCCCGGGTGCGCCTGGAGTACGAGAGCGCACGCCGGCCCCCGACGGACTCCCGCCAGCCGCACCGGATCCAGGAGAGGTGACCATGGATGACGTGACCAAGCCGGTCGTGGACTGGCTGCGCGAACGCAACCCCACCGTCGAGGAGATCCCGGAGGACCTCGACCTGATCGAGAACCGGCTGATCGACTCGCTCGGCTTCATGGAGTTCATCCTGCTGCTGGAGGACCTGATCGGCCGGGAGCTGCAGCTCGACCAGATCGACGTGAACCAGTTCCGCACCCTTCGGTCCCTCACGGACCACTTCCTGAAGGGGTGAGCCGCCCATGGCACAGTCCCCGCCGCCGTACGGACCCGGCCGGGTCACCTCCCTGCACCTCGCCGCGCGCACCGGGGAGCCCACCTTCCGCGTTGCAGAGGCCCGCGCAGTGACCGGCCGCGGGCTGGCGGGAGACCGCAACTACTGGGCGGGCGAGGGCCCCAGGCCCCGGCGCCGGGGCACCGGCCGGGCGTCCGGGGTCTGCGACGTCACCCTCATCGAGGCCGAGGCGCTCGAGGCCCTGGCCCGCGAACACGGCATCACGCTCACCCCCGCCGAATGCCGACGCAACCTCGTCTGCCGCGAGATCCGGCTCAACCCTCTGGTGGACCAGGAGTTCCGGATCGGCGTGGTGGTCCTGCGCGGACTCAAACTCAGCGAACCCTGCGCCCGTCTCGAACAGCTGGTCCGCCCCGGCCTGATCCGCGGCCTGCTGCACCGCGGCGGCCTGCGGGCCGAAGTGGTCCGCGGCGGGACGATCCGAGTGGGCGACCGGATCCTCCCGCTGCCGCACGACGCGCGGCAGCTCGCGCCCCCCGTTACGTCCGACCTTCCCTGAGGACGGCACGGATGCCCGCCACCACCAGTGCATCCCCTGGCCGGAAACGGGCCGCAAGCGTCCATGTCAATCCGCGGATCGGAACGGTTTGCCCGCGCGCCGCGCGGAATGCGGCCTTCCGCCCCGTGGCCCAGCAGACAGGAGGACAGCATGGCGATCGAAGGCGCCGCCCCCGGGCGGCAGAGCGGCAAGGCACCGGAGTTCGGCGCGGACGCTCCGTCGTCCAAGGCCGTCGAGAACGCGGAACGGGTGGGCGCGGAGCTCGCCGCGGCGGGGGCGGCCGTCTCCGTCCGACTGCTGGAGTGGGGCTTCGCCCTCCGCCTCGACCAGCTCGCCGCCGACCGCCTCGCACGCCCCAACAGCACCGGGCCCGACAGCGGCTTCCCCCGCCTGGTGGAGGAAGTGGTCGCCGGCTCACTGCCCGAGGCCCTCGCCAAAACCGTCGGCGCGGGGCTGGCCGGACGCGCCGGACAGATCGGGGCGGCCGCTCGGGGTGCCGGGTGCGAGCTGGTCTCGCCATGGGCCGCGCCCACCCTCCTCGCCCCCGTGGCCCTCAACGCGCCGCCGCGCGAGACCGGCCTGTGGTTCAGCGTGTTCGAACCGGGCGAAGGCTGGGGAGCCGACGTTCAGTTCACGGCGCGCTACGCCTCCGAAACACCGGCCCTGGCCGTCTTCCGCGATGACCTGTACTGCGTCTACCAGGGCCGGGGCGACAACCCCGACCTGTGGTGGACCGCCCACCGCGCGGACGGCAGCTGGTCCGGGGACCAGCCGTTCCCCGGTCACCACACCCTGGGCAGCCCGGCCCTGGCCGTGTACCGGGACCGCCTGTACTGCGCGCACCGCGGCGGCTCGGGCGATTGGGGCATGGCGCTGACCTCGTACGACGGTGATGCCTGGACGCCGGATCGGCCGGTCCCGGACGCCGAGAGCGTCTACGGCCCGGCGCTGACCGTCTTCCGCGACGCACTCCACCTCGCCTACGCCGACGCCGCCCAGCGGATCATGGTCACCACCAGCAGGGACGGCCGCAGCTGGACAACCCCCGAACCCGTCCCCGGCTGCGCCACCACGAGGTCCCCGGCGCTCGCCGTGTACGACGGCGACCTGCACCTGCTGTACGGCAACCCCAAGGACGGGGCGATCCACTGGACCAGGCTGCGCGGCACCGCCTGGACCTCCGAGGGCGCGCTGCCCGGCCACCGCACCCGGAGCAACATCGGCCTCGCCGTCTTCGACGGCAAGCTGATGTGCGTCCACCGGGACCCCGCCCGCCAGCAGCTGTGGTGGTCCGCCTTCGACGGAGCAGGGTGGAGCACGGACACCGCGATGCCGGGGCACAGCAGCAAGTACGGTCCGGCGCTGGCCGTGCACCGGGACCGGACCGGAACCCGCGACCAACTCCTCTGCGTCCACCGGGGCCACGGCCAGCGCTTCGTCACCGCGACCGGGGAGCTGCTGACCGACGAGGACCCGGCGGGGCTGCACGAACTCGACGATCCGGCCTCCGCCGCCGATTAAGAGCACCTGACAGAAAGCCTGGTCGTAGCCACATCGCCACATCCCCGTTCTGGCTGAGTCGGCAGTGCTGCGGGAGGCGCTCGGGCCCGAGCTGTACGAGGCCGTACTGGCCGTCCGCCGACGGTATGGGCCGGCTACTCCTCGGGCTCCCAGGCGATCAGCTGCTCGGCCGTGCCCGTGGCCGAAGCGGAGGCGGGCGCGGCGTCGTCCGTGAGGGGTGCGGGCCAGGCGCCGGTGCCGTCCGGCGCGAGGAGCCAGGAGCGGCCCTCGGTGGCGTGGTAGCGGATGGTGGCGGGCTCGTGCGGCACCTCCGCGGCGTCCTCGGCCGGCGGAGCCTCGGCGGGGCCCGCGGCGACGATCGCGGCCCACCAGCGCTGGCCCGTACCCAGGTGGTGCACCAGATCGAACAACGTCCGCTCGGGGCAGGACGGCACCGGCGCGTCAAGGCCGGGCGCGGCGGCAACCGCACTCCGGAACGCGGCCGACCGCTCGTCGATCAGTTGCAGCAGGGCGGAAAACTCAAGACTCTCGGATATGGGGCTTTCCCCTGAGTTCCACGGGCGGCCACCACGTGCCTCGCGTCCTGGAGCGCGCCGGGCCGCCTCACACGCGGCCTCCGCGCCACGGGATTCCGCTCGGTCGGCGGCCGGACAGGGGCCCTGCGCCGCGCGCTGCGTCGGCGGCCGTACCAGAACGCACCGGCCCGGAGGACGGCCGCGCGGGTCCGCGCGGGGGTCAGCCCGGCCAGGTGCCCGTCACGCGACGTGTGGCCACGGCACCCGAGCGGTCGACAGCGGCCTTGACCACGGCGAAGATCGCGCCCTGGATGGCGGCGGCGATCAGGATCTGCGTCCAGGAGCGGTCTTCGTCCGTGGCGCTGGGAGCATCGCCTTCCCCTTCGACGATCTTCCAGACCTGCTTGAACGCCGCCCCCGCGATCATGCCGCTGACCGCACCCAGGGCAAGGCCCACCGGCTTGTACGCGACCTCGGACGCTTTCATCGGCTTCGGCGGCCGCGCCGCACCAACAGAAGGACGATCAGAGCGGCGCCGCCGGCCACGAGCAGCGGCTTGCGGTTGGCCCGTGCCACGCTCGCGGCCCGGCCCGCCTTGTCCAGAACCGGCTCGGGCGTCGTGTCCTTGACCAGCTGCGCCACATGCAGGGTCTTCGTACGGATCCGGTCGGCGACCACGCCGGCCGTTGCGGCGGCCTGTTCCTTCACGGCGGCCGCCTTCTCTCGTGCCTGTGCCGTGATATCGGCCTTGTCCGCCAGCGCCTCGATGGTCTGACCGAGTCCGTCGCGGGTGCGCTCGACCTGCTCGCGCAGTTCGTCGGGGGTGGGTGTGCCGATAGCGGTTCGGGGTTCGTTCGTCATCGGAACGTTTTCTCCTTGATCGCGGCCGGGTCGGCCCTGACGCTGTCGATTGTCTGCTCCGGAAACGGATGCGCCGGCCTCGGGGACCCCTCTTGCGATGCGCACGCCGTTCTCATAGCGCGCCTACCCGGTAAACGCACGAGCACCCACGCCACGAACAGATCCTTCTGCGCAGGCGGCACGGTTGATCGCCCCAGGCACGGGTCCGCGCGGCCGGACATAGAGTTCGGCGCCCTCGGGCGGCCCTCCGGCTATCGCAGCGCTGGGCGTGCACGGGGCCTGGGACCGGTTCTCCGCCGCCCTCTGATCCGTGCCTGCCCCGGCCCCGCGCCCGGGCCGCGCCGGGGCCGGGTCCACCCGACAGGCTGGGAAAACGTCGGCGTTCGGCGTAGGGAAGGTCGTCCGTACGAGGCATCCCGCCCGGCCGACAGTGTCACCACCACCCCACCGGGTACACGCGTCAGGGCGGTCGGCCACGCCCCCGACGGACGATCGAAGGAGACCTGGTGGACGGGATCGTGCTGCTCAAGGAAGACCACAAGACGGTCGAGAAGCTGTTCAAGCAGTTCGAGAAGGCCGGCGACAACGCGTACGCCACGAAGCGGAGGATCGCCGACCAGGTGATCGAGGAACTCACCACGCACACCTGGATCGAGGAGAAGATCTTCTACCCCGCCGCCCGCGAGGCCGACCCCGAGACCAAGGACCACGTCCTGGAAAGCATCGAGGAGCACCACGTCGTGCTGTGGATGCTCTCCGAACTCAAGGGTCTCGACGCGAGCGACGAGCGGTTCGACGCCAAGATGACGGTCCTCATGGAAAACGTCCGCCACCACGTCGAGGAGGAGGAGAAGGAGTGGTTCCCCGGAGTCCGCAAGGCCATGGGCCGCAACCGCCTCACCGAACTCGGCGAGCAGATGGAAGCGGCGAAGAAGACCGCCCCGCCCGATCCCTTGGCCGTCCCCAGCGCATGACCTCTCCAGCCGTCCGGAGGGCCGGGATCCGAGGGCATGGACATGCCCGCGCGAGCGCCCCGGCGGGAGGCTGGTCGTTCGGGTGCCAGTGGGGACCGGGGCGGGATCGCGGCGTGACACCGGGTAGGCGTCGAGTATGAACGCACACACCCTCGATGCCTCGGCCGTGACCGGGCGGACCTCAGTACTCGACACTGCCTCGACCCGGTGGCTGACCGCGCTGGACCGGCTCGAACGGACCACGGTCGCCGATCCGGCGATCCGGGTGCTCCAGCGGGGCATCCGCGCACTCCCCTTGGGCGGGTTGCGTGATCTGCTGCGTGGCAGGCCGCTCGGTCACCCCCTGCATCCCGTCCTGGTGCAGGTACCCATCGGGTGCTGGCTCTCGTCCGCCGTGCTGGACGTCGTACCCGCGACGCAGCGGGCGAGCACGACCCTCACCGCCGTCGGACTGGCCGGGATCGCCCCGGCAGCGGTGGCCGGCTGGGTGGACTGGGCGGACCTGCCTCCCGAACAGGCCCGGGTCGGCCTGGCCCACGCGGCCTCGAACGCGGCCGCGGTGGCCTGCTACGCCATGTCCCTGACGTCGCGGCTGCGCGGCCGCCCGGCGAAGGGCCGGCTGTGGTCCCTCGGCGGGCTGGCCGCCGTCGCCGTCACCGGCGCCCTGGGCGGGCACGTGGCCCATCGCCGGGCGGTCGGAGGGTACCCGGCAACATGAGCGACACCGGCGGGCTCCCCTCCCTCCGGACTCGGCCCTCGTTTCAGGAGGCGGGCGGCGTGGCGGTGTGGTCCGGATGGCCGTGGGTGCGGCGGATCGTCTTGAGGCGGGCCTCCAGGAGGTGCTCACGCCCGCCGGCCAGCTCGTCGACGATGTCGCCTTCCATCGCGGTGAAGGGCCGGTGATAGGTGGAGTCGTAGGCCTCGATGATCTGGAACGTCCAGTGTCCCGGGATGACGTTGCGGCCCACGATGTCGCGCTCGAGGCGTGCGGCCTGCTCCTCGTGGCCCGCCTCGCGCAAGAGCCGGACGGCGTCGCCGAGCTCGAAGTCAGCGGTCCCGGTCAGCTGGTGGAATCCGTAGAGGTGCCCGCGGGCCCGCTCCGTGGTCTCCAGAGCCTTCGAGAGCGCACCCAGGGCGCGCAGTGTCTTCTCGTCGACGCCCTCGGGCACCCGGTTCTCCGGGTCCATCTCGCGATTGCTGTCCATGGTGATCTTCTGCCCTCAAGGGGCCTTCCCGAGCCGCCGATTGAGCCGTACGGAGCAAGGCATCCTCACGACCCGGGCACCACATGGCGGGTGCCGTCCCGGTCCTGCCTTCGATCCGGGTGCGTGAAGCGGTGAAAGCGGGGCAGGCGAAGTCCAGGCGGAACGCAGCACATCCGCCGAGCACGGCGTACGGAACAAGGAGGATCGGCGGAGAAGCACTTCCCCGCCGTCCCCCGTTGACCGGAGGAGTTGTTTTCGCGTGACTGAACATGTGTGGAGTTACCAGCCGACCGCGGGCCACCTGGCCGGTACGGACCTGACCGGCTACAAGGTCGAGGCGACCGACGGGAACATCGGCAAGGTCGACAAGCACTCCGACGAGGTCGGTGACGCCTACCTGGTCGTGGACACCGGCGTATGGATCTTCGGCAAGGAGGTCCTGCTGCCGGCGAGCACGGTCGTCAAGGTCGACCCGGAGGATCGGAAGGTCTTCGTCGACCGCACCAAGGAACAGATCAAGAGCGCGCCCGAGTTCCACCGGGACAAGCACCTCGGCGACGCCGGCTACCGGGAGGAGCTGGGTACGTACTACGGCACCGGAGGCCCCTTCGGCGGTCGCCCCGCCTGACCCCGGCGTCCCGGAGCCGAGCGAGCCCGCACCCCCGGCCGGGGGTGCGGGCTCGCCGCGTCCCGGGGGTTCAGCGCCTCCATCGGCAGGGAGGAACCGCCCCCTCGCCGATGCGCCGTCGCCTCGCGCGCCGACGGCTACACGCGACGCAGCGACCTGCGGCCGGTGCGGCGATCACCGCCCGGCGAGCAGCGCTGCGGCGGCCGGCAGCTCCTGCGCGGCACGGGTGATGAAGCGGCGGGTGCGCTCCGGGTTCAGGGCCTGGGTCTGAAGGCGGTCGAACATGGCGCTGTAGTGCCGCACGTCGGATCGTTTCTCCAGGTAGAGGTCGCTGGTGAACCGCTCCAGGTACACCGTCCCCGTGGCGGTGTCCGGGAAGTCGAGGATGGAGAACTGTCCAGAGACTCCCGGATGGGCTCCCGCGCTGTGCGGGAGGACCTGCACGGTGATGTGCGGCTGCTCGCCGAGGCGGTTCAGGTACTCGAGCTGTTCGCGCATGATCTCGGGGCTGCCCACCAGGCGGCGCAGGGCTGATTCGTCCAGCACGACCCCTAAGCGGAAAGGCCGGGCCGGGTGGTGGGCGCGGGACTGACGCCGCAGCCGCACCTCGAGGCGCACCGCGATCTGTTCCTCCGTGGCCAGAGGGATCGTTTCCGCGGTGATCGCTGCCGCATAGGCGGGTGTCTGCAGCAGGCCGGGGATCACCAGGGGTTCGTAGGAGCGGACAGAAGCGGCTGCCGTCTCCAGGCCGATGTAGACGGCGTACGGGACTTCCCCGCAGGCGACCCACCAGCCCTGCCGGTTCGCTTCCCTGGCCATCTCCATCAACGAGTCGATGACCTGCTGGTCCGTGACCCCGTAGAGGCCGCACAGGTCCCGCACATCGCGCGGGCTGATCCCTCGGCGGCCGGTCTCCAAGTGGCTGACCTTGGGCTGGGAGATCAACAGGTGCTCAGCCACCTGCGTGCTGGTCAGACCGCGGGCCAGACGGAGCCGGCGCAGCTCCGCACCCAGCCGGCGTCGTCGGACGGTCGGGTTTCCGTTCACCGCCACGGGCGGTCTACCTCCGGCTCGGGACTGTCTACCAGCCACAGAAATCTCCGCGGCCGGGCCCGGGTGAACGCATGCGCCGCGGAATGATGATCAACAGGCCCCGCTGTCGAGTGTCACGTGGCGCGAGCGCAACCGCGTGCACAGCCCGAGCAGAGTTCACCCGAATGCCACGACCCCACCACCTATCCGCCGGAAACGACCGCTTATCTGCCAAGTCCCGTGCGTGGGGACGTCGCCAGGGGTCTGGCGGTCGTGCGGCGCACGCGGGAGAAGAGCTCGTCCTTGCCGTATGACGTTGCGGGGTGTCCGGGCTGGTGCGGGCGGGCTTTGCGGGGCAGGCTGAAAAGTACAACGCCTGTCGGCGCAACGTTGCGGGAAAGGGGCGCTCGGGATGATCGGGATCGCGGATATCCGGGAGTGGCGTACCCACGACGTCGTCGATGCCGCAGGCCGCAGGATCGGCGTGCTGGAGGCGGTCTACGTGGACACCAGCACCGACGAGCCGGCCATGGCCACCGTCCTGGTCGGGCTGCCCACCCGCCGCCACCTGGTCTTCGTCCCGCTGGTCGGCGCGGTCGTAGGGCCCGGCTACGTCAAGGTCGACTATGACAGGTCGCTGGTGAAGAAGTGCCCGGCGATCGGGACGGACGACGTCCTGCCCGCCGAGGACGAGGCGGCGGTCTTCGCACACTACGACCTGCCCTATCAGCCCGGCGTGAACGGCGAGCGGCAGCTCGCCCGCCGCTGACCGGCCCTTCGAGGAGGTGTCCTACGTCATGACGCTCTTCCTGATTCTCGTCATCGTGGCGATCGTGCTGGGCCTCATCGGCGCCGTCGCCGAAGGGCTGTCCTATCTGCTGATCATCGGCATCGTCGTATTCATCGGCGCCCTGGTGTACCTGGTCCTGCACATCCGGCGTTCCGGTCGGCGCCACCGCACGCTCCGCTGAGACCCCTCCGGGGCTTCGGGTACCGGCCTGCCGGGCAGCGGCGGGGGGGGGACGACGGTCTTCGCCTCCCGCTCGACGTACGGGGTGAGGGCCTGGATGCTGCGTCGGGCGGTGCGCGAGCCGGGCCATCCGGTGTGGCCGGAGATGAAAAGCGGACGGAAGTCACCTGCGGATGAACTCACGCCCCATCTGACGGAACCGACATCGCTCATCAATTCGACGAGGTCGGTGTTCGAACCCGTGCAAGAAAAGGAGCGCGATCGCTCCCGATCAGAGTCATATGGATTGACGGAGGATCGATCGGCGCGCCCACCCTCCAGCAAGCTCATGGAATCACCCTCCTGGCGGCACTTCTCGCGCATGGCGGGTTTGAATGCATTTCCATATGAGCGGCTCCGCCTCGTACGAGTCAATCCGAACCCATCCGGCGGGGGGAATATCACATGATAGGCGGGGTGAGTTTTGATATCTTCATCGCGCTGCGCGGTGCTGAATATGCTTGTAATTCCCCCTCCTTCTCCTTGCCTGTTTTTGCCACATGATTGTTGCTGCGTAATATGCGGCGACAACGACAAGGCTTCCCGGGCGATCGGTAGGAGCCCGGTTTGCCACGGCCCCCATAGGAAGTGGCCCCCTCGATGAAGCTGAAAATCCAAGCGGCTCAGCGCCGCACTTTTTCCGGCTGGCTGGCCTCGGCCGTCGCCGTAACGGTTGCCGCTGTCATGGTCGCGGGATTGCCGACGCAGGCCCTGGCCATCGCGACAGCCGTACCTCTGGGCACCACCGCCAGCTACTCCGTTCTGGCAGGTCAGGGAGTCACCAACACCGGCCCCACGGTGATCGACCACGACCTCGGGACGCACCCGAACCCGGCCATCACCGGATTCCCGCCCGGCCTGGTCCTCGGCGCCGTGCACCCTGCGGATGCCCAGGCCCTCCAGGCCAAGAGCGATCTGATCATCGCGTACAACAACGCGGCCGGCCAGGCCGAGGACTTCGACCTTCCGGCGGCCATCGGCTCGGGAACGTCCGGCCCCACAGAGCTGATTCCCGGCGTATACACGAGAGACCCCGCCGGCAGTGTCGGACTCACCGGCGACCTGGTCCTGAATGCCGGGGGGAACCCCAACGCGGTCTGGGTGTTCCAGATTCCTGCAGCCCTGACGACGGCGACCTCCAGCCGGATCCTCCTCACGAACGGCGCTTCGCCGTGCAACGTGTTCTGGCAGATCGGGAGTTCGGCGGAGCTCAACACCAACACTACCTTCGTGGGCACCATCATGGCGCTGACCTCGATCTTCCTGCGAACCGGAACGAATATCGAGGGCCGGGCCCTGGCCCGTAACGGCGAAGTGACGATGGACAACAACCGGATCTTCCTCGGCGGGTGCGCCACGGGCGGGACGACCACGGGCACGACCACGGGCACGACCGCCGGTACGACCACCGGTACGACCACCGGTACGACGACCGGTACGACCACCACCGGAACGACGACCGGCACGACCACGGGCACGACCGCCGGAACGCCGACCCCCGGATCGACGACCGGTACGACCGTGGGTCTGATCGGTGGCGGCCTCCTGGGCGGACCCATCGTCGACCTCGTGTCGGGCGGCACCTCGGGGAACATCGCCGGCAACACCTCCGGAAACACCGCGGGCAACACGGCGGGGAACACGACCGGCGGCAACACGACCGGGGGCAACGTCACCGGCGGGCACGGCGGTCAGCCCGGTGGCCCGGAACACGGCGGACCGGGCGGACCGGACCACGGCGGCCTGGAGCACCACGGGCCGGAGCACGGCGGGCCGGGCAACGGGCACGACGAGGGACCCGGTAAGCCGGACCACGGCCATGGCCACGACCACGGCGGGAAGCCCGGCGACCACTACGGCTACGGCAACAAGCCCGCGGGCCACGAGGGTCACCAAGGCCACGAGGGCTAGACAACAGCCTGCACGAAGCCCGTTCATCGGGTGACGGCGCGCGGCGGAATCCTCATTGATTCCGCCGCGCGCCGTCAGTGAATCGCAGAGACCTCAGGCGAACAGCAGACATGAGAAGGACCGGGTGGGCGGTGTCGAGCGGAATTGAATCTGCGGATGTGAAGGAACTTCAGCGGTCCGATTCCGGTCCGGTCCCCCAACGGCGCCATGACGAAGCGACCATGCCGGGCAAGCGGCCCATAAGAGTTCGCGCAGTGGAAGCAGGGCTGCGCACCGCCGTAGCCCTCTGCCTGGTAACGACTCTGGTCCACGTCGTCCTGGTGTTCCTTCATGTGGCCCCCGCCAACCCTGTGTCGAAGCGGTACAGTTCACAGGTCAACGGATGGGTGTACCCGCTCTTCGAACAGAACTGGCGGCTCTTCGCTCCGGACCCGGACTCCTTCAACCGAAAAATCCTGGCGAGAACCGCACACACCGACTCCGAAGGATCGGTGCAGGTGACCCCCTGGTTCGACCTGGCTTCCGTCGACCATTCCGCGGTCGACCACAACGTTTTTCCGAGCCATACGTCCCAGAACCTTCTGCGCCGCGCCTGGACCTCTTATGTCGAGACACACGGAGGAAGCGACACGGCACGCTCGGAACGCGCCGTGATGCTGCAGACGTACCTGCGCAACATCGCCGCGGACCGCATCGCCGCCCACAACGACGGCGGCGCTTTCGACTTCATTCAGCTCCGGGTCGTCACACTGCCCGTCGCTGCGCCCGGCGCAGCAGCCGGGAACCACCCGCCGGCAGCCACCGAGGACCGGCTCCTGCCCTGGTGGAAGGTGACCTCCCATGGGAAGTGAACAGATCCCCCAGCCCCCTTCCACGGCGGCCACGCCGCACCGGCCCGCGCCCCAGGAGGCCTCGGTCGCCGGCACGGCCCACCGGTGGCTCCTCAAACGGATCGGCGATCTGTGGGCGCTTCTCACCGACCGGCCGATCTCGCTGTACGCCGCGTCGGTTCTGCGCATCGGCTACGGGCTGCTCTACCTGGTCTTCCTGCTGCGCGAGTTCCCGCACCGTGACGAGATCTGGGGCCCCGGCGCCCCCTGGACACCGGCGCTGGCACAGCAGCTCTTCGACCAGACGGGCTGGAACAGCATCCTGATCCTGTCCGACAGCCGCGCCTATTTCGAATTCTGCTACGTGACGGCCCTCGTCACGTCCGCGCTGTTCATGCTGGGCTGGCGGACCCGCGCCGTGTCCGTCCTCTTCGCCGTCGTGGTGACCTCGTTCCATGCCAGATCGATCTTCATGACGGACGGGGGCGACAACCTGATCCTGCTGATGGCCCTCTACCTCGTCCTCACCGCGTGCGGTCGGCGCTGGTCCCTGGACGCGCGCGGGAACCGGCTCAGGGAATCCCGTGCGGGCGACGCGCCGGAGCCGGTGAGGAGCTTGTACGCACAGCAACTGCACGATGCCCGTGTCACCTTGACGACGGTGGTGCACAACTGCGGCATCCTCGTCATCGCGGCACAGGTCTGCTTCCTCTACGGGTCGGCCGGCCTGTACAAGATCCAGGGCCCGACCTGGGGCGGCGGCACCGCCCTCCACTACGCGCTGAACCTCGAACTCTTCCAGCCCTGGCCCGCGCTCTCGCACCTCGTGGACGATTACCCGATGGTGATCGCGATCGCCGGCTACGTGACGGTGCTCCTGCAGGTCGCCTTCCCGTTCGTACTCTTCGGCAGGCTCAAGTACCCCGTTCTGATCGTGCTGCTGGGCATGCACATCGGCATCGCGGTGCTTCTGGGACTGCCTCTCTTCTCCGGCGCCATGATCATTGCGGACGCCGTGTTCCTTCCCGACCGCTTCTACGCCTTCCTGCCTCACCTGTGGCGACGCGCAGCACGGCGCACGGGGATGTGGCGGCCGGCACCCGGCCGAGCGGCGGGATCCGCATCGGTACCGCCGCAGGGCCGGCCCAGCCGATCCAGCTCGAAGCACCGAGCCGCTCCGGCAGAGCAGCAGGGCACTGCGCTTTCCACCGGGCGTGCGTCCTCGGTCCTGGGGACCCGGAAACCCGACTGAAAGCACTGACCGGCTACCCGCGTCCCCGGCCCTCACGTGTGTGAGGGCTTCAGCCGTGCTCTTCCTCATCGGCTTCCATGTGCCGGATTCCCTCGTGGGTGAGGGTGACCATCGCCGGGGTGTTGCCGGGGTCCCAGTCGACGGTGATCAGCCCTTCGCCCGCCAGGTAGGTGCAGGCGGCGGCCAGGTCCTGTTCCGGTACGTGGAGGTCGCGCCGCAGCTGTGCCCCGGTGATGCCGAGGAGGCGGTTGCCCTCGACGGCTTCGTACAGGACCCGGAGCACCTGGTCGCGGTAGGTCTTGCGTTCGCGCAATGTGGCCATGACCGCGTCCTTCCGTGTGTGGGGTGGGGTGGGCTCCGAGGCCGGCCGGGGTCCTACGCGGGGGCAGGTGTAGCCGTCGAGGGCGGGTGAGGAGCCCGGCGGGTCGGGGCGCCGAGGCGCCCCGACCAGCTGCCCCCGGTCGGAGGAAGGTCTGTTCCTCACCGGTCGGCACCCGTGTGGTGGGCTCGACGACCGGTGTCGTCCGGCAGGCCGGGAGGCCTCGGCAGGGGGTCACTGAACCGATGGGCCTCGATCCGCGCCTCGTCCCGGGCGTTCAGCACGTGGATCCAACGCATGGCGACGCCGATCATGAAGATGATCACCACGATGAGGACGACGGTCTCCACCGAACTCACCTCCAGCCGTTCGCGGACAGCGGGAGGGCGCTTCGACCCATCGCGACCCCGAACGGGGACATGCAGGCCCCGCCCTCGCCCTCCCAAGTGGCTTCCCGGCGGCGGGCGTCGCGGATGCCGCGCCCGATGACGATCTCGTTGGCCATCAGGACGTCCGCGGCCAGGACGCTGCCCGGGATCGCGGCGGCGGCCATCAGCCTTGCCGCGGCCGCGGGCTCGGTCTCGGGCGGGATCACCAGGAGGTCCCAGCGGCCGACGGTGTAGGAGAGCAGGATCAGCTTGTCGGGGTCCTGTTCCGTGAACCAGCCCACGTGCAGCACGTGCCCGGCCACGGCAACCTTGCGCGGGACGACCGGCCAGCGGGCGGGATTCACGCTGACGCGGGTGATGCGCCCCCAGGGTTCCTCCAGGGCGGCGGCCAGCGGCGGGAGCTCGGTTTCGAGGTCGCGGGAGTAGGGCCACCAGGCCCCGTCCAGCTGGCCGGCGAGCGTGGTCTTCGGGGTGAGGGACAAGCGAGCCGGGGACTGTGCGGCGAGGTCGCGGGGCGCGGTCCGGTCGAGGGTGGTGGTCATGGTGTGGACCTGCCCCCGGGCTGCCCGTCGGCAGCCCGGTTTTGAGGCGATCGCCGGAAATGACACCCGCGTGAAGCCGGTGTTCGAAGTACTCCCGGTCCTTTCACTGTACGCCCGTTCGGTGGGCAAAGACCGTTGTGACCAGGTATTTTCCGGCGGAGGCGCTGGGGAGGGCCGCCGACCTGCTCAGCTTTCGAGGCGTTCAGTCGGCAACCGCGAGATGGTCGGCGGCGCCCCCACGCCATTCGATCATGAAGAGGGTGGCGTCGTCGCTGGTGTGCCCGCCTCGTTCGCTCTTCAACGTGTGGGAGAGCCGGCGCAGATCTGCCCGCATCCCCTCTGACGGCAATTCCCCGAGGCGGTCGACGCAACGGATGAGGCGTTCCTCGCCGAACAGCTCCCCGCCGGCGACGTGCTCTTCGATGATGCCGTCGGTGTAGCACAGCACGCGGTCGCCTTGCCGGAGCGTGTGCTCTCCGATCCGGGGCTCCTCGCCGCCGAAGCCGACGGGCAGTGTCGTCGCGCTCTCCAGCTGCCGCACGACCTTGCCGTCGCGGATCAGCAGCGGCGCGGGGTGGCCCGCGTTGACCAGCTCCAACTCACCGGTGGCGATGTTCAGGTGCATCAGCTGGGCGGTGACGAAGTGGTCGGGACCGAACTGCCGGGAGATGGCGTCGTCCATGTACGTGTACTTCTCGGCCAGGCTGACGGACACGCGCCGGGCATGCCGGTAGGCACCGATGGCGATGGTCGCCATCGCGGCGGCGTCCAGGCCGTGGCCCATCGCGTCGATCACGGCCATGTGCAGGATGTCGTCGTTGAGTGCGTAGTCGAAGCTGTCTCCGGCGACGCGGTAGGCGGGCTCCAGGATGCCGGCCACCGCGACCTGCGGCACGGTCATCGTCAGCGGCGGCAGCAGGCTCCACTGGATCTCCGCGGACACGCTCATCGGCTCCCGGCGCCGGGCCAGGAAGAACTCGTCGGTGTAGGCGTTCCTGGTGACCAGCAGGCCGGCGACCAGGCCGCCGAGCCGGCACAGCAGGCGCCGGTCGTCGTCACCGACGTGGTCCAGGGTGAGGGCCATGACGCCCACCGTGTCGTTTCCGTCCAGCAGCGGCACGTACGTCCGGACGCCGCCGTCGGCCTGCGGCACCTCGACGGTCTCCCCGCGCAGGAAGGCCCGGCCGGCCGGTGAGTCGACCATCGGCTGGGGTCGGCTGACGTGCAGCTTCCTGCCCGGAAACGGCACCAGCAGCTCCTGCGCGTAGTCCTGGAGCAGGATGGAGACGTCACGGCCTCCGATCCCGGCCATCTCCTCCGCGATCAGTGGGCCGATCAGCTGCGGCGGCACAAGCCGCGCCCGGTGCAGCAGCAGGCCGAGCGGCCGCTCGCCGAACCCCACGGCGCGGTCCACGCTCTCCTCGTTCATGACCCGCCTCGCCGCCTCGTTCTGCCCACCCACGCCGGTCACCGCCTCCGCACAAGGTGACCTGGGAGACCGCCGGAGCGGCGCATTGCGCCATGCGTGGCATGTCGGCCCACGCTGCCCGCGGGGTGGACGCGGCCTACGCGAACCCGCCCCATACGGCGGAGCCGCCCTCCGCGGCACCGGCAGTGGCGTCGATCCGGTACGTGTCGTCCTTCGCATCGCGCCCGCCGGCGGCGTGGTCGTACTGGCCGGCGAAGACGTGCTCGCCGGGCGGGACGGTCCTGCCGGGTTTGAGGGTCCACCGGTAGACGAGGAAGCCGCCTTCCTGGCGGGCGGAGAGGTCGAAGTCCGTGGCGGGGCGGGTCCGCCAGCTACCGGTGTCCCTTACTCCCTCGGTGAGGGCGATGCGCAGCTCGACCACGAGCGCGGTGAGCGGTTTCCCCGTCTTCAGGGTGACGTTGCTCTGCGCCCAGTAGGAGTTGCTGTGGGGGTCGACGGAGCCGTCGGCCCACAGTGGACCGTCCTCGGTCCGGCTGCCCGCGGCCGTCGGTGGCACCGCGCGACCGGCGGCGGACGGGGCGGCGGCGGCGGACGGGTTCCGGGGCGGGTCCGGGTCGTGCACGGCGGCGACCACCATGAGGGCGCTGGCGGTCAGGGTTCCGACGGTGGCCAGGGTCGCGAGGACGGTCTTCGGCCAGGACAGGGCGCGGGTGCGCTCGCGGTCCCGCGATCGGGCGGTACCGGGACGGGCCATGCCGCGTTCGACCCGGGCCAGCATGCGGGCCCGGTCGGGCAGGTGGGCTTCGGTGCTCTCGCGCAGCAGGCCTCGCAGTTCGTCGGTCACCGGCTTCCCCTTCCCACCAGCTCGCCGGCGGCCCGGGTACCGAGCAGCCGCTGCAGTTCCGCCGTCCCCTTCGAGGTCTGGCTCTTCACCGTACCCACCGATATCCCGAGTGCCGCCGCGGTGTCCTTCTCCGAGAGGTCGAAGGCGTACCGCAGTACCACGCAGGCGCGTTTGCGGAACGGCAGCCTGTCCAGCGCGGCCCGTACGTCCATGACGGCGGCCAGGTCCGGGCCGTCGGTCCGCTCCGGGCGGTGCGACCAGAACAGCAGGACGCGCCGCCGCTCGCGTACCGTGCTCCGGATCCGGCTGCGGGCGAGGTTGGCGACGATTCCGCGGGCGTAGGCAGCCGCAGAGTCGGCACGGCGGGCCCTGTCCCAGCGGTGCCAGAGCGCGACCATCGCGTCCGCGGCGAGGTCGTCGGCGGCGTCCGCCTCCCCGGTCAGCAGGTACGCCAGGCGGGAGAGTTCGGCGTGGTGGCGTTCGAAGAACGCGTGGAATTCCGCGGCCGCCTCATCTTCGGTCATGGCCTCGGTACGGCCTCTCGGTGCGGCGGGGGCGTGCTCAGGCAGGTGCCGGAGCGTAACAGTCCGTTCGCGCGTTCGTTCGCACACCTCGGTCGGCCCGGGCCTGGTCCGCACGGTGACGCCCATCAGTGCGTCGGGTTCCAGTCGTCGGTGCCGGCCAGGTAGGCGCGGGCGGTGTGGGCTGCGGCCCGGTCGGGGCCGAGCTGGGGCCGGTTCGCTCCGGTTCCGGCGCCGGGGCCCGTGTTGGCGTACTCGGCGAACCGGGCGGACTTCCAGGAGAAGCCCCCCATGTCGGTCCACGGTCCCTCGGTCTTCACGGCTGCGGGCAGGCTCGTGTTGCGGATGACCAGCTGACCGACCGCGCTCGCGCCCGGGTGCCAGGGACGGCCGAGGTAGTAGGTCCCGGGCCGGGCGGGGCTGCTGATCGTGCTGTCGGTGATGAGGATCCCGTACGGCTTGGCCGCGTCGGTGTTCGGCGCGGCGAGGTATCCGGCCGGTCCGCCGGCCGCGGCGCCCCGGTCGCGCAGAGTGATGTTGACGTGGTCGTAGACGGCGGTGGCGTTGCCGAAGACGAAGTCGACGTCACCCGCGATGAAGCAGTGACGGAAGTACTGCCGGTACTGGCCGGTGGCGGCGGGAGCCCAGTTGAGAACGGTGTCCTGGTGGCCGATGAAACGCGAGTCGAGGTACTTCTGCCGGTCGCCGGACGCGTTGACCGCCACGGCCTGCGTGTCCCTGACGTCGGGGTGAGCCGACCGCTCCCACGTGTTCTCGACCGTCACGCCTGTGACGGTGATGTCGTTCGCCGAGAAGGTCGCGGTGGCGCTGCCTGCGGTTCCGTACGTACCGCCTCCGGGCTTCGGCGTGCCGGAGGCGTTGTCGTAGGTGATGACGACGTCCTCGGCATTGCCGGTGGCGCCCTTGAGGGTCAGTCCGTGCTTGGAGGCGGGGACGTTCACCGTCTCCCGGTAGGGGCCGCGCGAGACGAGGACGGTGTCGCCCGCGGTGGCGGCGTCGACGGCGGCCTGCACGGAGCGGTGGGCCGCGGAGCCGTCGGCGGCGACCGTCAGCGTACGGCCGCCGACCGGACCGGAGGGGGCGGGTGCCGCCTTGGCGCCGGTCTCGGTGAGGACTCCGGCGCCCGCCTTCGCAGCCAGCTTGGCCGGCAGTCCGGCGGCGGGCTCCAGTCCGGCGGTGAGGGTGGGCCGCCAGTCGACGGTGGTCTTGATCTTCTTCCCGGGGTCGGCGGAGTTGTGGGCGGCGACCAGGTCCACCGGGGCGCCGCCCACGAGGTTGCCGCTGCCCGCGATGGCTCCGGTGCCGTCGCCGCTGAGCAGCTGGGAGGTCTTCCGGTCGGAGGAGAGCTTCCAGTAGTTGTTCTCCGCGACGACCTGGGCGCCGGCGCGGGAGTTGACGCTGTAGCTGTGCGCGTAGCCCTCCGACGCCGTGGTGTCGTAGTAGTTGTCGTACAGGTGGATCTGGCCCACGCGGGCGAGCGGGGCGCGCTGGACGATGCCCCGGAAGACGTTGTGGTGGAGCGTCACCCGCAGTTTGGTGTCCTTGTCGCTGCTGCCGATCAGCATGGTCTTGTCGTGGTTGCTGAACGTGTTGTATCCGACGGTGACCAGGTCGGAGGCGTTGGTGATGTCGAGGGCGCCGTCATGGACCTGGTACTCACGTCCGAAGCGGACCGGGTTGGCGGAGTCCGGGTGCGGGTCGTCGGAGAAGCTGTTGTGGTCGACCCAGACATGGGTGGCGCCGCGCAGGCTGACGGCGTCGTAGGCGGAGTTCCAGTTGCCGGTGGAGCCGTCGGTCGGGTCCCACTGCGGGAAGCAGTCCCGCACATCGGTGAGCGACAGGTTGCGGATGATCACGTTGTCGGCGTTCTTCACCACGAGGCTGCCGCCGGTGATGCCCGCTCCGGTGCCGGGCACTCCGATGACCGTGGTACGGGCCGGCACGGTGAACACCATGCGGGCGGCCTGCCTGGCCTGGGCCGCCCTGCGGGCGTCCTCCTGGGCGCCGGACGGCACCTTGGCACGGCCCCAGACGGCGGGATCGTAGGCCTTGAGGTAGGAGTCGAGCGAGTAGCCGGTGCCTGCGGCGTGGTCGGCGCAGCTCTGCGGCTTCCCGCTGTCGTCGGTGCCGGCGTCGATCAGGCCCTTGACCCGGACGATCCGCGGGGCGCCGGCCGGGCCCGCGGCCAGGGCTCTCACCAGCTCGGCGCGGGTGGAGACCGTGAAGACGTGAGCTGCGTCCGCGGCACGGCCGCCGGTGGTGCCCGAGCCGCTCGCGGCCCAGCCGTCCCGGGCGGGCAGCACGCCGTGGGCGAGGTCGGAGGGTGCCACGGCATCGGCCTTCACGACGAGCGGCACGGCGCCGAGGCCGGCGGCGACCAGGGTGGCCGCTCCGGTCAGGGCGAGCCTTCGACGTCCGGTGGGGCGGCGGTGGGGGGAAGCGGACATGGGCGGTGGCTCCTTGGGGTGAGGTGCGCTGTTCACCCCTCAGTTGCCGCCGGATCCCGAAAGGTTGCCGGGAACCCGCCGAAATCCTCGCCGTGACGTCGGCGGCCGGGTCACGCGTCCCGGACGGACGCCTCCTACGGCACCGGCGTCGTCAGGAACGCCTGGTGCCCGGCCGGTGTGCTGTGGCCGTGCCGACGTCGGCGTGGATGGTGAAGACCCGGTCGAGGCCGACGATGCGCAGGATGCGGATCGTGTTGTCGGGGACGGCCGCCAGGGCGATGTCCGCCCGGGCGGCGACAGCGTGGTTGCGGGCGACGATGAGGGCGGTGATGCCGCTGGAGTCGCAGAACCGTATCCGGGAGAGGTCCAGGACGAGGCGTTGTCCCGGCTCCAGGCTGAGCGCTGTCACCGCCTGTCGAAGGCGGGGAGCCTGGTCGTAGTCGAGGTCGCCCGCGATTTCCAGGACGGGGCCGGTGGTGGCGTCTCGGGCGGTGATCGTCAGGGCGCTCATGTCAGATCGTGCTCTCGCGCGGCGGGGATGGGATGGGGCACGCCGAGGGCGAGCAGAGCCGTGTCGTCGTCCAGGCCTTCACCGAAGCCGTCCAGGAGACCGGTGAGGGCGGTGATCAGCTCATGTGCCCCTGCAGGGGCGAGGCCGGCGGTGAAAGTGCGCAGGGCGTCCTCGCCGTAGAGCTCGCGGTTCGTGCCGACGCGGGCTTCGGTCAGGCCGTCGGTGTAGAGGAGGAGGGAGTCGCCGGGGCCGAGGGTGGTCGCGGCAGAGGTGAAGCGGGGGTCGGGCAGGATTCCGATGAGGAGGCCGCCGGGGGTGGGGAGGTAGTCGGCCCGGCCGTCGGCGCGCACGACGAGTGCGGGGGGATGGCCCCCGGACGCGAGGTGCACGGCAACCGTCCCGGTGCTGGGATCGGGTTCCATCACGCCGAAGATCGCGGTGCAGTAGCGCGGGTCCCCACCCGTGAACCGCTCGTGCAGCACGGTGTTCAGGGTGGACAGCGCGGCTACGGGGTCGGAGTCGTGGAGGGCCGCGGCGCGCAGGGTGTAGCGGGTCAGGGAGGTCACTGCGGCAGCCTGAGGACCTTTGCCGCAGACGTCGCCGAGAAAGAACGCCCAGCGCTTCTCGTCCAGCGGGAACAGGTCGTAGAAGTCTCCGCCGAGCCGGTCGACGGAGGCGGTGTGGTAGTAGGAAGCCGCATCCATTCCGGGCACCGCGGGCAGGGCAGCGGGGAGCAGGCTCTGTTGGAGCACCGCGAGTGCTTCACGCAGCCGCTGCCTGTCGGCTTCGGCCTGTCGGCGGGCTTCCTCCGCCAGCTGGCGCTCGCGGAGCAGTTCGCCTTCGTAGGCTCGGCGCTGTCGTGCGTCGAAGACGGTGGTGCGGATCAGCGTCGGCTCGCCGTCGTCGCTCGTCTTCACGCGGGAGGTGACCAGGACGGGGAGGCGCCCGCCGCCCGACGCCTTGAGTTCCAGCGCTATCTCGCTGATCCTCCCCTGCATCCGCAGGAGCGGCGCGAAGTGCGTCTCGTGGTAGAGCTTGCCGCCGATCGTGAGGAGGTCGGTGAAGCGTCTGCGGCCCACGACCTCCTCGCGCGCGAGGCCGAGCCAGTCCAGGAGCGTTCCGTTGATCCTGGCGATGGTGCCGTCCATCAGGGTGGACAGGTAGCCGCAGGGGGCGGATTCGTAGAGCTCTTCGGCGGTGTCCTCCAGCAGGGAGGAGAACACCGCGTCGGTGGCGGACTCTTCGCCCTCGGGCCGCTCAGGGTTCTGGGCGGTGCACCCCATCACCGTAGCTCCCGCAGGAACGCGCGGATGGCTGACGTGGTGGCCTCGGGAGCGCTCAGCTGGGGGCAGTGACCCGTTGCGTCCAGGGTGATCAGGCGGCTTCCGGGGATGGCCGCGTGGACGTAGCCGCCGACCTCGCGCGGCGCGATCACGTCCTGGGCGCATTCCAGTACCAGCGTCGGTACGCCCACCGACTTCAGGTCGTCACGGCTGTCGGAGAGGAACGTGGTGCGGGCGAAGACGCGGGCGATAGCCGGATCGGTGGCGCAGAAACTGTTGGTCAGCTCCTCCCCCAGTTCCGGACGTTCGGGGTTGGCCATGATCACCGGTGCCATCGTGGCCGACCAGCCGAGGTAGTTCGACTCGAGCGACTCCAGCAGCTCGTCGATGTCCTCGGCGCTGAAGCCGCCGCGGTAGGCGTCGTCGTCGATGTAGCGAGGAGAAGGGCCGACCATGACCAGGGAGCGGAACCGCTCGGGGGCGGTGGCCGCCGCGCGTACCCCGATCATCGCGCTGACCGAATGCCCGACGAAGGCCACGTCCCTCAGGTCGAGGGCCTCGCACACCTCGACCACGTCGCGGGCGTATCCGTCCAGTGATCCGTAGCGTTCGGCGCTCCAAGCGGACGGGTCGGAGCCGCCCGACCCGACGTAGTCGAACAGGACCACCCGGAATTCCTCGGCCAGCGCCGGGGCCACCAGGCCCCACATGTTCTGGTCACAGCCGAACCCGTGCGCCAGCATCACCACGGGGCTGCCGGGTGATCCGCTGACCTTCACGTTGTTCCTGCGGAGGATATCCATCCCGTCATCCTGTTCGTCGGTCCGGAGCGTCAGCACTGCCGACGCGATCGGGGGTGGGCCCGCGCCGGTCCCGTCCGTCGTACGGTCGGCGGGGCGCCGAGGGGCCCCGCCGGCAGCGGCGCGAACGGTCCGACCGCGGTGGGGCGGTTCAGCGTGCAAGGGCCAGGACGCCCAGGGCACTGCCTTGTTCGTCGACGACGGGCAGGGCATCGAGGCGGCGGTAACGCATCGCGTGCTCGGCTTCGGCCATGGTGGTGAGAGGCGAGGCGGACGGCGCGCGGTCACCGAGGACGTCGCGCAGCCGGGTTCGGTCCGTGTACGCGTCGCCGTCACGGACGGCCGCGAGCTGAGCCGGGGTGACCAGACCGGCGCACACGCCGTCCTCGTCGCAGACCAGCAGATGTCCCGCGCGGGCACTGGCCATGACGGACAGGGCCACTTCGACCGTCATGTCGTCGCAGACCTGCGGCCCGGCGGCCTCCATGGCATCGGCCACCGTCTGGTGCGCGGGGTTGGCGCTCACCGAGCGGAACTGCATCTGGACCAGCGTCACAACGTGCCTCCTGCAGAGATGGGTCAGTTTCCTGATCACGTGGTTCTCAGGCCGCCGCCGCGTTGAAGGCGGACCGGCGCGCGTTCAAGCGCCGGGCTGCCGAAGCGGGACCGCGTCGGCCGCGGGAGGCTGCGCTGCGCTTGGGCTGCTCGGACACCGGCGCGGTGATGGTGACCGGGATGCCGCAGGGGGCCTGGGCGCCGGTGATCCGGCTGAGGGCCTCTTCGCCGGAGCGGACCTGGGTGGTCTGCGGGACGATGCCGGCGGCGGCCATGAGGCGGGTCATGTCGCGGCGCTGGTGGGGCGTCACGAGGGTGACGACGCTGCCGGACTCCCCGGCACGGGCGGTACGGCCGCCACGGTGGAGGTAGTCCTTGTGGTCGGTCGGCGGGTCCACGTTGACGACCAGGTCGAGGTTGTCGACGTGGATGCCGCGGGCGGCGACGTTGGTGGCGACCAGGACGGTGACGTGCCCGGTCTTGAACTGGGCGAGGGTGCGGGTGCGCTGCGGCTGCGACTTGCCGCCGTGCAGGGCGGCGGCCCGGACACCGCTGTTCAGCAGGTCCTGGGTCAGCCGGTCGACGGCGTGCTTGGTGTCCAGGAACATGATCACCCGGCCCTCGCGCGCCGCGATCTCCGTCGTCGTGCGGTGCTTGTCAGCACCGTGCACGTGCAACACGTGGTGCTCCATCGTGGTGACGGCACCGGCCGAGGGGTCCACCGAGTGCACGACAGGGTCGGTCAGGTAGCGGCGCACCAGCAGGTCGACGTTGCGGTCCAGGGTGGCGGAGAACAGCATCCGCTGGCCTTCGGGGCGCACCTGGTCGAGCAGGGCGGTGACCTGGGGCATGAAGCCCATGTCGGCCATCTGGTCGGCTTCGTCCAGGACGGTGGTCGCGACCTGGTTCAGCCGGCAGTCCCCGCGGTCGATGAGGTCCTTCAGCCTGCCGGGCGTGGCGACGACGACCTCGGCGCCGCCGCGCAGCGCGCTCGCCTGCCGCCTGATGGGCATCCCGCCGACGACGGTGGCCAGCCGCAGCTTGACCGAGCGGGCGTAGGGGGTGAGGGCGTCGGTCACCTGCTGGGCCAGCTCGCGGGTCGGTACGAGGATCAGGGCGAGGGGCTGGCGGGGCTCGGCGCGCTGCCCGGCGGTGCGGGCCAGCAGAGCGAGGCCGAAGGCCAGGGTCTTGCCGGAGCCGGTGCGGCCGCGGCCGAGCACGTCGCGGCCCGCGAGGGTGTTGGGCAGGGTGGCTCCCTGGATCGGGAACGGTACGGTCACGCCCTCCGCGGTCAGTGCGGCGAGCAGTTCCGCGGGCATGGCGAGGTCGGCGAAGGCCTCGACGGCGGGCAGGGCGGGAGTGATCGTCTTGGGCAGGGCGAATTCGCCCTGCACCGCGGCGAGCCGGCGGCCGTAGCCGCCGGAGCGGCTCGGGGCGGAGGAACGGCTCGGGGCGGAGGAACCGAAACGACTGCCCCGGCCTGAACCGGCGGCGGAACCGGAGGTGGGGCCGCCGGTGCGGCTGCGGGTGTGAGCGGAGCGGTTGTTCGTACGTACGGGGTTCATTGAGAACCTTCCTTGACACGGCGCGCATCAAGGAATTCCGGCAGCCGAAGAACAGCACGGGGAATCGCAAGAACGGACCGAATGGAATGCGAAAGCGAAGACGGCCGCATGAAGTCCGTGCGGGCGCCGCCATGAAAATGGGTGACGCTGGACGTGAAATTCCCGAGATCGACTCGGGTGCAGGTCCGAAGAGGTCCGCTTGCCGGATCGGCGCCTCTGGGTGGTGAGGGGGCGTCCCGCAGGTGAACCCACTGCGGGAGATGCCTGCAGCTGGGGCCCGCACCCCGAAGGATGCGGGCCCCAGCTACGAAGTACGCGTCAGCGTCAGGCGGGAACGATGTTCTCGGCCGTCGGACCCTTCTGGCCCTGCGCGATGTCGAAGGTGACCTTCTGGCCTTCAGCCAGCTCGCGGAAGCCCTGGGCGGCGATGTTCGAGAAGTGGGCGAACACGTCGGCGCCGCCACCGTCCTGCTCGATGAAGCCGAAACCCTTTGCCGCGTTGAACCACTTCACGGTGCCAGATGCCATGTCAGATCTCCTTTGGGGCAGTACACCGGCATCCGCACTGTACGGACACCGTGTCGCCGCGATGACGCCCCACCGGAAAACAACCCGGAAATACGAAGCACTCCCACGACACGGAGGCCGACTGGAGGCGCTTGAAGTTTTGGGAACCACGACTGCAACTGAGATCGACAATAGCATGCCGTAGCGATCTGCGTACGAATAGCAATTCACCGTGGTCGCCGCGATAAAAACCCTCTCCGCATGGACCGCTAAATCCTCGTATCGCGGTGACAGATATTGGCAGCCCGGGCCCAACACTTTTTCGGACAGAGGGATACGAGCACCACCACGCCCCGAGGCGCGCGGGTGCGCGGCCCACCGGGACCGGCGGGCCCGCCCACCTCAGGCCGCGGGCGGCGGGCCGGACGACGCGGCGGCGGCGCGGTACTCGGCGTTGAGGCGCTGGGCTTCCTCGAGCTGGTCCTCAAGGATGACGATGCGACAGGCGGCCTCGACGGGGGTTCCCTGATCGACGAGTTCCCGGGCTCGGGCCGCGATGCGCAGCTGGTAGCGGGAGTAGCGGCGGTGGCCGCCCTCGGAGCGGAGCGGCGTGATCAGGCGGGCCTCGCCGATGGCGCGGAGGAAGCCCGGGGTGGTGCCGAGCATCTCGGCGGCACGACCCATGGTGTAGGCGGGGTAGTCGTCGTCGTCCAGGTGGCCGCCGAGCGGGCCTGTCGGATTCTCTGCTGTCATTGCACCTCTCTGGAACACATGGAGGGGCCCTGGTGCCGTACGGCACCAGGGCCCCGAGGGAACTTCTACACCATCTGCCGGCACCAGTTCCGAGCCGCCCTTCTGTTTCCGCATGCCCGACTCGAACGATGTCGGGGGCGCGGGGATCGCGGTTGCTTGACCGGAGACCACCTCACTATCGATGTCCTGCGGTACCCGGGCTCAGGACTTCCGCCCGGGCGATCCTGATGGCGCGGTTCCTCCGTTCTTCCCTCGGTGATCAACCTGCTTGCTGCGTCAACTGCGGCACTGCTCACGGCGACCCCTGATCACTGCGGGCCACCCGGTCCGGCCATCAGTCCCGTCGCCCTGCGCAACAACCCTGGCTTCGGAACTCCACCGCCGCACCGTCCTACGCACTGCGCTTACGGGCACCACGCCCGGCAGTTCATCTCTGCCGGGCCCTGCTGTCTCTCTGGGCTACGAGAGAAACCATAACTAGGCCACCGCCCAATGTCTACTCTGACCAACATAGATTTTCGCGTGTTCGAAGGGTAGGTAATCAGCTTCGAACGGCACCGGCCGCGAGTGCCGGCGCTGCGGCCCCTTCAGCGCCGCAACCGCACGACGAGGGGAAGACCCGCACCCCTTCCCGGTCTGCGGCTGTGTACAGTCGGCTCGCCCCGGCGGTTGCCGGACGTCCGGGGCGGCGTCCCCGACCGGTCAGGTGGAGTCATGACGAGTGCAACCAGCGGGGCGCGACTGTCCGGCGGAACGACGCCCGCCCCAGCGCTGTCGGTGGCCGAGCGCAAGCAGCGGATGCGGCGCCGCCTCGAGCGGCTGATCGGCATCGCCGCAACCGAAGGAAACGCGTTGCTCGCCCTGCGCAACGGGGACGAGATCTTCACTGCGATGCTGGACAGCGTCCGCGCCGCCGAACACACCGTCGACATGATGACGTTCGTGTACTGGCGCGGCGCGATAGCCCGGCAGTTCGCCCAGGCACTGGCGGACCGGGCCCGAGCGGGCGTCCGGGTGCGGCTGCTGCTGGACGGCTTCGGCAGCCGGCTCATCGAGCAGGACCTGCTGGATCTGATGGAGGACGCCGGGGTCGACGTCGCGTGGTTCCGCAAGCCCCTCCACCTCTCCCCGCTCAAGCAGAACCACCGCTGCCACCGCAAAGTGCTCGTCGTCGACGAACGGACGGCGTTCACCGGCGGAGTCGGCATCGCCGAGGAATGGTGCGGCAACGCCCGCAACGAGAACGAGTGGCGCGACACCCACGTCCGGCTGCGCGGCCCCGCCGTGGACGGCGTCGCCGCCGCTTTCGCACAGAACTGGGCCGAGTGCCACGACACCCTCTTCGACGACCGGGACCGCTTCACCGAGCACGCGCCGCAGGGCGGGGCGGTGGTACAGGTCGTCCGGGGGTCGGCCAGCATCGGATGGCAGGACATGCAGACCCTGATCCGGGTCGCCATCGAATCCGCCCAGCATCGCTTCCGCCTGTCCACCGCCTACTTCGCTCCGGACGCCTACTTCATCGAGCTGCTGTGCGCGGCAGCACGTCGGGGCGTCGAGGTCGAGATACTCCTGCCCGGCCCCCACACCGACAAGCGCGTCTGCCGGCTGGCCGGTCAGAACTTCTACGCGGACCTCCTCGCCTGCGGGGTGAAGATCTTCGAGTACCAGCCGACGATGATGCACGCCAAGGTCATCACCGTCGACCGGATCGCGGCACTCATCGGCTCCACCAATTTCAACCGTCGCTCCCTGGACCATGACGAAGAGGTCATGCTCGCGGTCCTTGACGAAGACTTCACCGCAACCCTGGACCAGCACTTCGACGAGGACCTGCAGGTCAGCGAGCCAATGGAGCCAGCACGCTGGAACCGCCGCTCTGCGGCGCAACGCCTGCGCGAGCTTGCGGTCACCCCCCTCCGCCGGTTCCTGTGACTCCCGCACGGTTCCGGAAGGCGCCCATGCTCCGGCAGCGCCCATAGCAGAGCCGAACGTCCGCCCTGCCGCCGTCCGACAGGTTCATCCCTGGCGGGGACGGCCGGTGTGGGAGATGACGGCGCCGGGTAGGGCGGGGTCATGTCCGACATCCCCCTGGCCGAAGAGGCACTGCGAAGGGTGCTGGCCGTCGCCGACCGGACGGCGGAGCTGGCGACAGAGCTGGCCACCGCCCTTCGGATGCGCCCCGACGACGCCGCGGTCCGCACGGCGGCGATACCGCTCGGGGTCGATGTACCGGCCTTCGGACCCGCGGAGTTCGAAGCGTTGGCCCGTCATCTGGAACTGCTGGACCAGCTGATCGCGGCCGTGCCGCCGGGCGCGGACGGGATGCGGTGGCGCTACCTGGACGAAGCCGTTCTGTTCCGCTGCGATGCGGAAATGGGTACGCCGTTCGACGAGTTCACCGCGCGCGTCGACATCAGCCGGGTGATCGGTCTGACCAGCGGCTACCTTTCAGGTCGTACGGAGGTCCTGGCGCGCGACGAGACCGGAAGGCCGGTCCGGCAGCTCGAGCGCAGCATCAGCCGGGCCCAGCCCGCCCACCTCGCGCTGGCCGGCGCGGATGTAGTCGACGTCTGCAAGCTGGAGACCATCGACTACGGCCCGGACGAACAGGTGCTGCGCTGGCGACAGGTCCACAGTGCGAACGGCTCCGCGGTTCAGGACGACGGCTCGGTGCTCTTCGCCCGGACCCCGGGCGGCGGCACCGGTGTGACCATCTGCGCCCAGCAGCAATTCGTCCTCCCCCCGTTGTGGCGGGCGATCACCCCCGTACTGTGGCCCGCGGTCCGGCGCGCTCTGGTGGAGGACGCCTACCGCAAGTCCTTCGGCATCACCCTGCGCACCATCGCCGCACGCGGGCAGGGAAGCGCCGGACCGGTCGATGAGGGGGCAGGTGCGACCTCCTCGCTCTGGGGCACCGTCTCCCGCCTGGCCGGGCCGTTGATCCTGTCGGCCAGGTCGGTCCCATGGAAGCCGACGCGGCCGGAGTGCACCGACAGTTCCGGGTTCCGCCACTTCAGTCCCGAGAGGCAGCCCCTTTGACGCCGCCCTCCGACCCGCCGCACGCGTATCCGCACGCGTATCCGTACGCCTTCCACATCGCCCTCGACGGCAACGGCCTCAACGGACTCGAAGGCCGGGCCGGCATCTGCGTCTTCCGCTACGACCCGGCCACCGGCGGGTACGCGTACAAGATCGACTACTACGACGGCATCGCCGGCGGCCATGCCGTCAGCGTCAGCCCGGACCACGCGCTCGGATTCCTCGGCAACACCGGCCAGCACCTGCTCTTCTACGACACCGCGACGCTCGACGAGACCGCCCGGCTGTCCACCCTGCGGATCGAACCCACCGACTCGTCCGTCAAGGGCACCACGCACATCGCCTGGCTGGGTGACCGGGAGATCGTCGGCGCGGTCGGCGAACACCTGTGGCGGTTCGACCTCGACAGGCTCGACGCTCCCGAACGCCTGGGCCCGCACGGCCTGAAACTGCCCCATGCCATGAAGACCACGGCGTCGGGCCGGTACCTCGTCTACGGCGGCATGGACCACCCCGGGCGCGGCGAGGCCCGTGAGGTCGGCGTCTTCGACCTGCACACCGGCACGGCCCGCCGCATCCACCTGCCCGCCACCTGCTGGCACGTGGCCGTCCACCCCCGAGAGGACCGGTTCTACGCCCTCTCCTTCCGCGTCCTGCCCCAGGAGGGGCACGACTGGCACGAATGGGCCATGGCCTACCTCAAGGAGTACGTCTTCGAGATCGACGCCGAGCACGGGCAGGTCCTGCGCCACTGGGCGGCCCCTCGGGAGACCCCGGCGCACATCAACTCGGACGTCTGCGTCTCCGATCGCGAGCTGATCTACTGCAACGGCGGCAGCGGCACCATCGTCATGATCGACCTGGCCGACTTCGCCACCCATCGGATCATCGACGAGCGCCCCGGCCTGCCCGAACAGCTGCTCGCCGGACGGCAATCGCTCCACCAGGTGGCGGACGCCTTCACGCGCGGTTCGCCGGCCGCGAGCAGCAGGCACTTCCTCGCCGCTCTGCGGGTCTCGCGCGGAACCCTGCTCGATTCGGTGTACGCCTGCCAGCTCTCCGACGACCAGACCCTGCTGTTCACCGCCAACCGGGGGCTCAACACCATCACCGTGTACGACTATCCCGCCAACACGGTCCGGCAGCGGGTGCACATGCCACAGCTACGGCAGTACGTCGACGGACTCCCCTGGTGGCACGACCCTCGACTCGGCTTCCACCACAGCACACTGATCTCCCCGCCGTGAGCCTTCCGGGCCGGAGGCGGCATCGCCGGACGGCCCGATGGCCGGATCTGGGACAGCCTCGTCATTGCGGACACCAGGGCAGGGGAACGAGGATCGGTGCATGCCCGCACCCCACCGCGTCGTCATCGTCGCCTTCCCCGGCGTGGAACTCCTGGACATCACAGGTCCCGCCGAGGTGTTCTCGGTCGCGTCCCGGGTCTCCGAGGGAGGGTTCCCCGGCTACTCCGTCCAGGTCGCCACGGAGGACGGCGCTCCAGTGGCCACCTCCAGCGGCCTGCGGGTCCACTCCGACCTGCGGCTGGACGAGGTGACCGGCCGCGTCGACACCCTCCTGGTGTCCGGGGCGGTCGCCCATCCCGAGGGGGGCGGTGTCCAGGCCGTCGTCGATCCGGTGGTCACCGACTGGCTCCGTACGGCGGCACCGCGGGCGGGGCGTACCGGATCGGTGTGCGCCGGCGCCCATCTGCTGGCCGCGGCCGGCCTGCTGGACGGCCGGACCGCCACCACCCACTGGCTCACGGCGGCGCAACTGGCCGCCGCGCATCCGGAGGTCGACGTGGACCCCGATCCGATCTTCATCCGCTCCGGTCCGGTGTGGACCTGTGCCGGGATCACCTCGGGGATGGACATGGCACTGGCGATGGTGGCGGAGGACCACGGTCAGGCCCTCGCGCTCGCCACCGCGCGCATGATGGTCATGTACGTCAAACGCTCCGGCGGCCAGAGCCAGTTCAGCGTTCCCCTTTCCGTCCGGGCACCCGCTGAGGACCGCATCGGCGAACTCCGCCGGTGGATCACCGAACACCCCGACGCGGACCTCTCCGCCGAGGCCCTCGCCCAGCGCCTCAGTCTCAGCACGCGGCACTTCTCACGGCTCTTCGCGCAGCGCACCGGCACCACGCCCGCCGCCTACGTGGAGTCGGCCCGCCTGGAGGCCGCACGGCGCCTCCTCGAGGAGAGCGACGCCGGTCTGCCGCAGGTGGCCACCGCCAGCGGCCTCGGCTCCCTGCAGACCCTCCACCGGTGCTTCCAGCGGCACCTGGAGACGACCCCCGCCGAATACCGCCGCCGATTCCGCTGAAGCCGGCCCATCCCTTACCGCCCACCCTCACTGCCCGTCGGCCCTGCCCGTCGGCGCTGCCCGTCGGCCCTGCCCGTCGGCGCTGCCCGTCGGCCCTGCCCGCGGCCGGCGGATGCCGAGGCATGCCCGCGCCCGCCCCGTACACGAAAGGCCCTCATGTCCGGCACGAAGATCATTCCGATACCGGTGCTCGGCAAGCACGCGGTCAACGCCTACCTGCTGCTGGGCCGGCGCCCCGTCCTCGTCGACGCCGGTACGCCGGGCAGCGGACGCCTCATCCACGACCGGATCGCCGATCACGGAGTGGACCCCGCCGACCTCGCCCTGATCGTGATCACCCACGGCCACATCGACCACTTCGGCTCCGCAGCGGAACTGCACCGCCTCACGGGCGCACCCGTCGCCGGGCACATCGCCGACCTCGAACCGTTCCGCACCGGCCGACCGCTGATGCCGTACCTCCCGACGGGACCCATGGGTCGCCTGATGAACAGGAACAGGAAGCTCCACGTCGCGGCGGACCCGTTCGAACCCGGGCTCCTGATCAGCGGCGAAACCGACCTGTCGGACTTCGGGCTGGCGGGACGGATCATGCCCACCCCGGGGCACACCGCGGGATCCGTCTCCGTTCTCACCGAGGACGGGGACCTCGTCGCCGGTGACCTCGTGGCCAACTCCTTCATGGGCCTCATCCCCGGCAAGCCGGCGAACCCGCCCTTCCATGACGACCCCCTGGGCAACCTCACGAGCCTGCGCGCCATGCTCGAACTCGGCCCCGGCCGCCTCCATGTCGGCCATGGCACTCCGCTGGATCCCGAGCGCGTACGTCGCTGGGCGCGGCGGGAGCACCGACGGCTGTCCCGCCTCGACTCCCGTGGGCGCCTCCGAAGGCGTACGAAGAGCTGACACGGGCATGCTCGTCGGCGGCCCGGCCCCTCGGGGGCCCGGCCGAAAGCCGGGAGGAGGTTCGTTTCAGCAGGGCGGTAAGCCATCCGGTGGGATCTGCGCCGCCGCTACATCCTCTGCGAGGGTCGCTCGAGGAGGAGACCATGAAGAGACATGGATGCGGACGCCTACGGCACCCCCTGCATCCACCGGCACACTCGGCCGGTACCCGCCGCTGCGAACGGCGGCTGAGCGGAACCCGGAGGCGGCATGACGGTCACCCTGCTCACCGTCGCGATCGTCGTTGCCGCCCTGGTGATCAGGACCGCGGTCGCCGAAATCCGCGTGCCCGGGAGCGGACGGAGGCAGTGGGCCTTCCTGACCGACCGACGCGCATGGGCGATCGGAACCGGCACAGCCGTGGCGCTCGGCGTCGTCGGGTGGGCCACAGCGGGCCCCACCGCTGCGGTCTGGGCAGCGGTCGCAGGTCTCCTCGTCGCCTCGCTCACCCGTGCCGGAGGCGGAGACGGAGACGGAGACGACTGAACAGCGGGCCACGGACGTGTGCGCGCAGCGCCTGGTCGCCCCGTGGGCGGATGGACGTCGCTCGCGCTCGGGGCGGCCCGGACTCGACGAGCCCGGGCCGGCGAGTACCTGGTCGAGCACCGTGATGTGATCGCTCGCGGTATTGGCCCCGGCGTTGCCGGGGCGCAGCCTGCCGGACAGTGCCTCGCCGGTGTTGGCCAGGAAGCACAGCAGCGGGTGGAACCCGAATCCGCCCTTGTGGGTACAGGTGCGGCCGCCTCCTTCTCGGAGTGCCAGGTCACCAGCGTGGTGTCGAGGTCCAGGGCGAGGCCGGGCAGCACGCGTCCTGCGGCCAGGACGACGGGTATCCCCCCACCGATCTCGACGGCCTGCATCCAGGCGACCTCCCGAGCCCAAGCCCGGGCCGCTTGCAGCGAAGCTCGCCGCCAGATCGGTGGCGATCCGTCCCGGATCACGTCCGGTCCCGCGTGGTCGAAGCGGCCGGAGAGCGGCGCAGTACGCGGCGGTCAGCCCCGTGGCATCGTCAAGATCCGCCGGCAACCGTGCTCCGGCATCACCAACGACCCCCACCCCATCAGCAGTGACACGGACCCTGGGACGCCACCGACACCCTGCACGTAGCGAGTGCCCTCCCCCTGGACCGACAGAACCCCTCAGCAAGGTTCGTGGTTCCAGGTCAGGAAGGCACTTTCGCATTTCCGCCCCAACAGCCGCCGTGCCCAGGCGAAACGGCGAGGTCAGCTCCGGGCGTGCAAGGCGTGCGAGAGCGCACTCATGCTGATGTCGATGACCGTGCGGAGCTGCTTCTGGCTCGCCCTGGTCCTGCTCATCAGGGCCAGCGACTGGTTGACCGCCGTCATGTGTACCGCGAGGTCGTCGGCATCGCCTTCGGTCAACTGCGCGGCGTTCAAGGCGGTCCGCAGCCGCGCATGCTGAAAGTCCAGAGCTTCGATCGCGCGTGCGGTGATGGTGGGGCTGAGCGCCGGTGCCGCCATCGCGGTCTGGGCGATCAGGCACCCGTCAGGTACGTCAGGGTCGGCGATGCGCTGCAGGGTGACCTCGAAGAACGCCCGTACCGCCTGGAGCGGTTCCTCGGACGCACAGGAAAGCGCCTGGTCGTACCTGTTTCCGTACCGCGCGGCGTAGCGGTCCAGGCAGCGCAGGTAGAGCGAGTCCTTGTCGCCGAACGAGGAGTAGATGGAACTGCGGTTCAATCCGGTCGTCCTGGAGAGGTCGTCGAGAGAGGTGTCGGCGTATCCGGCCCGCCAGAACTGGACCATCGCCGCGTCGAGCGCGATGCCCACGTCGAACTGCTTCTTCCCGGCCATCACGCATGCACCTCGTTCTCGTACCAGCCGTTGGGGCCCTGCCCCCATCCTATCTTGAACTGATCAGTTCAAGATGCAGTAGGCTCAGAACATGACCGCCGACGCCATGGCCCCGAACCGCTCCTGCGACCCGAACCCGGTCCCCGGGTTGCCGCTGTACGACCTTGCGGGTTTCACCCACCGCTGGGTCGACGCGGAAGGAATCCGACTTCATGCCGTCGAAGGCGGCCGGCCGGCCGGTCCCACCGTCGTCCTGCTCGCCGGATTCCCGCAGACCTGGTGGGCTTGGCGAAAGGTGATGCCAGGTCTTGCCGAGCGATTCCACGTGCTCGCGATCGACCTGCCGGGGCAGGGCCACTCCGACCGCCCTCAAGGGGGCTACGACACGCACACCGTCGCTTCGCGCGTCCAGGCCGCGCTGACCGCGCTCGACGTGCCGAAGTACTGGCTCGTCGCCCACGACATCGGGGCCTGGGTCGCCTTCTCGCTGGCCCTGAAGTACGAAGAGCGCCTGCACGGTGTCGCTCTGCTCGACGCCGGCATTCCCGGAATCACCCTCCCGGACTCCATCCCAACGGACCCCGACCGGGCCTGGAAGACCTGGCACTTCGCCTTCCACTTGGTGCCCGAACTGCCCGAGACTCTGCTCACCGGCCGCGAGCGTGACTACGTCGGCTGGTTCTTGAAGGTCAAAGCCCTGTCCCCGAACACCTTCGACGGCGCCGAGATCGACCACTACGCCGCCTCCATCGCGGCCGAGGGAGGGCTTTCAGCGTCTCTCGCCTACTACCGCGACGCCGCGGAATCAGCGCGCAGGAATCATGACGCTCTCGAACGAGGGCGCTTGACCGTCCCGGTCCTGGGAATCTCCAGCTCCCATGGCTCGATCCCCGACATGGCCGCCTCCGTCAGTCCGTGGGCCAAGAACGCGACCGGCGTCGTCATCCCACAAGCCGGACACTTCATTCCCGACGAGCAGCCCGACGCAACTGTGGACGCCTTGACCGCGTTCATCGATCACGAGCGTGGTCGGTCGGAGATCAGGCCTTGCTCAGCGGAGTCGAGTTGAACGTCTCGCGGTACGCACGGGGCGGTACTCCGACATGGGCTTTGAACAGGGTCCGGAAGTTCGCCGACGTACCCAGGCCGCAGCGCCGTGCGACCGCTTCCACCGTCAGGTCGCTCGATTCCAGGAGTTCCCGAGCGCGGCCGAGCCTCGCGTCGAGCAGCCAACGCATGGGCGGTCGGCCCGTGTCGGCGTGAAAGCGGCGAATGAGGGTACGCCGCGACATCCCGGCCTGGCGCGCCAGCTGGTCGACGGTGAGCGGCTGGTGCAGGTTGCGTAGCGCCCACTCGTACACCGGCGCCGGCCCGTCGGCGGGGTCGGGGTGCACGGGCAGGTCCGTGAACTGGGCCTGACCGCCCGTGCGGTGCGGAGCGGCGACCAGCAGACGTGCTCGCTGGTTCGCCAGTCGGGTGCCGTGATCGCGGCGGATGAGGTGCAGGCACAGGTCGAGGCCGGCGGTGACGCCGCCGGAGGTCAGCACGTGGCCCTCGTCGATGTACAGAGCCTCCGACCGCACTGTCACCTGTGGGTACTGCTTCGCCAGTGTTGCCGCGTACTGCCAGTGTGTGGTGGCCCGTCGGCCGTCGAGCAGGCCGGCGGCGGCAAGGGCGAACGCGCCCAGGCAGATGGACACCATGCGGCTGCCCCGAGCCGCCGCTTCCGCGAGCGCGGCGCTGACTGCGGCGGAGGGCGCCTCGGGCTCCATGTACCCCGGGACTATCACGGTGTCCGCCGTGGCCAGGGCGTCCAGTCCATTGGCGACCGACAGCGCGGGGCCGCCGTGCATCGCGACGAGCCCGGGCTGTTCCGCGCACACCGTCAGCGCGTAGGGCCCGTCCGGCCAGCTCCCGAAGACTTGCAACGGGATCCCGATGTCGAGTGCGAGGACGTTCTCCAGAGCCACCACGATCACGCGGTGCTGTCTGCCGGACATCTCATCTCCCATGCCGATGGCACGATCCTATCGCTGTGTGGCATGCATGCCAATGACTCCCTCGCCCGGATCACGCCTACGGTCGCGTCATGACGGACAAAGACGTCGCCTGCCGCCGGCCTTCCGCCGGCTGGCCGGACGACGCGGTCAACTTCAACCGGACCGAGGAGCTCATCGAGGAGGTCCAGGAAGCACCCTGGACCCGCACGGTGTGATCCGGCGCCACCACCCGGCGTAGGCCACGCCCGTCACGCCGGCACCGTCGACGCGCGAGCCGTCGATCGACGTGCCGAACAAGGGGCCCGCGCGGATCTTCCGAACCGCCACCCGGCTGCGGCACGCACGCACCACGCCGCTTCACGTCGCCCATTCCGAACGAAAGAGCCGCACCATGACCACTGATGCTCCCCTGCCCGTCTTCGAGCAGCTCCGCCTCCCCGACACAGACCTCACCCGGGACGCCTACACCTATGTGGCCAGGGCCACGCCGGACTTCGTCCTCCATCACAGCGTGCGCAGCTACGTCTTCGCCCGGGCCCACGCCCAGAACCAGGGCTTGAACGCCAGTACCGACTTCGACGACGAACTGCTGTTCCTCAGCTGTGTCCTGCACGACATCGGAGTGAGCCAGGAGGGCAACGGCGACCAGCGTTTCGAAGTCGACGGCGCCGACACGGCGGCAGCCTTCCTCCGCGAACGCGGCGTCGAGGAACGGCGCATCGCCATCGCCTGGGACGCCATCGCCCTGCACACCTCGGACGGCATCGCCGGGCGGAAGGGTACGGAGGTGGCACTGGCACAGGCCGGGATCGGCACCGACATCCTCGGCGTCCGGCGCGAGGACCTTCCGACCGGCCTCGCCGACGAGGTCCACGCCCTGCTTCCCCGCATGGACCTGGCCTACGCGCTCAGCGACGCGATCGTCACCCAGGCCCTGGCCAAGCCCCACAAGGCGTCCCCTCTGACCTTCCCGGGTGCCCTGCTCCGCCACCATCTGCCCCATGGCGCCCATCCCGACTGGTACGACCTGCTCGCCGCGGCAGGCTGGGGCGACAGGCCCGTCGGCGCCGCGGCCCGGCGCCGTGCGGAGACGCCCGAGCAGGTGGGGTCCCTGTTCATGGAGTACCTGGAGGCGGGTGACATCGAGGGCCTCGTGTCGCTGTACGAGCCGAACGCCCACTTCGTGCCCACCCGTGGAACCCACCTGGTGGGCACCGCGCCCATCCGGAAGGGCCTGCAACAGCTGATCGACACGGGCGCCCGCCTCAAGCTCGAACTCCGCGACATCCGACGGGTGGACGACATCGCCCTGGTGTCGAACACCGCCACCCTCACCGGCGTCGGCCCCGAGCCGGTCGTCTCCACGACCACGGAGATCCTCCGACGCCAGCCGGACGGCGGCTGGGCGCATGTGGTGGACGACCCCTTCTTCGGCTAGAGCACGGCTGTCGGATCGCCTGGTCAATTGGTCCTGGCCTTCCTGGCCTTCCTGACCTTTCCGACGTGCGGGCGCGCCGGCTTGCCGACCGAGCCCCCCTGCGCGACTCGTCCATGTGCAGGGCTCCCCCGATGGACCGGTCGCGCCGGGCCCGCCCCCAGAGCACGCCCGGCATGAACTCAATGAACGAAAGGATGACGTGAGCGCCCGCGGCGGGGCATGGTCGGGGGGCAAGCGTTCGCCGATGCCGGAATCACTCCATCGCTGCCCGGATTCGGGCAGGGCATTGGCGCGGAATTCGGGGACGTGACCGCACTGGTTCAATTCCCGTCCGCGCTCGGCACAAGATTTCGTGGAATTTTAATAGGACACCCGCTCATCCTGCATGCCGACCCGGGCGTGAATAAGGTAATGACCCGGCCGGCCAAGCGGCCGGCCGGGTGAATTCACGCATGCGAGCGCGGCGGCTACTGCGTCAGGCCCCAGCGGACCGGGGCGATCTGCTTGGACATGATGGTGATCAGCTCGTACGCGGCGTGGGACGCGGCGGTCGAGGTGATTCCCGCGTGGTCGTACGCCGGCGCGACCTCCACAATGTCGGCGGAGACCAGGTGGCATTCCGACAGGCCGCGCAGGATTTCCAGCAGCTCGCGGGAGGTCATGCCGCCGGCCTCGGGCGTGCCGGTGCCCGGCGCGTGCGCCGGGTCCAGGACGTCGATGTCGATGGAGATGTACAGGGGCCGGTCGCCGACCCGCTCGCGCAGCTGCTGGGCGATCTCGTCCACCCCGCGCCGCATCACGTCCGCCGAGGTGACGATGCCGAAGCCGAGCTTGGCGTCGTCGTCGAGGTCCTGCTTGCCGTAGATCGGGCCGCGCGTTCCGACGTGGCAGAGGGCCGAGGTGTCGACGACGCCCTCCTGCACGGCCCGGCGGAACGGCATGCCGTGGGTGTACTGCTGGCCGAAGTAGTCGTCCCAGGTGTCCAGGTGCGCGTCGAAGTGCAGGACCGCCACCGGGCCGTGCTTCTTGGCCACGGAGCGCAGCAGCGGCAGCGCGACGGTGTGGTCGCCGCCCAGCGTCATGAGCCGGGCACCGCCCGAGAGCAGCTCGTCGGCGGCGGCCTCGATCGTCTCCACCGCCTCGCCCGCGTTGAACGGGTTGGCGCTGATGTCACCGGCGTCCGCGACCTGGCTGAAGTGGTACGGGTAGACGTCCTGCGCCGGGTTGTAGGGGCGCAGGGTGCGCGAGGCCTCACGAATGGCGTTGCCGCCGAAGCGCGCTCCGGGGCGGTACGTGACGCCGCCGTCGTACGGGATCCCGACCACGGCGATGTCCGCCTTCTCCACCTGGTCCAGGCGGGGGACGCGCCCGAACGTGGCCTGACCGGCGAAGTGGAGCGTCCGGTCGGTCTCGGTCGGCGGCAGCGGCGGAGTCACTCCGTTGGGCTGGGCGGTCATGGTGCGATCAGTGCCTTTCCAGGGTGCTGCGGGGTCACATCGGGGGGTTGCCGTGCTTGCGCTGCGGCAGATCGGCGTGCTTGTTGCGGAGCATCGCGAGGGCGCTGATCAGAGTGGAGCGGGTCTCGGCGGGGTCGATGACGTCGTCGACCAGGCCGCGCTCGGCCGCGTAGTACGGGTGCATCAGCTCGGCCTTGTACTCCTTGACCATGCGCGCGCGCATCGCCTCGGGGTCCTCGGCGTCCGCGATCTGCTTGCGGAAGATGACGTTGGCCGCACCCTCCGCGCCCATCACCGCGATCTCGTTGGTCGGCCAGGCATAGGTCAGGTCGGCACCGATGGACTGCGAGTCCATGACGATGTACGCGCCGCCGTAGGCCTTGCGCAGGATCAGGCTGATCCGCGGCACCGTGGCGTTGCAGTACGCGTACAGCAGCTTCGCGCCGTGGCGGATGATCCCGCCGTGCTCCTGGTCCACGCCCGGCAGGAAGCCGGGGACGTCCAGGAGCGTGATGATCGGGATGTTGAACGCGTCGCACAACTGGACGAAGCGCGCGGCCTTCTCCGAGGCGTGGATGTCCAGGACACCGGCCAGATGCCCGGGCTGGTTGGCGACGATGCCCACGACCTGCCCGTCCAGGCGCGCCAGCGCGCAGATGATGTTGCGGGCCCACCGCTCGTGGATCTCCAGGACGTCGCCTTCGTCGACGAGCTCCTCGATGACCTTGAGCATGTCGTACGGGCGGTTGCCGTCCGCGGGGACCAGGTCCAGCAGGACCTCGCTGCGGCGGTCCGCCGGATCGGAGCTGCCGTGGACGGGCGGGTTCTCGCGGTTGTTGGAGGGCAGCATCGAGATGAGGTACCGGACCTCGGAGATGCAGGTCTCCTCGTCGTCGTACGCGAAGTGCGCGACGCCGGAGGTCTCGGCGTGCACGTCGGCGCCGCCGAGGCCGTTCTGGGTGATCTCCTCGCCGGTCACCGCGCGGACCACGTCCGGGCCGGTGATGAACATCTGCGAGGTCTCCCGGACCATGAACACGAAGTCCGTGAGGGCCGGGGAGTACGCGGCGCCACCGGCGCAGGGGCCCAGCATGACCGAGATCTGCGGGATGACGCCCGAGGCCTTGGTGTTGCGCTGGAAGATGCCGCCGTAGCCGGCCAGCGCCGAGACGCCCTCCTGGATACGGGCGCCGGCGCCGTCGTTCAGGGAGACCAGCGGGGCACCGGCCGCGATGGCCATGTCCATGATCTTGTGGATCTTCGTGGCGTGAGCCTCGCCCAGGGCGCCGCCGAAGATGCGGAAGTCGTGCGCGTAGACGAAGACCGTCCGGCCCTCGACCGTGCCCCACCCCGTGATCACACCATCGGTGTACGGCTTCTTCGCCTCCAGGCCGAAACCCGACGCCCGGTGCCGGCGCAGCTGCTCGACCTCCCGGAAGGACTCCTCGTCCAGCAGGAGCGCGATCCGCTCCCGGGCCGTCAGCTTGCCCTTGGCGTGCTGCGCCTCGGTCGCCCGGTCACTGGGGCCACGCCGCGCCAGCTCGCGCAACTCGCGCAACTCGGCCACTTTCCCGGTGAGGTTCGTCGTCATGTGCCCTCTCGACCCCGGCCCCGCGGATGCGGGCGTCATCGGTTCACGCGGACCTCCAAAGGGCCGCTCCCCCGCCATTAAACGAGCGGCCGACGCGGCTTCTCCACCGCCTCCGACCCCTAATCTCCGCGTGACCACCCCTAGAGCGGAAACAGTCGAATCCAGACGTATTTGAGGTTTCCTTGAGGTTTCCGATCGTGACGAAACGGAGGGTGGCGGATTTAGTTGAACCGGCTGCGCATCGGTTCCGTGTGTCACGGGAAAGGAGCGCAGGCAGCCGACCGGGCCAAAGTTGGTACAGTTCAATCAACCCGCCGAACGGGAAGTACCGGCCTGCCGTTTGACCAACGGTGAGCGCTGAATTCCAGGCGCTCCTCGGGCACCGTCTTCCTGTACGTGCGGTAACTCGAAGTGAATAGCCATGTCATGCCATGAGACCGACATGCGACGTTTCTTATCTCTCTCGGGGAGGCTTCCACAGCCATGTTGGTGGAGCGGGATGAACAGATCGCCAAGCTGACCTCCTGGGTGACCGGCGCCGCCCGGTCCCACGGAACCGGACACGGAGCCACGTACGGAACCACACTCGCCGGCACTCCCGGCGACCTCAGCGCGCCCGGCCGGACCGCCGTGATCAGCGGCCCGGTCGCCTCGGGTAAGACGGCTCTGCTGCACCGCGTGCTGGAGCGGACGGCCGACTCGGGCGTCCGGCTCCTCAGCGCCGTGACCTCCGCCGCCGAACAGGACATCCCCTTCGGCGTGGTGGAGGAACTGCTGCGCGACACCGCGGACGCCTCGGGCCCCCTCCCGCTCCACGGGCCGGCCGGCACCGAGGACCTCGTCCCCACCCAGACCCTCATGGCGTTCCACGCCCGGCTCGCCGGCCTCGCGGCGCGCGGGCCCGTCCTGATCGCGATCGACGACGTCCAGTACGCCGATCCGCAGTCCCTGCACTGCCTGTTGTACGCCCTGGGCCGCGCGCGCACCGCGGGGGCGGGCCTCTCGCTGATGGTCACCCGGGGCCCTGACGCGGGCGCGACCCCGCCGCGCGTCCTGGAGGAACTGTTCCGTCGGATCGAGGGGCCGCGCCTGCGGCTGCGCCCGCTCAGCGTCCGGGGGGTCGAGGCCCTGCTGGCCCACCGGGCCGCGGAGATGGACCGTTCGGCCGCCCACGCGAACGCGCCCGCGCTCACCGCCCGGCTGGCCGCCGCCCTGCACGCGGCCACCGGAGGCAACCCGCTGCTCGTGCGCGGCCTCCTGGACGACCACGACCCCCGGCGGCGGGGCGTGGAAGCGGACGACAGACCGTTCCAGCCGGGCGACCGGTTCGTGCGCGACGCGCTGATCTGCATCCACCGGACGGGCGCCGACGGCCTGCGGGTCGCACAGGGCATCGCACTGCTCGGCGGCTCCGGCCGGCTGCCGTTGCTGGCCCGGCTGGTGGAGGCCGAGGAGCGGACGGTGGAGGAGGTGGTGGCCGCTCTCGGAGACGCGGGCATCCTCCAGGGCTCGCGCTTCTGGCACGGCGCGGTACGGACGGCGGTCCTGGAGAGCCTGGACGACGAGGACGTGGCCCGGCTGCGCCGGCGCGCCGCTCGGCTGCTGTACGGGGCCGGGGCGGCGCCGATGGCCGTCGCCGCGCACCTGCTGGGCCTCGGGTCGGGCGTTCCCGACGAGGAGTGGGTGCCGGGGGTGCTGAGCGACGCCGCGCACACGGCGCTGGCCTCGCAGCGCGTCGGGTTCGCGGTGCGCTGCCTGCGGCTGGCCGAGGAGTGCTCCTCGGACCAGCGGGAGCGGATCCAGCTCCGGTCGAGCATGGCCAAGTTCATATGGCGGGTCAACCCCTCCGCCTGGGCGCGCGAACTGCGGCCGCTCAACGCGGCGTTGCACGAGGGTTCGCTCCCGGTCACGGAATCCCTGCGGCTGGTCGGCGACTTGCTGTGGAACGGCTGGATCGACGACGCGGCAACGGCGATCCAGCACGCCCTGGAGGGCTGGCCCGGGAACCCCGATCCCGCGATGACCGCCGAGCTTCGCAGCGTACGGCTGGTGCTGGCCTCCACGTACCCCAAGCTGCTGGACCGGCTGGACGGCGCGCTGGGCCCGGCGTGGGACGGCGCGCTCGCCCCGGCCTGGGACGGGGCGGCGCATCCCGCGGGCGCCGCCGAGGACGGCATCCTGGCCGCGATGGTGGCGTTGCACGGCATCCTGAGCGCGGGCACCGGCGGCCCGGCGGCGCCCGGCGCCCCGGCGGCCCCCGGCGGCACGGCCCCGGGCGTACGGGACCGCGCCGAGGCGGACGAGCGGCTCACCGAGAACGCCGAGCGGATCCTGTCCGGGAGCCGCCTCACGGAGGAGACGCACGTCACCGTGCGGGCGTGCCTGCTGGCCCTGCTGTACGCGGAGCGGCTGGGCGCGGCGACCCTGTGGACGGACCGGCTGCTGGAGGAGGCCGCCGAGCGCGGGGCGCCCGGGTGGACCGCGGTCATGCAGGCGATGCGCGCGCACATGGCGCTGCGCCGCGGCGAGCCGGCACAGGCGCGCCGGCTGGCGGAGGAGGCCCTGGAGCAACTCCCGCCGCACGGCTGGGGCGTGGGCATCGGCATGCCGCTGTCCGCGCTCATCGAGGCGCGGACCGCGATGGGCGACCACGAGGCGGCGGCGGCGCTGGTGGACCACCCGGTGCCCGAGCAGATGCTGCTGACCCGCTACGGCCTGCACTTTGTCTACGCGCGTGGTAGACACCAGCTCGCCACCGGACGGCACCACGCGGCGCTCACGGACTTCATGACCTGCGGGCGGCTGATGCGCGAGTGGAACATGGACCGGGCGGGCCTGGCGCCCTGGCGGGTCGGGGTCGCGGAGGCCTCGCTGGCCCTCGGCAACCGCGACCAGGCGGAGCGGTTCGCGAGGGAGCAGCTCGCCGAGGACCCCGGACCGCGGGTGCGGGGCCTGGCCCTGCGCGTCCTGGCGGGTGCCCGGCCGCTGCCGGAACGGCCCGCCCTGCTGGACCGGGCCGTGGCCCTGCTCCAGGAGGAGGGTGACTCGTTCGAGCTGGCCCGGGCGCTGACCGACCTCGGAACCGCCCACGAGCGGCTCGGTGACACGGCGCAGGGCAAGACCTACGCCCGGCGGGCGGGGCGGATCGCCGAAGCGGGCGGGGCCCGGGACCTGTCCCAGCTCCAGGCCGAGCAGCCCTCGCAGAGCGCGCCGCCGTGGCTCGCGGCCGCTCCGGCGCCGGGCCCCGTGCGGGCGCAGCCGGCCGCGGCGTCCATCCTGACGGACGCCGAGCGCCGGGTGGCGGCGCTCGCCGCGCACGGGTACACGAACCGGGAGATCGGCGCCAAGCTGTTCATCACGGTCAGCACCGTGGAGCAGCATCTGACGCGGGTTTACAGGAAGATCAATATCACTCGTCGTCAAGACCTCCCGGTCAGTTGGGACATCGATGTCGCGCATACTGCCTGATCCCGCCGCCCAGCCCGCGCCCGGCACCGCCGGAGCCGCGCCCGCCGCCGCCGCGGCCGGTCCCCGGTTGCTCGCGGTGAGCGATCTGCACATCGGGATGGCCGACAACCGGCCCATCACCGAATCCCTCAAGCCCACCCACCCGGATGACTGGCTGCTCGTCGCCGGCGACGTCGGCGAGCTGACCGAGGACATCGAGTGGGCGCTGCGCCTGCTGGCCGGGCGCTTCGCCAAGGTGGTGTGGGCTCCGGGCAACCACGAGCTGTGGACCCCGCGCGAGGACGCGGTCCAGGCCCGCGGCGAGGAGCGCTACCGGCACCTGGTGGAGCTGTGCCGCGGGCTGGGCGTGGTGACGCCCGAGGACCCGTGGCCGGTGTGGCGGGGACCCGGCGGCCCGGTCGCCGTCGCCCCGCTGTTCCTGCTGTACGACTACACGTTCCGGGTGGCGGGCACCACGACCAAGGAGGAGTCGCTGGCCCGGGCGCACGAGGCCGGCGTCGTCTGCACGGACGAGTACCTCCTGCACCCCGACCCGCACCCGAGCCGGGACGCCTGGTGCCGGGCCCGGGTCGAGCTCACCCTGCGCCGGCTGGAGGCGCACGACCCGGCGGTGCCGCTGGTCCTGGTCAACCACTTCCCGCTGGTCCGCCAGCCCACCGACGTGCTGTGGCACCCGGAGTTCGCCCAGTGGTGCGGCACCGTGCTCACCGCCGACTGGCACCGCAGGTTCCGTACGGCCGCCGTGGTCTACGGCCACCTGCACATCCCCCGGACCACCTGGTACGACGGGGTGCGGTTCGAGGAGGTGTCGATCGGCTACCCGCGCGAGTGGCGCAAGCGAGGCCACCCCAAGGGCCTGCTGCGGCAGATCCTGCCCTACACCGAGGAAGAGCCCCGCACGTGATAGAGACCCTGCTGCCCGAAGAGGTGCGCGCGGGCGAGGCCTTCGGGGCGGACGGCTCTGCGGTGCTCCACCCCGAGGAGGCCGTTCTGGTCGCCGCGGCGACGGAGGAGCGGCGCGAGGAGTTCACCACCGTACGCGGCTGCGCCCGCCGCGCGCTGGCGGCGCTCGGGCTGCCGCCGACGCCCGTCCTGCCGGGGAAGCGCAACGTGCCGCAGTGGCCCGCGGGCGTGGTGGGCAGCATGACCCACTGCGCCGGCTACCGGGCCGCTGTCCTCGCCCGGGACACCGATCTGGTGGCGGTCGGCATCGACGCCGAGCCCGACCTGCCGCTGCCCCGGGGAGTCCTGGAGTCGATCGCCCTCCCCCAGGAGCTCGTCTGGGCCCGCACCCCGGTGACCGGTGCGGCCCGGCTGTGCCGGGACCGGCTGCTGTTCAGCGCCAAGGAGGCCGTGTACAAGACCTGGTACCCCCTGGTGGGCACCGAGCTGGACTTCGACGACGCGGCCCTGTCCTTCCGTACGGACGAGCACCTCCCGGCCGGGGGTCCGCGGCGCGGCACGTTCCGGGCCCGCGTCCTGCGTCCGGGGACCGCTCCCGACGGGCGGCCGGTGACGGAGTTCACCGGCCGCTGGCTCGCGGAACGCGGCCTGGTCGTCACCGCGATCGCGGTACCCGCCCGCCGGGCCGCGTAGGGCGGGGGGGCGGGGTGGGTCACCCGGGTCGGTAGGGGTTGTCCGGTTCCGGCGCCGCTGCGTAGCGTGCGAGGACCGGACCGACTGTGCACGGCGTACCAGGGCGCGTGGCTCTCCCCGCCCTCCGGGCCCGCTGCGTCGCCGCGTCGCCGGCCGCGCCCGGCTCGTCTCCGGTTCCCCTGGAAGCGATGTCGAACCGGCCCGAGAGGTACTCCAGATGACATCAGCAAGCCCGGCCCCGACCACCATGCTCGTGCCGGACTTCCCCTTCTCCTACGACGGCTGGCTGCGCCACCCGGCGGGCCTGGGCTCCCTGCCGCCCGGGCGCGCCGGCACGCCCGTGGCCGTGGTGGGCGGCGGGATGGCCGGACTGACCGCCGCCCACGAGCTGATGCGGCTGGGCCTGCGCCCGGTCGTATACGAGGCGGACCAGCTGGGCGGCCGGATGCGCTCGGTGCCGTTCCCGGGCCAGCCCGGCTGTGTGGCGGAGATGGGCGCGATGCGCTTCCCGGTGTCGGCCCGCGCGCTGTTCCACTACATCGACCTGCTGGGGCTGCGTACCGCCCCCTTCCCCAACCCGCTGGCGGAGCACACCCCGAGCACCGTCATCGACCTGGGCGGCGTACGCCACACCGCCCGCGCCGCGGACCAGCTGCCCGACGTCTACCAGGAGGTGGCCGCGGCCTGGGAGAAGGCGCTCCAGGAGCGGGCGGAGCTGTCCACGATGCGCGACGCCGTCCGGCGGCGTGACGTGGAGACGCTCAAGCACGTCTGGAACCGGCTGGTCCGGGAGTTCGACGACCAGTCCTTCTACGGGTTCCTCGCCACCAGTGCGGCGTTCCGGTCCTTCCGGCACCGGGAGATCTTCGGGCAGGTGGGTTTCGGCACCGGCGGCTGGGACACCGATTTCCCCAACTCGCTGCTGGAGATCCTGCGCGTCGTCTACACGGAGGCCGACGACCACCAGGTGGCCATCCTCGGCGGCTCCCAGCAGGTGCCGCGCGGCCTGTGGGAACACCGGCCGGGGGACTGCGCGCACTGGCCGGCGGGTACCTCGCTGGCCTCCCTGCACGGCGGGGCCGCCCGGCCCGGGGTCCGCTCCGTGCGGCGCGACGGGGCGGAGTTCACCGTCACCGACGCCGACGGGCGGCGGGACCGGTTCGCCGCCGTGGTCTACACGCCGCACGTGTGGACGCTGCTGAACCGCGTGGAGACCGATCCGGAGCTGCTGAGCGCGCCGCTGTGGACGGCGGTGGAGCGGACCCACTACATGGGCTCGTCCAAGCTGTTCGTGCTGACGGACCGACCCTTCTGGCGTGACGTCGATCCGGACACCGGGCTGCCGGTGATGAGCATGACGCTCACCGACCGGATGCCGCGCGGCGTCTACCTGTTCGACGACGGCCCGGACCGCCCGGGCGTGATGTGCCTGTCGTACACGTGGAACGACGACTCCCTGAAGATGGCGACGCTCAGCGCGCAGGAGCGGCTGGACGTCCTGCTGGGGAAGCTCGCGGACATCTATCCGGGGCTGGACATCCGCTCGCACGTGATCGGTGAGCCGCTGACCATCACCTGGGAGACCGAGCCGCACTTCATGGGCGCGTTCAAGTCGAACCTGCCGGGCCAGTACCGCTACCAGCGCAGGCTGTTCACGCAGTTCATGCAGCGCGGGCAGCCGCAGGCGCAGCGGGGCTTCTTCCTGTGCGGCGACGACGTGTCGTGGACCGCCGGTTTCGCGGAGGGCGCCGTCACGACGGCCCTGAACGCGGTGTGGGGCGTACTGGACCACCTGGGCGGGGCGACCCACCCGGACAATCCCGGCCCCGGTGACCTCTTCGAGGAGCTGGCGCCGGTCGAACTGCCCTACGACGACTGACGGTCACGACCGTCACGGCGCGCATGACGCGCATGACGCGCGAAGGCGCCCCCGCCGCAGGGCGGGGGCGCCTTCACCGTGCCGTCGGGACGGCCGGTCAGGCCTGGTCGGCGGCGAGCGCCGTCAGCGCCTTCTTGTCGGGCTTGCCGTTGCGGTTGAGCGGGAACTGCTCCAGCACCACGACCTTGTTGGGCTGTTCGAAGGCGGGCAGCAGGGCGCACAGCCGCTCCCGCCAGTGGGCGGAGTCCCGCATCTCCTCGTCCTCGACGAAGAAGACCAGCTGCGAGCCGCGCAGTTCGTCGGGCAGGGGCACGATCCGGGTGGGGCAGCCCTGGGCGGCCACCTTCCGCTCGATGAGCTCGGGGTAGAGCGTGTAGCCCATGCGGTGCACGGCGAACTTCCGACCCAGGACGTGCAGGTTGCCGTCGGCGTCGAGGTGGCCGAGGTCGCCGGTGGCCTGCCAGCCGGTTGCGTGGGCCGGCACGATGGTGCCGTCGTCGGACACCTGCCCTTCGAGGGCGTCGGGGGTGTCGACCTGGATCTCGCCCGTCTCCCCCGCAGGCAGCTCGCGGCCGTCCTCGTCGACGATGCGCAGCCGGATGCCCTCCATGGCGCGGCCGCAGGCGACCGGGTTGTCGAGGGTGGCGAAGGAGACGTTGCCGAGCTCCGTGGAGCCGTAGCTGTCGAGCAGCGGCAGCCCGAACTCGGCCACGTACTGGTCCACCAGCGGCGCGTCCAGGGGAGCGGCGCCGACGCAGAACATGCGGGTGTCGGCGAGGTGGGCGCGCAGCGCGGCCTTGCGGGTGACCAGGCTGAGGATGCTGCGGTAGCTGGACGGGGTCGCGTCGATGACCGTGACCCCGGCGTCGCGTGCCATGCGCAGGGCGCGGTCGAGACGGCGGTAGGGGGCGATCACCAGGGAGCAGCGGGTGAGCCAGGCGATGAGCACCATCGACAGGCCGTACTGGTGGGCGAACGGCAGCAGCGGCATCAGGACGTCGTCGGCCCGGTGCCCGACCTGGTCGGCGTTGCGCTGGAGGTTGCGCAGGAACGAGCCACCGGACTTCACCACGCCCTTGGGGGATCCGGTGGAGCCGGAGGTCCACATGATGAGGCCGTCGGGAAGCTCGCCCCAGACGTCGAAGGACAGGGCCGCGGCGGTGGGCTCGTGGTCCGCGACGGCGACCATGAGCTCGTAGAGGTGGATGGGGTCGGCGTCGGGGTAGATGGGGGTCTCGTCGTCGACGAAGGTGACCTTGACGCCGGTGCGCAGGGCGATCCGGCGGGTCTCCTCCGCGTGTTCCTGCTGGTCGACGAGGACGATCGAGGCGCCGACGTGCATGAGCGCGTACAGGACGCACACGTAGCTGGCCGAGTTGCCGGCCTTGAGCATGACCCGGTCGCCGAGGCCGACGCCGCGTTCGCGGATCGCCTCGGCCACCCGGAGGGCGTCCTGTTCGAACTGGTCGACGGGCCGTACCGAGTCGGCTGAAAATATCTTCGCGGTCATCGGTCGCACAATGTCCTTCCTCTGGGCCGTGACACGGCCGGGCGGCGTGCGGTGCGCCGGGCCGGCGGTGGTTCGGGGCCCGTTCAGGGGTGGATCGCGGGAATCGCGAGCTTCACAAGGGATGGGGATTGGGCCGGTGCCGCCCCGTTGGATTCGTGCGGTGGGGCCGCCTCGGACACGGGTCTCCACCCCCGCACGCTAGGCAGCGGTCCGGAGGGCGGGTACCCCTGAACGACCCCTGGGGGCCCCTCAGTCGGGGTCCGGTTCACCGAGCGAGATCAGCTGGTCGTGGACGATGTTGACCACCTCCCGGCGGTGCGACTTCAGATACCCCTGGGCGCCGGGGAACACCTCCAGGTCGAAGCTGCCGGACGTGCACCGCCGCCAGCCGCGGACGCCCTCCGGCGCGGCGCGCCGGTCGTGCTGGGCGGTCAGCGCGACGACCCGGCAGCTGAGGGCGGGCGGGCCGAGGCTGCCGCGGTGTCCGGGTGCCGTCCGCCCGGAGACGAACAGGGTCAGCGGGGCGCCGTACGTCTCCCGCTCCAGCCTGCATCCCACCGCGTAGGCCAGTTCGGCGCCCATCCGGTGCCCGAAGAGGGCGAACGGGCGGTCGGTCCAGCCCCGTACCGCCTCGAAGACCTTGTCGGCCAGCAACTCGCATGCCGCCGGATCGAGTTCCTCCTCCGCCGACAGGAAGGGGTACTGCACGATGAGCAGTTCCACGGTGGGCAGCAACAGCTCGGCCATGGCGAGGTAGCAGAGCGGGGAGTTGCGTGAACTCGGGAAGCAGATCATGCGGTAGCTGCTCGGGAGCGCGGGCTGCCGGATCTGGATCAGGCCGACCTCGTCGGGGGTGGTCTCCCCGGCGGGGGGCCGGCCGTACGCATGGGTCATGCTCCCTGGAACTCCGCCTCGGGTGGCGCCTCTGACTCGCGGGTCGGGCGCGCGGCCGGCTCCTCCTGAGTGGAGGGCCTTCATGAACGGAACTGCGCCTCGTCGTGGCCGTCGGCGGTGCCGGAGACGACCTCCAGGCCCTGGCCGGCCAGCCACCGCAGGACGTCGGTGATCTCCAGCTCGCCGCGGGCGGAGGGCTGGACGGCCTCGACGGCCCGGTGCACGGCGTCCGTGAAGAAGTACACCCCGGCCCGGCCGGGCACGGCCTGGGCCGCCGGGCGGCGGCTGCGGAACTCCTCCAGCTGCTCGCCGATCCCGCCGGGGACCAGGGCGTCGCCCGGGTACGTCACGAAGTCGTCGTCACCGAGCCAGTGCCGCGCGGTGCGCACGGCATGGGCCAGGCCCGGCGGCCGGTGCTGCGGGAGGTAGGTGACGCTCACGCCGAAGCGGGCGCCGTCGCCCACGGCCGCGCGGACCTCGTCGGCGGTGTCACCGAGGACGATGCCGACATCGGTGATGCCCGCGTCGGCGACGCCCTCGATGGCGTGGAAGAGGGCGGGCTTGTCCGCCGAGTGGTGGAACCGCTCGGCGGAAGGGGCGGGCGGGGGGCGCAGCCGGGTGCCGGATCCCCCCGACAGGACGAGTGCTTTCACGGGGTCTCCTCGTGCAAGTGGTGAGGCGGGCGGAGCTGATCCGGCGCAATCACCCGACGATGCTATGAGAATATTCGCCGGGACCGCAATGCGTGATCACCCCTATTCCCCCCTAAGCCTTTCCCGCCTCCCCCTAGACCCGGGGCCGGGTGGACCACGGTGCAGACCGGTGTGTTAGACATGGCGCAAGCACATCATTTCCGCGTCCCATTCGGTCGGCGCCCGACGCGCGGCCGGTCACGCGATATTCCCCGCGCGGACCCGCCGGACTGCCGTTGCCGCGTCCCACTTGATTCGCAGGCATAAATGAAATCTGAAAGACTCGTGGATTCCGCTGTCGTGGTCGATGGACTGGTCAAGAAGTACCGGGACCGTGACCGTCCGGCGGTGGACGGCTTGAGTTTCTCGGTCCGACGGGGTGAGGTGTTCGGCTTCCTGGGGCCCAACGGAGCCGGCAAGACAACAACCATCGGCATCCTCACCACCCGCGTGGCCCCCACCGCGGGGCGCGCCTTCGTACAGGGCGTGGACGTCGTGGCCCACCCCGCGCAGGCCCGCCGGGCCTTCGCCGTCGTCCCTCAGCGCAACAACCTCGACCAGTCGCTCACCCTGCGGCAGAACCTGACCTTCCATGCCGGCTACCACGGCATGGGCCGTACCGAACGCCGCCGGCTCGCCGACGAGTGCCTGGAGTGGGTGGGGCTCGGCGACCGCGGCAAGGACCGCGGCGACCAGCTCTCCGGCGGCCAGGCCCAGCGCGTGATGATCGCGCGGGCCCTGATGCACCGGCCCGACGTCCTCTTCCTGGACGAGCCGGCCACCGGACTCGACCCCCAGGCACGCCTGTTCATCCACGAGCGGGTGGCCGAGCTGAGCGGGCGCGGTGTGACCACCGTGCTCACCACCCACGACATGGACGAGGCCGCCCGGCTCTGCGACCGCGTCGGGATCGTGGACCACGGGCGGCTGCTCGCCCTGGACACGCCGCAGGCGCTCATGCAGAGCCTGAGCGGCACCGCCCTGACCCTCACCGTGCGGCCGGCGGAATCCGGCGCGGTGGAGGTCATCCGCCTGCTGGAGAAGATCGAGGCGGTGACTCGGGTCGAACGGATCGAGCCCGGCCGCCCGGAAGGCCCGGGCGACTCGGGCGACTCCGCGGACGGCACGGCGCCGGACGCCGGGGACCCGGCCGCGGACGCGCCCGTACGGCTGCGCCTCTACAGCGACGCGCCGTCCGGTGCGGTGCTTCCGGCCGCCATCACCACCCTGACGGCGGCGAACTGCGACATCAAGGACATCAAAGTGGGCACCGCGACACTGGAGGACGTCTTCATCGCGCTGACCGGCCGGGAGCTGAGATGAGCACCGCCACCGCACCCGCCATCGCACCCGACCCGGTCGCCGACTTCCCGCAGGAGCTGAAGCCCGCTCCGGCCGGCGTCCGCTCGGTGACCCGTACGTTCTTCTTCATCCTGTGGCGGGACATCTTCGTCACCGGCCGCGAACTGGGCACCTTCCTCGCCCAGATCCTCGTGGAACCGTTCTTCATCCTGTTCGTCTTCGGCAAGGTCCTCGGTGAACTCGGCTTCACCGGCGGCGGCTTCCAGGCGGTCCTGCTGCCCGGCGTGGTGGCGCTCAACGCCTTCCTGGTGAGCCTGCAGAACACGGCACTGCCGCTGATCATCGACTTCTCCTGGAGCAAGGAGATCGAGGACCGGCTGCTGGCCCCGATCCCCACCACCCTGGTGGCGGTCGAGAAGCTGGTCTTCGGCATGCTGCGCGGCATCGTCGCGTCGCTGCTGATGATCCCGATGGGCTTCCTGGTCCTGGACAACGTGTCCTGGCCGATGGACCGGTTCCCGGCCACCCTGGGCGTGCTGCTGATGGGCGCGCTGGCCGGCAGCACGGTGGGCCTGACCATCGGCACCCTGGCCCCGGCGCGGCACATCAGCATCGTCTTCGCGGTGACGCTGACCCCGCTGATGTTCACGGGCTGCACCCAGTTCCCGTGGCACGGGCTGGCGGACATCCGCTGGTTCCAGGTGCTGTGCGCCTTCAACCCGCTGACCTACGTCAGCGAGGGCATCCGCGCCCTGCTGCTGCCGCCCGGCGGTCCCGGCTCGATCCCGCTGTGGGTGGACCTGATGGCGCTCACTGCGGCGATCCTGATCTTCGGCGCGATCGGCATCAAGGGCTTCCACCGCAGGGCCCAGGACTGAACCTGTTCCTCCGCTTCTCCCTCCGGCCTCGTGCCCGGACCGGCGCACCCGCGCCCGGCCGGGTGCGGGGCTTTTTCTCGTCATCGCCACCTCACACACCCTCCACAGCATCTCCACCATCCCGGAAGCAAAGGTATTCACGGACCATGACTCTTTCCGATGCGATTGCCGCGGCTCCTGCGGCAGACTCCTCCGATTCCCGGACCGGGACCGCGATCGTATTCCCCGGTATGGGCCCCGCGTCGTTTGCCGAAGTCGGCAGGTTCCTGATGCTGGACCCGTATGCGCGGGCCCGGCTGGCGGAGGCCGACGAGGCGCTCGGATATTCGGTGTTCGACCGTTTCCGTGACGCCGAGGAAGACTATTCCGTCGATTTCCAGATCGCCTTCCTGGTGAACTCCATCGCGCTGGCGGACCGGGCCGTGGACGCCCTCGGCGTCTCCCCCACCGTCTGCGCGGGGCCGAGCTTCGGCCAGAAGGCGACCGCCGCCTTCACCGGGTCGCTCTCCTTCCCCGACGTCGTGCGGCTGACCGCCGAACTGGCCCGCTGCGAGGAGGAGTACTTCTCCGGGGCGTACGAGGACGTGGTCACCCACTGCTTCGTACGCACCCCGCAGGAGCGCCTGGACGAGATCCTCGCGGAGTTCGACGACCGGGGCGCCTGGTACGACCTCTCCGGCCGCCTCGACGCCGGCTTCCACATGCTCTCCGTACGGGAGAAGGAGCTCGACGCCCTGAACGCCGGCATCAGCGCGGCGGGCGGCTACTCCATGTACTCGATGCGGCCGCCCGTGCACGCGGCGGCCTTCTCGGCGCTGCGGCGCAAGGCGGAGGAGGAGGTCTTCGGCGCGTACGAACTGGCCGACCCCTCCCTTCCGGTGGTCGTCGACCACGACGGCACGGTCGTGCGGGACGCCGCCGGGATGCGCGAGATGATGCTGGACACCTTCGACCGGCCGATCCACTGGCCGGCCATGGTGGAGTCCCTCAAGGGGCTCGGTGTCGGCACGCTGTACATGACCGGCCCCGACAACCTGTTCCACCGGCTGGACGTCACCAAGCAGAACTTCGAGGTCGTCCCGGTGGGCCTGCCGAAGAAGCGGGCCCGCGAACGCGAGCGGGAGCAGGCGCTGGAGCGGTCCCGGGCGGCCCGGGCGACCCGAGCCCGGCGCGCCGCCCCGGGGCCCGTGACCGCCTGAGGAAGCGGACGCGGGCCGGGCCCCACCCCCTGAGGGGGTGGGGCCCGGCCCTTTTCACGTCACCGGACCGGCCGGCCTCACACCGTGGCGTCCAGCCACTCCTCGACGGCTCCCGCGGTCGTCGTGGCGTGCTGCTCCATCATGGTGAAGTGGTTGCCCGCCACGTCCACGGCCGTGTGCTCCAGGTCCCAGTACGAACGCCAGTCGCCGGTCGCCGACCGCTTCCAGTCGAAGAACTGCTCCTCCGCCCGGACCAGCAGCGTCGGCGCCTTCACGGCCTCCGGCTTCCAGCCGCCGAACAGCCGGAAGTACGCGCCCATCGCGAGCAGCCTGCTGTCGTCGACCGGGACGTAGCTGCCCTGCCGCTCGTCCACCCCCTCCGACAGCCCCGGCTGGATGCCGATGATGGCGTCGTCGTCGTGCGAGTAGATGTCGACGAGGACCACGGCCTCCGGGAAGACCCCGGCGCTCTCCAGCCGGCCGGCCACCGCGTGGGCGAGCATGCCTCCCGAGGAGTGCCCGAGCAGGACGAACGGCTCCCCCTCCGCGTGCCGCAGGACGGCCTCGGCCTGCGCCTCGATCACCGCTTCGGCGGTCGAGGGCAGCTGCTCCCCGCGCAGGAAGCCCGGCGCGGCCATCGCGTGGACGTCCCGCCGGCCGCGGAACGCTGAGGCGAACCGGGCGTACTGGTGCGGGCCCGAGATCGACAGGATCGAGGAGAAGCACACCAGTGCGGGCCGCGTCCCGCCGCGCGAGAGCCGCACCAGGCTCGGCGCCTTGCGCAGCTCGGCCGCCGAGGCGAACGACGGCCGGAACCGCGACGCCTGCATGAGCAGTTCCATGAACTGCCCGGACGCACCCTGCGTCCCCGCCTCCTGGAGCATGGCTCCGAAGACTCCGGCGCCCTCCTCACCGTCCTGCCCGGACGCGCCGTCGGGCCCGGCCGGGCCGCCCGGGGCCCCGGCCAGCTCGGCGCGCAGCCGGGCGGCGACGAGGAGCGGGGTCGGGTGGTCGAAGAGCAGGGTGGCCGGCAGTCGCAGGCCCGTCGCCGCGTTCAGCTGGTTGCGCAGCTCGACGGCGGTCAGCGAGTCCAGGCCGAGCTCCAGGAACTCCTGGGACTCCCCCACCGCGTCGGGCGAGGGATAAGCGAGCACCGCCGCGGCCGTGGCACGCACCACCTCCAGCAGCACCCGCTCCTGCTCCTCCTCCGGCAGTGCCGACAGGCCCGCGAGCCGTCGCGCCGCGGCGGACGCCGCCGCGTCGGCGACGCCGTGGGCGGCGGCCCTGCGCAGGCCCCCGCGCACCAGTCCCCGGAAGAGCGGCGGGAGACCCCCGGCGTCCGCCTGGGCCCGCAGGGGTGCGGTGTCCAGCCGCATGGCCACGAAGACGGTGCCGGTCCCGGTCAGGTCGCTCGCCGTGTCGAAGAGGGCCAGGCCCTCCTCGGAGGAGAGCGGGGCCAGTCCGGCGCGCGCCATCCGCTGGACGTCGGCGTCCGTGAGGTCGCCGGTCATCTCGCTGCGCTGCTCCCACAGCCCCCAGGCCAGCGACACCGCGGGCAGTCCCGCCGCGCGCCGGCGCTGGGCCAGGGCGTCGAGGAAGGCGTTCGCCGCCGCGTAGTTGGCCTGCCCGGGGCTGCCGAGCGTACCGGCCGCCGAGGAGAACAGGACGAACGCGGAGAGGTCCAGATCCCGTGTCAGCTCGTCCAGGTGGAGGGCGGCGTCGACCTTGGGCCGCAGCACCGCGTCGATGCGCTCCGGGGTCAGGGACGGTACGAGCCCGTCGTCGAGGTGGCCCGCCGTGTGGACGACGGCGGTCAGCGGGTGCTCGGCCGGGATGCCGGCCAGCAGCGCGGCCAGCGCCTCCCGGTCGGACGCGTCACAGGCGACGACGGCCGCCTCGGCGCCCAGCGCGGCGAGCTCCGCGACGAGCTCCGCGACGCCGGCGGCGGCGGGACCGCGCCGACTGGTCAGCAGCAGGTGCCGGACACCGCGTTCGGTCACGAGGTGCCGGGCCAGCAGGCTGCCGAGCACTCCGGTGCCGCCGGTGATCAGGACGGTGCCGTCCGCGTCGAGCGCGGCGGTGACCGGGGCCTGGGCATCGGCGTCCGTCTCCGGGCGGGCGGCGGGGACCCGCGCCAGCCTGGCGGCGTGCAGGGTTCCGGCCCGGACGGCGAGCTGGGGTTCTCCGCTCGTCAGGGCGGCCGTGAGCAGCGGGGCGAGCTCCGCCGTGCCGTCGTCGTCGAGGTCGAGCAGCAGGAACCGGCCGGGGTTCTCCGACTGCGCGGACCGCAGCAGGCCCCACACCGACGCGTGGGCCGGATCCGCCACGCCCTCGCCCGGCCGTGCCTCGACCGCGCCGCGGGTGACCACCGCCAGGCGGGCCCCGGCGAGGGTCTCGTCGGCCAGCCAGCTCTGGACGAGGCCCAGGGCGTCGTGAGCGGCCTGCCGGGTGGCTCCGGCGATGCCGGCCGCCGTGTCCGCCGTACGGTCGGTGTCGGTCCCGGCGTACGAGACGAGCACGGTGTCCGGCAGCGGCTTGCCGGCCGCCACCACGGCCGCGAGCACGTCCAGATCCGTGTAGACGTCGGCGGTGATGTCCGCACCCCGCAGCGTCGCTTCCAGCCCCAGGGTGTCGGTCCCGACCACGGCCCAGCGCCCGCCCGCGGCGGCGGGGGTCACGGTCAGTGCGGGCCACTCCAGCCGGAAGAGCGACTCGTGGAAGCTCGGCAGGGCCGAACGCAGCCGGGTCGGGTCGAGCTCCCGCAACAGCAGGGACTCCACCGACACGACCGGCTCACCCTGCTCGTCGAAGGCCGCGAGGGACACCGCTCCGGAGCCCGCGGGGGCCAGACGCACGCGCAGCGCGCCCGCCCCGACCGCGTGCAGGCCGACGCCGGTGAAGGAGAACGGCAGCCGGATCCGGTCGCCGTCGCCCGCCGCGTCGTCCCCGGTGGCGAGGAAGGAGCCGAGCGCGAGGCCGTGCAGCCCCGCGTCGAGCAGCGCCGGGTGCACACCGAAGTGCGCGGCATCGGCCTGCGGGCCCTCGGACAGCGCGAGTTCGGCGAACAGTTCGTCGCCGCTGCGCCAAGCGGCCCGCAGGTTGCGGAAGGCCGGGCCGTACGCGTACCCGATGGCGGCGAACTGCTCGTACAGGTCGGCCACCTCGAGCGGTTCGGCTCCTGCGGGAGGCCAGACCTCGGGGCCCGATACCCGGGGCGCGGCCGGCGCGTCCGCCGCGCCGAGCACACCGCCGGCGTGCCGCGTCCACGGCACCTCCTGGCCCCGCGCGCCGTGGTCGTCGCCGGTCTCCGGTCGCGAGTGGACGTGCAGCGCGCGCCGTCCCGCCTCGTCGGGCGCGGCGACCGACAGGCGGAGCTGGAGCGCGCCCTGCTCGGGCAGCACCAGCGGAGCCTCCAGGGTCAGCTCCTCGACGTAGTCGGTGCCGGCCCGCCGGGCGGCGTGCAGCGCGAGCTCCACGAAGGCGGTACCGGGCAGCATGACGGTGTCCGCCGCCCGGTGGTCGGCCAGCCAGGGGTGGCTCTGGAGCGACAGGCGCCCCGTGAACAGGAAGCCGTCCGAGTCGGGCAGTTCCACGGCCGCACCGAGCAGCGGGTGCCCGGCCGACCCGAGCCCGGCCGAGGCCACGTCGCCGACCTGGCCGGCCGGCACGTCGATCCAGTAGCGGTCGCGCTGGAAGGCGTAGGTGGGGAGGTCGACGCGCTGGGCGCCGGTACTGGCGAAGACGGCGTCCCAGTCGACGGTCACGCCGCGGACGTAGGCCTCGCCGAGGGAGAGCCAGAAGCGTTCCAGGCCGCCCTCGTTGCGGCGCAGGGAACCGAGCACGGCGGCCTCGCGGCCGGCGTCCTCGGCCGTCTCCTGCATGCCGACGGTCAGCACCGGGTGCGGGCTCGACTCGACGAACACGCCGAAGCCCTGGTCGAGGAGGGTGCGGGTGGCCTGTTCCAGCTCGACGGTCTGACGCAGGTTGCGGAACCAGTAGCCGGCGTCCAGCTCCGGCCCCTCGACCCACTCACCGGTGACGGTCGACAGGAACGGAACTTCGGCGGTGCGCGGGGCGATCGGGGCGAGGAGCTCGGCCAGCTCGTCCCGCAGCAGTTCCACCTGCGCGGAGTGCGAGGCGTAGTCCACGGCGATCCGCTTGGCACGGATCCCGTCGGCCTCGCACGCGGCGAGCAGCTCGTCCAGCGCCTGGACCTCACCGGACACGACCACCGAGGAGGGGCCGTTGGCCGCGGCGACCGAGATCCGCTGCTCGCCCCAAGGGGCGATGCGTTCACGGACCGCGGCGGCCGGCAGGGGCACGGAGACCATGCCGCCCAGCCCCGCCAGCACACGGCCGATGGCCTGGCTCCGCAGGGCCACGACCCGGGCCGCGTCCTCGAGGGTGAGGATCCCGGCGACGCAGGCGGCCGCGATCTCGCCCTGCGAGTGCCCGATCACCGCACCCGGACGCACGCCCGCCGCACGCCACACCTCGGCGAGGGACACCATCACCGCGAACAGCGCCGGCTGCACCACGTCCACCCGGTCGAGGGTGGGCGCGCCCTCGACGCCGCGCAGGACGTCGATCAGCGACCAGCCGGTGAACGGCTCCAGCACCTTCGCGCACTCGTCGATCCGCGAGGCGAACGCCGGGGACGACTCCAGCAGGCCCACCGCCATGCCGACCCACTGCGAGCCCTGACCGGGGAAGACGAACGCCGTCTTCCCGGTGCTCACGGCGCCGCGCGTCACTCCGGCGGCCGCGGCCCCGTCCTCCAGCGCGGTCAGACCGCGCAGCAGCTGCTGCCGGTCACCGGCCACGACCACCGCGCGGTGGTCGAAGACGGCCCGCGTGGTGGCCAGGGAGAGCGCCACATCGGCGGACCTGAGCCCGGCCTCGCCCTCCAGGTGGGTCCGCAGGCGGGCCGCCTGGCCGCGCATGGCATCCGCCGACTTCGCGGACAGCACGTACGGCAGCACCGGCACCGTACCGGTCTCGGCCGCGGTCACCGCGGCCTCGTCCGGGGCCTGCTCGATGATCGTGTGCGCGTTGGTCCCGCCGATGCCGAACGACGACACGGCCGCGCGGCGCGGGCGCCCGGTCTCCGGCCAGGGGGTGGCCGATTCCAGGAGCGAGACCGCTCCCGCCGACCAGTCGACGTGCGGGGTGGGCTCGTCGACGTGCAGGGACTTCGGCAGGACGCCGTGCCGTATCGCCTGGACCATCTTGATGACGCCCGCGACACCGGCGGCGGCCTGCGTGTGGCCCACGTTGGACTTGATCGAGCCGAGCCACAGCGGCTGCTCGTCCGTGTGCTCCTGACCGTAGGTGGCCAGCAGCGCCTGCGCCTCGATGGGGTCGCCGAGCGTAGTACCGGTGCCGTGGGCCTCGACAGCGTCGACCTCTGCGGCGGACAGACCGGCGTTGGCCAGGGCTTGGCGGATGACGCGCTGCTGGGAGGGGCCGTTCGGGGCCGTGAGGCCGTTGGAGGCGCCGTCCTGGTTGATCGCCGAGCCGCGGACCACGGCGAGGACCGGGTGGCCCTTGGCGCGGGCGTCCGAGAGCCGTTCGACGAGCAGCATGCCGACGCCCTCGCCCCACGCGGTGCCGTCGGCGGCGGCCGCGAACGGCTTGCAACGCCCGTCGGACGCCAGGCCGCGCTGGATGCTGAAGGCGATGAAGGTGCCGGGCGTGGCCATGACGGTCACGCCGCCGGCGAGTGCCATGTCGCATTCGCCGTTGCGCAGCGCCTGGACGGCGAGGTGGAGGGTGACGAGTGAAGAGGAGCAGGCCGTGTCGACCGTCACCGCCGGGCCCTCCAGGCCGAACGTGTACGAGACGCGGCCCGAGGCAACACTGCCCGAGCTGGAGGTCCCCATGTAGCCCTCCAGGCCCTCCGGGGCCCGGTGGAGCAGGGTGCCGTAGTCGTTGTACATCACGCCCGCGAACACGCCCGTCCGGCTCCCGCGCATCGATGCCGGGTCGATGCCGGCCCGCTCGAAGGCCTCCCACGAGGTCTCCAGCAGCAGTCGCTGCTGCGGGTCGGTGGCCAGGGCCTCGCGGGGCGAGATCCCGAAGAACGTCGGGTCGAAGTGGTGCGCGTCGTGCAGGAACCCGCCGGTCGGGCTGTAGTCGGCGCCCGGCTGGCCGGGGTCGAGGATTCCGGCGAGGTCCCAGCCGCGGTCGTCCGGCATGGCGGAGATGGCGTCCCGGCCGTCCGCGACGAGGCGCCACAGGTCCTCGGGCGAGCGGACGTCACCGGGGAAGCGGCAGGCCATCGCCACGATGGCGATCGGCTCGTCGTCGTGCACGGAGGCCGCGACCGTGGCCACGTCCGCTCCCTGGCCGCCGAGCAGTTCGGCGTGCAGGTACTCCGCCAGGACCGCCGGATTCGGGTAGTCGAAGACGAGGGTGGCCGGCAGGCGCACGCCCGTCGCCGCCGCGAGGCGGTTGCGCAGCTCCACCGCGGTCAGCGAGTCGAAGCCGACCTCGCTGAACGACCGCGCCGGGTCCACCGCTTCGGGGCCCGCGAAGCCGAGTACCGCGGCCACCTGGCCCCGGACCAGCTCCAGCAGGGCTCCCGGCCGCTGGTCCTGCGGCAGCGCGGCGAGCTTCCGCGCGAAGGCACCGCCGGCGGCCGTGCCGCCCCGGGCCGCACGGCGCGAGGGCATGCGGACGAGTCCGGAGAGCAGGGGCGGGAGCAGTCCACCGCGTGCGGCGGCGCGCAGCGCGGCCAGGTCCAGCCTGACCGGCACCAGCAGGGCCTGCCCGGAGGCGCACGCGCTGTCGAACAGGGCCACGCCTTCGGCGGCGGTCAGGGCGATCACGCCACCGCGGCCCATGCGCGAGACGTCGTCGGCGTCCAGGGTGTCCCCCATGCCGCCCGCCTCGTCCCACAGGCCCCAGGCGAGGGACGTCGCTGCCAGGCCCTGGGCCTGGCGGTGGGCCGCGAGGGCGTCCAGGAAGGTGTTGCCGGCGGCGTAGTTGGCCTGACCGGCACCGCCGAACACACCGGCGGCGGAGGAGAACAGGACGAACGCGGCCAGGTCGAGGCCGGCCGTCAGCTCGTGCAGGTTCCACGCGGCGTCCACCTTCGGACGCAGTACGGCCGACAGCCGCTCGGCGGTCAGGGAGCCGACGACACCGTCGTCCAGGACACCGGCCGTGTGCACGACCGCCGTCAGCGGGTGCTCGGCGGGGATTGCGGACAGGACGGCGGCCAGCGCGTCACGGTCGGCCACGTCACAAGCGGCCCACGACACCTCGGCACCCAGCCCGGCGAGCTCCGCCGACAGGTCGGCGGCACCCTCGGCAGCGTCGCCACGCCGGCTGACCAGCAGCAGACGCCGTACACCGTGCTCGGTCACCAGGTGACGGGCGAACAGCCCGCCCAGCGAACCGCTGGCACCCGTCACCAGCACCGTGCCCCCGGCCGCCCACTCCGGATCGGAGCCGGCGACCGACGCACGCGCCAGCCGCGGCACCAGCAGCACGCCCCCGCGCACCGCCACCTCGGACTCGCCCGAGGCCAGGGCCGCCGAGAGCGCGTGCTCCACGTCGCCGTCGGCGTCGACGTCCACCAGGACGATCCGGCCCGGGTTCTCCGACTGCGCCGAACGCACCAGACCCCACACCGAGGCGTGCACCAGGTCCGCCGGACCGTCACCCGGGGCGACGGTCACGGCGCCGCGGGTCAGGAACGCCAGACGCGCATCGGCGAAGCGGTCGTCGGACAGCCACCGCTGGAGCAGCGTCAGCACCCGGCCCGCCTCGGCGTGCACCGCGTCGGCCACGTCCGTGCCGGCGGGCTCCCGGCACGACAGCACCAGCGCACCCGGAACCGCGTCGAGATCGTCGAGGACCCGCGCGTCGGCCGCGTCCCGCATGACCCAGTCGCCGAACAGCGCGTCCGACGGCATCAGTTCGGGCCACTCGACGCGGAACAGCGCGTCGCCGTGGCCACCGACCTGTCGGCCGAGCTGCTCGGGCGAGAAGGCGCGCAGGGCGAGGCTGTCCACCGAGGCGACGGGGACGCCTTCGGCGTCGGCGATCTCCAGACGCACCGCTTCCCGGCCGGCCCGGGAGAGCCGTACGCGCAGGGTGTCCGCTCCCGTGGAGTGGACCGCGACCCCGGACCAGGAGAACGGCAGCCGCGGCTGGCCGGTGTCCTCCACGAGGGAGCCGAGCCCGATGGCGTGCAGAACGGAGTCGAGGAGCGCCGGGTGGATCGTGAACTGATCGGCATCCGGGCCCTGCTCGTCGCCGAGGCCGACCTCGGCGAACACCTCGTCGCCCTTGCGCCAGGCGGCGCGCAGGCCCTGGAACACCGGCCCGTAGCCGAAGCCGGACTCCGCGAAGCCGTCGTACAGCTCGTCGACGTCGACGGGCTCCGCGCCGGCCGGCGGCCAGGCCGCGAGGTCGAACACCGGGGGCTCCTGCGCACCGATCGCGAGGGTCGCGGTGGCGTTCCGGAGCCAGAGGGCGTTGTCCGCCGCCAGGCCGTCGCGCGAGTGGAAGGCGAGGGGCCGGCGGCCCGCCTCGTCGGGCGCCCCGACGGCGATCTGGAGCTCGACGGCGCCGTCCTCGGAGAGGACGAGGGGGGCGGCCAGGGTCAACTCTTCCACCAGGTCGCAGCCGACCTGCTCACCGGCGCGCAGCGCCAGCTCGACGAACGCCGTACCGGGCAGCGTGACCGCGCCCATGACCACGTGGTCCGCGAGCCACGGGTGGGTGGCGACGGACAGCCGCCCGGTGAGGAGCAGGCCGTCGGCGTCGGCCAGCATCACCGAGGCACCGAGCAGGGGGTGGTCGGCGGGCCGCAGGCCCGCGGCAGTCGCGTCGGCGGAGGACCCGACGGGGAGGTCGATCCAGTACCGCTCGTGCTGGAAGGCGTAGGTCGGCAGGTCGATGCTCCGGGCACCGGTGCCCGCGAAGTACGACTCCCAGTCGACGGGGGCCCCGTGGGCGTGGGCCTCGGCGACGGCGGCCGTGAGGGCGGCCGTCTCGGGACGCTCCTTGCGCAGGGCGGGGGCGAACGCCGCACCACGCGTGTCGTCGGTCAGGCAGGCCTGCGCCATGGCGCAGAGGACGCCGTCGGGCCCCAGTTCGAGGTACGTGGTCACTCCGGCCGCTTCGAGGGCGCGGACGCCGTCGAGGAAGCGGACCGCCTCGCGGACGTGCCGGACCCAGAAGTCGGCGGAGCCCATCTCGTCGGTGACGAGGGCGCCGGTCAGGTTCGAGACGACCGGGATCCGCGGGGCGGCGAAGGTCAGCCCCTCCACCACCTGGCGGAAGTCCTCCAGCATGCCGTCCATGTGCGGCGAGTGGAACGCGTGGCTCACGGAGAGGCGCTTGGACTTGCGGTCCGGGAAGGCTTCCAGGACGGCGGTCGCCGCGTGCTCGTCACCGGCGACCACGACCGAGCGCGGACCGTTGATCGCGGCGATGCTCACCCGGTCGGTCAGCAGCGGCAGGACCTCGTCCTCGGAGGCTTCGAGTGCGATCATCACGCCGCCGCCCGGCAGCGCCTGCATCAGCCGGCCACGGGCCGCCACCAGCGTGCACGCGTCGTCCAGGGCCAGCACCCCGGCCACGTGCGCGGCAGCGATCTCGCCGATCGAGTGCCCGGACAGGAAGTCCGGCTTCACCCCCCACGACTCCAGCAGCCGGAACAGGGCCACCTCCAGTGCGAACAGCGCCGGCTGCGTGAACTCCGTCCGGTCCAGCAGCTCCGCGTCCGTACCGAAGAGGGCCTTGCCGAGGGGCAGTCGGATGCGTTCGCACACCGCGTCCAGCGCGGCGGCGAACACCGGGTGGGCCTCGTACAGCTCACGCCCCATCCCGGGTCGCTGGCTGCCCTGGCCGGTGAACAGGAACGCCAGCTTCCCGGCTCCGGCGGCGCCCACGGTGCCGCTCGTGATCCCGGCGGCGGACACGTCGCCGTCCGCCAGCGCGGCCAGCGCGCCGAGCAGCCCCTCCCGGGCGCCGGCGACGACCACCGCCCGGTGGGCGAAGGCCGCGCGACGGGTGGCCAACGAGTAGGCCATGTCGGCCGCTCCGGCCTCCGGCGTGTCCTGCAGGTGGGTCCGCAGGCGGGCCGCCTGGGCGCTCAGCGCGTCCGCCGACTTCGCCGACAGCACGTACGGCAGCACCGGCCCCGTACCCGTCTCGGCCACGGCCACCGCGGCCTCGTCCGGGGCCTGCTCGATGATCGTGTGCGCGTTCGTGCCGCTGATGCCGAACGACGAGATGGCCGCTCGGCGCGGACGTCCGGTCTCCGGCCAGGCCACCGGCTCCGTCAGCAGCTCGACGGCGCCCTCGGACCAGTCGACGTGCGGGGACGGCTCGTCCACGTGCAGCGTCTTCGGCACCGTCCCGTGCCGCATGGCCTGCACCATCTTGATGATGCCCGCGACACCGGCGGCGGCCTGCGTGTGTCCCATGTTCGACTTGATGGAGCCGAGCAGGAGCGGCCGGTCCTCCGGCCGGTCCTGCCCGTACGTGGCCAGCAGCGCCTGGGCTTCGATCGGGTCGCCGAGGGTCGTGCCCGTGCCGTGCGCCTCGACCACGTCGACATCGGCCGAGGCCAGGCCCGCGTTGGCCAGGGCCTGGCGGATGACGCGCTGCTGGGAGGGGCCGTTGGGGGCGGTCAGACCGTTGGAGGCGCCGTCCTGGTTGATCGCCGAGCCGCGGACCACGGCGAGGACCGGGTGGCCCTTGGCGCGGGCGTCCGAGAGCCGTTCGACGAGCAGCATGCCGACGCCCTCGCCCCACGCGGTGCCGTCGGCGGCGGCCGCGAACGGCTTGCAGCGGCCGTCCGTCGCGAGGCCGCGCTGGCGGCTGAAGGCGATGAAGGTGCCGGGCGTGGCCATGACGGTCACGCCGCCGGCGAGTGCCATGTCGCATTCGCCGTTGCGCAGCGCCTGGACGGCGAGGTGGAGGGTGACGAGCGAGGAGGAGCAGGCGGTGTCGACCGTCACCGCCGGGCCCTCCAGGCCGAACGTGTACGAGACGCGGCCCGAGGCCACACTGCCCGAGCTGGACGTCCCCATGTAACCCTCCAGGCCCTCCGGGGCCCGGTGCAGGAGCGTGCCGTAGTCGTTGTACATCACGCCCGCGAACACGCCCGTCCGGCTCCCGCGCATGGACGCCGGGTCGATGCCGGCCCGCTCGAAGGCCTCCCACGAGGTCTCCAGCAGCAGTCGCTGCTGCGGGTCGGTGGCCAGGGCCTCGCGGGGCGAGATCCCGAAGAACGTCGGGTCGAAGTGGTGCGCGTCGTGCAGGAACCCGCCGGCCGTGCTGTAGCTGGTGCCCTGCCGGTCCGGGTCGGCGTCGAAGAGTCCTTCGAGGTCCCAGCCCCGGTCGGCGGGCATGTTCGAGATCGCGTCCCGCCCGTCGCGGACGAGGCGCCACAGGTCCTCGGGCGAGCGGACGTCACCGGGGAAGCGGCAGGCCATCGAAACGATGGCGATCGGCTCGTCGTCGTGCACGGCGACGGCGGTCGGGGCCGCGTCCGCTTCCTGGCCGCCGAGCAGTTCGGCGTGCAGGTAGTCCGCCAGGACGGTGGGCGTCGGGTAGTCGAAGACGAGGGTGGCGGGCAGCCGGACGCCGGTGGCGGCGCCGAGGCGGTTGCGGAGTTCGACGGCGGTCAGCGAGTCGAAGCCGACCTCGTTGAACGACCGCGCCGGGTCCACCGCCTCCGGCCCCGCGAAGCCGAGCACGGCTGCGACCTGGCCTCGGACCAGCCCGAGGACGGCGCCGGCCTGCTGGTCCTTCGGCAGGGCGGCGAGCTGCCGGGCGAACGCGCCGCCAGCTCCCCGGGCTGCCCGGCGGGCCGGCATCCGGACGAGGCCGGACAGCAGCGGCGGGAGCATGCCGCCGCTCGCCGCGGCGCGCAGGGCCGCCATGTCCAGCTTCACCGGCACGAGCAGCGGCTGCCCTGCGGCGCAGGCCGCGTCGAACAGGGCGAGGCCGGTCTCCGGCGTGAGGGCGCCCACGCCGCCGCGGTTCATGCGGTCGCGGTCGCCGTCGGCCAGGTCACCGCCCATGCCGCCGATCTCGGCCCACAGGCCCCAGGCGAGGGACGTGGCGGTCAGGCCCTGGGCCCGGCGGTGCGCGGCCAAGGCGTCCAGGAAGGTGTTGCCGGCGGCGTAGTTGGCCTGACCGGCACCACCGAACACACCGGCCGCCGACGAGAACAACACGAACGCGGAGAGGTCCAGGTCCCGGGTGAGTTCGTGGAGGTTCCACGCCGCGTCGACCTTCGGCCGGAGCACGGCCGACAGACGCTCGGCGGTCAGCGAACCGACCACACCGTCATCCAGAACACCGGCCGTGTGCACGACCCCGGTCAGCGGGTGCTCCGCGGGTATGCCTGCCAGTACGGCCGCCAGGGCCTCCCGGTCGGCCACGTCACACGCCGCCCACGACACCTCGGCACCCAGACCCGCAAGCTCGGCGGACAGCTCAGCCGCCTCGCCACGACGGCTCACCAGCAGCAGACGCCGTACACCGTGCTCGGTCACCAGGTGACGGGCGAACAGCCCGCCCAGCGAACCACTCGCACCGGTGACGAGCACCGTGCCCTCAGTGGCCCACCCCGCGGCCGTGTCCGCGGCGAGCGCCGCACGCGCCAGCTTCGGCGCCAGCAGCGCGCCGCCCCGTACCGCCAGCTCGGACTCGCCCGAGGCCAGCGCGGCCGACAGCCCGGCCTCGACGTCACCCTCGGCATCGACGTCGACCAGGACGAACCGGCCCGGGTTCTCCGACTGCGCCGAACGCACCAGACCCCACACCGCAGCGTGGACCAGGTCCGACACACCCTCGCCCGGTACGGCGGCCACGGCGCCCCGCGTCAGGAACACCAGACGCGACCGCGCGAAACGCCTGTCGGACAGGCACTCCTTGAGCAGCGTCAGCACATGGCCCGTCTGCGCGTGCACCGCGCCCGCCAGGTCCTCGGCGGCCGCCTCCACGCACGGCACGACCAGTGCCGCCGGAATCTCACCGCCCTCGGCCACGGCCACGGCCAGCCCGGCGAGATCCGCGAACACCTGCGGACCCTCGCCCAGCATCAGCCAGTCACCGGACGGCTCGCCGGACGCCACCTCCGACCAGGCCACGTGGTACAGGGAGTCCCCGTGACCGCCGGCCTGCCGGCCGAACTGCTCCGGCGAGAACGCGCGCAGCGCCAGACTGTCCACCGACGCGACGGGCACACCCTCCGCGTCGGCGATCTCCAGCCGCACCGCGTCCCGCCCGGCCCGCGAGAGCCGCACCCGCACACTGTCCGCACCGACGGAGTGCACCACCACACCGGACCACGAGAACGGCAGCCGGCCCTGACCGGTGTCCTCCACCAGCGCGCCCAGCCCGATCCCGTGCAGAACCGCGTCCAGCAGCGCCGGGTGGATCGTGAACGACTCCGCACCCGGCTCGGTCTCACCGTCGAGGCTCACCTCGGCGAACACGTCCTCGCCCCGGCGCCAGGCGGCCCGCAGGCCCTGGAAGGCCGGCCCGTACCCGAAACCGGAGTCGGAGAGGCCCTCGTACAGGCCCTCCACGGGGACGGCTTCCGCCCCGGCCGGCGGCCACTCGGTGAGGTCGAAGCCGGGGGTGTCGCCCGCCCCTTCGGCCAGGAGCGCGGTCGCGTTCCGGATCCACGGCTCGTCGTAGGCCGCGCGGTCGTCGCGGGAGTGGAAGACGACCGACCGCCGGCCGGACGCGTCAGGTGCCGCGACGGAGATCTGGAGCTCGACGCCGCCCTCCTCGGGCAGCACCAGCGGAGCGGCGAGCGTGAGGTCGTCGACCAGGTCGCAGCCGACCTGCTCACCCGCCCGCAGGGCCAGCTCGACGAATGCGGTGCCCGGCAGCAGGACGGAGCCCATGACCCGGTGGTCGCCGAGCCAGGGGTGCGTCGTCAGCGACAGGCGCCCGGTGAGCAGCAGCCCGTCGGCGTCCGCCAGGGAGACCGAGGCGCCCAGCAGCGGGTGGTCGGCGGACCTGAGGCCCACGGTGGTCACGTCCCCGCCGAGGGATCCGGCATCGAGCCAGTAGTGCTCGCGCTGGAAGGCGTACGTGGGCAGGTCCACCTGCTCGGCGCCGGTGCCGGAGTGGAAGGCGTGCCAGTCGACGGCGATGCCGCGTACGTGGACCTCGGCGAGGGCTGTGGTGATCGTCGCCGCCTCGGAGCGGCCCTTGCGCAGGGCCGGGACGAAGGCGACCGGGCCGGTGCCGTCGGTCAGGCAGGACTGCGCCATCGCGGACAGCACACCGGCGGGGCCGAGTTCGACGTACGTCGTGACTCCGGCGGCCTGCAGGGCGCGGACCCCGTCGAGGAAGCGGACGGTCTCGCGGACGTGGCGGACCCAGAACTCGGCCGAGGCCATCTCGTCCGAGACGAGGGCGCCGGTGAGGTTCGAGACGACCGGGATGCGGGGGGCCTCGAAGGTCAGCCCTTCCACGACCCGGCGGAAGGCGTCGAGCATGCCGTCCATGTGGGGCGAGTGGAACGCGTGGCTGACCGTCAGACGCTTGGCCTTGCGGTCGGGGAACGCCTCCGCGACGGCGACCGCGGCGTCCTCGTCACCCGCGATGACCACCGAGCGCGGGCCGTTGACCGCCGCGATGCTCACCCGGTCGGTCAGCAGCGGCAGTACCTCGTCCTCCGAGGCCTGCACCGCGATCATCACACCACCGGCGGGCAGCGCCTGCATCAGCCGGCCGCGGGCCGCCACCAGCGCGCACGCGTCCTCCAGCGAGAGGACGCCCGCGACGTGCGCGGCGGCGATCTCACCGATGGAGTGACCGGACAGGAAGTCGGGCTTCACACCCCAGGACTCGAAGAGGCGGAACAGTGCCACCTCCACGGCGAACAGCGCCGGCTGGGTGAACCGCGTCTCGTCCAGCAGCGCTGCGTCATCCCCGAACAGGACGTCCTTCAGCGGCAGTTCGAGGTGCGGGTCCAGCTGGGCGCACACCGCGTCCAGCGCGTCCGCGAACACCGGATAGGCCTCGTGCAGCTCACGCCCCATGCCGAGGCGCTGGCTGCCCTGCCCCGTGAAGAGGAACGCCGTCTTGCCGCGCGCCCCGGCCACACCGCGTACGACCTGGGCCGTGGCGGTGTCGCCGGCCGCGAGCGCGGCGAGGTGGGCGAGGGCCTGCTCCCGGTCGCCGGCCACGACGACGGCGCGGTGTTCGAGCGCGGCGCGGCCGGTGGCCAGGGTGTGGCTGACGTCCTGCGCCCGCTGGTCGGGGTGGGCGCGCAGGTGGGTGAGCAGGCGCTCGGCCTGTGCCCGCAGGGCCTCTTCGGTACGGGCCGAGACGAGCCACGGCACGACGGGCGGCACGACGGTGCGGCGCCGCGCCTCTTGGCCGCCGGGCTCCTCGGTGGCGGTGTCGATGCCGGTGGCGGAATCGGCGGGCTCGGTCGAATCGGCGGGCCCAGCGGACTCGGCGGGCGCCGCGACCGGGGCCTGCTCGATGATCGTGTGCGCGTTGGTGCCGCTGATGCCGAACGACGACACGGCGGCGCGGCGCGGGCGGCCGGTCTCCGGCCACTCCACGGTCCGGTCCAGCAGCGACACGGCGCCCGCGGACCAGTCGACCTTGGTCGACGGCGCGTCCACGTGCAGCGTCTTCGGGATCCGGCCGTTCCGGATCGCCATGACCATCTTGATGACGCCTGCGACGCCGGCGGCCGCCTGGGTGTGCCCGATGTTGGACTTGACCGAGCCGAGCCACAGCGGCCGGTCCTCGGTGTGCTCCCGGCCGTACGTCGCCAGCAGCGCCTGCGCCTCGATCGGGTCGCCCAGGGTCGTACCCGTGCCGTGCGCCTCGACGACGTCGATGTCGGCGCCGGTGAGCCGCGCGTCGGCCAGGGCCTGGCGGATGACGCGCTGCTGCGAGGGACCGTTCGGGGCGGTCAGACCGTTCGATGCACCGTCCTGGTTGACGGCCGAACCACGGACCACGGCCAGTACGCGGTGACCGTTGCGCTGGGCGTCGGACAGCCGCTCCACGAGCAGCATGCCCGCGCCCTCGCCCCACCCGGTGCCGTCGGCGGCATCCGCGAAGGACTTGCAGCGGCCGTCGAAGGACAGGCCCCGCTGCTTGCTGAACTCGGTGAAGGTGCCGGGGGTCGGCATGACGGTGACGCCACCCGCGAGGGCGAGCGAGCACTCGCCCTTGCGGAGGGCCTGCATGGCCAGGTGCAGCGTGACGAGGGAGGAGGAACAGGCCGTGTCGACGGTGAGCGCCGGACCTTCGAGACCGAAGGTGTACGAGACGCGGCCGGAGGCGATGCTGCTGGAGCCGCCGGTGCCGAGGTAGCCCTCGACTTCCGGGGGTACGGCGCGCAGACGCGACGCGTAGTCGTGGTACATGACGCCCGTGAACACGCCGGTCCGGCTGCCGCGCACGGAGGTCGGGTCGATGCCGGCCCGCTCGAAGGCCTCCCAGGAGGTCTCCAGCAGCAGGCGCTGCTGCGGGTCCATCGCGACGGCCTCACGCGGCGAGATCCCGAAGAACTCCGGCTCGAACCGGTTGGCCGAGTGCAGGAAGCCGCCTTCCTGCACGTAGCTGGTGCCCCGCCCGTCCGGGTCCGCGTCGAAGAGCTGCCCCGTGTCCCAGCCCCGGTCCGTCGGGAACGGGGAGATCGCGTCGGTCTCCTCGGACACCAGCCGCCACAGGTCCTCGGGGGACTCGACGTCCCCCGGGTAGCGGCAGCTCATCCCGATGATCGCGATCGGCTCCTGCTCCTCCGACTCGACCTCCTGGAGCCGACGGCGCGTCTCGTGGAGATCGGCCGTCACCCGCTTCAGGAAATACCGGAGCTTTTCCTCGTTCATGCGTGCATCCCTTGTACAGAAGCCAGAAAGTCAGAGTCGTTGGAGGGGGAAGGGCGGAGTCGCCTCGTCATGAGATGCCGAACTCCTTGCCGATGAAGTCGAAGAGGTCGTCGTCGGTCGCGCTCTCCAGCGCCTCGGCCACGTCGGCGCCGTCGGAGTCCGAGGCGACCGCGGCCTGTTCACCGGCTTCGCTCCAGGCGGCCAGCAGCGCTTGCAGCCGCTCGGTGATGCGGTCGCGGCCGGCGTCGTCGGGCGTCGAGGTGACGAGCGACTTCTCCAGTCGGTCCAGTTCGGCGAGCAGCGGAGGTACGGCCGCCGCGCCGTCCTGCCAGAGTTCGTCCTTCAGGAACTCCACCAGCGCCGTGGGCGTCGGGTAGTCGAAGACGAGGGTGGCGGGCAGCCGGACGCCGGTGGCGGCGCCGAGGCGGTTGCGGAGTTCGACGGCGGTCAGCGAGTCGAAGCCGACCTCGTTGAACGACCGCGCCGGGTCGACCGCTTCGGGTCCGGCGAAGCCGAGGACCCCGGCGACGTACGTGCAGACCAGCTCCAGCAGCGCCTCGTCCCGCGCGGCCGGCGAGAGCCCGGTGAGGCGCTCGCGCAGCTCGGCTCCACCGTCCGTACCGGGGGCGGTGGCGCCGGCGGCGCGGCGTGCCGGCGTACGGACCAGGCCGGAGAGCAGCGGCGGGAGCATGCCACTGCCCGCCTGGGCCCGCAGGGCCGCAAGGTCCAGCTTCACCGGCACCAGCAGCGGCTGCCCGGTGGCGGTGGCGGCGTCGAACAGCGCCACGCCTTCGGCGGCGGTGAGCGCGTTGACGCCACCACGGCCGAGCCGGGACACGTCCTCGGCATCCAGGGCGCCACCCATACCGCCGACCTCGGCCCACAGACCCCAGGCCAGGGACGTGGCCGCCAGACCCCGCGCCCGACGCTGGGCGGCCAGGGCATCCAGGAACACGTTGCCGGCCGCGTAGTTGGCCTGACCGGCACCACCGAACACACCGGCGGCCGACGAGAACAACACGAACGCGTCGAGGTCCAGATCCTGGGTGAGCTCGTGCAGGTTCCATGCCGCATCCACCTTCGGCCGCAGTACGGCCGACAGACGCTCGGCGGTCAGCGAACCGACCACACCGTCGTCCAGGACACCGGCCGTGTGCACGACCCCGGTCAGCGGGTGCTCAGCGGGAACGGCCTTGATCACAGTGGCGAGCGCCTCGCGGTCGGCCACATCACACGCCGCCCACGACACCTCGGCACCCAGACCAGCGAGCTCGGCCGACAACTCCGCAGCACCAGCGGCCGCCTCGCCGCGCCGACTGACGAGCAACAGGCGCCGTACACCGTGCTCGGTGACCAGGTGGCGGGCGAACAGACCGCCCAGCGAACCACTCGCACCCGTCACCAGCACCGTGCCATCGGCATCCCACTCGACACCCGCGTCAGCGGCGACCGCCGTACGCGCCAGCCTCGGCACCAGCACCGAACCGCCCCGAACCGCGACCTCGGACTCACCCGAGGCCACTACCGCGGGCAGCGCACGGTAGGAGGCGTCGCTGCCGTCGGTGTCGGCCAGGACGATCCGCCCCGGGTTCTCCGACTGCGCCGAACGCACCAGACCCCACACCGAGGCGTGGACCAGGTCCGACACTCCCTCACCGGGTACGGCTTCCACCGCACCCTGGGTCAGGAACACCAAACGCGAATCCTCGAACCGCTCATCGGCCAGCCACTCCTGCACCAGCGCCAGCACCCGACCCGTCTCCGCGTGCACCGCACCCGCCACGTCCTGCGGACCTGTGTCCGGGGACAGCGGGACGCACACCAGCGCCGGATCCACGAGCATCGCGAGCCCACCACGGTGGGCCTCGTAGCGCACGCCCACCGTGTCCAGACCGGCATGGCCGTCCCCGAGCAGCACCCAGGGGCGCTGCTCCGACGCGGACACCGGGGTGAGCGGCACGGCCGTCCACTCGACCTGGAACAGGGACTCCAGGCGACCGCCGCGCGCCGCCCCGATCTGCTCGGGCGAGACCGCCCGCAGCACGAGCGACTCGACCGAGGCGACCGGCGCACCCGCCGTGTCGGCGAGTTCCAGCGCGATGGCGTCGCGGCCGGCCGGGGTCAGGCGGACTCGTACCGACGAGGCGCCGGCCGCGTGCAGCCGTACGCCGCTCCAGGCGAACGGGAGCCGTCCCTGGCCGGTGTTCTCGACGAGCGCGCCGAGACCGGCCGCGTGGAGGGTGGCGTCCAGGAGCGCCGGGTGGAGACCGAACCAGTCGGCTGCCTCCGCCGTCTCCTCGTCCAGGCTCACCTCGGCGTACACGGCGTCGCCGTGGAGCCAGGCCGAGCGCAGGCCCTGGAAGGCGGGGCCGTAGTCGAATCCGGCAGCGGCGAGTCCTTCGTAGAGGCCGTCGATGTCCACCGGTTCGGCTCCGGCCGGCGGCCATGCCGTGAGGTCGGCCGCGGGGGCCGGGGCGTCGCCGGTGGTGAGGACGCCGGTGGCGTGCCGCGTCCACGGCTCGTCGGCGGGGCTGTCCTCGTCACGGGAGTACAGCGACAGGGAGCGTCGGCCGGACTCGTCGGCTCCGGCGACGGACAGCCGCAGCTGGACTCCGCCACGCTCGGGGAGGACGAGCGGCGCCTCCAGGGTCAGCTCTTCCAGGACGTCACAGCCGACCTGGTCGCCGGCGCGTACCGCGAGTTCGACGAAGGCCGTGCCCGGCAGGAGGACCGAGCCGAGGACGGCGTGGTCCGCGAGCCACGGCTGGGTGGCCGACGAGAGCCGGCCGGTGAAGAGGTACCCGTCCGAGTCGGGCAGTTCGACGGCCGCGCCCAGCAGCGGGTGGTCCGTCGTGCCGAGGCCGAAGCCGGCGGCGTCGCCCGGGGTGTTCTGTGCGGTGGGTGCCGAGTCGAGCCAGTACCAGTCGCGCTGGAAGGCGTACGTGGGCAGCTCGACCTGGCGTGCGGCGCTCGGGGCGAAGTACGCCTCCCAGTTCACCGCCGCGCCGTGGGTGTGGGCGAGGGCGAGGGCGTTGCTCAGGGTCTCGGGCTCGGGGCGGCCGGTGCGCAGGGCGGGCGCGAACCGGGCCCGGTCCTCGGTCAGGCACTCCTGGGCCACCGCGGAGAGCACGCCGTCGGGGCCGAGCTCGACGTACGTGGTGACTCCGGCGGCCTCCAGGGCGCGGATGCCGTCCAGGAACCGGACGGCCTCGCGGACGTGCCGGACCCAGAAGTCGGCGGAGCCCATCTCGTCGGTGACGAGGGCGCCGGTCAGGTTGGAGACGACCGGGATGCGCGGGGCGCCGTACGACAGTTCCTCGGCGACCTTGCGGAAGTCGGCGAGCATGCCGTCCATGTGGGGCGAGTGGAAGGCGTGGCTCACGGTGAGGCGCTTGCTCTTGCGGTCCGGGAAGGCCTCCGCGACCGCGACCGCCGCGTCCTCGTCGCCGGCGATGACCACCGAGCGCGGGCCGTTGACGGCCGCGATGCTCACGCGATCGGTCAGCAGCGGCAGAACCTCGTCCTCCGACGCCTGCACCGCGACCATCACGCCACCGGACGGCAGCGCCTGCATCAGACGACCACGCGCCTCCACCAGCGCACACGCGTCCTCCAGCGAGAACACCCCGGCCACGTGCGCGGCCGCGATCTCACCGATCGAGTGCCCGGACAGGAAGTCCGGACGCAGACCCCAGCTCTCGACGAGCCGGAACAGCGCCACCTCGACCGCGAACAGCGCCGGCTGCGTGTACCCGGTCCGGTGCAGCACAGCGGCATCGTCCCCGAACAGGACGTCCTTCAGCGGCAGTTCCATCCGCTCGCACACCGCGTCCAGCGCGGCCGCGAACACCGGGAAGGCGTCGTACAGCTCACGCCCCATCCCGAGGCGCTGGCTGCCCTGCCCGGTGAACAGGAAGGCGAGCTTCCCGGCCCCGGCGGCGCTCACGGTGCCCCGCACGACCCCGGCCGTGGCCAGGTCGTCGCTCTCCAGGGCACCCAGACCACGCAGCAGCTCCTCCCGGTCCGCCGCCACGACCACCGCACGGTGGTCGAAGGCGGCACGCCGGGTCGCCAGCGAGTACGCCACGTCCGTGGCCCTCAGCGCGGCCGAGTCCTCCAGGCGCGCCCGCAGACGGGCCGCCTGGCCGCGCAGCGCGTCCGCCGACCTCGCGGACAGCACGTACGGCAGCACCGGCACCGCGTCGCCGTCGGCGGCGGTCACAGCCGCCTCCTCCGGAGCCTGCTCGATGATCGTGTGCGCGTTGGTGCCGCTGATGCCGAACGACGACACACCGGCCCGGCGCGGGCGGCCCGTCTCCGGCCACGGCATGTTCTCGGTGAGCAGCGTGACGGCGCCGTCCTCCCAGTCCACGTGCGGGGTCGGCTCGTCGACGTGCAGCGTCTTGGGCAGGACCCCGTGCCGCATCGCCATGATCATCTTGATGATGCCCGCGACACCGGCGGCGGCCTGCGTGTGGCCCATGTTGGACTTGATCGAGCCCAGCCACAGCGGCTCGTCCGCCGCCGCACGCTCCCGGCCGTACGTGGCCAGCAGCGCCTGCGCCTCGATCGGGTCGCCCAGGGTCGTACCCGTGCCGTGCGCCTCGACCACGTCGATCTGCTCGCTGGTCAGCCCGCCGGAGGCCAGTGCCTGGCGGATGACGCGCTGCTGGGAGGGGCCGTTCGGAGCGGTCAGGCCGTTCGAGGCACCGTCCTGGTTGATCGCGGAGCCACGGACCACGGCGAGCACCGGGTGCCCGTTGCGGCGGGCGTCCGACAGGCGCTCGACGAGCAGCATGCCCGCGCCCTCGGCCCAGCTGGTGCCGTCGGCGGCCGCGGCGAAGGACTTGATGCGGCCGTCGGCGGCGAGCCCGCGCTGGCGGCTGAACTCGGTGAAGGTGCCCGGCGTCGACATGACGGTGACACCTCCGGCCAGGGCCATGGTGCACTCGCCGCCGCGCAGCGCCTGGATCGCCCAGTGCAGCGCGACGAGGGAGGAGGAGCAGGCCGTGTCGACGGTGACCGCCGGGCCCTCCAGGCCGAAGGCGTACGAGACGCGGCCCGAGGCGATGCTGCCGGAGTTGCCGGTGCCGAGGTACCCCTCGACGCCGTCGGGCACGGAGGTGATCCGGGTGGCGTAGTCGTGGTACATCACGCCGGCGAAGACGCCGGTGCGGCTGCCGCGCAGCGTGGCCGGGTCGATGCCGGCCCGCTCGAAGGCCTCCCACGAGGTCTCCAGCAGCAGGCGCTGCTGCGGGTCCATCGCGACGGCCTCACGCGGCGAGATCCCGAAGAACGCCGGGTCGAACCGGCCCGCGTCGTGGAGGAAGCCGCCGGAGCGGGTGTAGCTGGTGCCCTTGCCGTCCGGGTCCGGGTCGTACAGGGACTCCAGGTCCCAGCCGCGGCCCTGCGGGAACTCCGAGATGGCGTCGATGCCGCCCACCACCAGGCGCCACAGGTCCTCGGGGGTTTCGACCCCGCCGGGGTAGCGGCAGCTCATGCCGACGATCGCGATGGGGTCGTCGTGGAGCGCGGCGCCGAGGGACGCGTCAGTGGCGCCGGCCGCGGTGGCCGTCTCCTCGTCCGAGGTCAGGGACAGGCCCAGGACCTCGGTCCTCAGGTACGCGGCGAGCGCGCTCGGCGTGGGGTAGTCGAAGACGAGCGTCGCGGGCAGCCGTTCGCCGATGGCGGCGCCGAGGCGGTTGCGCAGTTCCACGGAGGTCAGGGAGTCGAAGCCGAGCTCCTTGAACGCCCGGTCGGCCGGCACCTCGTCGGTCGAGGCGTGGCCGAGTACGGCGGCCACCTCGGCCCGGACCGTCTCCAGCAGGGCCGCTTCCCGCTCCTCGGCGGGCAGCGCGGACAGCCGCGCGCGGAGCGCGGACCCGTCGGCCGTGGCCCCCTGGCCCGCCGCCCGGCGTGCCGGTACCCGGACCAGGCCGCGCAGCAGGTCGGGAACCAGGCCGGTGCGCGCCTGGGCGCGGAGGGCGGCCAGGTCGAGCGGGAGGGGCACGAGCAGCGGCTCGTCCGTGCGGCGGGCCGCGTCGAAGAGGGCGAGGCCGGTCTCCGGCGCGAGGACGCCGATGCCGCCGCGGTTGATGCGCTCGCGGTCGCCGTCGGCCAGGTCACCGCCCATGCCGCCGACGCCGGTCCACAGGCCCCAGGCGAGGGAGGTGGCGACCAGTCCCTGCGCCCTGCGGTGGGCGGCGAGGGCGTCCAGGAACGTGTTGGCGGCCGCGTAGTTGGCCTGGCCCGCGCCACCGAACACACCGGCGGCCGACGAGAACAACACGAACGCGTCGAGGTCCAGATCCTGGGTGAGCTCGTGCAGGTTCCACGCCGCGTCCACCTTCGGCCGCAGCACGGCCGACAGCCGCTCGGCGGTCAGCGAACCGACGACACCGTCATCCAGGACACCGGCCGTGTGCACGACCGCCGTCAGCGGGTGCTCAGCGGGGATGTCTGCCAGTGCGGCCGCCAGCGCTTCGCGGTCGGCCACATCACACGCGACCCACGACACCTCGGCGCCCAGGGCGGCGAGCTCGGCCGACAACTCCGGAGCCTCGCCGCGCCGGCTGACGAGCAGTAGACGCCGTACGCCGTGCTCGGTCACCAGGTGACGGGCGAACAGACCGCCCAGCGAACCACTCGCACCCGTCACCAGCACCGTGCCATCGGCATCCCACTCGACACCCGCGTCAGCGGCGACCGCCGTACGCGCCAGCCTCGGCACCAGGACCGAACCGCCCCGTACCGCGACCTCGGACTCGCCCGAGGCCAGCGCGGCCGACAGCCCGTCCGCCAGGTCGCTCTCGGCGTCGATGTCGACCAGGACGAGCCTGCCGGGGTTCTCCGACTGCGCCGAGCGCACCAGGCCCCACACCGGAGCGTGCGCCAGATCGGACACGCCTTCGCCCGGTACGGCGGCCACGGCGCCCCGCGTCAGGAACACCAGACGCGAGTCCGCCGACCGTTCGTCGGCCAGCCAGTCCTTCAGGAGCGCCAGTACCCGGGCGGTCTCCGCGTGCACCGTGCCGGTCACATCGCCGGCGGCCGGCTCCACGCACGGCACCACCAGCGCCGCCGGAGCGCCCTCCGCCTCGCCCAGCATCATCCAGTCGTCGAAGGATCCGCCCCCGGCCGCCGGCGCCCACTCCACACGGAACAGGGCGTCACGCGTCAGGTCCGGAGCGGTGTCGAGCTGGTCGCGGCTGACGGACCGCAGGGCCAGGCCGGCGACCGAGGCGACGGGCGCCCCGGTGGCGTCGGCGATCGTGAGGGCCACCTCGCCGTTTCGGGCGGTGGTCAGGCGCACCCGGAGTGCGCGGGCGCCGACCGCGTGCAGGCTGACACCGGACCAGGAGAACGGGAGCCGTCCTTCGGTGCCGGCGGTGTGCTCGGTGCGCAGTCCGAGCGCGTGCAGGGCCGCGTCGAGGAGAGCGGGGTGCAGACCGAACCGTGCGGCGTCGTCCTCGGCTCCCTCGGGGAGCGCGACCTCGACGTAGTGGGCGTCGCCTTGGCGCCAAGCGGCCCGCAAGCCCTGGAACACCGGCCCGTAGCCGAACCCGGAGTCCGCGAGGCCCTCGTACAGGCCCTCGACGGGGACGGCCACCGCCCCGGCCGGCGGCCACTCGGTGAGGCCCTGCGGGTCCGGTTCGGCCCCGGTGGCGAGCACACCGACGGCGTGCCGCGTCCACGGCGCGTCCGGGTCCACCCCCTCGTGGCGGGAGTGGAGGGTCAGGCCGCGGCGCCGGCCCGACGGGTCGGCCGCCGTGACGGAGAGCCGCAGCTGCACGCCGCCGTGCTCGGGCAGCACGAGGGGTGCTTCCAGGGTGAGTTCGTCGACCAGATCGCATCCGACGTGCTCGCCGGCCCGGAGCGCGAGCTCGACGAAAGCCGTGCCGGGCAGGAGGGCGGAGCCCATGACCCGGTGGTCGCCGAGCCAGGGGTGGGTGGTCAGCGACAGCCGGCCGGTGAAGAGGTGGCCGTCGGAGTCGGGCAGCTGGACCTCGGCGCCGAGCAGCGGATGGTCGGCGGTGCCGAGTCCGGCCGCCGCGACGTCGCCGTCCGCACGGCCGGCGTCGAGCCAGTAGACGCTGCGCTGGAAGGCGTACGTCGGCAGGTCGACGCGCCGGCCCCCGAGCGGGGCGTAGAACGCGGGCCAGTCGACGGCGGTGCCGCGCACGTACGCGGTGGACAGCGCCGAGAGCAGGGTCTCTGCCTCGGCGCGTCCCGCGCGCAGGGCGGGGGCGAAGGCGGCGGAACCGGTGTCGTCGGTCAGGCAGGCCTGTGCCATCGCGGAGAGCACGCCGTCGGGGCCGAGCTCGACGTAGGTCGTCACCCCGGCGGCTTCGAGGGCGCGGATGCCGTCGAGGAAGCGGACGGCCTCGCGGACGTGGCGGACCCAGAACTCGGCCGATCCCATCTCGTCCGAGACGAGCGCGCCGGTGAGGTTCGAGACGACCGGGATGCGCGGGGCGCCGAAGGACAGCCCCGCCACGACCTGGCGGAAGGCGTCGAGCATGCCGTCCATGTGCGGCGAGTGGAACGCGTGGCTGACCGTCAGCCGCTTCGTCTTGCGATCGGCGAACGACTCCGCGACGGCGACCGCCGCGTCCTCGTCACCGGCGATGACCACCGAGCGCGGACCGTTGACCGCCGCGATGCTCACCCGGTCGGTGAGCAGCGGCAGGACCTCGTCCTCCGAGGCCTCCAGCGCGATCATGACCCCGCCCGCGGGCAGTTCCTGCATCAGGCGGCCGCGGGCCGCCACCAGCGTGCACGCGTCCTCCAGCGAGAGGACGCCCGCGACGTGCGCGGCGGCGATCTCACCGATCGAGTGCCCGGACAGGAAGTCCGGCTTCACTCCCCAGGACTCGACGAGGCGGAACAGGGCCACCTCGACGGCGAACAGGGCCGGCTGGGTGTGTTCCGTACGGTCCAGGACAGCGGCGTCGTCCCCGAACAGGGCTTCCTTCAGCGGCAGTTCCAGCCGCTCGCACACCGCGTCCAGCGCGGCCGCGAACACCGGGTGGGTCTCGTAGAGCTCACGGCCCATGCCGAGGCGCTGGCTGCCCTGTCCCGTGAACAGGAAGGCGAGCTTCCCGGCCGCGGTCGAGCCCTGGACCAGGCCCGTTGCGGAGCGGCCCGCGGCGAGGGCGGCCAGGCCGGTACGGAAGCCGTCGAGGTCGGCGGCGACCACGGTCGCGCGGTGGTCGAACACGGCCCGGCCGGTCGCCAGCGAGTGGCCGATGTCGGCCGGCGGCGTGTGCGGGTGTGCCTCCAGGTGGGACAGGAGCCGCTCGCCCTGGGCCCGCAGGGCCTCGGGGGTGCGGGCGCTCAGGTGCCACGGAAGCGCCGCCGGGGCGACCGGGACGGCCGGGGCGGCCGCGGTGACGGGGCTCTCGGGGAGCTCGACGATGGCGTGCGCGTTCGTACCGCTCATGCCGAAGGAGGAGATGCCGGCGCGGCGCGGGCGGCCGGTCTCGGGCCACGGGCGCTGCTCGGTGAGCAGCGAGACCGCGCCCGCCGACCAGTCGACGTGCGGGGACGGCTCGTCCACGTGCAGGGTCTCGGGCAGGATGCCGTGGCGCATCGCCTGGACCATCTTGATGATGCCGGCAACACCAGCCGCGGCCTGCGTGTGGCCGAAGTTGGACTTCACGGAGCCCAGCCACAGCGGCCGGTCCTCGGGGCGGTCCTGGCCGTAGGTGGCGAGCAGGGCCTGCGCCTCGATGGGGTCACCGAGCCGGGTGCCGGTGCCGTGGGCCTCGACGGCGTCGACGTCGGCGGAGGCCAGGCCGGCGTTGGCGAGGGCCTGGCGGATGACGCGCTGCTGGGACGGCCCGTTGGGCGCGGTCAGGCCATTGCTCGCGCCGTCCTGGTTGACGGCGGTGCCGCGGACGACCGCCAGGACCTGGTGGCCGTTGCGGCGGGCGTCGGAGAGCCGCTCGACGAGCAGCATGCCGACGCCCTCGCCCCACGCGGTGCCGTCGGCGGCGGCCGCGAAGGGCTTGCAGCGACCGTCGGCGGCGAGGCCGCGCTGGCGGCTGAACTCGGTGAACACGTCGGGGGTGGTGATGATGGTGACGCCGCCCGCCAGGGCGAGGGAGCACTCGCCGGCCCGCAGGGCCTGCGCCGCGAGGTGCAGGGCGACCAGCGAGGAGGAGCACGCGGTGTCGACGGTGACGGCCGGGCCCTCGAAGCCGAGGGTGTAGGAGACGCGGCCGGAGGCGATGCTGCTGGAGCCGCCGGTGCCGAGGTAGCCCTCGACGCCTTCGGGGACGGTGTTCAGGCGGGACACGTAGTCGTTGTGCATCTGGCCGACGAACACGCCGACCTGTGCGCCGCGCAGGCCCGTGGGGTCGATCCCGGCGCGTTCGAAGGCCTCCCAGGAGGTCTCCAGCAGCAGGCGCTGCTGCGGGTCCATGGCGAGGGCCTCGCGCGGGTTGATCCCGAAGAACGCCGGGTCGAAGTGGGGGGCGTCGTAGAAGAAGCCGCCTTCGCGGGCGTACGAGGTGCCGGGGTTGTCCGGGTCGGGGTCGTAGAGCGCCTCGGTGTCCCAGCCGCGGTCCGCGGGGAGGTGTGCGATGCCGTCGCGGCCTTCGGCGAGCAGCTCCCACAGGTCCTCGGGGCTGCGGACGCCGCCGGGGAAGCGGCAGCTCATGGCGACGATGGCGATGGGGTCGTCGGCCTCGGCGGCGGCCGACCGGACGGTGAGGGCGGCGGCAGCGGCCTCGGAGCCGAGGAGTTCGTCCTTGAGGTAGCCGGCGAGGACCGTGGGGGTGGGGTAGTCGAAGACGAGGGTGGCGGGCAGCCGGACCCCGGCGGTGGCGCCGAGGCGGTTGCGGAACTCGACGGCGGTCAGCGAGTCGAAGCCGAGGTCCTTGAAGGCGCGGCCGGGTTCGACGGCGTCGGGGGTGGCGTGGCCGAGGACGGCGGCCACCTGGTCGCGTACGAGGTCGAGCAGGAGCGCGTCGCGCTCGTTCTCGGGAAGGCGTACGAGCTGCTCCACCAGCGGGGTTCCGGCCCCGGCGGCGGTGGCCTGGGCGGCCCGGCGGGCGGGGGCGCGGACGAGGCCGCGCAGCAGCGCGGGCACCATGCCGGCGTCGGCCTGGCGCAGCGGCGCGAGGTCGAGCTGCATGGGGACGAGGTGGGCGTCGCCGGTGTGGTGGGCGGTGTCGAGGAGGGCGAGGCCCTCTTCGGAGGAGAGGCCGAGGACGCCGGAGCGCGTCATGCGGTCCTTGTCGGCGGTATCGAGCTCGCCGGTCATGCCGCTGGCCTCGGCCCACAGGCCCCAGCCGAGGGAGGTGCCGGGCAGGCCGTGTGCCTGGCGGTGGCGGGCGAGGGCGTCGAGGAAGACGTTCGCGGCCGCGTAGTTGGCCTGGCCGGCGCCGCCGAAGGTGCCGGCGGCGGAGGAGAAGAGGACGAAGTCGGCCAGGTCGTGGTGGCGGGTCAGCTCGTGCAGGTGGAGGGCCGCGTCGGCCTTGGGCCGCAGGACGTGGTCGATCCGCTGCGGGGTGAGGGCCTCGGCGATGCCGTCGTCGAGGACGCCGGCGGTGTGGACGACGGCGGTCAGCGGGTGCTCGGCCGGTATGCCGTCCAGCAGCGCGGCGAGGGCCTCGCGGTCGGCGGCGTCGCAGGCGGCGACGGTGACGTCGGCGCCGAGGGCGCGCAGCTCCGCGGCGAGTTCGGCGGCGCCGGCGGCGGCCTCGCCGCGGCGGCTGGTCAGGATCAGGCGGCGGGCGCCGCGGACGGTGACGGCGTGGCGGGCGACGAGCGCGCCGAGGGTGCCGGTGCCGCCGGTGATGAGGACGGTGCCGTCGGGGTTCCAGTCGGCGGGCACGGTGAGCACGATCTTGCCGACGTGGCGTGCCTGGCTGAGGTAGCGGAAGGCCTCGGGGGCCTGGCGCAGGTCCCAGGCGGAGACCGGCAGCGGGCGCAGGGAGCCGGACCGGAAGAGGCCGAGGAGCTCGGTGAGCATCTCCTGGATGCGGTCGAGGCCGGCCTCGGTGAGGTCGAACGCCTGGTAGCTGACGCCGGGGTGGGCGGCGGCGACGTCGCGGGGGTCGCGGACGTCGGTCTTGCCCATCTCGACGAAGCGTCCGCCGCGCGGCAGGAGCCGCAGGGAGGCGTCGACGAATTCGCGGGCGAGGGAGTCGAGGACGACGTCGACGCCGCGTCCGGCGGTGGCGGTGCGGAAGGTCTCCTCGAAGTCGAGGGTGCGGGAGGAGGCGATCCGGTCGTCGGTCAGGCCGAGTCCGCGCAGGGTGTCCCACTTGGCGGGGCTGGCGGTGGCGTAGACGTCGGCGCCCCAGTGGCGGGCCAGCTGGACGGCGGCCATGCCGACGCCGCCGGCGGCGGCGTGGACGAGGAGGGTCTCGCCCTCGCGCAGGCCGCCGAGGTCGCTGAGCGCGTAGTACGCCGTCATGAAGACGATCGGTACGGCGGCGGCCTCGGCGAACGTCCAGCCCTCGGGCATCGGGGCGATCATGCGGCGGTCGACGACGGCCAGCGGGCCGAAGGCGCCCGGGAGCATGCCCATGACGCGGTCGCCGGGCGCGAGGTCGGTGACGCCGGGGCCGGTCTCGACGACGGTGCCGGCGCCTTCGCTGCCCATGAGGCCGGGGTCGCCGGGGTACATGCCGAGGGCGTTGAGCACGTCGCGGAAGTTGAGGCCGGCGGCGCGTACGGCGACGCGGACCTGCCCGGGTTCCAGGGGTGCCTCGGACTCGGGGCTGGGGACCAGGGTGAGGTGGTCGAGGGTGCCCTTGTCCTCGATGTCCATGCGCCAGGCGGTGCCGTCCGCGGGCGGGGTCAGCGGCGTGGTGGCGGGGACCCGGGCGAGGCGGGGCGCGTGGACGGTGCCGCGGCGGATCGCGAGCTGCGGTTCGCCGCCGGCGAGGGCGGCGGCGAGGGTTTCCGCCGGGGTGTCGCCGTCGAGGTCGGCCAGGACGAAGCGGTCGGGGTTCTCCGACTGCGCGGAGCGGACCAGGCCCCAGACGGGGGCGTGGACCGGGTCGGCGAGGTCCCAGTCGCCCTGGGTGGCGACGGCGCCGCGGGTGACGAACACCAGGCGGGACGCGGCGAACCGGTCGTCGGCGAGCCAGCCCTGGACGAGGGCGAGGGCCCGGTGCGTGGCGGCGCGGACGGCGTCCGGGGTGAGTGCCTGCGCCGGGGCGGACGGGCAGGGGGCGAGGACGTACGCGGGGGCGGGGGCGCCCGCGTCGAGGGCCGCACCGAGGGCGGCGAGGTCGGCGTGGACCGGGCCGGGCAGCGCGGCGGAGCCGGCAGCGGAGCCCGCGCCGGAGGCCGGGCCGGCGTCGATGACGGCCCATGGGGTCGCGGGATCGTCGGCGGCGCCGGGCGGGAGCGGGACGGTCGCCCACTCGATCCGGAACAGCGACTCGTGGTACGCGGCGCGGGAGGCGCCGGCGAGCCGGTCGGCGGAGACGGGCCGGACGATCAGGTGGTCGACGGTGGCGACGGGCGCGCCGGTCGTGTCGGCCAGCTGGAGGCGGAGGGTGTCGTCGCCGTCCGCGGTGAGGCGGACGCGCAGCGCGGACGCGCCGACGGCGTGCAAGGACACGCCGCGCCAGGAGAACGGCAGTCCGGCCTGCCGGTCGCCGTCGGAGGAGACCAACGTGGCGTGCAGGGCGGCGTCAAGGAGCGCCGGATGCAGGCCGAAGCGGGTGGCCTCGGCGTGGCGGTCTTCGGGCAGGGCCACCTCGGCGTAGACGTCCCCGCCGAGGGTCCAGGCGGCCCGCAGGCCCTGGAAGACGGGCCCGTAGGCGAAGCCGCCCTGGCCGAGGTGCTCGTACAGGCCGTCGACGGCGACGGCCTCGGCGCCGGGCGGGGGCCAGGCGGTGAGGTCGAAGGCGGGGCGCGGCGCGCCGGAGGCGAGGACGCCCGCGGCGTGCCGGGTCCAGGGCTCGTCGTCGGCGGCGTCGGGGTCGCCGGAGTACAGGTCGAGGGTGCGCCGGCCGTCCTGGTCGGGGGCGCTGACCACGATCTGGAGGCGTACCGCGGAGTGCGGGGTGAGGACCAGCGGGGCTTCGAGGGTGAGTTCCTCGAGGACGTCGCAGCCGGCCTGGTCGCCGGCGCGTACGGCGAGTTCGACGAAGGCGGTGCCGGGCAGCAGGACCGTGCCCATGACGGCGTGGTCGGCGAGCCAGGGGTGGGTGTCGAGGGAGAGGCGGCCGGTGAACAGGAAGCCCTCGCCGTCGGCGAGCGGCACGGCGGCGCCGAGCAGCGGGTGGTGGGCGGCGCCCAGACCGGCCGATTCGACGTCCCCGATGAATCCGGCGGGGGCTTCGAGCCAGAACCGGCGGCGCTGGAAGGCGTACGTGGGCAGGTCGACGCGGCGGGCGCCGGTCGCGGCGAAGTACGCGGACCAGTCGAGGGGGACGGCGCGGGTGTGGAGGGCGGCCACGGCGGCGGCGATGGCCTCGGCCTCGCCGCGGTCGCGGCGCAGGGCCGGCACGAACACGGCGTCGGTGTCGCCGCCGCCGCTGCCGCTCTCGCCGTCGGTCTCGGTGAGGCAGTCGCGGCCGAGGCCGGACAGTACGCCCTGCGGGCCGAGTTCGAGGTAGGTGGTGACGTGCTCGGCGTCCAGGGTGCGGATGCCGTCGAGGAAGCGGACGGCCTCGCGGACGTGGGAGACCCAGTGCTCGGGGGTGCGCAGTTCGTCGCCCGCCACGGCTCCGGTGAGGTGGGTGACGACGGGGATGGCGGGGGCGTGGTAGGTGAGGGAGGCGGCGACGTCGCGGAAGGCGTCGAGCATGCCGTCCATCAGCGGGGAGTGGAAGGCGTGGCTGACGGTGAGCCGCTTGGTCCGGCGGCCGCGCCGCTCGAACTCGGCGGCGATCTCCAGCGCGAGGGTCTCGTCGCCGGAGATGACGACGGCGGAGGCGGAGTTGACGGCGGCGATGCCGATCCGGTCCTCGTGGCCGGCGAGCAGCGGCCGGACCTCGTCCTCGGTGGCGGTCAGCGCGATCATCGCGCCGCCCTGGGGCAGTTCCTCCATGAGGCGGCCGCGGGCGGCGACGAGGGCGGCCGCGTCGGACAGCGTCAGGACGCCCGCGACGTGCGCGGCGGTGATCTCGCCGATGGAGTGGCCGGCGACGAAGTCGGGGCGCACGCCCCAGGTCTCGACGAGGCGGTAGAGCGCGGTCTCCAGCGCGAACAGGGCGGGCTGGGTGTGGCCGGTCCGGTTCAGGAGGGTGTCGTCCTCGTCGAACAGGACGTCCTTGAGGGGCTGTCCGAGGTACGGGTCCAGTGCGGCGCACACCTCGTCGAGGGCGGCGGCGAACGCGGGGTACGCGCCGTACAGTTCGCGGCCCATGCCGGGGCGCTGGCTGCCCTGTCCGGTGAAGAGGACGGCGAGGCGGCCGTCGGCGGCGTCGTGGCGGACGAGCCGGGCGCTGTCGCGGCCCTCGGCGAGGGCGGCGAGCGCGGTGAGGAGCCCGTCGCGGTCGGAGGCGACGACGGCGGCCCTGCGGTCCAGGGCGGTACGGGTGGTGGCCAGGGAGAGCGCCACGTCGGCCGGGGCCGCTTCGGGGCGCTGCGCGAGGTGGTCGGCGAGCCGGGCGGCCTGGGCGCGCAGCGCGTCGGGGGTGCGGCCGGAGAGGAGGAACGGCAGCGGGGTGCCCGCGGGGACGCCGGCGGCGTCCGCCGGACCGGCGTCGGCGTGCGCGTCCGCGTCCGGCTCCTGATCGGCGGCCGGCGCTTCGATGATGACGTGCGCGTTGGTGCCGCTGACGCCGAAGGAGGAGATGCCCGCGCGGCGGGGGCGGCCCGTCTCGGGCCAGGCGGCGGACTCCGTCAGGAGTTCGACGGCGCCGGCGCTCCAGTCGATGTGCGGGGACGGCTCGCCGATGTGCAGCGACGCGGGCAGGACGCCGTGCCGCATGGCCTGGACCATCTTGATGATGCCGGCGGCGCCCGCCGCGGCCTGGGTGTGGCCGATGTTGGACTTGATGGAACCCAGGCGCAGCGGCCGGTCCGCGGGCCGGTTCTGGCCGTAGGTGGCGAGCAGCGCCTGCGCCTCGATGGGGTCGCCGAGGGTGGTGCCGGTGCCGTGCGCCTCGACGGCGTCGACGTCCGCGGTGGTCAGGCCGGCGTGGGCGAGTGCCTCGCGGATGACGCGCTGCTGGGAGGGCCCGTTGGGGGCGGTGAGGCCGTTGGAGGCACCGTCCTGGTTGACGGCGGTGCCGCGGACGACGGCCAGGACCGGGTGGCCGTTGCGGCGGGCGTCGGAGAGCCGCTCGACGAGGATCATGCCGGCGCCCTCGGCCCAGCCGGTGCCGTCGGCGTCGGCGGAGAAGGACTTGCAGCGGCCGTCGGTGGACAGGCCGCGCTGGCGGCTGAAGTCGATGAAGGTGTCCGGGGTGGACATGACGGTGACGCCGCCGGCGAGCGCCATGTCGCACTCGCCGCTGCGCAGGGCCTGCGCGGCGAGGTGCAGGGCGACGAGGGAGGAGGAGCAGGCCGTGTCGATGGTGACGGCCGGGCCCTCCAGGCCGAAGGTGTACGAGATGCGGCCGGAGGCGACGCTTCCGGCGGTGCCGGTGCCGAGGTAGCCCTCCAGACCCTCGGGGACGGCCGGGAGCCGGGTCAGGTAGTCGTGGTACATGACACCGGCGAAGACGCCGGTGCGGCTGCCGCGCATCGCGGCGGGGTCGATCCCGGCGCGTTCGAAGGCCTCCCAGGAGGTCTCCAGCAGGAGCCGCTGGTGCGGGTCCATGGCGAGGGCCTCGCGCGGGTTGATGCCGAAGACGTCCGGGTCGAAGTCGGCGGCGTCGTGCAGGAAGCCGCCCTCGCGGGTGTACGAGGTGCCGGCGCGGCCGGGGTCGGAGTCGTAGAGCGCGTCGAGGTTCCAGCCGCGGTCGGTGGGGAACGGGGAGATCGCGTCGGCGGAGCCGGCGACGAGCTGCCACAGCTCCTCGGGGGTGCTGACACCGCCGGGGTAGCGGCAGCTCATGGCGACGATGGCGATGGGCTCGTCGGCGACGGCCCGGGCGGTGGCCGCGGTGGTGGCGGCCGGGGCCTGGGCGGCCTGGTCGCCGAGGAGTTCGGTGCGCAGGAACGCGGCGAGCGCGTTCGGGGTGGGGTAGTCGAAGACGAGGGTGGCCGGCAGCCGGACGCCGGTGGCGGAGCCGAGGCGGTTGCGCAGTTCGACGGCCGTGAGCGAGTCGAAGCCGAGTTCCTTGAAGGCGCGGCCGGGGTCGACGGCGTCGGGGCCGGGGAAGCCGAGGACGGCGGCGACCTGGACCCGGACGGTGGCCAGCAGCAGCCGGTCGCGTTCGGCGGCGGTCAGCGGCAGCAGGCGCTCGGTGAGGCCGTCGGCGGGGGCTGTCCCCTGGGCGGCGGCGGCCCGGCGCACGGCGGGGCGGACCAGGCCGCGCAGCAGCGGCGGGACCATGCTCGCGTCGGCCTGGCGCAGGGCGGCCAGGTCGAGGTGCATGGGGACGGCGGTGGCGTCGCCGGTGGCGCGGGCGGTGTCCATGAGGGCGAGGCCCTCGGCGGAGGACAGCGCGGCGACTCCGGCGCGGGAGATGCGCTCCAGGTCGGTGTCGGCGAGGTCGCCGGTCATGCCGCTGCGCTCGGCCCACAGGCCCCAGGCGAGCGCGGTGGCGGGCAGGCCTTCGGCTCGGCGGCGGTGGGCGAGGGCGTCGAGGAAGGTGTTGGCGGCGGCGTAGTTGGCCTGTCCGGCGGCGCCGAGGGTGCCGGCGGCGGCGGAGAACAGGACGAACGCCGCGAGGTCGGCGTCACGGGTCAGCTCGTGCAGGTGGACGGCCGCGTCCACCTTGGCGGGCAGGACGTGGTCGAGCCGCTCGGGGGTGAGCGCTTCGAGGATGCCGTCGTCGAGGACGCCGGCGGTGTGGACGACGGCGGTCAGCGGGTGCTCGGCCGGTATGCCGTCCAGCAGCGCGGCGAGTGCCTCGCGGTCGGCGGCGTCGCAGGCGGCGAGGGTCACCTCGGCGCCCAGGGCGCGCAGTTCCGCGAGGAGTTCACCGGCTCCGGCGGCGGCCTCGCCGCGGCGGCTGGTCAGCAGCAGGCGGCGGACGCCGTGCTCGGTGACCAGGTGGCGGGCGACGAGCCCGCCGAGGGTGCCGGTGGCGCCGGTGACGAGGGCGGTGCCGTCCGCGTCGAGCGGGCGGGTCTGCTGTCCCTCGGCGGCGGGGAGGGCGGGGACGCGGCCGAGCCGGGGGACGACGGCACGGCCCTCGCGCAGGGCGAGCTGCGGTTCGGCGGTGGCGAGCGCGGCGGGCAGGGCGCGCAGGGACTCCTCGCGGTCGTCCAGGTCGAGCAGGACGAACCGGTCGGGGTGCTCGGACTGCGCCGAGCGCAGCAGGCCCCACAGCGGGGCGTGCGCCAGGTCGGCCACGTCGGAGCCGACGGCGGTGGCGACGGCGCCCTCGGTGACGAACACGAGCCGGGAGCCGTCGAAGCGGGCGTCGGCGAGCCAGGCCTGGGCCAGGTCCAGGGCGTGGTGCAGCGCGTCCCGGACGGCGCCGGACAGCGCGGCGTCGACGGTGGCCCGCGCGGGCCCGGCCACGGCGGGGACGGGGACGACGACGGCCTGCGGTACGGGGCCGCCTGCCTCGATGGCCGCGGCGAGCGCGGCGAGGTCGCCGTGCGCGGCGGCGGTGGGCAGCACGGTGGTGAACCGGGGGCCGGCCCCGGCCTCGCCGAGCAGGGCCCACTGGCCGGGGGCGACGGTGGTGGCGGCCGGCAGGGCCAGCGGGCTCCACTCGACGCGGAACAGCGAGTCGTGGAAGGCGGTGCGGGCCGCCCGTACCTGGTCGGGGGTGACGGGGCGCAGCAGCAGGGCTTCGACGGTGGCGACGGGCGCGCCGGACTCGTCGGCGAGGTCGACGCGGACGGTGTCCTGGCCGGCGGGCGCGAGGCGCACGCGCAGGGCGCGGGCGCCGATGGCGCGGAGGGTGACGCCGCTCCAGGAGAACGGCAGTCTGCCGTGCTCGGTGTCCTCCAGCAGGGAGCCCATGCCGACGGCGTGCAGCGCGGCGTCGAGCAGGGCGGGGTGCAGACCGAACAGGGCGGCCTCGGCGTGCGCCTGCTCGGGCAGGCGGACTTCGGCGAAGACCTCGTCGGCGCGCTGCCAGGCGGCGGTCAGGCCCTGGAATACGGGTCCGTAGGCGAAGCCGGAGGCGGTGAGGTGCTCGTAGAGGCCCTCGACGGGGACGGCGGTGGCGCCCTGCGGCGGCCAGGTGGCGAGGTCGGAGCCGGGGTGCGGGGCGGGGCGTGCGGTGGCGGGGGTGAGGAAGCCGGTGGCGTGCCGGGTCCAGGCGCCTTCGCCCCAGGTGTCGTCGGCGGCGTCCTCGGGCCGGGAGTGCAGGGTCAGGGCGCGCCGTCCGTCGGCGTCGGGGGCGCCGACGGCGAGCTGGATCTGGACGCCGCCGTGCGGGGGCAGGGCCAGGGGGGCCTGGAGGGTGAGCTCGTCGAGGAGTTCGCAACCGGTGTGCTCGCCGGCCTGGAGGGCGAGTTCGACGAAGGCGGTGCCGGGCAGCAGCACGGTGTCCATGACCGTGTGGTCGGCGAGCCAGGGGTGGGTGGCCAGGGAGAGCCGGCCGGTGAAGAGGTAGCCGTCGCCGTCGGCCAGGGCGATGGCGGCGCCGAGGAGGGGGTGGTCGGCGGAGCCGATGCCGGCGGCGGTGACGTCGCCGGTCCAGGCGGTGGGCTGTTCGGGCCAGTAGTGGCCCCGCTGGAAGGCGTACGTGGGCAGGTCGACGCGGGTGGCGCCGCGCCCGGCGAAGACGGCGGACCAGTCGGCCCGGACGCCGTGCGCGTGGGCCCGGGCGACGGCGGCGGCGAACGCGGCCGGTTCGGGACGGTCGGCGCGCAGGGCGGGGACGAAGACGGCGCCGTCGCGGTCGTCCTCGCCGGCGAGGCAGTCCTGTGCGAGGGCGGTCAGGACCCCGCCGGGGCCGACCTCGACGAAGGTGGTGACGCCGAGCGCGGCCAGGCCGCGCACCCCGTCGTGGAAACGGACGGCCTCGCGGACGTGGCGGACCCAGTAGTCGGCGGTGCAGATCTCCTCGGCGGTGACGGAGGCGCCGGTGAGGTTGGAGACGATCGGGATGACGGGCGGCGCGTAGGAGACGGCCTCGGCGGCCTCCCGGAACGCGTCGAGCATGCCGTCCATGAGCGGCGAGTGGAAGGCGTGGCTGACGGTGAGCCGCTTGGTGCGGCGGCCGCGGGCGCGCAGGGCCTCGGCGACCTGCTCGGCGGCGTCCGCGTCACCGGAGACGACCACGGAGCGGGGGCCGTTGACGGCGGCGATGGACACCCGGTCGGTGAGGAGCGGGGTGACCTCGTCCTCGGTGGCCTCGACGGCGATCATCGCGCCGCCGGCGGGCAGGGCCTGCATGAGGCGGCCGCGGGCGGCCACGAGGGCGGCCGCGTCGGGGAGGGTGAGGACGCCGGAGACGTGGGCGGCGGCGAGTTCGCCGATGGAGTGCCCGATGAGGAAGTCGGCGGTGACGCCCCACTGTTCGAGCTGGCGGTAGAGGGCGACCTCGACGGCGAACAGGGCGGCCTGGGTGTAGGCGGTGGCGTCGAGGAGCGCCGCCTCGGGGGTGCCCTCGGCGGCGAACAGCACGTCGTACAGCGGGCGTTCGAGGTGCCGGTCGAGTTCGTCGCGGACCGCGTCGAGGGCGCGGGCGAAGCCGGGGTGGGTGGCGTACAGCTCACGGCCCATGCCGGGGCGCTGGCTGCCCTGTCCGGTGAAGAGGAAGGCGGTGTTGCCGTCGCCGGGGGCGCCGAGGACGGCGGTCGCGGGCTGCTCGCCCGCGGCGAGCGCGGCGAGGTCGGCGAGCAGCTGCTCGCGGTCGGCGGCGAACAGGACGGCGCGGCGGTCGAGGGCGGAGCGGCTGGTGGCGAGGGAGAAACCGAGGTCGGTCAGGGCCGCGGGGTCCGCCGCGAGTGCGGGGTCGGCCCGCAGGTGTGCGGCGAGGCGGGCGGCCTGGGCGCGCAGGGCGTCGTCGCCCTGGCCGGAGACCAGCAGCGGCACGGGCCCGGTGGCGCCTTCCGCGGCGGCTTCGGCGTCGTCGCCGCTGCCGTCGGCCGTGGTGCCCGTGCCGTCGGTCTTCGTGTCCGCGCCGGGTGCCTCGGCGGGCGGGGCCTGCTCGATGACGGTGTGGGCGTTGGTGCCGCTGACGCCGAACGAGGAGATGCCGGCGCGGCGCGGCTGGCCGGTCTCGGGCCACGGGACGGCCCGCGTGAGCAGTTCGACGTCGCCGGTGCTCCAGTCGACGGCGCTGGAGGGCTGGTCGATGTGGAGCGACTCGGGCAGCACGCCGTGCCGCATCGCCTCGACCATCTTGATGATGCCCGCGACACCGGCGGCGGCCTGGGTGTGTCCGATGTTGGACTTGATGGAGCCCAGCCACAGCGGCCGGCCCTCGGGCCGGTTCTGGCCGTACGTGGCCAGGATGGCCTGCGCCTCGATGGGGTCGCCGAGGGTGGTGCCGGTGCCGTGCGCCTCGATGACGTCGACCTGCGCCGGGGTGAGCCCGGCGTTGGTCAGCGCCTGGCGGATGACGCGCTGCTGCGAGGGGCCGTTGGGTGCCGTCAGGCCGTTGCTCGCGCCGTCCTGGTTGATCGCGGAGCCGCGGACCACGGCGAGTACGGGGTGCCCGAGGCGGCGGGCGTCGGAGAGCTTCTCGACGAGGAGCATGCCGACGCCCTCGCCCCAGCCGGTGCCGTCGGCGCCGTCGGCGAACGGCTTGCACCGGCCGTCGGGGGCGAGTCCGCGCTGCCGGCTGAACTGCACGAAGGCGCGCGGGCTGGACATGACCGTGACACCGCCCGCCAGCGCGAGGGAGCACTCCCCGCCCCGCAGCGCCTGCACCGCGAGGTGGAGGGCGACGAGCGAGGCCGAGCAGGCGGTGTCGACGGTGACGGCGGGGCCTTCGAGGCCGAAGGTGTAGGAGAGGCGGCCGGAGACGACGCTGGCCGCGTTCCCGGTGAGGAGGTACTGCTCGACGCCCTGGGGGACGCCGTCGCGGAGCAGGTCGGGGTAGTCCTGGCCGTTGGTGCCGATGAACACGCCGGCCTTGCTGCCGCGCAGCGTCGCCGGGTCGATCCCCGCGCGCTCGAAGGTCTCCCAGGACGTTTCGAGCAGCAGGCGCTGCTGCGGGTCCATGCCGAGGGTCTCGCGCGGGCTGATCCCGAAGAACGCGGCGTCGAACTCGCCGACCCCGTCCAGGAACCCGCCCTCGCGGGTGTACGAGGTGCCCCGCCGGTCGGGGTCGGCGTCGTACAGGGACTCGATGTCCCAGCCGCGGTCGGTGGGGAAGTCGGTGATGGCGTCCCGGCCACCCGCGACCAGGTCCCACAGGTCCTCCGGCGACTGGATGCCGCCGGGGAACCTGCAGGCCATGCCGACGATGGCGATCGGCTCCGGCTCCTGGGCCTCGACCTCGCGCAGGCGCTGCCGTGTCTGGTGCAGATCGGCCGTCACCCGCTTCAAGTAGCCGATGATCTTGTTCTGATCCGCTACCTGATCCGCCATTGGAACCTCACCCATGTTCGTCACAAACCCTTGCGCTGCTACTGCCTGCTGTCCGCTGTGCTGCTAGATCCCGAGCTCGTTCTCGATGAAGTCGAAGAGCTCGTCGGTCGTGGCTTCCTGGAGCTTCTCGGCCACGGCCCCGCCGCTCGAAGGGGCTTGCGGTTCACCCCATTTCGCGAGGAGGGCCTGCAGGCGCGAGGCGATGTCGGCCCGCGTCTGCCCGTCCGGATCGAGGACGGACAGCGCGGATTCGAGCTTTTCCAGTTCCGCGATGCCGGGCGCGGCCGCGGTGCTGCCGTCCTGGACGATCTCGGCGCGCAGGAACTCGGCCAGGACCGCGGGGGTCGGGTGGTCGAAGACCAGCGTCGCCGGGAGCTTCAGCCCGGTGGCCGCGTTCAGGCGGTTGCGGAGCTCCAGCGCGATCAGGGAGTCGAAGCCGAGCTCCTTGAACGCGCGGCCCGCGCCCACCTCGTCGGTGGTGGGGTGCCCGAGCGCGGTCGCCGCGTGCGAGCGGACCAGTTCCAGTACGGCCAGGGCCTGTTCGGCCTGCGGCATCACCGACAGCCGCCGGCGCAGCGCCTCGCCCGGGGAACCCTCGCCGCCCGCCCCGCCCTCCTCACCGGCGGCCGGGGCGGCCTGCGCGAGCCGCCGCACCTCGGGCAGGTCCGCGAGGAACGGGCTGGGCCGTACCGCGGTGTAGCCCGGCGTGAACCGCTCCCACTGGATGTCGGCGACGGCGACGGCCGGCTCGGCGTGGTCGAGGGCCTGCTGGAGCGCCCGGATCGCGGCGCGCGGCGCCATGGCCGGCACACCGCCGCGGTCGAGCCGCTCCCCGATGGCGCCGCCCGCGGCCAGTCCGCTGTCACCCCACCGGCCCCAGGCCACCGAGGTCGCGGGCAGGCCGTCGGCGTGCCGCTGTTCGGCGAGGGCGTCCAGGTAGGAGTTGGCGGCCGCGTAGTTGCCCTGCCCGGCGTCGCCGAGGGTGCCGGCGACTCCGGAGAAGAGGACGAACGCGGACAGGCCGAGGTCGCGGGTCAGCTCGTGGAGGGTGAGCGCCGCGTCCGCCTTGGGGGCGAGCACGGTCGCGAACCGCTCGGGGGTCAGCCCGTCGATGACCCCGTCGTCGAGGACACCGGCGGTGTGCACGACGGCGGTCAGCGGCCGGTCGGCCGGGACGGAGGCCAGGAGGGCCGCTACCGCGTCCCGGTCGGCCATGTCGCAGGCGGCGAGCGTGACCTGGGCGCCGAGCGCGGTCAGTTCGTCGCGCAGCCCGTCCGCGCCGGGCGCGTCGGCCCCGCGGCGGCTGGTCAGGATCAGGTGCTCGGCGCCGTTCGAAGCGAGCCAGCGGGCCACGTGCGCGCCGAGCGCGCCCGTACCGCCGGTCACCAGCGTGGTCCCGGCCGGACGCCACTCGGGCGCGGTCGGCGCGTCGGCGAGCGGGGCGTGGACCAGCCGCCGGCCGAACGGACCGGAGGCGCGGAGCGCCACCTGGTCCTCGGAGCCGTCACCGGCCAGTACGCCCACGAGCCGTTCGAGGGTCCGGTCGTCGGCCTGCGCGGGCAGGTCGAGCAGACCGCCCCAGCGGTCGGGGAACTCCAGCGCGGCGGTGCGGCCGAAGCCCCACAGGAGGGCCTGCGCCGGATCCTGGAGCCGCTCGGAGCGGGAGACGGACACGGCGCCGCGGGTGACGCACCACAGGGGCGCGGCGACGTTGGCGTCCCCGAGGGCCTGGACGAGCGCGGCGGTGCCGAGGAGCCCTGCGTGCGTGCGCAGCGCGGCCCCGTCGTCGCCGAGGGCGAGGAGGGACAGCACACCGGCGGGGGCGGGCGCCCCGTCCGTGGCGGCCTTCAGGGCGGCGGTCAGCGCGTCCCGGCCGGCCGCGTCGGCGGCCACGGTGACGGTACGGACCTCCGCGCCGCGGTCGGCGAGCGTACGAAGGACAGCGGCGGCCGTGTCACCGGCCGGGCCGGAGACCGCCTCGGGCACGACGACCAGCCAGGTGCCGGAGAGCCGGGTGCCGGCGGCTTCGGCGAGGGCCTTCCAGGTGACCCGGTAGCGCCAGCCGTCGACCGTGGACTGCTCACGGCTCTGCCGCCGCCACGAGGAGAGCGCGGGGAGCAGGGCGGTCAGGGGCTGGTCGCCCTCGATCCGCAGTTCGGCGGTGAGCGCGGCGAGGTCCTCGCGCTCGACGGCATCCCAGAAGCGGGCGTCGATCACGCTCTCCGCGGGCACTTCACCGGCTTCGACCGGCGCGGCCTCGGGCCAGAACCGCTGCGACTGGAAGGCATAGGTCGGCAGGTCCACGCGCTGCGCGCCGGTACCGGCGAAGACGGCGTCCCAGTCCACGGCCACGCCACGGACGTACGCCTCGCCGAGGGAGAGCCAGAAACGCTCCAGACCGCCTTCGTTACGGCGCAGGGAACCCAGGATCGCGGCTTCGCGGCCGGCGTCCTCGACGGTCTCCTGCATGCCGACCGTCAGCACCGGGTGCGGACTCGACTCGACGAACACACCGAAACCCTGCTCAAGGAGAGTGCGAGTCGCCTGCTCCAGCTCCACCGTCTGACGCAGGTTGCGGAACCAGTAACCGGCATCCAGCTCGGTACCACTGACCCACTCCCCCGTCACCGTCGACAGGAACGGAACCTCCGCCGCCCGCGGAACGATCGGAGCGAGGAGAGTGTCGAGCTCCTCACGGAGCAGCTCCACCTGAGCGGAGTGCGAGGCGTAGTCCACGGCGATCCGCTTGGCACGAACACCATCCGCCTCACAAGAAGCAAGGAGCTCCTCCAGAGCCTGGACCTCACCGGAGACCACGACCGAGGAGGGGCCGTTGACGGCGGCGACGGAGATCCGCTCCTCACCCCACGGCGCGATCCGCTCACGAACGTCCTCCGCGGGCAGCGGCACGGACACCATGCCGCCCAGACCCGCCAGCACACGGCCGATCACCTGACTCCGCAGAGCCACCACACGCGCCGCATCCTCCAGAGACAAGATCCCGGCCACACACGCCGCCGCGATCTCACCCTGCGAATGCCCGATCACCGCACCCGGACGCACACCCGCCGCACGCCACACCTCGGCCAGCGACACCATCACCGCGAACAGCGCGGGCTGCACCACATCCACCCGGTCGAGCGAGGGCGCGCCATCGGCGCCCCGGAGCACATCCACCAACGACCAGTCGGTGAAGGGCTCCAGCGCCTTCGCACACTCATCCACCCGGGCAGCAAACACGGGTGAAGCGTCCAACAGCGCCACCGCCATGCCCACCCATTGCGACCCCTGTCCGGGGAACACGAACGCGGTCTTGCCCCCGATGACCGACCCCTGGACGAGCAGGGGTGCGGTGCCTCCGGCGGCCAGGGCGGCCAGGCCCGCGAGGTGTTCCCCGGGTTCCCGGCCGATCAGTACCGCGCGCCGGTCGTGCGCCGTACGGGTGGTGGCCAGCGAGTGGCCGACATCGACGCTTCGCAGGTCAGGGCGGGTGGCGAGGTGGTTCAGCAGGCGTTCCGCCTGGCCGCGCAGCGCCTTCTCGGTCTTGGCCGTCAGCGGCCACGGCAGCGGGGTCCGCCGGTCGGAACCGGGGTCCTGCGGGGTCGTCGCGGTCAGTAGGGGGTGGGGGGTCGGCGACGCAGGGGTCCCCGGCTCGTCGGACCCCTGTTCCGCGGGGGCCTGCTCGATGATGGCATGGGCGTTGGTCCCGCTGAACCCGAACGACGACACTCCCGCGCGCCAGGGCCGGCCACCGGTCTCGGGCCAGGCCCGCTGTTCGGTCAGCAGGGCGACCTCGCCCGCGCTCCAGTCCACGTGCGGGGTCGGCTCGGCGATGTGGATGCTCTGCGGCAGCACGCCGTGCTGCATGGCCAGCACCATCTTCATCACACCGGCGACACCGGCGGCGGCCTGGGCGTGGCCGATGTTGGACTTGACGGAGCCGAGCAGCAGCGGCCGGTCCGCCGGGCGGTCCTGGCCGTAGGTCGCCAGCAGCGCCTGCGCCTCGATCGGGTCGCCCAGGGTCGTGCCCGTGCCGTGCGCCTCCACGACGTCCACCTCGGCCGTCGTCAGACGGGCGTTGGCCAGGGCCTGGCGGATCACGCGCTGCTGGGAGGGGCCGTTCGGCGCCGTCAGGCCGTTGCTCGCACCGTCCTGGTTGATCGCCGTACCCCGGACCACGGCCAGCACCGGGTGCCCGTTGCGCCGCGCGTCCGACAGCCGCTCCACGAGCAGCATGCCGACGCCCTCGGCCGGGCTGAAGCCGTCCGCGTCGGCGGAGAACGCCTTGCAGCGGCCGTCGGTGGACAGTCCGCGCTGGCGGCTGAACTCGATGAAGGTGCCAGGCGTGGACATGACCGTCACACCGCCGGCCAGGGCCATGGAGCACTCGCCGCTGCGCAGCGCCTGCACCGCGAGGTGCAGGGCCACCAGCGAGGCCGAGCAGGCCGTGTCGACGGTGACCGCCGGGCCCTCCAGGCCGAAGGTGTACGAGAGCCGGCCGGAGACGACACTGCCGGCGCTGCCGGTGGCCAGGTGGCCTTCGAGGCCGTCGGCCGCGCCCCGTACGAGGTGGGAGTAGTCGGAGCCGTTGGTTCCGACGAACACGCCGGACTGGCTGCCGCGGAGGGTCTCCGGGTCGATCCCGGCCCGCTCGAAGACCTCCCAGGAGGTCTCCAGCAGCAGCCGCTGCTGCGGGTCCATGGCGAGCGCCTCGCGCGGGGAGATCCCGAAGAACGCCGGGTCGAACGCGGCCGCGTCGGAGAGGAACCCGCCCTCGCGGGTGTAGGAGGTGCCCTGCGCGTTGGGGTCGGGGTCGTACAGCGCCTCGACGTCCCAGCCGCGGTCGGCGGGGAACTGCGAGAGGGCGTCACCGCCGGAGGCGAGCAGCTGCCACAGCTCCTCGGGGCTTCGGACACCGCCGGGGAAGCGGCAGCTCATCGCGACGACGGCGATCGGCTCGGCGTCGGACACGGAGGCGGAGGCCGCCGCTACGGGCGTGGCGCCGGCCGCGCCCTGCCCGGCGAGCTCGGCCCGCAGGTGGCGGGCGAGGACGGTGGGCGTCGGGTAGTCGAAGACGAGGGTGGGCGGCAGCTTGAGGCCGGCGGCGGCGTTCAGGCGGTTGCGCAGCTCGACGGAGGTGAGGGAGTCGAAGCCCAGCTCCTTGAACGCCCGGCCGGCCTCGACGGCGTCGGGCCCGGCGTAGCCGAGGACGGCGGCGACGGCCGTACGGACCAGCTCCAGCAGCAGCCGTTCCTGCTCGGCCTCGGGCTGCCCGGCGAGCTGCCGGGTGAGCACGGCGGCGCCGCCGCTGTCCTCGGACGCGTCGGTACGGGCGTGCTCCATGGCCTGTCGCGCCTCGGGCAGGTCGTGCAGCAGCGGCCGGGCGCGGCCGGAGGTGAAGGCCAGGACGAACCGCTTCCACTCCATGTCCGCGACGGTCAGGGTGGTCTCGTCGCGGTCCAGGGCGTGCTGGAGCGCGCTGACGGCCCGCTCGGGGGCCATCTCGATGACGCCGTGGCGGCGCATCCGGTCGCCGACGGCGCCTTCGGCCATGCCTCCGTCACCCCACGGGCCCCAGGCGAGGGAGGTCGCGGGCAGCCCGGCGGCGCGCCGGTACTCGGCGAAGGCGTCGAGGAACGCGTTGCCCGGCGCGTAGTTGCCCTGGCCGGGGGCGCCGAAGGTGGCGGCGAAGGAGGAGAAGAGGACGAACGCGGACAGGTCGAGGTCGCGGGTCAGCTCGTGCAGGTGCAGCGTGGCATCGACCTTGACCCGCAGGACCCGCTCGACCTGCTCGGGCGTGAGCGCCTCGATGACGCCGTCGTCGAGGACGGCGGCCGTGTGCACGACGGCGGTCAGCGGCTGGTCGGCGGGGACGGAGGCGAGGAGGTCGGCGAGGGCGTCGCGGTCGCCGACGTCGCAGGCGGCGAGCGTGACCCGGGCGCCCAGGGCCGTCAGTTCTTCGCGCAGCCCGTCCGCGCCGGGCGCGTCGGCCCCGCGGCGGCTGGTCAGGATCAGGTGCTCGGCGCCGCTCGAAGCGAGCCAGCGGGCCACGTGCGCGCCGAGCGCGCCCGTACCGCCGGTCACCAGCGTCGTCCCGGCCGGACGCCACTCGCGCACCGCCGGGGTCTCGGCGAGCCCGGCTCGCACGAGACGTCGTACGAACAGGCCCGACGACCGCACGGCCACCTGGTCCTCGGCGGCGTCCCCGGCCAGCACGCCGACGAGTCGTCCGAGCGTGCGGGCGTCGGCCTGCGCGGGCAGGTCGACGAGACCGCCCCAGCGCTCGCCGTGCTCCAGGGCCGTGACGCGACCGAGTCCCCAGATCGGGGCCTGCGCGGGATCGGCCTGCTGCTCGGAACGGCCCACGGAGACCGCACCACGGGTGACGCACCAGAGCGGGGCGGCGACGTCGGCGTCACCGAGGGCCTGGACGAGGGAGAGGGTGGCGATGACCCCGGCGGGGGCGGCCGAGCCGATCGGCTCCGCTTCGTCCCCGGCGGGGGTCAGGAGGGACAGCACACCCGATACGGCGGGGCCGTCGGCGAGCGCCTGACGGATCCGCTCGACCAGGTCGGCCCGTGCGTCGTGGGTACGGGGGACCGCGATCCGCCGTACGTCGGCGCCGTGTTCGGCGAGCGCGCGCACGACGGCGTCGGCTCCCTCACCGGCCTCGGGGACCGCGACGAGCCAGGTGCCGGTGAGACGGGTGGCGGCGGGTTCGGGAGCCGGCTTCCAGGTGATCCGGTAGCGCCAGCCGTCGACCGTGGAGCGCTCCTGCCGCCGGCGCCGCCAGGAGGACAGCGCGGGCAGGAGGGCGGTGAGCGTCTCGTCCCCTTCGATGGCCAGCTCGGCCGTGAGGGCGGCCACGTCCTGGCGCTCCACGGCTTCCCAGAAGTGGGGTTCGGCGGCGTCGGACGGGGACAGGGCGGGCCCGGCGTCCGGGGCGGTACCGGACTCCAGCCAGAAGTGCTCCTGCTGGAAGGCGTAGGTCGGCAGGTCCACGCGCTGGGCGCCCGTACCGGCGAAGACGGCGTCCCAGTCCACGGCCGCGCCACGCACATAGGCCTCGCCGAGGGAGAGCCAGAAACGCTCCAGACCGCCTTCGTTACGGCGCAGGGAACCCAGGATCGCGGCCTCACGGCCGGCGTCCTCGACGGTCTCCTGCATGCCGACCGTCAGCACCGGGTGCGGACTCGACTCGACGAACACACCGAAACCCTGCTCGAGGAGGGTGCGGGTCGCCTGCTCCAGCTCCACCGTCTGACGCAGGTTGCGGAACCAGTAACCGGCATCCAGCTCGGTACCACTGACCCACTCCCCCGTCACCGTCGACAGGAACGGAACCTCCGCCGCCTGCGGGGCGATCGGGGCGAGGAGGGTGTCGAGCTCCTCACGCAGCAGCTCCACCTGAGCGGAGTGCGAGGCATAGTCCACGGCGATCCGTTTGGCACGAACCCCGTCCGCCTCACAAGAAGCAAGGAGCTCCTCCAGCGCCTGGACCTCACCAGACACCACCACCGACGAGGGGCCGTTGACAGCGGCGACGGAGATCCGCTCCTCACCCCACGACGCGATCCGCTCCCGGACCTCCTTCGCCGGCAGGGGAACGGACACCATGCCGCCCAGCCCCGCCAGCACACGGCCGATGGCCTGACTCCGCAGGGCCACGACCCGGGCCGCGTCCTCGAGGGAGAGGATCCCGGCGACGCAGGCGGCCGCGATCTCACCCTGCGAATGCCCGATCACCGCACCCGGACGCACACCCGCCCCACGCCACACCTCGGCCAGCGACACCATCACCGCGAACAGCGCCGGCTGCACCACGTCCACCCGGTCGAGGGTGGGCGCACCCTCGACGCCGCGCAGGACGTCGATCAGCGACCAGTCCGTGAACGGCTCCAGCGCCTTCGCACACTCCCCCACCCGAGCGGCAAACACGGGTGAGGCATCCAGCAGCCCCGCCGCCATGCCGACCCACTGCGAGCCCTGACCCGGGAACACGAACGCCGTCTTGCCACCGACCACGGACCCGGTCACCACACCGGCGGCCAGCGAACCCGAAGCCACCGCGGCCACACCAGCCACATGATCACCAAAAACGACCGCCCGGTGATCCAGACCCGCACGCGTCGACGCCAACGACCAGCCCACATCCACCGGATCCACACCCGGCACACCCGCCAGCCAACCAGCGAGCCGCTCCGCCTGACCCCGCAACGCCCCCGCACTCTTGCCCGACAGCACCCACGGCACCACCGGCATCCCAGAGCCCGCGACCCGCTCAGCCGTCTCCGCCTCCGGCGCCTGCTCCACGATCACATGCGCGTTCGTCCCACTGAACCCGAACGACGACACACCCGCACGACGCGGGGCACCGGTCTGCGGCCAGGGCAGGTTCTCGCCGATCAGGGAGACGGCGCCCGCCTCCCAGTCCACGTGCGGGGTCGGTTCGTCGAGGTGGAGGGTCTTCGGTACGACGCCGTGCCGCATCGCCTCGACCATCTTGATGATGCTCGCGACACCGGCGGCGGCCTGCGTGTGCCCGATGTTGGACTTGATGGAACCGAGCAGCAGCGGCCGGTCCGCCGGCCGGTCCTGCCCGTAGGTGGCCAGCAGCGCCTGCGCCTCGATCGGATCGCCCAGGGTCGTGCCGGTGCCGTGCGCCTCCACGACGTCCACCTCGGCCGTCGTCAGACGGGCGTTGGTGAGCGCCTGGTGGATGACGCGCTGCTGGGACGGCCCGTTGGGTGCGGTCAGGCCGTTGCTCGCACCGTCCTGGTTGATCGCGGACCCGCGGATCACGGCCAGCACCGGGTGCCCGTTGCGCCGGGCGTCCGACAGCCGCTCCACCAGGAGCATGCCGACGCCCTCGCCCCAGCCGGTGCCGTCGGCGGCGGCGGCGAAGGGCTTGCAGCGGCCGTCGGCGGCGAGCCCGCGCTGGCGGCTGAACTCGGTGAAGGTGGCCGGGGTCGCCATCACGGTGACACCGCCGGCGAGCGCCATGGTGCACTCCCCTGCGCGCAGGGCCTGCACGGCCAGGTGCAGGGTGACCAGGGAGGAGGAGCAGGCGGTGTCGACGGTGACGGCCGGGCCTTCGAGGCCGAAGGTGTACGCGACGCGGCCGGAGGCGATGCTGCCGGAGCTGCCGGTGCCGAGGAAGCCCTCGACGCCCTCGGGGACGGAGTCCAGGCGGGCGGTGTAGTCGTGGTACATCACGCCGGCGAAGACGGCCGTCCGGCTGCCGCGCAGGGACGTCGGGTCGATGCCGGCCCGCTCGAACGCCTCCCAGGAGGTCTCCAGCAGGAGCCGCTGGTGCGGGTCCATGGCCAGGGCCTCGCGCGGGGAGATCCCGAAGGGGGCGGGGTCGAAGCGGGCGGCGTCGTAGAGGAATCCGCCCTCGCTGACGTAGCTGGATCCGGCGCTGTCGGGGTCGGCGTCGTAGAGCGACTCCACGTCCCAGCCGCGGTCGGCGGGGAACCCGGAGATGGCGTCGTCGCCGTCGGCGACGAGCCGCCACAGGTCCTCGGGGGTGCGGACGCCGCCGGGGTAGCGGCAGCTCATCGCGACGATCGCGATGGGTTCCTGGTTCTGCTCCTCTACCTCGCGCAACCGCCTGCGGGCCTGGCGCAGATCGGCGGTCGCCCGCTTGAGGTAGTCGCGAAGCTTGTCCTCGTTCACCATGTGCGTGGGCTCCATGCCAGAGAGGCGGTCGTACGGGTCTGTCCGTGGGATGTTCGGGTTGCCGGGCGGGGCGGGGTGCCCCGCCCGGCTTGCTCAGGCGCCGAGTTCGTCGTCGAGCAGGTCGAAGAGCTCGTCGTCGGTCACCGCGTCGAGGTCGTCGTCGGTGTCCTCGTCGGCGCCGGTGTGCCGTCCGGTGTCCTGGCCGGCGTTCCACTTGGCCATGAGGGCCTGGAGGCGCATCGTGATCCGCGAGCGGGTCACGGTGTCCGCGTCCGTCGCGTCCACCGCGCCCAGGGCGGTCTCCAGCCGGTCGAGTTCGCCGAAGACGGTGGGTCCGTCGGCGCCGAGGGGCAGGGCGGAGCGCAGGTATCCGCTGAGCTGCTCGGGGGTCGGGTAGTCGAAGATGAGCGTGGCCGGGAGCCGGAGTCCGGTGGCCGCGCCGAGCCGGTTGCGCAGTTCGACCGCGGTGAGCGAGTCGAAGCCCAGCTCCTTGAACGCGCTGCCCGCTTCGATGGCGGCCGCGCCGTTGTGGCCCAGTACCTGGGCGACGTGGGTGCAGACCGTGTCGAGCAGCACCCGGTCCCGTTCGGCGGGCGGGAGTTGGGCCAGCCGCTCCGCGAGCGTCCCCGGGGCGTCCGCCGGGGCGCCGCCGCTCGTCCTGCGACGTACGGGCGTACGGAGCAGGCCGCGCAGCAGCGGGGCGACGGTGTCGCCCACCTGGGCCTGGAGGGCGGCCAGGTCGATCCGGGCGGGCACGAGCAGGCTCGCGGCCCCCGGTTCCCCGGCATCGGCGACGGCGGCCGTCCTCGCCCGCACGGCGGCGTCGAAGAGGGCCAGCCCGTCGGCCGCCGACAGCGCGTTCATGCTGCCGCGGTCGAGGCGCCGCCGGTCCTGCTCGTCGAGGGTGGCGGCCATGCCGGCCTCGTCGTCCCACAGGCCCCAGGCGAGCGAGAGGCCCGCCAGGCCCTGTGCCCGGCGGTGCTGGGCGAGCGCGTCGAGGAAGGTGTTGCCGGCCGCGTAGTTGGCCTGGCCGGCGTTGCCGAACACGCCGGCCGCCGAGGAGAACAGGACGAACGCCGCCAGGTCGAGGTGCCGGGTGAGCTCGTGCAGGTTCCACGCCGCGTCGGCCTTGGGCCGCAGCACCTTCGCGATCCGCTCGGGCGTCAGCGAGGTGACGGTGCCGTCGTCGAGCACACCCGCGGTGTGTACGACGGCCGTCAGCGGGTGTTCCGCCGGGACGGCCTTGAGCACGGCGGCCAGCGCGTCCCGGTCGGCCGCGTCACAGGCCGCCCAGGTGACCTGGGCGCCCGACGCGGTCAGCTCGTCGGCGAGTTCGGGGGCGCCGTCGGCCGCCGCGCCGCGACGGCTGGTGAGCAGCAGGTGCCGTACGCCGTGCTCGGCGACGAGGTGCCGGGCGAGCAGGCCGCCGAGGGTGCCGGTGGCCCCGGTGATCAGGACCGTGCCCTCGGGACTGACGGTGCGGGTGGCGTCCTCGGACGGGGCCGCGGACGCGGTGAGGGCGGCGCGGGCCAGGCGGGGCGCGCGTACGGTTCCTCCGCGCAGGGCGAGCTGGGTCTCGTCGGTGGCGAGCGCGGCGGGCAGGGCCCCGTAGGAGGGGTCCTCGCCGTCGAGGTCGACCAGGACGAACCGGCCGGGGTGCTCGGCCTGCGCGGAGCGCACCAGGCCCCACACCGCGGCGTGCGCGAGGTCGGTGACGTCCTCGTCGGGGTCGGCGGCGATGGCGCCGCGGGTGACGACCACGAGCCGGGACGCCGCGAACCGCTCGTCCGCCAGCCACCCCTGGACGAGGTCCAGGGCGTGCGCGGTCGCGGCGTGCGCGGCCGGGCCGGGGGCCGGCGCGGCGAGGTCGGACGCCAGGGAGAGCAGGACCGTCTCCGGTGCCGGCTCCCCCAGCGCCTCGGCCATGTCGAAGGCCTCGCCCAGGGCGTTCAGGTCCGGGTACGCCGCTCCGTGCGGGTCTTCGAGGAATCCGGCCCGTTCCAGACCGGCGCCGGCCTTGAGCGGGTCCGCGCCGAGCAGTGCCACGCGGCCGTCGCCGGAGCCCGGCGGCGGCTCGGGCAGCGCCAGCGCCGTCCAGTCGACCTGGAACAGCGCCTCGCGGACGGGTCCGGTGCCGGAACCGGCGGCGATGCCGTCGGCGGCGAAGGGGCGCAGCACGAGCGAGTCGACGGTCAGGACCGGGGCTCCGGTCCCGTCCCACAGGGTCAGCGTCACCGCGTCCCGGCCGGCCGGTGCCATCCGTACGCGCAGCGCGGCGGCGCCGGCGGCGTGCAGCCGTACGCCGTCCCAGGAGAACGGCAGCCGCGCGCCCTGCGGGCCCTGGGGGAAGAACTCCCCGAGCCCGACGGCGTGCAGGGCGGCGTCGAGCAGCGCCGGGTGGAGTCCGTACGGGGCGGCTTCCGGGAGGCGGTCCTCGTCGAGGGCGACCTCGGCGAACACCTCGTCGCCGAGCCGGTGGGCCCGGCGGAGGTTCCGGAAAGCGGGGCCGTAGCCGAGTCCGATGGCGTCGAAGCCCGGGTACAGGTCGTCGACGGGGCAGGCGACGGCGCCGGCCGGCGGCCACTCCCCCAGCGCCTGGACACCGGTGTCCCGGGCGTCCGTGGCGTCGGGGTCGTCCGGGGCGTCGGGAGCCAGGACGCCCTCGGCGTGACGGGTCCACGGCTCATCGGGGGTGATCCGCTCGGGGCGCGAGTAGACCTGGAAGGCCCTGCGGCCCCGCGCGTCCGGCTCGGCCACGGCGAGCCGCAGCTGCGTCCCGCCCGTCTCCGTCAGCACCAGCGGCGCCTCCAGGGTGAGCTCGTCAAGGCGGCCGCACCCGGCGTGGTCGCCCGCACGGACAGCCAGTTCCACCAGCGCGGCACCCGGCAGCAGGACGGTGCCCGCGACGCGGTGGTCGGCCAGCCAGGGGTGGGTGCGCAGGGAGAGGCGCCCGGTGAAGAGGAAACCGTCCGAGTCGGGCAGGTCGACCGCCGCACCGAGGAGCGGGTGCGCGGTCGGGCCGAGCCCGGCGGAGGCGACGTCGCCCGTGAGGGCGTGGGCGGGTGCCTCCAGCCAGTAGCGCTGCCGCTGGAAGGCGTAGGTGGGCAGGTCCGCCCTGCGGGCGCCGGTGCCGGAGTAGTACGCGTCCCAGTCGACGGCGATGCCCCGCAGGTGCGCCTGGGCGAGGGCCGCACCGAGGGTGGCTTCCTCGGGGCGGTCCGCGCGCAGGACGGGGAGGAAGGCCGCGCCGTCGCGCGTGAGGCAGTCCTGAGCGAGTGCGGAGAGGACGCCTTCGGGGCCGAGTTCGACGTACGTCGTCGCCCCGGCGTCCTCCAGGGCCCGGATGCCGTCGAGGAAGCGGACCCCCTCGCGGACGTGCCGGACCCAGAAGTCGGGCGAGCCCATCTCGTCGGTGACGAGGGCGCCGGTCAGGTTGGACACGACCGGGATGCGGGGGCTGTCGTACGTCAGCCCCTCCACGACCTCGCGGAAGGCGTCGAGCATGCCGTCCATGTGCGGCGAGTGGAACGCGTGGCTGACGGCGAGCCGCTTGGACTTGCGCTCGGCGAACGCGGCCACGATCGCCGTGGCGGCGTCCTCGTCACCGGCGATGACGACCGACTGAGGGCCGTTGACCGCCGCGATGCTCACGCGGTCCGTCAGCAGCGGCAGCACCTCGTCCTCCGAGGTCTGCACCGCGATCATCACGCCGCCGGCCGGCAGCGCCTGCATCAGGCGGCCCCGGGCCGCGACCAGCGCGCACGCGTCGTCCAGCGAGAACACCCCGGCGACGTGCGCGGCGGCGATCTCACCGATGGAATGCCCGGACAGGAGGTCCGGCTTCACTCCGTACGACTCCAGCAGCCGGAACAGCGCCACCTCGACCGCGAACAGCGCGGGCTGGGTGTACTCCGTACGGTCCAGCAGCGCCGCGTCCGCCCCGAACAGGACGTCCTTCAGCGGCAGTTCGAGAGCCAGCCGCTCGTCCACCGCGTCCAGCGCGGCAGCGAACACCGGGAAGGCCGCGTACAGCTCACGCCCCATCCCGAGGCGCTGGCTGCCCTGCCCGGTGAACAGGAAGGCCAGCTTCCCGGCGGTCGGCGAGCCTTCCAGAAGGCCGGCCGTCCAGTCGCCGTCGGCGAGCGCGGCGAGACCGGCGAGGAAGCCCTCGCGGTCCTCCGCGACCACCGCGGCCCGCCGGTCGAGGGCGGTCCTGCTCGTGGCCAGGGCGTAGCCGACGTCCACGGGGGACAGCCCGGGGTGTTCGGCCACGTGCGCGGCCAGGCGCGCGGCCTGCTCGCGCAGGGCCTGCGGGTCCTTCGCCGAGAGGAGCCACGGCAGGCTGCCGGGCACGCGGGCCGGCTCGGGCCGCGCCTCGGGCTCCGCCGGCTCGGGCGCCTGCTCGATGACGGCGTGGGCGTTGGTGCCGCTGAAGCCGAAGGAAGAGACGGCGGCCCGGCGCGGGCGGCCGGTCTCCGGCCAGTCCGTGGCCGACGCGAGGAGGGTCACGGCTCCCGCCGCCCAGTCGACGTGCGGGGTCGGCTGGTCCACGTACAGGGTCTTGGGCAGGATTCCGTGCCGCATCGCCATGACCATCTTGATGATCCCGGCGACACCGGCGGCGGCCTGCGTGTGGCCCATGTTGGACTTGATGGAGCCGAGCAGCAGCGGCTGGTCCGCGGGCCGGTCCTGGCCGTACGTGGCCAGGAGCGCCTGCGCCTCGATCGGATCGCCCAGGGTCGTACCCGTACCGTGCGCCTCCACGGCGTCCACCTCGGCGGCGGACAGACCGGCGTTGGAGAGCGCCTGGCGGATGACGCGCTGCTGGGAGGGGCCGTTCGGGGCCGTCAGGCCGTTGCTCGCACCGTCCTGGTTGATCGCCGTACCCCGGACCACGGCCAGCACCGGGTGCCCGTTGCGGCGGGCGTCGGAGAGCCGCTCCACCAGGAGCACACCGGCGCCCTCGGACCAGCCCGTGCCGTCGGCGTCGGCGGAGAACGCCTTGCAGCGGCCGTCGGCCGCGAGGCCCCGCTGCCTGCTGAACTCCACGAAGGCCGCGGGCGTCGCCATCACGGTCACGCCGCCCGCCAGGGCGAGCGAGCACTCCCCGCTGCGCAGGGCCTGCACCGCGAGGTGCAGGGCCACCAGGGAGGAGGAGCAGGCGGTGTCGACGGTGACCGCCGGGCCTTCCAGGCCGAAGGTGTACGAGAGGCGGCCGGAGATGACGCTGGCCGCGTTGCCCGTGCCGAGGAAGCCCTCGACCCCCTCGGGCAGCGCCGCGAGCCGGGAGGCGTAGTCGTGGTACATGACGCCCGCGAACACGCCGGTCCGGCTGCCGCGCAGGGTCCGCGGGTCGATGCCGGCCCGCTCGAAGGCCTCCCAGGAGGTCTCCAGCAGCAGGCGCTGCTGCGGGTCCATCGCGACGGCCTCGCGCGGCGAGATCCCGAAGAACGCCGGGTCGAAGGCGGAGGCGTCGGAGAGGAAGCCGCCCTCGCGGGCATAGCTCGTACCCTCGCGGCCGGGGTCGGTGTCGAAGAGACCGTCGACGTCCCAGCCGCGGTCGTCGGGGAAGCCGGAGATGACGTCCCGGCCTTCCAGAACGAGCCGCCACAGCGCTTCCGGGCTCTCGACTCCTCCGGGGTACCGGCAGCCCAGACCCACGATCGCGATCGGCTCGTCGTCGCGGACGGCGACGGCGACCGGTGCGGACGGCGCGGCGGGTACCGCTCCGAGCAGCTCGGCCCGCAGGTGGTCGGCCAGGACCGTGGAGGTCGGGTAGTCGAAGACGAGGGTGGCGGGCAGGCGCAGCCCGGTGGCGGCGCCGATCAGGTTGCGCAGCTCGACGGCGGTCAGGGAGTCGAAGCCCAGCTCGCGGAAGGAACGGTCGGCCTCGACCGCCTCGGGCCCGGCGTAGCCGAGCACCGCGGCGACCTGGGTGCGTACCAAGTCCAGTACGAAGAGCTGCTGTTCGGCGTCCGTCAGGCCGACGAGGCGTGCCGCCGGTCCGGATGCGTCGGGGGCGGTGGCGCCGGCGGCGCGGCGTGCGGGCGTACGGACCAGGCCGGAGAGCAGCGGCGGGAGCATGCCACTGCCCGCCTGGGCCCGCAGGGCGGCGAGGTCCAGCTTCACCGGCACCAAGAGCGGCTGCCCGGTGGCGGTGGCGGCGTCGAACAGCGCCACGCCCTCGGCGGCGGTGAGCGCGCTGACGCCACCACGGCCGAGCCGGGACACGTCCTCGGCACCCAGGACGCCACCCATACCGCCCACCTCGGCCCACAGACCCCAGGCCAGGGACGTGGCCGCCAGACCCCGCGCCCGACGCCGGGCGGCCAGGGCATCCAGGAACACGTTGCCGGCCGCGTAGTTGGCCTGCCCGGCACCACCGAACACACCGGCGGCGGACGAGAACAGCACGAACGCGGAGAGGTCCAGGTCCCGGGTGAGTTCGTGGAGGTTCCACGCCGCGTCGACCTTCGGCCGGAGCACGGCCGACAGACGCTCGGCGGTCAGCGAACCGGCCACACCGTCATCCAGAACACCGGCCGTGTGCACGACCCCGGTCAGCGGGTGCTCCGCGGGTATGCCTGCCAGTACGGCCGCCAGGGCCTCCCGGTCGGCCACGTCACACGCCGCCCACGACACCTCGGCACCCAGACCCGCAAGCTCGGCGGACAGCTCAGCCGCCTCGCCACGACGGCTCACCAGCAGCAGACGCCGTACACCGTGCTCGGTCACCAGGTGACGGGCAAACAGCCCGCCCAGCGAACCACTCGCACCCGTCACCAGCACCGTGCCATCGGCATCCCACTCGACCGTCGACTCACCGGTCACAAGGGCACGTGCCAGCCTCGGCACGAACACAGCACCGTCGCGCACCGCGACCTCGGACTCGCCCGAAGCCAGTACGCCGGGCAGCGCGCGGTAGGAGGCGTCGGTGCCGTCCGTGTCGGCCAGGACGATCCGCCCCGGGTTCTCCGACTGCGCCGAACGCACCAGACCCCACACCGCAGCGTGGACCAGGTCCGACACACCCTCACCGGGTACGGCTTCCACCGCACCCCGCGTCAGGAACACCAGTCGCACATCAGCGAACCGCTCATCGGCCAGCCACTCCTGCACCAGCGCCAGCACCCGACCCGTTGCCGCATGCACCGCTCCCGACACATCCCCCGCATCAGCCACCGGGACCAGCGGGACACACACCAACGCCGGGTCCGAGAGCGCCGCGAGACCGCCCTCATGGGTCACATACCGCACACCCGCCGCGTCCAGGCCGGAGTGCCCCTCCCCGAGCAGCACCCAAGGACGCTGCCCGGCTGCCGGCACCGGGGCGAGCGGCACAGCCGTCCACTCGACCTCGAACAGCGACTCCAGGCGACCACTACGCGCCGCCCCGATCTGCTCGGGCGAGACCGCCCGCAGCACGAGCGAGTCCACCGAGGCGACCGGCTGACCGGCGGAGTCGGCGAGCTCCAGTGACACCGCACCGTGTCCGGCCGGAGCCAGACGGACGCGCGCCGCCGAGGCGCCGGCCGCGTGCAGCCGTACGCCGTTCCACGCGAAGGGCAGTCGGGCGCCTTCGGCGGTGTCGGCCTCCGGGCCTGCCGTCAGGGCGCCGTCGAGCGCCAGGGTGTGCAGCGCGGAGTCGAGCAGGGCGGGGTGGAGCCCGAACGCGTCGGCGTCCGCCTGGGCGCGCCCGCTCAGGTCGATTTCGGCGAACAGCGCGCCGTCGTGCCGCCAGGCCGCCCGCAGGCCCCGGAACAGGGGTCCGTAGCGGAGTCCGGAGGCGTCGAGCAGCTCGTACGCGTCGTCCACGGGGATGGGGACCGAGCGCGTGGGTGGCCAGACGCCGAGGTCGGCGGTGGCGGCACGGACGTCCTCCACCAGCAGTCCGGAGGCGTGCCGGCGCCACGGTTCGTCGTCGACGTCCGAGTCGGCGTCGGTGTCGGCCGCGCGGGAGTACACGGCTACCGCACGGCGGCCCGAGGCGTCCGGTGCTCCGACCGTGACCTGTACCTGGACGGCGTCGCCCGCGTCCGACAGGACCAGCGGGGCCTGGAGCGTCAGCTCGTCGAGGGCCGGGGCGCCGACCCGTTCGCCCGCGTGCAGGGCCAGCTCGACGAAGGCCGTCCCCGGGACGAGGACGGAGCCCATGACGGAGTGGTCCGCCAGCCAGGGGTGGGTGCGCAGCGAGAGCCGGCCCGTGAGGACGCACCCGTCGGCGTCCGCGAGGGACACCGCCGCGCCCAGCAGCGGGTGGCCGGCTGCCACGAGGCCGAGGCCGGTCGCGTCGCCGGGCAGCGGGGTGCCGGTCTCCGGCCAGAAGCGCTCGCGCTGGAAGGGATAGGTGGGGAGGTCGACGCTTCGCCCGCCCGTCCCGGCGAACCAGGCGTGCCAGTCGGTTTCGACGCCGCGCACGTGTGCCCGGGCGAAGGTGGTGACGACGGTCTCCGCTTCGGAGCGGTCCGCGCGCAGCGTCGGGGCGAAGTCGGCGCCGGTCGCGTCGGTGGCGCAGTCCTGGGCAAGGGCGGAGAGGGTGCCGTCGGGGCCGAGCTCGACGTAGGTCGTCACCCCGGCGGCTTCGAGGGCGCGGATGCCGTCGAGGAAGCGGACGGCGTCGCGGACGTGGCGGACCCAGAAGTCGGGTGAGGCGATCTCGTCGGTGACGAGGCCGCCGGTCAGGTTGGACACGATCGGGATGCGGGGGCTGTCGTACGTAAGCCCCGCCACGACCTGGCGGAAGGCGTCGAGCATGCCGTCCATGTGCGGCGAGTGGAACGCGTGGCTGACGGTGAGGCGCTTCGTCTTGCGATCGGCGAACGACTCCGCGACGGCGACCGCCGCGTCCTCGTCACCGGCGATGACCACCGACTGCGGACCGTTGACGGCCGCGATGCTGACGCGATCGGTCAGCAGCGGCAAGACCTCGTCCTCCGACGCCTGCACCGCGACCATCACACCACCGGACGGCAGCGCCTGCATCAGACGACCGCGGGCCGCGACCAGCGCGCAGGCGTCGTCCAACGAGAACACTCCGGCGACGTGCGCCGCGGCGATCTCGCCGATCGAGTGACCGGACAGGAAGTCCGGCCGCACACCCCACGACTCGAGGAGGCGGAACAGCGCCACCTCCACCGCGAACAGCGCCGGCTGCGCGTACTCAGTGCGGTCCAGCAGCGCCGCGTCGTCCCCGAACAGGACATCCTTCAGCGGCAGTTCCAGCTTCGCGCACACCGCGTCCAGCGCCCCCGCGAACACCGGGTAGGCCGCGTACAGCTCACGCCCCATCCCGAGGCGCTGGCTGCCCTGCCCCGTGAACAGGAACGCGGTGCGGCCGCCCTTGGCGACCGTGCCCCGGACCAGACCGGGCACCGTCCGCCCGTCGGCGAGTGCGGCCAGGGCGGTGACGGCCTCGGCGCGGTCCCGGGCCACGACCACGGCGCGGTGGTCGAACCCGGCGCGGTTCGTGGCCAGGGAGTACGCGAGGTCCGTGAGCGCGAGCTCCGGGCGGGTCTCCAGGTGGGCGCCCAGGGTACGGGCCTGTGCGGACAGGGCGTCCGCGCTGCGGCCCGAAAGGCGCAGCGGGAGCACGTCGGGCGTGCTGACGCCCTCCGCTTCGGCCGGGGCGGCCTCGGCCGGCGGCTGCTCGATGATCGTGTGCGCGTTGGTGCCGCTGATGCCGAACGACGACACGCCGGCCCGGCGGGGCCGGCCCGTCTCCGGCCACGGAACCGGCTCCGTCAGCAGGCTGACGGCGCCTTCCGACCAGTCCACGTGCGGCGACGGCTGCTCCGCGTGCAGGGTGCGGGGCAGTACGCCGTGCCGCATGGCGAGCACCATCTTGATGACGCCCGCGACACCCGCCGCGGCCTGGGTGTGTCCGAGGTTGGACTTGATGGAGCCGAGCAGCAGCGGCTGGCCGGCCGGCCGGTCCTGGCCGTAGGTGGCCAGCAGCGCCTGCGCCTCGATGGGGTCGCCCAGGGTCGTGCCCGTGCCGTGTGCCTCGACCGCGTCGACCTCGGCGGCCGACAGACCGGCGCTCGCGAGGGCGGCGCGGATCACCCGCTGCTGCGAGGGGCCGTTGGGCGCGGTCAGGCCGTTGCTCGCACCGTCCTGGTTGACGGCGGAGCCACGCACCAGGGCCAGCACCGGGTGACCGTTGCGCCGGGCGTCCGACAGCCGCTCCACGAGCAGCATGCCGACGCCCTCACCCCACCCCGTACCGTCCGCGTCGGCGGAGAAGGCGCGGCAGCGGCCGTCGGCGGAGAGGCCACGCTGGCGGCTGAAGCCGACGAACGTGCCCGGGGTGGCCATGACGGTGACACCGCCGGCGAGGGCCAGGTCGCACTCGCGGGTGCGCAGGGCCTGGATCGCCATGTGCAGGGCGACCAGCGAGGAGGAGCACGCGGTGTCGATGGTGACGGCGGGGCCTTCGAGCCCGAAGGTGTACGAGACGCGTCCCGAGGCGATGCTGCCCGTGCTGCCGGAGCCGAGCGAGCCGTCCGCGCCGTCGGCCGAGCGCTCCAGCAGGGCGGCGTAGTCGTGGTACATCACGCCGGCGAAGACGCCGGTGCGGCTGCCACGCACGTCGGCCGGGTCGATGCCGGCGCGTTCGAAGGCCTCCCAGGTGGTCTCCAGCAGCAGCCGCTGCTGCGGGTCGGTGCCGACCGCCTCGCGCGGGCTGATCCCGAAGAACGTCGGGTCGAATCCGGCGGCGTCGTGCAGGAAGCCGCCGTGGCGGGTGTAGGAGGTGCCGGGGTGGTCGGGGTCGGGGTGGTACAGCGACTCGACGTCCCAGCCCCGGTCGGCCGGGAAGCCGGTGATGGCGTCGCCGCCGCTCTCCAGCAGCCGCCACAGCTCCTCCGGGGTGGTCACTCCACCCGGGTAGCGGCAGCTCATCGCCACGATCGCGATCGGGTCGTCGTCGTCAGCGCCGGTGATGCCGGAGCCGGGCCCGGCGGCCGCGTCCTGGGACGCGGGGCGGTCCCCGCCGAGTTCGGCGGAGAGGTGACGGGCCAGGGTGAGCGAGGTCGGGTAGTCGAAGACCAGGGTGGCGGGCAGTCGGCGGCCGACGGCGGCGCCGAGCCGGTTGCGCAGTTCGACGGCCGTGAGGGAGTCGAATCCCAGCTCGTTGAAGGCGTGTCCGGGTTCGATGGCGTCCGGGGTGCCGTGGCCGAGCACGTCGGCGACGTGGCCGCGGACGAGGTCGAGCAGCAGCCGCTCCCGTCCGGGGGCGTCGAGGCCGAGGAGGCTCCGTTCCAGGGCGGACTGCTGCGTCTCGGCCCGCCCGCCGCCACCGGTCCCGGTCGCGGCGGTGCGCCGTACGGGGGCGCGGACCAGCCCGCGCAGCAGCGGGGCCACGCCCGCCCCGGCGGAGGGCAGCGTGAGCCGCATCGGCACGAGCAGGGCCTGACCGGCGCCGTCCGAGCCGGCCTCGGAGCCGGCCGCGGCCAGGGCGTCGGCCAGGTCGAGGAGGGCGAGGCCGTCGGCCGCGGTGAGGCCGTGCACGCCGCCGCGCTTCATCCGGTCGAGGTCGGCCTGGTCCAGCGCGCCGGCCATCCCGTCGGCGTCCTCCCACAGGCCCCAGGCCAGGGAGACGGCCGGAAGGCCCTGGGCCCGGCGGTGCTGGGCGAGGGCGTCCAGGAAGGAGTTGGCGGCGGCGTAGTTGCCCTGGCCGGGGGCGCCGAAGACGCCGGCGGCCGAGGAGAACAGGACGAACGCCGACAGGCCGAGGTCGCGGGTCAGCTCGTGGAGGTGGAGGGCGGCGTCGGCCTTGGGCCGCAGGACGGCGTCGAGGCGTTCGGGCGTGAGCGAGTCGATGACGCCGTCGTCGAGGACACCTGCGGTGTGGACGACCGCGCGCAGCGGACGCGCGGCGGGTATCGCCGCCAGGGCGGCGCCGAGCGCCTCCCGGTCCGCCGCGTCACACGCGGTCCAGGTCACGTCGGCGCCGAGCTCGTTGAGCTCGCGCGTCAGCTCGGCCGCGCCGGGCGCCGTGTCGCCGCGCCGGCTCAGCAGCAGCAGGTTGCGTACGCCGCGTTCGGCGACGAGGTGCCGTGCGACGAGCCGGCCGAGGGTGCCGGCGGCCCCGGTGACGAGGACGGTGCCTTCGGGGTCGTACGAGGGGGCCTCGGCCGCAGTGCCGGAGGCGGCCCTGGCCAGCCGGGGAGCGTGCGCGGCGCCCTCGCGCAGGGCGAGCTGCGGCTCCTGCGCGGCGAGGACGGCGTCGAGGTCGGCCCCGGACACCTCGGCGGGCGGTACGTCGGTGTCGACGAGGACGAAGCGGCCCGGGTGCTCGGACTGTGCGGAGCGCACGAGGCCCCAGACGGCCGCGTGAACGGGGTCGGGTACTCGGTCGCCGGTGCGGACGGCGACCGAGCCCCGGGTCAGGAGGACGAGCCGGCTGTCGGTGAGCCGGTCGTCGGCGAGCCAGCGCCGCAGCAGGCGGAGCGTGCCCTGCGTGGCCGTGTGGACGGCCTCGGGGGTGAGTTCCGGCGCGGCGGGCAGGTGTACGAGGACGGTGCCCGGGACGGGCGCCCCGGTGTCGAGGGCCGTCTCCAGCGCGTCGGCGGGGGACGGCCCGTCAAGGACCAGCCGCTGTTCGTCGGCCGTGCCCGGGGCGTCGGCCGGGACGCGGAGGGTCAGCGGGATCCACTCCACCCGGAACAGGGAGTCGTGGGGGCCGCCCGCCCCGGTGTCGAGCTGTCCGGCCGACACGGTGCGCAGCGTGAGCGCGGCGATGTCCGCGACGGGCGCTCCGGAGCCGTCGGCGAGCGCGAGCGACACCGTGTCCGGGCCGGCCTTGGACAGCCGGACGCGCAGCGTGGAGGCGCCGACGGCGTGCAGGGACACCCCGGTCCAGGAGAACGGCAGTCGGCCGCGGCCGGTGTCCTCGACGAGTCCGGCGATGCCGATGGTGTGCAGGGCGGCGTCGAGGAGGGCGGGGTGCAGCCCGAACAGGGAGGCGTCGGCGCGCTGTTCGTCCGAGGTGTCGATCTCCACATAGGCCGCCTCCCCGGTCACCCAGGCGGCGCGGACGCCCTGGAAGGCGGGGCCGTAGTGGAGTCCGGCCTCCGCGAGCCCGGAGTAGAGCTCCTCGACGGGCAGCGGCGTGGAGTCGGCCGGGGGCCAGGTCTCGGGGGCGTACGACGGCTGCGGGGCGCCGACGGCGAGGACACCGTCGGCGTGCCGGGTCCACGGCCGTTCGGCCGCGTCGCTGTCGGCTGCGGGGGCGTCACCCGACGGCTCGGGGCGGGAGTGCACGCCGAGGGAGCGGCGGCCCGTGGCGTCGGGGGCGCCGACCCACAGCTGGAGCTGGACGCCGCCGTCCTGGGGCAGGACGAGCGGGGCGTGCAGGGTGAGTTCCTCCAGCAGGTCGCAGCCGACCTGGTCGCCGGCCCGGATGGCCAGCTCCACGAAGGCGCTGCCGGGCAGCACGACCGAGCCCATGACGGTGTGGTCCGCGAGCCAGGCGTGGGTGTCCAGCGAGAGCCGGCCGGTGTACAGGAAGCCGTCGAGGTCCGCGAGGGCGACGGCGGCGCCGAGCAGCGGGTGGCCGGCGGTTCCCAGACCGGCCGCGGAGACGTCCCCAGGGGGGCGTCCGGCGTCGAGCCAGAAGGGCTCGCGCTGGAAGGCGTACGTGGGCAGGTCGACGCGCTCCACGCCGGTCCCGGCGTAGTAGGCGGCCCAGTCGACGGCGGTGCCGCGGACGTGCAGGCGGGTGAGGGCGCCGGTCAGGGTGCCGGTCTCGGGGCGGCCGGAGCGCAGTACGGGTACAAAGACGGCCGTGTCGGCGTCGTCGGCCAGGCAGTCCTGGGCGAGGGCCGAGAGGACGGCGTCGGGGCCGATCTCGACGAAGTGGACGACGTTGCGGGCGGCGAGCGCGCGGATGCCGTCGAGGAACCGGACGGCCTCGCGGACGTGCCGCACCCAGAACTCGGCCGATCCCATCTCGTCGGAGACGAGGCCGCCGGTCAGGTTCGAGACGATCGGAATGCGCGGGGCCTCGAAGGACAGCCCCGCCACGACCTGGCGGAAGGCGTCGAGCATGCCGTCCATGTGCGGCGAGTGGAACGCATGGCTGACGGCGAGCCGCTTCGTCTTGCGATCGGCAAACGACTCCGCGACGGCGACCGCCGCGTCCTCGTCACCGGCGATGACCACCGAGCGCGGACCGTTGACCGCCGCGATGCTCACCCGGTCGGTAAGCAGCGGCAAGACCTCGTCCTCCGACGCCTGCACCGCGATCATCACACCGCCGGCGGGCAGCGCCTGCATCAGACGACCGCGGGCCGCGACCAGCGCGCAGGCGTCCTCCAGCGAGAACACTCCGGCGACGTGCGCCGCGGCGATCTCACCGATCGAGTGACCGGACAGGAAATCCGGCCGCACACCCCACGACTCGAGGAGGCGGAACAGTGCCACCTCCACCGCGAACAGCGCCGGCTGCGCGTACTCAGTGCGGTCCAGCAGCGCCGCGTCGTCCCCGAACAGGACATCCTTCAGCGGCAGTTCCAGCTTCGCGCACACCGCGTCCAGCGCGGCCGCGAACACCGGGAAGGCCTCGTACAGCTCACGCCCCATCCCGAGGCGCTGGCTGCCCTGCCCCGTGAACAGGAAGGCGACCTTCCCGCCGACCGGGCGGCCGAGGGTGACGCCCGGGGCCGAGCCGTCCGGGTCGAGGGCGGCGAGGGATTCCAGTGCGCGGACGAGACCGGGCTCGTCCGCGGCCGTGAGGACCGCACGGTGCTCGAAGTCGGTGCGCCCGCTCACGAGCGAGTGCGCGACGTCCCCGGCGCGCAGGCCGGGGTGGGCGGTCAGGTGCGCGTGCAGCTTCGCTGCCTGGGCGCGCAGGGCGGCCGGTGACTTGGCGGAGAGGTTCCACAGCGGCGGTACGGGGGCCACGGCGGCGGGCGGCTCGGGCGCGACGGCCTGCTCAGGCGCGGCGGGCGGCTCGGGGGCCTGCTCGATGACGGTGTGGGCGTTGGTGCCGCTGATGCCGAACGAGGAGACGCCCGCGCGGCGGGGCGCGCCGGTCTCGGGCCACGGTACGGACTCGGTGAGCAGCCGGACGGCGCCCTCCGACCAGTCGACGTTCGGCGTGGGCTCGTCGACGTGCAGGGTCTTGGGCAGGACGCCGTGGCGCATCGCCATGACCATCTTGATGATCCCGGCGACGCCGGCGGCGGCCTGGGTGTGCCCGATGTTGGACTTGATCGAGCCGAGCAGCAGCGGCCGGTCGTCCGGCCGGTCCTGCCCGTACGTGGCCAGGAGCGCCTGCGCCTCGATCGGGTCGCCGAGGGTCGTTCCGGTGCCGTGGGCTTCCACGGCGTCGATCTGGGCGGGCGAGAGCCGGGCACCGGCGAGCGCCTCGCGGATGACCCGCTGCTGGGAGGGCCCGTTGGGCGCGGTCAGGCCGCTGCTGGCGCCGTCCTGGTTGACGGCTGTCCCGCGGATCACGGCGAGGACGGGGTGGCCGTTCTCTCGGGCTACGGAGAGCCGTTCGAGGACGAGCATGCCGGCGCCCTCGCCCCAGCCGGTGCCGTCGGCGGCGGCGGCGAAGGACTTGCAGCGGCCGTCGCCGGCCAGTCCGCGGTGGCGGCTGAACTCGGTGAAGGTGCCGGGCGTCGACATGACGGTGACGCCGCCCGCGAGGGCGAGGGTGCACTCGCCGCTGCGCAGGGCCTGGGCGGCGAGGTGGACGGCGACGAGCGAGGAGGAGCACGCGGTGTCGACGGTGACGGCCGGGCCTTCCAGGCCGAGCGTGTAGGCGATGCGGCCGGAGGCGATGCTGCCGGAGCTGCCGTTGCCGAGGAAGCCCTCGATCTCCTCGGGGACGCTGAACAGCCGGGCGGCGTAGTCGTGGTACATCAGGCCCGCGAAGACGCCGGTGCGGCTGCCGCGCAGCGTGGCCGGGTCGATGCCGGCGCGTTCGAAGGCCTCCCAGGAGGTCTCCAGCAGGAGCCGCTGCTGCGGGTCCATGGCGAGGGCCTCGCGCGGGGAGATCCCGAAGAACGCCGGGTCGAAGTGGTGGGCGTCGTGGAGGAATCCGCCGACCTGCTCGTAGGCCTCGATCCCGCTGTCGGGGTCGGGGTCGAAGAGGACCTCGGCGGGCCATCCCCGGTCGGCGGGGTACGGCGAGACGGCGTCGGCGCCGCCTGCGACGAGCTCCCACAGCCGTTCGGGGGTGTCGATGCCTCCGGGGTAGCGGCAGCTCATCGCGACGACCGCGATCGGCTCCTGGTCCCGCTCCTCCACCTCGCGCAGCTTCCGCCGCGCCTCGCGGAGGTCGGCCGTCGCCCGCTTGAGGTAATCGAGGTACTTCTCCTCGTTCACCATTGTTTACGCCATCCCCGTCGTCGAAGTGGTCAAGGTCGTCGAGGTCATCTCAGGAGAGACCGAGTTCGTCATCGAGGAGGTCGAAGAGCTCGTCGGCCGTGGCGGCCTGGATGTCCCGCTCTTCGGCGGCGTTGTCCTGTGCACCGTGCGTGTCGTTCCACTTCGCCAGTAGGTCTCGCAGCCGGGCGGTGATGCCCGCGCGTTCGGCGTCGTCGGGGGCGACCGCCGAGAGGATCGATTCGAGCTTGTCGAGTTCCGCGTGGACGGGCTTGCGGGCGGTGTCGCCCCGGCCGAGCTTCTCCCCGATGTACGTGGCGAGCGCCGCGGGTGACGGGTAGTCGAAGATCAGCGTGACGGGCAGCCGCAGCCCGGAGGCGGCGGTCAGCCGGTTGCGCAGGTCGACGGCGGTCAGCGAGTCGAAGCCCAGGTCGAGGAAGCCGCGGGCGGCGTCGACGTCGTCGGCCGTGCCGTGGCCGAGTACGGCGGCCACCTGGGTACGGACCAGGTCCCGCAGTGCCTGGTCCCGTTCGGCGGGCGACAGGCCCGCCAGCCGCTCCTGGAGGGTGCCCGCCGGTTCGGCGGCGGAGCGGGGGCCGGATGCGGTCCGGGGCACGGGAGCGGCGGCCCGGCGCGCGGGGGTGCGTACGAGTCCGCGCAGGAGCGGCGGCAGGGTGCCGTCGGCGGCCTGGGCGCGCAGTACGGCCGGTTCGATCCGCATGGGGACGAGGACGGCGTCGGCCAGGGTCCGGGAGGTGTCGAACAGGGCCAGCCCCTCCTCGGGGGCGAGCGCGCCGACGCCCGAGCGGGCCATCCGGGTCAGGTCGGCCTCGTCGAGGGCGCCCGCCATGCCGTCCGCGGCCGCCCACAGGCCCCAGGCCAGCGAGCTCGCGGCCAGGCCGCGGGCCGCGCGGTGCTGGGCGAGGGCGTCGAGGAAGGCGTTCGCCGCGGCGTAGTTGGCCTGCCCGGCGGCGCCGAAGCAGCCGGCGACGGAGGAGAAGAGCACGAACGCGGAGAGATGGTGGCCCTCGGTGAGCTCGTGCAGGTTCCAGGCCGCGTCGACCTTGGGGCGCAGGACGGTGTCGAGGCGTTCGGGAGTGAGGGAGTCGATGATCCCGTCGTCCAGGACGCCGGCCGTGTGGACGACCGCGGTCAGCGGCCGGTCGGCGGGAACCGCGGCCAGTACGGCGGCCAGCGCGTCCCGGTCGGCCGCGTCGCAGGCCGCCCAGGTGACCGCCGCGCCCAGCCCGGTCAGCTCGCTCGTCAGGTCCGCCGCGCCGGGCGCCGCGTCGCCGCGCCGGCTGAGCAGCAGCAGGTTCCGTACGCCGTGGGCGTCGGCGAGGTGGCGGGCGAAGAGCCTGCCGAGGGTTCCGCTGGCGCCGGTGACGAGGACGGTGCCGGCGGTGTCGATCTCCAGCGGGCCGGTCTCGGTGCGGCCGGTCTCCGGGCGGCCGGTCTCGGCGGCGGTCCGGGCGATGCGGCTGAGGCGGAAGGCGTACGCCTCGCCCGCCCGCAGGGCGAGCTGCGGTTCGTCGCCCGCCAGCGCGGCGGCCAGCGCCCCGAGGGAGGCGTCGGAGCCGTCGGTGTCGGCGAGGACGAACCGGCCGGGGTTCTCCGACTGCGCCGACCGCACCAGGCCCCACACCGGGGCGTGGGCGAGGTCGGTGACGTGTTCGCCCGCTACGGCGGCCACCGCGCCCGAGGTGAGCAGTACCAGCCGGGAGCCGTCGAGGCGTTCCTCGGCCAGCCACTCCTTGACGAGGGCGAGCGCGTGGTGCGCGGCGCCGCGGGCGGCGGGCGCCCCGCCGGCGGAGGCCGCGACGGACAGCGGGACGACCACCACGTCGGGTGCCGGGGCGCCGGAGGCGAGTGCCTGGCGCAGCGCGGTGAGGCCGGGGTGCCGTTCGAGCGGTTCGCCGCCGACTCGGAAGCCGGCGCGCTCCTCGCCCAGTACGGCCCACCGTTCCCCGGCGGGGACCGTGCCGGCGGTGAGGGGCAGCTTGGCCCACTCCACGCCGAACAGGGACTCGTGGTGCGCGGCGCGGTCGCCGCCGAGCTGGGCGGCGGACACCGGGCGCAGGATCAGGGAGTCGACCGAGGCCACCGGGGCGCCGGTGGAGTCGGCGGCGTCCAGGGCCACGCCGCCGGAGGCTCCGGCGGTGATCCGGACCCGGAGGGCGGCCGCGCCGGTCGCGTAGAGGCGTACGCCGGTCCAGGCGAAGGGCAGTCGGGCGCCTTCGGCGGAGTCGTCGGAGGCGGAGCCGGGCACCCCGAGGCCGATGGCCTGCAGGGCGGCGTCGAGGAGCGCGGGGTGCACGCCGTAGGCGTCCGCGTCACTCTCGTACGCCTCGTCGAGCGCGACCTCGGCGAACAGTTCGCCGTCGCGGCGCCAGGCGGCACGCAGCCCCTGGAACACCGGCCCGTATCCGAGGCCGGCCGCCGCCGCTGCCGGGTAGAAGCCGTCGGTGGGGACGGGTTCGGCGCCGGCCGGCGGCCACTGGGCCAGGTCGAAGGCGCGGGCCGGGGCGGCCGGGGCGAGTACGCCCGTGACGTGGCGCGTCCACGGCTCCCCCGCCGGGGCGTCGGCCGGGCGGGAGTGCAGCGTCAGGGTGCGCCGGCCCTCCTCGTCGGCCGCGTCCACAGCCAGCTGGAGCTGTACGGCGCCCTGGTCGCCGAGGGTGAGCGGGGCCTCGATGGCCAGCTCCTCGACGGTGTCGCAGCCGGTCTCCGCGCCGGCCCGCAGGGCCAGTTCGACGAAGGCGGTGCCGGGCAGCAGAACGGTGTCCATGACCGTGTGGTCGGTCAGCCAGGGGTGGGTGGAGAGGGCGAGGCGGCCGGTGAGGACCAGCCCGTCGGAGGCGGGCAGCGGGAGGGTGGCGCCGAGCAGCGGGTGTCCGGCGGTGTCGAGGCCGGCCGCGAGGACGTCCTCGACGGAGACGCCGACGTCGAGCCAGTAGCGCTTGCGCTGGAAGGCGTACGTGGGCAGATCCACATGGCGGGCGCCGGTGCCGGCGAAGTAGGCCGTCCAGTCGACGGTGACGTCGTGCGTGTGGGCCTGGGCGAGGGCGGCGGCGAGGGCCTCGGCCTCGGGGCGGCCCTTGCGCAGCACGGGAACGCAGACGGCGGCCGCGGCGGGCTCGGGAGCCTCGGCGGTGTCGGTCAGGCAGTCCTGGACGAGCGCCGACAGGGTCCCGTCGGGGCCGAGTTCGACGTACGTCGTCACCCCGGCCGCGGCCAGGGCGCGGACGCCGTCGAGGAAGCGGACGCCCTCGCGGACGTGCCGGACCCAGAACTCCGCCGAGCCCATCTCGTCGCTGACGAGGGCGCCGGTCAGGTTGGAGACGACCGGGATGCGGGGGGCGCCGTACACCAGGCCCTCGGCGACCTTGCGGAAGTCGGCGAGCATGGCGTCCATGTGCGGCGAGTGGAAGGCGTGGCTGACGGTGAGCCGCTTGGTCTTGCGGCCCATGGCCTCGAAGACGTCGGCGACGTCGATGGCCGCGTCCTCGTCACCGGCCACGACGACGGCCTGCGGGCCGTTGACCGCGGCGATGCTCACGCCGTCGGTCAGGAACGGCAGGACCTCGTCCTCCGCCGCCTGGACGGCGATCATCACGCCGCCGGCGGGCAGCTCCTGCATCAACCGGCCGCGGGCGGCGACCAGTTCGGCCGCGTCCTGGAGGGAGAGCACACCCGCGACATGGGCGGCGGCGATCTCGCCGATGGAGTGGCCCGACAGGACGTCGGGCCGCACTCCCCACGCGTCCAGCAGCCGGAACAGCGCCACTTCGACCGCGAAGAGGGCGGGCTGGGTGTACGCGGTCCGGTCCAGCAGCGCCGTGTCCGATCCGAACAGCACGTCCTTCAGGGGCAGTTCGAGGTGCCGGTCGAGTTCGGCGCAGATCTCGTCCAGCGCGGCCGCGAAGACGGGGTACGCGTCGTGGAGTTCGCGTCCCATGCCGAGGCGCTGGCTGCCCTGTCCGGTGAACAGGAACGCCACCTGGCCCTCGCGCGCGGCTCCCCGTACGAGTCCGGCAGCGCTCTCGCCGCGGGCCAGTGCGTCCAGGCCGCGCAGCAGGTCCGCGCGGTCCGCCGTGACGAGGGCGGCGCGCTGTTCCAGGGCCGAGCGGGTGGTCGCCAGGGACAGGGCGAGGTCGGCGGGGCGCAGGCCCTCGTCGCCGTGGACGCGGGTGTGGAGCCGGCGGGCCTGGGCGCGCAGCGCGTCCTCGCCGCGGGCCGACAGCACCACGGGCAGGAACGGCGTACGGGTCGCCTCCGGCTCCGGCGCGGCCCCGGGGGCCGGCTGGGGTGCGGGGTCCGGCTGCGGGGCCTGCTCGATGATGGCGTGCGCGTTCGTCCCGCTGATGCCGAAGGAGGAAACGCCCGCGCGGCGCGGGCGGCCGGTGTCGGGCCAGGCCACCTGGTCGGTGAGGAGGGACACCGCGCCCGCCGTCCAGTCCACGTGCGGGGTCGGCTCGTCCACGTGGAGGGTCTTGGGCAGGACGCCGTGGCGCATCGCCATGACCATCTTGATGACACCGGCGACACCGGCGGCGGCCTGCGTGTGTCCGAGGTTCGACTTCACCGAGCCGAGCAGCAGCGGCTGTTCGTCGGTGTGCTCGCGGCCGTAGGTGGCCAGCAGCGCCTGCGCCTCGATCGGGTCACCGAGGGTCGTACCGGTGCCGTGCGCCTCGACGGCATCGACCTCGGCGGCGCTCAGGCGGGCACTGGCGAGGGCCTGGCGGATGACGCGCTGCTGCGAGGGGCCGTTGGGGGCGGTGAGCCCGTTGCTGGCGCCGTCCTGGTTGACGGCGGAGCCGCGGACCACCGCGAGGACCTGGTGGCCGTTGCGGCGGGCGTCGGAGAGCCGCTCCAGCAGGAGCATGCCCGCGCCCTCGCCCCAGCCGGTGCCGTCGGCGGCGGCCGCGAAGGACTTGCAGCGGCCGTCGGCAGCGAGCCCGCGCTGGCGGCTGAACTCGATGAAGGTGCCCGGAGTGAACATCACGGTGACACCGCCCGCCAGGGCGAGGGAGCACTCGCCGTTGCGCAGTGCCTGCGCGGCGAGGTGCAGGGCGACCAGCGAGGAGGAGCAGGCCGTGTCGACGGTGACCGCAGGACCCTCCAGGCCGAACGTGTAGGCGACGCGGCCCGAGACGATGCTGCTGGAGCTGCCCGTGCCGAGGTAGCCCTCGACGCCGTCGGGCACGGCGTGCAGGCGCGCCCCGTAGTCGTGGTACATGACGCCCGCGAAGACGCCGGTACGGCTGCCGCGCACCGAGGACGGGGCGATCCCGGCCCGTTCGAAGACCTCCCAGGTGGTCTCCAGCAGCAGGCGCTGCTGGGGGTCCATGGCGAGGGCCTCGCGCGGGGAGATCCCGAAGAAGGAGGCGTCGAACTCCGCGGCGTCGTGCAGGAAGCCGCCCTCACGGGCGTACGAGGTGCCCGGGTGCTCGGGGTCGGGGTGGTAGAGGGCCTCGGTGTCCCAGCCCCGGTTCTCGGGGAGGCGGGTGACGCCGTCCTCGCCGGCCGTCAGGAGCTGCCAGAGGTCCTCGGGGGTGCGGACGTCACCGGGGTAGCGGCAGCTCATGGCGACGATGGCGATGGGCTCGTCGTCGGCCGCCGCGGTGGCCGCGGGCGTCGCGGACCCGGCGGCGAGGGCGTCGGCGGTGTCCTGGTCCGTGTCGTCGATCAGCTCGCTGCGCAGGTGGCGGGCCAGGACGGTCGGGTCCGGGTAGTCGAAGACGAGGGTGGCGGGCAGGCGCAGGGCGGTGGCCTGGTTCAGCCGGTTGCGGAGCTCCACCGCGGTGAGCGAGTCGAAGCCCAGCTCCTTGAAGGCCCGCCCGGACTCGACGGCGGCGGGGCCGACGTGTCCGAGTACGGCCGCGACCTGCGTACGGACCAGGTCCAGCAGCGCGCGGTCCTGTTCGGCGGCGGACAGCCCGGCCAGGCGGGCCCGCAGCTCCGGCTCGGAACCGGCGGCCGCGGCGGCCACCGACCGGCGGGCGACGCCCCGTACCAGGCCGCGCAGCAGCGGCGCGAGGGTGCCGGCGGCCGCGAGCGGACGCAGCGCGTCGGTGTCCACGCGCATCAGGGCCACGGCGTCGTCGTCGAGGCGGACGGCGGTGTCGAACAGCCCGAGGCCGTCGGCGGCCGTCAGCGGCGGCAGTCCGGCGCGGCGCATGCGGTTGACGTCGGCGGCGTCCAGGGCGCCGGCCATGCCGTCGGCCACGGACCACAGGCCCCAGGCCAGCGCGGACGCCGGGAGGCCCTGGGCGCGGCGGTGCTGGGCCAGGGCGTCCAGGAAGGAGTTGGCGGCGGCGTAGTTGCCCTGGCCGGGGCCGCCGAACACGCCGGAGGTGGAGGAGAAGAGCACGAACGCGGAGAGGTCCAGCTCCCGGGTCAGCTCGTGCAGGTTCCAGGCCGCGTCCACCTTGGGCCGCAGCACCGCCGACAGCCGGTCGGGGGTCAGCGAGGTGAGGATCCCGTCGTCGAGGACGCCGGCGGTGTGGACGACCGCGGTGAGCGGGTGGTCGGCGGGGATCTCCGCGAGCAGGGCGGCGAGGGCGGCCCGGTCGGCCACGTCACAGGCCGCCCAGGTGGCGGTGGCACCCGACTCTGCCAGTTCCCGGGCGAGTTCGGCCGCGCCCGGCGCGTCGGCGCCGCGCCGGCCCACGAGGAGCAGGCGGCGCACCCCGTGCGCGGTGGCCAGGTGCCGGGCGACGAGGCCGCCCAGCGCGCCGGTGGCGCCGGTGATCAGCACCGTGCCGTCGGGGCCGAAGGCCGGGGTGCGGCCGCCGTCCTCCCCGCCGGTCTCGACGCGTGCGAGGCGGGGGACGAGCACGGCGTCCGCGCGCAGGGCGAAGCGCTCCTCGTCGGAGGCGAGCGCGGCGCGCAGGGCGCCGTGGCCGCCGTCCGCGGCGGCGTCGGCGGCGGCGTCGACGAGCGCGAACCTGCCGGGGTTCTCCGTCTGCGCGGACCGCAGCAGGCCCCACACGGTGGCGGCGGCCAGGTCGGTCACGTCCTCGTCCGGGGTCGCGGCCACCGCGCCACGGGTGACGAACACCAGCCGGGCGGCGGCGAACCGGTCGTCCGCGAGCCAGGCCTGGGCGAGGGCGAGCGCGGCGTGCGCGGCGTCGTGCACGGCGGGCGCGGACGGGGCGCCGGGCGCCGGGGCGAGGTGGACGACCACCTCGTCCGGGACGGCCGCTCCCGCGTCGACGGCGGCGGCCAGCGCCGCCAGATCGGCGTAGTGGGCGGCGTAGCGGTCCGGGTCCTGCGGGGCCCCCGCCGAAGCGGCGCCGAGCAGGGCGTACCGGACCGTGGCGGCCGCGTCCGGGGCGGCGGGGCCGCCGAGTTCGGTCCACTGCTGGCGGAACACCGACTCGTGGTACGAGGTGCGCGCGGCGTGCAGCTGGCCGGCGGTCACCGGCCGCAGCCCGAGCGAGCCGACGGCCGCGACGGGGGCGCCGGACGCGTCGGCGATCTCCAGCCGGACGCCCTCGGCTCCGGCCGGGGTGAGGCGGACGCGCAGTGCGCTCGCCCCTCCGGCGTACAGCGACACCCCGGACCAGGCGAAGGGCAGCCGGCCCTGGCCGTCGTCGGCTCCGATGCCGTCCAGCCCGATGGCGTGCAGCGCGGCGTCGAGCAGCGCGGGGTGCAGGCCGAAGCGGCCCGCCTGGTCCTCGGCGCCGTCGGGCAGCGCGACCTCGGCGTACACCGCGCCGTCGAGCTGCCATGCCGTACGCAGGCCGCGGAAGGTGGGGCCGTAGGCGAAGCCGATGGTGTGGAGCGCGTCGTAGCGGCCGTCGAGCGGCAGCTCCGTGGCACCGGCCGGGGGCCAGGCCGTCAGGTCGAAGTCGGCGGCGGGACGGGCCTCTTCGGCCAGGACACCGGCGGCGTGCCGCGTCCAGGGTTCCTCGGCCGCCAGGCCCTCGGCGCGGGAGTGCAGGGCGAACGGCCTGCGGCCGGCCTCGTCGGCGGCGCCTACCCAGACGCGCAGCCGGACGCCGCCGCGCTCGGGCAGGACGAGGGGCGCTTCGAGGGTGAGCTCTTCGAGGTGGTCGCAGCCGAGCTGGTCACCGGCGCGGGTCGCGAGCTCCACGAAGGCCGTGCCGGGCAGCAGGACGCTGCCGAGGATGGCGTGGTCGGCCAGCCAGGGGTGGGTGGACAGGGCGAGGCGCCCGGCGAACACCATGCCGTCCGATTCGGGCAGGGCGACGCCGGCGCTCAGGAGCGGGTGGGCCGTGTCGTCGAGGCCGATCGCCTCGACGTCCCCGAGGTAGAGGGAGGAGACGGCCGGCCAGTAGCGCTGCCGCTGGAAGGGGTAGGTGGGCAGGTCGACGCGCTGGGCGCCGGTGCCGGCGAAGTACGCCGTCCAGTCGACGGTGACGCCGTGGGCGTGGGCCTGGGCGAGGGCCGTGGTGACGGCCTCGGCCTCGGGGCGGCCCTTGCGGAGGGCGGGGACGAAGACGGCGTCCTGCGTGACGCAGTCCTGGGCGAGGGCCGAGAGCACGCCGTCGGGGCCGAGCTCAAGGTAGGTGGTGACTCCGGCGGCTTCCAGGGCGCGGATGCCGTCGAGGAAGCGGACGGCCTCGCGGACGTGGCGGACCCAGAAGTCGGGCGAGCCCATCTCGTCGGTGACGAGGGCACCGGTCAGGTTGGAGACGACCGGGATGCGGGGTCTGTCGTACGTAAGCCCCGCCACGACCTGGCGGAAGTCCTCCAGCATGCCGTCCATGTGCGGCGAGTGGAAGGCGTGGCTGACGGTGAGGCGCTTGCTCTTCCGGTCGGAGAACGCTGCCACGATCGCCGTCGCGGCGTCCTCGTCACCGGCGATGACGACCGACTGAGGGCCGTTGACGGCCGCGATGCTCACGCGGTCCGTCAGCAGCGGCAGGATCTCGTCCTCGGAGGCCTGCACCGCGATCATCACACCGCCGGACGGCAGCGCCTGCATCAGACGCCCACGGGCGGCAACCAGCGCGCAGGCGTCGTCCAGGGACAGCACCCCGGCGACGTGCGCGGCGGCGATCTCACCGATGGAGTGACCGGACAGGAAGTCCGGCTTCACACCCCACGACTCCAGCAGCCGGAACAGCGCCACCTCGACCGCGAACAGCGCCGGCTGGGTGAACTCCGTACGGTCCAGCAGTGCCGCGTCGTCCCCGAACAGCACGTCCCTCAGCGGGAGTTCGAGGTCGATCCGGGCGCAGACCTCGTCCAGGGCATCCGCGAACACCGGGTGGGTCCCGTACAGTTCACGCCCCATTCCGATCCGCTGGCTGCCCTGTCCCGTGAACAGGAACGCGAGCTTGCCCGCGGCGGGTGAGCCCGTCACGAGCCCGGCGGCGTGGTCTCCCCCGGCCAGCGTCTCCAGTCCCGAGAGCAGCGCGGCGCGGTCCGTGGCCACCACGGCGGCGCGGTGCTCGAACGCGGACCGGCCGAGGGCCAGGGAGAGTCCGAGGTCGGCGGGGCGCAGGTCGGGGTGGCTCGTGGCGTGGGCGTGCAGGCGGCGGGCCTGGTCGCGCAGGGCGTCCTGGCTCTTGCCGGAGAGGATCCAGGGCAGCGGGGCGTCGGCCGGGAGCGGCACCGGCGCCTGCGGCGCGGTGTCGGTGGCCTCCGGGGCCTGTTCGATGATCGTGTGGGCGTTGGTGCCGCTGATGCCGAACGAGGAGACACCCGCACGGCGCGGGCGCCCGGTCTCGGGCCACTGCCTCGGTTCGGTCAGCAGGGCGACGTCACCCGCCGTCCAGTCGACGTGCGGGGTGGGCTCGTCCACGTGCAGGGTCGGGGGCAGCACGCCGTGCCGCATGGCGAGGACCATCTTCATCACACCGGCGACACCCGCGGCGGCCTGGGTGTGCCCGAGGTTGGACTTGATGGAGCCGAGCAGCAGCGGCCGGTCCTCGGTGCGGCCCTGCCCGTACGTGGCCAGCAGGGCCTGCGCCTCGATCGGGTCGCCGAGCCGGGTGCCCGTGCCGTGCGCCTCGACCGCGTCCACGTCGGTGGCGGACAGGCCCGCGCTGGCGAGGGCCTGTCGGATCACCCGCTGCTGCGAGGGGCCGTTGGGAGCGGTGAGCCCGTTGCTGGCGCCGTCCTGGTTGACGGCCGAGCCGCGGACCAGGGCCAGCACCGGGTGGCCGTTGCGGCGGGCGTCGGAGAGCCGCTCGACGAGCAGCATGCCGAGGCCCTCGCCCCAGCCGGTGCCGTCGGCTGCGGCGGCGAAGGCCTTGATGCGGCCGTCGGCGGCGAGGCCGCGCTGGCGGCTGAAGTCGATGAAGGAGGCGGGCGTCGACATGACGGTCACACCGCCGGCGAGCGCCATGGTGCACTCGCCCTGCCGCAGTGCCTGGATCGCCCAGTGCAGGGCGACCAGCGACGACGAGCACGCCGTGTCGACGGTGACGGCCGGGCCTTCCAGGCCGAGGACGTAGCTGACGCGGCCGGAGACGACGCTCGCCGCGTTGCCGGTGCCGAGGAATCCCTCGCTGCCGTCGGGGGCGGCGAGGATGACGTCGAGGTAGTCCTGACCGTTGGTGCCGGTGAAGACGCCGATCCGTTCGCCGCGGACGGTGGCGGGGTCGATGCCGGCCCGCTCGAAGGCCTCCCAGGAGGTCTCCAGCAGCAGGCGCTGCTGCGGGTCCATGGCGAGGGCCTCGCGCGGCGAGATCCCGAAGAAGCCGGGGTCGAACTCGGTGGCGTCGGCGAGGAACCCGCCGTCGCGGACGTAGGTGGTGTTCTCGGTGACGGACTCCGGGTCGTAGAGCCCGTCGAGGTCCCAGCCGCGGTCCGTCGGGAAGCCGTCGATCGCGTCGCGGCCGGTCACGAGCAGCTGCCAGAGCTCCTCGGGGGTGCTCACCCCGCCGGGGAAGCGGCAGCTCATGGCGACGATCGCGATGGGGTCGTCGTCGGTGGCGCCACGGGAACCCGGGCCGGCGCCCGTACCCGTGTCGGGGGCCCGGCCGGCGGAGGGCTGTGCGCCGAGGAGTTCGCCCTGGAGGAACACGGCCAGGGAGAGGGAGTTGGGGTAGTCGAAGATCAGGGTCGCGGGCAGGCGCAGCCCGGTCCGGGAGGCGATGAGGTTGCGGATCTCCACGGCGGTCAGGGAGTCGAAGCCGAGGTCCCGGAACGCGATGGCCGGGTCCACGGATCCGGGGCCCGGGTAGCCGAGTACGGCGGCGACCTGGGTACGGACGAACTCCAGGGCGAGCGCGTCGCGTTCGGCCGCCGGGGCCTGGGCGAGCTGCCGGGCGAACGTGTCGGCGCTCTCGGCGCCCGTGTCGGGCGTATCGGCGGCGGCGAGGGCGTGCGCCGCCTCGGGGAGGTCTGCGATCAGCGGGCAGGGGCGTGCGGCGGTGAGGCCGGGCGCCAGGCGGTCCCAGTCGATGTCCGCGACGAGCGAGGCGGTCTCGTCCAGGGTGAGCGCCATGTGCATGGCCGACAGGGCCAGTTCGGGGGACAGGCCCGGGAGTCCGGCGAGGCGCAGGCGCTCGGCGACGAGCTCGTCGGTGGCCATGCCCGCCTCGGCCCAGGCGCCCCAGGAGATCACGGTGGCGGGCAGGCCGTCGGCGCGGCGCTGCTCGGCGAGGGCGTCGAGGGAGGCGTTCGCGGCGGCGTAGTTGGCCTGTCCGGCGGCGCCGAAGGCGGCGGCGAGGGAGGAGAAGAGGACGAACGCGTCGAGGTCCAGGTCGCGGGTCAGCTCGTGCAGGACCTGCGCCGCGTGGGCCTTGGGGCGCATGACGTCCGCCAGGCGCCTCGGCGTCTGCGCGTCGAGGACTCCGTCGTCGAGCACGCCGGCGGCGTGGACGACGGTGGTCAGGGGGAAGGCCGCCGGGACGGTGGCGAGGAGCTCGGCCACGGCGTCGCGGTCGGCCACGTCGCAGGCCGCGAGGGTGACCTGGGTGCCCAGTTCGCGCAGTTCGGCTGCGAGTTCCGGCGCGCCGTCGGCGTCGGGGCCGCGCCGGCTCACCAGCAGCAGGTGCTCGGCGCCGCTACGGGCGAGCCAGCGGGCCACGTGGCGGCCGAGCGCACCGGTGCCGCCGGTGACGAGAGCGGTCCCGGAGGTGGACCACTCGGTGGCGGGGGCCTGCTCCTGGGGGGCCCGGGTCAGCCTGCGGACGAACACGCCGGTGGACCGTACGGCGAGGTGGTCCTCCGTGCCGAGGCTGCCCAGGACGTCGGCGAGCCGGCCCGCGGCGCGCTCGTCGGGGGTCGCGGGCAGGTCGACCAAGCCGCCCCAGCGAGCGGGCAGTTCGAGGGAGGCGGTACGGCCGAGGCCCCAGAGCGGTGCCTGGGCGAGGCCGGTGAGCCGGTCGGAACGCCCCGTGGACACCGCGCCGCGGGTGGCGGCCCACAGGGGGGCGTCCACGTCGGCGTCGCCCAGTGCCTGGACGAGGGCGAGGGTGGCGGCGAGCCCGGCGGGCAGCGCCGCGTCCTCGGGGTGCGGCCGCTCGTCGAAGGCGAGCAGCGAGAGTACGCCGGCGGGGGCGCCGGCCTCCGCTGCGCCGGTGACGGCTTCGGTGATGCTGCGGGCGAGGGCGGCCCGGTCGTCGGCCGTCGCGTCGACGGTCACGCTGCTGACGGTGACACCGCGTGCGGCCAGGATCTGGGCGGCGGCGACGGTCCACGGGGCGTCGGTGTGACCGGCGGGCACCACGAGGAGCCAGTGCCCGGCCGGCGGGGCGGGCGCGGTGTCGGTGAGCGGCTTCCAGGTGACGCGGTAGCGCCAGCCGCCCACGGTGTCGCGGTCGCGGTTGCGGCGGTGCCAGGCGGAGAGCGCGGGCAGCACGCCGCTGAGCGGTTCGTCGCCGTCGACGCCGAGGGTCTCGGCGAGGGCGGCCAGGTCCTCGCTGTCGACGACCTCCCAGAACTTGGCGTCGGTGAGGCCGAGTTCGCGGCCGTCGGCGGGTTCGCTCAGGTCGGTGAAGGGGTCGCGGGGCCAGTAGAGGTCGCGCTGGAAGGCGTACGTCGGCAGCTCGGCGCGGCGCGCGCCGGTCCCGGCGAAGCGGGTGGCCCAGTCCGGGGAGAGCCCGCGGACGTGGGCGCCGGCGACGGCGGCGGTCAGGGACCGCGCTTCGGGGCGGCCGGTGCGCAGCGCGGGCAGGAAGGCGGCGGCGCGGGGGCCGGTAGCGGTCTGGCAGTCCTGGCCGAGGGCGGACAGGACGCCGCCGGGGCCGATCTCGACGTAGGCGGTGACCCCGCGGCTCTCCAGCCAGCGGATGCCGTCGAGGAAGCGGACGGCGTCGCGGACGTGCCGCACCCAGAAGTCGGCGGAACCCATCTCGTCGGTGACGAGGGCGCCGGTCAGGTTGGACACGACCGGGATACGGGGGGCCTCGAACGACAGCCCCTCCACCACCCGGCGGAAGTCCGCCAGCATGCCGTCCATGTGCGGCGAGTGGAACGCGTGGCTGACCGTCAGCCGCTTCGTCTTCCGGTCGGCGAACGACTCCGCGACGGCGACCGCCGCGTCCTCGTCACCGGCGATGACCACCGAGCGCGGGCCGTTGACGGCCGCGATGCTCACGCGGTCGGTGAGCAGCGGCAGGACCTCGTCCTCCGAGGCCTGGACCGCGATCATCACGCCACCGGACGGCAGCGCCTGCATGAGACGGCCGCGGGCCGCGACCAGCGCGCACGCGTCCTCCAAGGACAGGACCCCGGCGACGTGCGCGGCAGCGATCTCACCGATCGAGTGACCGGACAGGAAGTCCGGCTTCAGACCCCAGCTCTCGACGAGCCGGAACAGCGCCACCTCGACCGCGAACAGCGCCGGCTGCGTGTACTCCGTCCGGTCCAGCACAGCCGCGTCGTCCCCGAACAGGACGTCCTTCAGCGGCAGTTCGAGCTGTACGTCGAAGCGCGCGCACACGGCGTCCAAGGCCTGTGCGAACACCGGGTAGGTCTCGTACAGTTCGCGCCCCATGCCGAGGCGCTGGCTGCCCTGTCCCGTGAACAGGAACGCCAGCTTGCCCTCGGTGGCGCTCCCCTCGACCGCGTCGGCCGACTGGCGGCCCTCGGCGAGCGCCGCGAGCCCGGCCAGCAGTTCGTCCCGGTCCTGGGCGACGACCGCCGCACGGCGGTCCAGGGCGGCCCGGGTGAGCGCCTGCGCGCAGGCGACGTCCTCGACACGGAGGCCGGGCCGGGTCGTGAGGTGGGCGTGCAGTGCGGCCGCCTGCGCCCGCAGAGCGGGCTCGGTCTTGCCGGACAGGACGACGGGCAGGACGGGCGGCAGGGCGGCCGGCTCGGCGCCGGGGAGGACGCCGTCGGCGGCATCGGCATCGGCCTGCCGGTCGCCGGTGGCTTCGGCGGGTGCCTCGGCGCCCTCCAGGATGATGTGCGCGTTGGTGCCGCTCATGCCGAACGACGAGACGCCGATCCGGCGCGGCCCGCCGTGCTGCGGCCAGGGGCGCGCCTCGGTGAGCAGCGACACCTCGCCCGCCGACCAGTCGACGTGCGGGGTCGGCTCGCTCACGTGCAGGGTGCGCGGCAGTACGCCGCTGCGCATCGCCATGACGCTCTTGATGACTCCGGCGACGCCTGCGGCGGCCTGCGCGTGGCCGATGTTGGTCTTGAGGGAGCCCAGCCACAGCGGCCGGCCCTCGGGGCGGTCCTGACCGTACGTGGCGATGATGGCCTGCGCCTCGATGGGGTCTCCGAGGCCGGTTCCGGTGCCGTGCGCCTCGACGGCGTCCACGTCGGCGGGCGTGAGCCGGGCGTTGGAGAGCGCCTGGAGGATGACGCGCTGCTGCGAGGGGCCGTTGGGCGCGGTCAGGCCGTTGCTGGCGCCGTCCTGGTTGACGGCCGAGCCGCGGATGACGGCCAGGACGTGGTGGCCCTTGCGTCGGGCGTCGGAGAGCCGCTCCACGAGCAGGACACCGACGCCTTCGGCGAGGCTGAAGCCGTCGGCGTCCGGTGAGAACGCCTTGCAGCGGCCGTCGGTGGCCAGGCCGCGCTGCTTGCTGTAGTCGATGAACGTGCCGGGCGCGGACATCAGGGTGGCGCCGCCGGCGAGGGCGAGCGAGCACTCTCCGTTGCGCAGCGCCTGCACCGCGAGGTGCAGGGCGACGAGCGAGGAGGAGCAGGCGGTGTCGACGGTGACCGCCGGACCTTCGAGGCCGAAGGTGTACGAGAGCCGGCCCGAGGCGACGCTCGCCGCGTTGCCGGTTCCCAGGTAGCCCTCGACGTTCTCGGAGGAGCTCAGCAGGGCCGTCAGGTAGTCGTGGTTGCTCGTGCCGACGAACACGCCGACCTGCTTGCCGCGCATCGAGGTCGGGTCGATGCCCGCGCGCTCGAAGGCCTCCCACGAGGTTTCCAGGAGGAGCCGCTGCTGCGGGTCCATGGCGAGGGCCTCGCGCGGGGAGATCCCGAAGAGCGAGGGGTCGAACCGGGCGAAGTCCTGGACGAAGCCGCCCTGGTTGGCGTAACTGGTGCCCGGGTGCTCAGGGTCGGGGTGGTAGACGGTCTCCATGTCCCAGCCGCGCTCGACCGGGAAGCCGGTGATGGCGTCGACGCCGTCGACGACCAGCTGCCACAGCTCCTCCGGCGAGGTCGCGCCTCCGGGATAGCGGCAGCCCATGCCGACGATGGCGATGGGGTCCTGGTTCCGGGCCTCGATCTCGCGCAGCCGCTGACGCGTCTGCTGCAGATCCGCTGTCGCCAGCTTCAGGTAGTCCCGCAGCGTCTCTTCATTCGCCATTTAACGCAACCACCCATTTGCAGCAGACGGCATCAGAAAACTGAGTGCAGAGCCGAGAATGACATCGGAAATGCGGCCGCTTCACGTTGTCGAGGGAAGCGACTGCTCGGTGGCAGGCTAATTCCGGTTCAATCTCCCCTACAACCCCTAACTGCCCCCTACACACCCCTGGGTGGAGGAGTGCATAGGGGGCAGTTAACCCCCGGTCAATTAATCAGGGGGCGCGGGCCATCTTCACCAATAATCGGCAAGCCGTCAATAACGTCCGAGGCCCTCATTGATGAACGCGAAAAGCTCCTCGTCGCTGGCGTCCTGGAGCTGCTCCGCCTCGTCGCGGGCGGCGTCCGGTGCGCCGGCCTCGCCGTCGGGGCCGATGCCGGTTGCGGGGCCGTCCGCGGCGGTCGTGCCGGAGTGCCGCCCGGCCGGGTCGTCACTGTCGTTCCACTTGGCCAGCAGCGACTGGAGCCGCATCGTCACCCGGGCCCGTACGACGTTGTCGGCGGTGCCGCGTTCGAGTACGGCCTCCAGCTTGTCGAGCTCCTCCAGCAGCGGGGCCCCTCCCGCCACGGCGTCGGGCACGATCCCGGCGCGCAGGAATGCGGCGACGGCGGCGGGGGTGGGGTGGTCGAAGACCAGGCTGGCCGGCAGCTTCAGGCCGCTCACCGCGCCCAGGCGGTTGCGCAGCTCGACGGAGGTGAGGGAGTCGAAGCCCAGCTCCTTGAAGGCCCGCCCGGCCTCGACGGCCGTGAGGTCGGCGTGCCCGAGGACGGCGGCCACGGCCGTACGGACCAGGTCGAGCAGCAGGCGCTCCTGCTCGACGTCGGGCAGCCCGGCGAGCTGCGTGCTGAGCGGCACTCCCCCGGCCAGGTCCTCGGTGGACTCCCGTTCCGCGCTCTCGATGACGCGCCGGGCCTCGGGGAGCTCCAGGAGCAGCGGCCGCGGCCGGTCGGCGGTGAAGGCGAGGGTGAACCGCTTCCAGTCCATGTCGACCAGGGTCAGCGTGGTCTCGTCGCGGTCCAGGGCGTGCCGGAGCGATGCCAGGGTCCGCTCGGGCGCCATCGCGATGATGCCGTGGCGGCGCATCCGGTCGCCCGCCGCGCTGTCGTCCCCGGCCGCGCTGCCCCAGGGGCCCCAGGCGAGGGAGGTGGCGGGCAGCCCGGCGGCGCGCCGGTACTCGGCGAAGGCGTCGAGGAACGCGTTGCCGGGTGCCTGGTTGCCCTGGCCGGGGGCGCCGAAGGTGGCGGCGAAGGAGGAGAAGAGGACGAACGCGGACAGGTCGAGGTCGCGGGTCAGTTCGTGCAGGTGCCGCGTCGCGTCCACCTTGACCCGTAGGACGGCGGCCACCTGCTCGGGCGCGAGCGTCTCGATGACCCCGTCGTCGACGACCGCCGCGGCGTGGATCACCGCGGTGAGCGGCTGGTCGGCGGGGACGGAGGCGAGGAGGTCGGCGAGGGCGTCGCGGTCGCCGACGTCGCAGGCGGCGAGCGTGACCTGGGCGCCGAGCGCGGTCAGTTCGTCGCGCAGCCCGTCCGCGCCGGGCGCGTCGGCCCCGCGACGGCTGGCGAGCAGCAGGTGCTCGGCGCCGTTCTCGGCCAGCCAGCGCGCCACCTGCGCACCGACGACGCCCGTACCACCGGTGACCAGCGTCGTCCCGGCCGGACGCCACTCGCGCACCGCGGGGGTCTCGGCCAGCCGGGCCCGTACGAGACGTCGTACGAAGAGCCCCGAGGCCCGCAGGGCCACCTGGTCCTCGGCGGCGTCCCCGGCGAGGACCCCGGCCAGCCGGTCGAGGGTCCGGTCGTCCACGGCGTGTTCCGTGCCGGGCAGGTCGATCAGGCCGCCCCAACGGCCCCCCTGCTCCATGGAGGCGACGCGGCCGAGGCCCCAGATGAGCGCCTGGTCCGGGTCCGCGATCCGGTCGGTCCGCCCGGCGGCGACCGCGCCGCGGGTGACGCACCACAGCGGCGCGGCCACCTCGGCGTCGCCGAGGGCCTGGGAGAGCGCGAGCCCGGCGGCAAAGGCGCCGTCGTCGCCGAGGGCGAGGAGGGACAGCACCCCGGCGGGGACGGGCGCCCCGTCCGTGGCGGCCTTCAGGGCGGCGGTCAGCGCTTCCCAGCCGGCCGCGTCGGCGGCCACGGTGACGGTACGGACCTCCGCGCCGCGGTCGGCGAGCGTACGAAGGACAGCGGCGGCCGTGTCACCGGCCCCGGCCTCGGGCACGACCACGAGCCAGGATCCCGAGAGCCGGGGCTTGGACGCGGCATCGGCCTGCTGCTTCCACGTGACCCGGTAGCGCCAGCCGTCGACCGTGGACTGCTCACGGCTCTGCCGCCGCCAGGAGGACAGGCCGGGCAGCACCGTGCCCAGCGAATGGACGGCGTCGGGGGTGTCAAAAGCCAGAGCCTCGGCCAGGGCCGTGACGTCCTCGCGTTCGACGGCGTCCCAGAAGCGGGCGTCGATCACGCTCTCCGCGGGCACTTCACCGGCTTCGACCGGCGCGGCCTCGGGCCAGAACCGCTGCGACTGGAAGGCATAGGTCGGCAGGTCCACGCGCTGCGCGCCGGTACCGGCGAAGACGGCGTCCCAGTCGACGGCCACACCACGCACATAGGCCTCGCCGAGGGAGAGCCAGAAACGCTCCAGACCGCCTTCGTTACGGCGCAGGGAACCCAGGATCGCGGCTTCGCGGCCCGCGTCCTCGACGGTCTCCTGCATGCCGACCGTCAACACCGGGTGCGGACTCGACTCGACGAACACACCGAAACCCTGCTCAAGGAGGGTGCGAGTCGCCTGCTCCAGCTCCACCGTCTGACGCAGGTTGCGGAACCAGTAACCGGCATCCAGCTCGGTTCCGTTGACCCACTCCCCGGTGACCGTGGAGAGGAACGGAACCTCCGCCGACTGGGGGACGATCGGAGCGAGGAGGGTGTCGAGCTCCTCGCGGAGCAGCTCCACCTGAGCGGAGTGGGAGGCGTAGTCCACGGCGATCCGCTTGGCACGAACCCCGTCCGCCTCACAGGCAGCAAGAAGCTCCTCCAGCGCCTGGACCTCACCCGACACCACCACCGACGAGGGGCCGTTGACAGCGGCGACGGAGATCCGCTCCTCACCCCACGACGCGATCCGCTCCCGGACCTCCTTCGCCGGCAGCGGCACGGAGACCATGCCGCCCAGCCCCGCCAGCACACGGCCGATGGCCTGACTCCGCAGGGCCACGACCCGGGCCGCGTCCTCGAGGGAGAGGATCCCGGCGACGCAGGCGGCCGCGATCTCGCCCTGCGAGTGCCCGATCACCGCACCCGGACGCACGCCCGCCGCACGCCACACCTCGGCCAGCGACACCATCACCGCGAACAGCGCCGGCTGCACGACATCCACCCGGTCAAGGGAAGGTGCACCCTCGACACCGCGCAGAACGTCGGTCAACGACCAGTCCGTGAACGGCTCCAGCGCCTTCGCGCACTCCCCCACCCGCGCGGCGAACACGGGTGAGGCATCCAGCAGCCCCGCCGCCATGCCCAGCCACTGCGAGCCCTGACCCGGGAACACGAACGCCGTCTTGCCCCCGACCACCGACCCGGTCACCACACTGGTGGCCAGCGAACCCGACGCCACCGCGGCCACACCAGCCACATGATCACCAAAAACGACCGCCCGGTGATCCAGACCCGCACGCGTCGACGCCAACGACCAGCCCACATCCACCGGATCCACACCCGGCACACCCGCCAGCCAACCAGCGAGCCGCTCCGCCTGACCCCGCAACGCCCCCGCACTCTTGCCCGACAGCACCCACGGCACCACCGGCATCCCAGAGCGAACGTCAGTCTCAGCCGCGTCCGCCTCCGCCTCCGGCGCCTGCTCCACGATCACATGCGCGTTCGTCCCACTGAACCCGAACGACGACACACCCGCACGACGCGGGTGCGTCGTCTCGGGCCATGCCGTCTGCTCCGTGAGCAGCGCGACCGTGCCGGACTCCCAGTCCACGTGGGGCGACGGCTCGTCGATGTGGAGGCTCTGCGGGAGCACCCCGTGCCGCATGGCCAGCACCATCTTGATCACACCGGCCACGCCGGCCGCGGCCTGCGTGTGCCCGATGTTCGACTTCACCGACCCCAGCAGCAGCGGCTGCTCGGCCGGGCGGTCCTGCCCGTAGGTCGCCAGCAGCGCCTGCGCCTCGATCGGGTCGCCCAGCGACGTGCCCGTGCCGTGCGCCTCCACCACGTCCACCTGATCGGCGGACAGCCGGGCGTTGGCCAGGGCCTGGCGGATCACGCGCTGCTGCGAGGGACCGTTCGGCGCCGTCAGGCCGTTGCTCGCACCGTCCTGGTTGATCGCGGAGCCCCGGACCACGGCCAGCACCGGACGCCCGTTCTTGCGCGCGTCGGAGAGCCGCTCCAGGAGCAGGACGCCCACGCCCTCCGCCGGGCCGAAGCCGTCGGCTCCCGCCGCGAACGCCTTGCAGCGGCCGTCCGAGGACAGTCCGCGCTGCTTGCTGAACTCCACGAAGAGCCCGGGGGTGGACATCACGTGCACGCCGCCCGCGACGGCCAGCGAGCATTCCCCGGCCCGCAGCGCCTGCGCCGCGAGGTGGAGGGCGACGAGCGAGGCCGAGCAGGCGGTGTCGACGGTGACGGCGGGGCCTTCGAGGCCGAAGGTGTAGGAGAGCCGCCCGGACAGCACGCTGGAGGCGTTGCCGGTGCCGAGGTGGCCGGCGTAGTCCTCGGCCGCCTCCAGGAGCGGGGTGAGGTAGTCCGAGCCGTTCATGCCGACGAACACGCCGCACTGGCTGCCGCGCAACAGGTTCGGGTCGATGCCGGCCCGCTCGAACGCCTCCCAGGAGGTCTCCAGGAGCAGCCGCTGCTGCGGGTCCATCGCCATGGCCTCGCGCGGGGAGATCCCGAAGAACTGGGCGTCGAACGCGGAGGCGGCGCTGAGGAACCCGCCCTCGCGGGTGGTCGAGGTGCCCTGGCCGTCGGGGTCGTCGGAGAAAAGGTGGTCCAGGTCCCAGCCGCGGTCCGTGGGGAATTCGGTGAGGGCGTCGCCGCCGGTGGCCAGCAGGTCCCACAGTTCTTCGGGAGAGCTCACGCCGCCGGGGAAACGGCAACTCATGGCCGTGATGGCGATGGGCTCGTGTGCCTGGCTCTCGATGTCCCGAAGACGTCCGTACGCCTCATCGAGATCCGTCGTGACCTTCTTGAGGTATTCGCGGAGCTTTGCTTCGTTCGCCACTGGCGCTTCACCTATTCGCGTGATCGAGACCGTGGAGGACTCAAAAGAATTCAGGGGAGTTCAGGGGAGTCAGGGGGACCCGAGGATATTTGAGGAAATTCGGGAAGCCCGTGGCCGTACCGCCGGAACAGGGGTTCCGGCGGTACGGCCTGGGGGTGGCTGGGGTTCAGCCCTGGCCGAACTTCTTGTCGATGAGGGCGAACAGTTCGTCGTCGCTCGCGTCCTCGATCGCGTCGGCCGCGCTGTCGCCTTCCGTCCGACGGGCGTCGTTCCACTGCGCCAGCAGGGTCTGGAGACGCACCGCGACGCGTGCGTGGGCCGCGTCGTCGCCGGCCGCGTCGGACAGTTCCGTCGGGTCGAGCGAGGCGAAGGTGCTTTCCAGGCGGTCGAGTTCCTCCAGTACGGAGAGCTTGCGCCCGCCCGTGCCCTCGGGGGCGACCTCGCTCAGCAGCTGCCGGGCGAGGGCGGCCGGGTTCGGGTAGTCGTACACGAGGGTGGCCGGCAGCCGGAGCCCGGCGGCCGCGCCGAGCCGGTTGCGCAGTTCGACCGCGGTCAGCGAGTCGAAGCCCAGCTCCTTGAACGCCTGCTCCTCGCCGACGTGTTCCGCCGACTTGTACCCGAGGACGGCGGCCACCTGGCCCCGTACCAGGTTCAGTACGGTCCGCTCCCGTTCGGCGGCCGACAGCTCGGCCAGCCGCTGCGCCAGTGTCAGCTCGCCCGCCCCGGTGGCCGCGGTGGCCTCCTCGGCACGGTGCGCGCCGGGTGCCGTGGCCGCCGGCCGCCGATGCCGTACCGGGGTCCGGACCAGACCGCGGAACATCGGCAGGATCCCGCCGTCCGCGGCCCGGGCCCGCAGGGTCGGCAGGTCGATCCCGACCGGCAGCAGGACCGGCTCGTCGTCCGCCGCCAGGGCCAGGTCGAAGAGCGCCAGGCCCTCCCGCGCCGACAGCGGTGCGACACCGCCGCGCGCGGCGCGTGCCCGCTCCGCCTCGGTGAGCCGACCCGCCATGCCGCGTTCCTCGGCCCACATGCCCCACACCAGGGACAGCGCGGTGAGACCGTGGGCCCGGCGGTGCCGGGCGAGGGCGTCGAGGAAGACGTTCGCCGCCGCGTAGTTGGCCTGACCCGCGCCGCCGAGGGTACCGGCGGCGGCGGAGAAGAGGACGAACGCCGACAGGTCGAGGTGACGCGTCAGCTCGTGCAGGTGGAGCGCCCCGTCGACCTTGGGCCGCATGACCCGGTCCACCCGCTCGGGGGTGAGCAGGTCGACGACGCCGTCGTCCAGAACGGCCGCTGTGTGCACGACCGCCGTCAGCGGACGCTCGGCCGGTACGGAGGCCAGCAGCGCGGCCAGCGCGTCCCGGTCGGCGACGTCGCACGCCGCCCACGTGACCTGGGCACCCAGCGCGCCCAGCTGTTCGGTGAGTTCGGCGGCGGTGTCGGTGTCGGCGCCCCTGCGGCCCGTGAGCAGCAGGTGCCGTACCCCGTGTTCGGCGACCAGGTGGCGGGCGAGGAGACCGGCGAGTCCGCCGCCGGCCCCGGTGACCAGGACGGTGCCGCGCGTGTCGATACGGGACACCGCGTCGCCGTCGGCCGGCGCCTGGGCACCGACCCGGGCGAGACGGGGTGCGTACAGCGCCCCGCCCCGTACGGCCAGTTCGGGTTCGTCCGTCGCGAGGGCGCCCGCGAGGGCCCGGCCGGAGAGGTCCGCGTCATCGAGGTCGACGAGGACGAACCGGTCGGGGTGCTCGGTCTGCGCGGCTCGCAGCAGGCCCCACACCGGGGCGTGGGCGAGGTCGCCGGCCTCGGCGTCGGTGTGGGCGGCCACGGCACCCCTGGTGACGAGGGCGAGGCGCGCGCCGGCGAACCGGCCGTTGTCCAGCCAGCCCTGCACGGCCGCGAGCGCCCGGTGCGTCACGTCGCGTACCTCCTGCGCGAGGAGGGCGCCGGCCTGCTCGGCCGGGGTGCCGGTGGCCGTCATGAACGGCACGACCACGGTGCCGGGCACCGGCTGCCGGCCGGCCGTGACGGCCTCGTCGAGCGCGGCGAGGTCCTCGTACTTCGCGACGGGGACGCCCGCGCCCTCGAGGGCGGCGGCGAGGAGCGACTGACCGGCGGCGTCGCCACCGTCGGCGTCGCCGATGACCACCAGGGTCGTGGCGGCCGGCCGGGCCGGCACCGGCGTACGGACCCAGTCGAGCCGGAACAGCGCGTCGTGCGCGCCTTCCGGGGCCACCGTGAACCGCTCGACGTCGATGTGCCGGGTCACCAGGGCCTCGACCGACGCGACGGGCGCGCCCTGCTCGTCGGCCAGCTCGACGGACACGGTGTCCGTGCCGTCGGGGGTGATCCGCAGGCGCAGCGCGTCCGCTCCGGCCGCGTGCAGCCGTACTCCGTGCCAGGTCAGCGGCTCGCGGCCGGCGGCGCCCACGGCCGCCAGCGCCTGCACGGCGGTGTCGAGCAGCGCCGGGTGAAGGGCGAACCCGCCCGTCGGGGCGTGCGGTTCACCGGACAGCCGTGCCTGCGCGAAGACCTCGTCGCCCCGCACCCAGACCCGGGTCAGGGTCTTCAGAGCGGGCCCGTGGTGGAGCCCGGCCGCCGTGAGCCGGTCGTAGACCGCCTCGGTGGAGACTTCCTCGGCGCCGGTGGGCGGCCACGGCCCGGTGGCGTCGGCGGCGGCCGTTTCACCGGTCGCCGTGAGGAACCCGGTGGCGTGCCGGGACCAGGCCGCGCCGTCCGGGGCGTCGCCGTCGGTCGCCTCCGGACGGCTGTGCACCTGCACGGAGCGGCGTCCGTCGTCGTCCGCGCCGCCCACGGTGAGCCGGAGCTGTACGGCCCCGTCCTCGGGGAGCACGAGCGGCGCCTCCAGGGCCAGCTCCCGCACCTGCCCGCATCCGGCCTCGTCCCCGGCCCGCAGGGCCAGTTCGACGAAGGCCGCGCCGGGCACGACCACCGAGTCGGCCACGACGTGATCGGCCAGCCACGGGTGCGTACGGCGGGAGAGCCGGCCGGTGAACAGGAACCCGCCCGTGTCCGGAAGCTCGACCGCCGCGCCGAGCAGGGGGTGCCCGGCCGGCTCGACGCCGAGCGAGGCGGCGTCCTCCGGCGCGACGAACGAGTCGACCCAGTAACGCTCGTGCTGGAAGGCGTACGTGGGCAGGTCGACGCGCCGGGCGCCGGAACCGGAGTAGAAGGCCGACCAGTCGACGGTGACGCCGTGGACGTGGGCCCGCCCGAGGGCGGTGACGAGCGTCTCGGCTTCGGCCCGTCCCTTGCGGAGCAGGGGCACGAACGTGGCGTCCGCCGTCACACAGTCCTGGGCGAGGGCGGAGAGCACGCCGTCGGGGCCGAGCTCGACGTACGTCGTCACCCCGGCGGCTTCGAGGGCGCGGATGCCGTCGAGGAAGCGGACGGCGTCGCGGACGTGGCGGACCCAGAAGTCGGCGGAGCCCATCTCGTCAGTGACGAGGACGCCGGTCAGGTTGGAGACGACCGGGATGCGGGGGCTGCCGTACGTGATCCCCTCGGCGACCTTGCGGAAGTCGGCCAGCATGCCGTCCATGTGCGGCGAGTGGAACGCGTGGCTCACGGTGAGCCGCTTGGACTTGCGGTCGGGGAACGCGGCCGCGACCGCGGCCGCCGCATCCTCGTCACCGGCCACCACGACCGACAGCGGACCGTTGACGGCCGCGATGCTGACACGGTCCGTCAGCAGCGGCAGGATCTCCTCCTCCGAGGCCTGGACGGCGATCATCACGCCGCCGGACGGCAGTTCCTGCATCAGGCGGCCGCGGGCCGCGACCAGCGTGCAGGCGTCCTCCAGGGAGAACACCCCGGCCACGTGCGCCGCGGCGATCTCACCGATGGAATGCCCGGACAGGAAGTCCGGCCGCAGACCCCAGCTCTCCACGAGCCGGAACAGCGCCACCTCGACCGCGAACAACGCGGGCTGCGTGTACCCCGTACGGTCCAGCAGCTCCGCTTCAACGTCGAACAGCACCTGCTTCAGCGGCAGTTCGAGGTGCGCGTCCATGTGGGCGCAGATCCCGTCCAGCGCGTCCGCGAACACCGGGTGAGCGTCGTACAGCTCACGCCCCATCCCGAGCCGCTGGCTGCCCTGCCCGGTGAACAGGAACGCCACCTGCTGTTCGGCGCCCGCCACGCCACGGGTGACTGCGGCGGCGGAGTCGCCCGCAGCCAGCGCGGTCAGCGCCTCGCGGTACTCCTCCCGCTCCCCCGCCACGAGCACGGCGCGGTGGTCGAGCAGCGCCCGGCCGGTCGCGAGCGAGTGGCCGACGTCCACCGGACGCGGCTCGCCGTCCCCGGCGAGGTGCGCCAGGAGTCGGACCGCCTGGTCACGCAGGGCGGCTTCGGTCCTGCCCGACAGGATCCACGGCCACGGGGCGGGGCTCGCGGCCTCCACCGCCTCGGGGACCTCCGGTGCCTGCTCCAGGATGGTGTGCGCGTTCGTACCGCTCACGCCGAAGGAGGAGATGCCGGCCCGGCGCGGACGGCCGGTCTCCGGCCACGCGCGCTGCTCGGTGAGGAGGGCGATGTCGCCCGCCGTCCAGTCGACGTGCGGGGTGGGCTCGTTGACGTGCAGGGTCTGCGGGAGCACCCCGTGCTGCATTGCGAGCACCATCTTGATGACGCCAGCGACACCGGCGGCGGCCTGCGTGTGACCGATGTTGGACTTGATGGAGCCCAGCAGGAGCGGCTGGTCGCCCGGACGCTCCTGGCCGTACGTCGCCAGCAGCGCCTGCGCCTCGATCGGATCCCCGAGCCGGGTACCCGTACCGTGCGCCTCCACCGCGTCCACCTCGGCGGCCGACAGACCCGCACTCGCCAGGGCCTGGCGGATGACCCGCTGCTGAGAGGGGCCGTTGGGCGCCGTCAGACCGTTGCTCGCACCGTCCTGGTTGATCGCCGAACCCCGGACCACCGCGAGCACCGGGTGACCGTTGCGCCGGGCATCCGACAGCCGCTCCACGAGCAGCATGCCGACACCCTCGCCCCAGCCCGTACCGTCGGCAGCCGCCGCGAACGCCTTGATACGGCCGTCGGCGGCGAGCCCGCCCTGTCGGCTGAACTCGACGAACGCCCCCGGCGTGGACATCACGGTGACACCGCCGGCGAGAGCGATCGAGCACTCGCCGCTCCGGAGCGCCTGCACCGCGAGGTGCAGGGCCACGAGCGACGCCGAGCACGCGGTGTCGACGGTGACGGCCGGGCCTTCGAGACCGAACACGTAGGAGAGCCGCCCGGAGACGACGCTCGCGGAGTTGCCGGTGCTCATGAACCCGTCGCCTCCGTCGGCGGAGTTGAGCACGAGCGAGAGGTAGTCCTGGCCGTTGGTGCCGACGAACACGCCGGCCTGCGTGCCGCGCATCGACGACGGGTCGATACCGGCCCGCTCGAAGGCCTCCCAGGAGGTCTCCAGGAGCAGCCGCTGCTGGGGGTCCATGGCGAGGGCCTCGCGCGGCGAGATCCCGAAGAAGCCGGGGTCGAACTGCGCGACGTCGTAGAGGAATCCACCCTCACGGGCGTAGGAGGTGTCCTGCTCGGACCGCGGCCCGAACAGTGACTCGGCGTCCCAGCCGCGGTCGGCCGGGAACTCACCGATGGCGTCGCCGCCGGTGGCCAGCAGCTGCCAGAGGTCCTCGGGGGTGCGGACACCGCCCGGGAAGCGGCAGCTCATCGCGACGATCGCGATCGGGTCGTCGTCCACGGCCCTCGCCACCGGGGCGAGGGCGGCCACCTCGGCCTCCGTGCCGAGCAGTTCGCCGAGCAGGTGCTCCGCCAGGTCGGCGGAGGTCGGGTAGTCGTAGATCAGCGTGGCCGGGAGCCGGAGCCCGGTGGCCGCACCCAGGCGGTTGCGCAGCTCGACAGCCGTCAGGGAGTCGAAACCGAGCTCCTTGAACGCCCGTCCCGCGCCGACGCTCTCCGCGCCGGCGTGGCCGAGGACCGCGGCGACCTCCTTGCGCACGAGATCGAGCAGCGCCCGGTCCCGCTCGGCGGCGGAGAGCCCCGCCAGCCGCTGTACGAGGGAGTGGCGGCCATCGGGCGTCCTGTCGCCGGTCCGGCCTTCGTCGCCGTCGCCCGCGCGCGGGGCGAGGGCGTTGCGGGCCTCGGGCAGTTCGGCGAGGAGGCTGCTGGGGCGCACGGCGGTGAAGCCGGGGGCGAATCGGCCCCAGTCCACGTCCACGACGGTGACGGCGGTGTCGTTCGCGCCGAGGGCCCGGTGAAGGGCCTCGATGGCCGATTCGGCGTTCATGGGCGGCACGCCACCCCGCCGCATCCGGGCGTCCAGCGCCTCGTCGGCGGCCATGCCACCTTCGGCCCAGGGACCCCACGCGATCGAGGTGGCGGCCAGCCCGGCGGCGCGCCGCTGCTCGGCGAGGGCGTCGAGGTAGGCGTTCGCGGCGGCGTAGTTGGCCTGGCCGGCGGTACCGATGGTGCCGGTCATGGAGGAGAACAGCACGAACGCGGAGAGCTCGATACCAAGCTCGACGGTCAGCTCGTGCAGGTTGAGAGCGGAGGTCGCCTTCGCCCGCAGCACGCTCTCAAAGCGGTCGGGGGTGAGGGCGTCGAGGACACCGTCATCGAGGATCCCGGCCGTGTGAACGACCGCCGTGAGCGTGTCGGCCTCAGCCTCCAGCAGCACGCGCAGGGCATCCCGGTCGGAGGCGTCACACGCCACGACCGACACCTCAACACCCAGCCCCGACAGCTCCGCCACCAGCTCAGCCGCACCCGGAGCGTCAGCGCCCCGACGGCTGGTCAGCACCAGACGCTCCGCGCCCGCACCGGCCAGCCAACGAGCGACCCGGCCACCCAGAGCACCCGTACCACCGGTCACCAGAACGGTGCCGGACGGCGTCCATGACGTGGACGCAGCACCACCGGTCGCCCGTACGAGCCGGCGTCCGAAGACCCCGGACGACCGCACCGCGACCTGGTCCTCACCAGCACCGCCCAGCACACCCACCAGGCGAGACATCGCCCGCTCGTCCCACACCTCAGGCAGGTCAACCAGACCACCCCAGCGCCCCGGAATCTCCAGAGCGGCCACACGGCCGAGACCCCAGACCTGAGCCTGGACGGCCGACACCAGACGATCCGACCTGCCCACACTCACCGCACCACGGGTCAGGCACCACAGCGGCGCCTCCACCCCGGCATCACCCAACGCCTGCACCAAACCAGCCGTGGCGACGACTCCGGCCGACTCATCCAGCGCGAGCAGCGACACCACACCAGCGACGGCACCCGCACCGGACAACAGCCCAGCCAGAGCCGCACGATCCGTACCCGGCTCAACAACAACCAGGCGGACCTCAGCCCCACCCCCGGCCAGCGCATCCACCACACCAGCGGCCAAGGACTCGTCCTCGCCCGCGACAACGACCCACTCGCCACCCAGCGTCCCGCCCGACACGGTCAGCGGCTTCCACGACACCTGGTAACGCCAGCCGTCGATGTCCGACCGAGTGATCACGTCACCGCGTCGCACGAGAGCCGTCTCCGGCCAGTACCGCCGGCGCTGGAAGGCGTACGTCGGCAGGTCGACCCGGACGGCGCCCGTTCCGTAGACCGCCTGCCAGTCGACGTGGATCCCACGGACATGGCTCTGCGCCAGAGCGGCCATCGCCGTCTCGGTCTCAGGACGGCCCTTCCGTACGACGGGAGCGAACGCCGCCCCGCCGACGCTGAGGCACTCCTGGCCGAGAGCCGAGAGAACACCGTCGGGGCCGAGCTCGACGTACGTCGTCACGCCCGCGCCCTCCAGGGCGCGGATGCCGTCGAGGAAGCGGACCGCCTCGCGGACGTGCCGCACCCAGAACTCCGCCGAGGCCATCTCGCCGGTGACCAGTGCACCAGTCAGGTTGGAGACGACCGGGATGCGGGGGGCGCCGAAGGACAGCCCTTCGACGACCTCGCGGAATGCGTCGAGCATGCCGTCCATGTGCGGTGAGTGGAACGCGTGGCTGACCGTCAGCCGCTTGGACTTGCGGTCGGCGAACGACTCCGCGATCGCGACCGCCGCGTCCTCATCACCCGCGATCACAACGGCCTGTGGGCCGTTGACCGCCGCGAGGCTCACCCGGTCGGTCAGCAGCGGCAGGACCTCGTCCTCCGAGGCCTGGAGGGCGATCATCGCCCCGCCGGCGGGCAGTGCCTGCATCAGGCGGCCACGGGCCGCCACCAGCGTGCAAGCGTCGTCCAGAGAGAAGACACCCGCGACGTGCGCGGCCGCGATCTCGCCGATCGAGTGGCCTGACAGGAAGTCCGGCCTCAGGCCCCAGCTCTCGACGAGCCGGAACAACGCCACCTCGACCGCGAACAGCGCCGGCTGGGTGTACTCCGTACGGTCCAGCGCAGCCGCGTCGTCGCCGAACAGGACGTCCTTCAGCGACAGTTCGAGGTCGAACCGCGCGCACACCGCGTCCAGCGCGGCCGCGAACACCGGGTGGGCCTCGTACAGCTCACGCCCCATGGCGAGGCGCTGGCTGCCCTGCCCCGTGAACAGGAAGGCGGTCTTCCCCCCGGCCGGCGAGCCCTTCACCACGCCCGCCGACGCGTCGCCCGCCGCCAGCGCCGCGAGGCCGGCCAGCAGACCCTCACGGTCCGCGGCCACCACCGCCGCCCGCTCGCCGAACGCCGAACGTCCGGTCGCCAGCGTCCTGCCGACGTCGGCCGGACGGAGAGCGGGGTCCGAGAGCAGCCGCTCGCGCAGGCTGTCGGCCTGGGCGCGGAGTCCCGCGTCGCTCTTCGCCGAGATCACCAGCGGCAGGGGCCGGAGGCCCGGATCCACCGACCCGGCGTCCTCGGGCTCTTCCTCCGCCTGCGACAGCGGCGCCTGCTCGATGATCGTGTGGGCGTTGGTGCCGCTGAAGCCGAACGACGAGACACCGGCCCGGCGCGGACGCCCGGTCTCGGGCCACGCGCGCTGCTCGGTGAGCAGGGCGACGTCGCCCGCCTCCCAGTCCACCTGCGGCGACGGCTCGTCGATGTGGAGGCTCTGCGGCAGCACCCCGTGCTGCATGGCCAACACCATCTTGATGACGCCCGCGACGCCGGCGGCGGCCTGGGTGTGACCGATGTTGGACTTGATGGAGCCCAGCAGCAGCGGCTGTTCCGCCGCGCGGTCCTGGCCGTAGGTGGCCAGCAGCGCCTGCGCCTCGATGGGGTCACCCAGGGTCGTGCCCGTGCCGTGTGCCTCGACCGCGTCGACCTCGGCGGCCGAGAGGCCGGCGCTCGCGAGGGCCTGTCGGATGACCCGCTGCTGGGAGGGGCCGTTGGGGGCGGTCAGGCCGTTGCTCGCACCGTCCTGGTTGATCGCCGAACCCCGGACCACCGCGAGAACCGGGTGACCGTTGCGGCGCGCGTCCGACAGCCGCTCCACGAGCAGCATGCCGACACCCTCACCCCAACCCGTACCATCGGCAGCCGCGGCGAACGCCTTGATACGACCGTCTGCGGCCAGGCCGCGCTGGCGGCTGAACTCGATGAACGTGCCGGGCGTCGACATGACGGTGACGCCACCGGCCAGCGCCAGCGAGCACTCGCCGTTGCGCAGGGCCTGGATCGCCCAGTGCAGGGCGACCAGCGACGACGAACACGCCGTGTCTATCGTCACCGCCGGGCCCTCCAGCCCGAACACGTACGACAGTCGGCCGGACACGACACTCGCGGCGTTGCCCGTGCCCAAGTGCCCCTCAAGGCCCTCCGGTTCCTCCAGGAGGACGGAGAGGTAGTCCTGGCCGTTGGTGCCGACGAAAACGCCGGCCTGGCTGCCGCGCAGCGTCTCGGGGTCGATCCCGGCCCGCTCGAAGGCCTCCCAGGAGGTCTCCAGGAGGAGCCGCTGCTGGGGGTCCATGGCGAGGGCCTCGCGCGGCGAGATCCCGAAGAAGTCGGCGTCGAAGTCGGCGGCGTCGTAGAGGAAGCCGCCCTGACGGGCGTACGAGGTGCCCTGCGCGCTCGGGTCGGCGTCGTACAGGGCATCGAGGTCCCAACCGCGGTCGAGGGGAAGGTCCGAGATCGCGTCCGAGCCGGTGGCCAGCAGCTGCCAGAGGTCTTCGGGGTTGCGCACCCCGCCGGGGAAGCGGCAGCTCATCGCGACGATCGCGATGGGGTCGTCGTCGATCGCCGTGGCCACCGGGCCGGTCACCTCGACCTGTGCGCCGAGGAGTTCGGAGAGCAGGTTGGCGGCGAGTGCGGCCGGGGTCGGGTAGTCGTAGACGAGCGTGGCCGGCAGCCGCAGTTCGGTGGCCGCGCCGAGGCGGTTGCGGAGTTCGACGGCGGTGAGCGAGTCGAATCCGATCTCGCGGAAGGCCCGTCCCGGCTCGACGTCCTGGGCACCGGAGTGCCCGAGAACCTCGGCGACCTGCGTGCGCACGAGGTCGAGGAGGAACGGCTCGCGGTCGCTGTCCGACATGCTCCGGAGGTGCGCGGCGAGCGACGAACCCGAACGCTCGGTGCGGGCGCCCGTGGGCTCGGAAGCGCGGATGACGGCTTCGGCCTCCGGCAGATCGGTGAGCAGCCTGTCGGCGCGTACCGCCGTGAACCCGGGCACGAACTTCGCCCAGTCGAAGTCGACGATCGTCAGCGCCGCGTCGTCGGAGCCGACGGCCTGCCGGAGCGCGGTGATCGCGAGATCGGCGTTCATGGGCGGGACACCGCCCCGGCGCATCCGGGCCTCAAGGGCCTCGTCGGCGGCCATACCGCCTTCGGCCCACGGGCCCCACGCGATCGAGGTAGCGGCCAGCCCGGCGGCGCGCCGCTGCTCGGCGAGGGCGTCGAGGTAGGCGTTCGCGGCGGCGTAGTTGGCCTGGCCAGCAGCGCCGATCGTGCCGCTCATGGAGGAGAACAGCACGAACGCGGAGAGCTCGATACCAAGCTCGACGGTCAGCTCGTGCAGGTTGAGAGCGGAGGTCGCCTTCGCCCGCAGCACGCTCTCAAAGCGGTCGGGGGTGAGGGCGTCGAGGACACCGTCATCGAGGATCCCGGCCGTGTGAACGACCGCCGTGAGCGTGTCGGCCTCAGCCTCCAGGAGCGCACGCAGGGCATCCCGGTCGGAGGCGTCACACGCCACGACCGACACCTCAACACCCAGCCCGGACAGCTCCGCCACCAGTTCGGCGGCACCCGGAGCGTCAAGGCCACGACGGCTGGTCATCACCAGACGCTCGGCACCCGCACCGGCCAGCCAACGAGCGACCCGGCCACCCAGAGCACCCGTACCACCCGTGACCAGAACGGTCCCGGACGGCGCCCATGAGTCCGTGCCGCCGCTCGCGGCACGGACCAGCCGACGCCCGAACACACCGGACGAACGCACCGCGACCTGGTCCTCACCAGCAGAAGCCAGCACACCCACCAGACGGGACATCGCCCGCTCGTCCCACACCTCAGGCAGGTCGACGAGACCACCCCAGCGCCCGGGAACCTCAAGGGCAGCCACACGGCCGAGACCCCAAGTCTGAGCCTGGACCGCCGACGACAGGCGGTCAGAACGGCCCACACTCACCGCACCACGAGTCAGGCACCACAGCGGCGCCTCCACCCCGACATCACCCAACGCCTGCACCAAACCAGCCGTCGCGACGACCCCAGCAGCCTCATCCAAAGCCAGAAGCGACACCACACCAGCAACAGAACCCGCACCAGACAACAGCCCAGCCAAAGCCGCACGATCGACGTCAGCCTCGACGACAACCCGGCGGACCTCAGCGCCGCGCCCGGCCAGCGCACCCACCACAACCGCGTCATCCACGCCATCGGAGGGAACCACCACCAGCCACAGCCCCGACAACCGCGCGCCAGCGCCCACGGCATCCGTCAGCGGCTTCCACGACACCCGGTAGCGCCAGCCATCGATCTCGGACTGCTCCTGGCCCTGCCGACGCCATGCCGACAGCGCGGGAACGAGGTCGCTGAAGCGTGCGTCGCCGTCCACCTCCAGTTCGGACGCCAGCGAGGTGAGATCGCCGCGCTCCACGGCGTCCCAGAACCTGCTGTCCACCGCGTCCACGGCGGGCGCGGCTGCAACGACCGCGCCGGACAGGATCGTCTCCGGCCAGTAGCGCTGCCGCTGGAAGGCGTACGTCGGGAGGTCCACGCGCTCCGCGCCCGTACCGGCGAAGAAGACGGACCAGTCCACCTCCACACCCCGCACATGAGCCTGCGCCAAGGCGGTGACCACGGTCTCCGGCTCACCACGGCCCGCGCGCAGGACCGGGACGAACGCAACGTCCGCGTCACCGGTCAGGCAGTCCTGGGCGAGCGCGGACAGCACGCCGTCCGGGCCCAGCTCCACGAACGTCGTCACGCCGGCCGCTTCCAGAGCCCGGACGCCATCGAGGAAGCGGACCGCCTCACGGACGTGCCGCACCCAGAACTCCGCCGAACCCATCTCGTCCGAGACGACCGAGCCTGTCAGGTTCGACACGACCTGAATACGCGGGGCCTCGAACGACAGCCCCTGCACCACCCGGCGGAAGTCCTCCAGCATGCCGTCCATGTGCGGCGAGTGGAATGCGTGACTGACCGTCAGCCGCTTGGACTTGCGGTCGGAGAACGACTCCGCGATCGCGACCGCCGCGTCCTCGTCACCCGCAATGACCACCGACCGGGGGCCGTTGATCGCCGCGATGCTCACGCGGTCCGTGAGCAGCGGCAGAACCTCGTCCTCCGACGCCTGCACCGCGATCATCACACCACCGGACGGCAGCGCCTGCATCAGACGGCCACGGGCCGCCACCAGCGCGCACGCGTCCTCCAGCGAGAACACCCCGGCCACATGCGCGGCAGCGATCTCACCGATCGAGTGCCCGGACACGAAGTCCGGCCGCAGACCCCAGCTCTCGACGAGCCGGAACAGCGCCACCTCGACCGCGAACAGCGCCGGCTGCGTGTACTCCGTACGGTCCAGCACAGCCGCGTCATCCCCGAACAGGACGTCCTTCAGCGGCAGTTCAAGCTGCGAGTCGAAGTGCTCGCACACCGCGTCCAGCGCGGCCGCGAACACCGGGAAGGCGTCGTACAGCTCACGCCCCATCCCGAGGCGCTGGCTGCCCTGCCCCGTGAACAGGAACGCCAGTCCCCCACCCGACACCGCGCCCCGCACCAGCCCCGGCACCTGCTCGCCGGCGGCCAGGGCCGCCAGGCGCCCGAGGAGGGTCTCGCCGTCCGACGGTGCGCCGATGAGGACCGCGCGGTGTTCCAGCGCGGCGCGGTGCGTGGCGAGGGAGATGCCGAGGTCGAGTGCGCCCCGGGTGCCGGACTCCGCCAGTGCGTCGGCCGCGGCCGGGTGCAGGCGTTCCGCCTGGGCCCGCAGGGCGGACGGGGTGCGGCCGGAGACGAGCCACGGCAGCACTGGGAGTCCCGGCCCGGCCGGGGTCGCGGGCGTCGGTTCGCTCGTGTGCTGCGGTGCCTGCTCGATGACGGCGTGGGCGTTGGTGCCGCTGTAGCCGAAGGACGAGATGCCCGCCCGGCGCGGGCGCCCGGTCTCGGGCCACGCGCGCTGCTCGGTGAGGAGCTCGATGTCTCCGGCCGACCAGTCCACGTAGGGGGTCGGCTCGTCGATGTGGAGCGTCTGCGGGAGTACGCCGTGCCGCATCGCCATGACCATCTTGATCACACCGGCGACACCGGCCACGGCCTGCGTGTGCCCGATGTTCGACTTCACGGAGCCGAGCAGCAGCGGCTGGTCCGCCGGCCGGTCCTGCCCGTAGGTGGCCAGCAGCGCCTGCGCCTCGATCGGGTCGCCGAGCCGCGTACCCGTGCCGTGGGCCTCGACGGCGTCCACGTCCCCGGCGGTCAGACCGGCGTCGGCGAGGGCTTCGCGGATGACGCGCTGCTGCGAGGGGCCGTTGGGGGCGGTGAGTCCGTTGCTCGCGCCGTCCTGGTTGACGGCCGTGCCGCGGACCACCGCGAGGACCGGGTGACCGTTGCGGCGGGCGTCCGAGAGCCGCTCCAGGAGCAGGAGGCCGACGCCCTCGGACCAGATCGTGCCGTCGGCGGCCGCGGCGAACGCCTTGATGCGGCCGTCCGAGGCGAGCCCGCGCTGGCGGCTGAACTCGGTGAACGCGCCCGGCGTCGACATGATGGTGACGGCGCCCGCGAGGGCCATCGCGCACTCGCCCCGGCGCAGCGACTGGGCCGCGAGGTGCAGGGTGACGAGCGAGGAGGAGCAGGCCGTGTCGAGGGTGACCGCCGGGCCCTCCAGGCCGAAGGAGTAGGAGATGCGGCCGGAAACGACGCTGGCCGCGTTGCCGGTGCCGAGGTGGCCTTCGAGGCCGTCGCCGTCGTTCAGCCAGAGCTGGAGGTAGTCCTGGGCGTTCGAGCCGATGAACACGCCCGTGCGGCTGCCGCGCAGGCCGGTGGGGTCGATGCCGGCGCGCTCGAAGGTCTCCCAGGTGGTCTCCAGCAGCAGGCGCTGCTGGGGGTCCATGGCGAGGGCCTCGCGCGGGGAGATCCCGAAGAAGGCGGCGTCGAAGTCGGCCGCCTCGTGGAGGAACCCGCCCTCGCGGACGTAGCTGGTGCCCTCGCGGTCGGGGTCGTCGCTGTAGAGGGTGTCGAGGTCCCAGCCCCGGTCGGCGGGGAAGGCGGTGATGCCGTCGCGGCCTTCGGCGAGCAGGCGCCACAGGTCCTCGGGGGACGTGATGCCGCCGGGGAAGCGGCAGCTCATGGCGACGACGGCGATCGGGTCGTCGTCGTCCACGGCGCGCGCGTTCGCGGCGGCCGGGCGGCGGGCCGGGAGGTCGCCCCGGCCGGCGTCGGCGCCCGCGTCGGCCGCGAGGTCGCCGACCAGCTCCTCGCGGAGGTACTGCGCGAGGGCGGTCGCCGTCGGGTAGTCGAAGACGAGGGTGGCGGGCAGCCTGCGGCCGGTGGCCTCGCCGAGCAGGTTGCGCAGTTCGACGGCGGTGAGCGAGTCGAAGCCCAGCTCCTTGAAGGACCGGCCCGGCTCGACGGCGGCGGCGCCCGGGTAGCCCAGGGCCGCGGCGACCTGCTTGCGTACCAGGTCGAGCAGCGTACGGTCCTGCTCGGCGGCGGGAAGCCCCGCCAGCCGCTGCCGCAGGCCGGACGCGCCGGACGCGGCGGCCGCCCCGCCCGCGTGCCGGCGGCTGGGCACCCGTACGAGTCCGCGCAGCAGCGGGGACAGGGTGCCGGCCTGGGCCTGCGGGCGCAGCCCGGCGAGGTCGACGCGCATCAGGACGGGGGCGGCCTCGTCGATCCGGTGCGCGAGGTCGAAGAGGTCGAGGCCCTCCGCGGAGGTGAGCGGGGGCAGTCCGCCGCGGGTCATGCGGCTGATGTCGGCGTCGGTGAGGCTGCCGGCCATGCCCGCGCCGTCGGCCCACAGGGCCCAGGCCAGGGAGGTGGCGGGGAGCCCGAGGGACCGGCGGTGCTGGGCGAGCGCGTCGAGGAACACGTTGGCGGCCGCGTAGTTGCCCTGGCCGGCGCCGCCGAAGGCGCCGCCGATGGACGAGAACAGCACGAAGGCGGAAAGGTCGAGGTCGCGGGTCAGTTCGTGGAGGTTGACGGCCGCGTCGGCCTTGGGCCGCAGGACGGCCGACAGGCGCTCGGGGGTGAGGGAGGTGATCACGCCGTCGTCGAGCACACCGGCGGTGTGGATGACGGCGCCGAGCGGGTGCTCGGCGGGTATCGCCGCCAGTACGGCCGCCAGCGCGTCCCGGTCCGCGACGTCGCAGGCGGCCCAGGTCACCGAAGCGCCTTCGGCGGCGAGTTCGGCGCCGAGCCGCTGTGCCTCGGGGGTGGATCCGCCGCGGCGGCCGACGAGGAGCAGGTGCCGTACGCCGTGCTCGGCGACGAGCCGGTGGGCGATCAGGCCGCCGAGGAGGCCGCCGGCGCCGGTGATCAGCACGGTCGACTCCGGCGCGTACGCCGGGCCGGGGCCGGCCGCGCTCGGCTGGTCGGGGGTCTCGCGGGCCACCCGGGCGAGGCGGAGCGCGTGGAGGGTGCCGGCACGTACGGCGAGCTGCGGCTCGCCCGCGGCGAGGGCGGCGGGCAGGGCTCGTACGGAGTCCTCCGCGCCGTCGGTGTCGATCAGCAGGAGCCGGTCGGGGTGCTCGGACTGCGCGGAGCGCAGCAGGCCCCGGACGGCCGCGTGGACCGGGTCGCAGACCGTTCCGGCGTCGGCGCCGGCCGCGACGGCGCCCCGGGTGAGGACGACGAGGCGGGTGCCGGCGAACCGGTCGCCGGTGAAGGGCTCGTCGCCGAGCCAGGTGCGGGCGAGGGCAAGGGCCTGGTGGGTGGCCCGGTGCACGGCCTCGGCGGAGAGCTCGGGGGTGGCCGGGCCGTCCGCGTCCGCGTTCGCGTCGGCGGCGGTGGTGGCCTGGCCGAAGCCGACGAAGACGGCCTCCGGTACGGGCGCTCCGGCCTCGACGGCCGCCGCCAGCTCGGCCAGGTCGGCGTAGCCGGGGATCGCGTCGGCGGTGGGGAGGAGGGCGGCCGGGAGGAGGGCGGCGGGGGCCGTGGTGCCCAGAGCGGCCCAGCGGCCGTCGGCCGGCGTACCCGGGGCGTCCGCGGCGGCGGGCAGTGCCGTCCACTCGGTGCGGAACACCGACTCGTGGTAGGCGGTGCGCGCCGCCTGGACCTGCTCGGCCGACACGGCCCGCAGGACGAGCGAGTCGACGGTCGCGACGGGCCCGCCCGTGGAGTCCGCGATCTCAAGGCGGACGCCGTCGGTCCCCCGGGGCGTGAGGCGCACGCGCAGGGCGTCGGCCCCGGTGGCGTGGAGGGTCACGCCGCTCCACGCGAACGGGAGCCGGCCCTCGCCCTCGGTGCCGCCCAGGACGCCGAGGCCCAGCGTGTGGAGCGCGGCGTCCAGCAGGGCGGGGTGGAGGCCGAAGTCCCGTGCCGCGGCGGCGGATTCCTCGGGTAGGGCGACCTCGGCGTAAACGCTGTCGCCCTGCCGCCAGGCCGCGGTGAGGCCGCGGAACGCCGGGCCGTAGCCCATCCCGACCTCGGCGAGGTCGGCGTAGAGGCCGTCCGTGGCGAGGGGCTCGGCGCCGGCCGGGGGCCACTGCACGGGCGCGAAGCGCGGCGGTGCCGAGGCGGGCGCGTGGGCCAGTACGCCGCCGGCGTGGCGCGTCCAGGGCTCGTCGGCCGCGCTGTCCTTCGGGCGGGAGGAGAGGCCGAAGGCGCGTCGGCCCGTGCCGTCGGCGTCGGGCGCGCTCACGTACATCTGGAGCTGGACGCCGCCGCGTTCGGGCAGGATCAGCGGCGCTTCGAGGGTCAGCTCCTCGACGACGTCGCAGCCGACCTGGTCCCCGGCCCAGATCGCCAGGTCGACGAAGGCCGTGCCGGGCAGCAGGACGCTGCCCATGACCTGGTGGTCCACCAACCAGGGGTGGGTGGTGGGCGAGAGCAGGGCGGTGAAGACGAAGCCCTCGGAGTCGGCGAGCGCGACGGTCGCGCCGAGCAGCGGGTGCGCGGCCTCGTCGAGCCCGGCCGCGCCCACGTCACCGGCCCGGGTGCCCGGCTCGATCCAGTAGCGCTGCCGCTGGAAGGCGTAGGTGGGCAGGTCGTCGACGCGCTGGGCGTCGGCGGCGGAGAAGAAGGCCTGCCAGTCGACCCGGATCCCGTGGGCGTGGGCCCGGGCGAGTGCGGTGACGAGGCTCTCCGCCTCGGGGCGGCCCTTGCGGAGCGCGGGGACGAAGACGGCGTCCTGCGCGACGCAGTCCTGGGCGAGGGCGGACAGCACGCCGTCGGGCCCGAGCTCGACGTACGTCGTCACCCCGGCGGCCTCCAGGGCGCGGACGCCGTCGAGGAAGCGGACGGCCTCGCGGACGTGGCGGACCCAGAAGTCGGCCGAGCCCATCTCGTCGGAGACGAGGGCGCCGGTCAGGTTCGACACGACCGGGATGCGGGGGCTGTCGTACGTAAGCCCCGCCACGACCTCGCGGAAGTCCTCCAGCATGCCGTCCATGTGCGGCGAGTGGAAGGCGTGGCTGACGGTGAGCCGCTTGCTCTTCCGGTCGGAGAACGCGGCCACGATCGCCGTCGCGGCGTCCTCATCACCGGCGATGACCACCGAGCGCGGGCCGTTGACCGCCGCGATGCTCACCCGGTCCGTCAGCAGCGGCAGGATCTCGTCCTCGGAGGCCTGCACCGCGATCATCACACCACCGGACGGCAGCGCCTGCATCAGACGGCCCCGGGCCGCCACCAGCGTGCACGCGTCGTCCAGGGAGAACACCCCGGCGACGTGCGCGGCAGCGATCTCACCGATGGAGTGGCCGGACAGGAAGTCCGGCTTCACCCCCCACGACTCCAGCAGCCGGAACAGCGCCACCTCGACCGCGAACAGCGCCGGCTGGGTGAACCGCGTCTCGTCCAGCAGCGCCGCGTCATCCCCGAACAGGACATCCTTCAGCGGCAGTTCGAGATCGAACCGCTCACACACCGCGTCCAGCGCCGCCGCGAACACCGGGAAGGCCTCGTACAGTTCACGCCCCATGCCCAGGCGCTGGCTGCCCTGCCCCGTGAACAGGAAGGCGGTCTTCCCCCCGGCCGGCGAGCCCTTCACCACGCCCGCCGGCGCGTCGCCCGCCGCCAGCGCCGCGAGGCCGGCCAGCAGACCCTCACGGTCCGCGGCCACCACCGCCGCGCGGTCCTCGAAGGCGGTCCTGCCGACCGCCAGCGACCGGCCGACGTCGACCGGGCTCAGCCCGGGGTGCTCCCCCGCGTGGGCCAGCAGGCGCTCCGCCTGCTCGCGCAGGGCGTCCTGGCCCTTGGCCGACAGGAGCCAGGGCACGACCTTCGGCTCCGGTCCCGCGTCGCCGTCGGTCCGCTCCGGGGCCCGGTCGGCCTCCGGCGCCTGCTCGATGATCGTGTGCACGTTGGTGCCGCTGACGCCGAACGCGGAGACGCCGGCCCGGTACGGCCGGCCGGTCTGCGGCCACGCCCGCTGCTCGGTGAGCAGCGAGACCGCGCCCGCCGACCAGTCGACGTGCGAGGTCGGCCGGTCCACGTGCAGGGTCTTGGGCAGCACGCCGTGCCGCATCGCCATGACCATCTTGATGATGCCCGCGATACCGGCGGTGTTCTGGGTGTGTCCGAGGTTCGACTTCAGGGAGCCCAGCCACAGCGGCCGGTCCGCCGGGCGGTCCTGGCCGTACGTGGCCAGCAGTGCCTGTGCCTCGATCGGGTCGCCCAGGGTCGTGCCGGTGCCGTGCGCCTCGACGGCGTCGACGTCGGCGGGGGTCAGGCGGGCGCTTTCGAGGGCCTGGCGGATGACGCGCTGCTGGGCGGGGCCGTTGGGGGCGGTGAGGCCGTTGGAGGCGCCGTCCTGGTTGACGGCCGAGCCGCGTACGACGGCCAGGACGCGGTGTCCGTTGCGGCGGGCGTCGGAGAGGCGTTCCACCAGCAGGACGCCGACCCCCTCGGACCAGCCGGTGCCGTCGGCCGCCTCGGCGAAGGACTTGCAGCGGCCGTCGGCCGACAGTCCGCGCTGGCGGCTGAACTCGACGAAGACCTCCGGGCCGGCGAGGACGGTCACGCCGGCGGCGAGGGCCAGCGAGCACTCCCCCTGGCGCAGGGCCTGGACGGCCATGTGCAGGGCGACGGAGGAGGACGAGCAGGCCGTGTCGACGGTGGCGGCGGGACCCTCCAGGCCGAAGACGTAGGCGAGCCGGCCGGAGACGACGCTGGAGGCGGTACCGGTGAGGAGGTGCCCCTCGACCCCGTCGGGCAGCTCGTCCGAGCCGGCGCCGTAGGCGTTGGCCGACGCGCCGACGAACACGCCGGCGCGGCTGCCGCGCAGGGTCGCCGGGTCGATGCCGGCCCGTTCGAAGACCTCCCAGGTGGTCTCCAGCAGCAGGCGCTGCTGGGGGTCCATGGCGAGGGCCTCGCGCGGGGAGATCCCGAAGAAGGAGGCGTCGAACTCGGGGGCCTCGTAAAGGAATCCGCCGTGGCGGGCGTAGGTCGTGCCGGGGTGGTCGGGGTCCGGATCGTACAGCGACTCGACGTCCCAGCCGCGGTCGGCGGGGAAGCCCGATATGGCGTCACCGCCGCTCTCGACGAGCTTCCACAGGTCCTCGGGCGAGCTGATTCCGCCGGGGAACCGGCAGCTCATGCCGACGATGGCGATCGGTTCGCGGGAGGCGTCGGTGAGCTCCTGGTTCCGGCGGCGCAGCCGCTCGGTTTCCTTGAGGGAGGCCCGCAGCGCTTCAACGACTTTTTCGTTCGGGGTGGTCATCACTTACTCCGCACTTCGGGCACGTCAGAAGTTGCTGTTGCTGGTGGTGTTGCCGGGGGTGTCCTCGTCGAGGTCGCCACCGCCGTCGAGGGCGAGGTCGAGGAGGTCCTGGAGGTCCATCTCGTCGATGGACCCGCCCGGGTCGGCGGCGGCGCCCGCACCGGTGTCGGTGCCGGGGGCGTCGGGTCCGGCGAGCCGCAGGAGGGTGTCGAGGAGTCCCGCTTCGCGGATCCGGCCCATCGGAATGGTGGCCAGGGTCCGGCGCAGTTCCACGTCCTGCGGGTCGGTGTCGATTTCCATGCCGGCTGCGCCGGCCGTACCGCCGCCGCCCTCGGGGAAGAGGGTGCGCAGCAGGTGGCGGGTCAGGGCCTCGGGGTTGGGGTAGTCGAAGACGAGGCTGGACGGCAGCCGCAGGCCGCACGCGGCGCCCAGGCGGTTGCGCAGTTCGACCGCCGTGAGGGAGTCGAAGCCGAGGTCCTTGAAGGCCCGGTCGGCCGCGACGGCGTCCGCGGACGGGTGGCCGAGTGCTGCCGCCGCGTGCTCGCGCACGAGGTCGAGGAGCGCCGCGCCGCGGTCGTCCCCGGACAGTTCGGTGAGCTCGCGGAGTACGTCCGCGGACGGGTCGGCGGTCGCGGACGTGGCCGCGCCGGGGGCCTGCTCGCGCAGGGCGGCGCGTACCTCGGGCAGGTCGCCGACGAGCGGGCGGGGCCGTGCGGCGGCGAACACCGGGGCGAACCGCTCCCAGTCGACGGAGGCCACGGTCACCGCCGCGTCCCGGCCGGCGAGGGCGCGTTCCAGGGCCAGCAGGTTCGTCCGCGGGTCCACGGGCGGCAGTCCGCGACGGCTGAGCTGCTCTTCCGCGTCGCCTTCGGTGGCCATACCGGCGTCGGCCCACGGTCCCCAGGCGATCGCCGTGGCGGCGAGCCCGCGGGCCGCGCGGCGTTCGGCGAGCGCGTCGAGGAAGGTGTTGGCGGCCGCGTACGCCCCTTGGCCGCCGCTGCCCCAGACACCGGCGATGGAGGAGAACAGGACGAACGCGTCGAGGGAGTCCGGTGCGTCGAACAGTGCGTCGAGGTGGACGGCGCCGGCGGTCTTGGCGGTGACGACCCGGGCGAACCCGGGCAGGTCGGTGTGCGTGCCGGGCGGCTGGGAGACACCCGCGGCGTGCACGACCGCGCGGACGGGGGTGCCGTCGGCGGCCAGGCCCGCGACGAGTGCTTCGAGCGCGTTCCGGTCGGTGACGTCACAGGCCGCCAGGGTCACGGCCGCGCCGAGCGCTTCGAGTTCCGCGCGGACCTCGCCGGCGCCGGGCGCGTCGGCGCCGCCGCGGCTGACGAGGACGAGCCGCTGGGCACCGCGTTCGGCGAGGCGGCGTGCCACGTGCCGGCCGAGTGCGCCGGTGCCGCCGGTGATGAGCACGGTGCCGGCCGGGGTCCACCGCGGTGCGGGGCCGACGCCGGTCGACGGGGCGTGAACGAGGCGTCGTACGAACGGGCCCGCGGCGCGGAGGGCGAGCTGGTCCTCGTCGCCCGCGCCGGTGAGTACGGCCGAGAGCCGGGACAGGGCGCGCTCGTCGCACGCTTCGGGCAGGTCCACGAGTCCGCCCCAGCGGTCGGGGTGCTCCAGGGCGACGACCCGGCCCAGGCCCCAGACCTGGGACTGGGCGGCGCCGCCGAGCGTGTCGCCGGGGACGGCGGCGACGGCGTCACGGGTGACGCACCACAGGGGCGCGTCAGCGCAGCCGGCCGGCCCGTCGGGGCCGGTGAGTACCGAGGCGAGGGCGGCCGTGAGGGCCAGGCCGACGGGGACCGCCGGGTGCTCGGGGTGCGGGCGCTCGTCCAGTGCCAGCAGCGACAGTACGCCGGTGACGGGTCCGCCGGCGGCGGCCGCCTCGCGCAGCGCCTCGTCCAGGTGCGTGCGCAGCACCGCCGGGTCGCCGTCGGCGACGTCGAGCGGGAGCGGCAGGATCCGGGCCCCGTCGCCGCTGACGCGGTCGGTCAGCGCGCGGACCCACGGGTCCGCGGCCTGCGCGGCGGGTACGGGGACGAGCCAGGTGCCGCCGGCGGTCGCGGGGGTGCCCCGGTCCTCGCCGGACCACGGCTGCCAGGTGACGCGGTACAGGAGGGAGTCGGCCCGCTCCTGTGCCCGCTGCTCGCGCCGCCACGCGGAGAGGGCGGGCAGTACGGCGCTCAGCGGCTGGTCGCCGTCGATGGCGAGCTGGTCGGCGAGCGCGGTCAGGTCGGCCCGCTCGACGACGTCCCAGAACCGGGCGTCGGTCTCGCTCCCGGCGGAGCCGTCCTGGGCGGGGCCGGTGCGCGCGGTGGCGGGCTCGGGCCAGTGGCGGCGGGACTGGAAGGGGTAGGTGGGCAGGTCGACGCGCCGGGCTCCGGCCGCGGTGGCGGCGAAGTACGCCCGCCAGTCGAGGGGGATGCCCCGGGTGTACGCGTGGGCGAGGGCGGTGGTGGCGGTCTCGGCTTCGGCGTCGGGGCGCGCGGCGCGCAGGACCGGCACGAAGGCGGCGTCCCGCGTGACGCAGTCCTGGGCGAGGGCGGACAGCACTCCGTCGGGGCCGAGCTCGACGTATGTCGTGACTCCGGCGGCTTCGAGGGCGCGGATGCCGTCGAGGAAGCGGACGGCCTCGCGGACGTGCCGGACCCAGAAGTCGGCGGAGCCCATCTCGTCGGTGACGAGGGCGCCGGTCAGGTTCGAGACGACCGGGATGCGCGGGGACCCGTACGTGATCCCCTCGGCGACCTTGCGGAAGTCGGCCAGCATGCCGTCCATGTGCGGCGAGTGGAACGCGTGGCTCACGGTGAGCCGCTTGGACTTGCGGTCGGCGAACGCCTCGGCGATCGCCGAGGCGGCGTCCTCGTCACCCGCGATGACCACCGACAGCGGACCGTTGATCGCCGCGATGCTGACACGGTCCGTCAGCAGCGGCAGGACCTCGTCCTCCGACGCCTGGACGGCGATCATCACACCGCCGGACGGCAGCGCCTGCATCAGGCGGCCACGCGCCGCGACCAGCGTGCACGCGTCCTCCAGGGACAGCACGCCCGCCACATGGGCAGCGGTGATCTCACCGATGGAGTGACCGGAGAGGAAGTCCGGCCGCAGACCCCACGATTCGAGGAGCCGGAACAGCGCCACCTCGACGGCGAACAGGGCCGGCTGGGTGTACTCCGTACGGTCCAGCACAGCGGCGTCCGACCCGAACAGGACGTCCTTCAGAGGGAGTTCCAGCTTGTCGCACACCGCGTCCAGCGCGGCGGCGAACACCGGGCGGGTCTCGTACAGTTCGCGGCCCATGCCGAGCCGCTGGCTGCCCTGTCCCGTGAACAGGAACGCCAGCCCGCCCCCGGAGAGCGTCCCGCGGATCAGCCCCGGCGTCTGCTCGTCGGCCGCGAGGGCTGCGAGGGCGCACAGCAGGCCCGTCCGGTCGCCCGCGGCGAACGCCGCCCGGTGTTCGAGGCCCGCGCGGCCGGTGGCCAGAGAGTAGGCCAGGTCCGGGAGGCCGGAGCCGTCCTCGGCGACGGCCTCCTCGGCGACGGTCAGCAGCCGGGCCGCCTGGGCGCGGAGCGCCTGCGGGGTCCTGGCCGACAGGACGTACGGAACCGGTCCGGCGGCCGAAGTCGGCGCCGTCGGGCGGTCCGTGGGCTCGGGGGCCTGCTCGATGATCGTGTGGGCGTTGGTGCCGCTGATGCCGAACGAGGACACCGCCGCGCGCCGCGGCCGACGGGTCTCGGGCCACGCCGTGGTCTCCGTCAGCAGGGCGATGTCACCGGCCGTCCAGTCGACGTGCGGGGTGGGCTCGTCCACGTGGAGGGTCTGCGGGAGCACCCCGTGGCGCATCGCGAGCACCATCTTGATCACGCCCGCCACGCCGGCCGCAGCCTGGGTGTGACCGATGTTCGACTTCACCGAGCCCAGCAGCAGCGGCTGTTCGGCCGGACGGTCCTGGCCGTACGTGGCCAGCAGCGCCTGCGCCTCGATCGGGTCGCCGAGCCGCGTACCCGTACCGTGCGCCTCGACCGCGTCCACGTCGGCGGCCGAGAGCCCGGCGCTCGCGAGGGCGGCGCGGATCACGCGCTGCTGGGATGGCCCGTTGGGGGCGGTCAGGCCGTTGCTGGCGCCGTCCTGGTTGACGGCGGAGCCGCGCACGACGGCCAGGACCGGGTGACCGTGGCGCCGGGCGTCCGACAGCCGCTCCACGAGCAGCATGCCGACACCCTCGCCCCAGCCCGTACCGTCGGCCGCCGCCGCGAACGCCTTGCAGCGGCCGTCGGGGGCGAGCCCGCCCTGGTGGCTGAACTCGCTGAACGTCCCGGGCGTCGACATCACCGTCACCCCGCCCGCGAGCGCGAGGGTGCATTCGCCGCCCCGCAGTGCCTGGATCGCCCAGTGCAGGGCGACCAGCGACGAGGAGCAGGCCGTGTCGACGGTGACGGCGGGGCCCTCCAGGCCGAGGGCGTAGGAGACGCGGCCGGACATGACGCTGCCCGCGTTGCCGGTCATCACGTGGCCGAGGACGCCGTCCGGGTCGTCGGAGCGCTCCAGCTGGGCGTCGTAGCCGCCGTACGAGGCGCCGACGAACACGCCGGCCCGGGTCCCGCGCAGCGACGACGGGTCGATGCCCGCCCGTTCGATGGCCTCCCAGGAGGTTTCGAGGAGCAGTCGCTGCTGCGGGTCCATGGCGAGGGCCTCGCGCGGCGAGATGCCGAAGAAGTCGGCGTCGAAGGAGTCCGCGTCGTGGACGAATCCGCCCGCGAAGGTGCGGCGGTCGTCCTGTCCGGCGTACAGCTCGGCGGTGTCCCAGCCGCGGTTGCCGGGGAGTCCGGCGATCGCGTCGCCGCCGGTCTCGACGAGGTGCCACAGCTCCTCGGGGCTGCGGACTCCCCCGGGGTAGCGGCAGCTCATGGCGACGATCGCGATGGGGTCGTCGGCGAGGGCCGCGGCAGCGCCGGGTGTGGCGTCCGCGTCTGCGTCGTCGGTGTCTCCGAGGAGTTCGGCGCGCAGCCGGCGGGCGAGGGCGGTGGGCGTGGGGTGGTCGAAGACGAGCGTGGTGGCCAGGCGCAGCCCGGTGGCCGCACCGAGACGGTTGCGCAGTTCGACGGCGGTCAGCGAGTCGAAGCCGAGGTCCTTGAACGCCTTGGCGGGCTCGACCTGTTCGGCCGAGGCGTGGCCGAGTACGGAGGCGACCTGCGCCCTTACCAGGTCCAGCAGGGCGCGGTCCTGTTCGGGGCGGGTGAGTCCGGTCAGCCGTTCGGCGAGCGGGGTGCCCGCGTCGGTACGGGTGCGCGCGGTACGGCGCCCGGCCGCGCCGAGGAGTTCGCGGAACACGGGGGCGACGGGGCCGGGTGCGGCGGCGTCGCGCAGTGCGGCGGGGTTGAGGCGGGCGGGGACGAGGACGGGCCGGCCGCAGGCCAGCGCCGCGTCCAGCAGGGCCATGCCGTCGGCGGCGGTCAGGGCTCCCATGCCGTGCTGCTCCATGCGTCGCAGCTGCGTCTCGTCGAGGCCGGCGGTCATGCCGCTGGCGTCGGCCCACAGGCCCCAGGCGAGGGCGGTGGCCGACAGGCCCTGGTGGCGGCGGTGCTGGGCGAGGGCGTCCAGGAACACGTTGGCGCAGGCGTAGTTGGCCTGGCCCGCGCTGCCGAGGGTGCCGGCGATGGCGGAGTAGAGGACGAACGCCGTCACCGGCAGGTCGCGCGTGAGTTCGTGCAGGTGGAGGGCGGCGACGGCCTTCGGCCGCAGGACGGCGTCCAGGCGCTCGGGGGTGAGGGATCCGAGCACGCCGTCGTCGAGGACGCCCGCCGTGTGGATCACGGTGGTGAGCGGGTGCTCGGCGGGGATGCCGGCCAGGACGGCGGCGAGGGCGTCGCGGTCGGCGGCGTCGCACGCCGCCCAGGTGACCTCGGCGCCCAGCGCGGCCAGTTCCGCGGTGCGTGCGGCGGCCCCGGGCGCGTCGGCGCCGCGGCGGCTGAGCAGCAGCAGGCGGCGTACGCCGTGGGCGGTGACGAGGTGGCGGGCGACGATCCCGGCGAGGGTGCCGGAGCCGCCGGTGATCAGGGCGGTGCCGTCCGGGTCGATGACGACGGCGTCGGCCGCGGGGGCGGCGGCGGGCGGGGTGCGGCGCAGCCGCGGTACGTGGACGGCCCCGTCGCGCAGCAGCAGCTCGGGCTCGCCGGAGGCGAGGGCCGCGGCGAGGAGTGCGCTCTCGTCCGGGTCGGCGAGGCCGGCCAGGTCGCGGACGTCGGCGAGGAGGAAGCGGCCGGGGTTCTCGGTCTCCGCCGAACGCAGCAGCCCCCGGACGGCGGCGTGCGGGAGGTCCTCGCCGCCTTCGCCGGGCCCGGCGACCGCGCCGCCGGTCACGACGACCAGGCGGGACGCCTCGAACCGGGTGTCGGCGGACCAGGCGCGCACGAGGGCGAGCGCCTGGTGCGCGGCCTCGCGCAGGGTGTCCGCCGCGAGGGGGCCGCTCTGGCGGGGGAACGGTGCCAGGACGTAAGCCGGTACGGGCAGGCCCGCGTCGACCGCCGCGCCCAGCTCGGCCAGGTCGGCGTAGCGGGTGGCCCGGCCGAGGCCGGTGGGGCCGAGGACGGCCCAGCCGCCGGCGGGCTCGGCTGCGACGGCGTCCGGCCGGAGCGGCAGCGGCGCCCAGTCGAGCTGGAACAGTGCCTCGCGCAGGACGGCCGGTACCGGCAGCGGGGCGCCGGTCGTCCCGGTGGTCCCGTCCGTGAACGGCCGCGGGGCCAGTCGGCCGACGCTCGCGACCGGGTCGCCGAGGTCGTCGGCGAGGTCCAGGGCGAACGCGCCGTCGGCGGCTGGCCGGATACGGACGCGCAGGGCGCCCGCGCCCTGCGCGTGCAGGGTCACGTCCGACCAGACACTGCCCGGCCCGACGCCCGGGCCCGGACGGTCGGCGTACGGGAGTGCCAGGGCGAGCGCGGCGTGCGCGGCGGCGTCCAGCAGCGCCGGGTGCAGGCCGAAGTCGGCCGCGTGCGGGCGCTCCTGCGGGTCGCTCTCGGGCAGGCGCACCTGGGCGAAGTACGCGCCGTCGAGGTGCCAGGCCGCCTCGACGGTGGCGTGGAGGTCGTCGGTGGCGAGGGCTTCCGCCCCGGCGGGCGGCCACGCGGCCAGGTCGAGGGCCGTGGCGCGCGCGGCGGGCGCGAGGGCGCCGTGGGCGTGGCGCGTCCACCCGGTGGCGCCGGTGGTGTCGTCCTCCGGCCGGGCGGACACGGTGAAGGTACGGCGGCCCTGCTCGTCGGGGCTCTCGACGAGCACCTGGACGCGGACGCCGCCGTCGGCGGGCAGCGCGAGCGGCGCGTCGAGCACCAGCTCCTCGACGTGCCCGCAGCCGGCCTGGTCGCCCGCGCGTACGGCGAGTTCGACGAACGCGGCGCCCGACAGGACGGCCGTGCCGGCCACGGTGTGGCCGGCGAGCCAAGGCTGGGTGCGCAGGGAGAGCCGGCCGGTGCACAGCACCTGCTCGGAGCCGGCCAGGGTGACGGCCGCGCCGAGCAGCGGGTGCGCGGCCGGGTCGAGTCCGGCGACGCTGACGTCGCCGGCGGGCGCGGCACCGGGCTCCAGCCAGTAGCGCTCGTGCTGGAAGGCGTAGGTGGGCAGGTCGACGCGCTGGGCGCCGGTGCCGGCGAAGTACGCCTGCCAGTCGACGGTGGCGCCGTGGGCGTGGGCGCGGGCGAGGGCGCCGAGGGCCGTCTCGGGTTCGGGCCGGCCGGCGCGCAGTGCGGGAACGAAGGCCGCGTTATCGCCGGTCACGCAGTCCTGGGCGAGCGCGGACAGCACGCCGTCGGGGCCGAGTTCGACGTACGTGGTGACTCCGGCGTCCTCCAGGGCCCGGATACCGTCGAGGAAGCGGACGGCATCGCGGACGTGGCGGACCCAGAAGTCGGGTGAGGCGATCTCGTCGGTGACGAGGGCGCCGGTCAGGTTGGACACGATCGGGATGCTGGGGCTGTCGTACGTCAGCCCCGCCACGACCTGGCGGAAGGCGTCGAGCATGCCGTCCATGTGCGGCGAGTGGAACGCATGGCTGACGGTAAGGCGCTTGGTCTTGCGGTCGGCGAACGACTCGGCGACCGCCGTCGCGGCGTCCTCGTCACCGGCGATGACCACCGACCGAGGGCCGTTGACGGCGGCGATGCTCACGCGATCGGTCAGCAGCGGCAGGACCTCGTCCTCGGAGGCCTGGACGGCGATCATGGCGCCGCCGGCGGGCAGCGCCTGCATCAGGCGTCCCCGCGCGGCGACCAGGGTGCACGCGTCGTCCAGGGAGAACACGCCGGCGACGTGCGCGGCGGCGATCTCGCCGATGGAGTGGCCGGAGACGAAGTCCGGCCGCAGACCCCAGGATTCGAGGAGCCGGAACAGCGCCACCTCGACGGCGAACAGCGCGGGCTGGGCGTACTCCGTACGGTCCAGCACCGCGGCGTCGGACCCGAACAGGACGTCCTTCAGTGGGAGTTCCAGCCGTGCGCACACCGCGTCGAGAGCGTCCGCGAACACCGGGTGGGTCTCGTACAGTTCGCGGCCCATGCCGGGGCGCTGGCTGCCCTGGCCCGTGAACAGGAACGCGGTGCGGCCCTCGGCGACGCTGTCCGTGACCAGGCCCGCGGCCTCCTGGCCGGCGGCGAGCGCGGCGAGGGCGGCGGCGAGGTCCTCGTCCGTACGGCCGAGGAGCACCGCGCGGTGTTCGAGGGCGCCGCGCGTGGTGGCGAGGGAGTAGCCGAGGTCGAGGGCCGGGGCGGCGCCGTCCTGGGCGCGGGCGGCGATCAGGCGGGCGGCCTGGGCGCGCAGGGCGGCGGCGCTGCGGGCCGACAGCGTCCAGGGGAGCACGGCGGGCCTGGCGGCGGCCGGGGCGGGGGCCTGGGCGGGCGTCTCACCCTCCGGGACCTCACCCTCCGATCGCTCCTCCTGCGGGGCCTGCTCGATGATGGTGTGCGCGTTGGTGCCGCTCACCCCGAAGGCGGAGACGGCCGCGCGGCGCGGGGCCCCGGTCTCGGGCCACGCCATGGACTCGGTCAGCAGCGACACCGCTCCGCTCGACCAGTCGACGTCGGGGGTCGGCTCGTCGACGTGCAGGGTCCGCGGCAGCACCCCGTGGCGGATCGCCATGACCGTCTTGATGATGCCGGCGACACCGGCGGCGGCCTGCGTGTGGCCGATGTTGGACTTGAGGGAGCCCAGGCGCAGCGGCCGGCCCTCCGGGCGGTCCTGGCCGTACGTGGCCAGGAGGGCCTGCGCCTCGATGGGGTCCCCGAGCCGGGTGCCCGTGCCGTGGGCCTCGACGGCGTCGACCTCGGCGGCCGACAGCCGGGCGCTCTCCAGGGCCTGGCGGATGACGCGCTGCTGGGAGGGGCCGTTGGGGGCGGTCAGGCCGTTGCTGGCGCCGTCCTGGTTGACGGCGGAGCCACGGACCACGGCGAGCACGGGGTGCCCGTTGCGGCGGGCGTCGGAGAGGCGCTCCACCAGGAGGACGCCGACGCCCTCGGACCAGCCGGTGCCGTCGGCGGCCGCCGCGAACGACTTGCAGCGCCCGTCGGCGGCGAGGCCGCGCTGACGGCTGAACTCGACGAACACGTCGGGGGTGGGCATCACGCAGACGCCGCCGACCAGGGCGAGCGTGCACTCGCGCTGGCGCAGGGCCTGCCCGGCCAGGTGCAGGGCCACGAGGGAGGAGGAGCAGGCCGTGTCGATGGTCGCGGCGGGCCCCTCCAGGCCGAGGACGTAGCTGACCCGGCCCGACAGCACGCTCGTCGCGCCGCCCGTCAGGAGCAGCCCTTCGAGCCCCTCCGGGACCTCCCGCAGGTCGGCCCCGTACCCCATGGCGCCCGCGCCGATGTAGACGCCGGTACGGCTGCCGCGCACGGACGCCGGATCGATTCCGGCCCGCTCGAACACCTCCCAGGACGCTTCCAGGATCTGGCGCTGCTGCGGGTCCATGGCGAGGGCTTCGCGCGGCGATATGCCGAAGAATCCGGGGTCGAACACGGTGGCGTCGGTGAGGAATCCGCCGCCGGTGTTGTAGAAGGTGCCCTTGCGGTCGGGGTCGGGGTCGGCGAGGGAGGCGATGTCCCAGCCGCGGTCCCCGGGGAATCCGGTGATGGCGTCACCGCCCTCGGCGACCAGCCGCCACAGGTCCTCCGGGGAGCCCACTCCGCCCGGGAAGCGGCAGCTCATCGCGACGATGGCGAGGGGCTCGTGGGCGTCCTGCTCGACCTCCTGGAGACGGCGGCGGGCCCGCCGCAGCTCCGTGGTCATCCACTTCAGGTTTTCGAGAAGCTTTTCTTCGTTCGCGCCGGCCACTGGAACGTCACCTCCTGGAGAAATGCGGAATGCATACGGGATTCGGAATCGGCTGGGAAAGCCGATCGGGCATCGGATCGGGCATCAGGTTCAGGCTTTTCCGAATTCGTTGTTGATGATGTCGAAGAGGTCTTCGGCGGACGCCGATTCGATGGCGTCCTCCTCGTCCTCCAGGGCGTGGGCCGCGGCCCGGTCCGTCTCGTTCCAGTTCGCCAGGAGCGCTTCGAGGCGCGCCGTCACGCGGGCGCGTTCGGCGGCGTCGTCCTCGGGGACCGACGTCAGGAGGAACTCCAGCTTGTCGATCTCCGCGAGCGCCGGGAGCGCGGGCGCCGTGTCCCCGCCGAGGAGTTCCGCGCGCAGGTGCGCGGCCAGGGCGGCGGGCGTCGGGTGGTCGAAGACGAGGCTGGCGGGCAGCCGCAGTCCGGTGGCGGAGCCGAGGCGGGTGCGCAGTTCGACCGCGGTGAGCGAGTCGAAGCCGAGCTCCTTGAAGGCGCGGCCCGCCTCGACCGAGGCGGCCCCGTCGTGCCCGAGGACCGCGGCAACGTGCGTACGGACCAGGCCGAGCAGGCTCCGTTCGGCCTCGTCGGCGCCCATGCCCCGCAACTCGGCCACCAGCCGGGCCGGTTCACCGGCGCCGTCGCCCGCGGCATCGGCGCCGAGGCCGGAGCCGACGCCGTGCTGCTCCGCCTCGAGTACGCGGCGTACCTCGGGGAGGTCGGCGATGAGCGGGCGCGGCCGGGCCGCCGTGAAGGCCGGGACGAACAGCTCCCAGTCGACGTCGGCGACGGTCACGGTCGTGTCGTCCGCATCCAGCGCCTGCTGGAGGGCGGCGATCGACAGCTCCGGGGCCATCACCGGCAGGCCGCGGCGCCGCAGTTGCAGGGCGGCCTCGTCGTCGGCGACCAGCCCGCCCTCGCCCCACGGCCCCCAGGCCACGGCGGTGGCCGTCAGCCCGCGGTCCCGGCGCCGCTGCGCCAGGGCGTCGAGGTGGGCGTTGGCGGCCGCGTAGGCGGCCTGGCCGCCGCTGCCCCAGACGCCGGCGATGGAGGAGAACAGGACGAAGGCGTCCAGCTGCGTGTCACCGAGCAGCTCGTCGAGGTGCTCGGCCCCACAGACCTTCGCGGAGAGGACGGCCGCGACATCGCCCGCGCCGGTCTCGGCGAGCGGCGCGAACTGGCCGACGCCCGCCGTGTGGAAGACGGCCGTCAGGCCGGGGCCGGAGGTGTCGTCGCGGAGGGCGGCGAGCAGCTCGCCGACGGACTCCCGGTCGGCCACGTCGCACGCGACGGCCGTGGCCCGCGCACCGAGCGCGGAGACCTCCGCGACCAGGGCCTCGACCCCGGGCGCGTCGGCGCCGCGGCGGCCGGCCAGCACCAGGTGTTCCGCGCCGTGCGCGGCGAGCCAGCGGGCCACGTGCGCGCCGAGGGCGCCCGTACCGCCGGTGACCAGGACGGTGCCGCGGGGCCGCCAGGGCGCCCGCTCCACCGCTCCGCCGCCGCTGCCGACGGCCGCCGGGGCGGCGTGCCCGATGCGGCGTGCGAGGAGTCCCGCGGACCGTACGGCGAGCTGGTCCTCGTACGCGTCCTTCCCGCCGGCGAGTACGGCGAGCAGCCGGTCCAGCGCCCGGGCGTCCGGGCTGCCGGGCAGGTCCACCAGACCGCCCCAGCGCTCGGGGTGCTCCAGGGCGACCACCCGGCCGAAGCCCCAGGTCTGCGCCTGCGCGGCGCTCCGGACCCGGTCGGACGGGCCGGTCGCAACGGCCCCGGTAGTCACGCACCACAGCGGGGCGTCGACCTCGGCGTCACCGAGGGCCTGTACGAGCGCCCCGGCCAGCAACAGCCCGGCCGGCGCCGCCGGATGGGCCGGGTGCGGGGCCTCGGCGAGCGCCAGCAGGGACAGCACCCCGTCGGCACGGTTCCCGGCGAGAGCCGTGCGCAGCCGGTCGGCCACGGCGGCCCGGTCGGTGGTGGCCGCGTCCAGCGCGACCTCCCGTACGTCCGCGCCGCGCGCCCGGAGGGCGTCCGCGATCCCGGGGAGCGCGGGGCCGGCGCCGGTCGCCGCGGTGACGACCAGCCAGGTGCCGGCGGGGCGAGCGGTGGCGTCCGGATCGCCGAGCGGCTTCCAGGTGACCCCGTAGCGCCAGCCGTCGACGAGCGACCGCTCCGCGCGCTGGCGCCGCCAGGCGGACAGTGCCGGCAGCAGCGCGCTCAGCGGCTGGTCGGCATCGATCTCAAGGGTGGCCGTGAGGGCGGCGAGGTCCGCGTTGTCGACGGCCTCCCAGAACGCGGCGTCCACCGCACCACCGGCCGTCCCGGCACCGGACTCGACCGCCGCGGGGCGGGGAGCCTCCTCCAGCCAGTAGCGCTTGCGCTGGAAGGGGTAGGTGGGCAGGTCGACGCGGCGGGCGCCGGCCGCGGTGGCGGCGAAGTACGCCCGCCAGTCGACGGTGACGCCGTGGGCGTGGGCCTGGGCGAGGGCCGTGGTGACGGCCTCTGCCTCGGGGCGACCCTTGCGGAGCGCGGGGACGAAGACGGCGTCCTGCGTGACGCAGTCCTGGGCGAGGGCCGAGAGCACGCCGTCGGGGCCGAGCTCGACGTACGTCGTCACCCCGGCGGCTTCCAGGGCGCGGATGCCGTCGAGGAAGCGGACGGCCTCGCGGACATGGCGGACCCAGAAGTCGGCGGAGCCCATCTCGTCGGTGACGAGGGCGCCGGTCAGGTTGGAGACGACCGGGATACGGGGGCTGCCGTACGTGATCCCCTCGGCGACCTTGCGGAAGTCGGCCAGCATGCCGTCCATGTGCGGCGAGTGGAACGCGTGGCTGACGGTGAGCCGCTTGGACTTGCGGTCGGGGAAGGCGCTGGTGACGGCCACCGCCGCGTCCTCGTCACCGGCCACCACGACCGACTGCGGACCGTTGACTGCCGCGATGCTGACACGGTCGGTCAGCAGCGGCAGGATCTCGTCCTCGGAGGCCTGCACCGCGATCATCACACCGCCGGACGGCAGCGCCTGCATCAGACGCCCACGGGCGGCGACCAGTTCGCACGCGTCCTCCAGCGAGAGGACACCGGCGACGTGCGCGGCGGCGATCTCACCGATGGAGTGACCGGAGAGGAAGTCCGGCCGCAGACCCCACGATTCGAGGAGCCGGAACAGCGCTACCTCGACCGCGAACAGCGCGGGCTGCGTGTACTCGGTCCGGTCCAGCACAGCCGCGCTGTCTCCGAACAGGACGTCCTTCAGCGGCAGTTCGAGGTGGGCGTCCATGCGGGCGCAGATCGCGTCCAGCGCGTCCGCGAAGGCCGGGTGGGTGTCGTAGAGCTCGCGGCCCATGCCCAGTCGCTGGCTGCCCTGTCCGGTGAACAGGAAGGCCGTGCTACCGGGGGCGGCCGCCGTTCCGCGCACCAGGCCGGCTGCCTGCTCGCCGGCGGCGAGGGCGCGCAGCGCGGCGAGGAACTCTTCCCGCTCCTGCGCGACGACGACGGCCCGGCGCTCAAGGGCAGACCTCGATGTCGCCAACGCGTAAGCCACATCGGCGGGTTCGAGCAGCTCGTCCGACGCGAGCAGCACCTCAAGGCGCTCGGCCTGGACCCGCAGGGCCGCCTCACTCTTTGCAGACAGCACCCACGGCATGACCCCACCGGGCCGCTCCTGCGGCTGCGCGGACGGCTCGGCTTCGGGCGCGTCCGGTGCCTGCTCGATGATCGTGTGGGCGTTGGTGCCGCTGAAGCCGAAGGAGGAGATGCCGGCCCGGCGCGGACGGCCGGTCTCCGGCCACGCGCGCTGCTCGGTGAGGAGGGCGATGTCGCCCGCCGTCCAGTCGACGTGCGGGGTGGGCTCATTGACGTGCAGGGTCTGCGGGAGCACCCCGTGCTGTATCGCGAGCACCATCTTGATGACGCCAGCGACACCCGCGGCGGCCTGGGTGTGCCCGATGTTCGACTTGATAGAGCCCAGCAGGAGCGGCCGGCCGTCGACACGCTCCTGGCCGTACGTCGCCAGGAGCGCCTGCGCCTCGATCGGGTCACCAAGCCGCGTACCCGTACCGTGCGCCTCGACCGCGTCGACCTCGGCGGCCGACAGACCGGCGCTCGCCAGGGCCTGGCGGATCACCCGCTGCTGCGACGGACCGTTCGGCGCCGTCAGACCGTTGCTCGCACCGTCCTGGTTGATCGCCGAGCCACGCACGACGGCCAGCACCGGGTGACCGTTGCGCTGCGCGTCCGACAACCGCTCCACGAGCAGCATGCCGACACCCTCGCCCCAGCCCGTGCCATCGGCGTCGGCGGCGAACGCCTTGATCCGGCCGTCCGCCGCCAGGCCACGCTGACGGCTGAAGTCGATGTAGGCACCCGGCGAGGACATGACGGTCACACCACCGGCCAGCGCCAGCGAGCACTCACCGCTGCGCAGCGCCTGGATCGCCCAGTGCAGGGCCACCAGAGAAGCCGAGCACGCCGTATCCACCGTGACCGCCGGGCCCTCCAGACCAAACGCGTACGAGAGACGGCCGGAGACGACGCTCGCCGCGTTACCCGTACCGAGGAAACCCTCGATGCCGTCCGGAACGGTGTTCAACGTCGCTCCGTAGTCCTGCCCGTTGGTCCCGATGAACACGCCGGCCTGGCTGCCGCGCACCGAGGACGGAGCGATGCCGGCCCGTTCGAAGGTCTCCCAGGTGGTCTCCAGGAGGAGCCGCTGCTGGGGGTCCATGGCGAGGGCCTCGCGGGGTGAGATCCCGAAGAAGTCGGCGTCGAAGTCGGCCACGTCGTAGAGGAAGCCGCCCTCACGGGCATAAAACGTTCCCTGCTGGTCCGCATCCGGGCTGTAGAGACGGTCCAGGTCCCAGCCACGGTCGACCGGGAACTCACCGATGGCGTCGCCGCCGGTGGCCAGCAGCTGCCAGAGGTCCTCGGGGGTGCGCACACCGCCCGGGAAGCGGCAGCTCATCGCGACGATCGCGATCGGATCGTCCTCCACGGCCTTGACCGTCGGTGCCACCGGACCAGTGATCCGTGCCTCGGTCCCCAGGAGTTCATCCCGGAGGAATCCCATGAGGGCGGAGGCGGTCGGGTAGTCGAAGATCAGCGTGGCCGGCAGGCTCACACCCGTGGCCGCACCGAGCCGGTTGCGCAGCTCGACCGCCGTGAGCGAGTCGAACCCGAGCTCCTTGAAGGCGCGTTCGGCGCCGACGGCGTCGACGCCGTCGTGCCCCAGGACGGCCGCGACGTGCGTACGGACCAGACCGAGCAGCTCCCGCTCCAGCTCCGCCGCGCCCAGACCGGCAAGCCTGCCGACCGGCGATTCGGTGTCGCCTGCGGCACGGGCCATGGGCCCGGCAGGCCGGATCTCGGACAGCTCGGCGAAGAGGGAGCTGGGACGCACGACGCTGAAGGCGGGTGCGAAGCGCTCCCAGTCCACGTCCGCGACCAGCAGAGCCGCGTCGGCGGATGAGGCAACGCTCTGTCGCAGCACCGCCATGGCCGTGTCCGGAGCCATCGGCGGCAGACCCTCACGCCGCATCCGCGCGTCCATGGCCTCGTCGGCGGCCATACCGCCCTCGGCCCACGGACCCCACGCGATCGAGGTAGCAGCCAGCCCGGCGGCGCGCCGCTGCTCAGCGAGCGCGTCGAGATAGGCGTTCGCGGCAGCGTAGTTGGCCTGACCGGCCGCACCGGTCACGCCGCTCATGGAGGAGAACAGCACGAACGCGGAGAGCTCGATACCAAGCTCGATGGTCAGCTCGTGCAGGTTGAGCGCCGAGGTCGCCTTCGCCCGCAGCACACTCTCGAAACGCTCGGGGGTGAGGGCGTCAAGGACACCGTCATCCAGCACACCAGCCGTGTGAACGACCGCCGTGAGCGTGTCGGCCTCGGCCTCCAGGAGCGCGCGCAGGGCATCCCGGTCGGAGGCGTCACACGCCACGACCGACACCTCAACACCCAGCCCGGACAGCTCCGCCACCAGCTCAGCCGCACCCGGGGCATCAGCGCCCCGACGGCTGGTCAGCACCAGACGCTCAACACCCGCCCCGGCCAGCCAACGAGCCAGCCGGCCACCCAGAGCACCCGTACCACCGGTCACCAGAACGGTTCCGGACGGCGTCCAAGACGTGGACGCAGCACCACCGGTCGCCCGTACGAGCCGGCGTCCGAAGACCCCGGAGGACCGCACCGCGACCTGGTCCTCACCAGCACCGCCCAGCACACCCACCAGACGGGACATGGCCCGCTCGTCCCACACCTCAGGCAGGTCAACCAGACCACCCCAGCGCCCGGGAACCTCCAGAGCGGCCACACGGCCGAGACCCCAGACCTGAGCCTGGACGGCCGACACCAGACGATCCGACCTGCCAACGCTGACCGCACCACGAGTCAGGCACCACAGCGGCGCCTCCACCCCGACATCGCCCAGCGCCTGCATCAAACCAGCCGTCGCGACGACCCCAGCAGCCTCATCCAGCGCGAGCAGCGACACCACACCAGCGATGGCACCCGCACCGGACAGCAGCTCAGCCAGAGCCGCACGATCCGTACCCGGCTCAACAACAACCCGCCGAACCTCGGCACCACGCGCGGCCAGCGCATCCGCCACAGCCGTGTCATCCACGCCCGCAGGAGCAACGACCAGCCACAGCCCCGACAACGGCGCACCGGTCCCGGCATCCGTCAACGGCTTCCACGACACCCGGTAGCGCCAGCGGTCCACGTCTGACTGGGTCCGCAGGCCACGGCGCCAGGCCGAGAGGGTCGGCAGAGCCGGCAGGACCTTGTCCCAGGCGTTCTCGCCATCCATGTCCAGCGTGGCGGCGAGCGACTCCAGGTCCTCGCGCTCCACGGCGTCCCAGAAGCGGGAGTCCACCTCGTCGGCGGCGCCGCTCCGCGCCGGCCCCGCCATCGGCAGCCAGTAGCGCTGCCGCTGGAAGGCATACGTCGGCAGATCAACGTACCGGGCACCCGAACCGGTGAAGAGGGCCTGCCAGTTCACCTCAAGGCCCCGAGTATGTGCCTGCGCCACTGCCGCGACCGTCGTCTCGGTCTCGGGACGTCCTGCACGCAGGACCGGCACGAAGGCAGAACCCTCGCCGGCCACGCACTCCTGGCCCATGGCCGAGAGCACACCACCCGGACCGAGTTCGAGGTACGTCGTGACCCCCGCTTCCTCCAGTACGCGCATGCCGTCGAGGAAGCGGACCGCCTCGCGGACGTGCCGCACCCAGAACTCCACCGAGCCCATCTCGTCGGTGACGAGGGCGCCGGTCAGGTTGGAGACGACCGGGATGCGAGGGGCGCCGAACGAAAGCCCCTCCACCACCTGTCGGAAGTCCTCCAGCATGCCGTCCATGTGGGGCGAGTGGAACGCGTGGCTGACCGTCAGCCGCTTGGACTTGCGGTCGGCGAACGCCTCCACCACGGCCGTCGCGACGTCTTCATCACCGGCGATGACCACCGAGCGCGGGCCGTTGACGGCCGCGATGCTCACCCGGTCCGTCAGCAGCGGCAGCACCTCGTCCTCCGAGGCCTGCACCGCAATCATCACACCGCCGGACGGCAGCGCCTGCATCAGGCGGCCGCGGGCCGCGACCAGCGTGCAGGCGTCCTCCAGCGAGAACACTCCGGCGACGTGCGCGGCCACGATCTCACCGATCGAGTGCCCGGACAGGAAGTCCGCGTTCACACCCCACGACTCAACGAGGCGGAACAGCGCCACCTCGACCGCGAACAGCGCCGGCTGGGTGAACTCCGTACGGTCCAGCACGGCCGCGTCGTCCCCGAACAGGACGTCCTTCAGCGGCAGTTCAAGCTGCGAGTCGAAGCGCTCGCACACCGCGTCCAGCGCGGCCGCGAACACCGGGAAGGCGTCGTACAGCTCACGCCCCATCCCGAGGCGTTGGCTCCCCTGCCCCGTGAACAGGAAGGCGACCTTCCCGCCGACCGGCGAACCGTTCACCACGGCTGCGGTCGAGCGGCCCTCGGCCAGCGCCTCCAGCGCGGCCAGCAGGCCCTCACGGTCCGCGGCCACCACTGCCGCACGGTCCTCGAACGAGGCCCTGTTGGCCGCCAGCGACCACGCGACGTCGACCGGGCGCACATCCGGCGCGGCCAGTACGTGGGCCTGGAGCTGACGCGCCTGCGCCCGAAGGGCGTTTTCACCCTTCGCCGAGAGCAGCCAGGGCACGACCGGCAGCGGCGTGGCGTCGGCAGGTGCCTCCGCCGGCTCCAGGACCACCGGGGGCTGTTCGATGATGGTGTGGGCGTTGGTACCGCTGATACCGAACGACGAGACGCCCGCGCGGCGCGGACGGCCGGTCTCGGGCCAGTCCGTCGCGTCGGTCAGCAGGCTGACGTCACCGTCCTCCCAGTCCACCTGGGGCGACGGCGCGTCCACGTGCAGCGTCTGCGGGAGCACGCCGTGCCGCATCGCCATGATCATCTTGATCACGCCGGCGACACCGGCGGCGGCCTGGGTGTGACCGATGTTGGACTTGATGGAGCCCAGCAGCAGCGGCCTCCCTTCGGGGCGGTCCTGCCCGTACGTGGCCAGCAGCGCCTGCGCCTCGATCGGGTCACCGAGACGGGTACCCGTACCGTGCGCCTCGACCGCGTCCACATCCGCGGCGGACAGGCCCGCGCTGGCGAGTGCCTCGCGGATCACCCGCTGCTGCGACGGACCGTTCGGGGCGGTCAGGCCGTTGCTGGCGCCGTCCTGGTTGATCGCGGAGCCCCGGACCACGGCCAGGATCGGGTGCCCGTTGCGCACCGCATCCGACTGCCGCTCGACGAGCAGCATGCCCGCACCCTCGGCCCAGCCCGTACCGTCCGCAGCCGCCGCGAAGGACTTGCAGCGGCCATCGGCCGACAGACCGCGCTGACGGCTGAAGTCAACGAAGGTCTCCGGAGTCGCCATGATCGCCACGCCACCCGCGAGAGCCATGTCGCACTCGCCCTGCCGCAGCGCCTGGATCGCCCAGTGCAGGGCCACCAGCGACGACGAGCACGCCGTGTCCACCGTCACCGCCGGGCCCTCGAGACCGAACGCGTACGAGACGCGGCCCGAGGCGATGCTGCCCGAGTTTCCGGTACCGAGGTAGCCCTCGACGCCCTCCGGCAGCTCCTCGCCGTTTCCGTAACCCGTCGCGTAGTCGTGGTACATGACGCCGGCGAAGACGCCCGTACGGCTGCCGCGCAGGGTGGCCGGGTCGATGCCGGCCCGCTCGAAGGCCTCCCAGGAGGTTTCCAGGAGGAGCCGCTGCTGCGGGTCCATGGCCAGGGCCTCGCGCGGCGAGATCCCGAAGAACGCCGGGTCGAACTCGGCCGCGTCGTGCAGGAAGCCGCCTTCGCGGGTGTACGAGGTGCCCACGTGGTCGGGATCGGGGTGGTAGAGCGCCTCCACGTCCCAGCCGCGATCGGAGGGGAACGCGGTGATGCCGTCGCCGCCGGTTGCGACGAGCTGCCACAGCTCCTCGGGGGTCCGCACGCCTCCGGGGAAACGGCAGCCCATGCCGACGATCACGATCGGGTCGTCGGCCAGGCCCACAGCGGCCCGAACGGGCGTTGACAGCCCGCGTACTCCGGCTGCCTCAGCGGAACCATCGGTCACCGCGAGCTCGGAGAGCAGGTGCCGGGCCAGCGCGGCGGGCGTCGGGTAGTCGAAGATCAGCGTCGGAGGCAGCCGCAGTCCGGTCTCCGTCTTGAGTACGTTGCGCAGCTCCACGGCCGTGAGGGAGTCGAAGCCGAGGTCCCGGAAGGCCCGTTCGGCGTCGACCGCCTCGGCACCGGTGTGGCCCAGGACCGCGGCCACACGCCCGCAGACCAGGTCCAGCAGCACACCCTCGTGCTCCGCGACCGGCAGCGCCAGCAGACGGGCCACCAGGGGCGAGCCGGTCTCCGAGCCGCCGCCTCGCCGCTCCACCGTCCGGCGGGCCGGCACCCGGACGAGGGCGCGGAGCAGGGCCGGCGTCGAACCCGCCGAGACCGCCTGCGCCCGCAGCACCGCGAGGTCGAGGCGGATCGGCAGGAGCACCGCCGAATCCACCGCCATCGCGGTGTCGAAGAGGGCGAGCCCCTCGTCGGCGGCAAGTCCGCCTACGCCGTCGCGGGCGATGCGGCGCAGGTTGGCGTCATCAAGACCCGCCGCCATGCCACCGCCACTGCCACCGCCGCTGCCCGCCTGCGGGGCCCACAGCCCCCACGCCAGCGCGGTCGCAGCCAGGCCCTCGGCCCGTCGCTGCTCGGCCAGAGCCTCCAGGAACGCGTTCGCCGCAGCGTAGCTCGCCTGCCCCGCCGCACCGAACGCAGCCGCCGCACCCGAGAACAGAACGAACGCAGACAAGTCCAGATCCCGCGTCAGCTCATGCAGATTCCAAGCCGCGTCCACCTTCGGCCGCAACACAGTCGCGACCCGCTCCGGCGTCAGCGCCGACACAACACCGTCATCCAGAACACCCGCGGTGTGCACCACGGCCGTCAGCGGGTGCTCAGCCGGAACCGACCCCAGCAGCGCGGCCACCGCATCCCGATCCGCGAGATCACAGGCAGCCAGCTCCGCCCGAGCACCCAACTCCGCCAACTCCGCGACCAATTCCCCGGCACCCTCGGCAGCAGAACCCCGCCGACTGACCAGCAGCAGACGCCGCGCCCCGTGCGCGCTCACCAGGTGCCGGGCGAACAGCCGCCCGAGACCACCCGTGGCACCGGTCACGAGAACCGTCCCGGACGGGTCACCGAGCACCACCGGCGCCTCGGCGGCACCGTCCGCCGACGGCACGCGCACCAGACGCGGCACGCTCACCACACCCGCGCGGACCGCCAGCTCCGGCTCACCAGCCGCCAGCGCGGCAGGAATCGCCGCCACCGACACCGCGTCCAGCTCCACATCCAGGTCGAGCATGACGAGCTGGCCCGGGTTCTCCGACTGCGCCGAACGCAGCAGACCCCGCACCGCGCTCCCCGGCAGATCCCGGACACCCGAACCGGCCCCAACAGCCACCGCACCCGACGTCACCCACACCAGCCGCGAAGCCGCGAACCGGTCATCCGCCAGCCACTCCTGAACGGACGCCAGCGCGCCATTCACCGCCGTGTGAACCGAGCCCGCAGCGTCGTCGCCATCCAGCACGTCAGCGGACGGGAGGACGAACACCGCATCCGGGGCGGGCTCGCCCGCCTCCAGCGCCGAACCGAAAGCCACCACATCGGCGTACTCGGTGATCTGAGCACCCGCGCCGGCCAGACCGATCTCGTCCCGGCCCAGCACCGCCCACCGCAGACCAGCGGACGTCACCGAACCGATCGCGGCCGGCTCCCACTCCACGCGGAACAGCGACTCCAGATGACTGGCGCCCGCCGCGTTGACCTGGTCAGCGGAAGCCGGTCGAAGCGTCAGCGACTCCACGGCCGCCACCGGCCGCCCCGTCTCATCCGCGATCAACAGGGCCAGCGTGTGCCGGTCGTCCGGCGAGTGCGGGGTCAGGCGCATCCGGAGCGAGGACGCGCCCACGGCGTACAGCGAGACACCGACCCAAGAGAAGGGCAGCATCGCGCCGGCGCCTTCCGCGGCGGGGTCGCCGTGGCCGATCGCGTGCAGACCCGCGTCGAGCAGCGCCGGGTGCAGCCCGAACCGCGCCGCGTCCCCGCGCCCGTCTTCCGGCAGCGCCACCTCGGTGAACAGCTCGCCACCACGCCGCCAGGCCGCCTTCAGCCCCTGGAACAGCGGCCCGTAGGCCATTCCGTCTCCGAGCAGCTCCGCGTACAGCCCGTCGACGTCCACGGGCACGGCGCCCGACGGCGGCCACACCGCCAGCTCACCGAACTCCTGCTCGGCCTCCGGACGGGCACCAGCCGCCAGCACACCCGACCCGTGACGCGTCCACGGCTCCTCCGCCAGCGCGTCCTGACGTCGGGAGTACACGCTGAACGCCCGACGCCCAGGCGCCATGGGCGCCTCGATCACGAGCTGAAGCTGCACGCCGCCCCGCTCGGGCAGAACGAGCGGCGCCTCCAGCGTCAGCTCCTCCACCACATCGCAGCCGACCTGGTCGCCGGCACGGATCGCAAGGTCGACGAACGCCGTGCCCGGAAGCAGCACGCCGCCGTGGATCGTGTGATCGGCGAGCCAGGGGTGGGTGTCGAGAGACAACCGACCGGCGAGGAGCACTCCCTCGGAATCGGCGAGCGTCACCGCGGCACCCAGCAGCGGGTGCCCGGCGTCACCGAGACCGATCGCCTCCGGGTCCCCGGCCGCGAACACGGCCGCGCTGGGCCAGAACCGCTGGCGCTGGAACGCGTACGTCGGCAGATCAACCCGCCGCGCACCCGTGCCGGCGAAGTACGCCGCCCAGTCGACGGTGACGCCGTGGGCGTGAGCCTGAGCGAGAGCCGTGGTGACGGCCTCGGCCTCGGGGCGGCCCTTGCGGAGCGCGGGGACGAAGACGGCGTCCTGCGCGACGCAGTCCTGGGCGAGGGCCGAGAGCACGCCGTCGGGGCCGAGCTCAAGGTAGGTGGTGACTCCGGCGGCTTCCAGGGCTCGGATGCCGTCGAGGAAGCGGACGGCCTCGCGGACGTGGCGGACCCAGAAGTCGGCGGAGCCCATCTCGTCGGTGACGAGGGCACCGGTCAGGTTCGACACGACCGGGATGCGGGGCGCACCGAACGACAGCCCTTCCACCACCTGCCGGAACGCGTCGAGCATGCCGTCCATGTGCGGCGAGTGGAACGCGTGGCTCACGGTGAGCCGCTTGGACTTGCGGTCGGCGAATACCTCCACGACTGCCGCCGCGGCGTCCTCGTCACCGGCGACGACCACCGAGCGCGGGCCGTTCACCGCCGCAATGCTCACCCGGTCGGTCAGCAGCGGCAGAACCTCGTCCTCCGACGCCTGAACGGCGATCATCACACCGCCCGACGGCAGCGCCTGCATCAGACGCCCACGCGCCGCGACCAGCGCGCACGCATCGTCCAGCGAAAGCACCTCGGCAGCGTGCGCGGCAGCGATCTCACCGATCGAGTGACCGGACAGGAAGTCGGGCTTCACACCCCAGCTCTCGACGAGCCGGAACAGCGCTACCTCGACCGCGAACAGCGCGGGCTGCGTGTACTCGGTCCGGTCCAGCACAGCCGCGCTGTCTCCGAACAGGACGTCCTTCAGCGGCAGTTCGAGGTGGGCGTCCATGCGGGCGCAGATCGCGTCCAGCGCGTCCGCGAAGGCCGGGTGGGTGTCGTAGAGCTCGCGGCCCATACCCAGTCGCTGGCTGCCCTGTCCGGTGAACAGGAAGGCCGTGCTACCGGGGGCGGCCGCCGTTCCGCGCACCAGGCCGGCTGCCTGCTCGCCGGCGGCGAGGGCGCGCAGCGCGGCGAGGAACTCTTCCCGCTCCTCCGCGACGACGACGGCCCGGCGCTCAAGGGCCGACCTCGATGTCGCCAACGCGTAAGCCACATCGGCGGGTTCGAGCAGCTCGTCCGACGCGAGCAGCACCTCAAGGCGCTCGGCCTGGACCCGCAGGGCCGCCTCACTCTTTGCAGACAGCACCCACGGCATGACCCCACCGGGCCGCTCCTGCGGCTGCGCGGACGGCTCGGCTTCGGGCGCGTCCGGTGCCTGCTCGATGATCGTGTGGGCGTTGGTGCCGCTGAAGCCGAAGGAGGAGATGCCGGCCCGGCGCGGACGGCCGGTCTCCGGCCATGCGCGCTGCTCGGTGAGCAGGGCGATGTCGCCCGCCGTCCAGTCGACGTGCGGGGTGGGCTCATTGACGTGCAGGGTCTGCGGGAGCACGCCGTGCTGTATCGCGAGCACCATCTTGATGACGCCAGCGACACCCGCGGCGGCCTGGGTGTGCCCGATGTTCGACTTGATAGAGCCCAGCAGGAGCGGCCGGCCGTCGACACGCTCCTGGCCGTAGGTGGCCAGGAGCGCCTGCGCCTCGATCGGGTCACCAAGCCGCGTACCCGTACCGTGCGCCTCGACCGCGTCGACCTCGGCGGCCGACAGACCGGCGCTGGCCAGGGCCTGGCGGATCACCCGCTGCTGCGACGGACCGTTCGGCGCCGTCAGACCGTTGCTCGCACCGTCCTGGTTGATCGCCGAACCCCGGACCACCGCGAGAACCGGGTGACCGTTGCGGCGCGCGTCCGACAGCCGCTCCACGAGCAGCATGCCGACACCCTCACCCCAACCCGTACCGTCCGCGTCGGCGGCGAACGCCTTGATCCGGCCGTCCGCCGCCAGGCCACGCTGACGGCTGAAGTCGATGTAGGCACCCGGCGAGGACATGACGGTGACGCCACCGGCCAGCGCCAGCGAGCACTCCCCGCTGCGCAGGGCCTGGATCGCCCAGTGCAGTGCCACCAGAGAAGCCGAGCACGCCGTATCCACCGTGACGGCGGGGCCTTCGAGACCGAAGGCGTACGAGAGGCGACCGGAGACGACGCTCGCCGCGTTACCCGTACCGAGGAAACCCTCGATGCCCTCGGGAATGGAACGGAACGTCCCGTCGTAGTCCTGGCCGTTGGTGCCGATGAACACGCCGGCCTGGCTGCCGCGCACGGCGGCGGGATCGATGCCCGCCCGTTCGAAGGTCTCCCAGGTGGTCTCCAGGAGGAGCCGCTGCTGGGGGTCCATGGCGAGGGCCTCGCGGGGTGAGATCCCGAAGAAGTCGGCGTCGAAGTCGGCCACGTCGTAGAGGAAGCCGCCCTCACGGGCATAGAACGTGCCCTGCTGATCCGGGTCCGGGCTGTAGAGACGGTCCAGGTCCCAGCCGCGGTCGGCCGGGAACTCACCGATGGCGTCGCCGCCGGTGGCCAGCAGCTGCCAGAGGTCCTCGGGGGTGCGGACACCGCCCGGGAAGCGGCAGCTCATCGCGACGATCGCGATCGGATCGTCCTCCACCACCGTGGCCACCGGGCCGGTGATCAGGGCCTGAGTGCCCAGCAGCTCATCGCGAAGGTATGCCATGAGGGCGGAGGCGGTCGGGTAGTCGAAGATCAGCGTGGCCGGCAGGCTCACACCCGTGGCCGCACCGAGCCGGTTGCGCAGCTCGACCGCCGTGAGCGAGTCGAAGCCCAGCTCCTTGAAGGCGCGCTCCGCACCCACCGCGTCCGCGCCGTCGTGCCCGAGGACGGCCGCGACGTGTGTCCGGACCAGACCGAGCAGCTCCCGCTCCAGCTCTGCCGCGCCCAGACCGGCAAGCCGGTCGACGGGCGATGCGGAGTCAGGTGAGGCGGGGGCGGCGGAGCGGGTCTCCGCCAGCTCCGCGAAGAGCGTGCTGGGGCGTGACACGGCGAATGCGGGCTCGAAGCGCTTCCAGTCCACGTCCGCGACCAGCAGGGCCGCATCCCCAGAGACAGCGCTTTGTCGCAGCACGGCCATGGCTGTGTCCGGGGCCATCGGCGGCAGACCCTCACGCCGCATCCGCGCGTCCATGGCCTCGTCGGCGGCCATGCCGCCCTCGGCCCACGGGCCCCACGCGATCGAGGTAGCGGCCAGCCCAGCCGCACGACGCTGCTCAGCGAGCGCGTCCAGGTAGGCGTTCGCGGCGGCGTAGTTCGCCTGGCCAGCAGCGCCGATCGTGCCGCTCATGGAGGAGAACAGCACGAACGCGGAGAGCTCGATACCAAGCTCGACGGTCAGCTCGTGCAGATTCAGCGCAGAAGTCGCCTTCGCCCGCAGCACACTCTCGAAACGCTCGGAGGTGAGGGCGTCGAGGACACCGTCATCAAGCACACCGGCCGTGTGCACGACCGCCGTCAGCGTGTCGGCCTCAGCCTCCAGCAGCACGCGCAGGGCATCCCGGTCGGAGGCGTCACACGCCACGACCGACACCTCAACACCCAGCCCGGACAGCTCCCCCACCAGCTCAGCCGCACCCGGAGCGTCAGCGCCCCGACGGCTGGTCAGTACCAGACGCTCCGCGCCCGCACCGGCCAGCCAACGAGCCAGCCGGCCACCCAGAGCACCCGTACCACCGGTCACCAGAACGGTTCCGGAAGGCGTCCAGGAGTCCGTGTTGCCGCTCGCGGCACGGACCAGCCGACGCCCGAAGACACCGGATGACCGCACCGCGACCTGGTCCTCACCAGCAGAAGCCAGCACACCCACCAGACGGGACATCGCCCGCTCATCCCACACCTCAGGCAGGTCAACCAGACCACCCCAACGCCCCGGAACCTCAAGGGCAGCCACACGGCCGAGACCCCACACCTGAGCCTGAACAGCCGACACCAGACGATCCGAACGGCCAACGCTGACCGCACCACGAGTCAGGCACCACAGCGGCGCCTCCACCCCGACATCACCCAACGCCTGCACCAAACCAGCAGACGCGACGACCCCAGCAGCCTCATCCAGCGCAAGCAGCGACACCACACCAGCAACAGAACCCGCACCAGACAACAGCCCAGCCAGAGCCACACGATCCACACCCGGCTCAACAACGACCAGGCGGACCTCAGCCCCACCGCCGGCCAGCGCATCCACCACACCAGCGGCCAAGGACTCATCCTCGCCCGCGACAACGACCCACTCGCCGCCCAGCTTCCCGCCCGACACGGTCAGCGGCTTCCACGACACCCGGTAACGCCAGCCATCCACCTCCGACTGGGTCCGCAGGCCACGACGCCATGCCGACAGGGCCGGCAGGACCGTGCCCCAGGCGTTCTCGTCGTCCATGTCCAGCGTGCCGGCGAGCGACGCAAGATCCTCGCGCTCCACGGCGTCCCAAAAGCGGGAGTCCACGTCGTAGCCGGAGGCGTTCCGCGCCGCGCCCGTGATCTGCAGCCAGTAGCGCTGCCGCTGGAAGGCGTACGTCGGGAGCTCCACCCGCCCGGCACCCGTACCGGCGAAGAAGGCGGACCAGTCCACCTCCACACCCCGCACATGGGCCACAGCGAGGGCAGCGACCGCGGACGCGGCCTCCGCACGCCCCGCGCGCAGGACCGGGACGAAGGCGACGTCCGCGTCACCGGTCAGGCAGTCCTGGGCGAGCGCGGACAGCACGCCGTCCGGGCCCAGCTCCACGAACGTCGTCACGCCCGCGCCCTCCAGGGCGCGGATGCCGTCGAGGAAGCGGACCGCCTCGCGGACGTGCCGCACCCAGAACTCCGCCGAGCCCATCTCGTCCGAGACGACCGAGCCGGTCAGGTTCGACACGACCTGAATACGCGGGGCCTCGAACGAAAGCCCCTCCACCACCCGGCGGAAGTCCTCCAGCATGCCGTCCATGTGCGGCGAGTGGAACGCGTGACTGACCGTCAGCCGCTTGGACTTGCGGTCGGAGAACGACTCCGCGATCGAGACCGCCGCGTCCTCATCACCCGCAATGACCACCGACCGGGGGCCGTTGATCGCCGCGATACTCACCCGGTCCATCAGCAGCGGCAGAACCTCGTCCTCCGACGCCTGCACCGCGACCATCACACCACCGGACGGCAACGCCTGCATCAGACGACCACGCGCCGCCACCAGCGCACACGCGTCCTCCAGCGAGAACACCCCGGCCACATGCGCGGCCGCGATCTCACCCACCGAGTGACCGGCCACGAACGCCGGCCGCACACCCCAGCTCTCCACGAGGCGGAACAGCGCCACCTCGACCGCGAACAGCGCCGGCTGCGCGTACTCGGTCCGGTCCAGCACAGCGGCATCGTCCCCGAACAGGACGTCCTTCAGCGGCAGTTCCATCCGCTCGCACACCGCGTCCAGCGCCGCCGCGAACACCGGGAAGGCGTCGTACAGCTCACGCCCCATCCCCAGCCGCTGACTCCCCTGCCCCGTGAACAGGAAGGCCAGCTTCCCGGGGGCGGGCGAGCCCTCGATCAGTGCGGGCGTCGAGCGGCCCTCGGCCAGCGCCTCCAGTGCGGCCAGCAGGCCCTCACGGTCCGCGGCCACCACCGCCGCGCGGTCCTCGAACGACGCCTTGCCGACCGCCAGCGACCACGCAACGTCGACCGAGCGCGCATCGGGCTCGGCCAGGACGTAGGACCGGAGCTGACGCGCCTGCGCCCGAACCGCGCCGTCGCCCTTCGCCGAGAGCACCCAAGGCACCGCCGGAAGCAGCACTGCCGCTTCAGGTTCCGCCGGCTCCAGGACCACCGGGGGCTGTTCGATGATGGTGTGGGCGTTGGTACCGCTGATGCCGAACGACGAGACGCCCGCGCGGCGCGGACGGCCGGTCTCGGGCCACTCCACCGCCTCCGTCAGCAGGCTGACTTCACCGTCCTCCCAGTCCACCTGGGCCGACGGCGCGTCCACGTGCAGCGTCTGCGGGAGCACTCCGTACCGCATCGCCATGACCATCTTGATCACGCCGGCGACACCGGCAGCGGCCTGGGTGTGACCGATGTTGGACTTGATGGAGCCCAGCAGCAACGGCCGGCCCTCGGGGCGGTCCTGGCCGTACGTCGCCAGCAGCGCCTGCGCCTCGATCGGGTCACCAAGCCGCGTACCCGTACCGTGCGCCTCCACCGCGTCCACATCCGCGGCCGACAGACCCGCACTCGCCAGAGCCTCGCGGATCACCCGCTGCTGCGACGGACCGTTCGGGGCCGTCAGGCCATTGCTCGCACCGTCCTGGTTCACCGCCGAACCGCGCACCACGGCCAGGATCGGGTGCCCGTTGCGCACCGCATCCGACTGCCGCTCGACGAGCAGCATGCCCGCACCCTCGGCCCAGCCCGTACCGTCCGCGGCCGCCGCGAAGGACTTGCAGCGGCCATCGGCCGCGAGGCCGCGCTGCCGGCTGAAGTCGATGAAGGTCTCGGGAGTCGCCATGATCGCAACGCCACCGGCCAGGGCCATGTCGCACTCGCCGTTGCGGAGCGCCTGGATCGCCCAGTGCAGGGCCACCAGCGACGACGAGCACGCCGTGTCCACCGTCACCGCCGGGCCCTCGAGACCGAAGGTGTAGGCGATCCGGCCGGAGGCGATGCTGCCGGCGTTGCCGGTGCCGAGGTAGCCCTCGACGCCCTCCGGCAGCTCGTCCCCGCTACCGGCACCGTCCCCGATGCCGACGCCCGTGACGTAGTCGTGGTACATGACGCCGGCGAAGACGCCGGTACGGCTGCCGTGCACGGACGCGGGGTCGATGCCGGCCCGCTCGAAGGCCTCCCACGAGGTCTCCAGCAGCAGGCGCTGCTGCGGGTCCATGGCGAGGGCCTCGCGCGGCGAGATCCCGAAGAACGCCGGGTCGAACTCGGCCGCGTCGTGCAGGAAGCCGCCTTCGCGCGTGTACGACGTACCGGCGTGATCCGGGTCGGGGTGGTAGAGCGCCTCGACGTTCCAGCCGCGATCGGACGGGAAGGCGGTGATGCCGTCGCCGCCGGTTGCGACGAGCTGCCACAGCTCCTCGGGGGTCCGCACGCCTCCGGGGAAGCGGCAGCCCATGCCGACGATCACGATCGGGTCGTCCGTGACGTCCAAGGCGGACCGTACGGGCGTCAGCCGCCCGCGCACGCCGCCCTGCTCGGCGGACTCGGCCGACTCGGCGGTCACCGCGAGCTCCGCCAGCAGGTGCCGGGCCAGTGCCACCGGCGTCGGGTAGTCGAAGACCAGGGTCGGCGACAGTCGAAGACCGGTCTCGGCCTTGAGTACGTTGCGCAGTTCCACGGCCGTGAGGGAGTCGAAGCCGAGGTCCCGGAAGGCCCGTTCGGCGTCGACCGCCTCGGCACCGGTGTGGCCCAGGACCGCGGCCACACGCCCGCAGACCAGGTCCAGCAGCACACCCTCGTGCTCCGCGACCGGCAGCGCCAGCAGACGGGCCACCAGCGGCGAGCCGGTCTCCGAGCCGCCGCCTCGCCGCTCCACCGTCCTGCGGGCCGGCACCCGGACGAGGGCGCGCAGCAGGGCCGGCGTCGAACCCGCCGAGACCGCCTGCGCCCGAAGGGCGGCGACATCGAGGCGGATCGGCAGGAGCACCGCCGAATCCACCGCCATGGCGGTGTCGAAGAGGGCGAGCCCCTCGTCGACGGCCAGCGCCCCGACGCCGTCGCGGGCGATGCGGCGCAGGTTGGCGTCATCAAGGCTCGCCGCCATGCCACCGCCACTGCCACCGCCACTGCCCGCCTGCGGGGCCCACAGACCCCACGCCAGCGCGGTCGCAGCCAGGCCTTCGGCCCGTCGCTGCTCGGCCAGGGCCTCCAGGAACGCGTTCGCCGCAGCGTAGTTCGCCTGCCCCGCCGCACCGAACGCGGCCGCCGCACCCGAGAAGAGAACGAACGCAGACAGGTCCAGATCCTGCGTCAGCTCATGCAGGTTCAAGGCCGCGTCCACCTTCGGCCGCAGCACAGTCGCGACCCGCTCGGGTGTCAGCGCCGACAGGACACCGTCGTCCAGAACGCCCGCGGTGTGTACGACGGCCGTCAGCGGGTGCTCAGCCGGAACCGACGCCAGCAGCGCGGCCACCGCATCCCGGTCCGCGAGGTCACAGGCGGCAAGCTCCGCCCGAGCACCCAACTCCGCCAGCTCCGCGACCAATTCCCCGGCACCCTCGGCAGCAGAACCCCGCCGGCTCACCAGCAGCAGACGCTCAACACCGTACGAAGTCACCAGGTGCCGGGCGAACAGCCGCCCGAGGCTGCCGGTGGCGCCCGTGACCAGCACCGTGCCCGACGGGTCACCCATCACGACGGGTGCCTCGGCGGCACCGTCTGCCGACGGCACGCGCACCAGACGCGGCACGCTCACCACGCCCGCGCGGACCGCCAGCTCCGGCTCACCAGCCGCCAGCGCGGCAGGAATCGCCGCCACCGACACCGCGTCCAGCTCCACATCCAGGTCGAGCATGACGAGCTGGCCCGGGTTCTCCGACTGCGCCGAACGCAGCAGACCACGCACCGCACTGCCCGCCAGATCCCGGACACCCGAACCGGCCCCAACAGCCACCGCACCCGACGTCACCCACACCAGCCGCGTAGCCGCGAACCGGTCATCCGCCAGCCACTCCTGAACGGACGCCAGCGCGCCATTCACCGCCGTGTGAACCGAGCCCGCAGCGTCGTCGCCATCCAGCACGTCAGCGGACGGCAGGACGAACACCGCATCCGGAGCAGGCTCACCCGCCTCCAGCGCCGAACCGAAAGCCGCCACATCGGCGTACTCGGTGACCTGAGCACCCGTGCCGGCCAGACCGATCGCGTCCCGGCCCAGCAGCGCCCACCGCAGACCAGCAGGAGCGGCAGGCATGACCGGCGCCGGCACCCATTCCACGCGGAACAGCGACTCCATGTGACCGGCGCCCGCCGCGTTGACCTGGTCAGCGGAAGCCGGGCGAAGCGTGAGCGTCTCCACGGCCGCCACCGGCCGCCCCGTCTCATCCGCCATCAACAGAGCCAGCGTGTGCGGATCGTTCGCGGAGTGCGGGGTCAGGCGCATGCGCAGCGAGGACGCGCCCACGGCGTACAGAGAGACACCTGCCCAGGCGAACGGCAGCAGCGCACCGGAAGCGGCCTGCTCGCCGGACTCGCCGTGGCCGATGGCGTGCAGACCGGCGTCGAGCAGCGCCGGGTGCAGCCCGAACCGCGCCGCGTCCCGCTGGTCGCCCTCGGGCAGCGCCACCTCGGTGAACAGCTCCGCACCGCGTCGCCAGGCCGCCTTCAGGCCCTGGAACAGCGGCCCGTAGGAGACACCCTCCTGAGCCAGGTCCGCGTACAGCCCGTCGATGTCCACGGGCACGGCGCCCGACGGCGGCCACACCGCCAGCTCACCGAACTCCTGCGCGGCCTCCGGACGGGCACCAGCCGCCAGCACACCCGACCCGTGACGCGTCCACGGCTCCTCCGCCAGCGCGTCCTGACGTCGGGAGTACACGCTGAACGCCCGACGCCCAGGCGCCATGGGCGCCTCGATCACGAGCTGAAGCTGCACGCCGCCCCGCTCGGGCAGAACGAGCGGCGCCTCCAGCGTCAGCTCCTCCACCACATCGCAGCCGACCTCGTCGCCGGCACGGATCGCCAGCTCCACGAAGGCCGTGCCCGGCAGCAGCGCACTGCCCAGAATCGTGTGGTCCACGAGCCAGGGGTGGGTTTCCACCGACAGCCGACCGGCGAGGAGGACGCCTTCCGAATCGGCGAGCGTCACCGCGGCACCCAGCAGCGGGTGCCCGGCGTCACCGAGACCGATCGCCTCCGGGTCCCCGGCGGCGAACACGGCCGCGCTGGGCCAGAACCGCTGGCGCTGGAACGCGTACGTCGGCAGATCAACCCGCCGCGCACCCGTGCCGGCAAAATACGCCGCCCAGTCGACGGTGACGCCGTGCGCGTGAGCCTGCGCGAGGGCCGAGACGAGGGTCTCGGCCTCGGGACGGCCACTCCGGAGGACCGGGGCGAAGACGGCGTGGTCGGTCTCGGCCAGGCAGTCCTGGGCGAGGGCGGACAGCACGCCGTCGGGCCCGAGCTCGACGTACGTCGTGACCCCGGCGGCCTCCAGGACGCGGATTCCGTCGAGGAAGCGGACGGCTTCACGTACGTGCCGGACCCAGAACTCCGCCGAACCCATCTCGTCGGAGACCAGGGCACCGGTCAGGTTGGACACGACCGGGATGCGCGCGGCGCCGAACGACAGCCCCGCCACCACCTGTCGGAAGTCCTCCAACATGCCGTCCATGTGCGGCGAGTGGAACGCGTGGCTGACGGTCAGGCGCTTGGACTTGCGGTCGGCGAACGCCTCCACCACAGCCCTCGCGGCGTCCTCGTCACCGGCGACGACCACCGACCGGGGGCCGTTGATCGCCGCGATGCTCACGCGATCGGTCAGCAGCGGCAGAACCTCGTCCTCCGACGCCTGCACCGCGACCATCACACCACCGGACGGCAACGCCTGCATCAGACGCCCACGCGCCGCCACCAGCGCACACGCGTCCTCCAGCGAGAACACCCCGGCCACGTGCGCGGCCGCGATCTCACCGATCGAATGCCCGGACAGGAAGTCCGCGTTCACACCCCACGACTCGACGAGCCGGAAGAGCGCCACCTCGATGGCGAACAACGCGGGCTGCGTGTACTCCGTACGGTCCAGCACAGCCGCGTCATCGCCGAACAGGACGTCCTTCAGCGGCCTGCCGAGGACCGCGTCCATCTGCGCGCAGACGGCGTCCAGCGCGTCCGCGAACACCGGGTAGGCGTCGTACAGCTCGCGGCCCATGCCCAGCCGCTGACTCCCCTGCCCCGTGAACAGGAAGGCGGTACGGCCGTCGCCGGCCGTTCCGGTGGTGGTCCGGGGCGCGGACTCGCCGGTGGCGAGTCGTCCGAGTGCGTTCCGCAGGTCCTGGGCGTCTTCGGCGGGCAGGACGAGGGCGGCGCGCTGGTCGAGGTGCGCGCGGCTCGCGGCGAGCGAGTACGCCAGGTCCACCGCGTCCACGCCGTCGTCCTCGGCGGCGTCCAGGTACGCGGTGAGAGCCGCCGCCTGCGCCCGGAGGGCGTCCTTGGTCTTGCCGGAGAGCAGGTACGGCAGGACACGGCCCGGTCGTACGGTCGGCTGCGCGTCGGCGCGCGCCGGCTCCTCGGCGTCGGGCGCCTGCTCGATGATGGTGTGGGCGTTGGTGCCGCTGATGCCGAAGGAGGAGATGCCGGCACGGCGCGGACGGCCGGTCTCGGGCCATGCACGCTGCTCGGTCAGGAGCTCGATGTCACCCGCCGTCCAGTCGACGTGCGGGGTGGGCGCGTCCACGTGCAGGGTCTGCGGGAGCACCCCGTGCCGCATCGCGAGCACCATCTTGATGATGCCCGCGACGCCCGCCGCGGCCTGCGTGTGCCCGATGTTCGACTTCACCGAGCCCAGCAGCAGCGGCCGGCCCTCGGCGCGCTCCTGGCCGTACGTCGCCAGCAGTGCCTGCGCCTCGATCGGGTCGCCGAGCCGGGTACCCGTACCGTGCGCCTCGACCGCGTCGACCTCGGCGGCCGACAGACCCGCACTGGCCAGGGCCTGGCGGATCACCCGCTGCTGCGACGGACCGTTCGGGGCCGTCAGGCCGTTGCTCGCGCCGTCCTGGTTGATCGCCGAACCCCGCACCACCGCCAGGACCGGATGCCCGTTCCGGCGCGCGTCCGACAGCCGCTCCACGAGCAGCATGCCGACACCCTCACCCCAGCCCGTACCATCGGCAGCCGCGGCGAACGCCTTGATGCGGCCGTCCTCCGCCAGCCCCCGCTGACGGCTGAAGTCGATGAAGTTCTCGGGCGTCGACATGACGGTGACGCCACCGGCCAGGGCCAGCGAGCACTCGCCGTTGCGCAGGGCCTGGATCGCCCAGTGCAGGGCGACCAGCGACGACGAACACGCCGTGTCGACCGTCACCGCCGGGCCCTCCAGCCCGAACACGTACGAGACGCGGCCGGACATGACGCTGCCCGCGTTGCCCGTGCCGACGTGGCCCTCCAGGCCGTCCTGTTCGCGGGCGACGAGCGAGAGGTAGTCCTGGCCGTTGGTGCCGACGAACACGCCGGCGCGGCTGCCGCGCAGCGACGACGGGTCGATGCCCGCCCGCTCGAAGGCCTCCCACGAGGTCTCCAGCAGCAGGCGCTGCTGCGGGTCCATGGCGAGGGCCTCGCGCGGCGAGATCCCGAAGAAGGCAGCGTCGAACTCCGCCGCTCCGGCGACGAAACCGCCCTCCCGGGTGTAGGAGGTCCCCGGCTGGTCCGGGTCGGCGCTGTAGAGGCGGTCGAGGTTCCAGCCGCGGTCTGCCGGGAACTCGGCGACCGCGTCCGTACCGTGCGCGAGTAGCTGCCACAGGTCCTCGGGGGACGCGATGCCACCGGGGAACCGGCAGCTCATGGCCACGATCGCGATCGGGTCGCCGTCGACGGCCGCGGCGACGGGCAGCAGGGCACCGGAGACGGGGACGCTGCCGACGAGTTCGTCACGAAGGTGGTCGGCCAGCGCGGCGGACGTCGGGTAGTCGTAGATGAGGGTGACGGGCAGCCGCAGCCCGGTCGCCGCACCCAGGCGGTTGCGCAGCTCGACAGCGGTCAGGGAGTCGAACCCGAGCTCCTTGAAGGCGCGTTCGGCCCCGACGGCGTCCGCACCGCCGTGTCCGAGGACCGACGCCACGTGCGTACGGACGAGGTCGAGCAGCTCCCGCACCTGCTCGGCGGGGGCGAGCGCGGCGAGTCGCCCGGAGAGGGTGCCCGGCCCGTCCGCCGGAGCGGTCGCCTGAGCACGTGCCTCGGTGCCGGCGCGAGCGGCGCGTACCTCGCTCAGCTCGCTGAACAGCTCACTGCGGCGTACGGCCGTGTGGCCGGAGAGATACCGCTCCCATTCGACGTCGGCCACCGTGATCGAGGCGTCCTCGGCAGCAACGGCCTGCCGGAGCGCACGGATCGCCGGCTGGGCGTTCATGGGGGGCACGCCGTCCCGCCGCATCCGGGCTTCGAGGGCCTCGTCGGCGGCCATACCGCCTTCGGCCCAGGGACCCCACGCGATCGAGGTAGCGGCCAGCCCGGCCGCACGCCGCTGCTCGGCGAGGGCGTCGAGGTAGGCGTTCGCGGCAGCGTAGTTGGCCTGGCCAGCAGCGCCGATCGTGCCGCTCATGGAGGAGAACAGCACGAACGCGGAGAGCTCGATACCAAGCTCGACGGTCAGCTCGTGCAGGTTCAGCGCAGAAGTCGCCTTCGCCCGCAGCACACTCTCAAAGCGCTCGGGGGTGAGGGCGTCAAGGACACCGTCATCGAGGATCCCGGCCGTGTGCACGACCGCCGTCAGCGTGTCGGCCTCGGCCTCCAGGAGCGCGCGCAGGGCGTCACGGTCGGAGGCGTCACACGCCACGACCGACACCTCAACACCCAGCCCGGACAGCTCCCCCACCAGCTCGGCGGCACCCGGAGCCTCAAGACCACGACGGCTCGTCAGCACCAGACGCTCAACACCCGCCCCGGCCAGCCAACGCGCGACCCGGCCACCCAGAGCACCCGTACCACCCGTAACCAGAACGGTCCCGGAAGGCGTCCAGGAGTCCGTGCTGCCGCTCGCGGCACGGACGAGCCGACGCCCGAAGACACCGGACGAACGCACCGCTACCTGGTCCTCACCAGCAGAAGCCAGCACACCCACCAGACGGGACATCGCCCGCTCATCCCACACCTCAGGCAGGTCAACCAGACCACCCCAACGCCCCGGAACCTCAAGGGCAGCCACACGGCCGAGACCCCAAGTCTGAGCCTGGACCGCCGACACAAGGCGGTCAGAACGGCCCACACTCACCGCACCACGAGTCAGGCACCACAGCGGCGCCTCCACCCCGACATCACCCAACGCCTGCACCAAACCAGCAGACGCGACGACCCCAGCAGCCTCATCCAGCGCGAGCAGCGACACCACACCAGCGACGGCACCCGCACCGGACAACAGCCCAGCCAGAGCCGAACGATCCGTACCCGGCTCAACAACAACCAGGCGGACCTCAGCCCCACCCCCGGCCAGCGCATCCACCACACCAGCGGCCAAGGACTCGTCCTCGCCCGCGACAACGACCCACTCGCCACCCAGCGTCCCGCCCGACACGGTCAGCGGCTTCCACGACACCCGGTAACGCCAGCCATCGACCCGCGCCTGCTCCTGGTGCTGCCGGCGCCATGCCGACAGGGCAAGGACGAGTTCGCTGAGGCTCGTGTCGTCGTCCACCTCCAGTTCCGCCAGCAGAGACGGGAGATCGCCACGCTCGACCGCGTCCCAGAACCGGGCATCCACCGCGTCGGCAGCCGGCTCGGAGGCGACGGCGCCGGACAGGATCGTCTCCGGCCAGTAGCGCTGGCGCTGGAAGGCGTATGTCGGCAGCTCCACCTGCGTGACACCCGTACCGGCGAAGAAGGCGGACCAGTCCACCTCCACACCCCGCACATGGGCCTGCGCCACGGCGGTGACCACAGTCTCCGGCTCACCACGGCCCGAACGCAGCACCGGAACGAACGCAACGTCCGCGTCACCGGTCAGGCAGTCCTGGGCGAGCGCGGACAGCACGCCGTCGGGACCGATCTCGACATACGTCGTCACGCCCGCGCCCTCCAGGGCGCGGATGCCGTCCAGGAACCGGACGGCCTCGCGGACGTGCCGCACCCAGAAGTCGGCGGAACCCATCTCGTCGGTGACGAGGGCGCCGGTCAGGTTGGACACGACCGGGATGCGGGGGGCCTCGAACGAAAGCCCCTCCACGACCTCGCGGAAGGCGTCGAGCATGCCGTCCATGTGCGGTGAGTGGAACGCGTGGCTGACCGTCAGCCGCTTCGTCTTGCGGTCGGCGAACGACTCGGCGATCGCCGTCGCGGCGTCCTCGTCACCGGCGATGACCACCGACCGAGGGCCGTTGACGGCCGCGATGCTCACGCGATCGGTCAGCAGCGGCAGCACCTCGTCCTCCGAGGCCTGCACCGCGATCATCACACCGCCGGCGGGCAGCGCCTGCATCAGACGGCCGCGGGCCGCGACCAGCGCGCACGCGTCCTCCAGCGAGAACACCCCGGCCACGTGCGCGGCGGCGATCTCACCGATCGAGTGACCGGACAGGAAGTCCGCGTTCACACCCCACGACTCAACGAGGCGGAACAGCGCCACCTCGACGGCGAACAGCGCCGGCTGGGTGTACTCCGTCCGGTCCAGGACAGCGGCGTCGTCGCCGAACAGGACGTCCTTCAGCGGCAGTTCAAGCTGCGAGTCGAAGCGCGCACACACGTCGTCTAGCGCGTCCGCGAACACCGGGTAGGCGTCGTACAGCTCACGCCCCATCCCGAGGCGCTGGCTCCCCTGCCCCGTGAACAGGAAGGCCAGTCCGCCACCCGACGCCGTGCCCCGCACCAGCCCCGGCACCTGCTCGCCGGCGGCCAGGGCCGCAAGGCCCGCCGTCAGGGATTCACGGCTCGCGGCGTCCGCGACCAGGACCGCGCGCGTCTCGAACGTGGAGCGTGCAGCCGCGAGCGTGTACGCGATGTCGGCGGTAGCGGCCTGCGGGTTCTCGGCCAGCCACGACGCGAGCTGTTGCGCCTGGGCGCGCAGCCCGGCGGGGTTCTTGCCCGTGACGGCGAACGGCAGCACCGGTAGGGCCGAGGCGGCACCGGCACCGGTACCCGTGCCGTGACCGGGAGCGGCCGCTTCCTCCTCCGCCGTCGGCGCCTCTTCGATGATCGTGTGCGCGTTCGTACCGCTCAGGCCGAAGGACGAGACGCCGGCTCGGCGCGGACGGCCGGTCTCGGGCCATGCACGCTGCTCGGTCAGGAGCGCGACCTCGCCCGCCGTCCAGTCGACGTGCGGGGTGGGCGCGTCCACGTGCAGGGTCTGCGGGAGCACCCCGTGCCGCATCGCGAGCACCATCTTGATGATGCCAGCGACACCCGCCGCGGCCTGCGTGTGACCGATGTTCGACTTCACCGAACCCAGCAGCAGCGGCCGCCCCTCGGCGCGCTCCTGGCCGTACGTCGCCAGCAGTGCCTGCGCCTCGATCGGGTCACCGAGACGGGTACCCGTACCGTGCGCCTCGACCGCGTCCACCTCGGCGGCCGACAGACCCGCGCTCGCCAGGGCCTGGCGGATCACCCGCTGCTGCGACGGACCGTTCGGCGCCGTCAGACCGTTGCTCGCACCGTCCTGGTTGATCGCCGAACCCCGCACCACCGCCAGGACCGGATGCCCGTTCCGGCGCGCGTCCGACAGCCGCTCCACGAGCAGCATGCCGACGCCTTCACCCCAGCCCGTGCCATCGGCAGCCGCGGCGAACGCCTTGATGCGGCCGTCCTCCGCCAGCCCCCGCTGACGGCTGAAGTCGACGAAGGCATCAGGGGTGGACATCACGGTCACGCCACCGGCGAGCGCCATGGTGCACTCGCCCTGCCGCAGCGCCTGAACAGCCAGGTGCAGGGCGACGAGCGATGACGAACAGGCCGTGTCGACCGTGATCGCGGGGCCTTCGAGTCCGAACACGTACGAGAGGCGGCCGGAGACGACACTGGCCGCGTTGCCCGTGCCGACGTGCCCCTCCAGGCCGTCGGCTTCGCCCGCGACCAGGGAGAGGTAGTCCTGGCCGTTGGTGCCGACGAACACGCCGGCCCGGCTGCCCTTCAGTACGGCAGGGTCGATGCCGGCCCGCTCGAAGGCCTCCCAGGAGGTCTCCAGGAGGAGCCGCTGCTGGGGGTCCATGGCGAGGGCCTCGCGCGGCGAGATCCCGAAGAAGTCGGCGTCGAACTCAGCGGCGTCGTAGAGGAAGCCGCCTTCGCGCGTGTACGAGGTCCCCGGCTGGTCCGGGTCCGCGTCGTAGAGGCGGTCCAGATCCCAGCCACGGTCAGCCGGGAACTCGGCGACCGCGTCCGTGCCCCGGGCGAGAAGCCGCCACAGGTCTTCCGGAGTCCGTACCCCGCCGGGGAAACGGCAGCTCATCGCCACGATCGCGATCGGATCGTCGTCGGCCGCCACGGAGACACCCTGGGGGGCGTCGGCCTTCGGCGCGCTGCCCACCAGCTCCCCGCGCAGGTACTCCGCAAGGGCCGTGGAGGTCGGGTAGTCGTACACGAGGGTGGTGGGAAGCCGCAGCGCGGTGGCCGCGCCCAGCCGGTTGCGCAGGTCTACGGCGGTCAGGGAGTCGAACCCGAGCTCCTTGAAGGCGCGTTCGGCCCCGACGGCGTCCGAGCCGTCGTGCCCGAGGACGGCTGCGACGTGGGTACGGACCAGGCTGAGCAGCTCCCGCTCCTGCTCGGCGCGAGGCAGCTCGGCCAGCTTCGCGAACGCGGCACCGGCGACGTCGGCACCCGTGACGACGGTCCCCTGTCCGGTGGCGGCGGTGGTGCCTTCCGGGCCGCCAGTGACGAAGTCGCCGACCAGCGGGTTGGGACGGACTCCCGCCACGATCGCGGAGAAGCGGTCCCAGGCGATGTCCGCGACGGTCAGGGCGGCCTCGTCGGCGCCAACGGCTTGAGCCAGCGCGGCGATCGCGGCGTCGGGGGCCATCGGCGGCACACCCTCGCGCCGCATCCGCGCGTCCATGGCCTCGTCGGCGGCCATGCCACCTTCGGCCCAGGGACCCCACGCGATCGAGGTGGCAGCCAGCCCAGCCGCACGACGCTGCTCGGCGAGGGCGTCGAGGTAGGCGTTCGCGGCAGCGTAGTTCGCCTGACCGGCCGCGCCGATCGTGCCGCTCATCGAGGAGAACTGCACGAACGCGGAGAGCTCGATCCCGAGCTCGACGGTCAGCTCGTGCAGATTCAGCGCGGAGGTCGCCTTCGCCCGCAGCACACTCTCGAAACGCTCGGGGGTGAGGGCGTCGAGGACACCGTCATCAAGCACACCAGCCGTGTGCACGACCGCCATGAGCGTGTCGGCCTCAGCCTCCAGCAGCACGCGCAGAGCATCCCGGTCGGAGGCGTCACACGCCACGACCGACACCTCAACACCCAGCCCGGACAGCTCCGCCACCAGCTCGGCGGCACCCGGAGCCTCAAGACCACGACGGCTCGTCAGCACCAGACGCTCGGCACCCGCACCGGCCAGCCAACGCGCGACCCGGCCACCCAGAGCACCCGTACCACCCGTAACCAGAACGGTCCCGGAAGGCGTCCAGGAGTCCGTGCTGCCGCTCGCGGCACGGACGAGCCGACGCCCGAAGACACCGGACGAACGCACCGCTACCTGGTCCTCACCAGCAGAAGCCAGCACACCCACCAGACGGGACATGGACCGCTCATCCCACACCTCAGGCAGGTCAACCAGACCACCCCAGCGCCCGGGAACCTCAAGGGCAGCCACACGCCCCAGACCCCAGACCTGAGCCTGGACGGCCGACGACAGGCGGTCAGAACGGCCCACACTCACCGCACCACGAGTCAGGCACCACAGCGGCGCCTCCACCCCGACATCACCCAACGCCTGCACCAAACCAGCCGTCGCGACGACCCCAGCAGCCTCATCCAGCGCAAGCAGCGACACCACACCAGCAACAGAACCCGCACCAGACAACAGCCCAGCCAGAGCCACACGATCCACACCCGGCTCAACAACGACCAGGCGGACCTCAGCCCCACCCCCGGCCAGCGCATCCACCACACCAGCGGCCAAGGACTCATCCTCGCGCGCGACAACGACCCACTCGCCGCCCAGCGTCCCGCCCGACACAGTCAGCGGCTTCCACGACACCCGGTAACGCCAGCCGTCCACCTCGGACTGCGTCCGCACCCGCCGGCGCCATGCCGACAGGGCAGGGACGACCTCGCTCAGCGGCTGTTCGCCGTCCGCGTCCAGTTCGAGCGCGGCGGCGAGCGCGGCCACGTCCTCGTGCTCGACCGCGTCCCAGAAGGCGCTGTCGGCCGGGTCGGCCTGGTGCGCGGGCGCCGTCTGCGACTCGGTGGCGGGGGTGCGGGCGTTCATCCAGTAGCGCTGCCGCTGGAAGGCGTACGTCGGCAGGTCCACGCGCTCCGCGCCCGTACCGGCGAAGCAGGCGGCCCAGTCGACCTCCGCGCCCCGGACGAACATGCGGGCGACGGCGTCGAGCAGGGTGGCGTTCTCGGGGCGGCCGGTGCGCAGCGCGGCGGCGAAGGCGGGGTTGGCGGTGTCCTGCGGGTCGGTGACCAGGCAGTCCTGGGCCATGGCGGTGAGGACGGGGTCGGGGCCGAGTTCCAGGAAGGAGTCGGCGCCGCGCGCCTCGAGGGTGCGTACGCCGTCGAGGAAGCGGACGGCGTCGCGGACGTGCCGGACCCAGTGTTCGGGGTTGGCCAGTTCGGCGGCGGTGGCGGTGGTCCCGGTGAGGAGGGAGACGACGGGCAGGGTGGGCGTGCCGTAGGCCAGGACCTGCGCCACCCGGCGGAACTCGTCGAGCATGCCGTCCATGTGCGGCGAGTGGAAAGCGTGGCTGACCGTCAGGCGCTTGGTCTTGCGACCCTGCGCCTCGAAGGCCTCCGCGATCGCGACGGCCGCGTCCTCGTCACCCGCGACCACAACGGCCTGCGGACCGTTGACCGCCGCGATGCTCACGCGGTCCGTGAGCAGCGGCAGAACCTCGTCCTCCGACGCCTGCACCGCGATCATCACGCCACCACCCGGCAGCGCCTGCATCAACCGACCGCGCGCCGCCACCAGCGCACACGCGTCCTCCAGCGAGAACACCCCGGCCACATGCGCGGCAGCGATCTCACCCACCGAGTGACCGGCCACGAACGCCGGCTTCACACCCCACGACTCCACCAGCCGGTACAACGCCACCTCGACCGCGAACAACGCCGGCTGGGTGTAGGCGGTCTGGTGGAGGAGGGCGGCCTCGGGGGTGTCCTCCTCGGCGAACAGGACGTCGAGCAGCGGGTGTTCGAGCTGTTCGTCGAGGTACCAGGCGGCGTTGTCGAGGGCGTCGGCGAACACCGGCTGGGTCTCGTAGAGTTCGCGGCCCATGGCCAGTCGCTGGCTGCCCTGGCCGGTGAACAGGACGGCGAGGCGTCCCGTGGCGGGGGCTCCCTGGACGACGGCGGGGGCGTCGGATCCGTCGGCGAGGGTGTGCAGGCCGCGCTGGAGGGCGGTGCGGTCGTCGCCAAGGACGACGGCACGGTGTTCGAAGCGGCCGCGGGTGGCGGCGAGGGAGTGACCGATGTCGAGGGGTGTGGCGTCCGGGTGGGCGTCGAGCCAGTCGCCGAGGCGCCGGGCCGTGGCGCGCAGGGCTTCGGGGGTCTTGGCGGACAGCGCCCAGGGCAGCGGGCCGGACAGCGGGCCGGCCGCGTCCTGTGCGTCGTCCTCCGTACCGTCCTCGGACGGCGGCTCCTCGATGATGGCGTGGGCGTTGGTGCCGCTCATGCCGAAGGAGGAGACGCCCGCGCGGCGCGGGGCGTCGGACGTCGGCCAGTCGACGGCCTCGGTGAGGAGGGAGACGGCTCCGGTCTGCCAGTCGACGTGCGGGGTCGGCGCGTCGACGTGCAGGGTCTTGGGCAGGACGCCGTGGCGCATCGCCATGACCATCTTGATGACGCCGGCGACGCCGGCGGCGGCCTGGGTGTGGCCGATGTTCGACTTCAGGGAGCCGAGCCGCAGCGGGCGTTCGGCCGGGCGGTCCTGGCCGTACGTGGCCAGCAGTGCCTGCGCCTCGATCGGGTCACCGAGCCGCGTACCCGTACCGTGTGCCTCGACCACGTCCACGTCGGCGGACGTCAGGCGGGCGTTGGCCAGGGCCTGGCGGATGACGCGCTGCTGGGCGGGGCCGCTGGGCGCGGTCAGGCCGTTGCTGGCGCCGTCCTGGTTGATGGCGGTGCCGCGGACGACGGCGAGGACGTGGTGGCCGTTGGCGCGGGCGTCGGAGAGGCGTTCCACGAGCAGCATGCCGGCGCCCTCGCCCCACGCCGTTCCGTCGGCGCCCGCCGCGAAGGGCTTGCAGCGGCCGTCGGGGGCGAGGCCGCGCTGGCGGCTGAAGGAGACGAACGAGCCGGGGCTGGCCATGATCGCGACGCCGCCGGCGAGCGCGAGGGAGCACTCGCCGCTGCGCAGGGCCTGGACGGCGAGGTGCAGGGCGGCGAGCGAGGAGGAGCAGGCGGTGTCGACGGTGACGGTGGGGCCTTCGAAGCCGAAGGTGTAGGCGATGCGGCCGGAGGCGACGCTCGCGGCGTTGCCGGTGACGAGGTAGCCCTCGAATCCGTCGGCGGCGTCTTCGAGCCGGGGGCCGTATTCCTGGGTCTCCGCGCCGACGAACACGCCGACCTGGCCGCCGCGGAGTCCGGCGGGGTCGAGGCCGGCGCGGTCGAACGCCTCCCAGGAGGTTTCGAGGAGCAGGCGCTGCTGGGGGTCCATGGCGAGCGCTTCGCGCGGGGATATTCCGAAGAACGCGGCGTCGAATTCGTCGGCGTCGTGGAGGAATCCGCCTTCGCGGGCGTACGTGGTGCCGGCCCGGTCGGGGTCCGGGTCGTAGAGCGAATCGAGGTTCCAGCCGCGTCCGGTGGGGAATTCGGAAATGGCGTCGGTGCCGGCGGCGACGAGTTCCCAGAGCGCTTCGGGGGAATGTACGTCGCCGGGGAAGCGGCAGCCGATACCGACGATGGCGATCGGTTCGTCGCTGCTGACTGCGGCGGTGACGGGGGCCGCGGCGGGGGTGGTCAGGCCCAGGAGCAGGGCGTGGATCCGGCGGGCGAGGTGGACGGGGGTGGGGTGGTCGAAGGCCAGGGTGACGGGCAGGCGCAGGCCCGTGCCGGCGACGAGGCGGGCGTGCAGGTCGACGGCGGCGAGCGAGTCGAAGCCGAGGTCGAGGAAGGAGCGGTGCGGGTCGAGGGTGGTGGGTGCGGTGTCCCGCAGGGAGGCGGTGACCAGGGAGGACACCCAGTCGAGCAGCGCGGTGTGCTGTTCGTCCCCGGTGAGCCCGGCGAGGCGCTCGCGCCACTGGTCGCCGTTGTCCGAGGCGTTGTCCGTGGTGTCGTCCGTCGCGTTGCCCGTGTCGTCGTCCGTCGCGTTGCCCGTGGTGTCGTCCGCGATGCCGTCCGCAGCGCAGTCGGCACTGTCGGCGCTGCCGGATTCGGATTCGCCCTGGGTTTCGCCGGCCTCGGAGGCGCCGTCGATTTCGGCAGCGAAATCCTGGGAATCGTTCAACATCGCGCGCTCCATCACTCCGTGCAGAGAAACCTAAGACCAGAGTTGACCCTGGCACGGGAGAGCTTCCGCAGAAACCCCTAACGCTCCCCTAGGGGCCCCTATGCGGTGGCCCTGTGGATGGCGTCGTCATTCTGCGAGCGCGATCAATCATAATGCCCTCGACGTACGGGCAATTGCAAGGATTCTGTTGTCGTTTGAATCCGGCAGGGCGTCGCCCGGCCGGGCGGGCCATGCGTACCGGGACGGGCCCTGCGTACGAGGACGGAGGGGCGGTCGTCAGGACCGCCCCTCCGCCTCCCGGGGGTGTGTCAGTTGGTTCTTGGGGGTCAGCGGCCGGCGGGCACCCGTTCGATGAACGGGGCGAGCAGGCCGGGCACCGTCTCCTCGGCGAAGGCGAGGCCGTCGCCGACGCGTACGTCGCGGACCTTGTAGACGCCGTTGCCGACGGCCGTGGCGGCTCCCAGGGTGAGCAGGCCGGCGCGGCGCTGGAAGGCCGAGCGCGTGATGGACCAGCCGATGATCCCGTCCCGCTGTACGGCGACGGTGCGGCGGGTGAAGGTGCCCGCCCGGGTGACCAGGTAGGGGCCGTGGACGGCGTGGCCGAGGTTGCGGTAGGCGTCGAAGGCGAAGGCCACTCCGACGGCGAACAGGACGACCGCGGTGATCCAGCCGGTGTGCACGAGGACCGGGGTGAGCCACAGGCCGAGGCCGACGAAGGGCGCGGCGAGCAGGACGGACCAGATCAGGGCGCGGTTGATCCTGCGGCGCAGGGCGGCGCGGGGGTGCGGCGCGAGCTCCGCCGCCGTCGTCGGGGAGACGGTCTCGCCGAGGACGTCGGCGGCGATCCGGCGGGCCAGGGCCAGGGGTACGGGCGGGGTGAGCCGGCTGCGGCTGCTGTTCTCGTCCTCGTCGCCGAGGCCGCTGGCGACGGCCTTCAGGCGGGCTCCTCCGGCCCAGCGCAGCAGCAGGGGTTCGGCCACTTCGGCGCCGCGCAGCCGCTGTTCCTCGATGCTGACGGAGCGGGTGACGAGCAGGCCGCGGCGGACGCGGAGCAGGCCGGTCTCCGGGCGGTCGAGGCGGTAGCCGCCCCAGCCCTCTATGAAGGTGGCGGTCGATCCGGCGACGCCGATCACGACGATGACGAGGAGGGTCACGAGGATTCCGTACCAGAGCGGTACGGAGCCGAAGCGGTCCTCGATGTCCTTGACGATGCCGAGTTCCAGGGGGTCGATCTTCATCTCGTGCAGCGTGCGGTAGACGCTGCCGACGGCGATGAAGACACCGCCGACGCCCCAGAGGGTCAGCGGCGCGTACCGCAGCCACGCCCAGTCGAGTTCGGCGAGGGTGGCGTCGGTGTCGGGGTCGGCGGTCGCCAGGCCCTGGCGGGCGTGGCGCAGTTCGCTCAGCTGCCTGCGCAGCGCTTCGGCGTCGCGGGCGCTGAGGCCGTCCAGGGACAGGCCGCCGCCGGAGGAGGCCTGGTCACCGGTGGCGACCTTCAGGGAGGTGAGGCCGAAGATCCGGTGGATGGGGTTGGCGGTCAGGTCGACGCTGCGGATGCGGTCGACGGGGATCGAGCGCTCGCTGCGGAAGAACCATCCCTTGTGGAGCTCCACCCGGTCGTCGGTGACGCGGTACCGGGTGGTGAGGAGGCGCATCGTGCTGATGCCGGAGATGACGAGGCAGGTGATGAGGAACGAGGCGAAGGTGATCAGGACCTGGAGGTTGATCTCGCCGCCGGTGATGACGGTGGTGGCGCCGAAGGTGGCCAGCGGTGTGGCCACCACGCTCAGGTTGACGAGGAACAGGCGCGGGTTGAGCCGTCCCCACGCGTCGTGGTCGGCGTGGTCCTGGTGTCGGACCGCGGTGTCCGGTGTCACGTGGCGTCTCCCGGTACGGCCTGGGTGGACCGGGTCAGCTGCTCCACGAGTTCGGTGGCGGTCCGGTGGTCCAGTCCCTTGATCTTCACGGCGCCGGCGGAGGACGCGCTGGTGACGGTGATCCCGGAGAGGCTGAACAGCTGCTGGAGCGGGCCGCGGAGCATGTCGACGGTCTGGACGCGGGACAGGGGGACGACCCGCCAGCGCTGCCAGAGCCATCCCGAGGCGGCGTAGACGGCCTCGTCGGTCATCTCCCAGCGGTGCACCCGGTAGCGCCAGATGGGCATGATGCCCATGTAGAGGAGGCCGGGGACGAGTGCGGCGAGGAAGAGGGGGCCGAAGACGAAGCGCGCCGGCGAGATGGTGAGCCAGAGCACGCCGAACACGAGCGGGAGCGGCAGGGCGAAGAGGGACGACTGGAGGGTCCACCAGCCGATGGCGCGGCTTTCGACGCGGTTGCGAGGCGGACGGAGCCTCAGTTCTTGGTTGTCTAGCACTGCTTCACCCTGGTTCCTGAAGGATCTTGAATCGTCGCGGGATCGTCGCGGAGTCATCGTGGGGTCATCGTGTGATCGTCGCGGTCCGTACGGCACGCTGCCGGGACAGGAGGACGGCTGCCCGGGCCGTCACCATCGACAGGGACATCAGGGCGAGCGAGCTCACGAGGACCTCGCTGCCGCTGAGTTGGTAGTCGGTGGTGAAGCGGTCGATGCGCGCGCCGAACCAGTGCTCGCAGCCGTAGGCGAAGAGGATCTGGGCTCCGGAGAGGCAGACCCAGACCGCCGCCTGGCCGGACCCGCCGGTGGTGCGGATGTCGCCCGCGGGGTCCCGGTGGGCGGTGAGCGGGGAGCTCGCGACGAGTCCGCAGATGACCCCTACACCTATGGCGGCGAGGTGCAGCGACGTGTCGTTGCCCGCCGTCGGAAAGGAGTGTATGCACGCGCCGGTGACGATTACGGCCACCAGTGTGGGGCCGGCGATCCTCACGGCGGTGATGCGCCGGTTTCCGGAGTCGGTCGCGAGGATGACGGCCAGGATCGTCCCGCAGGTGATGAGTGCCGTCGTGAACTGCCCCACGTGACCGAACCCGCCCTTTCCGCACTGCCTCGAAATCCGTTGTCGCGGTTCTCCTTCCGCTGGTTCGAACGTAAGCGGGGCGGCCCGGCCGGGGGGACGACCGATCGGTGGGACCGGCTGTCAACCGATCGACGGACACCGGCGAAGCTCGTGGTAGGACTGGTTCCGTGCACATAGAAACTCAGCCGGAGGTCCCGCGGACGGCCGCGAACTACGGTCCCGACTCTGGAAGCCGCTGGTTCGGTCTGTGGGACGGCTATTTCGCCGTCTCCTACCTCGTCACCGTCATTCTGCTGTTCACCTCGGTGGAAAGCCAGACCCACCGGGCCCTCGCCGTCGGTGCGCTGACGCTGATCGTGCCCTGGTACGCGGGGCTCGGCCGGAGGCTGATGGTCCACCGGACGTCGGGCCGGCGGAACATCGTCTTCTCCGCCGGGCTCCTGCTGTTGTTCGCCTCGTCCACCATGCTCGATCTCGCGGGTTCCTTCGCGCTGTTCGCGGTGGTCCCCATGCTCATGATGAGCCTGTCGGTGCCGCCCGCGATCGTGCTGGTCGTGCTGGCCAACCTGTGGCCGGTGACGGTGGTGTGGCTGCGGGGCGGGGAGTTCGATCCGCACATCCTGTCGGTGCTGCCCATCTCGCTGCTCGGCATCGGTGTGTCGGTCCTGCTCGGCCTGTGGATCACCCGGGTGGTGCGGCAGAGCACCGACCGGGGTGAGCTGATCAACGAGTTGCGGCGCAGCCGGGAGCGGGAGGCCCGGCTGTCGCACCAGGCCGGCATCTCGGCCGAGCGGGAGCGGCTGGCCCGGGAGATCCACGACACCCTGGCGCAGAGCCTGACCAGCATCATCAGCCTGGTGCAGGCGGCCGAGTCGGAGGTGGTGGGCAACCCCGAGCGGGCGCGGTCCCGGCTCGGGCTGGCCGGCCGGGTCGCGCAGGACAGCCTGGCCGAGGCCCGCGGTTTCGTCTCCGCGCTGACCCCGCCGTCGCTGCGGGAGAGCTCGCTGGTGCAGGCCGTACGCCGGCAGGCCGACCTGCTGATGGAGGAGACGGGGCTGGCGGTGCGGTGCACGGCCCGCGGCGAGGAGCAGGCGCTGCCGATGGCGGTCAGCGTGGTGCTGCTGCGCTCGGCGCAGGAGGCGTTCGCCAACGTGCGCAAGCACGCGACGGACGCCCGTAGGGTGGACGTCCTGGTGGCGTACGCGCCGGAGGCGGTGCGGCTCGTGGTACGTGACGACGGCGCGGGTTTCCGGACCGGCGACGGGCCGCGGGACCAGGAGCCGGCGGACGGCGCGCCGGAGCGCGAGCCGGACGGCGGGCGGAACGGTTTCGGGCTGCGCGGGATGCGCGCCCGGGTGGAGGAGATCGGCGGAATGGCACAGGTCAGCAGCAGCCCGGGGGCGGGCACGGTCATCGAGGTGACGGTGCCGCTCGCCCCGGTGGAGCAGGGGTCGGCCGATGAGTGAGCGCGAACCGATCGGGGTGCTGCTCGCCGATGACCACCCGGTGGTCCGGGAGGGCCTGAGCGCCATGCTGGAGCTGGACGAGGGCATCCGGGTGGTGGGTCAGGCCGGCTCCGGTGAGGAGGCGGTGCTGCAGGCCGCGCGGCTGAAGCCGGACATCGTCCTGCTCGACCTGCGGATGGGCGCGATGGACGGGGTGGCCGCGACCGGGCACATCCTGCGGGAGTCGCCGCGCAGCAGGGTGGTCATCGTGACCACGTACGAGGACGACGCGGACATCCTGCGCGCGGTGGAGGCGGGCGCGGCGGGCTACCTGCTCAAGGGCAGCTCCCGCGAGGAGCTGGTGCAGGCGGTGAAGGCGGCGGCGCGCGGTGAGACGGTGCTGACGCCGTCGCTGGCGCCGAAGCTGTTCCGGGCCCGGGTGGTGGAGGCGCCGGTGCTGTCCGAGCGGGAGTGCGAGGTGTTGCAGCTGGTCAGGCAGGGCATGACCAACGCGGACATCGGGCGCCGGCTGTTCATCAGCGAGGCGACGGTCAAGACGCACCTGCTGCGGTCGTTCAAGAAGCTGTCGGTGTCGGACCGCACGGCGGCGGTGATGGCGGCCCTGGAGCGGGGCCTGCTGTCCTGAGGGGTGGGGCGGCCCCGGGGCCGCCCCCGGGCCTGCCCCGGGGCAGGCCCACCCCTCAGGCGATGCCGGGCAGGCTCAGGTCCCACAGCAGGGCGGGCAGGTCCCGGCGCCGCTTGACCTTCAGCTTGCGGTAGATCCGGGTCAGGTGCTGCTCGACCGTCGAGACGGTCACGTACAGCTTGGTGGCGATCTCCCGGTTGGTGTGGCCGCGCGCCGCGAGCAGCGCCACCCGGGCCTCGGCCTCCGAGAGCGACTCGGACAGGGTCTCGGCCTCCCGGGCGGGCTCGGCCTCGCGTCCGGCCGGCGCGGCGACTGCCTCGCCGTCGCCCTGCCCGGGGGTGAACTCCTGGCACAGCGGCTGCGCCCCGCAGGACTTGGCGACGTGCCAGGCCTTGCGTACGAGCATCCGGGCCCGGTTGAAGTCCCCGGCGGCGCGGTAGCCGCTGCCCAGCTCCCCCATCGCCCTGGCGAGCTGGAGCCGGTCCTCGCCCTGCTCCAGGGCCTCCACGGCCTCGGTGAGGCGCTTGAGACGGTACGTGAGGTCGCCGCTGGTACGGGCGAGCGCGTACAGCAGGGCGCCGCGCGGCCGGCTGCCGGCCGGGCCCGCTTCGCGCTGCCGCTGCTGCTCCACGTACTCGCGGGCACGCGGCATGTTGCCGATGGCCAGCCACGCTTCGGCGGCGTCCAGGCGCCAGGGCACCAGTTCCACGGCGTCCATGCCCCAGGCCTGCATCAGTTCCCCGCAGGTGAGGAAGTCGCGCAGGGCGGCGTGGTAGCGGCCGGTGGCGAGGTGGCAGCGGCCGCGGGCCCGCAGGTAGTGGAGGCCGAACTGGGTCTCCAGCATCGTCTCGGGCACCGGCTGTTCGAGCAGGCTCATCGCCTCGTCGAGGTTGCCCATCCGGGTCTCGGCGTCGATGAGGATGGCCAGCGGCAGCGCGATGCCGACGCCCCAGCACTGCACGGATATAAGCGACATGGCCTGGCGGGCCTGGGCGGCCGCGCCCGGCAGGTCGCCCTGGCGCAGGGCGACCTCGGCCCGGACCACGCCGAGCGCCGCCTGCCAGGTCGGGGTGTTGCGGGCGGAGCACTCGCCGAGGAGCCGGTCGGTCCAGGTGAGCGCGAGGTCGAGGCGGCCGGCGTAGACGAGGGTCAGCGCGGCGATGACGAGGGGCGTGAGGGTGCGGTCGCTGAGGTGGTAGCGCTGGAGCACCCGGGTGGCCTCGGCGACGGCCGCTTCGCCCTGGCCGCCGCGCAGCGCGGTGCGCATGGCCTCGACGGCCGGGACGTGGGCGTCGTCGGGCATGTCGTAGGAGGCCGCGCCCGGCGCCGTGGCGGTGGCGGGCGTACGCGGGTCACCGGGGCGGGAGGGGTGCGCGGGCCCGGCGGTCGCGAACACCTCGCGGACCGGGGGGCTGGCGAGCGACAGCCAGCTCTGCGCGGCGGCGAGGGTGTCCGGTTCGTACGCGAAGGGCTGCCCGGCGTCCAGGGCCTTCTGGGCGGCGCTCTGGAGGCGGCGGACGGCTTCGCCCGCCTGCCGGGCCTCGCCCATCCAGGCCAGGCAGGTCACGGCGTGGAGGAGGTCGCGGTCGGTGAGCCGGCCGGCGAGGAACTCCCGGGACAGCTGGCGCAGGTGGCCTTCGGCAGCGACGGGGCTGCTGCGCCAGACGATGCTGACCAGGCGGGATTTCAGAGCGGTGCGGCAGGGGCCCTCGGGGCTGGAGTCGACGGCCAGTTCCCCGCAGCGCAGTGCGAGTTCGGGGTCGTCCTCGACGAGGGCGTATTCGGCGGCCTCCTGGAGGACGGGGATCGCCCACTCCTCCACCTGTTTGCGGGCGGCGAGCAGGTGGCGGGCGACGTCGAGGGCGGCGGCCCCCTCCTGGTGGAGCAGTCGCGCGGCGCGCTGGTGGAGCACGGACAGCGCCCCGGGCGGGGTCGCGGCCAGCACCGCGGCACGGGTCGCGCTCTCGCGGAAGGCGTCGCCGCGCAGGATTCCGCAGCGGCCCAGGTCCTGGACGGCCAGTTCGGCGGTCTTGACGTGGACGTCGGTGATGCGGCTGAGCAGGAGGGGCGGGCAGGCGTCGCCGAGGACGGCGATGCCGCGGGCGACGGCCAGCATCTCGGGGTCGCCCCGGTGGAGGCAGTCCAGCACGGCACGCTCGAAGGTCTCGGCGGGGGCGAGCGGCTGGAAGGGCTCGCTGTCGCCCAGGGCCGCGACGCCGTCCTCCAGCAGTGCCTTGATGAGTAACGGGTTTCCGCCGGTGGTCTCCTGGCAGTCGGCGGTGACCCGCTGGGCGGCGGCGGTGGAGAAGCGGCCGGCCAGCATGCGTCCGGTTCCGTCCGCGCTGAGCAGGGGCAGCCGGATGCTGGTGCAGTTGGGCTGGCGCTGGAGTTCGGCGTGGAAGGCGAGCTGGGCGGGCAGCAGCCGTACGGCCTCGGTGAGGACGATGAGGACGCCGGCCTGCCGGACCCTTCGGGCGAGGCACAGCAGGAACGCACGGGAGAGTTCGTCGCCGTGGTGGACGTCGTCGACGGCGATGATGACGGTGCGGTCGCGGGCGATCCGCAGGAGCGAAGCGCAGACGTACGGGAGGATCCGCATCCCGGCCTCGACGCCGCCGGCGGTTCCGGTTGCCGGGTCCTGGGTGTCCGTCGCCGTGGTGCCGAGGCTGTCGAGCAGGGCGGTGGACTCGGCGTGGACGCCGGGCTCCAGGGGGGCGATGCTGTCGAGGATGCGGCGCAGGATACCGAAGGGGAGGTAGCGCTCCGCGCGGGAGCCGGCGGCCTCCAGGACCAAAGCGCCGTCCGCGATGGCCTGTTCGGTGAAGTGTTCCAGCAAGGTCGTCTTGCCGGCGGCGATGGGCCCGCTGATGACGGCGACGCGTCCGCGGCCCCGCCGGGCGCTGGCGAGCAGGTCGTTCAGTGTCTCCCACTGCTTCTCGCGCTCGGCGAGCCTTGCCACCACTGCGTTCCCTTCCCCCGAGGTGTCTGAACTTGCCCTGCACTGCACTGCGTCGCGCCTCCTTGGGCCCCGCCTCTCGGGCGGGAACGGGTCCTGGGCGGGGTCGGCTCCTCCGGTGCGGGGAGGGCTCTTCGACCCTGCCTCGGGCCCCTCTCGTGCGTTCGCTGCCGGGTCGGCCGCCGGTCGTGCGGCGTCCCGGCGGCGGCTCAGCCTTTTCGGGTGGCCGCTGCGAGCTCCTCAGAAACGATCTTCAGGATCTGCGCCTGATGCTGCGCGAGGAAGAAATGGCCTCCGGGGAAACGGTGGATGTCGAATCCGCCGAGGGTGTGCCCTTCCCAGGCTTCCGCTTCCTCGCCGCTGGTCCGGGGGTCGGACTCGCCGGTCAGCACGGTGATCGGGGTGTTCACCGTGTCCTGCGGTGTGGCGCGGTAGTTCTCGATCGCGGTGTAGTCGCTGCGAATGGCGGGAAGCACCATGCGCAGGATCTCTTCGTTGCCGAGAATCGAGGCCTGGGTTCCGCTGAGTTCACGCATTTCGGCCACGATGCCGTCGTCATCGCGCAGATGCACGGTTTCGGGGCGGAAACTCGACGGTGAACGGCGGCCGGAGGCGAAGACACGGACGGGGGTGATGCCGTGGTCGCGTTCAAGCCTGCGCGTCACCTCGAAGGCGAGGACGGCGCCCATGCTGTGGCCGAAGAGAGCCAGCGGGCGGTCCGCCCAGGGAAGAAGTGCGCTGGTCAGGGCGTCGGCGTAGACGCCGATGTCGGTGATCCCCGGCTCGTGCCGGCGGTCCTGGCGTCCGGGGTACTGGACGGAGAGGACGTCCACCGCCGGGGCCAGCGCCTGGGACATGGGGAAATAGAAAGAGGCGGATCCGCCGGCGTGCGGCAGGCAGACCAGTCGGATCGGGCTTTCGTCCGCGGCGTGATAGCGGCGGATCCAGCCATCGGCATTCTGCTTGTCGATCAAGGGGATGAAGACTCCCTGTTCCGGTGCGGAAGCGGCATGCGGTTCGAAGGCTCGAACTCTTTCGCCACTTCCGTACGCGCGTGTTCCGTTGTCCCCATGTCTAGCAGAGCGTCAATGCCGCCAGTACCCCTACCTTGGACCCCTAGCGTGACCGTTTCACGTGGGCGGCCCGGCAGTGGGCGACCAGCGCGCGTCCCCGGCCGGTGGCGTAGGCGGCCGAACACTCCGGTCACGTTCGTCCCAGCCTGGAGCAACCCCGACGCCCCGGCACATCGCGGCATCAGCATGCTCCGGGTCCCCTTGGACCGATCCGGCACCGGCGATGACGACAACGATCGGCCGGAACCCAAGCCTTGCCCGGCGGGGCCGAGTCGAACGTCTCGCGGCACACGCGGGGGCGGTACCGCCTCGACCCTCAGGTCGCTCGATTCCAGGAGTTCCCGTGCGAGGCGGAGCCTTGCGTCGAGTAGCCAACACATGGGCGGTCGGCCCGTGTCGGCGTGACAGCGGCGGATGAGGGTACGCCGCGACATCCCGGCCATCACCGGTGCCCGGTTCGCCGCGCTGGAGGGAGAACTCGGCAAGGGCCCCTCAGCGCAGGGCTTCGACGACACGTAGGCGCGGTTCACGCTTGCCGGGTCCAGACCGTGATCCGCCGTCGGCTGCAAGTGCGCCTGTCGGCGCCGACGGTATGGCTGCTGCTGAAACGGCACGGCTGGTCCTGGCAGGCACCCGCCCGCAGAGCACTCGAACGCGACGGGCACGCGATCGGGCTGTGGACGAAGGAGGTGTGGCCGCGTGTGAAAGCCTCGCGGCGGCCCACGGGGCATGGCTCGTCTTCGAGGACGAAGCCGGATTCTCCATGACCCCGCCCCGCGCCCGCACCTGGAGCCGGCGCGGACACACCCCCGTCATCCGCGTCCGCGGCCGCTCCCGCCGCCGGACCCCGGCCGCCGCCCTCTGCTGCTACAAACCCGGCGAGAAGAGCCGCCTCATCCACCGCCCCTCAACCATCTCCCACTCAAAGGCGCCCGTAAAAGCTTCTCGGCGGCCCCATCGTGGTGGTCTGGGACAATCTCAACCCCCACCTGGCCGCCGGACCGAAACGGTACGAGGCCAAACACGGCTGGCTCACCACCATCCGCCTCCCGGCATACGCGCCAGACCTGAACCGGTTGAAGCCGTCTGGTCACTCGTGCGCAGAGCGGCGGCCAACACGGCCTTCGGCACACCCGACGACCTCGACCGCAAACTCCGCCGCGAGTTACGCAGAACCCAGCTCCGACCCCACCTCATCGGCGGCCGCCTCACCGCGACCAGCCGCGCCCGCTGCCGTTCCCGCCGCCGACGACGCGGCGGGAGATCAACGAAGCGCCAGGGAATCGTCAATTTTCCGGCAAGAACACGCGCTGTCGCATTCGGTCATTTGATCTCTCCGTACGATGAATGATCTTGAGTCGAACGGGGGCGGTCGTGTCAGGGGTTTTCACGCACGAGTGGAGCAGCGAGCGGACAAGGGCTGCCGAGGCGGCAGTGATGCGGCTCAACGGCGTTCCGGCTGCGAATGGTTCGGGGGGCTCGGGGACTTTCGCGTCGACGCCGGCGGAGAAGAAGGCTGCGGCGAACACCATCGAGACGGAGCTGGAGCCGAACACCAAGAAGGCGACGGAGCACGCGGACGAGAGCACCAACACGGCCGTCAAGGGCTTCGAGGGCTGGGACGCGTCCGTGGGGCTGAAGAAGGTGGCGGACACGTGGGACCGGCAGGTCAAGGTCCTGATGGGCCGGCTCGGCTCGGAAAAGGGATCGTTACGCGGCGCTTCGGGCCTGTTCGTGCAGAACGACTTGGCCACGGGTGACGGATTCCGCCAGCTGAACACCCGGTCGAAGCTGCACGGTCTATAGGGGGCGATACATGCTGACGTACAACGAAGTAATGACGACCGACCTGAGCCTGCTGACGACAGCCGCCGGCAAGTGGGACGAGATGGCGGGCGAGCTGAAGAAGGTCGAGTCTCGTTACGGCGACAGTGTCCAGAAGATCGCCATGGGGCCCAACTGGACCGGTGTCAGTGTCGGCGTCGCCCAGACGAGCTTCACCGCCACGCGGTACGAGTACTCCGCCGCCCAGATTCAGGCCAAGGCGGTCGCGAGCCTACTGCGGGATGCGCATGCTCAGTTCGCCGACCTCCGGAAGCGGGTCGAGTCCGCGCGCGACGACGCGATCAAAGCAGGTATGACCGTCTCGGAACAGGGCAATGTCGCCTTCGACTTCTCCAAACTCACCCCGGCCGAACGCCAGGCCATCCACCACGATCCCGACGGTGAGAAGGACATCGGCGTTGCCGTCAACAAGTGGCAGCAGCACATCAACGACTGTGTGAAAGCCGTCTCCGATGCCGACCACGGCGTCAAAATCGCCCTTGAGGCGGTCGTCGTGGACAGCAACAAGGACGCCTTCGGCAAGGGCAACGACGGAACCATGAACGGCTTCAACGCCGACGCACAGGGCGACATCGAGGTCTACGAGGCCCGCAACGCCGAGGACATCGCCACCCGGATCAACAGCGGCGACAAGGTATCCGCTGCCGACTACGCCGAGCTGGACCGCTCCTTCCGCGACAACGCCAAGAGCACCGAGTTCAACCAGACCTTCCTCAATGGGATGGGCGCGCAGAACACTCTCACATTCACCAACCGGCTGTCCGACCTCGCCTACCAGGACGACAAGAAGGGCAAGCAGACCTACCTGGACCTGCAGAAGGGTCTCGCCAACTCACTGTCCAACGCGATGCAGGACCCGAAGTCGAAATTCTACAAAGACTTCCGGGAGCAGCTGAAGACGGCGGGCGTCGAGAAGTTCGACCTCAAGGAAGCCGCCGAGGGTCCGAACACCATCAGCCGCGGCCACGGACAGCAGGTCCGCGGCTATCAGAGCCTGATCACCCTCATGCAGAACGGCGACGGGTACTCGGCGCCTTTCATGCACGACCTGGCGGACGACATCCGCTCGGCGGAGGACAAGAAGCGCGGTGGCGACCCGAACATCTGGGATCTGCAGGGCGATTTCAGCGGCAAGAACGGCGGATGGTTCGCCAACGACCCGCTCGACGGCCTGCTCGGCATCATGTCCAAGGACCCCGCCGCTGCCACGTCCTACCTCGACCCGGGAGCGGACCACAAGAACGACAACCTCCAGTACCTGCTGAAGGAACGCGACTGGAAGTTCGACGACACTCCCGTCTGGCACGGCAACATCGAGACGCACAGCGATACCGAGAGCGAGGGCAAGGACGCCCGCACCGGTCTGGGACTCCTCCTGGAGTCCTCGACGACCGGCCACACGCCGCTCGGCCCGAACCAGGACCCCTGGCCGGCGACCCCTCACACCGAGGGACAGGCGCGCATCATGCACGATGTGATCGGCGGGCTCGGACCCGACCAGAGCGTGCACGAGAACATGCGCGAACCTCTGGCCCGGGCCCTGGCCACGTACACCTCGGACACCCATGAAATCCTCGGAGGGCTGGACTCCAAGTACATCTCCGCAGCGGGGACGGGGTACTTCCAGGACGGCGACAAGACCCATATGGCGGTCAGCCAGAAGGACCTGGTGCAGTTCATGCGGGGCCTCTCGGAGGACCCGGAAGCGTACGGAACCCTCCACAAGGCGGAGTCCCGGTACATCGACCTCTCCCTGGAACAGATACCCAAGGGGGCACAGGGACCGGACGTCACCAACCCGATCAACAAGGCGGGCACCGCTCTGGGCGTCATGAGCTCCATCCGGGAAGACGTGATCAACGACGGCCGGATGGCCGGTTACAGCGAGGCCGACTGGAAGGCGAAGCTCGCCTACCACGTCATCGGCGGCGCGGTGACCCCCATGTACTTCACCACGGCCGGCGGCGTCTCGCTCGCCTTCGGCGACTCGATCCAGCGTGGCGTCGACACCTGGGCCTGGGAGTGGGGCAACCGGATGAAGGGGGAGGTCGACGCCAAGGTCAACCCCCAGATCGCGGACGAATACCTTGAGGTCAACAACCAACTGCCGATCATGATCCGTGAGTGGGCCAAGGACAGGCCGGACGTCCAAGAGAGCTTCATTCAGGACTACAGCCGTGACGTCCTCGAAGGGCGCAACCGCGGTACGGAAACAGCACACAAGTACCTGACCGATACGACCAACTGATCGGGCGGCAAGAGAGCGAAGTGGGGACGTCGATGACGGGGAGCACGGGACGCCGAGCCGTTCCAGTGAAAGCGTGGGCCGGGGCAGGGATATGCCTGGCCCTGCTCGGCGCATGCGCGGCCTGGTTCCTCCTCGGGAGCGAGACGTCCCCACCCTGCAACGGCCTGGCCGAGAACGCGAGCGTACAGAAATCGGTGGGGGCGGCCGTCCACCCCGGCATCAGCTGCGCAGCGCTCGGAGAGGCGATCGTAAAGGCGACTGCGGGCAGCCAACCGGGGCGTCACACCCAGGCGCAGGCGCAGGCGATGAAGGACGTCGTCTTCGCGCTCGGCTGGGTGCAGTCGCAGAAGATCGAGCTCGACCCCGCATTGAGGGTGCCCCTGGCCACTGCCCTGGCCGACTACGCCCCCGACGTACATGAGATGCTCGCCGGTCTTGACAACGAGTACACGGCGAACGCGGGCGACAACAAGCCGCCCTGGGAAGCCGGGGGTACTTACCGTCTGTCGGTCTGGAACGACGTGCTCACGAAAACCCTGCGCGCGGTGGCGGTGGACCCCCAGGCATACGCCCTGCTGCGAATGGCAGAAACCCGCACCGCGGCCGGGCTGCTCGCCGCCGTCCCCGCAGACGCGTCCGGCATTGAACTCTCGTTGCAGCCGACGAAGAACGCCCGCGCTCTCGGCATCCTGGACGGCATCGCCGACGCGGCCACGGGCCCAGACGGACAGCAGGCTCAGAAATGGCGCGACACGGTCTTCGACCGCCTGCTGAAGGAACAGGCAACCCCGGCCGGCCATCAGACGGATCCGGCCGGCCACCTCACCGCCACGTGGCTCCAAGAGCTCAAGGACACCCCCGACAAGGAACGCCCTGAGCGGGTACGTGCCCAGGGCCACGACATGGCCAGGACCTGGGCAGAGGCACGCAACATGGAGCAGCAGATCCGGCAGGGCCTACTTGCCGACGTAGAGCGCAGTGCGCTCATGGCCCACCGGGAGATGAAGCCCTGACCCCTCGACCGACCGAGGGGACAGGCAACAGGGCACACCGAGCCCGGCGGCACTGCGGTGGAGGACGCCCCCGCAGTTTTGGGTGCCGTCTTCGCTACCGTACGGACGATTCCCTTCCCAGGACTGATCGAAGCTGCCCTCCTTGCGCGCGTGATCGCCCACCTGGTCTCGTACGGGCGTTAGACCGCCATCCCTTCTCCTCTTCCACGCCTGCGTCCTGCACGACCTCGGGGCCTCGCCGTCGGCCCCGGGCAAGGCGCGCTTCGAGGTCGAGGGCGCCGACATGGCCGCCCGGTGTGGGAGGCGATCGCCTGCACACCTCGGACGGCATCGCGGAGCGCCGTGGCGTGCTGGCCTACCTCACCCGCCGGGGCATCGGCGTCGACATCGGCTTCGGCACCGAGTTCGTTACCGACGCCCAGGGCGAGGCTCTCCACAGCCGCTACCCGCGGCTGGACGTGGCTACCCGTCCTGGTCGACGACGTCGTGCGGCAGGCCGCCCGCTCCCCGCAGGGCGGCCCGTCGGCACCGGGCACTCCCGACGGGCCGCAGCGCACCGGATCCACTGCCGGGGCGGAGGCGGCCGCGCCGCGCGGACGCCGACGCGGTCCGGCCTGCGCGGACCCACCTGATCGCGCTCCCAGGCGGCGCGTACCTGACGCATGCGGCTCACGCAGCCGAGCCGCTCTCGGCCGGCTGACCGGGCTCGGCGTGGCCGCATGACGAGGACGGACGCTTCTCCGAGTCGGCTCGTTACGTGCGCGTACCCTGCGGAACTCCCCGTCGTCAGGGACCTGCTGCCGGCGATCATGACGCCGGTGCTGGTGATGAACGCCGAGCACGACGAACTGGTACCGCCGTCCAACGGCGTCTACCCGCACAACCGGCTCCCGGACAGCCGGCTCGCCTCCTTCGACTCCGGTCACTTCCCCTGGGAGCAGGCCGCCGCCGCATACGGCGCGACCGTCGCCCAGTGGCGATGCGGTGGACACCCGACTCCGGCATCCGGATGGCTCTACCCCCGTACCCCGAGGGGTAGTTGACGGACGGTCTGGCCTTCGCACACGCGGGCCGAACCGGTCGGCGAGGAGATCGAGCGCCGTCCGGCAGCACCGTCCCGGCCGGTCGTCAGCGGTGGGCGGCCCGGCGTACGGCGGCCTCGGTGAGCGTGCTCGCGGTCCGTACGGCGCTGGCCACGGCCTCGTCGGGGGCGAGCCCGCACAGATCCATGAGACAGAAGAGGGCCTCCGCGCTCACAGTGACGGCGAGGTCCCGCTCGAGCTGGGCGAACGATTCCGGATCCGTCGCCCCCAGCGTGTCCCGCAGCGGGATCAGCGCCTGGTCGATCAGGCCGAAGCGGATACCGGGTCGCGCGGTGGCCGTCTCGGGCCGGGTGACGGTGGCCGCGATCATGGCGCGTACCGCCCCCTGGCGGACGAGGACGCCGCGGAGCAGGAACTCGCAGGCGAAGGCGACCCGTTCGACCGGATCGGTGGAACGGGCGACCGGCCGCAACGCGTCGGCGGGCGCGGGCCAGACTCCGGCCAGGGACTCGCCGATGAGCGAGGGAAGGTCGGGGAAGTACCGGTAGGCGGTGGCCTCGGAGACCAGCGCCGCGCGGGCGATCGCCGGCATCGTCACCTCCGCTCCGGTACCGATGAGGGCGCGGGCTGCCTCGACGATCGCGGTGCGCGTGCGCTGCTTCTGATTGCTGCGGCCCGCCCCGGCCCCTGTCGTCATCACTGCGTCCCCGTTCCTCCGTGTACACGCACACCGATCCTATCACCGCTCTCTCATTATGAGAGTTCACTTGCATGATGACGGCCCACCCTCCTACTCTCGTGAGAGCGAACTCTCACGAAGGAGCGGCGATGACACAGGTTTCCGTGGTCGGCCCGGACGGCGGCGAAACGATCCGCCTGGGGCGGACCCAGATGCGCATCCTCGAGGACGGGACCACCACCGGCCACCGGCTCGGGATCGGCGAGATCACCCTCGCCCCTCACACCGAAGGACCCCCGCAGCACCGGCACGCCCAGCACGACGAGGGCTTCTACGTCGTCTCCGGCACCGTGCACTTCACCATCGGGGAGACGGTCCACGTCGCCCCGCCCGGCACGCTCGCGATGATCCCGCCCGGCGCCCCGCACACCTTCGCCAACCGAGGCGACGAACCGGCCGTGATGATCAACACCTTCACGCCCGACCTCTACGTGCAGTACTTCCGCGATCTGCGCGACATGATCGCCGGCTCCGGGGAGCTGACCCCAAAGGCAACCGTCGAGGCGATGAGCCGCTACGCCACCATCCCCGCCACCGACTTCGCATGACACCCCCCGTACCGTCCAGGAGGAATCCCGTGACCAGCACCGTCCACACCCTCGCCCACCCCGCCGGCACACTCGACCTCACCGTCGACGACCAGGGCGAGGGCCGCACCTACTTGCTGCTGCACGGTGGCGGCGGCCCCCAGACCGTCGCCCCGTTCGCGCGGCTCCTGGCTGAGCAGCGCGACGCCAGGGTCGTCACCCCGGTCCATCCCGGCTTCGGCGCCACCCATCGCCCCGGTTGGCTGACCGACGTCACCACCCTGGCCGAGAGCTACGCCCTGCTGCTGGACGAGCTGGACCTCACAGGGGTCATCGTCGTCGGCAACTCCATCGGCGGCTGGATCGCCGCCGAGCTGGCCCTGGTCGGCAGCGACCGGATCAGCGCCGTCGTCCTCGTGAACGCGGCCGGCATCCACGTCCCCGGCCACCCCATCGCCGACACCTTCTCCCTCACGCCCGCCGAACTGTCGAAGCTCGCCTTCCACGATCCCGCCGCGTTCGCCGTCGACCCCGCCACCCTCCCGGAGGCCGCGCGCACTGCCATGGCCGCCAACCGCTCCGCCCTGGAGGTCTACTCGGGCCCGCACGCGATGGCCGACCCGGGCCTGCGCGGACGGCTGGCCGGCGTCGCCGTGCCGGCCCTCGTCGTGTGGGGCGCCAGCGACCAGGTCGTCGACGCCGACTACGGTCGCGCCTACGCCGCTGCCTTCCCCGACGCCGAGTTCCGCCTCCTCCCCGAGAGCGGGCACATGCCCCAGATCGAGACCCCCATCCCACTTCTGTCCGTGGTAGTGGACTTCGCCGAGGACCGGCGTTGAGTGGGAAGCACCCGCACCACCGAGCCGGGTCACGGCCGGCAGCTGCTCGTACTGGCCATCTGCTGCCTGGGCGTGCTGCTGGTCAGCCTCGACACCACCATCCTCAACGTCGCCCTGCCCGCGATCCGGCAGGACCTGAACTCCTCCGCGACCGGCCTGCAATGGACCCTGGACGCCTACACGATCGTGCTGGCCGCCCTGCTGACGCCGGCCGGTTCCGCCGCCGACCGCCTCGGGCGCAAGCGCGTCTTCCGGCTCGGGCTGATGCTGTTCACCGTCGGGTCGACGCTGTGCAGCCTCGCACCGACGACGGGCTGGCTCGTGGCCTTCCGCACGGTGCAGGCGGCGGGCGGTTCCATGCTCACCCCGGTCGCCATGGCCGTCCTCGCCCACGCCTTCCCGCATCCGCATGAGCGGGCACGGGCGATCGGCGCCTGGGGCGCGGTCGTCGGCCTGAGCATGGCTGCCGGGCCGGTCCTCGGCGGACTCCTCGTACAGTCCGCGGGGTGGCGGTCGGTGTTCTGGGTGAACGTGCCGATCGGTCTGGCAGCGCTCCTGCTCACCACGCTCCACATACCCGAGTCCCGGGCACCGCACCCCCGTCGGCCGGACCCGGTGGGACAGGTCCTGGTGACCGTCGTGCTCGGTACGCTGACGTACGCCCTGATCGAGGGGCCCGGCGCGGGCTGGACCTCTCCCCTGGTCGTGGCCGGCCTGATGGTCGCGGCGGGCGCGCTGGCCGGGCTCGTACCGTACGAGAGCCGGCGCGACGAACCTCTGATCGACCCGAGGCTGTTCCGCAGCGTGCCCTTCAGCGGAGCCATGGCGACGGCGGTCTTCGCCTTCGCCGCGCTCAGTGGATTCCTGTTCGCCAACTCCGTCTATCTGCAAGGCGATCTCGGGCTGAGCCCGCTGGACACCGGACTGCGGCTGCTGCCGATGGCGGCGATGTCGCTCCTGTGCCCGCCGCTGTCCGGGCGGATCGTCGGCAGCCGCGGCCCGCGCGTGCCGCTACTGATCGCGGGGGCAGGCATGTCCTCCAGCGGCGCACTGGCCGCGCTGGTCACCCGCTCGCCCCACCCGTCTCCACTCCTGCTGTCCCTGACGTACGCGCTCTTCGGGCTCGGCTTCGGCTTCGTCAACGCTCCCGTCACGAACACAGCGGTAGCCGGCCTGCCCAGCGCCCAAGCCGGGGTGGCCGCCTCGATCGCCGCGACCAGCCGGCAGGTCGGCGCGGCGCTCGGCATCGCGGTGATCGGAGCCGCCGCAGCCTCCGGGGCGCGGCCGGCGGCCTGGTGGGCCATCACGGGATGCGGACTGGCCGTCGCGGCCCTGGCCGTCGGCACCGCTCGGCGCACAGCCGCCGCTCCCCCGCCGACGAAGGGCTCCCCCATCGGCCCGGGGTCCGCCCCCGCACGGCGGGCAGCCCCGGGACGGGGAGCTGACCTCCGCGAAGCGCCATGACGGCGACGGCCCGACGGCCGGGGCCGAAGGGGCCGCTCAGCCGCGGGTGACGTTCGCCGCGATCAGGCGGAGCAGGTGTTTGGCGGTGGCTTCCTGTTCCGACGTGAGGTTCATGGCATCGCCGATGGCGAGCGGGACGGTGCGGGCCTTGGTCCGAAGGTCCACGCCCGCTTCGGCGAGGCGGACGGCGACCGAGCGCTCGTCCGCCGCGCGCCGCTCGCGCAGGACCAGGCCGTTCACTTCGAGCCGTTCGAGCAGCGGGAAGAGCGTGCTGGAGTCCAGCTGCAGCGCAGCACCCAGATCTCCCGGCCGTGGCCAGGGCCAGCGCCCATACCGGCTGAGGGCGATGACATGACGGCAGGGGTTCCCTGGTCACGACGCTCTCCCGACGCCCGGCCCGGCCCGGCCCGGTCGGGTCGGGTCGGGTCGGGTCGGGTCGGGTCGGGTCGGGTCGGGTCGGCGATTGCCGACCGCGGCGTACCGGGGTCGTGGCGGACGGCAACCAGCCTGCTCGCGTGCGGACCGCCGAGCCTGAGAGCCAGCCAGCGGGAACCGCCCGAGGAGGGGCCCGGCGTGATCCCTCATGCGGTCCCCCAGCCGTCTTGGAGGAGGGCGAAGGCGGCGTCCATGGCGCGTTCGGGGTCATCAGAGCGATGGGCGAAGGCCGATGCTTCCAGGGCGAAGTGGGCAAGGGCGGCGCAGCGGTAGTCGTCGGGCCGGCTCCCGGCAGCCTCGGCGATGGCACGGGCGAGGGCAACCCGGTGACGCATCCACATGCGGTGCCCGTACTCGCTCAGGGCCGGCGTTTCGTCGACGAGGCGCACGAAGGCGGCAAACCGCACATCTCCGTCGCCGGCACTGGTCCGTACCCGCTTGATGTACGCGCACAGCGCTTGGGGGATGCCCTGTCCCTCCGGCCGGTCGCGGACGGCGGCGACGAGTCCGGTCTCCTGCTCGGCGTCCTCGTCGAACACGAGCGCTTCCTTGGTGGGGAAGTACTTGAGCAGCGTGGTGGTCGACACGTCCACCGCGTCTGCGACGTCGCGGATGGTGACGCCGTCGTAGCCGCGTTCGAGGAACAGGTTCAGGGCGGTGTCGGCCAGCGCCTGGCGGGTGGCTGCCTTCTTGCGCTCACGGCGCCCCACGGTTGCAGTCATGTCTTCATCATAGAGAAAATCTGCCGACTTCAAACATTGGCTCGTTGCACTTTTTGAGTGAGTGTGTTTTTGTGGCCGCGTCGGCGCGGCCTTGCCCCGGCCCGCCCACTCCTCACCCGAATGAGAGAGGGAACCACCATGAACGTCACCACCCCCCGCATCGCGATCATCGGAGCCGGCCCCGGCGGACTGACCTGCGCCCGCATCCTCCAGCGGCACGGCATACCCGTCACGGTCTACGATCTCGACGCTTCTCCCGCCGCCCGCAGCCAGGGCGGCACCCTGGACATGCACCCCGGCACCGGCCAGTACGCCCTGCGTGCCGCCGACTTGCTGGACGAATTCCTCACCTTGGCCCGCCCCGAGGGCCAGCAGATGCGCATGGTCGACGCCGACGGCCGGATCGTGTTCGACGGCATCCCGCCCGAGGCCGACACCACCGAGGGCAACCCCGAGATCGACCGCGGCCAGCTACGCGACCTCCTACTGGACTCCCTCGAGCCCGGCACCGTGCAGTGGGCCCACAAGCTCACCAGCGCCGAGCCCGTCGGCAATGGCATCCACCGCCTGCACTTCGCCGACGGCACCGCCACCGACGCCGACCTCGTCATCGGCGCCGACGGCGCGTGGTCCAGGGTCCGCTGCCTGCTGACGGATGCGACGCCCCTCTACACCGGTATCACCTTCGTCGAGACCGGTTTCAACGACGTCGACACCCGCCACCCCCGCCTCGCGGCAACACCGCTGCCGGCACCATGATGGCCCTCCACAACCAGCAGGGCTTCGTCGCCCAGCGCAACAGCGGCGGACACATCCGCGTCTACGTCGCCATGCGGAACGACGAGGACTGGCACCGGCAGGCCGGGCTCGACCTCACCGACACCGCCGCCGTGCGCGACGCCATCCTGGACCGGTTCACCGGCTGGAGCGACCGAATGCTCGGATTCATCACCGACACCGACACGGGCTACGTCAACCGCCCCCTGTACGCCCTGCCCGTCCCACACACCTGGACGCACGCGCCCGGCCTCACCCTCCTTGGCGACGCCGCCCACCTGATGTCCCCGTTCTCCGGGATGGGCGCCAACCTCGCCATGCTCGACGGCGCCGACCTCGCCCAGGCCCTCATCGACAACGCCACCATCGACGAGGCCGTCACCGCCTACGAGAGGGTCCTGCTGCCGCGCTCCGTAGAAGCCGCCGAAGGAGCAGCCGGGGCCATCGACGACGCCTTCAGCCCCGACGGCGCCGCCCAGGTCCTCGCCCACATGACCCAGCACCACTGACCAATCACACGCGTGCACTTGCGCAACGCCGCCCTGCCCGGCCCGGCCCGTGCCGTCAGGGGTTGAGCGGAGTCACCGGGTACGTCGTGACATCGTGGTGTCACGCCCTTCGCAGTTGGCCCGGCTTCAGTCTTCGAGGACGTTCGCGCCCCGGTCGGTCCGAAGTCGCCCGAGGCCAACGTCTGCTGGTGTCCGAGCTAACGGATCCCGTCCCAGCTCGACGGCGAGCTTCGTGGGCCGGCCCGCGGTGATTGCGTCGCCGGGCGTCTCGCACGCCGGGTCCGCCCACGCCGCCCACACCTCCTCGGCGCCGGCCGGCCACCCCCGGTCCCGATGCGGCTCGGCCTTCGACACTGACAGCGCAACCCAGCCCGTCCCGCTCCAAGCACGTGCCCCGACTGTTCGAGCACCACCCGTGTCCGAGGGCAACCGTGCCCGCGACCGCTTCGGCGTAGAACCCTCATGCGGGTGATGCCGTCGCGAGCTGCGGCCGGGCGCGGGCTTCGTCTCCGACCTGACGTCGGCCGTTCAGCCGAAGTAGTGACCCTTGTCCAGGTCTTCGACAAGTCCCGGCCGGGTCGGCTGCCATCCCATCAGCTCGCGCGTCAGCGTGCTGGAGGACGGCTGGTCGACCGCGAGGACGGGGGCCAGCCAGGTGAAGTGCTCGGCCGCGTCCGCAGCAGGGACGGGGGCCACGGGCAGGTTCAGGTGGCGGCCGATGACCTCGGCGATGTCACGGAGGGGCACGCCCTCGTCCGCGACGGCGTGCAGCGTCGATCCCGCGGGGGCCTTCTCCAGCGCGAGGTGGAACAGGTCCGCGCAATCGAGGCGGTGCACGGCGGGCCAGCGGTTGGTTCCGTCTCCCAAGTAGCCGGAGACGCCCTTGTCGCGGGCGATGCGGACCAGAGTCGCGATGAAGCCGCCGTCCCCGTCGCCGTGAACGGTACGGGGCAGGCGCACGACGGAGGAACGGACACCGCGGGAGGCAAGGGAGAGCACCCACTCCGAGGTGGCGGCCCGTGCTTGCGGGCCCCGGACCTGGGCCGGATCGAGGATGTGGCCGTCGTCTTCGCTTGCGGTGCAGCCGGGTTCGGCGGGCGTCCCGGAAGCGATGGCGAACGGCCGGCCGGAGCCGGTGAGCGCCTCGCCGATCGACTGGACGGCGAGGCGGTCCGCTTCCGCGGCTCCCCGGAAATCGCCCGAGAAGGCGATGTCGTGCTTGAAGGCGAGGTGGATGACGCCGTCCGACTCGGCGGCCGCGCCGTGCAGGACGTCGAGATCGTCGAGAGTTCCGCGGACCGCCTCGGCCCCGGCCGAGGCCAGGGCGGCGGCAGAGGCGTCGGAACGGGCGAGCCCGACGACCTGATGACCCGCGCCGATGAGCACGGGCACAACGGCGGAACCGATCCAGCCGGACGCTCCGGTAACGAGAACACGCATGTGAAAGACCTCCTAGACGGGTCACCCGACCTGGCCGCAGAATGGCGCGCACCAAGCGATGACAGTGACTGACATCGAGAGTACATTTAATGACAGTCACTGTCATCACGTAGGATCGGCCCTATGGGTAGATGGAAGCCGGACGCACGAGGACGACTGGAGCAGGCAGCACTCGAGCTCTACGGCGAGCGGGGGTTCGAACAGACCACCGCGAAGGAGATCGCCGAACGGGCGGGGCTGACGGAACGGACGTTCTTCCGCCACTTCACGGACAAGCGCGAGGTCCTGTTCCCCCACGCGAACCCTCTGCGGGAGTCCCTCCTCACCGCCCTCGACGCCGCCCCCGATACGGCGGCGCCGATCGACGCGGTGGCCGCGGCCCTGGAGAGCGCCTGCGGGCTGTTCGCGGAACGCCGTGAACTCGCCCGGCAGCGCCAGGCGGTCATCGCGGCCAACACCGAGCTCCAGGAACGCGAGCTGATCAAGCTCGCCTCCCTTGCCTCCGCCCTGGCCGAGGCGCTGCGCCGACGCGGTGTCGCCGAACCGGTCGCGAGCCTGGCCGGCGAGGTCGGGATAGCCGCCTTCAAGGTGGCGTTCGGACGCTGGATCGGCGAGCCCGACCAACAGGATCTCTCGCGCCTCGTCCGGGAGACGCTGGAAGGGCTCAAGGCCGTGACCGCGGGCAAGTGATCACCGACAGCGGGCCAGCCAAACGCACGTTCATGCAGGGTTAGCCCGTGCGTGGATGGCAGGGCAGTCCGGGAGGTGTTGGGCCATGACGCTGCTCGGGCCGTCCGCGGCGCCCTCGGGCGAAGAGCTCACGCGCAGGGCGCAGGCCGGTGAGACCGGGGCTCTCGGGCTGTTGATCGCCCGCCATCAGGCGTCGATGCGTGCGGTGGCACTGAGCCTGCTCGGCTACGGACCCGATGTGGAGGACGCGGTACAGGACGCTTCATTGACCGCGTTGCGGCGCATCGGCGACGTCCGGGGCGGCGCCGCCGTCGGTGCCTGGCTGCGGGCGATCGTCCGCATGGCCTGCCGCATGCGCCTGCGTGCCCTCCGGGAGGTACCCGGCCTTGACGGCCTCGACCAGCTGCAGCTGAGTGACGACGAAGGGTCTCCACCCGAGCGGCACATCGTTCGGCATGCGATGCGCGACTGGACCTGGGAGGCGGTGAAGGGCCTGCCGCAGCACTGACCGCGACCGCCTCGCAGGCACATGGTGATGCGTCCGCGGTGACGGAGGCGAGCCGGGATGTACCCCTCGGATTTCCGCGACACCGCCGCGGACGTACGGATCACGCTGCTCGCGGCGCTGTGCTCCTCCCGCCAGGCGGAGACCACGGACGCGCTGGTGGAGCTGCTGGTGGCTCTGGTCCACAAGATCAACGCCCGTGCCGAGCGCCGGGTGGAGAAGCAGCTGACGGCGGAGCTGAAGAAGGTCCGCGGCAAGGAGGGCATCCCCTTCAAGCTCGCCGACGCGGCGATCGGCAAGCCGAACGAGGTGGTGCGCACGGCGCTGTACCCGGTGGTCGGGGAGAAGACGCTGCGCGACCTGGTGGCGGAGGCGAACGAAGAGGTCTTCAAGGTCAAGGTCCGTACCACCCTGCGCTTCTCGTACAGCTCCTACTACCGGCAGATGCTGCCGCCGCTGCTGAGGACGCTGGGCTTCAGGTGCAACAACACCGCCTACCGGCCGGTGATGGACGCTATGAGGCTGCTGGAGAAGTACGCGGAGGTCGACGGCAAGACCCGCTTCTACGACGCCGCCGACGAGGTGCCGATGGACGGCGTCGTGCGCAAGGACTGGCGCTCGGCGGTCGTTGACGACAAGGGCGGGGTCGAGCGCATCCCTTACGAACTGTGCACGCTGGTGGCGCTGCCGGAGGCGATCAGGCGCCGCGAGATCTGCATCGAGGGCGGCCTGCGCCGGCGTAACCCGGAGGACGACCTGGCGGGCGACTTCGACGCCACCCGCACCGTGCACTACGCCGCGATCCGCCAGCCCCAGGACCCCGCCGAGTTCGTCACCGGCTTGAAGCAGCGGATGACCGACGGCCCGGACCGGCTGTCCGCCGCTCCGGCAGACGGCTCGGCGGGCGGGTCACCACCCACAAGGGTGAGCCGTGGATCACCGTGCCGAGGCTGGAGAAGCTGGACGAGCCCACCGGCCTGGCGGCCCTGAAAGAGGAGGTCGTAAGCCGATGGGGCGTCCTCGACCTCCTGGACGTACTCAAGCACGCCGACTTCACGACTGGCTTCACCGACGAGTTCGCCTCCGTCGCCGCGTACGAGCGGATCGACCGCGCCACCCTCCAGCGCCGCCTGTTGCTCGCGCTGTTCGCGCTGGGCACGAACATGGGCATCCGCACGATCGTGGCGACCGGCGAGCACGGGGAGACCGAGGCCGCGCTACGGCACGTCCGCCGGCATTTCATCACCGTCGACAACCTCCGGGCCGCCGTCACCAAACTGGTGAACTCCACCTTCGCCGCCCGCGATGCCGCATGGTGGGGCCGTGGCACGGCGTGCGCCTCGGACTCGAAGAAGTTCGGCTCGTGGTTCCTCGAACTTCATGACCGAGTACCACGCCCGCTACGGCGGCAACGGCGTGACGATCTACTGGCACGTGGAGCGCAAGAACGTCTGCATCTACTCGCAGCTCAAGAGCTGTTCTTCCTCTGAGGTTGCGGCGATGATCGAGGGCCTGCTGCGGCACTGCACGGAGGCCGAGATCGGGTCCGACTACGTGGACACACACGGCGCGAGCGTGGTGGGGTTCGCCTTTACTGAGCTGCTGCTCAACTTCCGGCTGCTGCCCCGGTTGAAGAACATCGGCAGCATCCGCCTGTACCGACCGGACGACGACCCGCCCGGGTGGTCGTCCGGTCGGCGCCTCCCTGACCCGGGCCATCAAGTGGGACCTGATCGAGCAGCAGTACGACCAGATGGTCAAGTGAGCCACCGCCCTGCGCCGGGGCACCGCCGAGGCCGGGCAGGTGCTGCGGCGCTTCACCCGCGGCGGCCTCAAGCACCCCATCTGCTCCGCGCTCGAAGAACTCGGCCGCGCCGTACGCACGACCTTCGCGTGCGACTACCTCGCCGGCCCCGGCATGGCGCACGTCAACACCCTGCTGTTCAGCAGGTCCTCGCCGAACCGGCCTGGGCGAAGAAGCTGTCCGACGAGGACCGGCGAGGACCGGCGAGGACCGGCGAGGACTGACTGCGCTGTTCTGGTCGAACATCAACCCGTACGGCACCTTCCGCGTCGACACGGACGAGCGGCTCGACCTGCTGCCTGCCCTGGTGCCCGGGCCGCGCCGGGCGGCGGATGACGGCGTTCAAGCAGCAGGCTCGGTATCCGGCCGCTGAACCGGAGCAACACCGCCGCCCGCGTCGTGGCCACCCGCAACCTTCCATGGACGTGATCTAGGCGGGAGCATGCTGGTATCGGTGGACGGGGGTGGCAGACCATGGGGCGTAGACGGGGTGCGTGGGGCGGGTCGGCGGTAGCGGGAGCGGCCGCAGTGGTGGCGGCTGTGCTGGGGCCGGTGACCAACTACGCCAGTGAGGCGGTGCCTGGCTGGGCGGCGCAGGCGTGGGTGATCTGGCCGGTGTTCGCCGTGCTGGTGGCGGTCAGCATCGGGCTGTTGCTGTGGGGCCGGCATCTGGATGCCGCAGCAAGGCCCCCGGCGCGGCTGGCACCGGTGAGCCGACTGGCCCGGGGCCAGCAGGCTTCGTTACGTCCCCCGTATGTTCAGCGCGTGCGGGGGCGTGAGGGCGAACTCGCCGTGCTGGCAGGCATGCTTCGGCGGCCACAAGGCCGGTTCGCGGTGCTGTGCGCGGTCGGCGGGATGGGCAAGACAACGGTGGCCGCGCAATTGGCCACCCAGGCCGAGGCGGCGGGCTGGCGAGTGTTTTGGGTGCGCTGGCGCGACGGTGCCGAGCTGGCACAGCAGATGGTGCAGGTGGCGCTGGCCTGCGGCCTGCCAGAGGCAGAGCTGGAGGCCGCGCACGCGGGGCAGGCGAGCCTGCCGGATGTGGTCTGGCGACAGTTGGGCCGGGTGCGGCGGTGGCTGCTGGTGGTGGACAACGCCGACGAGCCGCACGAGATCGGCCCGGCAGGGGAGCCGGTGGCCGACTATCGCGGCTGGATCCGTCCTCACGGCCGGGGCCTGCTGGTGGTGACCAGCCGGGATGGCAGCGAGCAGACCTGGGGTCCGTGCGCGCAGCTGCTGCTACTGGAGCCGCTGCCGGTGCGGCCTGCGGGGCAGGTCCTGCTGGACGCTGCTCCCGCAGCCGGCACCGCCGAGCAGGCCCGGGAGCTGGCGGCGCGACTGGGTGGGCTGCCACTGGCGTTGCACGCGGCTGGCACCTATCTGGCCGGACCCACCAGCCGCTACCGCACCTTTGCCGCCTACCGCCAGGCCCTGGAACAGGAACTGCGGTTCTTGTTGGGAGCGGCGGACCCGAATGCCTCCCATCCGCAGGTCGCCCGCGCCGTGGTGCGGCACACCTGGGAGGTGTCCTTGGATCAGCTCGCCGGGGAGGGCAACGCTTTGGCCCGCCCTGTGTTGCGACTGCTGGCCCTGCTGGCTCAGGCCCCCGTCCCACTGTCCCTGATCACCCCGGACCTGCTATCCGTCGTCACCGGACACGACGTCACCGCGGTGGCCCTGGAGGCCGCGTTCGCCGGCCTGCACCGCTACGGTCTCCTCGGCCTGCCCCACTCTCCCGGCAGCACCGGCCCGGCGTCGGGCAGCAGTGAGGGGGCGCAGGTGGTGCTGCATCCCCTGATCCGAGAGATCAACGCTGTCGCCCTCACGGCCGAGACCTCCGATCTCGCCGTGTGGCACCAGGCCCTTGCCGAGCGGCTGACCACGGCCGTGCACGAGGCCAACCAGCGCGGGCGCGCTGGTTGGCCTGCAGCCGTGCTCCTCGCCCCCCACCTGCCGCTGCTGCTCGACTACGCGGACCCGCGCACCGCCGCACAGCACCGCACCACTCTCAACGCCCTGGCGCAGATGCTGCAGCAGGCTGGCGCTTTCGGTGCGGCGCGCCTGCTGCACGAACGGGTCCTCGACGTCGAGACCCGCATGCTGGGCGCCGAGCACCCCGATACCTTCACCAGCCGCAACGACTTGGGCAATGCCTTGTTCGGAATGGGAGAGCCGGCCGAGGCAATACGCCTGCTCCGGCAGACGCTGGAGGGCCGCACCCGCGTCCTGGGCCCCGTGCACCCCGATACCTTGACCAGCCGCAATGACCTCGCATGCGCTTTGGACGGGACGGGTGAGCATGCCGAGGCAGTAGGTCTGCTGCGGCAGACCCTCAACGACCGTACCCGTGTCCTGGGCCCCGAGCATCCGCATACCCTGGCCAGCCGGGACAGCCTCGGTCTCGCGCTGGACGGGATGGGCGAGCACGCACATGCAGTGCGCATGCACCGGAGCACCCTTGGCGACCGCATCCGTGTCCTGGGCCCCGAGCACCACCTCACCCTGCTCAGCCGCCACAACCTCGCCAGTGCCCTGGCCAGGGCGGGTGAGCAGACGGAAGCGATACAACTGCTGCGGCAGGCGCTCAACGACCACGCCCGCATTCTGGGCGACGAGCATCCGCACACGCTGGCCAGCCGTGACGGCCTCGGTCTCGCACTGGACGGGATGGGCGAGCACGCACAAGCAGTGCGCATGCACCGGCAGACCCTGGAGGACCGCACCCGCATCCTGAGCCCCGAGCACCCGGATACCCTTGCCAGTCGCCACAACCTCGCTCTCGCTTTGACCAGTGCAGGTGAGCAGGCCGAGGCGATAGACCTGCTGCGCCGAACCCTCGATGACCGCGTCCGCATCCTGGGCGACGAGCACACGCATACCTTGAGCACCCGCAACGCGCTGGAGACAGCGCTGGCCATGTCCACCCAACGGCCACAGAGCCGGTGGTGGCACTGGCTGCGGCGCAGGAACGTCGCAGCCGGTGGCGGTTGAGGGTCGTGTACGAGGAGAGTGCACCGGGCGTCGGCGTGGTGGGCGCGGTCACCGGCTCGGCAGGCGTGGGCAAGACCACCTTCGCGGTCCGGGCCGCTCATGCCCTTCGGTCGAGCCAGCCACTTCTTGGAGACGGCCGCCCGCCATGAGCACGTGCCCCGGGTGCTCGACCGGCGCGAGGACATCGTCGTGCAGATCACGGAACGGGAGGAGCAGCTCGGCACGGCCGTCCAGGACGATCGAGTGAGCAGCTCCACCTCCCTGGTCAGCGTAATGAGATCGGAGGCGGGGAAAACGCGATGGGGTATCACGTCGCCACCATGCTCAGCCTGCACGAACGGTTCTACGAACAGGGCAGTCCCGTCCCACGCTTCCTCATCCTGGATCAGCCGTCCCAGGTGTATTCCCCGAAGAGCCAACGACGGCACCCCCGTGACTGACCGGGCAGCGCCGCTGAACCTGTACAAGACCATCCGGCGCACCATCGACGCCTTGCAGGGCGAGTTCCAGGTCATCGTCATGGAACACGCCGACCTCGACGAGGAACCCTTCCGCAGCGCCGTCCAAGCCCGCTGGAGGCGCAGTAACGGCGACGCCCTGGTCCCGCATGACTGGATCACAGATGAGATCGACGAAGACGTAACCAGCTGAACCATCCCCAATCAAGGGCTGCGAAGAGCCAGCTCCGGCACGAGGCGAGCCGCCCCTACCAAGCAGGGCGCTGAGAAGAAGTCTTCTCCGACCTGACCCATCTGCCACAAGGGCCGCGCTCAACCTCATCCCAGCAGCGCCCCACCCCATGCTCAGCCCGCCCGCAGCCGCTCGCTCGGGCGCGGCCGCCGTCGTCGGCGTCCCGGCGCACGACGTCCACTGTGCGCGGGCTGTCCGCATTGACCCCCAGCCGTGTCCCGTGACCAGGCTGGGGGCTCGCCCCGAAGCGCCGACGGGTGTCAGTCGCCGGGCTTCATCTTGGTGGCGGTGGCACCCGTGGCGGCGGTCGTCGGGGGCTTGACCTGGATCCAGCCCGCCTTGCTCGGTGCGCCTTCCTCGTTGAGGAGGAAGAGCATGTAGTGACCGGGCGGGGCCGCGGCGGCGGTCGGTGGGGCCTGGAGCTCCAGGAAGTTGCCGCCGCGGCTCTTGATACGTAGTTCGAGGTGACGCTGGCTGGTGTTGATCGAGTGGGTGGCGGTGGTCGGGGCCAGCAGGACGGCGCGGGTGACGTCGTTGGGCGTGCTCGTGCTGACCGTGATCTTCTCGTTGTAGACGACGCTGGGGTTGAAGATCAGGCCGAGCGAGGGGCGGCTGCCCTGGTGGAGGTAGGCGGGCTCGTAGATCTCGATGCTGCCGTTGTTGTTGTCGGTGATGTCGGGGTCGTTGGCGAGCTGCTGTAGCTCGTCGCCCGTGATCATGACTCGGCCGTCCGGGAGGACCACGGCGTTGGAGTGGTAGCCGCGCGGAAGCCGCTGCACGGGGCCGAGCTTCCAGTCGCCGTTCTCGTCGCGCAGTTCGACCTGGCGGTACTTCAGGTCGGCGTTGGGGTTGTACGGTCCGTTGCCGTAGTCGCGGATGTCGAAGGCACCGTTGACGGTGAGCAGGTTGCCGTTCGGCAGGAGCAGGGTGTCGTCCTGGGTGCGGCCGAAGGCGCGGGGCTTCTCGGTGTTCCACTTGCCGCCGGCCAGACGGTAGGTGTTCGGGTCGTTGCGGTCGCCGCCGAGGACCAGGACCGAGTCGGGGCCTCTGAAGCCGGCCGGCAGGGGGACGGCGGAGCCGTAGTTGCGCCTCCACTCCCCGCCGTCCGGGCCCGGCTTGCCCTTGTTGATGTCCGGGCGGTTCGGCAGGTCGGTCTTGGTGTCGGCGGCGGTGTCGAAGAGCCATTGCTGGTCCACGGAGCGGCCGAGTCCGTAGATCTTCCCGTCGCGCAGCGAGAACAGCTGCGGATAGTCCCACTTGAAGGGGGCTTCGGTCTTGAGCTGGTCCACTCCCCAGCCGATCGGCTTGACCGATTTCTCGAAGGGCACCTGGTGGGTCGCGGCGGGGAAGCGCTCGACGACGGGGGTGGGGGTGCCCCAGCCGAGCTCCGACTGACCGGACATGATCACCTGGCGCCCGTCGGCGCCGGTGACCACGCTCGGGTACCACCGGCCGACGGACATGTCCTTGTTCAGGTACCACTCCTCCGCCCACGGGTCGAAGACCAGGGACAGCTTGGCGCCGCTGCCTCCGTTGCCGCCGAGGTTGCCGCCGAAGACGCCGAGCATGCCGTTGGGCAGGTAGGAGTGGCCGGCACAGAAGAACGGGGCCGGGCGGGGTTCGTTCTTGCCGTCGGGCATGTTGATGACCGGCGGCTTCTTCTCGGTGAACGCGTCGGCGCCGGTCCCCTTGGCAGGGTCCCAGATCCAGGCGCGGCCGGCGTTCTCCTTGCCGATGGTTTGGGTGGGGGCGGGCTCATTCTGCGGGTTGGTCTCGATCCGCTCGAAGGAGAACAGCAGGACCTTGCCGGTGGGCAGCAGCGCGACGTGGGCCGCGAAGTCCGGGGACTGGAAGTACTCCTGGAACCGGCCGAACTCGGCCGGGTCGAAGGATGCGTTGGCCTTCTCCTGGGAGGCGGTCAGCGCCTTGAGCCGCTCCGTACGGGTGGTCTGCGGGTACTCGCCGACGCCGGCCATGGCCATCCGGGTGCGGGCGTGCTCCTCGGCGTGCTCCTTGCCGAGCGTCGCAGCCTCCTCCGGGTCGACGGTGACCGGTGCGCTCGCCGCCCGGGAGGCGGGGCCGTACGGGACGGCATCGCCCTCGTCTCCGTGACCGGTGTGGGCGAGTACGGGGCCTGCCGACGCCAGGGCCATGGACACGGCCATCGCGGTGGCGGCACAGACTGAGATCGCCGTGGCGAGCCTCCGGCGGGCGGGTAGGCGCGGATTGCTGCGGGACATGGGACTCCTTGCCGGCAAGAGGAAGGCGCAGCGGCCCCGGCTGGGGGACACGTCGGCTGACACGGGCTGCACCAGGACTGCCACATGTTCACGCACAGTGACGATCTTCAGTGTTGAGGCGCGCCGGTCGACTGTCGCTCCGAGACGCGCAGGCGGGTGACTGCGACCAACCCAAAGGTTTCTTCACGCCTTCTACCAGCAGATTCGAGGCGGAAATGGGTGGCGGTCGGCGTAATCGGCCAGTCGGTCGGTGGGAGTGCACGGGAGTGCCGCATACGTTGTTGATTACTCTGCGCAGCATCGGCGCGGAGGTGTCGATCTTCTAGGGAGAGCATCGTGGACGATCTCAAGCTGCGTGAGAGCGACGACATCCAGGGCGATGTGATCGCCGGCTTCAAGAAGGACCAGATGACCCTGCTGTTCCTCAAGTTCGAGGATGCAGCGCGGGCGCGCACCTGGGTCAAGGCGCTGGAACCGCAGATTTCCACGACGAGGCAGGTGGCGACCTTCAATGCCGCCTTCAGCAAGGCCAGGAAGGCCTCGGCCGGCGACGACCCGAAGGCGCTGAAGGCCACCTGGATCAATGTCAGTTTCACCTGCGCGGGCCTGTGGGAGCTGACCGGAAAGGACCCGCTGCCCTCCGTCAAGCCCGGCAGCGGTCTGGAGGCCTTCAAGCAGGGCTCGGACAAGCGGGCACTCGGGGACACCGGCGACAGCTCGCCGGAGATGTGGCTCTTCGGCAACGGCAAGGGCCAGGTCGTCCACGCCGTGCTCACCGTCGCCTCGGACACCGTCCAGGACCTCCAGGCGACGGTCAGACAGCAGCGCGAGGCGTGCGCCGCGGCCAAGATCGTGATCGTGTTCCAGCAGGACGCCGCCACCCTGTCCGGCAGCCGGAGGGGGAAGGAGCACTTCGGCTTCAAGGACGGCGTCAGCGAGCCCGGTGTCATCGGCTTCGACGAGCCGGACCCCGTCAAGCCCGAGTACGTCAAGGGCCATCACGGCACCCGGCTGATCCCGCCCGGCGAGTTCGTCGTCGGGCACGACCGGGTCGGCGGCGTGCCGCACGAGACGCCCGACTGGGCTGACAACGGCAGCTTCCAGGTGGTGCGCCGGCTCGGCCAGGACGTCCCCGGCTTCTGGTTCCAGGTCGCCGGGCAGCTGAAGGCGCTCAAGCAGGCCAAGGTGGTGCCGCCCGAGGCCACCACGGAGTGGCTGGCCGCCCGCCTCGTCGGCCGCTGGCGGTCCGGCACCCCCGTCGCCACGTGCCCGAATGCCGACCGGCCCTCCAGCGCGCTGGCCGGGGAGGACAACGACTTCGGCTACCGCAACGACCCCGAGGGCTTCATCACCCCGCTCTTCTCGCACCTGCGCAAGACCAACCCCCGGGACGGCCTGCAGGAGAAGCCCGGTGATCCGCCGTTCGACGAGAATCCGGTGATGGACCGCCGCCGGATCATCCGCCGCGGCGCCCCGTACGGCGCGCCCTTCGACCCCGCCTCGGAGGGCCCCGGAGGGCCCGACGAGAAGCGCGGCCTGCTCTTCGTCTGCTACCAGTCGGACCTTGTGCAGCAGTTCGAGTTCATCCAGAAGGCATGGATCAACAGCCCGGACTTCCCACCCAACCGGACCAACAAGCCCGGCCCTGACGGAATGGTCGGCGCCGCCGGCAAGCTCAGTTACGAGACCCCCGGCAAGACCACGCAGCTGAGCCTGAGCCAGTTCGTCTTCACCGAGGGGTCCGTCTACGCCTTCGCTCCCTCGCTGACCCTGCTACGGCTGCTCGGTGACGGCCGGCTCACCGACAAGCCGCCCACCGTAGTCCGGCCGACCGACGCCTTCCTGCCCATCCCCGACATGCAACGGGACAAGGGCAAGAGCTGGTACTGGGCGTATGGGGCGGGCAGTGACGGCGCCGTCTGCCGAACGGTCTCCATCGCCGACGGGGACGAGCACACGGACGTCATCGAGCGCCCCGACCGGCCGCTGACCATGTGGCCGTGCTACATCGGAGTGACGAAGGTCGACGCGGTCCTGCCCGTCCCGGACGAACAGCGGATCAATGGCCGCAGCCGGTTCTGGCTGTTCCACACCGTCGAGGGCCGGCAGGTCTACCGGCGGATCTGGATCGCCGACGGCGCCGAGTCCGGGCTCCCTCCCGAGCAGGCGGCCGGGACCGACCTGCCGGACCGTTCCCTCTCCGCTTGGGCCTCGTTCAGCGGCATCGAAAGCGTGGACGCCTTCCTGCCGGTGCCCGACATGCAGCGGGTGAACGGCAAGAGCCACTACTGGGTCTTCCACACCCTCATGGGTCGCCAGGTCTACCGGCTCGTCTCGATCGCCGACGGCAGGATGCACCAGGACGCCCTCGAGCGCGGCGACCGAGGGCTCGACCTATGGCGATCACTGACCGGGATCACAAGGGTCGACGAATTCCTCGCGGTCCCGGACATGCAGCGGATCAACGGCATGAGTCTGTTCTGGGTGTTCCACCAGGACCAGTACCGGATCATCGTGATCCGCGACGGCCACGGCCACGAGGACCAGATCACGGTCGAGGACCGACCCCTGACCATGTGGACGTCCCTGACGGGCTGACGGGTGCCCTGCCCTTGCCCTTCGGGAGCGACCGCTGGACCATGGCCGCACCCCGCCACGGCCGCCACCGGGCGGCCAGAAGCGGGTGCGGTCGCGGCGTGCTCTGGCCAGGTGGTCGCGCCGTGACTGTCGACCAGTTCTGGCCTCCCCCACTCGGGGGAGGCCACCGTCCCGCTCTCGCTCCACAGGGCCGTCTGAGTCCGTCGCGCAGGGTGATGAAGTCTGTTTGGTGGCGCGTGACGATGTGTGGCATGAGCATTCAAACGAGCGACTCGACGGTCATCTCCGCAGCGGCGCCGCCCCGCTGGGCTGTCTGCGCTGCGCATCTGACGACATGGGTGGTCCTGCCGAGCGGACTGAGCTTCCGCCAACCTGAAGTCGCAGGTCAAAGGACCTGGTGTGTTCAACTGTTGGGGTGCTCGCGCTGGTCGTGGACGGCTGTCTGAGGAGTAAATCGTCTGGCAGGGCCGGACGGCTCCCTGGATTCTGCTCGCTCGAGTCGGTCGGCCTTCTACGATCCGGTGCATGGATCCCGAGCTGCTGGAACGGATCACCGCGCGGCGCGCGGAACTGGACGAACTTGAAGAACAGCTGGTTAAGCAGCTGGCGGAGGTGCGGGCAGAGCGGGACGAACTCGCCCTCGCCGAACGTGTCCTTGAGCGTGTGAGCGACCAGCTCGCCGACGAACGTGCCTCGGCCGCGCTGCCGCCCGGGCAGGTGGGCGGCCGGGCGGTGATGCTGATCCCGCACCGTACGCCGGATGTGGAGGAGACCATGCGCCCGCCGGACTATCAACGCGTCCTTGCCGCGGGGCGGCAGGCCGCGGGGCCGGTCATGGCTCGGCAGGTCGGCGAGATGCCGGGAGTGGACGTCAGCGTGCGGGCCAAGCTTGAACTGCTGCGGGGGGAGGCTGGTCAGACTCGTTGATCGCGGCTGGCTGCGGAAGCTGCCCGACGGCCGGTTCACCACCTGCCTGTGACCGGGCATGCCCGACGCCCCGAGTTGGGAGGCGCGGGCGTAACCGGGGTGCCCCCCCCGGCGGCCGTTGGATTTGTGTGACGAAAACCAAGAAACGCGCCGAGGGCACGTGCTCGCTTGTCTACCAGTGCCCTCTGCCGCTGTCCACGCGGACCGTCAACCACCTCGCCGACCTGCTGCGACGCCATCTGAAGGCGATACGGTCCAGGTGCCGGATCCTTCCGCCCGGACGGATCGCGGTGATCGTTCTGGCTGTGCTGCTTCGTCCCGCAGCCGAATCTCGCCGCAAACAGCCCGGAGGCCCTGCTGGCCGCCCTACCCGCGGTGAAGCTCGCCAAGGGGGTCGTCTCCCTGGGCGCCGTCCCCGTCAGCGGACCGGTATGGAGTAGGCCCCGACGCAGCTGAAGCTCCCCGGAGATTTCCCCGGGGAGCCCGGCACTCTTCGGGCAACAACAAAGCCCCGGGTCCATGACCTGGGGCTTTCGCGTGGAGCGAATGACGGGAATCGAACCCGCGCCATAGGCTTGGGAATCAACGGCACATCGGACGACCACACCCCCGCTGACCTGCAGGTATCACCTGCCGGGAGTGTGATCGGCAGCCCATCTGAGCACCCGTATCAACGCTGTTGACCGCTCTCAAGGATAGGGATAGGGCACGGCGATGCCGTAGGTGATCTCCAACGTCATATGGCCACCGTGATGGGGCGAAGGTCCTCCATGGTTTGGCGCCGCCTGCGCGCATTGCTCGCACGAACGCGCATTTGCCGTTCGCCGTTGGCGCCTGGCCGGTACGGCATACCGTTGTCCCGTGATGGGCTGAGGCGCTCATGGCCGCGGCGGTCGCCACAACGGCCCCGGCGCATTCACACCGCCGAGGCCGCCCTTTCGGGTCGTCGCACGTGAGAGTGTTCGACCCGAACCCAATACTACGACCATGGGGCAGTTCGAGCATTTCAGGCCGGGCTGTGAACAGTGCTGCCGACCAGGCGCCGTGGTCGCCTCGCGCGGCCGGCGCCTCGCCATTCATCGTCGGCAGGGGACGCTCCTGTCTCCGCCGTCCTGACGCGTTGCCCGAGGGGCTTGTCGGCCATGCTGATCGCGGCGGAGCCACGAGTTCGCGCGACGCGCGGCACGCCACAACGTCGGCGTCTTGGTCACGTCCTCCCCGGTACCGGAGGGTTCCACGACTAGCCTCCGCATCATGCTGCGTATTGCCGACACTCGCACCGGCCGCTTCGTGGAGATCCCCACAGGACGCCGCCACCTGCTGCGCATCTGCGTCCACCTGCCGGTCGCCGACGCCGGGATCGGCGCGGTGCACCTGCGAGCGCCCCTGGTCGGCGACCTACTGGCGCGCGCCGCGGAGCTTCACGGCCTGGAGTCCCTCACGGTCCTCACCACGCCGGACCTGCCGCAAGAGCAAGCCCGTGCGCTCGATCACGCCATGGCCGCTCTCGGTATCCACCCGCCTGCCACTGTCGGTGTTCACCAGGCGACCGAGACCCATTGCGCCGCTGCCGATGTGCACGTGGTCGAGTACGGAACCGCTGTGCAGGAGGCCGTCGGCGGGGTCCGGATCGACGTGAGCCCGGTCAGCCCGGCACCCCCAGACGGGGGCGTCCCGGAGGGGACCGATCCGCTGGTTGTGAGGATGCTGCTGCTCGGCCACGCCTACCGCACACCGGTCACGGTCACCAGCCCCGCGCTCGCAGAGGCCCTGCGGACGCTGACGCACTGGCGGCAGCAGGTGGCCCACTGGGCGCAGGAGCCGTCCAGGCCGATCCCTGCCGACTTCCTGCAACGGGCTCATGCCGCGCTCGCCGATGACCTCGGCGTCCCCGGCGTCCTGGACATGATGGCCGGCGTGGCAATGCGCGCCGATGTGCCGGCCGGAGCCAAATTCGAGACGTTCGCCTTTCTCGACCGCGTCCTCGGGCTGGACCTTGTGCGCGAGGTCGGCCACCAGCACCGGGAGACGCCATGAATTCGCGCGACTCCCGGCGCCTGGTCGTCCTGCGGCACGCCAAGTCCGCCTGGCCGGACGTGCCCGACTCCGAGCGGCCACTCGCCGCGCGCGGCCGCCGGGACGCCCCTGCGGCCGGCCGCTGGCTGCGCGAGGCCGACTGCGTTCCCGACTTGGTCGTGTGTTCCACCGCCTGCCGCACGCGCGAGACATGGGACCTCGTCGCGGCCGAGCTCGGCGCCGCCCCCGCACCGGTGATCTACGAGGCCCGCCTCTACGGGGCGAGCGCCGGGGAGTTGCTCGGGGTGGTACGGGAGATCCCCGCGCAGGTGCGGACGCTGATGCTGATCGGGCACAACCCCGGCGTACAGGAGCTGGTTCTGTCGCTTGCCGGTGAGGCGGACGGCTACGTGCTGCAGCAGACCCGTACGAAGTTCCCGACATCTGCGATCGCCGTGCTGCGCGTGCCAGGCTGGGCATCCCTCGAAGCGGGTGCCGCCCGGCTGACCGACATGGTCGTGCCCCGCGGCGCGAACCCCTGACCGGGGCGACGGCGCGTCGTGGCCGCGCACTGAGGCCCGGAAGGGTGCCGTCCCTGGGCTGGTGTCGTCCGCCAAACCGAAGCAACCTCAGCCGGGGCTTTGGTAGCCGAGGCTGCTGTGGAGTCGTCGGGTGTTGTACCAGCCTTCGATGTACTCGAAGAGCGCGGTTCTGGCAGCGGCGTGGGTGGGCCACGCGTGTCGGGTGACCAGTTCGTTCTTCAGGGTGCCGAAGAACGACTCGGCGACGGCGTTGTCCCAGCACACGCCGGTTCGTCCGACGGAGAGCCGGATGTCGTGGGCGGCTGCCCATGCGTTCGAAGACGCGGCTGGTGTACTGGACTCCACGATCGGAGTGGAAGATCACCACCTCGCGGGGGCGGTACCGACGCCAGGCGGCTTTAAGCGCGTCGACGGCCAGGGAGGCACCGAGGTGGTCGGCGGTGGCCCAGCCGAGGACCCTGCGGGTGGAGATGTCGATCACGGTGGCCAGGTAGAGCCAGCCCTGACCGGTGGGGATCTGGGTGATGTCGCCGCACCAGCGGCTTGCGGCCCTGTCACCTCGTCGCCGGCGATGTCTACCGGATCACCGAGCAGGTCAACCAGACCACCAAGACCTACGGCCGCCTCAAGGCCAGTGGGCCTGTTCCTGCTACGGTCGCCCGTTCGCCGAGGAGGTCGTGATGACTGGATCCCTGCCCATTGCCGCCCAGGTGGACCTGCGCCGCCAGCCAGTGGAAGACGTGCTGGCGCGAGTGGAACAGGCCCTGCACGTACGACTGGACCGGCATGCGCTGGTCCGCAAGCGCCGTTCCTTGGGCAGCCGTACGGAGCAGGGTACCTGGGTGCGCATCGAGCGACGGGGATTCGAGCGGATCGGCCCGCAGGGCTGGAACGGGACCGAGGCCGCAGCCGTGTTGCAAGGGGTCACGATGCCCGAGTGGTACCAAGGCGTGGCATGGCGCGAGCGCGGCGAGCCGGTCATGTGGCGTGCTGATGAGCTGGAGTTGATGACGTCGCCGTCTGTCGGAAGGAGCGCCCTGGTGCTCGATGACCCGGGCCTGCCGGATGCGTGGTGGGAAGCACTGAATGGTTCGCTGGACGCGCTTGCCGCACAGCGGACACCGCGGCTCGCGACCCCGGACACGGTGACGATCACGCAGGAGCAGGTGACCCAGACCCTAGCGGAGGCCTTCCCCGGCCTCGCCGACACAGAGATCGAGCGATGGGCGCCGGCTCATGCTGACCTGACTTGGGCCAACGTGATGGGACCGGAGTTCTCCATCATCGACTGGGAGGACTGGGGCATGGCGCCCCGGGGTTTGGACGCCGCAACGTTGTGGGGCAACGCCCTGGCTGTCCCGACGCTCGCGGACCGCGTCCGGCAGGAGCGACGAGCGGACCTCGAGAGCCGGGACGGCAAGCTGATGTCACTCTTCTTTCTCTCGAAGATCGTCGGATCCTCCTCCTACGAGGGAGATCCGCTGCTGGCGCCGGCCCGAAGTGAGGCCGAGCGCTTGGTGGGCGAGCTTCAGCCCACCCCAGGCAGGTGAAGATCAGCCGCACGCCTGCGCCGGTCCGCGGACAGCTGAAATGGTCACCGACCACGGGGTAGAGAGTCCCGGCCTCCACCGGGCCTGGCCCACGAATCAGTTCCTGAACCGAGTGGAGGTTGCCGCTTTGCCTGAGAAGGTTACGAAGGAGAAGGTCCTCGTCTACGTCGTCCGTGACGGACACCTGCTGGTGCTCCGCCACACCGACTACTCCTACGAGGAGGTCGGCATCCAGGTGCCCGCAGGCAGCGTCCGCCCCGGTGAGACGCCGGAAGCCGCCGCTCTGCGCGAGGCCCGCGAGGAGACCAGTCTGTCGGAATTCAAGATCGTCCGCAAGCTCGGCGAGACCGAGTACGACATCAGCCCGTACCGGTTCGAGATCCAGCACCGGCACGTCTTCCACCTGGAGCTCACCGAGCCGACCCCGGAGCGGTGGATGAGCCAGGAGGACCACGACGTCGAGCAGGAGCCAACCTACTTCGAGTGCTTCTGGATCCCGTTGGAGGCCGCGCACGTTCTCCAGTCCGGCCAGGGTGCGCTGCTGGGGCGTCTGTCCGACTAGAGCGTGTCTGACGGGTTGAGGTGCGCTACTGCGCCGTCTCGACCACTGATCCCGTGGACCGACACGGGACCAGGTCGAGCGCAGCGCTGACCATCGAGCTGGACCGCGGCGCGATGCGGCTCCGGCCAGGGATACAGTGCTCGGGCACATCACTCACAGGTTCCTCGATTGGTCCTGAGCGCACCACCTCTGACTGGCCGGCACCCAGCACCTCGGTCATGCCGAGGCCTGGTGGCGCGATTCAATGTGCGGCCGCTCCGGCGTAGGCCCCTTGCACGGTGACGGCCAGGTCCTCGGGGTGCGGGATACTGCCCTCAGGCAGCCAACAACCACGCCCGTCCCAATCCGAGCAGCTCACAGCGACCAGCAGCGCGCACCGTGGCGCCGTCGGGGCCGACGCACCTCGGCGTTGGTCCCGACGGCAATCCACAAAGACGGACAGCTACTTCGCAGCCTCTGCCCGAAGGGCGCCGACGCCGATGGCGCCCCGGAGGACGTGGGCGATCTCCTCGGGCTTGAGGTCGATGCCGTCGAGCCCCTCGACGGTCAGCGGGATTTCCTCCAGCGCGTATTCACCGCGGCCCTCGGCGCTGAACTCGGGACCGGTGCGGTCGTCGAAGGACCAGGTGGCGATGCGGGCGAGGTAGAAGAGCTGACGCTCCTCGTCGGACTCCATCGTGTGGAGGAGCCGGACGATGTCGGCCTTCCCCGCGATCTCCTCGTGGATCTCCCGGTGAAGGGCGGCCTCCCGGGACTCGTCGCTGGGTTCGACACCACCACCGGGCAGGACCCAGTACACCGGGATGCCGGGCTTGGTGCGACGGATGACCAGCATCGTGTCGTCAGCGGTGACGAGGACGGCGCGGACTCGTTCGATCATTTCGGTCTGTCTCCTTGCTTGTTGACGGTCTCAGTGCAGCAGCCAGCCACCGTCGACGTGGATGGATTGGCCAGTGATGAACGAGGCGGAGGGGCCCACGAGGAATACCACCAGGGCCGCGACGTCTTCGGGCCGGCCACGGCGGGGGACGCACTGGCGCTTGATCTGGTCCTCCGGGCGCGCGAGGTGCTGGGCGGGGATGGCGTTTTCGGCCTCGACCTGGATGGCGCCGGGCATGACCGTGTTGACGCAGACCCCGTACGGGCCCAGTTCGCGGGCGAGAGAGCGGGTCAGGCCTAGGGCGTGTCCGCAATGTCAGCCGGGGAGCCATAGCCGCAGGCAGGCGAGGGTGACCAGGGCTTTGTAGTGGCGGGCTCGTTTGTCGTAGCGGGTGGCGAGGGCCTTGTTCTGCTTGAGCCGGTTGAAGCAGCGTTCGACGACGTTGCGGCGCCGGTAGACCTCACGGTCGAGACGGCACAGGCTCTCTCCGCGTCGACGCCGTCCGCTGATCTGGTCGACGCGTTTGGGGATGGTGCAGGCGATGCCGCGTTTGCGCAGGTAGGAGCGGATCTTGCGGGATGAGTAGCCCTTGTCGCCGACCACCCGTTCCGGTCGGGTCCGGGGCCGACCCGGCCCGCACCGCTTGATGCGGATGCGGGCCATGACCGGCTCGAACTGCGTGCAGTCGTTCACGTTCCCGCCGGTGAGCGTGAACGCGAGAGGGCGGCCCCGGCCGTCGCAGGCGAGGTGGATCTTGGTGCTCAGTCCGCCTCGGGACCGGCCGAGTGCCTCACCGGTCCAGGGCCCCCTTTTCGGGCTCCGGCAGCGTGCTGGTGGGCCCGCACGATCGTCGAGTCGACGCAGACGACCGACCAGTCGACTTCGCCGATCGCATCCGAGTGCTGCTGGACGTGGGCCAGGAGCCGGTCCCAGGTTCCGTCCGCCGACCAGCGGCGGAACCGTTCGTAGACCGTCTTCCACGGCCCATACCGTTCGGGCAGGTCCCGCCAGGCAGCACCCGTGGACAGCTTCCACAGGATGCCGTTGAGGACCTGCCGCCGGTCCCGCACCGGACGTCCCATCCGGGGCGGAGCCAGTAACGGTCCGATGATTTCCCAGGCCTGATCGGTCAGTTCATGACGTCGCACCACGAACGGAGTAACGACCGATCGACATTGCGGACACGCCCTAGTAGCCCGGCCTTTGCGGTGCTGTACGCGACGAGGTTCGTTCGGCCGGCGCGGGCGTTGACGCTGCCGATGTTCACGATCCGGCCCCAGCGGCGTTCGACCATGCCGGGGGTCACGGCCTGGCAGGTGCGGTAGTGGGCGGTGAGGTTCACGTCGAGGGAGTAGCTCCAGGCGGCCTCGTCGGTGTCCTGCCAGTGGACGCGGGGGTAGGAGCTGACGTTGTCGACCAGGATATCGATGGGGCCGATCTCGGCACGGACGAGGTCGACCATGGTCTGGACGGCGCCGGGATCGGCGAGGTCGGCGTTCGCCGCGATCCCGGGGCTGCGGTCTCGCTCGAAGGCGGCGAGGAGGGCGTGGGCATCGGGGTCTTGGCCGAGGTGGTTGACCGCGACGGTCGCGCCGGCAGCAGCGAGCGCGCGTCCGATCTCGGCACCGATGCCAGTGGCCCCGCCGGTGACGAGGGCGGTGCGGCCCTGGAGCGGTCGGGTCTGGAGAGGGGTCTCAAGCAGGGGCAGGGACATTGCTGCTCCGTTCGCCAGAGTTGCGGTGAGGGGCCTGTGTCGTCGTGAAAAAGGTGCCGATCGCCGTGAGCGGGTCCTGGCTCTCGGCGAGGTTGATCAGTACGAGCAGGAGGTCGTGTCCGGTCAGCCGGGAGGCCGGGATCACCCCGAGGATCCGCAGGGCGAGGAACGCGCGGATCTCCTCCAGACCGCTGCCGCCCTCGCCACGAAGGCCGCCCAGGGCCCGGGTGACGGCCGCACTACGACCGGGGCCGGTGTCCCAGAAGTACCGGACGTCGATGTGCCGCCTGCCCTCGTTCAGCTCCAGGTGTTCGATTCGCGGGCGGGTCAGGGGCGGCAGGGCGAGGCGGAGGCTGCGGGCGTAGACGTCGGGCTGGTAGCGGGGGACGAGCCAGCCGCCCAGGGCCATCAGGTACCAGATCAGGTTGGCGGCCTCGCCCGCTGCGGTGTTGCGTCCGGCGAATTCGAAGTCGAGCCAGCACAGCGGGTCGGCGATGTTGGGCTCTGTGGTGTCGCCTTGGGTCAGACCAGCGAGCCAGAGGCGGTCGGGAGCCAGGGAGTGGCGGAGGCTGTCGATGGTGTCGGCGACGTTCAAGGTGAGCCGCCTGCCGTTGGCGGTGATGGTGTAGTCGGCCAGCTCCCGGAGGGTGACGGTCATGTGGGTGTGGGGCAGGGCGATCGGCAGGTCACGGCGCAGGTACCAGCGGTCCAACCGGCCGCCGGGGCGGATCCGGTCCAGGTAGAGGTCCGGAACGCAGTCGGCCAGCGGCACGCGCTTACCGGTCTCCTCGGCCGCCGCCCGCAGGTCAGCGCAGACGCCGTCCACCAGGCGGTCCAAGCGGGGCAGCACGGCCGGGTCCCGGTCGGCCAGGGCGATGACGTCGCCCATCAGCACCTCGCACCGGCCGGTGGCGAAGACGTCCTCGTAGGCGAGGAGGCGCCTGTCCGGTAACGCGACCTCCCCGTGAAGGGCCGGAACCGAAATGCGCGAGGCGAGCCGCGTCCATCCCTTCACCTCGGCTTCGGCCTGCTCACGGGTCCCCACTGGTTTGGGGAAGGTGCCCACTGTCGCCGTGGCCCGCCTGGTACTCGCGCTCACTGCTTCTCCGCGGGGATGGTGTCCAGCCAGCTCTGGAGAACGAGGGTCGCGAGCGTTTCTGCGGCGGGCCGCTCGGGGCGGGCTGCGGTGATCGCACTCGTGTCCTGCCGTTTGGCGTCAAGGAGGACGGCGAGGGCGTCGCCGTCGGAGGGGCACTCGATCCCACTGAAGCGGAGCTGGATCTTCGCGAGCAGCGCGGTGACCTTGTAGAGGTCGCGGAGGTCGGGTGCTCCCTTGAGGAGCTGGCGGCGGATCTCGATGGCGGCCTGGATGCTCAGTCAACCTCCACAGCGTCGAGATCAGCGACGGACCTCGGCACTGCACGCTGGACTGGGAGCAAGCTGACTCGAGTCCACGTCCGGAACTGCAAGCTGATGGGCGCCGCCCTGGACGGCTTGGTGCTCGATGACGTGCTGTTCGAGGGTTGCAAGTTCGACTTTGCCACCTTCCAGAAGGTCCGCGTCGCCGGCCCTATGGCCTTCATCGGCTGCTTCTCACAGAGGCCACGTTCTCCGACTGCGACCTGTCCGACGTCGTGTTCACCGACTGCACGCTCCGGCACACCGAGTTCGGCACGGGCCGCTACCGCAACACCGACATGCGCGAGAACGATCTGTCGGCAATCCGCGGCGTCGCGAACCTCGCCAAGGTGCGCATCGACCGCGGCCAGAAGTCCGACCTCGCCGAAGCCCTTGTGAGCGAACTCGACATCACCATCGGGGACGTCTGACCCAGGAGGACCCGTGCCCCTGCACATTGCCGCCGGCGACCCGTCCGCCCTCCGCGCCCGCTGCGAAATCGCCACCGTCCGGACCACCCGCCCCGGACCCTGATTGCCCCTGAAAGCCGCGAGCGCTTGCGACAGCACGTCGGGCAGGAAAACCTGGCGAATCCCAGGCCAAAGGTGCCGTATGGTGGAGGCATCGACGCGGGGTGGAGCAGCTCGGTAGCTCGCTGGGCTCATAACCCAGAGGTCGCAGGTTCAAATCCTGTCCCCGCTACTGCTCAGAAGGGCCCGGATCCCGTACAGGATCCGGGCCCTTCTGCTGTACACGGCGCCGACGTTCTCCGGGTACGCGCTACGCCCTTCATACCCCCCCTGCCTTCCGAGCACGGCAGGCGGAACGCAAGCAGCGCTACTCGTACGTGTTCTTGCGCAGGGCGCGGTGTCGGCGGTCTCCCTGGCCGGCTCCGTTCACCGCTGTGAGTGACGGGAGCGCCGCTCCGTTGTTCCACAGGCCGAGGTGGTCACGGTGGACGGCGACGACAGCGTTCTGCACGGCGCAGCGTTCGGCGGGGCCGCTGAAGTACGTGGTGGTGACGAAGACGGCGACCTCGGCTTTGAAGTGCACTTGCGAGCCGAGGAGGTTGCGGACCTCTCCGTTGGAGATCTTTCGCTTCGGGTGGTAGCGCTTGCACTGGATCACCATGGTGCGGCCGTCGGGCAGGCGTCCGCGTACGTCGGCGCCGTCGTCACCCGTGCGGCCGACGCGGCGGACTTCCGTACATCCGTCCCGCCTGCAGAGATCGGCCACAAAATCCTCGAACTGTGTGCCGTCCATCAGGTCCACCTCGGCAAGCGTTCGATGGCCGACGTTGACCGCGTCCTCGTGACGCCACCGCCGGTCACTGCCCCGGATGAGACGGTCCGTCCTCCACAGCCACCAAGTGCCACCACCGACAGCCCCAAGCAGCAACAGTCCGAGCAGGTATGGCCAGATGGCCGACCAGAACGTCAGGAGCAACGCCAGGACCGCGACGCCGGCCCATGCGCCCGCCTTGAGCCGAGCCTCCCGACGCTTCCGTGATGCCGACCGGCGCCTCTTGCGTACCGCCACCCAATACCTCCCCATCTCCGATCAGCAGTCTGGGCAAGGCGACGCGTGCCAGTAAGGGCGCCCGTCGGCCATGGCTCGATCCCTGCGGGCCGCCCACTAGACGGGCCGGGCGCGTGCATAACGACGACCCGGATGTCCCCGCGGCCGAGGCCGGGGAATGCCGATGGTCATCCTCTCGGGCCGTTGCCCGTACCGGACGAGTCCCGAATGCAACGCCGCCGTCGACGTAGCACAGGTCAACGCCTGACTGGTCGGCCCCCACCCAAGGGTGGGGGCCGACATCGGCGATGTGCGCGCTTACGCCCTTCATGCGCCCCTACTCCCCCACGTAGCTTGCGACGTTGGCCTGTATCACCCGTACGAACGTAGGGGGAAAGCAGCTTGAAGCGAGCAGACGTGCTGAGGGATCTCGCGCAGCCGTGGAACGTGGCCGTTCACTCGACATCGGATCTCGCGGGCAGCGTTGCGAAAGCCGCGACCGCGGACGACAAGGCCAAGCGGGAGAAGGGCCAGGCCCCTCTCCGCCGCAAACCAGAACTCCGGCCCCTACCCATCAAGCCACTCGGCATCTCGCTCCAACTCACCCCCTGGGACGTCCTGCACTCCCTGGGCCGGGCCAACGTCCTCGCCCGCCAAGGCGCGGGGCGAGGGCTCGCCGAGCACTGGGCCAGCCTGAAGTACTGCCAGGCCCTCACCGGCAACGACGGCCGCTACATGGCGCTCTCCACCGAGGGCCGCAACCCCAGGCGCCACTACGCCGCCACTCAGTCGGGCGAGCTCGGCATCGGCTTCGCGCTGGCACTCGCCCGACGCGTACTCGCGGCGCAGTACCCGGACCACTCGGTCTCGGTCATCGACGCCGAGATAGCCATGCGGGCCGGCTGGACGCTGACGGGCAAGGAAGCCGGGCGCAGCAGCGCCCCGCGCCGGCCGGCCTTCTTCCTGGAGGTGTGGAAGCCCGGTGAGCCGTCCCGGGTCATCCCGGTCACGTGCAAGGGCACCCACGGCCATGCCACGCAGGTACACAAGCAGCTCGCCACGGCCTCCGCCGACGTAGAGGGCATCCACATCGGCCCGTACAACGAGACGCCGACCTTCGTCTTCGGCACCACGCTCCCCAAGAAGAGCGAGAGCATCACTCTCTACCTGCTCCAGGCTCCGGGCGACGGCACCCTCTGGGGTGCGAAGGACCTCCGCCTCGACCCTCCGGTCGAGGACCGCAGCATCGCCCCTGGCATCGACGCCCCCACCGACCCGCACGAGGAACCGCCGGTCGGCTACCACGTGCGTCCCGAGGAGTGCAGCTGGTTCGGCCGGGTGCTCGCCCAGGCCGACGCCGCGGGCTTGATGGCCTTCACCGGAGGCGGCGAACCCACTGCTCAGTACCTGACCAAGCGCCAGGGCAAGGGCCATTTCGAGGCCTTCACCCACGCCGGAACGGGCATCGTCCAAGACGTCACCCACACCATCCATGGCAAGAAGTTCGTGGGTACCGACCACGTCTTCCGCCTCAACGGCGTCCGGGTGGAGGCCTTCTCCGGCCTCGCGGAAGACCTCTTCGACCACCTCCGCGACGGTAGGGTCGAGCAGTACCGCCACGAGGTACATACCCTCCGCGACTCCTGGGACTCCGACCCCTGGGACGCCAATTGGCGCGGCCCCGTCTCCCTCCACCCCGACGGCACCGTCATGGCCCTGCGCCGCCTCCGCCTCAGCTGACCGCAACCACCGTTCAGCCTTCGGGGAGCGGGACAACTCCCCGAAGGCCTCGGAGCGAAGTAGGACCAGGCGTGGATTACTTCCGGCCATTGTTGTCCGCACGCAGCCGAACACAGCTGGACTGAGGCGGACACAGGCGGACACAGCGAGACGGGTTCTGCGGGGTTGCGCCTGGCCGGTCTGCATCCGCCCCTTGTTTTGCCTGGAGCGAGGTGCGCAACACTTCACAGCATGCCGAGCTTTCAGCAGAGGAAGGCCGTGGGGGACGCCCACGAGCAGCGCATCGCCGAGGAACTGACCGCGCGCGGATGGGCGGTCAACCCGTGGGGTCAATGAGTCCTCACCCACCCTGTTCAAGCCGCACTCCGAGGGACGGACAGCTCCCTTCGGTGGACTCCCGACCTCCATGCTGCCAAGGAGGGCCACATGACCAGTCGGGCGACGCACCGCCACGCCATCGAAAGCGCCGCGGTCCGCGCACACCTCCAGCTCGTCGCGTGGACCGTGCTGCCCCTCTACTACGTGTTCGGCAGCCTCGACGTCCTCACCCCGTACGACGCCCTCGCCGCTGGACAGACCGGCCCCCACTCGATCGCAGGTTCAGGGGCGCCGTACCTGCTCGTGCCTACGACACGCTGTCGCACCTTCGACTCCACGTTCGGCCCGCGGAGGCGGCCGCCCGTCGCGAGCGACGCCGCCTGAACCCAGCACCCCGCCAGACCCGCTGCTCGGTACAACATGCTGTACCGAGCAGCGCCGGGCCTCGAACGCCACCGAGAGCCCCATGGCGGGACGCCAGCAAACCTGACGAACTCTCACCAAAGTCAGCATTGGGTCAGCATTGGTCCTGGCAAAGCTGACCCCAGCTGGTCATACCTGGGAAACGTCGAGGGCCCGGAGACGGCCTCTCGGAGCACGCCGTCGCTCGCCCCGCCGGAACGGTCTCCGCACGGGATACGGCCTCTCCGCGGCTGATGTCGGCCGGTCGACCTACTGCGGAAAAGCGCAGGTCAGCGCATCCGTCCGCGCGCTTTCAGGGGCCCCGGCGGGAGCTGCGGGGCGGGGATCGGAGGGCCGTCGTAGCCCTTCACTTCGCCGTAGCGGGTGCCCTCCATCCAGTCCTTGCGGAACTGGACGATCTCCTCGTTGCTCCGGCCGATCCAGTTCCAGAACATCACGATCTCCTCCTCGAACGGCTCGCCGCCCAGGAGCATCAGGCCCGCGTCCGAGGTCGCCCGCAGGGGGAGTTCGGTGCGGCCGCAGCCGAGGTAGAGCATCGAGCCCGGGAGGACCGGGACGCCGTCCACGTGGGCCTCGCCCGACATCGACAGGACCGCGTACTCGAAGTCCGGGTCGAGGGGGAGGCGGGTTTCCGTGCCCGCCGCGAGGGCGAGGTCCGCGCCGACGATGGGGGTGTACGCCGTCCCGGGCGAGGTCGCCGTGTCCAGGCTGCCCAGGATCACCGTCGCCGTCAGCCCCGGGGCCGTCACCCGCGGGAGGTCGGCGTGGTGCTGGAAGTGCGGTTCGACGTCGCGGTGGGCGTCCGGCAGGGCCACCCACAGCTGGGCGCCGTGCAGGAAGCGGGCGTGCGGGCGCGGGCTCTCCTCCGAGTGGCTGATGCCGCGGCCGGAGGTCATCAGGCCCAGCTCCCGGGGCCGGATCGTCTCCAGGCTGCCGACGCTGTCGCGGTGCAGCACCTCGCCCTCGTGCAGCCAGCTCACCGTCTGGAGCCCGGAGTGCGGGTGCGGTGCGACCTGCATGCCGGGCTCGTCGGCGATGTCGTCCGGGCCGTAGTGGTCCACGAAGCACCAGGCGCCCACCATGCGGCGACCCAGGTTGGGCAGGAGCCGGCGGACCTCGGTGGACTCTCCGAGCCTGACCGTGCGCGGGCTGAGGAGCTCGCGCACCGGTTCGGCCACGACGAAGCCGCGGCCGCCGCACGCGGAGAGAGCGGGCTGGCGATCGAGATTGCTCATGCGGACAACCTAGCCCCGAGGGGGTGCCGGTGGAGAGCGGAATGTTCCACGGCCGGGGTGTGTTGGAGGCAGCGGACAGATCACCTGAACGGCGGAAGGGACGCGATGAACGCGCCGACGACGTACTTCGAGCACGGGACGGCAGCCGAGCGCTGGGCGCGCGCCCAGCTCTTCTTCGACGCGAAGGAGTACGCGACGGCCGCCCGCATCCTGGAGACGCTGGCGGGCGAGACCCCCGAGCAGCTGGCGCCGCGGCTGCTGCTGGCCCGCGCCTACTACCACTCCGCCCAGCTCTCCCGCGCCGAGCGCGAGCTCCGCGCCATCCTGGAGCGCTGGCCGGTGGAGGACTACGCACAGCTGATGCTCGGTCGCACCCTGGAGCGCCTCGGCCGGGCCACCGAGGCCCGCCCCTACCTGCGGATGGCGGCCGCCATGGCCGGCGAGTTCCCCGAGTAGCGTGCCGCCCGGCCCCGCGCATGCGGGGTCGGGCCTTCGGCTCGGATAGCCTGGGCCCCATATGAACCACCTCACCACACCCTTCGGCTCCTACGAGCTCACCCGCTTCCCCGAGGACCCGCGCGACCGGCTCCGCGCCTGGGACGCCGCCGACGAGTACCTGCTGCGCCACCTCGACTCCGGTACCGGGGAACGCGGGCCGGTGGACCTGGCCGCCGCCGGCCGGATCGTCGTGCTCGGGGACCGCTGGGGGACGCTGACGACGGCGCTCGCCGCGTACCACCCGACGCAGATCACCGACTCCGCCCTCACCCGCGCCGCCACCGCCGCGAACCTGGACCGGGCCGGCATCGGGACGTCCAAGTCGACGGTGACCCTGCTGACCACCCAGGACCCGCCGCCCGAGCGGATCGACGTCCTGCTGGTGCGCGTGCCCAAGAGCCTGGCGCTGCTGGAGGACCAGCTGTACCGGCTGGCCCCGCACGTGCACGCGGGCACCGTCGTCGTCGGCACCGGCATGGTCAAGGAGATCCACACCTCCACGCTGCGCCTCTTCGAGAAGATCCTCGGCCCTACGAAGACCTCGCTCGCGGAGAAGAAGGCCCGGCTGATCTTCTGCACGCCGGGCACCCCCGGGGCGACCCGTCCCGCGTCCGCCGGGCCCTGGCCGCTGACGTACACGGTGGACGAGGACGCCGGGTCGGCCTCCGGCCTGTCCGTCGTCAACCACGCCGGGATCTTCTGCGCCGACCGGCTCGACGTCGGCACCCGCTTCTTCCTGCAGAACCTGCCGACCAACACCGACGGTGCCCGGGTCGTGGACCTCGGCTGCGGGAACGGCGTCGTCGGCACGGCCGTCCAGGTCCACGACCCGGACGCCGAGGTCGTGTTCACGGACGAGTCCTACCAGGCGGTCGAATCCGCGCGGGCGACCTACCGGGCGAACATCCGCGAGGGCCGGCGCACCGCCGAGTTCCACGTGGGCGACGGGGTCGCGATGCTCTCCCCCGGCTCGGTGGACCTGGTGCTCAGCAACCCGCCCTTCCACTCCCACCAGGCCACGACGGACGCGACGGCGCTGCGGATGTTCGCGCAGTCGCGCAAGGTGCTGCGGCCGGGCGGCGAGCTGTGGATCGTCGCCAACCGGCACATGGGCTACCACACCCATCTGCGCCGGCTGTTCGGCAACAGCGAAGTGGTCGCGAGCGAGCCGAAGTTCGTGGTCCTGCGGGCGGTCAAGCAGGATCGTCCGAGGCCGATGTGACCTTCCGGTAGCTCCTACACTCTGGCGCGTGAGCAGCCAGGTGGAGGACGGAAGCGAGAGCGGCGGCGGGAGCGGCGGCGGGAGCGGCGGGCGCTACCGCCGCGAGGACGTGGCCCGCGCGGCCGGCGTCAAGGTGCGCAACCTGCGCTACTACCAGGAGCGCGGGCTGCTGCCGCCGCCACGCCGGGAGGGCCGGATCGCCTGGTACTCCGACGATCACCTGACCCGGCTGCGCCTGATCAGCGATCTGCTGGGGCGCGGCTACACGGTCAACGGCATCGCCGAGCTCCTGCACGCCTGGGAACAGGGCGGCGGCCTGTCCCAACTGCTGGGCCTGGAACGGGAGATGACCCGGGACTGGGTCCAGGAGGAGCCGGTGACGCTGACCCGGGGCGACCTGCGGGAGCTGTTCGGTCCGACGGCGACCGCCGCGGACACCCGGCGGGCGGCGGAGCTCGGCTACGTGACCATCGACGGGGACCTGGTCACGTACCCGAACCGCCGGCTGCTGGAGTCGACGCTGGCGCTGGTGCGGCAGGGGGTGCCGCTCGCCGAGATCCTGGATGCCGGGGAGTTCGTACAGGCGCAGGCGGCAGCGGTCGCGGACCGGTTCGTGGGGCTCTTCCGGCGGTACGTGATCGACGCCGCGGGCGTGGACGGCTCGGCGGGACGGGCGGGACCGGCGGGACCGGAAGGCCTGGAGCGGCTTTCGGCCACACAGCTGCAGCACATCACGGCGGCGGTGGCGGCTCTGCGGCCGGTGGCCGGTGAGGTGGTGGCCACGGAGTTCGCGCGGGCGATGGCCCGGCGGGTGGACACGGAGGTCGCCGAACTGCTGCGTACGGAGCAGTAGGAGTCGGCTCAAAGGGTGCACTCGCACAACCTTGCCAACCCCCATTGGCACTCTTACATTCAACTCGTCGGTAACAACGGTGCACAGCCGAAATAAGGGACGCTCCCATGACCGGTTCCCCGCATTTATCCGACCCTTCCGACGATGACTCCGGCCGTGTCCGCTGGCGCCGGTTCGCCGTCCTGACCATCCCCGCCGTGGCCGTGACCGCCGGCCTCGGCATCGCCCTCGCCCAGGGCGTGCTGGCCGCCTCGTTCGCCGTGTCGGGACAGCAGTTCAAGGTGTCGGCGAGCAGCCTGGAGGGCGAGGGCTTCGCCCAGTACGGCAGCGTGGACGTCAATGCGCGCCAGGAGCTCATCCCGGTGGCCGTCACCGCCATCCGGGAGGCCAAGCTCCACAGCCTCTGCCAGTCCGTGGTCACCTCGCTCCCGGTGATCGGGGACATCTCGCTCAACCTCACCGCCGGACGCAAGACCCCGGTCGAGGCGAGCAACCTCTTCGTCGACGCCACCCAGCTCGCGGGCGACGCCGTCTTCAGCAACATCGAGATCGGGCGCGACGCCTCCACCCTCGACAAGGGCCCGGCCGAGGCCCAGGGAATGCAGGACCTCTTCGCCCAGCAGGCCGACACGGTCAGCATCACCGATCTCCAGCAGACGGCGTGGGCGACGAACGCCGGCACCTTCAAGCTCTCCGGGCTCAGCATGGACGTCAGCAAGGGCAAGAAGGAATGCTTCTGAACCTGTTGCGGCGCTGGCGGCGGTGGCGGCGCAGCAGGCCTTTCTGGGGAGGGCTGTTCGCGGTCCTGGCCGGGTCGTGGATCTGCGTCCTGCCGCTGGCACCGCTGAAGATCATGCTCCAGCAGGGGGTGGCAGGGATCCCGTCCGTCCTGATGGGCGTCGTGATGATCGTGCTCGGGCTCACCGCCTGGTTCTCTCCCCCTCAGCGTTCTCTCGCGGGTGTCCTCACCACCCTGATCGCCACCGCCGCTCTGGTCCTGTCGAACCTCGGCGGGTTCCTGATCGGCACCCTGCTCGGCATCCTCGGCGGCGGCCTGATGTTCGCCTGGCAGCCGCGCGCCGCCCGGCGTACCGACAACGCCGACAACGCCGACAAGGCCGAAGAAGCGGAGTCCGTCGTGGCCGCACCCCCTCCCCCCACCCCGCACCACGATCCCCAAGGAGCACAGCCATGAGCCGTACGCGCACCGCGCTCGCCCTCGGGACGGCCGTCGCCGGAGCCATCGCGCTCGCCTCGGTCACCGCATCCGCCGCCCCCTTACCGCTGGCCGGGTCGACCACCGTCACCCCGGCCGGGCACGCGTTCAAGGCCACCCTCAGCGGGAAGGCCACCCTCAAGGCCGGTTCGGTCACCGTGACCTGTACGGTCTCCGTCGCCACCGGCAGCGTGCCGGGAGCCCCCGGCAACAGCAATCCGGCCGGGCCCGTGTCCTCGCCGATCTCGGCGCCCACGTACAGCTCGTGCACCTCGAGCATGTGGGGAGTGACGCCCACGGTCACCACCGGCGGCGCCTGGTCGGTGTCGATGCAGGACGGCGCCCCGGTCACCGCCACCATGGGCCTGCCGGTCGGCGGTCTGGTGGTCCAGACGAGCGGGCTCGCCTCCTGTACGGTCACCGCCGCCCCCACCGCCCCGGCGAACGTCGGCGGTACCTGGGTCAACGGTGCTCCGTCGACGCTGACCTTCACGAACGTCTCCGTACCGGTCACCGTCACCGGCGGGTTCGGCTGCCCGACGAGCGCGACCACCTCCACCTTCAACGCGGTCTACAAGGTGACCGACACCACCGACCCGGCGCAGCAGATCACCGTCGGTCCCTGACCGCCGCCGGTCCCCGGCCGCAGGCCCCGTTCGAGCCCGCCCGGCCCCGGAGTGTCCGGCGCCGGGCGGGTCGCGGGGTGAGCGACCGTCACTTCTCGCCGCCGGCCCGGCCGATCGCCCCATGCGGAAAATGCGTTGCCGCCACCGCCGCGGACGGGCCAAGCTCGCCGTCATGTCCCAGAGCCCCGAGCACCAGTCGTCGCAGTCCGCCGACGCCACCGCCGCCGCCTCCGACCCGCGCCCGCGCCCGCGCCCGCGCCCGCCACGACGGGACGTCCACGACCTCTTCTCCGGCGGCCGCCTCACCGTGATCCCGCGCAAGGTCGCCCGGCACGAGCAGTTGCTCGCCCACCTCACGGAGACCCTGTTCGCGGTGGACCGGGAGTACACGGAGCCCGAGGTGAACGACGCGCTGCGCACCGTGCACGAGGACTGCTCGGCGCTGCGGCGCTATCTGATCACCTCGGGCCGCCTCACGCGGACCCCTGACGGACGTACCTACCGGCGGGCGGCGACCACTCGGTAGTGGGTCGTCAGCCGGCCGTCGTCACCGAGCACGTGGAAGGCCACGGCCGGCGGCTCGTCGAGGTGCACGTGCTCGGAGGACCCGGTCGGCGCCTCCCACGGCAGCCGGAGCGTGGAGACCACCCCGGGCGCGACCAGCACCGGCCGGCCCGCGAAGGTGGTGGCCGCGGCGGTGTGCGCGTGCCCGCACAGGAAAGCGGTCAGGTGCGGGTGGCGCTCGACGAGGGCGGCCAGCCGCTCCTCCCCGAACTGGCGGATCTCGTCCACGTACGGGGTCTGCAGCGGCACCGGCGGGTGGTGGAAGGCGACCAGGACCGGGACCTGCGGCGGGGTGTCGGTCAGTACGCCGTCCAGCCAGGCCAGGGTGGACTCCCCCAGGAAGCCGTGGTGCTCGCCGGGAACGGACGAGTCGCACACGGCGAGGACGAAGCCCTCGCCGCGCAGCACCTGGTCGACGGGCCCGGTGGAGCCGGACCCCTCCCCCAGCAGGCCGCGGCGGAAGGCGGCGCGCTCGTCGTGGTTGCCGGGGCAGACCACCATGGGGTGGCGCGAGCGCAGCAGTTTCGCGGCCTCCTCGTACTCGGCGTCCTCGGCGTGGTCGGCTATGTCCCCGCTCACGAGTACGGCGTCCAAGTCGTGGGGAAGGGCGTCGAGATACTCCATGACGGCGCGGGTGCGGTCGGCCGCGCGCCGGTCACCGTCGAGATGGACGTCGCTGAGGTGGGCGATCACGATCACGTGCGGTGTCTCCTTCGTCTCTGGTCAAGAGAGGTAACGGACACCCATTCAACACGCCGAACCACCGCCCACCCGCTGCACATTACCGACCCCCGCCCGACCGTCAGCCGGTGCTGCGCTGCCGTGCGCGGCGCATCAGCGCCCACCCGGCCGCCGTGAGCACGACGGCGCTGCCGGCGAGGGAGGCCACCGACACTCCGGTGGAGGCGAGCGCGCCGCCGCCCGGAGCGCTGTGATCGCCGCCGCCGACCGTGGCACCGGCCGAACCGCCGCCGCCGCTCCCGGGGGTGCCTGAAGTACCGGAAGCACCAGAAGTGCCGCCGGAGTCGCCCGCACCGCCCGAACCGCCGTCGGAGCCGCCGGCCGCGCTCCCGGCCGAGCCGGTGGAGCCCGTCCCGCCGGTGCCCCCGGTCGTGGCGGAGCCGCCGTCGCCGCTGCCGCCCGTCGTGGTGTGCGGGATGGTGACGGTGAGCGTGGCGGCAGCGCTACGGCCCACACCGGCCTCGTTGGCGAACTCCGCCCGGTAGCGGCGGCCGCTGTCGGAGAGGGCCGCCGTGAACGTGTACGTCGGCGAGGTGGCGCCCGCCACGGCCTGCCAGGTCCGGCCCGCGTCCGTACTGACCTGCCAGGCGACGGTGGGCCGCGGGGTCCCCTCGGCCTCCGCCGTGAGCGAGACCTCGGTGCCGGCCGTGACCGACCGGTCCGCGGGCCCCCGGGTGACGCGCGGGGAGGTGGACCGCTCCAGCCGGATGATCCTGGCGGCGACCGGGTCCGATACGAAGACGGCCGCGCCACCGGGCTCGACGGCTACGGCCGCGCTGCCCGACTGCACGTGGGTCCCGGGGAGTACGACCGGCTTCACGGCCTCTTGGAGGTCACGGGTGCGGTGGACGGTGAGCGCTCCGTCGTTGTCGCTGCCGGGCTGCGAGGTGTCCCCCGCGTCCTGCCACACGACGAACGCCTCGTGCGTGGTGGCGTCGAAAACCGCCGCGCGGGGCATGTCGGTGCCCGTGCCCCGCAGGGTGCCCAGCCGCTTGCCCGTCGCGTCGTGGACGACGACGGCGGAGTCCAGCCCGACCCACACCGCGCCGGTCTCGGGGTCCACCTCCGTGAACCCGCCGAACCCCTCGCCGGCCGGGAGTTCGACGGTCGCGGCGACCTGGAAGGTGGCCGCGTCGATCCGGTACATCCGGCGGTTGCCGATGTCCGTGAACCAGACCGTGCCGCGCGCCGCGTCGACCGCGAACCCGTCCCCGCCCTCCAGCGTGACGGAGCGCTTCACGGCGGCGGTCGCGATGTCGACCTCGGACAGTACGGGGCCCTGCGCGACCAGCACCGTCGAGGGGGTGAGCCCGGCGGTGGCGTGGGTGACGGCCGCACCCGGCACCCACGCGCCCGCCGCGGCGGCGTCGCCGTCCTTCGCGCTGCCGATGCCGCGCAGCGGATAGAGGAAGACCGCCCCGTCACCGGGCAGCGGCGCGAGCAGCTGCCGCACCGCCCGCCGTCCGAGCGTGCCGGTGGGCCCGGGAGCCTGCCCGACGGTGCTGCGCACCTTGCCGTCGGCGGGATCCAGGACGTGCAGTCCGCTCTCGTTGACGTCGGCGGTCTCGGGCAGGTCGTCCGAACCGACGTACAGCTTCTTCGACTCCGGGTGCAGCAGCAGGTCACGGGGTTTGCCCGCCGTGGCGAACCGCGCCACCGACCGGTACGCGACGGTGCCCTGCGGTACGTCGGCCCCCTCGCCCCCGGCCGCCGATACGGGACTTCCGGTGGCGGCCGAGGCCAGTACGAGCGCGAGCGCGGCGGAGGCGGCGCCCGCACGACCGGGGGTGAGGGGATGTCGGGGTGTCATGGCTTCCTCGTCGGCGGGTCGGGGAATCGGTCCCTGAGCTGGGTCAGTTGAAGGTGACCGGGACGTGGACGTCGTACTTGCGGTTCGAGGAGTTGAAGTGGTCGGCGCGCGTGACGATGGCGCACTCGACCGTCTCGCCGCAGATCTGGCCGCCGCCGAGGTCGGCCTTGACGTGGATGGTGACGCTGAAGGTGCCGCCCGTACCGAACTTGGAGGTGTTGGCCAGGGTCCCGCCGAAGACGTTGTTGACCCAGTGCGAGGCCCCGGTGGTGCCCGACTGGTCCGAACCGCCCAGGCAGGGGGTGGGCTTGCTCGCACCCGGCGCCCCGCTCACCGCACAGAGGCTCACGTATATGCCCCTGGAGGTGTTGTAGCCGCTGCCGGTGACCGTGACGTTCTGACCGGCGGCCGCGGCGGCGGAGGGCGCGGTGAGGCTGAGGTTGTAGGTGGTCCCGCCGTCGGTGACCGTACGCGTCGAGGTGGCGGCCGAGGCGGAGCCGGCCGCGCCGGCGGCGAGCGCGACGGCGGCGGAGGCGGCGACGGCCGCGCGGGCGGCGGTACGGGGCAGGGAGGCAGCACGCATCACTGGAACACCTTTCAGGCACAGGAAGTCGTAAAACTGAGGTAAGGCTAACCTAATTTCGATCAAGGTTGTACGCCTACTTCACGCCATCTCCCGCTCCGTGGCGGCCGGTCAACTCAGGTCCTCTGAAAACCGATCCGGGGATCCGGAGGGAACGGGGGCAACGCGGAACGGCCCGACCGCGCCGTGCGGCGCGGTCGGGCCGTGTCCGGGAGGCCCGCGGGGGCCGACCCTCACCCCCGGTAGGTCTCCAGCAGCCGCAGCCAGACCTCGCTGATGGTCGGGAACGACGGCACCGCATGCCACAGACGCTGGATCGGGACCTCCCCCGCGACCGCGATGGTGGCCGCGTGGATCATCTCCGCCGCGCCGGGACCGACGAAGGTCACCCCGAGGAGGACCTCGCGGTCGAGGTCCACGATCATTCGGGCCCGGCCCGTGTAGCCGTCGGCGTACAGACCGGCGCCCGAGACCTTGGACATGTCGTAGTCGACCGCGCGCACCCGGTGCCCGGCCCGTTCGGCCTCGGCCAGGGTCAGGCCGACGGCGGCGGCCTCCGGATCGGTGAAGACCGCCTGCGGGAGGGCGCGGGTGTCGGCGGTCGGCGTGTGCGCGCCCCAGGGCGCGGTGTCCAGCGGGGTGCCGGCCGCGCGGGCGGCGATCACGGCGCCCGCGATCCGCGCCTGGTACTTGCCCTGGTGGGTGAGGAGCACGCGGTGGTTGACGTCCCCGACGGCGTAGAGCCAGTCGTGCCCGGGCACCCGGCAGGTGTCGTCCACGTCGATCCACCGGCCGGCGGGCAGGCCGACGGTGTCCAGCCCGATGTCCTCGGTCCGCGGCGCCCGGCCGGTCGCCATCAGCAGCTCGTCGCCCTCCAGCGTCTCGCCGCCCTCCAGGACCACGCTGACCGGGCCCGTCGAGCCGTCCCGTACGACCGCCTCGACCGAGACCCCCGTACGGACCACGGCCCCGGCCTCGCGCAGCGCGTCGGCGACCAGCTCCCCCGCGAAGGGCTCCATCCGCGGCAGCAGCCCGGAGCCGCGTGCGAGAACGGTGACCTGCGAGCCGAGGGCCTGCCAGGCGGTGGCCATCTCGGCGGCCACGACCGACCCGCCCACGATCAGCAGCCGGCCGGGGGCCTCCTGCGCGGAGGTCGCCTCACGGCTGGTCCAGGGGCGGGCCCCGGCGATCCCCGGGAGGTCCGGGATCACCGCCCGGGTGCCGGTGGCGACGACCACCGCGTGCCGGGCCGAGAGGATGTGGTGCTCGCCCTCGGGGCTGGTGACGGCGACCTTGCGGACCCCGTAGAGCCGGCCGTGGCCCCGGTAGACGTGGGCGCCGATCGAGTCGATCCAGTCGATCTGGCCCTGGTCCTTCCAGTCGCCGGTCCAGTAGTTGCGGTGCGCGAGCACCGCCGCCGTGTCCAGGGGGCCCTGGACCGCGCCGGCCAGGCCCGGCACCCGGCGGGCGTCGGCCCGGGCCAGCGCCGGGCGCAGGAGCGCCTTGCTCGGTACGCAGGCCCAGTACGAGCACTCGCCGCCCACCAGTTCGCTCTCGACGAGCGCCGTACTGAGCCCGGCGGCGCGGGTCCGGTCGACGATGTTCTCACCGGCCGGGCCTCCACCGAGGACCACCACGTCGTACTCCACCGCTTCCGACACAGACACCTTCCAAGGTTCCAGAGGGTCCACCAGGACCCATGGGAATCCCGGTCAGGGGCTGATATCCCGTCACTCTACGTGTGGTCCGCGAGACATGCCCGGGATGGCGGGCGGCTTCGGCGTGGTGACGCCGCCGCGTCGGCCGTGCCGACCGGGGCGGGTCACTTGCCGACCGACCGCCAGATGTGGTCGGGCAGTTCGCGGGCGGCCTCCTCCAGGTCGACGTCTCCCACGGTGAGCCAGCGCCGGACGACGGCGACCACCGGGCCCATCGCGAGGGATTCGATCAAAGGGGCGGAGAGTGCGGCGAGTTCGCCCGATTCCTGGTGCGCGTGGATCCAGAGGGTGATCGGCGTCAGCCGGGCCTCCTGGGTGTCACGGATCTCGCGCGCATGGGCCATGCCCAGGCGGTCCGCGGTGACGGAGTGGATGAGGCGGGCCGCGTCGGGACGGGCCTGTACGAAGTCCAGGTAGGCCAGGACGACGGCCCGGATGCCGGAGCGGGCGTCGGCCGCCTGGAGCAGCGCTGTCCCCAGTTCCTTCAGGAGCTGCTCCAGGGCCCCCAGCGCGAGTGCGGCGACCACCCCGTCCAGGCTGCCGAAGTGGTGGTAGATGCTGCCGGAACTGACCCCGCTGGCGCTGGTGATGGCTCCGAGGGTGAGACCCGCTTCCCCGGACGAGGCGTAGAGGCCCAGCGCCGCGTCCAGTACCTGTTCGACAGTGGCTTCGCCGCGTTGTTGCTTCGGCATCGGGCAGGCGTCCTCGGTCTCCTAGCGGGGCGGATCCCGTCGATCCTCTTAGGGTTCAGCCTAAAGCGCCATTACTAGATTCTTTTCTAGAAAGACTTTCCATTCTGCGAGCGGGGGGTCCACACTGGGCCGCGTCCTGGAGAAGGGGGAGACACGGTGTATCACGTGGAGTTACCGATCGGTGGAGCGGACGGGCCGCCGGACGTGGTGCTGGTCGAGGTCGTGGAGACCGGCGAGGACGGCCTGGTCCGGGTGGCCCGTCCGGGGCAGGTGATGGCGCGCGCCTCACGGTCGCTGGGGGAGATGGTGACCGGGATCCGGCCGGTCGCGCAGAGTTTCGTCGACGGCTTCCGCGGCATGGCCCAGGCGCCCGACGAACTGAACCTGGAGTTCGGGCTGTCGATCTCCGCCGAGGCCGACGTCGTGATCTCCAGTACGGCGGCCGAGGCCAACTTCAAGATCTCGCTCACCTGGACCCGTTCTCCGTCCGACGGCCCCGCGGCGGTCCCGGCGGCCGTGCCTGCCACCGACCCCGCCGCCGGCCCCGCGGTGGAGCCGACGCCGTGACGGGGCAGCAGGCGTCGGAGGGCGTCGGCCCCAAAGCCCTGAACACGGCGGTGCTGCGGATCCGCGACCTGCGCGGGGATCCGGTCGGCCTGGGCTTCCTGATCTCCCCCGAGCTCGCCCTCACGTGCGCCCACGTGGTGTCCGCGGCGCTCGGCACACCGCAGGACGAGGAGCCCGCCCCCGCCTCCCGGATCCGCGTCGACCTTCCCCTGGCGTCCGCCTTCGCGCCGGACACCGCCGGGGTGGGCGCGAGCGTCGAACGCTGGCTGCCGCCACGCGAACCGGGCGGCGGCGACATGGCGGTCCTCCGGCTGGACGCCCCGCTGCCCGGTGCCCACCCCGTGCGGCTGATCGAGGCCGAGCGGGTGTGGGGGCATCCGGTACGGGCCTTCGGCTTCCCCGCCGGCCGCCCGGGCGGAGTCTGGCACTCGGGAGTCCTGCGGGAGTCACAGGCCTACGGATGGATACAGGCGGACCTGGCCGACGGAGGCTATCCGGTCTCCCGGGGCTTCAGCGGCACGCCGGTCTGGGACGAGAACGGCGTCGGCGTGGTCGGCATGATCGCCGTCGCCGAGTCGGGCCGGCCCCCGGTCAGCTACCTGATCCCGACGGCCGGCATCCTGGAGGCCTTCCCCGAGCTGCGCCCGCTGACCCTCCCGCCCTCGCCGTTCCGCAGCCTCACGGCGTTCCGGGAGACCGACGCCCCGCACTTCTACGGCCGGCGGGCCGAGAGCGACGAACTGGACCTCGCCCTGGCCGGCGAGCGATGGGTGACCATCGTCGGCGCCTCCGGATCCGGCAAGTCCTCCCTGGCCCTGGCCGGGGTCATCCCCCGGCTGCGGCGATCGGGGGCCGCGGCGGTCGTCGTACGGCCGACCCACGGCAGCAGTCCGCTGGCCGTCCTCGCGGCAGCGCTGCTGCCGCTGCTGGAGCCCGGGCTGTCCGAGACGGGGCGCCTCTCCCGGATCTCCGAGCTGACCGGGGTACTGCGCCAGGGCGGCCTCGCCGACATCGTGGCCCGGGTACTGGACCTGTCCGGCAGCCGTCGGCTGCTCGTCGTGGTCGACCAGTTCGAGGAACTCCTCGCCCTAGCCCCGGAAGCCGTCGACGAACTGGCCGATGTGCTGTTCGGCGACGCCCTGCCGCAGCCGGTCCGGGTGCTCACGACGCTACGGGCCGACTTCCTCGAGATGGCGCTGGCGCATCCCCGGCTCGGGGCCGTCATCGGCCGCCGCGTCCACGCCCTCGGCCCCCTGGGCCCCGAGCGGCTGCGCGAGGTCGTGACCGCGCCCGTGGACGCCGTCCCCGCGGTGCGCTACGAAACCGGCCTCGTGGACCGCATCCTGCAGGACACCGGCACCGAACCGGGCGCACTGCCCCTGCTGGGCTTCACCCTCGACCTGCTGTGGCGGAAACAGCGCGGAGGGCTGCTCACCTACGAGGCCTACCAGGACCTCGGCGGTGTCACCGGGGCGTTGAGCCGGCACGCCGACCAGGTCTGGGCCGAGTACGTCCCCGAAGGGGACGAGCCGGCGGCCAGGCGGCTGTTCACCCAGCTCATCCGGGTCCCCGTGGGATCACCTGCCGCGACGCGCCGGATGGCCCTGCGCGCCGACCTGGGCGAGGAGCAGTGGCGCGTCGCCCAGCGGCTCGCCGCCACCCGGCTCCTGGTGACCGGCCGCAGCGCCGAAGGCGGCGAGACCGTCGAGCTCACGCACGAGGCGCTCATCAGCGGCTGGGAGAAACTGGCGCGGTGGGTCGAGAAGGACCGGTCCTTCCTGGTGTGGCGGGAGTCCCTGCGCCACGACATGGACCGCTGGGAGCGGGCCGAGCGCACCTCCGAGCTGCTGCCGACGAAGGTGGCCCTCGCGGGCGCCGGGCAGTGGCTGCCCCGGCGCGCCGACGACCTGAGCCCCGGAGAACGCGCCTACCTGGAGGCCGGGCGCGCCCACCAGCGCGCCCGGGCCCGCCGGGTGCGCGGCGCGTGGTCCGCGGTCTCCCTCATCGTGGTCGTGGCCGTCGTACTGGGGTCGCTGTTCCTGGTCACACGGCAGGAGAGCCGCAAACGCGACGCGCTCGCCACCTCGCGCGCCCTGACTCAGGCGGCACAGGACGTCGCGGCCACCGACCCCGCCCAGTCCGTGATGCTCGCGCTCGCGGCCTACCGGACGTCGCCGACCCAGGAGGCCCGCAACCAGCTGCTGCGCCAGCACGTGGCGTACTCGGACAAGAGCCGGGTCGTCTCGGGCCTGCTGGGAACGGTACGGGGCCTGCAGACCAGCCTCGACGGCAACGTGGTGCTGGCCACCTCGAAGAACGGCAGGGCGATGCTCTTCACGGGCGTCACCACCGGCCAGGTCCGCAGCGCGCAGGTTCCCTCGGTCGGGCAGGTGAAGTACCCGATGGTCTCGGCCGACGGGAAGCGGGCCGGCTACGTCCAGGAGGACGGGGTCGCCGCGTGGTTCCCGGTGCACGCCGACCGTGAGGAGCCGATGGGCGAGCTGCACAAGCTGGCCGCGGCCCCGGGGGCGGCCGTCGGGACGGAGAAGGGGCTGGACCCCACCATGTCGGCGGACGGGACACTGATCGTCCACCGGGTGCTGGACCACCTGGTCTGGTGGGACCTGGACAGCGGCGCCATCGCCCGCTCCACGCGCGCGCCCACGATCCAGACCGACGGCAGCACCGACGACCTGTGGCTCGGCGCGGACAACCGGACCCTGCTGCTGCGGCGGAGCGGACTGGGCGACAACAACACGGCCCTGCTCGCCTTCGACCCGGCGACCGAGGCGCTTCGCGTGGTCGCCGGCGAGGTGGCCGAGGTCGAGCTGTCCGGGGACCGGACGGCGGCCGTGGTGTGCAGCAAGCGGGGCGACAGCACGGCGCTGAGCCTGGTGCGGATCTCCGACGGCGCCCCGCAGGGGAAGGAGTACAACGAGCAGGACAAGCGGTACAAGTCCGGAATCTGCCTCCCAGAGGCGGTCAGCACGGACGGCACGCGGGTGGCGCTGTGGTACGACGACACGCTGCGGCTGGTCGACCTGGTCCAGAACAAGGTGCTCTCCACCGTCCCCTCACCGTCCGCGCGCTGGTCGCGCCGGCTGGCGTCGGCCGACGGCAAGCTCTACTACGTCGGGTACAAGGACTCCCTGATCACCTACACCGAACTCCCCACCGGTGAATCCGTACTCCAGGTGGGCCAGCAGATCCTCACCGACGACGGCGGCAGGACGATCAGTGTGCTCGCCGACGGATCCGCGCTCCAGGTGCGGCCCACGGCACCGGGTACCAACGACCAGCTCATCGCCGAGGCCCCGCGCCGGACGCCGTACCGGAAGCCCGGGAGCACCGACCTCCTGAGGCTGAGCAAGGACGGACGCCTGCTCGCGGACCTGGAGGGGACCAACGTGGTGTCCGTACTCGACGCCTCCACCCTGCGCCGGCTGGCCACCATCACCGCGGCCGAGCCGCCGGGCCCGGCCACCACCACGCCGCCGATCCTGGGAGGCGGCACGGAAGCGGACTTCCAGCACTTCTTCGATGCCGCCGGCAACGTCCTGACCGTCTCCGGGACCATGGTCCAGCAGTGGGACGCGCGTACGGGACGGGAACTCGCCCACTACGACGCGAAGGCCCTGCTGCCCACCACGGGATCCGAGCCGCAGACCAGCATCGGCCCCTACCCGGCCCCGAACAAGGTGGCCGTGATCGTCTGGGGCGACCCGTCGGTCCGCATCGTCGACATCACCACGGGCACCGTCACGGAGACCGTCCGCACCTCCGAGGACGTCCTCGCCGTGCAGTTCGACCCCAGCGGCCGCTACTTCGGGCTGATGCGCCGGGGCTCGATCGTCGAACTGTGGCGGCGCGACCCGCTGCGCAAGGAGATCGGTCCCCTGCGCAGCACCGCCGAAGACTCCGCCACCCCGACCGTCACCCAGTTCCTCGACCGCGACGGCCACTTCCTGATCGCCGCCAACAACGCCGTGCGGACCTACGGCATCGAGGAACGCGCCCTCCTGGAGTCGTACGAATTCGGTCAGCCGCCGGGCCAGACCTCCACCGCCACCTCCCTCTCCTCGGCACGTCCGTACTCCTTCATGGACATCTCCAAGGACGCCAGGGCGGTGATCTACGCCGACCCCTCCGGCCCCGGCGGTGTCCTGCCGCTCGACCCCCGGGCGTGGCAGCGCGACCTGTGCAAGGCCATCGGCAACCGGACGTTCACCGCCGAGGAGCGCAGGAGCCTCCCGGTCCGTGTCCCGGAGCAGCCGGTGTGCGCACCGGGCTGAGGCGCCAGATCCGCCGGGCCCTCGAGCCCGGCGGATCCTCAGGCCCGCGCCTCATGCCCCCGCGGGGCCGGCGTCCCCGCTGCCCGGGCCCTGGGGCCCCTGCTGCTCCGCGGCGATCTTCGCGCGGACCTCGTCCATGTCGAGGGCCCGGGCCTGGCCGATGAGGTCCGTGAGGGTGGCCTCCGGCAGTGCGCCGGGCTGCGCGAAGATGGCCACCTGGTCCCGGACGATCATCAGCGTCGGGATCGAGGTGATCTGGAAGGCCCCGGCCAGCTCCTGCTGCGCCTCGGTGTCCACCTTGGCGAACACGAGGTCGGGATGGGCCTCGGAGGCCCGCTCGTAGACCGGGGCGAACTGCAGGCACGGCCGGCACCAGCCCGCCCAGAAGTCGATCAGCACGAACGGGTTCTCGCTGACCGTCTGGTCGAAGTTTTCCTTGGTGAGCTCGACTGTAGCCACGGTGTCCAGACCTCCTGATTGAGCCGTCTGCTCCCTTGAACGAACGTCCCGCCTTCCGCATTCCGCCCACGCGGGGCGGAGCCCGGGCACCGCCTAGAAGGGGTGGCCGGCGGGGGTGCTGCGGGCCGTGGTCCAGCGCAGTTCCGTGAAGGCGTCGAGGTTCGCCTCGCCGCCGAAGCGGGCGCCGGTACCCGAGGCGCCGACTCCGCCGAAGGGGGCGACGGCCTCGTCGTTGACCGTCTGGTCGTTGATGTGAGCGATCCCGGTCGGGATCCGGTCGGCCAGGTCGAGCCCGCGCGCCGCGTCCCGGGTCACGATCCCCAGGGAGAGGCCGTAGGGGCCCGCCGAAGCCAGCGCGACCGCCTCCTCCTCCGTCGCGAAGGACCGTACGGGCGCCACCGGGCCGAAGACCTCCTCGGCGTAGGCCGGGGTGTCGTCGGCGACGCCCGCCAGGACGGTCGGCCGGTAGAAGAGGTCCCGGTGCGTGCCGCCGGCCACGAGCTTGGCCCCCTGCCCGGTGCTGGCCTCCACCAGCGCGTGGACCCGGTCCAGCTGGGCGCGGTCGATCAGCGGGCCCAGGTGGACCCGCTCGCGGTACGGGTCCCCCACGGCCAGCTCGTCGGCGCGCGCGGCGAGCCGCTCGACGTACTCGTCGTAGAGCGAGGTGTGGACGAGGTGCCGCCCGGCGGTCATGCAGATCTGGCCCTGGTGGAAGAAGGAACCCCACGAGGCCTGGGCCACGGCGGCCTCGATGTCGGCGTCGCGGAGCACGACGAGGGCGGAGTTCCCGCCCAGTTCCAGGTGCACGCGCTTGAGGTGACGGCCGGCCAGTTCCCCGACGGAGCGGCCCGCGGCGGTGGATCCGGTGAAGGACACCACCCGCACGTGCGGGTCGGCGACCACCGCGGCGCCCGTTCCGGCGCCGCCGGGCAGGACCTGCAGCAGGCCGCCCGGCAGCCCGGCGGCGGCGAAGACCGCGGCGAGGGCGAGGCCGCCGCAGACGGCGGTGCGCCGGTCCGGCTTGAGCAGCACCGCGTTGCCGAGTGCCAGCGCCGGCGCGACCGAGCGGATCGCCAGGATCAGCGGGGCGTTGAAGGGGGCCACGACCCCGACCACTCCGGCCGGCACCCGGCGGGTGAAGGACAGCCGGGGCGCCTCGCTCGGCAGCACCTGCCCGGTGGGGCGCGAGGCCAGCGCCGCGGCTTCGTAGCACTCCTGCGCGGCGACGTGCAGCTCGAAGTCGGCCTTGCCGGGTATCGATCCGGACTCGCGGACCAGCCACTCCCGCAGCTCGTCGGCGTGTGCGGTGAACAGGTCCCCGGCGCGGCGCAGCACGGCCGCCCGCTCCGGGTGGGTGGCGCGCGCCCAGTCCCGCTGCGCCGCGAGGGCCCGTACGGCGGCCTCCGCCACATCGGCGGGCGCGGCGAGGTCGACGGTGGCGAGGGTGCGGCCGGTGGCGGGTTCGACGACCGGGGCGGAGCCGCCGGTGAGAGTGGGTCCGTCCTGCCAGAGCGTCGGATCGAGGAGCGGCATGGCGCGGGGCCTCCGGGTGGGGATGGGCGGGGCGGGGGGCGGCAGCACGCGCCATCGTGCCAGACCGGAGGCTCCACATCAGTTCAGTTATTGGGCAGTTGACGCCGAGCGGTGACCGGAAACGATCGACGCCCGCACGGCAGCGGCCCGGGTCAGCGCTCCAGGACGAGGGCGATGCCCTGCCCGACCCCGATGCACAGGGCCGCCATGCCGGTGCCGGAGCCCGCCGCCGCCAGCTGGTGCGCGACCGAACCGGCCAGCCGGGCACCCGAGGCACCGAGCGGATGGCCGATCGCGATGGCGCCGCCCCGCGGGTTGACCACGGCCGGGTCGAGCTCCGGCCAGGCCGCCAGGCAGCCCAACGCCTGTGCGGCGAAAGCCTCGTTCAGCTCGAAGGTGGTCAGATCGGCGAACCCGCGGCCGGACTTGGCGAGCGCCCGCTGGACGGCGTCCACCGGACCCAGGCCGAAGAGCTGGGGCTCGATCCCGGTGACGGCGGACGCGCTGATCCGCGCGAGCGGCTCCCGGCCGGTGGCCGCCAGGCCCTCCTCGTCGGTCAACAGCAGCGCCGCGGCGCCGTCGTTGAGCGGGGAGGCGTTGCCGGCCGTGACCGTGCCGGTGCCGTCCGTCCGGAAGGCCGGCTTCAGACGGGCCAGCGCCTCGGGCGTGGAACCCTCCCGGATGCACTCGTCACGCACCAGGTCCACACCGGAGTACGGGACGACCTCGTTGTCGTACAGCCCGGCGGACCAGGCGGCCGCCGCCTTGCGGTGGCTCTCCAGCGCGAAGGCGTCCTGCGCGTCACGGGTGATGCCGTGCTTGTCCGCGACGAGTTCGGCTCCCTCGCCGAGCGAGCCGGTCCACTCCTCGGGCATGCGCGGGTTGGTCATGCGCCAGCCCAGGGTGGTGGACCACATCTGCTGGTGCCCGGCCGGGAAGGCGCGCTCGGGCTTCTGCACGACCCACGGCGCGCGGCTCATCGACTCGACGCCGCCCGCGATGGCCACGGAGGCATCGCCGAGCGCGATCGCGCGGGCGGCCTGGATCACGGCTTCGAGGCCGGAACCGCAGAGCCGGTTGACGGTGACCCCGGGGACGCTCACGGGCAGCCCGGCCAGCAGCACCGCCATACGGGCCACGTCCCGGTTGTCCTCGCCCGCGCCGTTGGCGTCGCCGAAGACGACGTCGTCGATGCGCGCCGGATCGAGGTCCGGCGTACGCTCCACCAGCGCGCGCACGACGTGCGCGGCCAGGTCGTCCGGCCGGACCCCGGCGAGGGCGCCGCCGAACTTGCCGATCGGGGTGCGGACGGCGTCGACGACGTAGACGTCGCGGACGGTGCGGATGCTCATGGGGTCTCTCCTGCGCGGATCCGTACGGGCGGTGGCGCGTCGGTGCCGGTGTGGGCACCGGGGCACGCCGCCGGGCACGCCCGGTGGGGCGCGCCCGCAGTCTCCGTCCGCACGTCACCGCCTGTCAACGGCTCCCCCGGCGCGGGGGCACCGTCAGGTCGACTCCCGGTGGACGGCGGCGGCCGCCATCAGGTCGTGCCGCTCCGTGACCTCCGACGGCTCGCGCACCGCGTGGTCCACCAGTGAGGCCAGATGGGCGCCGGTCGGCATCTCCAGCCGTACGGTGCTCAGCCGGGGCCGCAGCAGCCGCCCGATCAGCAGGTCGTCGGCGCCGATGACGGCGACGTCCTCGGGGACGCGGAGCCCCTCGTCCTGGAGGGCCCGCATCAGCAGCATCGCGTACTCGTCGTTGTACGCGAACGCCGCGTCCAGCCCCAGCCCGCGCCAGCGGGCCGCGAGGGCCGCGGCCGATTCCTCGGAGTAGGCCATCGGGAGGGCCGTGACCTCGGCGCCCGCCACCGACCGGGCGCCGGCGAGCCGTGGCACGGAGAACAGCTCCAGGCCCTCCTCCTCCGGAACGACCACACCGATCCGCCCGCGTCCGCGCTCCACGAGATGGGCGGCGGCCCGGACACCGACCTCCTGCTGGTCCATGACGAGCGCGTGCGCGCCGGGCACCGCGACCGGCCCCATCGTGATCACCGCGCGGGCCCCGGCCCGCTTGAGGGTGGCGACGTTGCGCGCGGAGAGGGTGATCTCGCCGAGGGAGATCACGGCCACCGGGCGCAGTTCCGCCCAGGCCCGCACGGCCTCGTCGCCGCTGAGTCCGAGGCTCCCGTACTGCACCACCGTGTAGTCGAGGCGGCGCAGCGCCCACTGGAGTTCGTTGAGGAAGGTGCTGTAGAGCGGTCCGACCGGCACGTGGGAGGTGGGCAGCAGCACGATCCTGGTGTGTCCGGCGCGCAGGCTGCGGGCGGCGGCGTGCGGGACGTACCCGAGCTCCTCGGCGGCCTCGCGGACCTTGCGGCGGGTCGGCTCGCTGATGCGCACGGCTTCCGCGTTGTTCAGCACGTACGAGACCGTCGCGCGCGAGACGCCGGCGAGGCGGGCCACGTCGGCGCTCGTCGGAACGGGGGGCGGCGGCGGGGTGGTCGATCCGGAGGCCGGGGTGGGCGGCTTCGGCGATTTCGATGACTGAGACATTGCCGTGGCATCTTTCCAGACCGATCACGCCCGAGGGCTAGCGGATGGCCGGAAACGGATGCTACACAGTGGTTACACGAGTCATTGACACGTGTAACCACGGCGTCACATCCCTCTACGGCCGATGTGTCGACGTCGTGCCCCGCCGTGCCGCCGTCCTGCCGCGCTCCGTCGCACCCCCGCCGTCGCGACAGGGCGGCGCGCACTCCTCCACACCCCGCCGCACCTCCCCCTCCCCTCATCCGCCCGCATCCGCCCAGGAGGGCACCGTGGCCCTTTCCTCCCCCGACACCGGCACCGGCTCCGCCACCACCACCGACGCGTCCCCCGGATCCGGCACCGGACCCGGCACCGGACCCGCACGGCGCGGTCTGCTGCCCCTGCTGCTCGTCGGCAACAGCGCCATGTACGCCCTGTACATCGGCGTGGCCGGCGTGCTGCTCGCGCTCCAGGTCGAGGACATCGATCCGGCGAACAAGGTGGCGAACTTCGGCCTGATCGCAGGGGTCTCGGCGATCTTCGCGACGGTCTTCAACCCCGTCGCCGGCGCCCTGTCCGACCGCAGCGGACGGCGCAACCCCTGGATCCTCGGCGGTGGACTCGCCGCCGTACCCGCCATGTTCCTGCTGGGCCTCGCCGACACGATCCTGCTGATCACGATCGCCTGGTGCCTCGGGCAGGCCGTCATGAACGTCTACCAGGCGGCCATCACCTCCGTGGTCCCCGACCGGGTCCCCGTGGACGCCCGCGGCAAGGCCTCCGCGGCCGTCGGCCTCGGCCTGCCCTTCGGCTCCACCCTCGGCGCGCTCGTCGGGGCGGCCTTCTCCGAGGACTACCGGACCGGCTATCTCGTCTTCGGCGCCCTCGTCGCGGGCGCCGCGGTGCTCTTCACCGCGTGCGGCCGCGAGCAGCGGCTCCCGGCCCGCGCCCCGATGCCCGTCAAGGACCAGCTCGCCGCCTTCACGAGCGCGCTGCGCGACCACGACTTCCGGTGGGCCTTCATCGGGCGGGCGCTGCTCGTCCTCGGCTACTTCGCCGTGAGCGGCTACCAGCTCTACATCCTGCAGGACCACACCGTGCTGCCCGACGGCATGAAGCCGGAGGCCGCGGTGGCGGTGCTGATGCCGCTGACCAGTGTGGCGATGGTCGTCTCCACGGTCCTCGGCGGCTACCTGTCGGACCGGTTCGACCGCCGCAAGCTCTTCGTCGGCGCTTCCGCGCTGCTGTCGGCCGTCGCGCTCGTCATCCCGGCCGTGTCGACCAGCTGGACCGCGATGCTGGCCTTCGCCGCGGTCAACGGGCTGGCGTTCGGGTGTTACATGGCGGTGGACACCGCCCTGGTGACCATGGTGCTGCCCAAGGCCGAGGACGCCGCCCGCGACATGGGCGTCCTCAACGTCGCCAACGCCGGCCCGCAGATCATCGCGCCGTTCGTCGCCTCGATGATCGTCTCGTTCAGCGGCGGGTACACCGCGCTGTTCGTCGTCGCGGCCGTACTGGCCGTGGCGGGGGCCCTGGCCGTGAAGCCGATCCGCAGCGTGCGCTGACACCCCGGCGCCTCTCCTGCCTTTCCTTCCTTCCCCACTCGCCACCCCGACCGAGATCCACCGCCGAGAAAGGCACACCGTGCACCTGCACACCCAGACCTGGGGCGAGGGCGACCGCGTCGCCCTCCTGATCCACGGCATCATGGCCGACCACCGGACCTGGCGCCGGGTCGGCCCCGCCCTCGCCGACCACGGCTACCGCGTCATCGCCGTCGACCTGCGGGGCCACGGCGCCAGCGGCCGTGGCGAGTACAGCCCCGGGCTCTTCGCGGACGACGTGGTCGAGACGCTCCCGGCCGGCGCCGAACTGGCCATCGGCCACTCCCTCGGCGGCCTGACCCTGTCGCTCGCGGTGGACCGGCTGCGGCCGGCCCGGGCCGTGTTCAGCGACCCCGCGTTCCACCTGGCCGCCCCCGCCGACGGCATCGGTCCCGAGGTGCTCGCGCGGTTCAAGACGGCGACCAAGGAGCAGATACGGGCGATGAACCCGCGCTGGGAGGAGGTGGACGTCGACATCGAGCTGGAGACCCTGGCGGTCTGGGACGAGCGGACCGCGCTGAGCCTCGCGCCGTTGGCCGGCACCGACCTGATGCCGCCCGCACCGGTGGTCCCGTCCCTCGTGCAGCTCGCCGATCCGAGCGTCCTGATCGACGAGGAGCGGGCGCAGCTGCTGGGGAGCCGCGGTTTCGAGGTGCGTTCGGTCGCCGGAGCGGGACACACCATCCACCGCGACGACTTCGACGGGTTCATGGCCTCCCTGGAGGGCTGGCTCTAGAACGACCCGGCCGCTCCCCGTTACGGTCTTCCTACCGACCGGTAATGGGGAGTGGTACGCGATGCCCGATTCAGCTGTTCCGACGACCTCCGGCCTGGTCGACATGGTCGGCGCACTCGCCGAAGGGACCGTGTCGGCGCGGCGGTTGGCCGAGGAGGCGCTGCGCCGGATCGCCGCGGCCCAGCCGGAGCTCAACGCCTTCCGGATCGTACGCGCCGAGGCCGCGCTCGCGGAGGCGGACACGGCGGACCGGCGGCTGGCCGCGGGCGAACGGCTGCCGCTGCTGGGCGTACCGCTGGCGGTCAAGGACGACATGGACGTGACCGGGGAGCCGACCGCCTTCGGCTGCGCGGGATCCTTCGCCCCGAAGACCGCCGACAGCGAGGCGGTACGAAGGCTGCGCGCGGCCGGCGCCGTGATCGTCGGCAAGACCCAGACGCCGGAGCTGGGGCAGTGGCCCTTCACCGAGGGCAAGGCCTTCGGCGAGACCCGCAACCCGTGGAACCCGGCCTACACGCCCGGCGGCTCCTCGGGCGGCTCGGCGGCCGCCGTGGCGGCGGGCCTGGTCCCGGCCGCGCTGGGCTCGGACGGGGCCGGCTCGGTCCGGATCCCCGCGGCCTGGACCCATCTGGTGGGGGTGAAACCCCAGCGCGGGCGCATCTCCACCTGGCCGGAGCCGGAGTCCTTCCACGGGCTGACGGTCAACGGAGTCCTGGCCCGCACCGTCGCCGACGCGGCGCTCCTGCTGGACGCCGCGAGCGGCCCGCACCCCGGGGACCTGCACCGTCCGGCACGGATCTCGGCCGTCGAGGCGACCCGCCGCACGCCCCGCCGGCTGCGGATCGCCCTCTCCTTCGCAACGGCCTTCACGGCGACGCCCAAGTCCCTGGACCCCGAGGTCCGTTCCGCCGTGGAGCGGCTGGCCGCGCGGCTGGAGTCGCTGGGGCACGAGGTGATCCCGGAGGATCCGCGCTACGGCCCGATCGGTCTGACCTTCGTACCCCGCGCGACCAGTGGCGTACGGGACTGGGTGGCGCGGGTGCCCGATCCCGCACTGCTGGACCCGCGCACGCACGAGGCCGTACGGACGGGCCGCGTCCTGGGCGGGCTCGCCCTGCGGGCCTCCCGCAGGGCGGAGACGGTGCTGCGGCGGCGGGTCGGCGAGGTCTTCGACCGCTTCGACGTGGTGCTGACCCCGACGACGGCCACCCCGCCCCTGCGGATCGGCGCCCTGGCCGGGCTGGGGGCCATGGCCGCGGACCGGGCGATGATAGCGGCCTGCCCGTACGCCTGGACGTGGAACGTGCTGGGCTGGCCGGGGGTGAACATCCCCGCGGGCCTCACGGCCGACGGACTGCCGATGGGCGCCCAACTGCTGGGCCCGGCCGACTCGGAGCCGCTGCTGCTGGGGCTGGCCGCGCAGGTGGAGGCGGCGCAGGGCTGGGCGGCGGTACGGCCGGACCGGCAGGCCTCCCTTCCGGATCTTGACGGATGAGACGGCTGGTCGGCGACCCCCTCCCTTCCTGTAAGTTCCCATGAGGAACTATCAAGCGCCACATCATCGGAAGGGGCGACGCGACCCATGGTTCAGCAGACATGGACGGCCGTTGACAACTACTTCGACGGACTGCTGGTCGAGGAGGACGAGGCCCTGGTCGCCGCGGCCGCCTCGACCGAGGCCGCCGACCTGCCCGCCCACCAGGTGGCCCCCAACCAGGGCAAGCTGCTGAACCTCCTCGCCCGCGTCCGCGGCGCCCGCCGGATCCTGGAGATCGGCACCCTGGGCGGCTACAGCACCATCTGGCTGGCCCGCGCGCTCCCGGCCGACGGCCGGTTGGTCACACTGGAGGTCGACGAGCGGTGCGCCGACGTCGCAGCCGCCAACATCGCCCGGGCGGGGCTGGAGCACGTCGTCGAGATCCGGCGCGGCCGCGCCGTCGACCTGCTGCCCGGGCTCGCGGACGAAGCGCCGTTCGACCTGGTCTTCATCGACGCCGACAAGCCGTCCAACCCCGCCTATCTGCAGTGGGCCCTGAAGCTCACCCGGCCCGGCAGCGTCATCGTCGGCGACAACGTCGTCCGCGACGGCGCCGTCATCGACCCGGACAGTTCCGACCCCCGCGTCCAGGGCGTGCGCCGGTTCACCGAACTCATCTCCGAGCACCCGCAGTTGACCGCCACGGCCCTGCAGACCGTCGGCAGCAAGGGCTACGACGGGCTCATCCTGGCCCTGGTCACCGACTGATCCACGGCGCCGGCGCGGGGCCGGGCCGTTCCCGCGCGAGCGGCGGACATCCGGGGGACGCCGGGCTGCCTGGCGTCCCCCGCCGGCGCCCCCGGACACCTCGCGCTGCGTTTGCCAGCCGCTACGGGCGGCCGGAGACTGGTGATATCAGCGTGGCCCCGCCTCCGCAAACGGGGATGGCCGGCGCCAACGCTCCTCCCGCTGCTGCCACATCGAGCGGGCACCTGCCATTAGTCTGCGAGACCTTCTCCGAGGTCCCGCGGCAACGCCGCGTCCGGCCACGTTGAACCTCGCACACCTTCCTCGTGTTGATGAATGCCGAACCATCGGTTCTCTCACTCCGGAGGTACCCCATGAGGAGAACACGCCCGATCAACTGCATCATTCCCCCGTACATCCTCGACAAGCTCGTGGAGAGCGATGACAGGGAAGTGCGCCAAGCCGCCCTGAACACCCTGCTGACCACCGCGCGCCTGCGGGGTGAGCGAACGGTCCGGGCGTCCTTCGCCGGCGCGGCCGCCCCCGGCGGCGCCCGGCGCACCGTCTTCGACTGCGAGCACTCGGAATTCCTCCAGACCGCCGCCGTGGCACGGACGGAAGACGGGCCGGAGTCCGCGGACGAGTCCGTCAACCAGGCGTTCGACGCGCTCGGACTGACGCGCGACTTCTACAAGGAGGTGTTCCAGCGCGATTCCATCGACGGCCGGGGAATGCGCTTGGACGGGTTCGTCCACTTCGGCGAGAAGGTCGGCAACGCCTACTGGGACGGACGGCGGATGCTCTTCGGCGACGGGGACGGACTGGAATTCGGCGACCTCACCGGATCCCTCGAAGTGATCGCCCACGAGTTGACGCACGGAGTCACCGATCACACCTCGGCATTCGAATACCACAAGCAGTCAGGGGCCCTGAACGAGTCGATGTCGGACGTCTTCGGGTCGCTGGTCAAGCAGTGGAAGCTGAAGCAGACGGCCGAGGAGGCCGACTGGCTGATCGGGGCTGACGTCTGGACCCCGGGAATCGGAGGCGACGCCCTGCGATCGATGAAAGCCCCGGGGACGGCGTTCAACCACCCACTGGTCGGAAAGGACCCCCAGCCCGACCGGATGGGCAAATTCGTCCACCTGCCCGACACCCGAGACGGGGACAACGGTGGGGTGCACTACAACTCCGGCATTCCGAACAAGGCCTTCTTCCTGACGGCCGTGGGCATCGGCGGATTCGCCTGGGAGGCTGCCGGACCCCTCTGGTTCGAGTCGCTCAAGGCGTCCACCGCCCAGGACCAGTTCCAGGACTTCGCGGACACCACCTTCCTGAAGGCCGGGGAATTGTTCGGCGTCGGCGGCCCCGAGCAGACGGCCGTGCTGGCGGCGTGGCAGGAGGTCGAAATCCAGGTCACAGGCGTCCCCATCGGGCTCGCCCGGGCACGCAGCCATCCGGTCAACGGGCGCGGCGGCCCGGGCCGGGAGGACGCCCTGGCGGCCCTGACCAAGCAGGTCATGACCTTGAGCGACAAGGTGACGGCGCTCGCCAAGGAAGTGGCCGCACTGAAGGCCACCAGGTGATCACCGGAGATCGCCGCCGATCCGGAGGTTGCGCACAGTGAAGGTGACCCTGGAGACGTACGGCGGGCTGGCGGCGGCTGCCGACTTCCGCCGCCGGCCCCAGGTGCTGGACACGGTCGACCTGCCCGAGGGTCCCGCAACCGAGCTGGCCCGGCTGGTGGCGGCCGCCGTCGCGATGCCCGCGGAGGCCGACGCCGGCCGCGCCAGGGATGCGAGGAGCTACCGGATCACGGTGGAAGAGGACGGCCGCCCGACGCTCCTGGAGCAGCCGGACTCCGCCATGACCCCCGCCTTCGCGGCCTTGCTCACGTGGCTCCGGAGGCACTTCGCGGGGCAGTGACGTGCGACGGGGCCGGCCGCCTCACCCTCCGGGCACCGGGGGAACGAAATCCTGGGGAAGGCCCGGGCAACCGGGCTCGAAGGACCGGGCCTAGTAATCTCCGCGAGATGACGGCACTTTCCCACCACCGCAACGGCCACCCCGAGCAGCCCGGGCAGCACGGCGACACCGCGACCACGGAGGCCGATCCGCACGCGATCGGCCCCGTGCGGACCGAGTACGCCCCGGACCCCGACGGCGATCCCGACCCCGGCGAAATCGTGTGGACCTGGGTCCCCTTCGAGGAGAACGACGGGCGCGGCAAGGACCGTCCCGTGCTGGTCGTGGCCCGGGAGGCGGGCGGGCGGACCCTGCTCGCCGTACAGCTGTCGAGCAAGCGGCACGACCGCGACCGGGAGTGGGTGCCGATCGGGACGGGCCCGTGGGACAGCGCCGGGCGCGAGTCCTGGGTGGACGTGGACCGGGTGCTGCGGGTGCACGAGTCGGGGATGCGCCGCGAGGCCTGCGCGCTCGACCGCGGCCGCTTCGACCTGGTCGTGGACCGGCTTCGCGAGCGCTACGGCTGGCAGTGACCCGCGGGCCCGACGGCGGTCGCGGTGGGGCCCGCGGCCACCGTCCGGGACCGGCCCCGGCCTCCCGTGTCCCTGGCCCCGACCGTCCCGGTGATCTCCTAAGGTGAGCCCCGTAGGCGGACACAGGGAGTAGCGGGCATGCGAATAGAACGACACAGGGTGAGCGAGACGGCCCTGGCTGCGGTGCGCGAGGACTTCGCGAACAAGATGATCTCGGACGTGTACTCCAGGTCCCGGGCCGGTCGGATCGACGCTTACGACTGGTGGGACATCACGTTGCGGTTCCTCGACGGCCTCGGCGCGTTCTCCGCGGTGACCCCCGACCTCGACACCCCGGAGGCGAAGGCGATCCTGAGCGACGCGGCCGAAGCGGCCGTCGGCACCGTGTCGTTCGCCGCCTACTACCCGAAGGCGTTCTTCCACGTCTTCCTCAACTACGTCAACCTCGGACTCGACTACGAAGCCGACCCGGAGGGCACTCCGCAGCCGGTCACGGCCGTCCGCTGGATCGACGCGTTCTGTGTCGCCATCCTCGCCGACAAGACCGAACGGCACGGCGAGGCCTTCCACTTCGCCCGCCTGGCGCCGCAGCGGGCCGGCGGGCCGGGGCTCCCGCCGGTGGAGCTGATCAACGGCTTGCTGGCGTACGTCAGCGGGGACATCGGGGTCGAGTACCAGAAGGTCCCGCCCTCCCAGCAGGAGAGGCTCGCCGCGCTGGATGCCGCGCTCGCCCGGATCGCCGACCGGCACGCCCGGGCCGGTGCCGGGGCCGGGGCGGTCGACCCCGCCACCGGCGCGCTGCGCGCCCTGCGCGCGCTGGCCGCCCGGGACCGGGAGGCCTTCGGCGCCGAGCTGGCCGCACTGCTGCTCCCCTACTCCCGTCTGGACGATCCCCGGGCCGAGCCGCGCACCCTGCTGCCCCTGCTGCCCCTGGCGCTGGCCGCGCTCGGCTACCGCCGCGAGGGCTGGCGGCCGCCCGTCGAGACGGGGTACCTGCCGTGGGCGCTGGTCACCGGCTTCGAGACGCCGCCGCCGCGCGTGGGCCCGTACGGACGCGAACGGCGGGCGGACTCCGTCGCGGCGCTGGCCGCGGGCCCGCTGGTCGTCGAGCGCCCCGAGATGCCGGATGCCGCGGGGCACGCCGACTACCTCGTGCGCGAGCTGTACGAGGCCGTCCGTACGGGGGGCGCGTCCGAGGACTCCGCCCGCCCGGACCGCCCTCTCGGCCCCGGGTACTGGTACGAGGCCGTGAAGCACGCCCTGATCACCGGCAGCCGCGCGGAGCTCGCCCCGCTCGTCCTCAGCGGTCCCACCGCCCTGGAGGAAGACCGTTCCGCGTACGCCTCGTACCGGCAGGCCCTGCACGACTACTTGCGGGGCGAGGACCCGGAGCCCGCCACGGACCGGGCCGTCGCCGATGTCGAGCGGTCTCGGGAGTGGGGCATCCTCCCGGCGCCGGCCGTGCTCTTCTCCCAGCTGGTGGAGGGCGACGAGGAGAGCTTCAACCTGGCCCTGGCCGATGCCCTGGAGGCCCACCGCGACTACCACTCCGTGGGCGACCGGCTCTTCGGTGCCGGAGCCGACGCCGCGGTCGACTTCGACATCCTGGCGCTGGCCTGCCACGCGCGCCGCCGGGGCTGGCGGATCCGCGTCTCCTCGCCCTACCTGCCGGAGATCCTGCTGGGAGCGGCGCAGCCGTTCTGAGCACCGCCGACCGGGCCGACCGGGCCCCTCAGGCCGGGAAGGCCCGCTCGAAGGCCTCGCGGGTGGTGGGGTCGCGGTCGAGGATGCCGAACACGACCTGCTCGAAGACCCCGGCGAACCGGTCCGCGAGCAGTCCCCGGAAGGCCTCGGCCACCTGGGCCGGGTCGTTGCGGAACACCCCGCAGCCCCACGCGCCCAGCACCAGCCGCCGGTACCCGTGCAGCGCCGCCACTTCCAGTACGAGCTCCGCGCGCCGCGCCAGCGCCGCCGGGATCTCGGCGGCGCGCTCGGGCTCCTGCCGCCGGATGGTGCCCGCGTTCGGCGCCGGGGAGGTGAGGAAGCCGACCCGGAACGGGGTCTCCAGCAGGTCGCCCCGGTCGTCACGGAAGACCGGGACCCCGGGCGAGTGAATCACCCGGTCGGTGTAGAAGGTGCTCCGCTCCGCGCGGTGGACCTCGTAGTACTCCGGGGCTTCCAGCAGGGTCTCGTACAGGGCCGAGGCGCGGCACAGCGCCTCCTCCTGCGCCTTGGCCCCGCGGACGTAACCACCCCCGGGGTTACGGGCCGAGGCGAAGTTCAGTACCGCGACGGGGGCCGGCTCCGGCTGGGCCGGGGTGGCGGTCGCGAGCCTGCGGGCGGCGACGGTGCTGCTCTCTCCGGTGACCTCGACCACGGTCGCGCGGCCGCCGGAAGGGATCTCCTCATCTGGAATGACCCGGTTTGGTCCATATATCCTGGTTCCGGCCTTGGCGTCCGCCAAGGCGGCGGCCAGCGGAACATGCCGTCCCGACCGCGTCCGGTACCCCCCGGCCGCCAGGATCTCCGCGTTCTCCCGCGCGATCTCGCGCAATCTGCTGCTCACGCCGCCATCCTCCGCAACACGATTCCCGGCGGCAAAGGGTTTTGTGCCCCGAGGAGGGGTAGGCACGGGTGATGTCACGACCGACGACAGGAGACGAGGACCCGGACATGTCCCAGGACCCATCCGCTTCCCCACCCGCGCCCGGCCCGACCCCCGTACCCTCGATCAGTGAGAAGCAGGCCGAGGACCTGATCCACGGCATCTGTTTCAAGACCGGCCCGCCCCGCCTCATCGGCGCCGAGCTCGAATGGCTGGTCCTGGACGCCGAGCGTCCCGAGCAGCCCCTGCCCCCCGAGCGGCTACGGGCCGCCCACGCCGCGGCCCGCGCACTGCCCCTGCACTCCCGGGTGACCGTCGAGCCGGGCGGCCAGCTCGAGCTCAGCTCGGCCCCCTCCACCTCCCTCAGCGGCTGCGTGGACGACCTGCAGGCCGATCTCACCGCCGTCCGCGCCGCCCTGCTGACCCAGGGCCTGGTCCTGCGCGGCCTCGGCCGCGACCCCCGCCGCCCGTACCGCCGGCTGCTGAACAGCCCGCGCTACGACGCCATGGAGTCCTACTTCGACCGCACCGGCCCGGCCGGGCGCGCCATGATGTGCGCCTCCGCCTCCGTGCAGGTCTGCGTGGACGCCGGGTACCAGGAGCCGGGCGTGCTCGGCCACGGCCGGCGCTGGCGGCTGGCGCACCTGCTGGGTGCGGTCCTGGTGGCCGCCTTCGCCAACTCCCCCGCGCACGACGGTCCGTACGCCGGCTGGCGCTGTGCCCGGCAGGGGATCTGGAGCGACCTGGACACCCGGCGCGCGCTCGCCCCGCCCCTGGACGCGGAACCTCGCGCCGCGTGGACCCGGCAGGCCCTGGACACCGAGGTGATGTGCGTCCGGTCCTACGAGGACGACGGACCGTGGGAGACCCCGCCCGGCACGACCTTCCGCGACTGGCTGCGCACGGGCGGGCACCCCGCGCTGCGGCCGCCCACCGCCGAGGACCTGGACTACCACCTGACCACGCTCTTCCCGCCGGTCCGGCCGCGCGGCCACCTGGAGCTGCGGATGATCGACGCGCAGTCCGGCGACGACGGCTGGCTGGTCCCGGTGGCCGTCGTGCACGCGCTGTTCGACGATCCGGAGGCCACCGAGACCGCGTACCGGGTGGCCAAGGGACTGGCCGACTCCTACGGCGGCCACCCGGCACCCCGCAATCCGCTCTGGCGGTCGGCCGCCCGGCACGGCCTGGCCGACCCGGAGCTGCGGGCGTCCGCGAAGGCCTGTTTCCGGGCCGCCGCCGAAGCCCTGCCCCGGCTCGGCGCGAGCACGCACGTCCGGGACACGGTCGGTGCCTTCACCGAACGCTACGTACTGCGCGGCCGATGTCCGGCCGACGACGCATCCACCCAGGTGCTCACCGGAAAAGAGGTCCGCCGATGACCACCGGATCGCCCTCCGCCGCCGCCCCGGACTCGGACTCCCGCCTGCGGGAGCGGGCGGCCGCCGCCCTGACCGCGGCACGCATACGCACGGCCGGCCTCACCGACGCCGTGACCGACGAGGATCTCACCGCCCAGCACTCCCCGCTCATGTCGCCGCTGGTCTGGGACCTGGCGCACATCGGGAACCAGGAAGAGCTCTGGCTGCTCCAGCGCGTCGCCGGACGCGAGTCGATGCGCCCCGAGATCGAGCCCCTCTACGACGCCTTCCAGCACCCCCGCGCCGAGCGGCCCAAGCTGCCGCTGCTCGGGCCCGCGGAGGCCCGCCGGTACGCGGCCGAGGTGCGCGGCCGGGTCTTCGACCTGCTGGAGCGGACGCCGCTGGAGGGCAGCACGCTGCTCGACGACGGTTTCGCCTTCGGGATGATCGCCCAGCACGAACAGCAGCACGACGAGACCATGCTGATCACCCATCAGCTCCGGCGGGGCGCACCCCTGCTGACCGCCCCGGAGCCGGACGGCCCCTTCGATCCGCCGCCCGCCGTCGAAGTCCTCGTCCCCGGGGGCCCGTTCACGATGGGCACCTCCGCCGAACCGTGGTCGCTGGACAACGAACGCCCCGCGCACGTCCGGGACACCGCGCCCTTCTGGATCGACACGGTCCCCGTGACCAACGCCGCGTACCTGGCGTTCATCGCCGACGGCGGCTACCGCGATCCGCGCTGGTGGGCGGCGGCGGGCTGGGAGCAGATCCGCGAACACTCCATCGAGGCCCCGCTGTTCTGGCACCGGGAGGCCGGCCAGTGGCTGCGCCGCCGCTTCGGGGTGGTCGAGCCGGTGCCGGACGAAGAACCGGTTCTGCACGTCAGCTGGTACGAGGCGGACGCCTACGCCCGCTGGGCGGGGCGGCGGCTGCCCACGGAGACGGAGTGGGAGAAGGCCGCACGGCACGACCCGGCGACCGGCCGCTCCACCCGCTACCCGTGGGGCGACGCCGATCCGACCCCCGCACACGCCAACCTCGGGCAGCGGCACCTGCGCCCGGCCCGCGCGGGCAGCTACCCGGCCGGGGCCTCCCCGCTCGGGGTGCGCCAGCTGATCGGCGACGTGTGGGAGTGGACCGCCTCCGACTTCCTGCCGTACCCGGGCTTCCGGGCCTTCCCGTACCGGGAGTACTCGGAGGTGTTCTTCGGCCCGGAGCACAAGGTGCTGCGCGGCGGCTCCTTCGCCGTGGACCCGGTGGCCTGCCGGGGCACCTTCCGCAACTGGGACCTTCCGGTGCGGCGGCAGATCTTCTCCGGCTTCCGGACCGCGAGGGACATCTGATGTGCCGTCATGTGGCCTGCCTCGGCCCGGTGGTGGCGCTCGGGGAACTGCTGATCGAGCCGGCGCACTCGCTGGTGCGCCAGTCCTGGGAGCCGCGCCGCCAGGTGTCCGGGACGGTCAACGCCGACGGCTTCGGCATCGGCTGGTACGCGGAAGGGGACCCGGTGCCCGCCCGCTACCGGCGGTCCGGGCCGATCTGGGGCGACCTGACCTTCGCCGATCTCGCCCGGGTGGTCCGCAGCGGGGCCGTGCTGGCCGCCGTACGGGACGCCACGGACCCCGGGGCCGACGGGGAGGCGGCGGCCGCGCCGTTCGCGGACGGGCCGTGGCTGTTCAGCCACAACGGCTCGGTGCGGAACTGGCCGGACTCCGCCGCCCCGCTCGCGGCCGGGCTGCCGCCCGCGGAACTGCTGCGGCTGGCCGCGCGCACGGACTCGGCGCTGGTCTGGGCGCTGGTCCTGCACCGGCTGCGGGCCGGGGACGACCTGGGCACGGCGCTCGCCGAGCCGGTCCGGGAGCTGGCCTCGGCGGCTCCCGGCTCCCGGCTGAACCTGCTGCTCACGGACGGCGTCACGATCGCCGCGACGGCCTGGGGCGATTCGCTCTGGTACCTGGCCGACGCGGAGCGGCGGCGCACCGTGGTGGCCTCCGAGCCGTACGACGACGACACCCGGTGGCGCGAAGTGCCCGACCGGACCCTCCTGACCGCCACCCGCACCAGGGTCGAACTGACCCCGCTCAAGGAGAACTCCCTGTGAACGACTTCCAGTTGACCCGGACACTCGACGAGCACGCCGCGGAGTCGGCACTGCGTACGGATGTGCTGCACGGGCTGACGCACACGCCGAAGGTGCTGCCGCCCAAGTGGTTCTACGACGCGCGGGGCAGCGAGCTCTTCGAGGAGATCACCCGGTTGCCGGAGTACTACCCGACGCGCGCGGAACGGGAGATCCTGCTGGAGCGGGCGCGGGAGATCGCCATCGAGAGCGGCGCCCGCACCCTGGTGGAGCTGGGCTCCGGGTCCTCGGAGAAGACCCGGCACCTCATCGAGGCGATGCCCGCGCTGGACACGTACGTGCCGGTGGACGTGAGCGAGAGCGCGTTGCGGGGGGCGGCCGAGACGCTGCTGGCGGAGCATCCGGGGCTGCGGGTGCACGCCCTGCTGGCCGATTTCACGCGTGCGCTGCAACTGCCGGACTCCCCCGGGCCCCGGCTGGTGGTGTTCCTGGGCGGCACGATCGGGAATCTGCTGCCTCCGGAGCGGGCGGTGTTCCTGGCGTCCGTACGGGCGATGCTCTCGCCCGGGGACGCGCTGCTGATGGGGACGGACCTGGTGAAGGACGAGGCCGTCCTGGTGTCGGCCTACGACGACGCGCGGGGGGTGACGGCCGAGTTCAACAAGAACGTGCTGGCGGTCGTCAACCGGGAGCTGGGGGCCGACTTCCACACGGCCGACTTCGCGCACGTGGCGGTGTGGAACGAGGAGCAGGAGTGGATCGAGATGCGGCTGCGGGCCCGGTCGGAACTGGTGGTGAAGATCCGGGCGCTGGATCTGGTGGTGCCGTTCGCGGCGGGTGAGGAGATCCTGACGGAGGTCTCCGCGAAGTTCCGTCAGGAGGGTGTGCGCAAGGAGCTGGCGGCGGCCGGACTCGAACTGACCCAGTGGTGGACGGACGCGGCGGGCCGGTTCGCGCTGTCCCTGTCGGTCGCCGACGGCGTGGCCGGCTGAGCGGGGATGCCCGGTAGCGGGTCCGGGGCGGGGGTCGCGGTCCACGCCCCGACGACGGCCCGCTGAGCCGCTGCCGCGAGGTCCCGCCGGTGCGCGTACCGGCCCGGCGGGATCCGCGGCAGCAGCGTGACCTCGGCCCGCACTCCGCGGGCCCGGGCGATCCGCCACAGCGAGGCGGTCAGCGGATCGTCCCCGACGAAGGCGGGTGCCCCGGCCGTGTTCCCGTCGCGGCACAGGTAGGTGAGCCGCAGCGGCTGTACGGGGACCCGCGCGTCCAGGGCCGCCTGGAAGGCGGCCCGGCGGAAGGTGCCCTGGGCCCGCCCGCACCATGTGGAGCCCTCGGGGAAGACCGTGACCCGGTCCCCGGCCAGCAGCGCCCCGGTGAGGTTCCCGACGGTGGCGGGCAGGGCGCGGATCCGGTCGCGCTCGATGAACAGGGTGCCGGCCTGTCCGGCGAGGCGGCCGAGCACCGGCCAGGCCCGGATGTCGCTCTTGGCCAGCATCCGGCAGGGCAGCGCGGCGGCCACCAGCGGGATGTCCAGCCAGGAGATGTGGTTGGCGACCAGCAGCCGGCCGCCGCCCGGACCCGGGCTGCCGTGCACGGTGATCCGTATGCCGAAGGCCCGTACGAGCGCGGCCGACCAGGCTCGTACCACCGTGTGCCGGGGGCCGGCCGGCAGCAGCCGGACCGGCGGGGCGCCCATGATCCCCAGCAGGATCAGGGCGACGGCGGCGGTGAGTCTGAGCACCGCCCGGGGAACGCTCGCGGTGTCCCCCTCGTGCCCGGCGCAGGCCTCGGGGGTGCAGGGCGAGGTGGGCAGCCAGACGCTCATGCGCCCGGGACGAGCGAGCGGAAGTGCTTGAGGTAGCGCGGATTGGTCCGGCGCAGGGAGAGCAGGACGTAGAGGTCGGCGCAGCCGAACTCGGCGTCGAGGGCGGGCTCGCCGCACACCCAGGCGCCGAGGCGGAGGTAGCCGCGCAGCAGCGGGGGCAGTTCCATGCGGTCGGGGAAGGTGATGCCCTCGGGGCTCCAGGGGAGGTGGGGGGTGACCCGGTACTCCTCGGGGGCGAGGCTGCGGGTGAGGGCGGTCTCCCGGGTGGCGGCGGCCAGGACCCCGCCGTCGGCGAGCGGTATCGAGCAGCAGCCGGCGAGCCAGTTGTGCCCGGTGCGGTCCATGTAGTGGGCGAGGCCGGCCCAGATGAGGGCGATGACGGCGCCGTTGCGGTGGTCGGGGTGGACGCAGGAGCGGCCGACCTCGACGAGGTCGGGGCGGATGGGGGCGAGGGCCGAGAGGTCGAATTCCCCCTCGGAGTAGAGGCGGCCGGCGACGGCGGCGCGTTCCGGGGGCAGCAGCCGGTAGGTGCCGACGACCTGCTCGGCCTCCTCGTCGATGACGAGGAGGTGGTCGCAGTACGCGTCGAAGGCGTCGGCGTCGAGGCCGGGCTCGGGCCCGTCCAGGCGGGCGCCGAGCTCGCCGGCGAAGACCTGGTGGCGCAGCCGCTGGGCGGCGCGCACCTCGTCCTCGTCGCGGGCGAGGCGGACGGTGTAGCGCGGTCCGTCGGACGGCGCGCCGGGCGCCGCGACCCGGTCCCTGACGGGGGTGGGGCGGGCGGCGGGCGCCGGTGAGGGGGCCGGCGCCGGGGCGGCGAGGGGGGACGGGGACAGGGGTGCGATCGTCATGGCGGCTCCTGATCCGGGCACGGAGGGCCGGGCCCGCAGGTGCGTGGCCTGGCTCCTTTACTTCTTCCGTGACCGGCTGGATTCGACATGACCGCTCAGCGGCCCTCGGATGTGCGGACGCTGAACTCGGCGGTACCCCCGTCCCGGCGGCGGCCGGGGCATGGGCTCAGCGGTCGGAGCTGAGGACCTTGCCTATCTCCTCGGAGGCGGCCCGGGCGGCCTGCTTGGGGTCCCGGCCGGTGAGCACGGCCGTCATGAAGGGCTTGATCGGGTTCTTCGCCTCGACCTCGGCCCAGCGGGCGGAGGTGGGGGTGGCACGGCCCTGGGCGGCGCCGGGAGCCATGGCGGCCGCGCCCTCGTTGCCCTCGACGGCGCGCGCGAGGGTGGTCTTGTTGGGTACGTAGCTCATCGTGCGGGCGAGTTCGGTCTGCCACTTCTCGCTGACGAGGGCCGTGATCACGTCCACGGCGCCCTTCCGCTGTCCGGTCCGCGCCGGGATGATCAGGTCGGAGCCGCCGGTGAAGACGGCCCCCGCCTTGTCGGAGGTCTTGCCGGGGATCGGGAAGAAGCCGAGCTTGCCCTTCAGGGCGGGGTTGGCCGCCTCGATCTCGGCGGCCTGGCCGGGTGGGGCGATGATCTGGGCGACCTGGCCGCGGGCGAAGACCTGCGACTGCGGGGGCGTCTCCTCGTCGGCGCCCTTGGGGCCGTCGCCGAGGGCCTGGAGCTGCTTGTAGAAGTCCATGCCGGCGAGGGCCTTGTCGTCGTCGAGGGCGCCGACCCACTTGCCGTTGGTCTCGACGGCGAGTTCGCCGCCCTCGTCCCAGATGAAGCCGGCGAGGACGTACCAGTTCTGGCCCGCGAGGTAGATGCCCTGCTGGTCGCCCTTGTCGAGCTTCTGGGTGGCCTGGATCCACTCCTGGCGGTTCTTGGGCGGGGTCTTGATGCCGGCGCCCGCGAAGAGGTCCTTGTGGTAGATGACCACCCGGTTGGCGGCGTACCAGGGGACTCCGTACTGGGCGCCGTTGATGGTTCCCGGGTCGGCGAGGCCCTTGAGCCAGTCCTTGCTGCCCCATTCGCGCAGGCCTTCGAGGGTGAGCTCTTCCAGGCCGCCCTTCTCGATGTACGTGGCGACCTGGGTGTTGCCGACCTCGATGACGTCGGCGCCCTCCTTGCCCGTGCCGTCGAGGACGGCGTTGACCTTGTCGCCGATGCCCGTCCACTCCTGGATCCTGACGTCCAGGTCGACGCCGGGGTGTTCCGTCTCGAACTCCGCGGTGAACCTGCCGATGAAGTCCTCCGAGGCGCTGCCCTTCATCAGCCAGAGCGTGACCTTCTGCGACCCCCCGGCCGTGTCGGCCGACCCGCTGCAGCCCGTCAGGGCGGCAGCGGCTGCGAGGGCGGTGCACACGGCGCGGAAGCGCATCTTCAAGAGGGTCCCCTTCTGGGCTCGATCCCGGATGGCTCGAAATTGGCATAGACCAATAGGCCGGTCAAGGGTCTTTCGCTCGGGACTGTTCGCCCAAAGTTCGCGGACCCGGACTTACTGGGGCACCGTAGAACCAGGCAAAAGCCACCCACTGTCGGGAGACCTCCATGTCCAATCACACGTACCGGGTGACCGAGATCGTCGGCACCTCCCACGAGGGCATCGATCAGGCCATCCGCAACGGGATCGCCCGGGCGGGCCAGACCGTGCGGAACCTGGACTGGTTCGAGGTGGTCCAGGTACGCGGCCACATCGAGAACGGGGAGATCGCCCACTACCAGGTGGGGCTCAAGGTCGGCTTCCGCCTCGAGGGCGAGGACTGAGCCCCGGACCGGCGCCGGCCCCCGCCGCGGCCCCCGGGACCCCGCCGCCGGCTCCCCGGATCAGGTGCGGCCCTCGACCTCCTGGGCCGACTCCAGCTCGGGCGCGTCCGCCGCCCAGTCGGCGAGCACCACCCGGAATCCGGCGGCGCGCGCGGCCTGGCAGACGAGCTCGTCGTCGTCGACGAGCATCCGCACCTCCCGGCCCCGGGAGATCCGCCGCAGCACCTCCAGCTTGGTCGTGCGGGCCGGCCGCCGGTCCTGGTTGCCGCGCATGAACAGCCGCCCCTCGGGCAGGTCGTGCCGGGCGAGCCAGTCGAGCGTGTCCGCGCGGCACCGCTCGGGGCGCCCGGTCAGATACACCACCTCGCAGTCGGCCGCGCTCTCCACGGCCAGCGCGACCCCGCGCGCGAGCGGCGGATCGGCCGGGGCGGCGGCGAAGAAGCCGGCCCAGTCCCGGGGCCGGCGCTCCAGGAAGCACTGGCGATGGCCGGTGTCCGCCAGGGTGTTGTCGAGGTCGAAGACGGCCAGCGGCCGGGTGGTGTGCTCACTCATCCCGCCAGCGTAGGAGAGCCGTACGGGGAATCCTCACGGCCGCCGGGCGTTGAGTCCTGTGTGATCCGAAAACTCTCGATACTCGACCGGTCGCGCACCCGCCAGGGGCACCCGGCCCCGCAGGCCCTGCGCGACACCGTGGCGCTGGCCCGGACGGCCGAGGAGCTCGGCTACCACCGCTTCTGGGTATCGGAGCACCACAGCGTGCCCGGCGTCGCGGGCTCGGCGCCGACGGTGCTGGCCGCCGCCGTCGCCGGAGCGACGCACCGGATCCGGGTCGGCACGGGCGGGGTCATGCTGCCCAACCACCAGCCGATGGTGGTGGCGGAGCAGTTCGGGGTCCTGGAGTCGCTGTTCCCCGGCCGGATCGACATGGGCCTCGGGCGTTCGGTCGGCTTCACGGGCGGCATCCGGCGGGCGCTGGGCCGCGACACCGGCGACGCCGACCGCTTCGAGGAACAGCTGGCCGAACTGCTGGGCTGGCTCGACGGCAGCCAGCGGGCCCACCCCGAGGTGCACGCCCGCCCCGCAGAAGGCCTGCACGTCCCCGCCTACGTCCTGGCCACCGGCGAGGGCGCCGGCATCGCCGCCCGGGCCGGGCTGCCGCTGGTGGTGGGCGACCTGCGGGCACGCGGCCGGGTGGGCGAGATCGCCCGGGCGTACCGCGAGGAGTTCCGGCCCTCGGCGCGGGGCGCGCGGCCGTACGTCGTGGTGTCGGGCACGGTGGCGGTCGCGGCCACCGAGGAGGAGGCCCGCCGCATCCTGGTCCCGGAGGCCTGGGCCCTCGCGCACTCCCGCACCCGCGGCTCCTTCCCGCCGCTGCGCCCGGCGGAGGAGATCGAGGCGCTGGAGATGACGCCGAAGGAGCGCGAACTCTACGAGGGCGCCCTCGCCGGGCACCTCCACGGCACGGAGGACCAGGTGGCGGCGCAGCTGTCGGAGGTGGCGGAGCGGACCGGCGCGGACGAACTGCTGGTCACCACCTCCACCTACGACCGCACGGCGCTGCTGGACTCCTACGCACGCCTGGCCCGGATCGCGGGCCTCCGGGACCCTGCGGTGTGAGGCCCGAGGATCGGGTAGCGTCGGTGAGCCGTGCCGTTCTCGGTGGTGGCGCGGTGTCAACCGATGTGTGCGAGGGGCGTGTTGAGCAGGACGACGGAAGGCCGGGGCACGCCCGGCCTCATGGTGTTGTCGATCGGGGTCGGAAGCTTCGCCGACGGGTCGGAGACGGAGGACCTCGGTTTCGTACGCTCACGCGTCGAGGAAGTACAGGCTGCCTTCCGGCAGTTCGGCGCTGCGGGGGAAACGTCGCTGGACCGGTCGGAAGGCGAGATCGACGCCTTGTTGCGCAAGTGGATCGTCGACGAGCGGGGCGCCACCGATGTCCTCGTCGTCCACCTGATCGGACACGGCCGGGCCGACCGCAGCGGCCGTCTCTCCTTCGTGGCGCACGACGACCGCGAGGTCGACGTCGACCGGTGGATCGAGAAGGCACAGCAGGAGGCCGAACGGGGCGCGGACTGCAAGCGCGTCGTGTTCCTGATCGACACCTGCGGGGCGGGCACCGCGACAGGTCGGCAGCCGATCTCCGAACTCGACGGTGAACGCGGCGTCTGGTCGCTCGGCGCGTCCATCAGCAGCTCGCCGACGGAAAGCGGCCGGTTCAGTGGATGGGTCGTGAAGGCGCTGGACGCGCTGTTCTTCACGGACTTCGCCCTGGACGTCGAGTCCATCGTGTTCACACGGTTCGTCCGGGCTCTGATCGCCGAGGTCAAAGCGGACATCACATGGCGCATGTCCCTCGGCTTCAGCGTGGAGCAGGGCGACGGCGAGTGGCCGTTCCTCCCGAACCCCCTGACGGCCGAACGCACCCCGGAACAGATCCAGTTGCAGCGCCGCTCCCTGGGCTTCGTCCCCGGCGAGGACCTCGGGGACCTGGCCAGCCAGATCGCGGCGGGCAAGGAGATCAGCGACAGTCTCTACTTCATCGACCGCGCGTCCGGGCGCGGCCTCATCTCAGCCGACGACAGGACGGGCTTCTTCTCGGGCCGCACCGCGGAGCTGAAGCGCTACCACGCATGGCTGGCGGGCGACAGTCCACTGCTGACCGTCACGGGCGCGGCCGGCGCCGGGAAGTCGGGGCTGCTGGGCCTCGTCGTGTGCGCGGCGGCCCCGAAGCTGCGACGGGGCGTCAGGGAGCTGTGGGAGTCCGCCGCGTACGATCTCCCGGAAGTCCCCGACATCGTCGCCCTGCACGCACGCCAGCGCTCGGTGCAGCAGGTAATCGACATCATCGTGGAGCAGACGGGACTCGAACCGCCCAAGGACGAGGAGAACCCGGAGGACCCGGACCGCGAAAGGGAAACAGGCGGCGCCGACCCCGTCCTGTGGACCGCCGACCTCCTGCGCAAGGCACTCGCCCAGGAACAGAAGCAGCGCCTCATCGTGGTGGACGCCGTGGACGAGAGCACCGATCCTCACGCGGTCCTGCGACTGATCAGCGGCCTCCTCGCGCCGGAGCGACGGGACGGCACGCTGGCGGAGGCGCCGTGCAGGGTCCTGCTGGGCGGACGGCGCGAGGTGGTGGCGGGGCTGTCCTGCGCCGAAGAGCTCTCGGAGATCGCCGCCGACCGGATCGATCTGGACACGGCGGATCCCGTCGCGCTGGAGGACGACGTACGCCACTACATCGAACGGCTGCTTCGCGCCAGCAAGCCGTACGCCACCGGCACCGCCTCGGAGTTCGTCGACACTCTCGCGAAGCGGGGGGCGAGCGGCATCGTCCGTCACCTGCGACCGGACAGCTTGTGGGGGCCGTTTCTACTCGCCGGCCTGTACGTCCACTACCTGGTGACCCTGAGGTACCCTCCGCAGGACGAGACCGCGGCACGGGCCTACGCCCGGGAGGCATCGGCAGACCTGCCGGACCTGATGGAGGCCGTCCTCCTCGCCCGGCGCGACGAGTTCCCCGCGTTGCGCGCGGTTCTCTCGATCCTCGCCCGGTCGCGCGGAGACGGAATGCCGCTGACGACCTTGCGGCGGTGCCTCAAAGCCATGGATGCCGACGACATCACCGACAGGAAGTTCCTCGACACGCTGCGAGAGGCTTCGCCGTTCCTGCGTACCGGAGTCGACCCGGAGAGCGACGTGGCCCTCTACCGAATCTTCCACCAGGGGCTGGCGGACTACTTGCACGATCACCCCGCGGGTTCGGATCCGGTGGACGCCGCCCAAAGCCTGGACCTGGAACGGAGGCTGCTCTCGGAAATCGTCGGGCCCTTCACGGCGGGTGCCGCCGAGCCATGCGACAACTGGTACTCCGCAGAACCGTACGTACTGCGGCACGCGCTGGGGCACGTCGCCGCGGCCGATGCGGCCGAGTCCGCAGAGTTGCTCCTGACTGACCCCTACTTCCTCATCCGCTTCGACCCTCGGCAGGATCACCGGGCGATCGACATGACGCGGTCCGAGCAAGCCGCAGAATACATTCGGCTCCTGAGTGCCTCGTGGTCCTCGCACGCGCAGATCAGGAAGGCGTCCGACCGCGCGTCGGTGTGCGCCTTCGACGCCCATCGGTTGGATCTTCCAAGGCACCGGAAGCAGTTCGCCCGCATCGTGGGGATGGTCGCCTTCCAGCCGGAAGAGGCGCATTCCCTTCTCTGGGCAGAGGGTGGTCGGGTCGACGCCAGCACCCCCTTCGTCGAACGTGTGAGCTCGGCGGTGCACGATGTGGCCTTCTCGCCGGACGGCAGCCGGCTGATTGCCGCCACGAGTCGGGGCGTGCACCTCGTCGAGACGGATACATGGCGCGCAATCGCGCCTCTGTTCGGAAATTCTCATGCCTCGATCACCGACATCGCCGTCTCACCGGACGGCCGCCTCCTCGCGCTAGGAACGAACGCCTGGACACGGAGCATTCAGTTCTGGGACGTCGAGAAGCGGACTCTGGTGGGAGAGCCCTGGCACCACGTGACCGGAAGGGTCAGCGCCCTCGCGTTCTCCCCCGACGGCCGGCGGCTCGCCGTCGGACGCCACGACCTCGGCGCCTCCGTCTGGGACGTGACCGGGGATCATCCGGTCGAGGATGTGAGCCTGCAACACAGCGAAGGTGTCGAAGACGTGCAGTTCAGCCCCAATGGAGAACTGCTGGCCGTGTGTGGTGCACGCGGGTTGGCCGTCTGGACGACACACGACTGGAACCGCGTGTCCCTCGACACGGAGAAGGGCCGGGCCATCGCCTTCTCACCGGACGGCCGCCTGCTCGCCGCGCTCGGCAGCGAGGGGGTCGGTCTTTGGTCCTGCGAGACGCTCGAATGGATCCGCAGGGTGGGTCGAAAGACCATGGTCGTCGGCGGCCGCCTCTCCTTCTCGTCCGACGGAACGCTACTGGCCATCGGTAGCTGGACCTCGTTGGACGTCGTCGAGGTCTCCTCGGGACGAACGATCAGCCAGCTCAACGACAGAAGCACCTACAACATGTGCGTGGCGTTCCACCCCTCCGATCCGTCGCTGCTGATCAGCGGTGACGGGGAGGGCCGCTTGCGCCTTTGGAGCGGGCTGGGCGAGGGGGCCCAGGCGCCGAAGCTGACGCAGTTCGCCCCGTCCAGTGCCGTCGGCTCGCCCGACGGGCGCCTGCTCGCCGTCCTCAACAGGAACACGGGGCGTCTGGAACTCCGCGACCCGGCAACCGGGAAAACACTCTCGGAGGTGCCCGGGAGAAGCGGCTCCCATTTCCACTTCTCACCCGACAGTCAGCTCCTCATCGCCCCGGGCTACTCTGGATCACTGCAGATCCTCCGCACAGGATCACTTCCCCCTCCGCCCGCCGAGACCCTCCGCATCGGCGGACACCCGCAGGCGCTGCATCGCCTCGCCTTCTCCCCCGACAGCAAATGGTTCGCGCTCGCGGTCGTGGAGCATTCGAAGACCTCGGTGATCAAGATCTGGGAGTCCCACGGCCTGCGCCTTGTCAGGCGCATTCCGTTGCTCGACCAACCGGACAACTTCGGGTTCGCAGGCCCGGGGAGGCTGTTCGTCACCATCAACGGAGCCCTTGCGGTCTACGACTGCGGCGAGGCCGATTCGGAGGAGTCCCCCGCATGACCCGCGTCCTCGGCGTCCACGGCGTCCGCAACTACAAGGCCGCCGACAGCACGCCCCAGCTCGGCAGTAACCGGCTGCGTACCGACTGGCTCGCGGCGATCGGGGAGGCCGTCCCGGGGCTCGATCTGGAGACGGCCTACTACGCCGATCTGCTGCGCAGCGAGAAGCAGAGCGCCGAGCCGGCCGACGAGGAGCTGGCGCTGGTCGAGCAGTGGGCGCGGGTCTGGGGCGTGGACCCGAGCGGGGCGCAGGGCCGGGCCACCGGCTGGCTGCGGTGGATCTGCGGGCAGGTCGCCGAGCGGACCGGGCAGAAACCCGCGGTGGTGGAGAAGAGCGTGAAGCTGTTCTTCCCCGAGGTGACCCGGTACTTCGCCACCGGGCGCGCACCCGTGCGCGAGCGGGTGAAGGCTTCGATGCTCCGGCACCGACCGGATGTCGTCGTCGCGCACTCTCTGGGGAGCGTGGTCGCCTACGAGGCCCTGCACGACCTGGCGGGCGAACTCGACGTACGGCTCCTCCTGACCCTGGGGTCCCCGCTCGCGTTGCCCAACGCCGTCTTCCACCGCCTCGATCCCGGCCCGCTGGAGGGCCGGGGTGTCAGGCCTCCGGGCGTGCAGCGGTGGGTCGACATCGCGGATGTCGGAGACTTCGTCGCTGTTCCGAAGGGTGAGCTGGCCCGGGTGTTCGACGGGGTGGAGGGTCGGCCGGAGATCAGCATCGCTCCCCTGTGGCCGCACAGCGTGCTCGACTATCTGAAGCATCCGGCGGTGGCGGAGGCCATCATGGCCATCACCCGCTGACGCCGCGCGGCCAGCCACGACTAAACTGGGGCGAATGCACCAGTTCACCGATCCTCAGGCCCACCGCGACCCGTACGTACGGGTCCGGGGTGCCCGGGAGCACAATCTGCGCGGCGTCGACGTGGACATCCCGCGCGACGCGCTGACCGTGTTCACCGGGGTCTCCGGCTCCGGGAAGAGCTCGCTCGCCTTCGGCACGCTCTACGCCGAGGCCCAGCGCCGGTACTTCGAGTCCGTGGCCCCGTACGCCCGGCGCCTGATCCACCAGATCGGCGCGCCGAAGGTGGACTCCGTCACCGGGCTGCCGCCGGCCGTCTCGCTGGAGCAGCGCCGCTCCTCCCCCGGCTCGCGCTCCTCGGTCGGCACGGTGACCCTGCTGTCCAACTCCCTGCGGATGCTGTATTCGCGGGCCGGGACCTATCCGCCGGGTGCGGAGCGGCTCGACTCCGACGCCTTCTCGCCCAACACCGCCGCCGGGGCCTGCCCGTCCTGTCACGGGCTCGGCCGGATCCACCGCACCACCGAGGAACTCCTCGTGCCCGACCCGGAGCTGTCGATCCGTCAGGGTGCGATCGCCGCCTGGCCGGGGGCCTGGCAGGGCAAGAACCTGCGGGACGTCCTGGAGACCCTCGGCCACGACGTGGACCGGCCCTGGCGGGAGCTGCCCGCGAAGGACCGCGAGTGGATCCTGTTCACCGACGAACAGCCGGTGGTGACGGTGCACCCGGTGCGGGAGGCCGAGCGGATCCAACGGCCCTACCAGGGAACGTACATGAGCGCCCACCGCTACGTCATGCGGACCTTCGCCGACAGCAAGAGCGCCACCCTGCGGGCCCGCGCCGAGAAGTTCCTCGCCGACTCGCCGTGTCAGGTGTGCGAGGGGCGGCGGCTGCGTCCGGAGGCCCTCGCCGTCACCTTCGCCGGGCGGACCATCGCGGAGCTGGCGGCGCTGGCGCTGACCGACCTGGACGGCGTACTGGCCTCCGCGTCCCTGGACGGGGAGGCGGCGCGGGTGCTCGCCGAGGACCTGCGCTCCCGGATCGGACCCGTCAGAGAGCTGGGGCTGGGGTATCTGAGCCTGGACCGGACCGCGCCGACCCTGTCCGCGGGCGAGCTGCAGCGGCTGCGGCTGGCGACACAGCTGCGGTCGGGGCTGTTCGGGGTCGTGTACGTACTGGACGAGCCGTCGGCGGGGCTGCACCCGGCCGACACCGAGGCGCTGCTCGGCGTACTGGACCGGCTGAAGGAGGCCGGGAACACGGTCTTCGTCGTGGAACACCATCTCGATGTGGTGCGGCACGCGGACTGGCTGGTGGACGTGGGTCCGCTGGCCGGGGAGCACGGCGGGCAGGTGCTCCACAGCGGGCCGCCGCAGGACCTGGCCGGGGTGGCGGGGTCGGCGACGGCCCGGCACCTGTTCGCGGCGCGGGAGCCGGCCGCGGCCCCCCGGCGGGTGCGTAGGGCGACCGGGGCGGTGCGGCTGACTGGGGTGGACCGGCACAACCTGCGGGAGCTGGAGGCGCATTTCCCGCTCGGTGTGTTCACGGCCGTCACCGGGGTGTCGGGGTCGGGCAAGTCCACGCTGGTGGGCCAGGTGCTGGCCCGGGAGGTCGGCGAGCGGCTCGCGGAAGCGGACTTCCCCGTACGACGGCTGGTGGAGGTCGACCAGAAGCCGATCGGCCGGACACCGCGGTCCAACCTGGCCACGTACACCGGGCTGTTCGACGTGGTGCGCAGGCTCTTCACGGCCGCCCCCGAGGCGCGGGCACGCGGCTGGAAGGCGGGCCGGTTCTCCTTCAACGTGCCCGGCGGCCGCTGCGAGACCTGCCAGGGCGAGGGCTTCGTCTCGGTGGAGCTGATGTTCCTGCCCAGTACGTACGCCCCGTGCCCCGAGTGCGCGGGGGCCCGGTACAACGCCGAGACCCTGGAGGTCCGGTACGAGGGCCTGAACATCGCGGAGGTGCTGGGCCTGACGGTGGAGTCGGCGGCCGCCTTCTTCGCCGGCGTCCCGGCGGCGGCGCGCAGCCTGCGGGCGCTGGAGGAGATCGGGCTGGGCTACCTGCGGCTGGGGCAGCCGGCCACCGAGCTGTCCGGCGGCGAGGCGCAGCGGATCAAGCTGGCGACGGAGCTGCAGCGGCTGCGCCGGGACCACACGCTGTACCTGCTGGACGAGCCGACGACCGGGCTGCATCCGGCGGACGTACGGGTGCTGCTGCGGCAGTTGCACGGACTGGTGGACGCCGGGCACTCGGTGGTGGTCGTGGAGCACGACATGGAGGTGGTCGCGGGCGCGGACTGGGTCATCGACCTGGGTCCGGGCGGCGGCACGGCGGGCGGCCGCGTGGTCGCCGCGGGCACCCCGGCGGAGGTGGCCGCCGCGCCGGGCAGCCGTACGGCCCCGTACCTGGCGCGGGCCCTCGGGCCGACCGGAACGAACTGATCCGCCGGTGAGGCTCAGACGTCGCCGGGGAGCAGGTGCTGCGGCAGTTCGCGGAAGGTCCACCGCCCCTGGCGGCGGGTGAACGCCCAGACGAGGTCGTGCCGGTCGGGCCAGGTGGCCGGGGTGCCGGGGACCTGATGGGCGCCGAGGGCCCGGACCAGCCGCGGGATCCCGCTGTGCTCCCAGCAGACGAGTACGGGCATGGGCGCGGCCGACGCGGCCTGTGCGAGGGCGGCTTCGGCGCCGACGGCGAACTCGGTACGGACAGGGGTGCGCAGGGCGGTGGCGAGCGCCGACACCGTCTGCTGGCACCGCGCGGGGGCGGCGGCTGCTTTCCCGCCTGCTGCGAAGAGCGCCGCCGGGCGGGGCAGCGAGGAGCCGGGGGCCGGCGGGAACAGGCGCGGGAGGCGCTCGGCCCGGCGCCAGCCGCGGCCGGCCAGCGAACCGGGGTCGTCCTCGCCCTCCGCGTCCCGGCCGACGCCACCGGCGTACGGCTTCTCCGCGTGCCGGATCACCATGATCAGGGCGTCCTTGGGCCTGGCCGGCGCACCGGGCGCCGGGGTGCGCCAGGCTGCCTCGCCCGAGCACCCGGCCCCGGCCAGCGGGACGAGGGCGGCGGCCAGGACGGCTCGGCGACGCGGTCCGGACCCGGCGGGGGCTTCTGGCATGGCGCCACTGTCCCCCACGGCCCGGACGGCGCCGGGGCGCGGCGCGGTACGGGCCGTTCCGGTCAGCCGATCGGCGCACGAGCGGCGGCGGAGCGGGGGAGATCCGGGGGCCCTGGGCCCCCGGGGTCAGCGGGGGCCCTTGCGCACCGCCCGCAGCCACTCCTTGTTCATCGCGGCGATCGACGGCAGCGGGATGCCCTTCGGGCAGGCCGTGGCGCACTCGCCGGTCAGGGTGCAGCCGCCGAAGCCCTCGTCGTCCATCCGGGCCACCATGTCCAGCACCCGGGTCTCGCGCTCCGGCGAGCCCTGCGGGAGCACGTTCAGGTGGTTGACCTTGGCGGAGGTGAAGAGCATCGCGGAGCCGTTGGGGCAGGCCGCCACGCACGCGCCGCAGCCGATGCACTCGGCGTGCTCGAAGGCGAAGTCGGCGTCGGCCTTGGGTACGGCGGTGGCGTGCGCCTCGGGGGCGGCGCCGGTGGGGGCGGTGATGTAGCCGCCGGCCTGGATGATCCGGTCGAAGGCGCCGCGGTCGACGACGAGGTCCTTGACCACCGGGAAGGCGGCGGCCCGCCACGGCTCGACGTCGATGGTGTCGCCGTCGGCGAAGGACCGCATGTGGAGCTGGCAGGTGGTGGTGCGTTCCGGGCCGTGGGCGTCGCCGTTGATGACGAGGCTACAGGCGCCGCAGATGCCCTCGCGGCAGTCGTGGTCGAAGGCGACCGGGTCCTCGCCGCGCAGGATGAGGTCCTCGTTGAGGGTGTCGAGCATCTCCAGGAAGGACATGTCCTTCGAGATGCCGTCGACCTCGTAGGAGACCATGTGACCGGGGGCGTCGGCGCCGCGCTGGCGCCAGACGCGCAGGGTGAGCTTCATGCGTAGCTCCGCTGGGTGGGGTGGACGTACTCGAAGACGAGGTCTTCCTTGTGCAGGACGGGGGCGGCCCCGGTGCCCTGGTACTCCCAGGCGGCGGCGTAGCCGAACTCCTCGTCGCGGCGGGCGGCCTCGCCGTCCGGGGTCTGGGACTCCTCGCGGAAGTGGCCGCCGCAGGATTCGGCGCGGTGGAGCGCGTCGAGGCACATCAGCTCGGCGAGTTCGAGGTAGTCGACGATGCGGTTGGCCTTCTCCAGGGACTGGTTGAACTCCTCGCCGCTGCCGGGGACCTTGATGCGCTGCCAGAACTCCTCCCGGATCTCCGGGATCCGGGCGAGGGCCTTGCGCAGCCCTTCCTCGGTGCGGGACATGCCGCAGTACTCCCACATGAGTTCGCCGATCTCGCGGTGGAAGGAGTCGGGGGTGCGGTCGCCGTCGACGGTGAGCAGCTTGGCGAGGCAGTCGCGGACCTCCCGCACGGCGGCCGCGGCCTCGGGGTGGGTGTCGTCCACGGTGTCCGGGTGCGGGTGGCGGGCCAGGTAGTCGTTGATCGTGGACGGCAGGACGAAGTAGCCGTCGGCGAGGCCCTGCATCAGGGCGGAGGCCCCGAGTCGGTTCGCGCCATGGTCGGAGAAGTTGGCCTCGCCGATGGCGAAGAGGCCGGGGACGGTGGTCTGGAGGTCGTAGTCGACCCACAGGCCGCCCATCGTGTAGTGGACGGCGGGGTAGATCCGCATGGGGACCTCGTACGGGTTCTCCGCGGTGATCCGCTCGTACATCTCGAAGAGGTTGCCGTACTTCTCGGCGACCTTGTCCCTGCCCATGCGGCGGATGGCGTCCGCGAAGTCGAGGTAGACGCCCTGGCCGCCGGGGCCTACGCCGCGGCCCTCGTCGCAGACGTTCTTCGCGGCGCGGGAGGCGATGTCGCGGGGCACGAGGTTGCCGAAGGAGGGGTAGATCCGCTCCAGGTAGTAGTCGCGCTCCGCCTCGGGGATGTCGGCCGGGGCACGGGTGTCGCCCTGGGCCTTGGGGACCCAGATGCGTCCGTCGTTGCGCAGGGACTCGCTCATGAGGGTGAGCTTGGACTGGTGGTCGCCGGTGCGCGGGATGCAGGTGGGGTGGATCTGGGTGAAGCAGGGGTTGGCGAAGTACGCGCCGCGCCGGTGCGCCCGCCAGACGGCGGTCGCGTTGGAGTTCATGGCGTTGGTGGAGAGGTAGAAGACGTTGCCGTAGCCGCCGCTCGCCAGGACCACGGCGTCGGCGTAGTACGTGGAGATCTCGCCGGTGATCAGGTCGCGGGCGACGATGCCGCGGGCCACTCCGTCCACGACGATCAGGTCGAGCATCTCGGTGCGGGCGTGCATCTCGACGTTGCCCGCGGCGATCTGCCGGGAGAGTGCCTGGTAGGCGCCGAGCAGGAGCTGCTGGCCGGTCTGGCCGCGGGCGTAGAAGGTGCGCGAGACCTGGACGCCGCCGAAGGAGCGGGTGTCGAGGAGGCCGCCGTACTCGCGGGCGAAGGGGACGCCCTGGGCCACGCACTGGTCGATGATCTCCACGGAGATCTGGGCGAGGCGGTGGACGTTGGACTCGCGGGCGCGGAAGTCGCCGCCCTTGACGGTGTCGTAGAAGAGGCGGTGCACCGAGTCGCCGTCGTTGCGGTAGTTCTTGGCGGCGTTGATGCCGCCCTGGGCGGCGATGGAGTGGGCTCGGCGCGGGGAGTCGGAGAAGCAGAACTGGACCACGTGGTAGCCCTGTTCGGCGAGTGTCGCGCCGGCCGCTCCGCCCGCGAGGCCGGTACCGACGACGATGACGGTGTGCTTGCGGCGGTTGGCCGGGTTGACGAGCTTGGCCTCGAAGCGGCGGCGGTCCCAACGGTCCGCGATCGGGCCTTCGGGTGCCTTGGTGTCGGCGACGGGCTCGCCGGTGGTGTAGGCGGCGTAGTGGGGGTGCTGGGGTGCGCTCATGGTCAGTTCACCACTCCGGTCATGACGGCTACGGGGACGGACACGAAGCCGGCGAAGAGGACGAGGGCCAGGCCGTTGGCCAGGAACTTCAGCGTCCGCTCGCGGCGGGCGCTGCCCGCGCCGAGGGTCTGCGCGGCGCTCCAGAAGCCGTGGCGGACATGCAGGCCGAGAGCGGCCATGGCCACGATGTAGATCGTGTTCCCGTACCAGGTGGAGAAGGTGGACAGGACGTTCTCGTACGGGTGGCCGGACCAGGCGCGCTCGTTGACGGTGAGCGTGGTGAGGTCGAGCAGGTGCCAGACGATGAACAGGCCGAGGATGATGCCGCCCCAGCGCATGGTGCGGGTGGCGTAGCTCGCGCGGCGGCGCTTGTGGGCGTACTTGACCGGGCGGGCCTTGATGTCGCGGCGGCTGAGCTGGTACGCGGACACGGCGTGGGCGACGACTGCGGCGAGCAGTGCCACGCGGACGAGCCACAGGGCCCACTCGTGGTGCAGGAAGGGCGAGCCGAGGGTGCGCAGCCAGTGGGCGTAGCCGTTGAACTCGGCCGCCCCGAAGAAGATCTTGAGGTTTCCGAGCATGTGCACGACGAGGTAGCCGAGCATGATCAGGCCGGACACGGCCATCACGGACTTCTTGCCGACGGAGGAGTCCCAGATCGTGCGTGTGATGGACGGCCGTCGATCCGTCCGCGTTGCCAGAGCCATGTCCTCGACGGTACGGACGGGGAGCCTGAAAGGTCCAAGACATGATGGAGCTGATATCGATAGAGAGCATCTATCAAAGGCGCTAGCCTGGGCGGATGCAGTTCCAGCAGCTCCTGTACTTCGTGGCCGTCGCCGAGACCCTGCACTTCACCCGGGCCGCGGAGCGCGTCCACGTGGCCCAGCCCTCGCTCTCGCAGCAGATCAAGGCGCTCGAACGGGAACTCGGGGCCGAGCTGTTCAGCCGGGCCCGGGGAAACATCGCACTCACCGACGCGGGTGAGACGCTGCTGCCGCTGGCCCGGCGGATCCTGGCGGATGCGGACACCGCGCGGCTGGAGGTGCAGGAACTGGCGCAGCTCCGGCGCGGCCGCGTCCGGCTCGGCGCCACGCCCAGCATCTGCACGGGTCTGCTGCCGGACGTCCTGCGGGCCTTCCACGACGCGCATCCCGGGATCGAGCTGCTGATCGAGGAAAGCGGCTCTCTCGACCTCGTACGAGAGCTCGCGCGCGGAGCCCTGGACCTGGCCCTGATCGCGCTGCCGCTGCCCCCTTCGGCACCGGCCCTGACCACGGTGGAACTGCTGACGGAAGACCTCGTGGTGGTCTCCTCGGCGGAACGGCCGGCGCCCGGCGGGGGCGGCGAGCTGACCATCCCGGGACTGCGGGATGAGCCGATGGTGATGTTCCGGCACGGCTACGACCTGCGGGAGCTCACGGTGGCCGCCTGCCGGGCGGAGGGCTTCGAGCCGGTCTTCACCGTGGAGGGCGGCGAGATGGACGCGGTCCTGGGCTTCGTCCGGGCGGGGCTCGGTGTCGCGGTGGTCCCGGCGATGGTGGTGGATCGCGCCGGTCCGGGTCTGCGGGTGACCCCGCTGGCCGGCTCCCCGCTGCGCCGCACGATCGCCCTGGCCCATCGCACCGACGTGGCTCCGCCGCGCGCCGCCCGCGAGCTGAAGCGCATACTGCTCGGCTGACTCCGCCCCGCCCGGGCCCGCGGGCGGGGGGCCGTCAGGGCGCGGCCGGGGATATCGGCGGGGCAGGGGCTGCCGGCAGGGCCCTGTCGAGGCCGTCCGCCAGCATCGCGAAGGCCTGGTCGGCATCGGCCACCGCGGCCGCGTGGGCCTCGTCCGCACTCTGACCCGCCTCGATCCGCCGCCAGTTCACCCGGCCCAACTCGTGGCGGACGGCCACGAGATGCGTCGCCGCGAGCCGGGCGGCGAGCGGGGGCACCGCCTCCGCCTCCAACTCGGCGGCGAGCAGCTCCACCTCGAGCTCGGTGTAGCGGTTCAGCCGGCTCTTCAGACTGGCGGTGCTGTAGACCAGCTGCTGGAAGGCCATCACGTTCGGGTGGTCACACAGCCCGGTGATCGGATCCCGCTCGGCCAGGGCGGCCAGGAAGTGCGCGTGCACCGCGCCCACCGGGGTGTGACCGGCGGGCCGCTCGCGCACGATGCGCGCCGCCTCGTCCTGATGGTCGGCGAACCGGTCGAGCAGCAGGTCCTCCTTGGTCGGGAAGTACCGGAAGAGCGTGGGCTTGGAGACCTCGGCCGCGGCGGCGACGTCCGCCACCGACACGGCATCGAAGCCGCTTTCCAGGAAGAGCTCCAGCGCCGTGGCGGCCAGCCGGTGGCGCGTACGGAGCTTCTTGTTCTCGCGCAGACCCGTCGTGTTCTCCATGCACACAGCGTAGCACGGATTCGTGACCGGGTTATTTTTTTAACCGGGTTGCTTTTTCCTCGGGAGCCGCTTTCCTTGAGGCATCGACGAGGAGAGGACATCCCATGACCGACGTTCTGATCACCGGCTCCGGTCCGACCGGACTGACGCTCGCCTGCGACCTGGCACTGCGCGGATTCGCCGTGCGGGTCATCGACCGGCGCACCGAACCGCACCACGAGTCCCGGGGCAAGGGGCTCCTGCCGGCCAGCCTCGATGTCTTCCAGCGGCTCGGCGTGCTCGACACCCTGTCGACCACCGGGATCACGAGCGTGGTCCTGCGCAAGTACTTCGACGGGGAGCACATCAACGACACCCCCACCGATGGCGGCCTGCTGAT